>NZ_JAKRCW010000010.1 GCF_022346425.1 Pseudoglutamicibacter albus
GTCTCGTTGGCGCCACTGCCGTCTACTGAATCATGTTCAGTGCTGCGATCCGCCTCGGTGGTGAAGAAGAAGTCCACAGGGCGCCGCTTGTGGTTAGCTTTATCCCCCGTTGCTTTCCGCGCGGATTTACCACCCTGGACATTGGAGGCTGAAGTTGCCTGCGTTTCACGTGAAACCTCAGACGCCTTAGAGCGTCCAGTTGTGTTGCTTGCTATAGATTTCGCAGCGGGTGTACGCGCCTCACTCTTGGTTGCCTTCGCATCATCTTTGGTCGACGTGGGCTTACTCTGCGACGCCTGAGCGCTACCTGTCTTGGTCGTCGCAGATTTTGCCTTAGGGGTGGAAGACTTTTGTGTTGCTTGAGTCTTCGACTTTTTAGACCCGGTCTCGGCAGATGTAGCCGAGGACTGAGAAGATGCCTTCGTACGAGTCACGTCCTTCGCAGCCTCTGTACGAGTCTTGGCTTGTTGCTCTGTATCTTCGTTGTTCGCTGTAGTTTCGCTGGCGGATTGCTGCGGGGTGCTCGCCCCGATGAGTGCACCTAGTCCCCTACCGAGACCGCGCCTACGTGGTGTGGCCATCTAAACGCTCCTTCGCTCGCAACTAGTTTATCCGCTTTGGCGCTAATCGCGGCCTTGGATTCGGCAGGTTTCCCCGCAAGACATCTTTTCTGGTCAGTACAGTGAGCCGTGGGCTCCGCCTCATACGGATTCCATCCCTATTGGCGGCTAGTTTCATGCCTGGGTTTCACGTGAAACGGTCCAACGAGCACGTTTATCTCTCGCAGCGTTTCGTGTACTTACAGGACAAATGTAATGTGCCGGGACATCGTTCCGCTTAGCGCGGTTAACAAAGGCGGCCCGGCAACGTACTTGCAGTCTTGCGGATCCCGGTTCTCCAGGACGACTTTGCTGCCGCTGCGGCTGATGTACGCCGGTGTTGTCGTTCCTCCTTGACACCGGGATAGGCGCGTTTTTATGCAACCTCTGTCTCGGCATGGGCTACGTCGGCGGACTAGTCCCACCCTCTCTCGCGGTGGGAACGATGTCGTAACAGATGGGTGAAGGATGTCGTGAAACATGGTTTGAAGGATGACGTGAGAGATACGTGAACAGGTTGAGGTGACTAGAGGCTCACAATGGCGTGAACCAAAGATTCTGGCAGGAAGTAGCCAAGAAGCTGCGTCTACTCTCACCTTGCGCCCGTCCTAACTGCATATGGTAAGTAGGCAGGGATCCCCTTCGTTGCAGGCGTCCCCGCATAGCTCTCTGAGGTCATGTGCGCGAGAACTGAGACGCCTTCAAACGCACAAGACCCTATTTCAGTTAGCGTTGCAACGCTGCAACAATTCGCCTTGTCGCTTACCTGCTAACCACTCTACTCCCTGCGTTTCACGTGAAACGGGCACTGGCATTCAGCATCACCGGGTTCTCATAACATCACCTAGTTGCCACGTTCCTGCGGAAACAAGAACTACGCTCCTGCCGTTACTGAAGAACGCCGGGCTTCAAGGACAGAAAGCCGAACAACCGGGAAGATTGTCTGCCTATTGTTCAGAAGCACTCACGCACACCGGAGCCTACTCACCTGGCTCAGCAGCTACGTGCATGGATCGTGCAGGTGGCAGGCGACCCTCCTACCCCACTGGCATCGTTTAGACCAGAGAACTAGTGCACATACGCAGTCAGCTAGTTAGACCAGAGCCATTCACCAGCTAGGCGGCATCTACCTCGACGAGTCAATGTCTCCAGTGACGCCCGGAGAATCCCTGCAGCATGTATCCGAAAGTCTAACTATCTACAGCTCTACCTCCGGCTCAGCTTCTGAACGCGTGAAAGCTAATAGAACTGACTCCACGCTGCAGCAAACCACTATGGATTCCGTCCGCTCCCCTGCCGGTTCGAAAGGTTCCGATCTGCGCCCATCGTATTGATGCGCCCGCCGCATTCAGAAGCACGTTGCATTCATGAGTCCGTCGTACTCGTAGACGCGTTGTATCCGTAGGTCCGCGTTTCACGTGAAACGCTCCGAAAGACTCGAATGGCCGAGAAGTGAGCCGAAATACGGAAATTGCGCCTTGGATACCCTTAGGGCAGGTCAGGTAAAAGGACTCGATCAAGGAATCCACTGTTGACAGCGGATCAACAGTGCACTCAAGTAAAAATGCTTTATTTGTTCAGAAGTTCCCGCGCAACGTTGATATATGCCAAGGCGCCAGTGGACGTCGGGTCATACGTCAGCACAGTCTGCTGGAAACTTGGCGCCTCTGAAATACGCACCGAACGTGGAATCACGGAATCTAGGGCCTGATCAGGGAAATGCCCCCGAACCTCTTCGGCAACCTGCGAGGACAAGTTGGTGCGGCCATCGTACATGGTCAACAAGATAGCGCTCACCGCAAGCTCAGGGTTCAGATGCTCACGGATCAACTCGATATTGCTCAACAGCTGGCTCAAACCCTCGAGTGCATAGTACTCACTCTGGATCGGGATCAGAACCTCACGCGCTGCAACGAAAGCGTTAACCGTCAACAGACCCAACGACGGCGGGCAGTCAATGAAAACGAAATCAAGACGAGGGAGGCCGTTGGCCTCACGGTACTCGGCGTAGTCCCGGATAGCTGTAGCCAACCGCACGTTACGGTCCTCAAGGGAGACCAACTCAATTTCGGCGCCAGCAAGATCGATCGTCGCAGGAGCAACAACCAAGTTGTCCACGTCAGGGCAATTCTGAACAACGTCAGACAAGGGTGTCCCCTCAATCAGGACGTCGTAGGTCGAGGGAACTTCAGAAGAGTGAGGAACATTCAACGCGGTGGAGGCGTTACCCTGGGGATCGTTATCGATCACCAGAACCTGCATGCCCTCTAAAGCAAGCGCGGCAGCCAGGTTCACGGTTGTGGTGGTTTTCCCTACCCCGCCCTTCTGGTTGCTCACCGTAATAACGCGGGTCGCTTCGGGACGCTTCATATCGCCTGCAGGAAAAGAGACCTCAGCGGCAGAATTCGAATCACCAGAAATATTGTCGCCGGCCTGATTATTATCGAGCATTCCTGCGCCTCTCATCCATAACCTTCAGAGTTCAACCTTATCGAGGATCAACCACGATCCGCACTACGGTTGACGGCTCGGCGAGCCATTCCTCACCCACAGTTTCAATCCGGACATCGCGGCCCTTATATTTCCGGATCACCTTCGCAGCCTTTTCAACCTCAGCCGCAGCCGAACGGCCCTTCAACGCGATCAGCTCCCCTCCCCCACGCATCAGAGGAAGAGTCAAAGGAACCAGCTGACGCATCGCAGTCACTGCGCGGGCCGTCACCACATCAACATCTAAGGTTTCGACCATCTGTTCGGCGCGAGCCTGAACCACATCGACTCGGTCGCTCAGGCCTAAGTCCTCGATCACTTCATCAAGCCACTGACAACGGCGCTGTAGCGGTTCAATCAAGACAAGAGTCAGGTCAGGGCGCGCTAGAGCCAAAACGATACCCGGCAATCCAGCGCCGGAACCGACGTCAGCAACCAGTGCGCCTTCGGGCATCACATCGGCCAAAGCAGCACAGTTGAGAACATGCCGCGACCACAGAATAGGGATCTCGCGTGGACCAAGCAGGCCACGCTCAATACCAGTGGAAGCCAGATGCCCCACGTATCTCTGAGCGAGCCCCGCGCGGTCACCAAAATAGTGTTCAACCGCGGGAAGCTCCTGCTCACTCGGTCGCGGTGCATCTTCAGGAGCTACCGCGATCTCCGAGGAATCAACCCGCGGGCCTTCCGGGCCAGTACCGGGACGGCGCTGCTCATCATCCTGTGGACGATGCTGCTCACCGTTGGTCTGTGGAGTCATTAGCTCGCGTCCTCAGCAGGGTGCACGACGACGTGGCGGCGGGTGCCTTCACCTTCAGATTCGGAAACAAGCCCAGCTTCCGCAATGACGTCGTGAACGATCTTGCGTTCATACGGGGTCATCGGTTCCAGGGATTCCGGCTCACCTGTCTCGTTGACGGCGTCGATAGCTTTCTTCGCGATGTCCTTGAGTTCTTCGGCGCGTTCCTTGCGGTAGCCGGCAATGTCTAGAACGAAACGTGAACGCTGGCCGGTGTGCGCCAGAACTGCCAGGCGGGTTAGTTCCTGCAGGGCGTCCAAGACCCGGCCGTCGCGGCCCACGAGTTCTTGAAGGTCCGCATCGTCATCTTCGGTTTCTACTGAAACGTAGACGCGTCCGCCACGAACCTCGATGTCGATGTCGCCATCCAAGTCAGCGATGTCCAGGAGTTCTTCGAGATAGTCAGCTGCGGCGTCGCCTTCTTCTTCCAGGCGCTGCATCGTGAGGGATTTACCGGTTTCACGCTCAGGCTGGGCATCATCCGAGGCGCGCTCGGCGTCATTCTCGGAGGTGACTTCGAGGTCCTGCAACTGTTCGTTATTCATCACTTACGCTTCCTCCGGTTCTTACGCTGCGGCTGGATACGCTGGCCACGCACGTGCGTCTGATTTGTTTTAGTGTTCTCTTCTTTTGCAGGTGCATCCTTCTGCCCGATGGGCGGAAGACCGCGTGCGGCGCGGCGGATGTTGAGTTCCTTTTCGGCAAGCGAACCAGGCGTCGGGTTGTGCTTGATAACCCACATCTGCTGGGCCAGAACCCACATGTTGGTTGCAGTCCAGTAAACCAGCAGACCCAGTGGGAAGTTAATACCACCGATACCGAAGACCACTGGCAGGAAGTACATCATCATGCGCTGTTGGCGTGCGAACTGGCCCTGCTGGGATTCCGGGGTCATGTTCTTGGTCATCAGCTGGCGCTGCGTGATGAACATGAGGGCGACCATCGCGATGATCAGGATGATCGCGACGATGATCACGGATGCCTTAGGTGAGCCGCTACCGAGCGTGCCAACAAAGGTGTCGGAGAGGCGGGCGCCGAAGATCGTGGCGTCGTGGAAGGAGCGGACTTTCTCTGCGGAGAGTGCCGCGATGTTTTCGTTGGCGTTAGCCGCGTGGGTCGAGCCATTCAGCACCTGGAAGAGCGCGAAGAAGAACGGCATCTGAATCAGCAACGGCATGCAGGACGCGAACATCGAGGTGTTGTGCTTCTTGAACAGTGCACGCTGTTCGGCAAGCATCGCCTGCTGTGACAGCTGGTCGCGTTTGCCTTTGTATTTCTGTTGGAGTTTCCGCAGTTCTGGCTGCACAACCTGCATTGCGCGCTGGGCGCGAATTTGGCGTGCGAACACAGGGATCAAAGCGGCGCGGACCGTGACCGTGACCAGCACGATCGCGAGAGTCCAGGTCCAGCCGGAGTCCCGGTCCATCCCAATCAGGGTGAAGAAGCTGTGGAACATGTCCATGAGGAAGGACATGACCCAGCGGAATGGGGTCAGAAGCCAGTTAAAGAAATTCATAAAGCGCCGCTTTGCTCCTTAGCCGCGGTGTGCGGCTGAGACGAATGCAGGGGATGGTTTAACACCATGATCTTCGGTGCCTTCGACTCTGGCCAAATCCGTTTGCCGGGTGGCACCGGGTCGATTCCCCCTTTGGTCCATGGGTGGCATCGAGCGATTCTCGATACGGTGAGCCACGAGCCTTTGATGGCGCCGTGGCTTGTTACTGCTTCTAGCCCGTAGGCGGAGCAGGTTGGATAGTAGGGGCACACATCTCCGTAGAGCGGGGAGATGGCAAGCCGCCAAAACTTGATGAAGCCGATGATGAGGTTGCGTGGGATGTCCACGATGTGGCGCCACCACGGTACTGCGGGTGCCTGGTTGTCAGGGACGATGGGTGCGGGACCCAGCTGCTCGGCGAGGCTGCGCTCATCATTGCGGCTGTGTAGTTCCGCTGAACTGTGTTGTTCAGCTAAGCCGCGCTGTTCAGCTGCTTTGTGCTGTCGGGTTGAGTTTGATTCCGTTGCGCGGGCAGGGTTGAGGTGGGTGTGTGGTGTGCGTCTATTTTTGTTGCGTGCCACTGATGTCCACCCCGATTCTGCGTAGTCCGTTGCGGAGGTCGGTGTTGAGGGTGTTGTAGTCTGCGTGAGCTGCGGCGGGTAGGCCACGTACCACCACGTCGTGGTTTGGGATGCCTTCTTTAATGATCTCCCATGCGCTGGCGCGTAGTCGACGCTTGACTAGGTTTCGTACTGCCGCGTTTCCTACTTTTCTGGAGACGATGAATCCAAAGCGTGGAACCGGGTTCTTGGTAGGTGTAGCGAAGACAACGACGTTCCGGCACCCTTTACGGGTACCGGAACGCATTACGTTTCGCAGTTCGTTGCCTTTGCGTACTCGATGTTGTTGTGGGAGCACGAAAACACCCGTTGTTGGGTTCGCTTGAGCTGGTCCGGTTACCGTGTGGTTCCGGACGCGGGCTCGAGCGGGTTAGGCAGAGAGGCTCTTGCGACCCTTGTTGCGGCGGGTCGAGAGGATTGCGCGGCCGGCGCGGGTGCGCATGCGCAGGCGGAAGCCGTGCTTCTTGCTGCGGCGGCGGTTATTCGGCTGGAAAGTCCGCTTGGTCACGTTGAACACTCCGAGACGTCAGTTAGGGCATCGCCCGCTGTGCCTGAGGGGTTATGCCTGAGGGATGTAACGGGATGGATGCGTTGTATCACGTTTACAACCGTGCTCTAACGAGGACTAACCGGGACGATGTTGTATCCGTTTGGCCAGTTCATTGTCAGGTTCGCGGGTGCACCTTTTGGGCACGCCGCAACGCACGGAACTGATCCAGTGTAGCCAGTTTGATTGTTGCGGGTCAAACCCGGGTTAGGTGAATCACGCTGATGTGCGCAGCTGCATGCACGAAACAGCTCAAATCACCTTAATTAGGCATTCTTTTCACACCCTGTTCACGAAAGTTATCCACAGCCTGGGGAGAACTCTGGGGATTACTTGCGTTTACAGTCCAAGTTATCCCCATTTTCCTGTGCATAAGTTCGTCAACCTGTGGTGGGTACGGGTACGGTAGTGCCGTTGGGGTCTATCTTTTGCACAGGCTGTACCGTAGTCTCAGCTGTGTGTTCGCTGTGTCGGCGCCGAGTCCTTTCTTGACTCCCCGCCTGATCGCACCGTTCACGTCATCTATGCGCTAACAGAAGGGAAACTGGGATGAGCACTCAGGACGCAACCGCCGATCAGTGGCGGAAAGTGGTCCAAGAGTTGCGTGCAGACCCGCGCGTTACACCCCGTCAGCGCGGCTACCTCGAATTAGCGCAACCACAGGGGCGTGTTGGAACCACGTTCCTGGTAGCTGTCCCTAACGAATTGACTCGCGACACTCTGCAAAGCGTGCTGAGTGAACCGCTCGATGATGCTCTGCGCACCGTTTTTGGTCAGGACATGCTGTGCGCTTTCTCAATCGATGCAACCATCGAAACCCGTGCTGACGATGCGGATACCTCAGTTGCGGAAAGCCCCGACCGCTACCGCGGCAACGAGGTCTCCCCCGCCAACGAGCTGCAAATCCTGGATCCACACCCCGTTTCTTCGAATGTCGATCCGCGCCGTCGGTTCGATCGCGGTGAATATGATGACCGCGGCGAGTATGCCGCAGCTGAGCGGCCGCGCGAGAACTTCAACCACCAGGAATTTGATAGCAACCGCTATCAGACAATTGCCCCTTACCCTCTTGAGCACGAGGACACATCGAGACAGCCGCACGATAACGGTGAATTCTTGCGTGCAGAAGCGGATGTGCAGCGTTTCCAACGCGCGGCTGAAAGGCTCGATGCGAGCCAGGGCGCGGCATCTGGCTCAGCCATGCTTCCGGTTGGCCGTGCCGTGCCGCAGCCCCCATCGACATCGGCGGAATTTGGGCGGCTGAACCCTAAATACGTTTTCGATTCGTTCGTGATCGGTTCATCGAACCGTTTCGCCCACGCCGCGGCCGTGGCTGTAGCGGAGGCGCCCGCTAAGGCATATAACCCACTTTTCATATACGGGGGTTCGGGGCTCGGTAAAACCCACTTGTTGCACGCCATCGGGCACTATGCACGCGATCTGTATCGCGGAATCCGGGTGCGCTACGTCAACTCGGAAGAGTTCACGAACGACTTCATCAACTCGATTCGTGATGACGAGGGCACCAGCTTCAAGGCGATGTACCGCAACGTAGACATCCTGCTGATTGACGACATCCAGTTCCTTGCGAACAAGGACGCAACTCAGGAAGAGTTCTTCCATACGTTCAACGCGTTGCACAACCACAACAAGCAGGTTGTGATCACCTCGGATTTGCCGCCCAAGCAACTCTCAGGCTTTGAAGACCGCATGCGTTCGCGCTTCGAGTGGGGTTTGACCACTGATATTCAGCCGCCTGAGCTGGAGACGCGTATCGCGATTCTGCGTAAGAAGGCTGAGGCTGAAGATCTTTCGGTGCCTCCCGAGGTTTTGGAAGCGATCGCCTCGCGAATCTCAACGAACATCCGTGAGCTTGAGGGCGCACTAATTCGCGTGACGGCATATGCCTCGTTGAACCAACAGCCCGCCACTTTAGAAGTGGCCGAACATGTGCTGAAGGACCTTGTCACGGATGAGGGCGCGCAAACGCTGACGCCTGAAACGATCATTCACACAACTGCCGAGTACTTCGGGTTCACAGTGGCTGAGCTCAATTCCAAGTCGCGTACCCGGGCTCTGGTTACCTCACGGCAGATCGCGATGTATCTGTTGCGTGAGCTGACAGAGATGTCGCTTCCGAAGATCGGTGAGTTGATGGGCGGACGCGACCACACAACTGTGATCCATGCTGAGCGCAAGATCCGTGAGCTGATGGCTGAGAGGCGCGAGATCTATAACCAGGTCACGGAACTGACCAATACGATGCGGCAGCAGCAGCGGGATTAACCCTGTAACTACGCGGTTAAATCCGAATATTTTGTAGTTATCCGCAAGAAATGTGCAAAGAGCTGTGGATAACTGTGGGTGACATGCCTTTCGCTTCGCATAGTCCTAGCTCACTCTTATATGCTTCACAGTGATGGGAATAATGCGTTAGAGTTCTCCACACTTTATCCACACTCAGTGGATAGCTGAATCATGCGGATCTGACGGGTTTTACACAAACTCCACAACGGTTACTACTCCTCCCACCTTTAAACATCTATCCAAATTACATTTTGTGATTCGACCGGCCCCGGCTCGAACTACACGCCCCTACAGGCTGATTTCTAAATCTCAGTGAACAAGTTATTTGAACCAGGTAGGCTAAACACGTGCCCTGTGTGACTTTTGAGCACAAGAGTGAATAAGGTCTTACTCTTGTGCTTGAATCTCATGCGCACCGAAAGCCTCGTATTTCGCATCGGAAGGTGAATCTGTGAAGATCAGCGTGGACCGTGATGTGCTCACTGAAGCCGTGACGTGGACTGCTCGAGCACTCGCTCCTCGTCCAGCGACCCCTGTACTTTCCGGTATTTTGATCACTGCCGCGGATAACACTCTGACGTTTGAGGCTTTTGACTACACGACTTCGGCACACCTTGACGTGGATGCCAACATCGAAACGGAAGGTTCGGTGCTTGTCTCTGGCAAGATGCTCGCCGACATCGCCCGTACTTTGCCTGCGGCTCCAGTGACTCTTGAACTTGAGAACGCTAAGCTCACGGTTTCGTGTGGCCGTTCCCGTTTCCACTTGGCCACCATGCCGGTTGATGAATACCCGAGCCTGCCTAAGATGCCCGATGTTCTTGGCACTGTTGATGGCACAGAATTCTCTCGGGCTGTTGCTCAGGTTTCGGTTGCTGCTGCTCGTGATGAAACCTTGCCGATCCTCACTGGCATCAAGGTTGAGTTTGAAGATGACACGATGACGCTATTGGCGACTGACCGCTATCGTCTTGCGATGCGTGAGTTGAATTGGAAGCCAGCTGGTTCGAGCGTTTCAACTTCGGCTCTCGTGAAGGCTAAGACCCTCTCGGATGTCGCTAAGACGTTAGGTTCTGCTGGTGAGCTCAGCATCTGCATGGAGGAAAACGGCGATATTGTCGGTTTCGTTTCGGGTTCGCGCCGCACCACTACGCTTTTGGTTGATGGTGATTACCCTAAGATTCGCTCTCTGTTCCCGGAGGAATCGCTTATTCACGCATCGGTTTCTACTCCTGAGCTGATTGAGGCCGTTCGCCGTGTTTCGATTGTGGCTGAGCGAAACACCCCTGTGCGTTTGCAATTCACTGATGCCCAGGTCGCGCTCGATGCGGGAACGGGTGAAGAAGCCCAAGCTGAAGAAGCCATCGAAAGCCAGCTCAACGGCGATGAGATCACGGTCGCGTTCAACCCTCCGTTCTTGTCCGAGGGTTTGTCTGCTTTTGACACTGAGAATGTTCAGTTTGCGTTCACTACCGCGCCGAAGCCTGCGATGTTGACCGCGCTTGATCAGGAAACCGGCCAGCCGGATATGTCTTTCCGCTATTTGGTGATGCCGGTGCGTCTGCCTAACGCGTGATGTTTGGGTGTATCTGACGCATCTTTCGCTGCACGATTTCCGTACGTATCAGCATCTCGAGTTGCCTTTGAGCCCTGGCACTACTGTTTTGGTGGGGCCCAATGGTGTGGGTAAAACCAACATTGTTGAGGCAATCGGCTATTTGGCTACACAGGATTCTCACCGTGTGAGCCAGGATGCACCGCTGGTGCGTTTCGGTGCGGAGCGCGCGTTGATCGCGGGCCAGGTTAACCGCGGGGACCGCCTGACGCGTGTTGAAGTTGAGATTAATCCGCGGCGGCGGAACCGGGCACGGGTCAATCGCGCTGATTTTTCGCGAGCTCGTGAGGCTTTAGGCATTCTCCGTTCGATCCTGTTTGTCCCTGAAGATCTGGAGCTGGTCAAGGGCGAGCCGGAGGTTCGGCGCCGTTTCCTTGATGATCTTGTGGTGCAGCTTCGGCCGGATCAGGCCGCGGTGCGCAACGAATTTGACCGGGTATTGCGTCAACGCAACGCACTTTTGAAGTCGGCTCGCGCATCGGGCGGTTTCACTGAAGCCCACGAGGCCACTCTTGATGTGTGGGATATGCATTTCGCGCAAGCTGCGGCACCGCTTATGCGGAACCGGATTCATGTGGCGAAATTGTTGGCTCCGCATGTTGCCCAGGCTTATTCGGAGCTGACGAATGGGGCTAAGGCGGCTACGTTGCGTTATTTCACGACAGTGGTTGATGAGGCGGAAACGCTGGGTTCGGTTGATGGCCCGGTCGCGGAGCAGACGTTGTTGACCCCTGATATGGTGCACATCACTGATGTGGTGAGCCAAGCGTTGGAGGCTTCCCGCGCCCGTGATATTGAGCGTGCCACGACAACGGTTGGTCCGCATCGTGATGATGTGATGTTGGGGCTTGGGTCCGCGCCGGCTAAGGGTTTTGCCTCTCACGGGGAGACGTGGTCGTTGGCGCTGGCCTTGCGGTTGGCGGCGTTTCGGGTTCTGATGGAGGATGACCCTTCCGAAGCGGCGCGTCCTGTATTGATTCTGGACGATGTGTTCGCTGAGTTGGATGAGTTCCGGCGGCAGCGTCTGGTGGCGGCGCTGGCGGATGCCGAGCAGGTTGTGGTTACTGCCGCGGTGGGTAGCGAGATTCCTCAAGGGTTGGATGCCACGGTGGTGCGTGTTTCGCCTGGGGAGGTGATGATCGATGACGCCACAAACGCCTGAGCCGCGCCCTGAAGAGGACAGTTTTGAAACGCAGGGTTGTGATTTTGAAACGCAGGGTTGTGATTTTGAAACGCAGGGTTGTGATGCGCAGCCGAATGAGGCTGAGGCGTTCGAAGCTGAACTTGAGGGGCTTGATGCTTTGGTGGATGATGCCCCGGCGGTGGTTTTGGCTCGCGCGCGGAAGCTTGCTTTGTCCCGAGGTGATGTGCGCCGTGATGCGGCGATGGTTCAGCGCGCTAAGCAGAAGGCGCGGGCCCGTAAGAGCCGTAAGCAGAAGTGGGATGATCCTGATGCTGGCGGGCGTGATCCGGTGGGTTTGGGTGAGCTGCTGGAGCGGATGATGCGTTCGCGGGGCTGGGCTGAACCGGTTGCGGTGGGTTCTGTTTTGGCTCGGTGGCCTGAGATTGTGGGGCCGCAGGTTGCCGCGCACGCGGTTGCTGAGTCTTTTGAGGATTCGGTTGTGGTGGTTCGGTGTTCTTCTACTGCGTGGGCTACGAATCTGCAGCTGATGCAGCATGATTTGTTGAAGCGTTTGGATGCTGCGGTGGGTCATGGCGTGGTGACGCGGATCAAGGCTTTGGGGCCGGCGGCGCCTTCGTGGCGTAAGGGGCCGCGGTCTGCTCCGGGCGGGCGGGGCCCGCGGGACACATACGGGTGAGGCACGCGAGGCATCGTGTGTTTCGCACCCGGCGCATCGTTCCCACCACTGCCCTTCCGAACCCCGCATTCTGAGCCTTGTATTGCGTACTCCGCATCCCGCTCGATCGGTTCTGAGGGGATGGGAGGGCCGGAGGGGATGCCCTACATATATGGGGATGCATCGTGTCTAAGGGGCGTTTACGGGCCTGCTAACGCGACGAACGTACTTATTCCGCGCTAGAATGGATCTAAATTGGCGTTTTTGTGTGCCCGCGTGCTTGTTGTTGTGCGTGTGGTGCAGGCGCCCGCTGTAGATGATTGAAGAACTGGGAGTACCGTGGCGGAGGATATCCAGCCGGAGAACGGCGTTTCGGAACACCATGAGGGGTCTGGGGATCAGACTCATGGTGAGACACATGAGGGCACCGGCCATGTCGGCAACCATAAGGTGACTGAGGAATACGGTGCGTCTGCGATTACGGTGCTTGAGGGGCTTGAGGCTGTCCGGAAGCGCCCGGGTATGTACATCGGTTCGACCGGCCCGCGTGGTTTGCATCACCTCGTGTATGAGGTGGTTGATAACTCGGTCGATGAGGCGTTGGCCGGGTATGCGGACACGATCCGGGTGACCCTGCAGGACGATGGTGGCGTCCGTGTTGAGGATAACGGCCGCGGTATCCCGGTGGATATGCACCCGACGGAGGGCCGCCCGACCGTTGAGGTCGTGATGACCATTTTGCATGCTGGCGGTAAGTTCGGCGGCGGCGGTTATGCGGTTTCGGGTGGTTTGCACGGTGTTGGTATTTCGGTTGTGAACGCGCTTTCGCGCCGCATTGACACGTGTGTTAAGCGTCAGGGTTACGAGTGGAATGTGACGTTTGAGAACGGCGGCCACGTTGTGGGTGAGGGGCTCACGCGTGGTGCTGCGACTGATGAGACGGGCACGATCCAGACGTTCTATCCGGATCCGGAGATTTTCGAATCGGTTGAGTTCGATTTTGAGACCCTACGTGCGCGCTTGCAGCAGATGGCGTTTCTGAATAAGGGTTTGCGCATCGTTTTGACTGATGAGCGCAGTCTTGATGATGCCGGTGATGAGGTTGTTGATGAGGCCGATGCGGACGCAGGCGAGGCTGTGTCGAAGCCGCAGCATCGCACGGTGGATTATAAGTATGACGAGGGCTTGCTTGATTACGTCAAGTTCCTGAACGCGTCGAAGAAGGCTGAGCTGATCCATGAGGATGTGATCGCTTTTGAGGCCGAGGATACTGACCGGAAGATTTCGGTTGAGATCGCGATGCAGTGGACTTCGGCGTATTCGGAGTCGGTGCACACGTATGCGAACACGATTAACACTCATGAGGGTGGTACTCATGAGGAGGGTTTCCGTGCCGCGTTGACCTCGTTGATCAACCGTTATGCGCGTGAGAACAACCTTCTGAAGGAGAAGGATGAGAATCTCACGGGTGACGATATCCGTGAGGGTCTCACCGCGGTGGTTTCGGTCAAGCTGGGTGAGCCGCAGTTTGAGGGTCAGACCAAGACGAAGCTGGGTAACTCGATTGCGCGTGGTTTTGTGCAGGGTGTTATCCACGACGGTTTGGGTGACTGGCTGGAGCGTAACCCGATGCCGGCGCGGGATGTGATCCGGAAGGCTATGCTTTCGGCGCAGGCTCGCATGGCTGCGCGGAAGGCTCGTGATCAGGCTCGGCGTAAGTCTCCGTTGGAGACGTTCGGTATGCCGGGTAAGTTGTCGGATTGCTCGTCGAAGAACCCAACAGAGTGCGAGATCTACATTGTTGAGGGTGACTCCGCGGGTGGTTCGGCTAAGCGTGGCCGTGATCCGCGGACTCAGGCGATTTTGCCGTTGCGCGGCAAGATCCTCAACGTTGAGCGTGCGCGTCTGGATAAGGCGCTGGCTAACCGTGAGGTTCAGTCGATGATTACCGCGTTCGGTACGAACATCGGTGAAGAGTTCGATATTGAGAAGCTGCGGTATCACAAGATTGTTCTGATGGCGGATGCGGATGTTGACGGTCAGCACATCACCACGTTGTTGTTGACGGTTCTGTTCCGGTTCATGCGTCCGCTGATTGAACACGGCTATGTGTATTTGGCGCAGCCGCCGCTGTACCGCATCAAGTGGTCGAATGCCCCGCACGATTATGTGTTCTCTGACGCTGAGCGTGATGAGGCGTTGGAGAAGGGCCGGGCTGCTGGCCAGCGTTTGCCTAAGGATAATGCGATCCAGCGTTATAAGGGTTTGGGCGAGATGGATTATTCGGAGTTGTGGGATACGACCATGAATCCGGAGTTCCGTACGTTGAAGCAGGTCACGATGGATGATGCTGCGGCTGTGGATCAGGTGTTTTCTGTTCTGATGGGTGAGGACGTTGAGTCTCGCCGTGAGTTCATTCAGCAGAATGCCCGTGATGTGAGGTTCCTGGATATTTAGGTTCGTCAGGGTGCGCAGCGTTTCACGGTGTGGATCGAGTACGTGGATCTGACGGTGGCGCTGTTGCTGAGGAAGACTTTTGGATTTTGAGGCTAAGGAAGAAGCTGTAATTCGATGAGTGAGAACAACACTCCTGATCCGGATGTGAACGCTGAGGGCGCTGAGGAGTCTTTGGCTCCCGCGGTGGTTGCTGGTGACCGTGTTTCGCAGGTTGATCTGCAGACTGAGATGCAGCAGTCGTATCTGGATTATGCGATGGCTGTCATTGTTGGCCGTGCGTTGCCGGATGTTCGTGATGGTTTGAAGCCGGTGCATCGTCGTGTGATTTATGCGATGTATGACGGCGGGTATCGGCCGGATCGCGGGTTCAATAAGTGTGCCCGTGTTGTTGGTGAGGTGATGGGTCACTTCCACCCGCACGGTGATTCGGCGATTTATGACACGTTGGTGCGTCTGACTCAGGATTGGGTCATGCGGTACCCGTTGGCTACGGGCCAGGGTAACTTCGGTTCTCCGGGTAACGATGGCGCTGCGGCTCCTCGTTATACGGAGACGAAGATGGCTCCGTTGGCTATGGAGATGGTTCGGGATATCCACGAGGACACCGTGGATTTCATGCCGAACTATGACGGCAAGAATCAGGAGCCGACTGTTTTGCCGGCTCGTTTCCCGAACCTGTTGGCGAACGGTTCGGCTGGTATCGCCGTTGGTATGGCAACGAATATTCCTCCGCATAATATGCGTGAGCTTGCCGATGGTGTGCAGTGGGCTCTGCAACATCCGGATGCGAGCCGTGAGGAGTTGCTTGAGGCGCTGATGCAGCGCATTCAGGGCCCGGACTTCCCTACGGGTGCCCGTATTTTGGGGCGTAAGGGTATTGAGGATATGTACCGCACTGGTCGCGGTTCTATCCCGATGCGTGCGGTGGTTAATGTCGAGGAGATCGACGGCCGTACGTGCTTGGTTGTGACTGAGCTTCCGTATCAGGCGAATCCGGATAATTTGGCGATCAAGATCGCTGATCTTGTGAAGGACCACAAGATTCAGGGCATCGCGGACTTGCGGGATGAGACCTCGGGCCGTACTGGTCAGCGTCTGGTGATTGTCCTGAAGCGGGACGCTGTCCCGAAGGTTGTATTGAACAACCTGTATAAGCACACGGAGCTGCAGCAGAATTTCTCGGCGAACATGTTGGCGCTCGTGGACGGTGTTCCGCGCACACTTTCGCTGGATGCGTTCATTATTCACTGGATTAATCACCAGATCGATGTGATTGTCCGCCGCACTAAGCATCGTTTGAAGAAGGCCAAGGCTTTGGCGCATATTCAGGTTGCTTTGTTGATGGCGCTGGATGTGCTCGATGACGTGATTGCGTTGATCCGTAAGTCACCGACTGTTGATGAGTCGCGTGAGGGTTTGAAGAAGCTCTTGGGGATCGATGATGATCAGGCGAACGCGATTCTGGATATGCAGTTGCGCCGGCTGGCTGCGTTGGAGCGTCAGAAGATCCAGGACACGTATGACGCGTTGATGGAGGAGATCGCGGGTTATGAGCGGATCCTTGCTTCTGAGACGTTGCAGCGTGAGGTGATTTCTGAGGAGCTCACGGATATTGTGGAGCGTTTCGGTGATGACCGCCGCACTGAGATTGTGCGTGGCTATGACGGGGATATGTCTGTTGAGGATTTGATCCCTGTTGAGGAAATGGTTGTCACGATCACTCAGGGTGGCTACGTCAAGCGGACGCGTTCTGATAATTATCGGGCGCAGAACCGTGGCGGTAAGGGCATTCGTGGCGCGCAGTTGCGTGGCCAGGATGTTGTGGAGCATTTCTTTGTGACCACGACCCACCATTGGATTGCGTTCTTCACGAACTTCGGCCGCGTCTATCGCTTGAAGTGTTACGAGTTGGCGGAGGCTGCGCGCGATGCGCGGGGGCAGCATGTGGCGAATGTGTTGGCTTTCCAGCCTGGCGAGCAGATTCAGCAGGTTTTGGCGCTGGAGAATTATGAGCAGTCGCCGTATCTGGTGTTGGCTACCCGTAATGGTTTGGTTAAGAAGACTCGTTTGGAGGAGTACGACACGAACCGTACGGCCGGTGTGATCGCGGTGAATCTGCGTGAGGGTGATGAGCTTGTTTCGGCTGGTTTGGCCAGCGAGCATGATGATCTGATGCTGGTTTCGAAGAAGGGTATGTCGGTTCGTTTCACGGCTACTGATGACGCTCTTCGCCCGATGGGTCGCGCGACGTCTGGTGTTACGGGTATGAAGTTCCGCGCAGGCGATGAACTGTTGGGTATGAGTGTTGTTCGTGACGATGAGGCTTCGTTTGTCTTCACTGTCACGGATAGCGGTTATGCCAAGCGCAGCCCGGTATCGGATTACCGTGTTCAGGGTCGTGGCGGCCTCGGGATTAAGGTTGCGAATCTGCCTGAGGATCGTGGCGAGCTGGTTGGTTTCAAGGTTGTTCAGGAAGATGACGAGATTCTGGTTGTGATGCAGTCGGGCAAGGTTGTCCGTACAGCTGTGAACCAGGTTTCGCCTACTGGCCGTGACACGATGGGCGTGATTTTCGCTAAGCCGGACAAGAAGGATCACATTCTTGCGGTTGCGAAGAACGCTAATCATGACTTGGAAGCTGCCGGTGAGGAAGCCGGCGATGACGAGACTGATACTTCAGGTGTAGACGCTGAGGGTACCGAAGCGGGTACAGTTGCTGAAGTGCAGATAGATGATCAGGGCGAGGGCGCTGATTCTGAGCCAACTGACGGAGGAGACGAGTGAGTACCTCAAAGAATCCTGGTGCGCAGCGGCCTAACGCGTCGTCTGGGAAGGGCCGTGGCCCGGCCCCGCAAACGGTGAGTTCGCAGGGGAAGGCTCGTCCGGCGTCGTCGGGGGCTCGCCCAGCTAATGCGCGTGGCAGTAACCCTACCCTGGTGCGCCCTGCGCCTAAGGCGAAGGTGCGTAAGGCACGCCTCATGGTGTCCAAGGTGGACATTTGGAGCGTTTTGAAGCTTGCGTTCTTGTTGTCTGTGGCTTTGGGTGTGGTCACGGTTGTTGCGACTGTGGTGCTCTGGGCTATCTTCGACGTCGCTGGTGTTCTTGACCAGATCAACAACTTCTTGGGCACGATTATGGGTGAAGGCAAGAAGTTTGATGTCAAGGATTATGTGTCGATGGGTAACGTCACGAGCTTCTCGGTGATCATCGCGGTAGTCAACGTGATTCTGTTGACGGTGCTTTCGATGGTGGCTGCCGTGATCTATAACTTGTCGGCTTCCCTTGTTGGCGGAATTACGGTAACGTTAACTGACGACTAGACGCCTGCAGTGACGTTGGCGGTCTCGTCCGGTTTACGTGAGTTTCACATCACATCACGTTTGATTTGGAACTTAGAAAGAAACCAGGTAGAGTCTTTCAACGTTGCTCCTGCTAAGGAAACAAAACGAATGAGAACTGAATACTGAATCTCTTGAAAATTGAGAGATGCAAAGTTGAAGTTTAGATTTCGTTTCGATTTTGTTCAAGAAGGTTCTAGGAATAGAATCGACTGAGGAAAGATTCCTTAGCGGAATTCCGTAGCAAAACTCCTCACGGAGTGAGAGACGGAAATGGTGCGGGCGTATAGCTCAGACGGTTAGAGCGCATCGCTGATAACGATGAGGTCCCTGGTTCAATTCCAGGTACGCCCACCATGGGGGATTGGCGCAATTGGTAGCGCATCTGCTTTGCAAGCAGAGGGTTAGGGGTTCGAGTCCCCTATCCTCCACAAAGTGAAGGTCCGGATGATCGAAAGGTCAGCCGGACCTTCGTCATTTAACTCACGGCCACTGCGCAACCAGGCTGCGGGACAGCCCTATGCCCCGCGCGGCCCCTTTTGACCCTTAACCCTGGTTGCCTGTGGAGCCTTAGGCGCAGACTGATGGGCCGGTGGCTCAGGAGGGCCTCAGGGGAAGGGCCTGAGCGCCTTGACGCCCCGTGGGCCTGTTGACGCCCTTGTGAGGGCCGTTAAAGGAAGCGAGGCATAAAGAGAGCGCCCCCTCACCAACGTGTGGTGAGGGGGCGCTCTCGCGTCTTTGAGCTCGCTGTCTGCGAGCGGGAACGCTTACTTGTTCAGTGGGTTATCCGAACCGGTGCTTGCGTTCTTCAGCGGCTTCTCCGCAGCCGGCTTCTCAGCAACTGGCTTATCGGCTGCGCGGCGGCCGGACTGCTTAGGCTTCTCGCCAGTGACCTTCTCCTTGACGTCTGCAGCCTTGTCCTTGGCGGCGTCAACTGCGGTGCCAGCGGCGTCCTTAGCCTTGCCAGCAGCCTCCTTGACGGCGTGCTTAGCGTCGTCGCTGGCTACCTTGTCTTTGACGTCTGCAGCTTTGTCCTTAGCGGCATCGACACCGGTCTTAGCGGCGTCCTTAGCCTTCTCCACAGTGGACTCCTTCTCGGAAGCTGGCTTCGAAGCCAAGGTCGGGGCCTTCTCCTGAGGAGCAGGGTTCTTCCAAGGGTCCTCGACTGGACGGGATGCACGCCAAGCAGCAACAGCGGCAGCACCAATCGCTGCGAAGAGGACGAACAAGAAGAACTTCTTGCCGCCGGACTTCTTCTGCTTCTTACGCTCCTTAGCGGCTGCCTTACGAGCCGCCTCGGCCGCCTGCTTAGCCTGCTTCTTCAACTGACGCTTGGACATCTTCTTGCCCTTCTTCGCTTTCTTAGCGGACTTTTCCAACTCTGCACGGCCAGCGTTAGCTCCAGCCTGAGCCTGGGCTGCCAGCTCGGAAGCTTTAGTCTTAGCGTTCGTAAAGGTCTCGCTAGCGGTTTCTTGCGCGCGGGAGGCGAAATCCTTAGCTGCGGGGACGACGTCGTCCTGAACCTTTTCCATCATGTCTGCTGCCTTCTCCTTAGCGGTGTTCAAACCATCGGCAATAACCGGGGAAACCTGCTCATAACCGTGAGCAAGCGCTTCGGTGGCCGCATGGAGCTTAGGAGCAGCCCAATCGCGTACATTCTCGACAGTGCTGGCAATTGCGCCTTCTGTCTTCTTAACTGAACGGTCTTTCATGACTGCTCTCCTGTTTTAGTTGTTCGTCCACACATGAGTAGACGTTGTTCCATACATTTACCCTAGACGGAAAACGAGGTGTTGTGTTGGGATTTGTAGAACTTGCCCCAACCTGTTCACTGAACGCGTATGATTCGGCCACATAAACAGGGGCGCCTCATGGGATGATGGGGGCATGAGCATTGCAACGCATGAAGCAACTATTCATACGAGCTTGGGCGACGTAGTTCTGAATCTGTTCGGCAACCACGCGCCACAGACTGTTGAGAACTTTGTTGGTTTGGCAACCGGCGAGAAAGAATGGACCGACCCTGCAACGGGTGAAGCCCGTAAAGGCACTCCCCTGTACAACGGCACCATCTTCCACCGCATCATCAAGGACTTCATGATCCAGGGCGGTGACCCTCTGGGTCGCGGCATCGGTGGCCCGGGCTACCAGTTTGATGACGAGATCCATCCCGAACTGACGTTCGCTGAACCGTATAAGCTCGCGATGGCCAACGCAGGTAAGCGGATGGGCCGCGGCACCAACGGTTCCCAGTTCTTCATCACGACCGTGCCAACCACATGGCTGCAGGGCAACCACACCATCTTCGGTGAGGTTGTGGACGATGCGTCCAAGGCCGTCGTGGATAAGCTCAACGCAGTCCCTACGGGCCCGGCCGATAAGCCACTCGAGGACGTCGTTATTTCCTCGATCGATATTAAGAAGCTGTAACTTGTGGCTCACTTAGGTGCCCCGGTGCTGTAACAGCGCCGGGGCACCTGCCTTTAAGGGCTCTCACCATGGAGACATCAAACGAACGGGGATATCAATGAGGAATCTGCTGGTGCGTTACCCGGGAACAATCATCATCACTGTGGTCTTGGTGGCGTTCTATATCGTCCAGCTTGTGGTGGAAAGCTTCACCGAGGACATGTTGATCCGCGGGGTCTACGTTAACGAGCAACCGTGGCGTCTATTGAGTTCAGGGTTTGTCCACAGCACCGAGTTCCTGCCTTCAGCGCACCTACTGAGTAACCTGCTGATGCTGTGGTACGTGGGGCTGCTGCTCGAACGGATCCTAGGCACAATCCGGTTTATAGCAGTCTTCCTCGTAGGCGTTGTGGGAGGAAGTGCCGCGGTCGTATTGCTAACAAGCCCCATCGACGGGGCGCTGGGTGCCTCCGGCGGGATCTTCGCCCTGTGCACTTCCCTACTCATGGTCCTGCGTAAAGGAGCAACCACGGCGTTCGCAAGCCTCTCGACCGTTGTGGTCATCATGTTTCTCCAGGGGCTGTTCATGCCAGGAGTTTCGTGGGAAGGCCACCTCGGCGGAGCAATCACAGGTATCGTGCTGGGCGCGACCGCACGCTTCCAGCCCTATGTTCTTGAACGTGTAAGCGACCTCTTCGATGTGACAGAAGGAATCAAACCCTCCGTGTCGCGGCAGAAGATCGTGACGGAAGTACCGCGCCGCATTGCAGAAGTTGCGATCTATGCCGGAGTGGTTGCCCTCGCCGTATGGCTGAGCACGAGCCACGTAACATCAACGCTCACGAAATACGGCATCACACCGTGATGTGCAACACCGTGACGTACAACATTGCGAGCTAAGCCTTGTGAGCCTGACCTAGGGCAGAGGACTGACCCTGACCTCTGCTCCTGATGGCGACCCCTGCACCAGATGGCGACCCCTGTCCCTCATCCTGACTGACCTCTAGCCTAGACGCCGCGTAAAGCACGCGGCGTCTTTACTTATCCACAGTGGTTCTCCACAGTGTGGACAAGAACACAACGGTGTAATTCGAATAAGGGACAAATATTCGAAGAAAAACTGTGCTAACTATAACCTAGGCCAAGATCCAGCTTAAAGATTACTTAAAGCAAGCACTAGCGAAGATGTGTTCGAACGTTTTCCCACTTTTTATCCCCACCTGTGGATAACTTTGTGCACGGGTGTTGACAGAATCTTGGAATTCTCGTAAATTTTCGCCACCTGCCGTTATCTTCATGTTTATCCACAGTCGTTTTCCACAGTGTGGAGAACTTACACCGTTGTGATTTATGAAAGATCTTTCAGATCTTAAGATACGGGGATGACTGTGATTCCGGGGATCCGGACATCTTTCTGTGCATAGACTGTGAGAATATTTCGCAATCCACACACTTTATCCCCACCTGTGGATAACTCAAGTTCACACGTCCACAGCTCTTGTCATCCAGAGCCGCCGTTTCTCGGCCTGCATCGCACATCTACCGCTCTTTGCTTCGGTCGCGGAATGCCCTCGTGGATACTGTGGAACGGAGGCTGTTCGCACCAAGATGGTCGAATAGGACGGTCGAACAAGACGGTAGGAAGATAGAGGAACAGCATGGCGTGGGTTGTATTGATCGTGTCCGGGCTCTTCGAAGCCGTGTGGGCCACGGCCCTCGGCAAATCCGAGAGGTTCACTAAGCTGTGGCCCACGGTCATCTTCTTCATCACCGCAGCAATCTCGATGGGCGGACTCGCATGGGCCATGAAAACCCTGCCAACCGGTTCGGCTTACGCCATCTGGGTCTCTATAGGAGCCTCCGCGGCCGTCGCCTACGGGATGATCACCGGTGACGAAAACTTCAGCATCATCAAAGTGCTTCTCCTGTTAGGGATGATCGCGTGCGTGATTGGGCTCAAACTCGTATCGAGCTGAGCACACGCACCTATTGAGGCAGATACGAAAGAGGCGGAAGCCCGCAACTCATGCGAACTTCCGCCCCTCAAAAGCTGAGTAGATAAGATGACTGGCTCTATTCTCGCCAGCCGAACATCATGATGAAGCCGATCATGGAGATACCGAAGCCAATCAGAATGTTCCAGTTACCGATCTTCGGGATCGGCAACTCGACACCGACCATGTGGGCAACATAGAACGTCACGATCCACACCAGACCGAGAATCATGAAGCCAAACATGATGGCCTTATATACAGGAGAAACAGGCTGGAACTCGCTGGCCTCACGGCGCTGACGACGAGTCAGCTCCTGCTGCTTGATCGCAGCGTTACGTGCAGCAGGGTTCCCGATCTTCTTCGGATTAGAAGATGCGCGCTTGGAAGATTCAGACACGTGTCCTCCTCAACCCGTTCAACGTAGCGGTGTCAACGGCTCAGTGTTCAACGCCTGGATATGAACAGGTTGTAATATTGGTTAGTGTTCCCGGGCTCGGGCTCAACATCACATTCTAACGGTACATAACCCTGAAAATGCTAAAGAGTCCACAATAGAGCTAACAAACTCAGGAGGGGCTTGTGACAGCAGAGCCAATTGCCCGACGGCCTCGCAGGCGACGCAGCGTCGGGTCAGTGATCATCGGGATCATCGCTGAACTTTTGCTCACCGCAGGTCTCTTCGTCCTCCTCTTCATTGGTTGGCAGCTGTGGTGGACCAACATCGAAGCCGAATCCGTTCAGCAAAACGCCATCAGCCAGGTCACCCAAGAATGGGATCAAGCCGAGAAGAAGAGCAAGGACGGTAAACCCACTACCCCGATCGAAGGGGAAACCTGGGGAATCCTCTATATCCCTAAATTCGGCCACAACTATGCCAAGCCCATCGCTGAAGGCATTGGGATGGATGTCCTCAACACCGTGGGCGTAGGCCGCTACCCACAAACCCAAATGATTGGCGAGAAGGGCAACGTAGCGTTCGCTGGCCACCGCCAAACCCACGGGCAAGTGTTCTGGGACATGGACAAACTCAGCGAAGGCGACACCGCCTACATTCAAACCAAGGACGGCATCTACTCATATAAGCTCCGGCAACTCCAGTACGTCAGCCCGGAGCAATCCGACGTACTACTTCCAGTACCCGGCCAGCCCGGAGCGAAACCGCAAGAGAAACTTATGACGCTGACAACCTGCCATCCGCCGTTCAGTATGGCCGAGCGCATCATCTCAACCTTCGAACAAACCGACTTCTCTAAACGCGGTGAACCAATCCCTGCCGAAATCGAAGACATCGTCACTAAAACTACGGGAGGAAACGGCTGATGTACGGCTTCATTTTCAGGCTCCTACCTGGCCCACTGTGGATCCGGGTACTCCAAGCGATCCTCCTTGCCGTCTTTGTGATCCTGCTGCTCATGAACTACGTCTTCCCTCTGCTGAATCCCTACAGCCCGTGGCAAGACTCCACGGTTAGCGGGAGCATTCTGGGAACGTTAGGCGGAGGCAAGTGACACACGGGTACCAAGTAGGGGGCCGTGAGCACGAGCGGCTGACCCCTGAGGCAGCGCAGCGTCAGGAATCGTTGCAGGGTGGTCGGGTACTTGTTGTCGACAACTATGACTCGTTCGTCTATACCCTGGTGGGTTATCTCCGCGAGCTCGGAGCGCAAGTCAGAGTTATTCGCAATGACGAATATTCACTCGAAGAAGCCCGGAATCTAGCAGAAGATTTCGATGGCGTACTCATCTCCCCCGGCCCAGGCAATCCACTAAATGCCGGAATAAGCATAGGTCTAATCCGTATATGTGCTGAAAAGAATATTCCGCTGTATGGGGTCTGCTTAGGTCTGCAGTCTCAAGCTGAGGCGTTCGGCGGCATAGTGAGCCACGCAGAACAGCTTATGCACGGGCGAACCTCACTCGTAGAACACACGGGCCACCCCATGTTCGAAGGGGTCGCCAATCCGTTCACAGCAACTCGGTACCACTCGCTGGCAGTGCAAGCCGGTACGGTCCCAGATGATCTCGAGGTAACCGCCCAAACCCAGGACGGGGTGATCATGGGGCTAGCTCACAAGACCGCACTGGCATGGTGTGTGCAGTTCCATCCCGAGTCCGTCCTGACACAAGACGGCTATCGGATGCTCGGTAACTGGCTCGAAGCCCTTGGCCTGCCGGGCGCAGCAGAGCGGGCTGAGAAACTCAGCCCGCTCATCAGTAGTGTCAATCAGCGCTAGTCAGCGGCCTCTACGGCATAAGCGAGCAACCGGTGTGGCAAGGCCGAACGCTGATATGACCATCGGCCGCTGATACTAGATAGCGGCCGATGGTCAACGGTGACTACTCGACGATACCGAGACTATTCGTCGGCTCCGATGGTTGAGGACGGGGATTCCTCAGAATCCTCTCCGGAATCGGATTCATCTCCCCCATCTTCAGACTCATCGGACGGGCTTTCACTCGGTTGTTCCGGAGCCTCCGCAACCACGATCACAACGATGCTGCCCGGCGAGGTCTTAGTGCCCTTGCCTGGACGCTGAGAAACCACGGTCCCCTCGTCAACAGAATCATCCACGGCGCGGGTCACCTGGACCTCAAGCTTGTACTCATCCGAGGTCAACTTCTTGACGGCTTCGGATTCCTCAAGCCCCGTCACGTCAGGAAGGCTGACCTCACCCGAAGAAATTGTTAACTGGACTTCGTCACCGAAACGCAACTCAGTCCCAGGTTTCGGGCTCACCTCAAGCACCGTCCCCTGCGATTCGCTAGCGGAGTCCTTCGTCTTGACGTCATCCGAAACCGTGAGCTTCGCTTCTTCCAAGATTCGACGGGCTTCGCGCTCATTCTTACCGATCACGTCACGGGGAACCTTAACCTTATCGGTACCCTCAGAAACCATGAGCGTCACCACGGTCTGCTTCTTCACGCTCGTGCCAGCCGCAGGGTCAGT
The DNA here is from genome assembly GCF_022346425.1 of Pseudoglutamicibacter albus. Classification (GTDB taxonomy): domain Bacteria; phylum Actinomycetota; class Actinomycetes; order Actinomycetales; family Micrococcaceae; genus Pseudoglutamicibacter; species Pseudoglutamicibacter albus. The sequence goes on from NZ_JAKRCW010000010.1 coordinate 25,416, forward strand.
CGAGATCACATGGCCCTCATCAACGGAATCCGAGTGCTCTTCTTTGACCTCATAGTTGAGTTCAAGCTCACTCAGCTTCGCTTGCGCCTGCTCGAGAGAGAGGTTTTCCAAAGAAGGAATGTTGACTGGCGCGTTCCTTTCGCGTTCAGCCTGCATCCACAGCAGCCCGAACACCACGCCGACGATCAGCAACACACCGAAGATCGAAGAAGCGATCCACAGACCCTTCCGGCTGCGCCTATCGCGCTCCTCAAGCTCCTCATCGTCATTGCTTTCCTGCAACGCAACAGGCTGGGCGTTCAAAGGCTGCCCGTTCATGGCATGCCCAGAGCCGTTCTGCGGCATTTGGGTTGCACCCATAATCGCTGCCGCAGGTGCCGCAGCAGGCAGGGTGCGCGTCGCGAGCGTAGCCGGCGACGGCGGTGTCTCTCCACGCTGCACGGAACGCAACGCAGCGGCGAACTCATCCGCGGTCTGGTAGCGGTCCTCGCGGTCCTTGGCTAACGCGACCTGCAAAAGCTCTTCCATAGCCTGCGGGATCTCAGGGTTGAAACGCTGAGCACGCGGTGGAGCTTCACTCACGTGCTGATACGCGACTGAAACTGGAGAATCGCCTTGGAAAGGAGGGCGGCCCGTCAACAACTCAAACAGCAAGCAACCGGCCGAATACAGGTCCGAACGCTGATCAACATCATCGCCACGAGCCTGCTCAGGTGAAAGATACTGGGCAGTACCCACAACCGTTTGTGGCTGTGTCATGGTCGCGGCGGAATCCGCCAACGCACGCGCAATACCGAAGTCCATGACCTTGATAGACCCGGAATTGGTGACCATCACGTTGGCAGGCTTGATGTCGCGGTGCACAATGCCTTGCTTATGCGATGACGACAACGCCGCAAGAACACCGAGGGTCGCGTTGATCGCGTCCTTCTGCGACAACGGGCCATGCTTGAGGCGTTCCTTGAGCGTATGGCCTGCCACGTACTCCATCACGATGAACGGGACCTTGAGGCTCGAATGCTCCCCCGGGATGCGAACATCCGTGTCACCAGTATCAAAAACCGAGACGATCGTAGGGTCATTCAGGCCAGCCACAGCCTTCGCTTCGCGGCGGAAACGAGCCTGGAAAATAGGGTCCCGCGCCAAATCGGAGCGCAGAATCTTCACGGCTACATCGCGGCCCAACAAAACGTCGCGAGCCAGCCACACATCGGCCATGCCCCCGCGGCCAATCAAGCGGTCAAGCTCATAACGATCATTCAGAGTGTGCTGGCGTGGCTGCGCCGCCTGCTCTTCCTCCCGATGACGGGGGCGGTCTTGCTGTTCGTCCTCAGTCACGAGTCACCTCAGTTGCTACTTGGAGGGTCAATGGATGGCAACGGCCTACCTGATCGTTGCGGGGCACTCTGGCTAGGCTCTGCGCTCGGCTGCGCAGTTTCGCTAGGCGGATCCGAGGTCGGGCTTGGCTGCTCTGTCTGTGAAGGCTGCTCAGATTGAGTTGGGCTCGGCTGCTGCGTCCGCGAAGGGCGCGGCTGCTGAGTCGGTTGTTGCTGAGTTGGCGACGGGGCCGGCTGCGGAGAAGTGAACGCACCGTAATAGATGGTGATCTTGCTACCCTTCTCGAGCTCACCCGTCGGGTCGATATCCACAACCCGAGCCGCTTGAGACGCCGAGGAAACCTGACGAGGCTCTGCCTCAACCTTAAAGCCACGCGATTCAAGCTCACCCATGGCCTGTTGATACGGCTGGCCAAGGTACTTCGACTTGGTCACCAGCACAGTATCGTCCGCGCTCTTGGACTCAGACTCGGATTCCGATTCAGATTCGGATTCAGACTCTGACTCCGAAACAGACTCACTCACCGACGGGCTCGGCTTCGCCGAACCACCCGTCAACTTCGGAATCAGAACCGCGCCACCAATAATCAGCGCAAGCACCAGAAGACCAATGAGCCACCACAGCCACGTCTTCTTAGCGCCATCATCCTCATCATCATCCGGATCCGAAGGCCCAGGGAAGCCGCCTTCTTCCTCACCCGATTCGAACATCGGGAAGGAAGGGGCCGCGGACCCAGAAACAGAATCCACTGCAGGCAACTGGGAGGTCGACGGGTTCGCATCCTGAGAATCCACCACGGTCGTCGCGGCAGTAGGGGCGTCATTGGCGGCATCAGAGTCCTGATTCAGGAACAACTTCATCCCCGGCACCGCAGCAACCGCATCGGAGACACGACCCGCACGCAACGCATCGGCAGCAATCGCCAGCTTCGATGCGTTAGCCGGCCGATCCAGAGGATCCTTAGCCAGCATCGACATGATGAGCGCATTCACCGGGGCATCCACCGTGTCAGGTAACGCCGGCGGGTTGTCATTGACCTGCGCCAACGCGATGGCGATCTGCGACTCACCCGTGAACGGGCGGCGACCAGCCAAGCACTCATAACCGATAACGCCCAAAGAATACAGATCAGACTGGCCCGTAGCCTGCTGCCCGGTAGCCTGTTCCGGCGCTAAATACTGCGCTGTACCCATGACCTGGCCCGTAGCAGTCAACGGAACCTGATCAGCCAAACGCGCAATACCGAAATCAGTGATCTTGACCTTGCCGGACGGCATGATCAAAAGGTTGCCCGGCTTCACATCGCGGTGCACCAAACCACGCGCATGCGCAGCCCCCAACGCGCGCGCAGTCTGAGCGATCACCGAAAGAGTGAAATCCGAGTTCAGGTGGCGTTCACGCTCAATGATGGTGGAAAGCGGCTCGCCGGGAACCAGCTCCATAACCAGATAAGCAGACCCATCGGCCTCGCCGTAATCGTAAACATTCGCGATGCCGTCATTATTAAGCAGGGCCGTATGCCGAGCCTCAGCCCGGAAACGCTCCCTAAAGCCCGGATCGCCCATATATTCCTCTTTGAGGATCTTGATGGCAACAACCCGGCCCAAGACATCGTCTAGAGCTTTCCAAACCTCACCCATACCGCCAATCGCGATGCGGTCAGTGAGCTTATAGCGGCTTCCAAGAACCATTCCGCTGGATGGTCTCATCGGTTCATCACCGCCCTCTCAATCTTGCTCATGATGGTGCTAGACAAGCCAGCGCTTTCCTCATAAGTGACGTTCTTGACAACAATCGTGACCGCATATTGAGGCTCATCTGCTGGGAAGAAACCGGTGATCCAGCCGTTGACCTTGCCTGATTCGCCAATATCTGCGGTACCGGTCTTGGCTGCAAGGTCCACACCGGACACACGCGCCCGCGTTGCGGTACCCGACTTCACAGGCTCGCGCATCAGCTTGGTCATATCCTGAGCTACCTCAGAGCTGGTGGCGCGGCCAAACTCCTCGGCCTTGAAACGCCTCAAAACACGCAGGTCAGGGCTCGTGACCTGCTTGATCAACTGCGGACGCATGATCACCCCGTCATTCGCGATACCCATCGCAACCATGTTCATCTGCAACGCGGTTGCCTGAACATCGAACTGGCCGAACGACGAGTACGCCAGCTGCGCGGGGTCGGAGGTGTCCGGCCACACCGATGCTGAGGTTGGAGCCAAACCCATCCAGTCCGGCTTCTCACCGAAACCGAACCGCTTGGTGACGTCCTTCATCTTGTCCGCACCGATGTCTTGAACAACCTGAGCGAACGGAGTGTTACAGGACTGCGCAACGATGAAGGTAAGCGGGGCCTTATCCGGCTTGCTAGCGCAAATACCGACGCTGAAGTTCTTCAACTCCCTCTCCGTACCAGGTGGTGACCAGGACGGAGGGTTGTCATATTCCTCATCCATCTGGAAATCGCCTGTCTCCAACCCCGCGATCAGGGTCAGCAACTTGAACGAGGAACCAGGCGGGATGCGGTCATAGACAGCGGGATTCCAGTTGACCGACAGCCCCGGAACAGATTCGAGCTTGGCGCGGTTCTGCTTAGCTTGATCCGCGTTCTCTACAGACAGCTCGTTCGCATCGAAGGTCGGCTTGTTGACCATCGCGAGAATCCGTCCGTCGCGGGGATCAGTCACAACAACGGAACCCTGCTTACCGTCCGGTAACGCATCGTAGGCGGCTTTCTGGATAGCCGGGTCGATGGTCAGCTCGATATCAGCGCCGCGGTCTTCCTTGCCCGTGAAGAGGTTGCTCAAACGGTCAAAGAACTGATCATCGGAGGTGCCAGACAAGGTCGACTCTTGAGTCGATTCAAGCTGGGTTGCGCCACTGTTGATCGAGTAGAAGCCCGTCAAGCCGGAGTACAGCTTGGAATCCGTGTAGGTTCGCTTGAACTTATATGGACCGTTTTCAGTCCTCACGCTCTGGGCGATCGGTTTGCCGTCCACAAGGATCGCGCCACGCGGGCGGTCATAGTTAGCGAGGATGGGTCGACTGTTCAACGGGTTGGTGTTGAGCTTCTCAGCACCGATGAACTGAACATAGGTTGTGCCCATGAGGATAACTACGAACAGGGTTACGACAGCCAGCCAGGTACGGCGGATTGCTGGATTCATGCTGACGTAGCACCTCCTGCGTTCGGACGGGCATCACTAGGGCGGGAATCATCACGATGGCCTTGGTGTCCTGCCCGATGTGCGGCGCGGCGGCCGCTTGGGCGAGCCTCTGGATGGGCACCTGGGCGAGCGTTGGACTGGTTCGGCCGGTTTGCCTGGCTAGTGTGGTTGCTTTCGGGGCGTGGCCGGTCGTCTTCACGCGCGTCCAGAGCAGACGGCGTCTCAGGTGCCGAAAGTTTGCTTGCCAGTAGCGAATCATCTTCGCTTGTGAGCAACCCACCGGTTGCTGGGCGCCGCGCATTGTGGCTGATGAGCAGCAGCACGGCCGCTAGAACCCAGTTAGCAAGCAAGGATGAACCACCTGCGGACATGAACGGGGTGGTCAAGCCGGTCAATGGGATGATGCGCAGCACGCCGCCTGTAACGATGAAGAACTGGAACGCGACCGCGAAAGACAGTCCGGTGGCTAGTAGCTTGCCGAAGCCATCACGGGCACCCAGGCCCGCGCGGATACCGCGCGAGGCAAACAGCAAGAAGAACATGACAACGGCGAAGAGGCCAACGAGGCCGATTTCTTCACCGAGAGCGGCATAGATCATGTCTGACTTCGCTACCGGGATGCGTTCAGGGGAGCCGGCGCCTAGTCCAGTGCCGCCAAGACCACCGTGAGCCATACCGAATAGGCCCTGAACCACCTGGTAGCTGCCGCCTGGGTCGCGGTAGTAGATGTCTGGGTTGAAAGCGTCGTACCAAATCTGGAAACGGGCCCGGACGTGCCCCATGAACATGTAGGCGAAGAGGCCGCCGAGAGCAACGAGCCCACCGCCGATGAGGATCCAGGAGATCCTGCCGGTTGCTACATAGATCATGACCATGAAGAGGCCAAAGAACATCAGGGCGCTACCGAGGTCCCTCTGCATCACCATGATGCCCATCGCAATGCACCATGCGATCAACATAGGCGCTAGGTCGCGATAGCGAGGCAACTGGAGGGGACCGATCTTGTGGCCTGCCAGGAGGATGAGGTCACGTTTGGAAGCCAAGTAGCTGGCGAAGAAGATTGCGAGGGTGACCTTGGCGAACTCACCAGGCTGAACCGAGAACGAGCCGATGCGGATCCAAATTCGGGCGCCGTAGGTTGCGAAACCGAGGCCGGGAACCATCGGCAAGAGAAGCAATACGACGGAGACCGCGAGCCACACGTACGTGAACTTGCGTAGCACGCGGTGATCGCGGATGACCCACAGGATGATCACGGCAGAAGCCATGCCGACACCGGAATATAGCAACTGGGATGTAGCGGCGGTGGCTAATTCTGGCGGTCCGGCAAGGTCGAGGCGGTGGATCATTGCCAAGCCAATCCCGTTCAGCGCAACCAAAACAGGAAGTATGTATGGGTCGGCATATTTAGCCCAGATGCGTAGCGAAATGTTCACGCCTACGCCAAAGGCACCCAGAACGAGAATGTTGGGAAGCCACGACTGATCATTACGCGAGGAACCCGCAGTCGTGGAAACCAAAAACTCCGCTAAAGCCGTGACACCCAACGCAAGAACGAGCAAGAAGAGCTCGGTATTACGCCGGGTTGGCAACTTCTTTGCACGATTCGCGGTAACGCTCACTCAACATCACCACGCAACTCATGGCACCACTCCGGAGCCTCATCACCAGGGTTTCCGTCCTGTGCCTTCTCCGGCGAGGACTGCGAAGCCTTACCAGAGCTATCCGGCGCAACAACATCAGGCGGTGCTGGCGCCACTACAGGGCACGACTGCTGGGCGGTGATCCGCACATCGTGCATAATCTGCTGGGCATCCTTACGCGACTGCGTTGCGATGCCGCTCTTAAGCTGGGTCTGGGTGTATTCGGGCAGCGCCTCGAGTGGAATCTTCGATTCGGTGTCCACACTCGACATCTTGATAGGGCCAAGGTCTTGGGAAATACCCTTAAACATCGCGACCTTACCCTGGTGGACCCCCACGTAATACTGGGTTTGGGTCCAGGCGTACCCCAAGTAGCCGCCCGTGAGCAGGATCAGCACCAAAACAACGAGCGTGGTAGGCAAAACCCACGCGAACCGACGCCGTGGCGGCTCCTCATCAAGTGCCGCGAGCGCCAGTTGGCGTTCACGTTCGGTAGAACGATGCTGAAGCAGCGCTGCCGCGCGACGCTCACCGGAACGCTGCGTGACAATCGGGATCTGCCCCGACTCGGTCGCCAGCTGCGCGGCGCCAACGAGTTCGTGCGGGCGGTTAGCCATCGCGTGACGCAACAACGCCTGATTAGCGGCGAGGTCACCGCCGCGAGCGACCTCGATCTGACCCGTGTCAGGGGTTGGGACCTCTATGTTGCTGAACTCTTCCGACAGTGGTTTGTCAGCATCGTCCACGATGTCCACAACAGCGACAGTGACGTTATCTGGTGAACCGAGCTCGAGGGTCCGCTCAACCAAGCGGTCCGCGGCTTCCCGCGGAGTCGCGGCGCTACGAACGATCTCCTCGGTTTCTTCCTCGGAAACCACGGCGTTCACACCGTCGGAGCACAGCATCCAGCGTTCCCCGGCGGTAGCGGGGATCACAGACATATCGAGTTCGGGGGAGGCGTCAGAGTCCCCAAGAACACGCATGATCACGTTGCGATGCGGGTGGACTTTCGCTTCGTCTTCGGTGATGCGACCCTCAGCGAGGAGCTTTTCGACGAACGTGTGGTCCTTGGTGATCTGTTCCCACTCACCGTCACGCAACCGGTAGGCGCGTGAATCGCCGATGTGGGCGAGGTGCAGTTTGGAACCTTCCAGCAGGATAGCGCTGACGGTGGTTCCCATACCGGAGAGTTTGGGGTTTTGTTCAACGAGTTCGTTGAGGATGATGTTCGCTGACTGGATCTCGTCAGCGAGGATCGTGTTGGGTTCCTCGACATCGGGCCGGTCTAGGTGGACGAGGTCCAGCACGGTCGATGCGGAGGCGACGTCGCCGCCCACGTGGCCGCCCATACCGTCAGCGACGACCGCGAAGTGACGGCCCGCGTATCCGGAGTCGTCATTCTTGCGGCGTACACAGCCCACATCGGAGTGGGCGGCAAAGTCGAAATATAGGGCCATTATGGGCGCAGCTCCATCACGGTTTTGCCGATGCGGATGCGTTGGCCGATCTCGATCGGCTGGGCGCGGGTCAGCTGTACTTCATCCACATAGGTTCCGTTGGTTGATCCGAGGTCTTCGAGGAACCAGCGGGTTCCTTGCGGGAACAAGCGGGCGTGGCGGGATGATGCGTAGTCGTCCATCAAGACGAGGCTCGCTTCTTGCGCACGGCCGAGCAGGACCGGGCTGGCAGCTAGGCGTACTGACGTGCCGGCCCCTGGGCCTTCAACAACCACGAGTGCGTGCGCGATGTTGCGGGGCGCCTGTGAGGGCTGGCTGGACATGCCGGGGCCAGGCCCGGATGGTCCGGACGGGCCTGCTGGGGCGCCGGCTGGCTGTATGCGTGCACGCTTTCCTACCCCGAGGTCTCGGCGCATCGACATCACGATGATGAGGACCAAGATCCAGAGGAATACGAGGAAAGAGATACGCAGTAGCGTCACTACCAATGGGACCATGCGGTTAGCTCATTCCTTCGGGGGCGTCCTGCCAGGAGAAGGTCAGGCGGGCGTGACCGATCGAGATGATCGTTCCGTCGAGTAGCTCTTCGTCGCCTTCGATGCGGGATCCGTTGACGTAGGTTCCGTTGGTGGAGCCGAGGTCGCGGATGAATACACGGTTTCCGCGGCGCACGATTTCGGCGTGCCGGCGGGAGGCTCCTTGGTCGTTGATGTGGAGTCCGGCATCGCCTGCGCGGCCCATGACGACGCTGTCGCCGCTTAGGGCGTAACGGCTGCCGTCGATTTCGATGACGGGTGTCCGGTTGCCGGTGGGACGGATGTGTTGGGTGCTGGCTTGTTGTTCCGCGGAGCTCAGTTGTGGGCGCGCGGATGGACGGGGCTGTGGCGTGCTTGGTGCTTTGGTTCCGCCGAGGGAAGCATCGACTTCGATCTGTGTTGGCTGGATCGATTCGTCTTTGCGGAAGGTTACGGTTACGGCGTCGCGTAGTGAATAGTCCTGGCGTTGCGCGTGTTCGAGTGCGACGTCAGCGAGTTCTTGCGCTAGCGCGGTACCCCATTCGCGTGCCTGGTCGAACGCGTCGGCGCCGAGCCGGACTGTGAAGGAGTGCGGTGCGACGGTGCGGCCTTCTGAGATCGAGAAAGATTCGTCATCCATGGTGTTACGGATTAGATTGGCGATCTCTACGGGTTTGATGGTCCCGTTGGAGTTGCCGCGGAATGCGCGTGAAACGAGGCGCTCGAGTCCTTTTTCGAATCCTCTGACAATTCCCACAACGAACCTCCTCTCAACTGTGTTTGCTGTGTGCTCGCGGTTCACGAGGCGCTACGGTGTGTCCCGTGTTCTGCCGTGATTCTGGTTTTCAGGCACGGCGGATGTGGGGCACATCGTTCTCCGATCTTACCTAAAGCACCTGTTCATGCCTCAACCTGTCTGAAATCAGTGAAGTTTCCGCGCGTTACAGCCGCCCCAATGTGGCACTAAATGCGGCACTGTGACGGGGTTGCGGATGTGTCGATTATGAAATCTAGGCATCCTCAGTTAAGCTTTTCTCTGTTGTCTTTCACATGATGTGTTCACATCGAGCGTGGAGGGAACGAATAAGTTTACGCGCGAGTGGCGGAATTGGTAGACGCGCTGGCTTCAGGTGCCAGTGCCCGCAAGGGCGTGGGGGTTCAAGTCCCCCCTCGCGCACGTTTTCTGAGCGGTGTTGTAACGCAGACCGAATAGGTCTGGTTACAACACCGCTCTTTTCGTTTCTGCTCTTTTTTAGGCTGCTTGGTTGCACTGCTTATACGCGGCCTGCTTGCGCTCCCTTCCGGTAGATCACGCGCCAAATTCACCTTCCTCGAATCGACTACGAGCTATCCCTGTTTGCAACTACGGCGCATCGAACATTATATTTAGGCATGCCACCATGATGCGCTTTGGGCAGGGCACATCAACAGTCCTAGTGGGTGGAAATCCCTTCACCCACTTACTGACATTGGAAGGTTGCCTCTCTTGAAGCACATCAAGAAACTCCTCTCTATAATCGCGATCACCGTACTTGCCACATTCGGGCTCACAGCATGCTCTGACAGCGGTTCCAACACCAAGGCGGGCGGTGACGGCAAGTCGATCAAGGTTTACGCGACCACCGGATACCTCGCTGATGCGGTCAAGAACATCGCGCCCGATGCCGAAGTCACGACCATGGTCGGCCCCGGCGGCGACCCACACACCTACCAGCCGTCCACCAAAGACATCGAGACCATCCAGAAATCAGATCTCGTGTTCTGGAACGGCCTACACCTGGAAGCCCAGATGACGGACCTGCTCACAAGCCTCGGTGACAAGCAGGTGGCCGTGGGGGAGAGCCTCCCCAAGAACCTCTTGCTGGACTGGCCTGAAACTGATGATCAGGGAAATGCGTTGCATGACCCGCACATATGGAACAGCCCTGACGCGTGGTCGCTCGTTGTGAAGAACGTCGCCGATAAGTTCGCCGAAGTGGACCCGGACAACGCCGAAAAATACAAGGCTAACGCCGACAAGTACCTCAAGGAGATCGATGCAGCGGTAGATGAGGCACGCGGCCTTCTAGCAGAAGGCAAAATCAACCCCCGCATCCTGGTTACTGGTCATGACGCTTTCAACTACTTCGGTAAAACCTTCGACCTTGATGTTCACGCGACCGACTTCGTCTCCAGCGAAGCGAAACTCAGCGCCTCTGAGCTGGCGAAACTCGCGAAGTTCATCGCCGATAAGAAGGTCCCGGTGATCTTCCAGGACAACCAAGCTAACCCCCAGGCGATCACGAGCCTTAAAGAAGCTGTCCGCTCCCATGGCTGGCACGTCAAGGTCTCCAACCAGGAGCTGTACGCAGACTCCCTGGGCGCTGAGGCACCCGTGGACACCTACATCGGTGCGCTCAAACACAATGCCCGCGCTATCGCTGACGCCCTGAAAACCTCAGGAGAGTAGACGTGACCAACCTGAGCGATCCACGCGGGCCTGCCGCAACACCAGATCCACAAGAGGGTAGCCCTCTTCACGGCGCCGCCACGCCTGCGTGCCGTACCCATAACCTCTCGGTTGCCTACGATGCGGTGCCGGTTCTGCGCAACGTTGACTTCACGGTCCCGCAGGGGGTTGTGATGGGAATCGTTGGCCCGAACGGCGCAGGGAAATCAACCCTCATCAAAGCGATGCTCGGGCTCGTGAAGCCGTTGACTGGCACGTCCGAGTTCTTCGGTAAACCGCTGGCGCGTGCGCGCAAACGGGTTGGTTATATGCCTCAAACTACGAGTGTCGATTGGGATTTCCCGACCACGGTGCTCGATGTGGTCACGATGGGCACGTACGGATCGCTCGGTTGGATTCGTCGGCCAGGTAAGAAGGAACGCGCCCGCGCTGTCGCTGCCCTCGAACAGACGGGGATCGCTGATCTGTCTTCGCGGCAGATCGGTGAGCTTTCCGGAGGGCAGCGACAGCGCGTGTTCCTCGCCCGCACACTCGTGCAGGCCCCCGACCTGTACTTCATGGATGAACCGTTCCAAGGCATCGACGCGAAAAGCCAACAAGCTATCGTCTCGGTTCTGCACACCCTAAGAGAGCAAGGCAGGACCGTTGTGATCGTGCACCACGACCTCGCAACCGTACGCCAATACTGCGACTATGTGACCCTACTGAACCGGCGCGTGATCGCCTCCGGCCCGGCCGAACAAGCCTTCACGCGGGAGAACATCCGCATCGCTTATGAGGTTTCAGTAACGGATGAAGCGTTCCTGGAGTCCGCGTCGTGAGCCTTATCGAATTCTTCAGCAATCACACCTACCGGATGGTATTCTTCGGCACCATGACCATCGGGCTTGTCGCGGGCGCGCTCGGTTCCTTCGCTTATCTGCGTAAACAGTCGCTCATCAGCGATGTGATCTCTCATGCCGCTCTGCCAGGCACGCTGCTCGCGTTCCTTACCGCGGTCGGCGTGCTGGGCGCTGACGGCCGCAACATGCTTGGCCTGATCCTCGGTGCAGTCATCGTAGGCACCATCGCGGTGCTGATCGCCAACGGCATCAGCCGCATCTCCAAGATCCGTATCGACACCGCGATGGCGATATCTCTCACCGTTTTCTTCGGTGGCGGGATGCTTTTGATGCGCATCATCGCCAACGGCGCCTACCCAGGCAAAGGCGGCATCCAAGACTACCTGTTTGGTAACGCCTCCGTGATCACCGTCGCGGACCTGGTAACCAGCATCAGCATCGGGGTGATCGTGCTCGCCCTCGTGGTGGTGTTCTGGAAAGAATTCACGCTACGGACCTTCGACCCGGACCACTCCACGGTGCTCGGGTTCCGGGCCCGCACCATCGACACCCTCATGTTCGCGACCATCGTCATCGCGACCGTGATCGGCGTCAAAGCCGTGGGCCTAGTGCTCATGGTTGCTTTCGTGGTCACCCCACCTGCAGCGGCTAGACAATGGACTAGGACCCTGCCCGGCATGGTCACGCTCTCGGCCGTAATCGGTGGCGTCGGCAGCGGGGTAGGGGCATACCTGTCGATTGTGCTCGGCAAAGTTCCAACCGGGCCGCTCATCGTTCTCACACTGTTTACGATCTTCATGTTTTCGCTCTTGTTCGCGCCACGACGCAGCATCATCACTCGTGCCGTTTCTCGCGCCCGTGCACGCGCGAACCTTAAACAGGAACTGATCGAGGAAGGCGGTCACGCATGAGCTTCTTACTCGGGACCATGTTGCTTGCGGTAGTGACCGCGCTCGCCTGCGCACTGCCCGGCGTTTTCGTTGTGTTGAGGCGAAACTCGATGCTCGTGGACGCCATCAGCCACTCGATTTTCCCCGGGATCATCTTCGGCTATTTCCTCACCCGCAACTTCAACTCGCCTTTGTTGATCCTCGCGGCTGCACTGGCAGGCTTAGCTGTAGTCTTGGGAAGCGAATGGCTCGCCCGCACCGGCTTACTGTCCGGTGACGCCCCGCAAGGTCTGATCTTCCCCGCCCTGTTCAGTGCCGGCGTGATCTTGGTGACCCTCGAATTCGCGAACATCCACCTTGATACCCACGCGGTTCTGGCAGGCGACCTCAACATCGCGGCCTGGCAGCCCCTCATCATCGCAGGAACACACTTAGGGCCTGCCTACCTCTATGTGATGCTGGGTGTTCTGCTGATCAACATCGTGTTCCTTATGTTGTTCTATTCAAAGCTCAAGGTCACAACCTTCGATCCCCAGTTCGCAACCAGCCTCGGCATCCGCTCCGGGCTCATGAACACCGCGTTCATGTTCCTCGTCTCCGTCACCGTGACTGCCGCGTTCAACGCAGCCGGCGCGATCCTGGTTATCGCCCTCGTGGTTGTTCCGCCCGCGACAGCTTACCTGCTCACCACCCGTTTACCGGCGATGATCGCGCTCACTGTGCTCATCGCCATCGTGGGGGCGCTGGCTGGGTTCTGGATAGCGTATGTGCTCGATGCTGCAACAAGTGCGGGTATGTCGCTGTTCTATGGGCTTGTGTTCGGTGTTGTGCTGTTAGCTACAAGGCTTCTACCCAAACGGCATCAGAGGCAGCACGCCCTAGCATGAGTCGTTCGGTTTGCCCCTCAACAAGAATCTCCACGGTTTCTGAATAAGGCGCGCTCGGGTGCACTTCGAGCAGCGTGCCGAAATGTATGCCGTTTTCTGCAAGGAACTGCAACAGTTGCGGATCATCGTCAGAGATCCGCTCGACCCGGGCTTTCGAGCCCGCCGCGAGCGTGGTGAGGAGCGTTGCGTTGGGGCGTGCCACATCGCCGTCGGTCGTTGGGATTGGGTCGCCATGCGGATCACGAGCAGGGTGGCCCAAGAATTCGTCGAGGCGCTCGATCATGAAATCAGACACCGCGTGTTCGAGTGTCTCGGCCTCATCGTGCACTTGATCCCATCGGTATCCAAGGGTTTCTAGCAGGAACGTCTCGATCAGACGATGCCGGCGTACCATCGTAATCGCGTGCGCGCGCCCCGTATCCGTCAACGTCACTTCGCCGTACGGCGCATGATCAAGAAGACCTTGTTCGGTGAGTTTGCGCACCGCATCCGATACCGAGGACAGCCTCAGCCCCATCCGATCCGAAATCAGTTTCGGCGTGACCGGGGCATCTGACCACTCACCGAGGTACCACACGGTTTTCAGATAGTCCTGGGTGCTCGCAGACAACTCAGAAACGGACATATCGTAAGTTTAGCCTTCACCAGGTTGTTCAACGCCTACCCGTTAAGTGTCTGGTGACAGCCTGAACGCGAGCGTCTATATATAAGGAATGGAGTGCCGATGGCACGGGGACAAGCGAGCAAGCCGCATAGCGATCCGTTGATGAGGCAATACGATATTTCGACGCTGGGCGCGTTGAAGTCTCCGCGGAAGCTGGTGCGCGAGGTTTTGGCAGGTCTCGTGGTGGCGTTGGCTTTGATCCCGGAGGCGATCTCATTCTCGATCATCGCAGGCGTGGACCCTGCGGTGGGCCTGTTTTCTTCTTTCATCATGGCGGTCGTGATCGCGATCGCCGGTGGCCGTACCGCGATGATTTCCGCCGCTACGGGGGCTGTCGCGTTGGTGATTGCGCCGCTGATGCGGGATTACGGTTTTGACTACTTCATTGCCTGCGTCTTATTGGCCGGAGTTTTCCAGGTTGTTTTCGCGCTCCTGGGTGTATCGAAGCTGATCCGGTTTGTGCCGCGTGCGGTGATGGTCGGGTTCGTGAACGCGTTAGCGATCCTTGTGTTCATGGCGCAGATGCCGCAACTGATTGATGTGCCGTGGGTTGTGTATCCGCTTCTGGCGGCAGGTATCGTGATTCTGTGGCTTTTCCCCAAGATCACCGGCGCTGTTCCGCCGCCACTGGTAGCGGTGGTCGTGATTACCGCTGTGGTGATGATCTTCGATATCAAGGTTCCGACGGTTGGCGACCAGGGCGAGTTACCGCATGGGTTACCGCAGCTGTTCATCCCGAATGTTCCACTCACGTGGGAGACCCTGCAGATCATCGCCCCGTATGCCGCGGCGATGGCTTTGGTGGGTCTCATGGAGTCATTGTTGACGGCCCAGCTGGTTGACAACATCACCGGTACTTCTTCAGATAAGAAGCGTGAATCCTGGGGTCAGGGTCTCGCCAACATCACGTCCGGATTCTTCGGCGGTATGGGTGGTTGCGCGATGATCGGGCAGACCATGATCAACGTCAAAGTGTCAGGTGCACGCACACGTATCTCTACATTCTGTGCCGGCGCGTTCCTGTTGGTTCTGGTTCTGGTATTCGATCAGTGGGTGGCGCAGATCCCGATGGCGGCATTGGTTGCGGTCATGATCATGGTGTGTATCGCCACGTTTGATTGGCACTCGATTCAGCCACGTACGCTGCGCACTCTCCCGAAGTCAGAGACGGTAGTCATGCTGGTGACGGTCGCTGTGGTTTTGATGACTTCGAACCTTGCGATCGGCGTGATCGTGGGTGTTTTGACTGCCGCTGTGGTGTTCGTGCGTCAGGTTGCTCACGTGGTGCGGGTCGAGCGGGAACTGCAGGACGAGGAAGGCAACGTCCTTTCTGCGGATACACCAGCGGATCAGGTGGCCCAAGCCGTCTATAAGGTGCGTGGGGCGTTGTTCTTCGGTTCGAGTAACGATTTCACGACGATGTTCCGGTACGGCGAGGACCCGGACCTCGTGTGCTTGGACTTGTCTCAAGCGCAGGTCTGGGATGCGTCATCGGTCGCCGCGCTCGACAGCGTTGAGGCAACATATGCCGAACAGGGAAAGCGTCTGGTGATTGCGGGCATGAGTGAGAAGAGCCGCCGGATCCATGACCGTTTGAGCGGTGAGCTAGGGGAGAGCTAGCTATCGCGAATTCGCGCGGTGTTCACGTGATATTTACGTCCTATCTGCGCTCGGATTATTCCCCGCAGGTCCGATTAACGTACGCTGTCGGACGTAGTACGGGACTACTTTTTGCGCGACGAATAACGTGTGAAAGGTAGTAGCGTCATCATTTTGGTATGAACTCTAAGGAGAGATTGTGAAAGCTTTCACCAATACTCGTCGCCCAGGCGCCCGCCTCATCGCTGGCCTGTCCATGGTGGGCCTTGCAGGCGCGCTGCTGACCGGTTGCTCGGGTGATAACAACCCAGATGGCAAGCTGTGCGATGACGCCACCAAGGCGCTCAAGGATGCTGGCATCGAAAAGCCTACTGAAGTCCTGCAGATCGAGGACAGCGCTAAGATGTCCAAGCTCGGCCAGGATCTCAAAGCAGCAGCTGAAAACAGCAAATCGGACCTTGCAGAACCTGTCAACCTCTTAGGTAAGTCAGCCGAGCTCGCCGCTAAGGTGAAAGAAGACCCATCGAACGCTGATCAGCTCAAGTCTGAAATGGATGAGATCGGTGAACAGCTCCGGGACGAGGATAACGGAGAGAAGGCTAAGGAACTCTCTAAGAAGTGCGACGCCTTCAAGAACTAGTGGAACCTAGCGCAGGCTAGGTGACATGCTCCCCGTTGGCTGGACTGAGAAATCAGTACCTGGCTAGCGGGGAGCATCTTTATGCGATCCGTGCTGAGATGAGTAGAGATCAGTTTTGAGTAGGGCTGAGTTGCCTAGGAAGTTGAGGAATGGATCATCGCCGCACGTTCTAACGCACGCAGTGCCCAGCATTCTGGTGCACGCCTCATCGCAGGGTTATGGGTTGCTGGTCTTGTGACTGCCTTCCTCGCTGGATGCTCGGCTAAGGACCCAGATGAGGCCTTGTGCGAAGACATGGTCAAAGCAGTAAACGCGACCGGTGCCAGAAGTTCCGACGAGCTCGAGGACAGCGACAAGAAACTTAAAGCCGGGAGGAACCTTCAGATAGCGGCTCACAATAACAAAGAGTCGCAGTACTCAGATGCTCTGGAACTTTATGGTCGCTTCACAGAGGCTGAAGCCAAGGCGGATCACGAGAGCTCGAACCCTGAATATCGTGAAGAGAAATGGGCGCTTGAAGTCAGGATGAATGAAGAGCGCACAGAGGAAAAGGTGGACGAGTTCTACAAGAAGTGTCTGGCCTTCCGGGACGAGTAAACAACTGAGCGTGCATGACCACTTCAATATGAAAGTTGATGGTCGCCACACTAAAGTGCCCTGTTATTGATGTGAAGTAACAACTAGCATCGCTTTTAAGCAGGAAGCAGGAAGCAGGGAGAAGGTCATGAAAACACGTTCTAGTGCACCCAGTACCCATCGCCCAGGCATTCATCTCATCGCTGGCCTGTCCGCACTTGGCCTTGCGGCCGGGCTTCTGACTGGTTGCTCGAACAAGGACCCCGATGAGGGTCTGTGTGAAGAGGCGACCAAGGCACTCGAGTCCGTTGGCTTGGACAACGGGAACGATATCCCGAACCTCGAGAAGGCTGAGAAAGTGAGCCAGCTCGGCGAAGGGTTCGTTGATGCAGCCGAGAAGTATGACGATTCTGAGTACGCTGAACCCATTGAAGTCGTAGGCAAGATGGCGGTTACTTCCGCCAAGCTTGACCAAGACCGCGAGAATCAGGAACTTCAAGCGGAGTTATACAACCTGTCGCAGCAGGCCGCCCAGCCAGAGCTAGGGGAGAAGGCTAAGAAGTTCGCTGAGAACTGCCCTGCCTTCGATGAGGACTAGCTACCAGCGTTGTTCCCCCCCAAAGCGTTGTTCCCTGAGTAGGAACTTAAGGAGTAGATTATGAAAGCACGTTTCAACACACGCGGCACCAAGCACCCAGGTGCCCGCCTCATCGCTGGCTTGTCCGCACTTGGCCTTGCGGCCGGGCTTCTGACCGGTTGCTCAAACAAGGACCCCGACGAGGCCCTGTGTGAAGACTTCTCTCAGGCGCTGAAGAATGCAAACATCGAAAGTTTCAGTGACTTCATGCGCATCTCAGACTCCGAAAAGCTGGCTCAGTTCGGCCAGGACCTCAAAGGTGCCGCTGAGAAGAACAGTACGTCGGAGCTGTCCGATCCGATCTACCTGCTTGCCAAGATGATTGACGTTCAGGTCAAGATCTCAGAAGACATGTCGAACACTGAAGCTCAGGCTCAGATGCGTGAACTCGGGGAACGAGCCACAGACCCAGCGATGGACGATAAAGCCAAACAGTTCGCTGAGAAATGCCCTGTCTTCGAAGAGGGACGCGAGTAGTTCCCGCAACGGGCCAACGTTTTTCTTGTTTAGGACTGTTCTCACACGTGTTCTGCGGTTAGTATCAGTTCAAGACTGACCTGAAACAGATACGGAGTACACCATGGGCACCTTCATCGTCGGCGTTGACGGCTCGCAGACTGCATTCAAAGCTGCATCCCGCGCAGCGCATGTAGCGGCACGAACTGGCGACACCCTCGTTGTGGTTTCGGCTCACTCCAAAGACAACACTGAGGTTGTCAACATCGGTACCGACACCTGGGTTCTCGACGACGCCGACCTCGCAGGTGACCTTGCTCGCCGCGTGGCAGACCGACTCCTCGAAAACGAGCCCGACCTCAAAGTAGAGACCGCCGCGATGTTCGGCAAGCCCGTGGATGCCTTGATCAAGGCCGCTAAAGAACACAAGGCTGACGTGATCTTCGTAGGTAACGTCGGCACTCACGGCCTGGGCCGTGTGCTCGGCTCCGTAGCCACCGGCATCGTGCACAACGCACCGTGTGACGTCTACGTTGTCCGTACCTCCGGAAACTAATATCCCGCACCCTTCTGAGATGCCCGCGCAGCTGAACCGCCTGCGTCTGTGGTGTGCACCTGGAACCAGCCCTGACAAGTGGCTTAAGCGTTTTGGTGACGCACGCCCTGATGTTTCGGTCCAGCTGACCGCGGGCACCTCTGATTCTGAGGCAATCGAGGCGCTACTGAACTTCCGCTCGGACGTCGCTTTGGTGCGCCACAGTGTTGACGAGGTCCTCACCCGCCGCGAGTTCCCCCGGGGCGTCCGCCTGCACGCGGTGAGGCTCTACGACGAGGATGTTGCGGTTGTAACGGCACGCGAGCATGACGCGGAATACTGGGATGAACACGATTCAATCCCGCTAGAAGAAGCCGCGGCGTGGGCGCGTCTTGACCCTGCCGATTACCCAGACGATGTTGCGGGCCAGCGCATGATGGTCGAGGTCGCGGCCTCGGGTGCTGGCGCGGTAGCTGAACTACCTTTTCCGCTGGCGCGCATGCTTTCCCGCAAGGACGTTGTGGTGCGCCGTCTGCAGGCAGAACCTCGAACACGCGTCTCCGTTGTATGGGTGCACCCGGACGCGGTCCCAACAGTGAGTAACGGGGATTGGAGCCTGGCTGAGCGCGAGACGCGCGAGGCTGTGATTCAAGACTTTGTTGGCGTGCTCAGAGGCCGCAGGGCAGGATCATCTCGCGGATCAACATCATCTCGCGGATCAACCCAGACTTCCCAGCAAGAGGGCTCTTCGCAACAGAGTTCTTCTCGACGGTCTTTTTCTCAACAGAGATCTCTAAAGAGCCGGACTTTACGAAGAAATACAGCTAGTTCTCGAAAATTACGTAGGAAGCGCTAATTTTCCACATATACGATAAATCCACGCGCTTGCTCATGTGGGCTTAATGGTGACCCTGAAAACGCGTGCTTATTCCGAATAAATCCATCTAACAAATTTCGTTCGTCAAAATGGGAGCGATATTTGCGCAAGGTATGTGGGAAATAAGTCAGGTCGGATAGTGACACCTATCAGCATCAAATGACTGGCGGCTCATAGCTATCCGTGACCTCACACAAGAAAAACATCAGGAGAATTCAACCAAATGGCCACAGCTGACCATGACAATCTGAAACAGACCATCAATGAGGGCATAGGATCTTCCTCGCACGTTCTGCGCAACACGGTTGTCGCGAACCTTGGACGGCGCATCGTTCATGGCGAGATCGGCACTGGCTCACGTTTCACGCTGGATGACATCCAGGACCATTTCGACGTGTCCCGCACGGTTGCACGCGATGCGATGCGCATCCTGGAATCTATGGGCCTGATGTACGCCAAGCGCCGCGTGGGCCTCATTGTTACCGGCCTGGAGCACTGGCGCGTGCACGACCCGCAGGTCATCACGTGGCGATTGTCTGGCCCAGACGGTGACACTCAGTTCCGTGAGCTGACGGAGCTACGCCGCGCAATCGAGCCGATGGCGGCTGCTGGTGCCGCGATCCACGCCCCACGCGAAGTCAAGAACGACATCATTGCGTTGGCTGGCCAGTTGCGTGACACCGCTGCATCGAATGACATGGAAGCGTTCGTGCGTACGGACACCGAGTTCCATGAGCTGATTTACCGTTACAGCGGAAACTCGTTGTTCCGCATGTCTGGGGATGTGATCCAGCAGATCATGCGCCGCAGCTTGACCGTCAACGGTGAGCTTGTGTCTCCGAGTGAAGCGGTGCTGGATCAGCATGACGCTCTCGCTCTTGCGATCTCTTCCGGTAGCGCTGAGCGCGCTCGTGAGGCGAGCGAATGGATTACAAGCGAAGCTAACCGCACCGCGCACACTGAGCGTGAGGCCGCCTAGCAGCCTCGCTACCGCGACACCCCTCTAGGTGTTACTTTCTAAAGGTGACAATGGGCACACTTCGGTGCACCCTGGTTATAGTCAGGAAGAATCGATTGCTCATCCGGCAGAAGGTGAACCATGGAATTTGGGGAGTTCTCAACAGTAAACGTTTCTGAGCGTGGAAGCGCTCTGCTTGTGAGCATCAACAGGCCGCGGTCGATGAATGCGCTCTCGACCCAGGTGGTCGCTGATCTCGATGCCGTGGTCACCATGTGCTCCCAGTTGCTGGAAACAGCGTCCGAGTCCGGGTGGCCGTTCCGTGCTGTGATTATCACGGGCGAAGGCGAGAAGGCTTTCGCGGCAGGGGCGGACATCGTTGAGATGAGCGAATACGGCTCAGAAGAAGCACGCGCCTACGCCGAGTCGATGCATCAGGTCACGCTCGCGTTGGAGGCGTTGCCGGTTCCGGTGATCGCTGCGGTGAACGGTCACGCGCTCGGTGGCGGCTGCGAGCTGGCGTTGGCGTGCGATTGGATCATCGCGTCTGAGAACGCCTCGTTCGGCCAACCTGAGATCACGTTAGGCATCATCCCGGGCTTCGGCGGCTGTGTGCGTTTGCCGCGCCGCGTCCCGTTGGGTGTGGCTCGCGAGATGATCCTGACGGGTAATCCGTTGCGCGCACAGCGTGCCCTGGAGGTCGGCCTGGTCAACTGCGTGTGCCCAGATAAGGATGCGCTGCTTGAGTGCGCTGATGAGCTGGTTGCTTCGATCGCACAGCGCTCCCCGGTTGCTGTTGCCCAAGCCAAGCTAACGATGGCCAAGGCGGATGCGCTCACGGTCCGTGATGGTTTGGATGTTGAGTTGGGCGCGTTCTCTGCCGTGTTCGGTTCTGAGGATTCGCGTGTAGGGCGGCAGGCTTTCGTGGATAAGCAGACCGCTCAGTTCCCGGGTCGGTAACCAAGACGGTGAGTGATGGTTACAGGGATACTGGCATGTTGGTGATCGGTGAGGCGCTCGTCGATATTCTTCAAAAGACTGACGGCAGCGTTGCGGCGTACACAGGCGGTTCGCCGCTGAACGTCGCTATGGGTTTGGCCCGTTACGGGGCCCAGGTGACGTTTGCGACTCGTCTGGGTGATGACGATGCCGCGCACGTTGTCTTGGAGACGTTGGCGCGTGAGGGTGTTGAGGTTTTCACCCCGCCTTTGCGTGGAGCCACGACTGTTGCGCGCGGCCAGGTGGACTCCGATGGTCAGGCGGATTATCTTTTTGAGTCGCTCACGTGGGATCTAGGCCCGGCTGATGATGAGTTGGCTGCGTTGGCGACTGACGCGTCAGTGGTTCATTCGGGCTCGCTTGCGGTTTCGTTGGATCCGGGGCGCTTCGCCGTGTTGAACGCGATGCGGGCGGCCCGTGGGCGTGCGTTGGTGACGTTTGATCCGAATGTGCGCCCTGATACGGCGGGCACCCGTGAGCTCGAAGCTGAGCGCATCGAGGAGGTTGTTGCGCTGGCTGATGTGGTGCGGGCCTCTGATGAGGATTTGGAGTGGCTGTATCCGCAGTGCCCTGCTGTTGATACGGCGCGTAGGTGGCTTTCGATGGGCCCTTCGCTTGTTGTGGTGACGAGCGGGGGTAGTGACGCGTTGGCTATGACTCACGAGCATCTTGTGACGCGCGCGGCTCATTCGGTTGACGTGGTGGACACGGTGGGTGCAGGGGACGCTGTGATGGCTGCGTTGATTTCTGCCCTGGTGGATGCCGGTTGTGGCGGTATTGGTGCGGCTGAGCGGGTGCAGGGCTTGTCTGAAGGGCAGGTTTCGCGTCTGTTGGATGTCGCGTTGGCGGCGGGTGCGTTGGCGGTTGAGTCTGAGGGGCCTGATGGGCCCTCGCGTGAGCAGCTTTTGAGTGTTGTTGGTCCGGTGGCGGATGGCGGCAGGGAGGGGGTGTTGTTGTGAAGCTTTTGGCGACTGACTTGGATGGGACGGTTGTGCGTCGTGATGGGACGATGTCTGACCGTACTGTTGAGGCTTTGCATGCCGCGCGTGCCGCGGGTGTGCACGTGGTTTTGGTGACGGGGCGGCCGTTGCGGTGGCTTGGGCCGGTGCGTGAGCGTTTGGGTGATCTGGGGCCGGTGATCGCCTATAACGGAGCTGTTTTGTTTGATGATTCGCGTGGCGTGGTGGTGGAAGCTGCGGAGATTGATGCGGCTGCGATGCGTGAGGCGCGGGAGCGGATTCTACGTGCGGCTCCGGATGCGTTGTTTGCTGCGGAGACGTTGGAGGGGATTGTTGCGGAGCCGGGGTTCATTCCAGCTCAGGCTCGCGCGGGTTTTGTTGATGCGGGCGCGCGTGTTTCGGATTCGGGTCTGGATTTCGATGCGGCGGTTGCTCAACGTACTGTGAAGCTTTTGGCTAAGCGGCCCTCAGGTAAGGCTTCGGAGTTCGCCGCGGTGGTGGGGCGTGCCGTGGATGATGTTGTGACGATGACGCATTCAGCGTTTGATGTCGCGTTGCTTGAGATGTCAGCCCCGGGGGTTGATAAGGCGGCGCGTTTGCGTGATTTCGCGGCGTCTTTGGGGGTTGCGCGTGAGGATGTGTGGGCGTTTGGGGATATGCCTAATGACATCCCGATGCTCGCGTGGGCTGGCACGGGTGTTGCGGTGGGCCCGGATTACCAGGTGGTGGCTGATGCCGCGGATCGTGTGGTTGGCCCAGTGCACGATGACTCGGTTGCTGTTGAGATTGAACGGGTCCTGAAACGCTTAGCTTAGAGCCGACCGGCGCCCGTGGCGGCGCCCGTTCCTGCTAACCCCGCTCCTACTAGCGTTGTTCCTATTGCTTCCGTTTCGGTTGTCGTCGTTCCCGCCATCGCTGTTCACGCCGGCGCCGTTTGCCCGGGCGCCATTCCTGCCAGCGCCGTTTGCGCGGGCGCTATTTCCATTGGCGCGGTGGTTGTGGTGGCGTGGGTCTGAATCGACCGCGTAGTGCAGCAGTGCGCGCAGCTCGCCTGCGTATTTCGTTTGGGTTTCTGGCGGGGCGTCACGCATGAGTTCCATGAGCGCCAGATAGTTGCGCACGTGCGCAAGCAGGGTTGCTGGGATGAGGTAGTCCAGCAGGTTCTCCGGTGAAACAGGGGAGTCCGCGGCGAGTGGGGTGATGTAGTTGACCAGCAGGGAGCGCATCGGTTCCTGGAGTGGTTCTGTGCGGAGCACGTTTCCGAGTTCCAGCGCGATCCCTGCGATCGCGAGCAGTGGGTTGGTGAAGGTTGCCCCGCTCCATCCAACGAACATGATGGGGTTGCGGTGGGAATCCGGTAGCAGGATGCTTCTGCTTTCCGGGTTGAGCTGGTTATAGACCAGGGGGAGCTTGGTTGAGGCTAGCGCGGCGGAGGCGTCCTTGAGGTGACGTGATTCACGCCGGAGGAAGTCCAGGGTTTTGGGTTCGATCCACAGCGGGTGGGAGTCCGGCATGCTCTCGTGGATGTCGAGCGCGTCCGTGTACAGGTCTGGCCAGGAATCATCGGTGTAGGCGAGCGCTCCGAGGTTCATGAGGCGGTCCTGGCTGGTGGCCGTGGCCTGGTGCAGATCCGATGCCTCTGTCAGTACCCGTCCAATGAGTTTGGTGGCTGCTTCGGCTTCTTTAGGGCTCAGTGCGGAGCTGCGGCGCTTGCCGTGTTGCCGTTGCGGCATGAGGTCGGAGAGCGGGGTTCCGATGCCGGGGGTCAGAATCCAGCCTTGTTCGGGCTCAACCGCGATGGGGACCGGGACGTGGCCTTTCGTGACGGCGGCCAGATGCGCGGACAGCGTCGCTTCCGCGGCTCGCGCGGGAGCGGTGGCCTTGAAATAGATGGTCCCCTCGGGTGTATCGATGCTGTAGACGGCCGCCGCGAGGGTTGCTGTGACAGGTTTGAGGCGGGCTACACACTCGATACCGAGGGTGTCGAGGGCACGCTGAATCCAGCCGCGGGCAGTGTCTTTCCACCCTGCGGCTTTCCAGGTGTCTTCCCATTCACTCATATCTGTACCATCTTAGGTTGGCCCGGCCTTCTTGTGTACCTCTCGGATCTACTAGCCTAGCTTGCCTGGCTGGGCGCCTTGAGGCTCGTCTACGTGGGTGGGGACGGTCTTACGCCACAACGCAATTCCTCGCATCACGTGATAAATCAGCAGGGTTGCGATGGTTCCCAACGCGATCCCGTCCAGCGTCAGGCCCGCGATCATCAGGACGTTATCGCCGCCGTTGAGTGCGATCGCGATGATGAGGCCCGCGCCCGCGGTCATGAGGTTGATCGGGTTGCCGAAATCCACTTGGTTTTGAACCCAGATGCGGGCACCCATGATCCCGATCATCCCGTAGAGCACGATGCCCGCCCCGCCGAGCACGCCCGGAGGGATGGTTGCGATGACGGCCCCGAATTTAGGCATGAAAGACAACACGATCGCCACGAAACCAGCGATCCAATACGCCGCGGTGGAATACACTCGCGAGGAAGCCATGACGCCGATGTTCTCTGCATAGGTCGTGGTGCCCGAGCCGCCAGCAGAGCCTGCGAGCATGGTCGCAATACCGTCACCCATCAGGGTTTTACCGTTGAGGTGATCGTAGCTTTTGCCCGTCATGACGCCCACGGTGCGGACGTGGCCCACGTTCTCCGCGATCAGGACGAACAAAACCGGCAGGAACAGCAGGATCACGTGCAGATCAAACGTCGGGGTGTGGAACGCTGGCAGACCAACCCACGCGGCCTCCTTGACGGGCGCGAAGTCGATCTCGCCCTGAGGCAGTGCCACGAGGTAGCCGATCACGATGCCCAACAGGATCGACAACCGACCCAGCATCCCGCGGAACAGAACCGAACAGATTACTACCGCGGCCATCGTGCTGAAGGTCGTGAGCGTGTATTCCTTCATTTTCGGCACGGTCGAACCGGCAAGGTTAAGTCCGATGAGCGCGACGATAGTGCCCATGACCGCCGGCGGCATGACCGCGTGAATCCAGCCCGTACCGGTACGGTTGACGATTACGCCCACCAAGAACAGAGCGAAACCCGTAACAAGCACACCACCGAGTGCCGCACCGAAGTTGTCCCGGCCAGGCCCCATCGCAGCGCTGACCGGCGCGATGAACGCGAACGAAGAACCCAGGTAACTCGGGATCCGGTTGCCCGTAACCAACAAGAAAATAATGGTTCCAAGCCCCGAGAACAACAGTGTTGTGGTGACAGGGAAGCCCGTGAGGGCCGGAACTAGAACCGTGGCTCCGAACATCGCCATGACATGCTGAACACCGATGCCGATAGTCTGCGGCCAGTGGAGGCGCTCGTCCGGGGCAACAGCTGTATTCGGTGAAACCGTGCGGCCATCGCCGTGCACAGTCCAACTGAACACAGGCTTGCTTTTCTTGGGCATGGAACTTCCTGAATGGCGCCAAAAATGGCACCGTTAAAACATGTGGGGCTGAACGAGTATCTTACTCTTCAGTACGCCAAGAAACTAACTCGTAACTCAGATGTCCTTGGCCGGCCGATACCCACCCCATAGGATCGAAATATGATGGCCACCAATCAGACTCCCGAGAACGCCGCCCGCATCCGTACCGCCCCAGACGACGCGGAGAACCGCGGGATCCAGGAGACCGTGGCGCACCTGCGCGAAGGCGCGCTCTCCCGGATCGCTCACGTGCGTCGCTTCAGGATCGCTCAACTCGATGCTCTCGAGGCGATGCTCGCTGAAAACCGCGAGGAACTACTCGAAGCGCTCGCGCAAGACCTCGGTAAGTCTGAAACCGAATCCTCCGTTGCCGAGCTGCAGGTTGTTGAAGGCGAAATCGCGCACGCCCGCCGCCACCTCGATGACTGGATGATGCGCCGCAAAGTATCTTCACCCATCGCGCTCGCGCCAGCATCAGCCACCGTGATGCCGAGGCCTAAAGGGCTCGTGCTCATCATCTCGCCGTGGAACTACCCCGTGAACCTCACGCTCGCCCCACTCGTAGCAGCGCTCGCGGCGGGCTGCTGTGCCGTGATCAAGCCGAGCGAACTCGCGCCAGCCACAGCACAGATCCTGACTGAACTGATCCCTAAATATCTTGACCACCGCACCGTGGCCGTCATCAACGGTGGGGCAGAGGAAACCCAAGAGCTACTGAAGGAACAGTGGGACCACATTTTCTTCACCGGCTCAGAAAAAGTGGGGCGCATCGTCTACCGTGCCGCAGCCGAACAAATGACCCCGTGCACACTCGAACTCGGGGGCAAGAGCCCCGTAGTGGTTGTGGACGGCAACATCAAGACCGCGGCACGCCGCATCGCCTACGGCAAGTTCATGAACGCCGGGCAGACGTGCGTGGCACCGGACTACATCCTCGCGGTGGGGTCACGCGTGAGCCGGGCGCTGGAAAAAGAACTGCCGGCCGCGATCCAGCAGTTCTACGGGACAGACCCGCAACAATCCCCGGACTATCCACGCATCATCACCACACGCCACGCTGAACGCCTTAAAGGCTTCCTCGACCAAGGACGCGTTGTCACCGGCGGAACCGCCGATATTGAAGACCGCTACATCGCCCCGACCGTGCTCGCCGATGTTGAGCCGGATCAGCCCGTGATGCAAGAAGAGATCTTCGGGCCCATCCTGCCGATCATCACGGTGGAAACCTTCGATGACGCCCTCGACTTCATCGAAGACAGGCCAGACCCGCTGGCCGCCTACCTGTTCTCAGGCAAGGCAGGGCTCCAGCGGATCTTTGAAGACTACGTGCGCGCAGGCGGGGTGTGCATCAACGCGACCGTGATCCAACTAGCGATCCCGTCCCTACCCTTCGGCGGCATCGGAGCCTCCGGGATCGGTCAGTACCACGGCAAAGCCGGCTTCGACGAGTTCAGCCAAGACCGCCCAACCCTCTCCAAGCCGCTGCGCTTCGATACCCTGCGGGTTGCCTACCCGCCATATAAGGGAACCAAATCGAAGCTCCTCAAAGAGCTGCTGTAGGGAGCTAGATCAGGCCGGCTGAAGCCAACTCGCGTTGCATGAGAGCCGCGATGCACAACAGGTGGACCTCCGAACCCATCCGGCCAATCAACTGAGCCGACATCGAGAACCCATCAGGGGTCCACCCCACCGGAACCGTCACGGCCGGAACCCCAGCCACGTTCACCATCGACGTGTATGGGGTATAGAGGCACTGTAAGCGGTAATCCGTCTCGGCATCGTTGTCGGTGAAATAACCGAGTGGCGGCGGGGTTTTAGCCATCGCAGGAGTCACCACGACATCGAAGGAGCCCCACGCGGTGGACATCGAACCACCGATCTCCAGAAGCCGCTCGTTGGCCCGTTCTTGTTCGTTCTCTGAGCGGGCCTGCGCCTCGGCGCGGAACGATGCCGCCAACTCGCCCAGCTTGTCCTCATACGGGATCGGAGTGCGCCCCAACCAGGCCGTCCACACCTTCCGGAAAGTTTCGTCATAATCACTCGGGGCCTGCCACGGGGACTCCTCGACATCGGCACCCAGACGCTCCAGAACCGCGCAAGCCCGCGCAAACGCGGCCTCAGCGGCAGCAGAAATCTCAACTGGCAACGCGGAATCGAAAGCGCTGGTGCGCGTGAAACCCACATGTAAACCAGCCAGGCCCTCCGAATGATCCAACGCAGCTTCTATGGAATCCAGCGCCGGGGTAGCGGAATGGCCAGCGGCCAGCCGCGAACGGTCAAAAAGCAAACCATCCAGCATCAACGCGGCATCCCGCGCATCACGGCCCAACGGGCCAGTGACCGATAGCTTCGGAGCACCCCAACGGTCGATCGGTGACGCCGCACCGGTTTCATCCGTGATGTCTTCGACCATCGCGCCGCGGCCCAACTTCAAACCAATCAGCCCGGTGGCCGAAGCCGGAATGCGAACCGAACCCCCACCATCACTACCCGGAGCGACCGGCATCAAACCGCCAGCAACTGCCGCCGCAGACCCACCCGAAGATCCGCCGGGAGTCCGGGAAACATCCAAAGGGTTCTTAGCCGGCGGAAGGATCGGGTTCTCCGAATGGCACGAAAGCAGAAACTCCGGAACCGAGGTCTTAGCAAACAGATTCGCCCCAGCAGAACGCAAACGCGCAGCATGTAGCCCATCCTCGCCCGCCACTACGTGATCCATCGCGGCAGAACCATACGTAGTAGGCAGACCGGCAATATCGAGGCCATCCTTCAACCCCATCGGCAAGCCAAGCAACGGCGGAACCCGCTTACCCAGGGAAGCCGCTGAGGCCGCTGAAGACGATGACGCTGAGTCACCGCCCGTAGAGTCACTGCCGCTGGAGTTAGCGCCGGGCGAGCTAGCGCCGGTGGGGTCGGCGCCGTCCGTGTTCGAGGTGGGGGAGCGGTAGCCAGCCAGCGCATCGTCGGCTTCACGCGCTTGCGCCAGCAACATGTCCTCATCCCACGTCACGACAGCGTTCAAGTCAGGGTTCTTAGACCGCACCCGTTCAGCAACATCGTGAGCAAGCTCAACCGCGGACACTTCGCCCGCAAGCAAGCGGTTTCTCAACTGGACGGCCAACGGCAAACCATCATCAACCCTGCGTGGAACACCAGACAACGCTTCCGGAATCTCAAAACTCATACACCCATGATGCCAACCCATACCCACCACGTCACACGAACGCCACGAAAACTAACACCACCTTGAAAACAAATCACACAGAGGGGCTCGATACAGTGGGAAATCTGTAGGCTGGGAACCACCGGCACCCGGACACACAGTTTCCGGGGCACGCAACACAGCTACCGGGACACCGTCAGCAAGGAGCACAGCATGTCAGACCTCTTCGAAAACGTCAGCGTCAGTGACGTCCCAGATGGTGCAGCCATCCTCGATGTCCGCGAACAAGACGAATGGGACGCAGGGCATATCGTCGGGGCACGCCACCTCCCACTCAGCGAACTCATGCAGCGTTACGAAGAGCTCGATCCGGATGAGGACCTCTACATCGTGTGCCGCACCGGTGGCCGTTCGATGCAGGCTTGCGGCTGGCTCGCGAACCAGGGCTACAGCGTCTTCAACATCGCTGGTGGGTCCGGCGCATGGCTTGATGCCGGCAAACCCATCGAAAGCGATAACGGAGAAACCCCGCGCATCAAATAGGGCAGCGCCGGATATGAGACAACACTGTGCATGCCTACCAAACTGTGCATGCATACCAAACTGCGTATGCCCACCAAGGCATACGCAGGCGTTGTATGTCGGATTGCTTATATAAGGACAGAGTGAGCGTGAAATACACCTATCTGGGACCAGCCGGAACCTTCTGCGAACAAGCCCTCCTGACACTGCCGGGGCCCGCCGCGGAGCCGGAACACAACCGGATCCCGGCCACCAACGTGGACGCAGCACTCCAGCTGGTGCGCACAGGTGAGGTTGACGCGGCCGTTGTGCCGATCGAAAACTCCGTTGAGGGCGGGGTCTCCGCGACCCTCGATGCAATCGCGGCAGGCGAGTCGCTCCACATCGTCGCAGAAGCCGTGATCCCCGTGACCTTCCAGCTCGCCGCATTGCCAGAAATCAACGCCCTCGACCAGATCCGCACCATCTCAACCCACGGCCACGCGTGGGCCCAATGCCGGCAATGGGCGCAGAACGCGATCCCGGAGGTCAACTTTCTGCCCGCATCATCCACCGCGGCAGGCGCGCTCGGTCTTCTCGAAGACAACCCCGCCTACCAAGCGGCAATCTGCTCACCCTTGGTCGCCCAACGCCACAACCTCAACGTCCTAGCGGAAGGAATCGAGGACAACCAAGGCGCGGTCACCCGCTTTGTCATGGTCCAAAAACCCGGCCGCATCCCAGGGCCGACCGGGTCCGATAAGTCCACCATCGTCGTCGAACTCACCCACGACCGCCCCGGCGGCCTGCGTGAAATCCTCGACCACTTCGCAACCCGCGGCGTGAACCTCACCCGCATCGAATCCCGCCCCACAGGCCTAGGGCTTGGCCAATACTTCTTCTCGATCGACCTCGAAGGCCACATCAGCGAACCCCGCG
This sequence comes from Pseudoglutamicibacter albus, assembly GCF_022346425.1. GTDB lineage: Bacteria > Actinomycetota > Actinomycetes > Actinomycetales > Micrococcaceae > Pseudoglutamicibacter > Pseudoglutamicibacter albus. Next base: position 55,576 of record NZ_JAKRCW010000010.1, read on the forward strand.
TCGAAGAAGTGCTCCACGGCCTCCACCGGATCAGCACCTACATTCGCTTCCTCGGCTCCTACCCATCCGCAACCCCGATAGTCGTCAACGTTCCACCACACGCAACCCCCGGGGCCTATCAAGCCGCCGACGCCTGGCTCAACGACATCCTGACAAGCGGCAACCAGGCCGATGCCACCCAAACAGACGGCAACCAGGCGCGGTAGTCGCCTAACTACGCAGAGAATTCAGGGCCTTACGGAAACCGCGCGGCAGCATCGCAAGCAAATCCCCACCAGGAGCACACCGATCCACAGGGCGCGGAACCCGCAAAGTCAGCGCATGCTTGACAACCTCAGTCGTCATGGTCGTGACCTTACCCACCGGGTCACCATCAATCTGAGCCATCACCGGCTTCAAAGGACGCACCGAAATCTTCCGCGTCTGAACATGCGCCATCAACCGGGTGCGCAAACGCTTATGCCACAACGTCTTCACACCCACAATCGACCAACCCAACGCAGTACGCGGCCTATACAACACAACATCCTGCACACCATCAGACATCGAAGCACCCGGCGCGAACTCGATACCACCCTGAATATAGCCAGCGTTCGCCATCACAATCGTGCGGAAATCAACCGTCTCCCACGCACCATCATCAATCCGCACACGAGCCTCCTTAGGGAAACCCGCTAACCGCTGCAAACCAGCCGCAACATAAGCCCCCGGACCAATCAGCCTCTTCAACCGGGAATTCGTGTTCGACATGACCTCCGCATCGATCCCCACACCAGCAGCGACCAAACTCAACTGCGAATCCACAGACTTATCCGGGCCCACCAACTCAACCCGCAAGGCATCCACCCGATACGTCTCCCCCAACAACGCTGTACGGATAGCGCCGGAAACATCGTCCGGATCAATACCCACATTCCGGGCCAACAAATTACCCGTCCCCAACGGCAAAACAGCTAACTCAACATCGCCACGCCCCACCAAATACTCAGCGACCAACCGAACCGTACCGTCACCGCCACCAACAACAATCAGATCAGCGCCCGCAGCCAACGCCTCCGCAGCCTGCCCAGCCCCCGGATCATCCTCCGTCGTCTCAAAAAACAAAGGCTCCGCAATACCCTCCGCCAGCGCAACCTCACGGAACTCATCGCGGATGGCCTCCAAACCGGGCTTACCGCCATTCAAAATCACCGCAGGCTGAACCAACGAACCCACCAAAACCTTCCACTACAACAACCACAAACAGACACAAACGTGCCGTCCCCATAGATTACCGACCAAGCCACCATCCTGTGAACCACATAAGACACAACAAACCCGTCAAGAAGACCGTGACAGGTAGGCTTATAACCATGATCGACTTGAAAGACCTGGCCGAAAACCCAGAGAAATACCGTGCATCCCAACGCGCCCGCGAAGCCGACGAACAACTCGTCGATCGCGTTCTCACGGCCGACGCCGAACGCCGCAGCGCGCTCGCCGAGTTCGAAACACTGAGAGCAGAACAAAAAGCGTTCGGCAAAAAAGTCGCCCAAGCCACAGGCGAAGAAAAACAAGCCCTCCTCGAAGGCGTGAAACAACTCGCAGGCCAAGTCAAAACAGCAGAAGCCGCCGCCAACACAGCCCAAGAACAGCGCGATACGATCGCCGCATCGTTCCCCAACCTCATCATCGACGGCATCCCAACCGGCGGCGAAGACGACTACACCGTCCTCAAAACCGTAGGAACCCCACGCGACTTTAGCGCCGAAGGATTCGAGCCACGCGACCACCTCGAACTCGGTGAAATTCTCGGGGCCATCGATATGGAACGCGGCGCGAAAGTATCCGGCTCCCGCTTCTACTTCCTCAAAGGAGTAGGCGCACGGCTTGAAATGGCGCTCATCAACATGGGTATGGACCTCGCGCTACGCAACGGCTTCGAACCGATCATCACCCCAACGCTCGTACGCCCACAGACGATGCGCGGAACCGGCTTCGACGTCGAACACGACGACGAAATCTACCGGCTCGAAAAAGACGACCTCTACCTCGTCGGAACATCCGAAGTCGCACTCGCCGGCTACCACGCCGACGAAATCCTCGACCTCACCGCCGGCCCCCTCAAATACGCCGGCTACTCCACCTGCTACCGCCGCGAAGCCGGCTCCGCAGGCAAAGACACCCGCGGCATCATCCGCGTACACCAGTTCAACAAACTCGAAATGTTCGTCTACTGCCAGCAAGAACAAGCAGAAGAACTCCACGAACAACTGCTCGCCTGGGAAGAAGAAATGCTGCAGTCCCTCGGGCTCGCTTACCGCGTCATCGACACCGCGGCAGGCGACCTCGGAACCAGTGCGGCACGCAAATTCGACTGCGAAGCCTGGGTACCAACCCAAGGAACCTACCGCGAACTGACCTCCACATCGAACTGCACCACATTCCAGGCCCGCCGCCTCAACATCCGCGAACGCGTCACCGACGCCGAAGGCAAGAACAAAGGCACCCGCTCCGTAGCAACACTGAACGGGACGCTGGCAACCACCCGCTGGATCGTCGCGATCCTCGAAACCCACCAGAACGCCGACGGCTCCGTGACCATCCCAGAAGTCCTGCGCCCATACATGGGCGGAATGGAAAAACTCGAACCCATCCAGCGCTGAAGAACCCATCCAGCGCTGAAGACGCACCATCACCTTGAGGGCCCGCCCAATAACGAAACCCCGCTGAAAGAGCAGGTTGAAATGAGTGAGCTTGAGATGACAAAGGTTGAGACAATCGAGACTGGGAACCCTGAGCACAGTCGGTACATGATCTGCCTGGATGTAGACGGCACCATCGTTGACCATTCAGGTGAACTCTTCGAACCGGTCCGTGAGGCCGTCCACGCAGTGAGGCGGGCGGGCCACGAAGTGATCATCGCTACCGGCCGCTCGCTTCCAGCAACCTTGCCGGTCGCGGAAGCCTTAGGCATCGATAAAGGCCACGTGATCTCCTCCAACGGCGGGGTCACAGCGCAACTCGACCCCACGTATTCGCGCGGGTTCTCCGTTGTCGACCGGAGAACCTTCGACCCGGAACCCGCACTGAGGGCCCTCCAGGAAGCCCTGCCGGTAGCGAAGTTCGCCATCGAAACAGACACCGGAGACTTCCTCTCAACCGAACGTTTCCAAGACGCCAGCTTCGGCGTCCAAGCCCGCGGTGTGAGCCTAGAGGAGATGATGCAAGCCGATGCGGTGCGGCTCGTCGTGTTCTCAACCGACTCAACCGCTGAGGACTTCGGCCGCGCCGTCGAAGGCATCGGCCTATCCGGGGTGACCTATGCGGTCGGCTGGTCCGCGTGGCTCGACATCGCAGCCCACGGCGTCACGAAAGGCTCCGCACTCGAAGCGCTACGTTCACGGCTTGGCTTCCCGATCGAAAAGACCGTGGCGGTCGGGGACGGCCGCAACGACATCGAAATGCTCGCCTGGGCCGGACGCGGCGTGGCTATGGGCCAAGCAGTCGAAGAAGTCCGCGCCGCCGCCGGTGAAGTCACAGGCCATGTGGACGAGCACGGGCTCGCCGACGTCCTCAACTCGCTGCTTTAGTCCTCGACTTCGGCGATGGCGCCGCGGACAGCGGCCTCCAGCCGCTTCGCCGCATGCCCCGTATGCCCGGGTGCCCACGGAGCCACCAGCTCCAGATGGCGCGCGAAACGTGCGTTATCAAACGGAACGAGTGCGACGTCGTCGTTGGCCATGTGCTGCGCAAGGAGCGGGATCAAACCCACCGCAAGCCCTGCCCCTACCAGGCCAAGCAGGGATGGAAGATCATCGGTGCGTAGCGTGGAAACATTGAGCTGGAGCCCGGCGTCAGAGAACACGTCCATGACCACCTGATCCATAGGGTCACCCTCTTTGGTGCCTAAAGCCCACTTCTCTTGAGCCAACGGAACCAGGTCTTGAGCGCGGACAAGACTCAGCCCAGCCGCCCAATGGTCTGTGGGGACCGCGAGTAAAAGTTCGTCCTCATACAGCGGAATACGTAGGGCGCGCGGCCCAAGCGAAAGCGGATAGCCGTCCACCGCGTAAATGATCGCGGCATCCAAGGCCCGGCGGTTGATGCGCTGGATCAAGTCCGGGCTTTCCTCCAAGGTTGGCTCGACCTCGAAACCCAGCTGCTCAGCGCTACGAACAATCGAGGGCAGAAGCCGCGCCGCCGCGGTAGGGAAGAGGCCCAACGTGAGGCGAGTACGGCCCAGACGAGCAAGATCCCGGGTGTCGCGCAGCGCGGAATCAGACAACGCGAGGATCTCCGCGGCGCGCTCCGCCATGAGCTCACCCGCATGTGTGAGCCGTGTACCGCGCGTATCGCGCACCGTGAGCGGGGCACCCACAGCGCGGTCAAGATTACCCAGGTGATGATCAACCGTGGGCTGCGACCAGCCCAAAGCCCGCGCCCCCTTAGCCACCGAGCCGTGACGAGCTATCGCATCCAGGGCCTGCAGCTGCCGCGTATCGAGCATGAACCTGCCTCTATCGTCTTTGGAAGTGAGAGTGGAGCGCCCTAGAGCTGGCTGACCCTAGAACTGGTTAAACCGAGGGCCGGCTCCATACTGAGTATAGAGGGATATAGAAAAATGTCCCGTTCACAGCATAGATTTCGCATGTTTTCATAGAGGTTATGCTCAAGGAAACCTTTATGCGCAAGCCGGGATCTGACCTCCAGAAGACCGCCCGCGAGGTTGGCGACATCGCCCGCGGAAACCCAGCACAGCATCGTGCCCCGTTCGGCCATGCCCTCCTTGAGTATGCCCAGCGCGACACCCTCCAGGTCATGGTGCCCGGCCATGCGTGTGATGCTGAGCGTTCGTATCCGGAGCTCGTGGACTTCATGGGCGCCCAAGGTGTAGCGCTCGATGTTCCACCGATGACCGACGGCATCGACCTAGGCGAAAACACCCCGCTCGATGAGGCGCTCGAGCTCGCCGCTGAGGCGTGGGGTGCCTCCCGCACGTGGTTCATGACCAACGGCGCGTCCCAGGCCAACCGCACCGCCGCGATCGCGGTGCGAGCGCTCGGTGAGCGCGTCATGGTTCAGCGTGCTATGCATTCGAGCTTCACCGACGGGATTCTGCTGGCGGGGCTCATGCCGTCTTTCGTTGTCCCGAACGTTGATTCACGCAACGGCGTCACGCACGGCTTGACCCCTGAAGCGCTCGATGAGGCGCTCACTTCACAGGCCCAGGCCGGTGAGAAGGTCGATAGCGTCTATGTGGTTTCGCCGAGCTATTTCGGTGCGGTTGCCGATGTCGAGGGGCTCGCTGAGGTTGCGCACGCACACGATGCAGCACTCATCGTGGATGGCGCGTGGGGCCCGCACTTCGGTTTCCACCCGGATCTGCCCGGCTCGCCGGTGGCGCTCGGTGCGGACCTCGTGATTTCTTCGACGCATAAGCTCGTTGGTTCGCTCACCCAATCAGCGATGCTGCATTTGGGGCACGGGCCGTTGGCGCGAAAGCTCGAGCCGTTCGTTGAACGCGCGTACACGATGACCGGCTCGACCTCGGCCTCCAACATCCTGAAGGGCTCTCTGGATGTGGCCCGCCAAGGCCTCATCAACGGCCGTGACCGCATCGAGAGCGCCTTGCGTGGTGCCGAACAGCTACGCGAGGCGCTACGTGAGGATGATCGTTTCCGTGTTCTTTCTGATGATTTCGGTGATTTCGCGGACATCCATGAGATCGATACGCTCCGCATCCCCGTGGATGTATCCCGTTTGGGGCATACGGGCCATTGGGTGCGTCAGCGGCTCATCGCGGACCACGACGTCTACTGCGAAATGTCCACTGCCACGACCATCGTCATCATCTTCGGTGCCCTGGCTACCCCTGCGGTTGACCGGACCCTCGAGGCGCTGCGTGCTGTAGCTGATGCCGCGCAGAACCCGAATGTCGACGCCGATTCCGCTGACATCCCGGTTGCTTCCGGTAACTCGGTGGTTGCGGCAACGGACGCTTGGGAAGCAACCACCCCAGGCCATGCAGTTGACGCGCTCAGCGGTACCGCGGAACAGCCCGGTACTGAGGAGCGTTTCCCCGAGCTGCCGAAAGCCGGAACTATGCGGCTGCTGCCGCGCGATGCCTACTTCGCGGACGCTTTCGACGTGGTTTCAGATCAGGACGCGGTGGGCCGGATCAGCGCGGACACCCTGGCCGCTTACCCGCCGGGTATCCCGAACGTTCTGCCGGGGGAGGAAATCACGCAAGAGATCGTCTCGTTCCTGCAGGCAGTAGCGACCTCGCCCACCGGATACGTGCGCGGTGCGCAAGACGCGAAAGTAACGACCTTCCGCGTAGTCGCAGAATAGGGCGAGCCGTGTAGCCCCGCTGTTGCCGGCTCAGCCGCTGCTGACCCACCCGCATGTTAGACGAGGGTCTCTGCGAGCCGTAACAGGAGCTCAGCTGAGGCGCGGCCCGCTACTTCTTCGCGCCAGCGGGCGCGCGCTATGGTCTGCGATACCGCTTGAACGGTGACCCCTAAAGCCTCGGCTACGGCCTTCTGTTGGCCACGCACACCAGGGAGAAGTAAGTCAATGACCGCCCAGTCGGCGGCCGAGCGGCGTGAGATCACGTCCCCTAAGAGGACGAGCGCGCCCTCAGCGGCGGCAGCGGTTTCCGGCGCGGTGGGTAGCCCATCGAGCGCTATACCCGCCGGTCCGGCCTCAACCGCGACGGGCACCGTGGCCCGCACCGTACGTTCAACGGCCACCCGGGACCGAGCCGCCGCGGCATCGTGTGCATCAACCCCGGCAATACCGACCCCCACCCGGAACACGGCACCGTCGGGGCCGGGCCGCAACCCCGTCAGAACAGCCAACACCACATCGGCGGGGTCAGCGATAAGGCCCGCGGCCTCATCGCCCACGGTCCGGTCGAAACCATCCGCGGCATCGCCCACCGACCGTTTAAGTGACTGCAGCAGAACACCCACGCCATCGCCGACGTCGCGGGTGTTCTGCTGCGTCAAAGTCACATGGAACAGAGGTGCTCAGCCCTTGAAACGTTCGATGGACTCCTGAAGTTCCTTCTCGGCGGCCTCACGGTCAGCCCATCCCTCAACCTTGACCCACTTGCCAGGCTCAAGATCCTTATAACGAGTGAAGAAGTGCTCGATCTCCTGGCGTAAGAACTCGCCCAGGTCCTCAACGGACTGGATGTGATCGAAACGAGGATCAGACGGAACGCACACAACCTTCGCGTCCTCACCGCCGTCATCAGTCATGTTCAAAACGCCGATCGGGCGAGCCTCAACCACAACACCTGGGTGCAAATCCACGCCTGGGATGTAAACCAAAGCATCCAGCGGGTCGCCGTCCAAACCGAGGGTGTTGTCAAAGAACCCGTAGTGGGTTGGGTACTGCATAGGGGTGAACAGGACGCGATCCAAGTGGATGCGGCCGGTTTCGTGGTCCACCTCGTACTTGACACGGGAGCCGGCAGGGATTTCGATGGTCACATCATGCTTCATGTGTGCACTCCTTTAAGTGGTGGGGTGTCCCGCGCGTTGCCGGCGCGCGGGCGTTCTCTGTTTAAGGGTAACTGACGTGAGCTAAGTAGAATTTCATTGATGACCAATGCTTCCCGACCCGCGCGTCGCTTCCTTGTCCCTGTAGTTGTGGCCCTGTTGTTGGTGGCCGCAACCCAGGTGGTGTCTGCGTTTTTTGGGCGGCCGGATGATCCGGCCGCGACCGCCGAGGTTCCTCAGTTGCCGGCCCCGGCGTTCAGTACGTCGGGGCCGGCCCCGGATGCCGCGGTGCTGCAACGCAAGGTCGATGCAGCACTTGAGGACAGCCCGGGCACGGTTGAGGTTTCAGTGGTCGATGCGGTCACAGGCAAGCAGGTCGCTCACGTTGGTGAGGGGGAGGCGTTGATCCCGGCGTCTTCCTTGAAGGTTCTGACAGGTACCGCGGTGGTGTCCACGCTGGGGCTGGAGGATCAGTGGGTCACGCGGACCGTTCTGGACAAGCGGGGCTCCGGGGCGCCTGTCGTGTGGCTGGTTGCTGGTGGCGATGTGATGCTCAACCCGGGCGCAAGTGATGCGAAGGCCGTGAATGGTCGCGCAGGTTTGAAGACGTTGGCTGAACAGACCGCTAAAGAACTCAAGGCCTCCGGGGCGCTTGATGAAGCGGATGGTTCGCTCAAAGTGGGTGTGGATACCCGGATGTTCACTGGCCCAGCGTTGAACCCTGACTGGGCAGATGATCTGGTTTCAACCAACAACGTCACCGAGATCGCCCCGATCGCCCTTTACGCGGGCCGCTCTGAAGCCTCACACACCTCCCCGGTGGTCCGGAACCCGGACGAACATGCTTTAGAGGTGTTCACCGACCACCTGCAGTCTGCCGTGAAGTCAGGGAAGAAAAGCGTTGAGGTCAAGCAGGCGTCTGGGAAAACTAAACCGGGTTTTGACGCCGTAGACCCGTTTGAGCCCGGCAGCGTCGAAGGTCAGCTCGCGGCCGTGCATTCAGCGACGGTGCGTGAACAACTCGCCTACGGCGAAGCGCATTCAGACAACGTGATCCTCGAAACATACGGCCGCCTCGTGGGGATCAAACGCGGGCATGAAGGCTCGACTCAAGGCGCCATCGAGGGCGTTAAACAAGCCCTCGAAGAACTCGGCGTAGAAACAAACGAGCTCGTGATGCGAGACACCAGCGGGCTCTCAGACAAAAACCGCGTCCAAGCAGGCACGCTCGCCGACGTCATGGCGCTGACCCTCAACGATGGCTCGGCAACCCAGCCTGCTCGTCGTGATCTAGCGTTCGTGCCATCCTTGCTACCGCGCGCGGGCGTCAACGGAACCATGGAAACCCGCCTGGATGGGAAGAGGACCAAGGCGCTCGTGCTCGCGAAAACCGGCACGCTCGCAGACGTCATATCCCTCACCGGCGTCGTCACCACCAAGGAAGGCCGCCCACTCGGGTTCTCCATCATTTTCAACGACGTCGAAGGCAACCTGGACGCCGCACGCGCCTCAGCCGACGCCGTGGCCACCGCGCTCGCCGACTGCGGTTGCCAATAGAGCGCGGCTGCCAATAGAGCGTCACCATGAACGAAACCCGGCCACGATGAGTAGCGAACGCATCCCACCCGCAGTATTCAGGCGGATTCAGCGTGCCCGCGAGGCGCTACGCCAGCGGCTGCCGGGCGGGCTGAATTATGTGCTCGCGGTGTCTGGTGGCGCGGATTCGCTCGCGCTCGCCGCGGTGTGCGGGCAGATGCGTCGCGACGGGGACTTGACTGGTCGGCTCACCGCTGTGGTTGTGGACCATCAGTTGCAGGCCGGAAGCGCTGCCGCCGCGGAAGGGGCGGCGCGCGCATGCCGCGTTTTGGGTGTGGAGCAGGTGGTGGTCCGCCGTGTTGAGGTGCCGGGTAAAGGCACAGAGAACGATGCGCGGGAGGCCCGGTATCGCGAGCTTGAACTGGTGCGTGAAGAGGTTGGGGCCGAGTTCGTTCTTACCGCCCACACCGCCAACGATCAGGCTGAACAGGTGCTGCTCGCACTCGCGCGGGGTTCAGGCACACGCGCTATAGCTGGGATCCCGGACCGGCGGGGACGGTTCCTGCGGCCGTTCCTGGAGGTGTGGCGCGAGGATACCGAGGCGGTGTGTGAGGCTTATGGGGTCCAGCCGTGGGAAGACCCCACGAACACGGACCCCGAATTCGCGCTACGGAACAAGGTCCGGCTCGAACTGCTACCAGAATTCACGCGAGTGCTGGGCGATGGCGCGCTCACCAACCTTGTTCGCACCGCAATCCAAGCCCGCCACGATGCCGAGCACCTCGATAACGAAGCCGAAGCCGCACTCCAAACGTGCGCACTGACCGAAACCCCAGAAGTCCTCGACGGGCCCCGCGCATCAGGGCGGGCACCGATGCAGTGGGACCTCGACCGTTACCTGCTGAAAAACGCGCCGCAAGCCATCCGCACCCGCGTATTGCGTTTCGCCGCGCAAACCGTAGGGGGGCGTGCTCCCACCGCAGAACGCACAGCGGCACTCGAACGCCTCACTGCAGGTGAAGGCTCCGCAGGCCCCATCGAGCTCGACGGCTACGTCAGCGCCCACCGCATCAAAACCACACCTAACCACAGCGTGATCCGGTTCATCGGGCGGCCGCCGGCGGGCGCATCGGACGCATAAATCTGAGCACAAATCCTGCAGAGAGCACTATCGTGTGCAAACATGGAGGGAAGCGGCTTTCTATATCGCTAGCCGCCGGCCGCCACATCGTGTAAAAAGGGGAAGTCCGTGAAGCCAGATCACGTCGCCGATGACCTAAAAAACGTACTCATGTCGCGTGAGGAAATCGATCAGGTGGTTCGCGACCTGGCCGCAAGAATCGACGAGGACTACAAGGGCCGCGACCTGCTGCTCGTCGGCGTCCTCAAAGGTGCCGTGATGATCATGGCTGATCTTTCCCGCGAGTTGAAGATGAACGTCTCGATGGATTGGATGGCGGTGTCCTCCTACGGATCCGGCACGCAGTCCTCGGGTGTCGTACGGATCCTCAAGGACCTCGACACTGACCTCATGGGCCGCGACGTGCTCATCGTTGAGGACATCATCGACTCCGGTTTGACGCTCTCGTGGCTTGTCTCCAACCTGAAGTCGCGCGGGCCGCGTTCCCTTGAGATCTGCACGTTCCTGCGCAAGCCTGACGCGATCAAGGTCGATATCGACGTCAAGTATGTGGGCCGCGACATCCCGAACGAGTTCGTGGTCGGTTACGGCCTAGATTTCGCAGAGAAGTACCGCAACCTCGATGCGCTCGGCACGCTCGCTCCGCACGTGTACCAAAGCGAGTAGTACCTCGGGTTGATTCTGGCGCGGTAGGCGACAGGTAATCTAGAACGTTAGAAGTATGTAAGCGGGTTCGCAGCTCCCCTTTGAACAGCCGGCCGTGTTGAAGAACAGCCGGTTTTGACGGGTGGGGTAGGGGCTGTGGCTAAGAGGAAGGCGCGTCAGCGCATCAATGGACAAGACGACTCAGCCTAAGAAGAAGCTGTATCAAACCTGGTATTTCTGGGTCATTCTGGGTGTTGTTGGACTCATGGTTGGTATGTCCGTTCTGTTGAGCGGGCAGCGCAACGAGGTCCCGACCTCGGTTGGTCTGAAGCTTCTTGAGGACAACAAGGTCACGCGTGTTGATCTGAATGATGACGGCAACCGGGTTGAACTGAAAACCACGGAACCGGTCAAGCATGAGGGCCGTGACCTTGGTAAGAAGGTCACGTTCAAGTATTCGGTGACCCGCGGCCCGGAGGTCGCTAAGGCGATTGCGGCCGCGGAGCCAGAGAATGGTTTCGAGGACCGCCCGCAGACCAGTAACTGGTTCTTGTCCACGTTGGGTCTGTTGTTGCCGATGATCATCATCCTCGGCTTGTTCTTGTTCCTGATGTCGCGCGCCCAAGGTGGTTCCGGCAAGATCATGCAGTTCGGTAAGTCCCGAGCGAAGATGATCAATAAGGACATGCCGGAGGTCACGTTCAAGGATGTGGCTGGCGCGGATGAGGCTGTTGAGGAGCTCCGGGAGATCCAGGAGTTCTTGCAGCATCCGCAGAAGTTCGCTTCAGTTGGGGCGAAGATCCCGCGCGGTGTTTTGCTGTATGGCCCTCCGGGTACCGGTAAGACGTTGCTTGCTAAGGCTGTTGCCGGTGAGGCTGGGGTTCCGTTCTTCTCGATTTCGGGTTCCGATTTCGTTGAGATGTTCGTTGGTGTGGGTGCCTCCCGCGTGCGTGACTTGTTCGAGCAGGCTAAGAGTTCTTCGCCGTCGATCATTTTTGTTGATGAGATCGATGCGGTGGGCCGCCAGCGTGGTGCCGGCATCGGTGGCGGTAACGATGAGCGTGAACAGACGCTGAACCAGTTGCTGGTTGAGATGGATGGTTTCGATGCGAACACCAACGTCATCTTGATTGCGGCGACGAACCGTCCGGATGTTTTGGATCCGGCCTTGTTGCGTCCGGGCCGTTTTGACCGTCAGGTGCCTGTTGAGGCGCCGGATCTTGCGGGACGTAAGAAGATCCTTGAGGTGCATGCGCGCAATAAGCCGCTGGTTGATGGGATTGACCTTGAGGCTGTCGCGAAGAAGACACCGGGGTACACGGGTGCTGATCTTGCGAACGTTTTGAATGAGGCCGCGCTGTTGACGGCGCGTTCCAACGCTCATTTGATTGATGATCGAGCGATCGATGAGGCGATTGACCGTGTGATGGCGGGCCCGCAGAAGCGTACGCGTTTGATGCGTGAGCATGAGCGCCAGGTGACGGCTTATCACGAGGGTGGCCACGCATTGGTTGCGGCTGCTTTGAGGCATTCGGCTCCGGTCACCAAGATCACGATTCTTCCGCGTGGCCGTGCGTTGGGCTACACGATGGTTGTGCCGACGGAGGACCGTTATTCGATAACCCGCCAGGAGTTGTTGGATCAGCTCGCGTATGCGTTGGGTGGCCGCGTTGCGGAGGAGGTCGTGTTCAACGATCCGTCAACGGGTGCCTCGAACGACATTCAGAAGGCCACCGAGACGGCCCGGAAGATGGTGACCCAGTACGGCATGAGTTCCGAAGTGGGTGTTGTGCAGCTGGGTACCGGTAGCGGCGAACCGTTCCTGGGCCGTGAAGCCGGGCAGACCCGCGACTATTCCGAGGGCATGGCTGAGGTTGTGGACAAGGAAGTCCGTCAACTTCTGGATAACGCTCACGCTGAGGCGTATCAGATTCTGACTCAGAACCGGCACGTCCTGGATCGCTTGGCTAAGGAACTTTTGGACCGTGAAACCTTGAACCAGGCGGAGGTCGCAGAGATTTTCCATGATCTGGTGAAGCTTCCGGAACGTGAGCAGTGGCTGTTCGATGAGGCCCGCCCTGGCCAGGACCTCCCACCGGTACGTGGTGAACGTGACATCAAGCGCGACCCGCAGGGTAAGGGTACCGAGCCGAAACCTGGAGAAGGTGTCACGGTTGTGGACCCTCCGGCTGGGGGAACTGAACTGCCGGGAGGGGAACCGCAAGGGCCAGGAACATAAGACCAGGCACGTAGCCGTGGGGGCGTTTTGCCCTCGCGGCGTAATTGTGTACGCGTGTGCGGACGGAACGGTGTTTGAGGTTCTCCGAGCTAGAACCTGCAGGCTGGTCTGATCTAAGATCAAACTGATCTGTCTCCGAAGCCACGTTAGGTTGTCATGAACACCTCCGATTACTCCTCAATGACTGAGGAAGACGTCAGAAATAATCCCCAACTGGATCAGACTACGCTGATGAATGTGGCGCAGTCGCGCCCGGATCTGCGCGCGGCGGTGCGCCAGCACCCTAACTGCTATCCAGGCCTCGCGGAATGGATCGATAGCCAGTCAGCTGGCGGGCAGCAGCCACAGCAGAACCAGTCCCAGCAGAACCAGTACCAGTACCAGTACGGTCAGCAGCAGCCGCAACAGAGCCAGCCTGCGCAAGGCTATGCGGCCCAGGGTTATGGAGCGCAGGGCAACGGGGCTCAGGGTTATGGGGCTCAGAATCCGTCGCAGCAGTCGGGGTATAACGCCGGCTATGGTCAGCAGGCTCAGCAGTACGGTCAGCCACAGCAGTATGGGCAGCCTCAATCGCAGCAGTACGGGCAGAACCAGTACGGCCAGAATCAGTACCAGCAGGGTCAGTACCAGCAGTATCCGGCGCAGCAGCAGTCGGGCTACAACCCTGGCTATGGTCAGCAGGCTCAGCAGTACGGTCAGCCACAGCAGTATGGACAGACTCAGTCCCAGCAGTACGGGCAGAACCAGTACGGCCAGCCACAGTATGGGCAGCCACGTCCGGGCGTTGTGTTTCCGAAGGAGTGGACAGGGTGGCTTCCTGTCATCATCGCGGGCTTGGCTGTTCTTGCTTTCATTGCGATCTTCTTGCCGGCTGTCAGCGCGAAGAGTAGGTTCGGTAGCCACACCGGTTCGCTTCTTGATGCCCCGGCCGGCGTCAAGGTGCTTGCGATCATTTCGATGATCTTGGTGATCGCGGCCGCAGCTGTGCCGGCCGTGGCGTTCTTTGTCCGAAGGAAACCGCTGCCATTGATCTATCCGATTGCGGGGATCGCGGCAGGCGCTTTGGGCATCATCACCTACATCGTCATGTTCATCCAGGTCGGCGCCGAGGCGAACAAAGCGCGTAAGCAGCTTGAAGAGTATGGCTATTCCCTGGAGGACACGGGCACTTCGGTAGGCCCAGCGTTCGGCACGTTCTTCGGTCTGGTTGTTTTCGGCCTACTCCTTGCGGCGGGTGTTGTTGCGCTTCTCATGGAGCTGAAGGGTAAGGGCATCAGCGCGAATCTGCAGCCAGCTTTCGCAGGCGGCTCGAACGGGGCAGGCTGGAATCAGCAGCCGTACCAGAACAACCAGTACGGTGGCTACGCCCAGCAGTCGCAGCACCCACAGCAGGGCCAGCACGGTCAGCAACAGCAGCAGCAACATACTGGCGAACAGCAGTCTGGCCAACAACAGTCAGACCAGTCGCAGGATGATCAGCAACAGGGCGAGCCGCAGCGGGGTGAACAGGCACAGGGAGTCCAGCAGCAGGACAGTGGCCAAGCGCAGGGTCAGCGGGCGGCTTGGCAGTCGCCGGACCAGCAGCCTCAGAACGTCGAGGCCAAGCTTCCGGACTCTGAAGAGTCTGCTCAGAGTGAGGCGAAGGTTTCGGAGACCGCGGTTTCGGAGCCGGTTGCGTCCGAGCCTGAATCTGTTGCTACTGGCGAGCCGGTATCCGAGACACCTGAAGAGGTTAGCGAGGCGCCAACGCAGGCTGCAGATGCTGAGCCTGTCGATGAACCAGTTGTAGCCCCGGTTGAGGAACCAGTTGTAGCGCCGGCTGAGGAGCCTGCCAAGGAAGAGAGCCAGGAGGCGCCGACTGAGGCCTCGGGTGAGACGGTGCCGGCGGGGGCGTCGGCAGTTGAGCTGCAGCAACTTGCCGCGACTAAGCCTCAATTGTGGGAGCAGATCCGTCAGCACCCTAACTGCTATCCAGCGTTGGCGGAGTGGATTAAGCAGGCACAGAGCACAAACTGACCTGCTCAGAAGTAGTTAGCAGAATGCCCCAGGAGGCAAGATGCCTCCTGGGGCATTCTCTTGTTAACGATCCATACTTCTCAGCGCATACTTTTCAACGCATTCTTGCCACAAGCTTGGTGGCGGAATGTGGTCATGGTCACTTAACCTGGGTTAGCCTTAGACCAGGTTAAACCGCCAGTAGCTTCACAAAACACAAAGAAACAGTTGATTACTTCAAGGTAGGTCGCCATGAGCACCCCTGATTTTTCTTCAATGACTGAGGCAGACGTTCGTGACAATCCTCAGTTGGATCAACATACGTTGATGAATCTGGCGCAGTCGCGTCCCGATCTGCGGGCGGTAGTGCGTCAGCATCCCAACTGCTATCAGGGACTCGCGGAATGGATCGACGCCCAATCAGGCGGTGGGCACCAGCCACAGCAGTATGCCCCGACGCAGTACGGTCAGCCTGGTGCGGGCGTTGTGCTTCCGAAGGGATGGTCGGAGTGGCTTCCGGTAATCATTGCAGGCCTAGCTGTTCTCGGTCTCGTTGCATTGTTTTTGCCCTTGGTGAGCGTACGGGTTGATATCCACTCAAGTTCTGTCGGTTTCTTCTCGGGGGGCAATTTAATTAAGGAAGCTAAATTAGTTCCGCATGAGGCGACGATACTTGCGATCATCTCTATGGTCCTGGTGATCGTTTCCGCGGCTGTGTCGGTCGCGGCATTCTTCGCTCGTAGAAGAGCGTTGTTATCGACCTACCCGATTGTGGGGATCGTGGCGGGCGCTATGGGCCTCACCGCGTACATCGTGGGGATTGCTGGAGTGAACGGCAAGCTCAGCGAAATACGCAGATTTGCTGAAGCACTTGGAGCATCCTGGGAAACTGAAGACACCATGATTGGTCTAGGTTTCGGTTCATTCTTTGGTCTGGTTGTGTTTGGCCTGCTCCTGGTGGTGAGCGTTCTCGTGCTTATTATGGAGCTGAAAGGCCGGGATCTCAGAGCGAATATTCGGCCAGCTGTGTTCGTGCCGGGGTCGGCAGCTCAAGAATTACCAGCTGAGGCAGCGGGTCAGACGGTGCCTGCTGGGGCGAAGCGAGGGGCTGTAGCGATGCCGTTCATGGTGGCCGGTCTCGCCGCCCTGGCATTCGCGACCATGTTCATTCCAGCTTATGTTCTTAACATCGAGGGCCACGGAGGGCCTGCCTTTGTGTGGAGGCTTGAGGATCCGGTCTTGATCCTGGCGGTCATTTCTATGGCTCTGTCGCTTGTTTCAGCAACCCTTTCCGCCATAGCAATATTTATTCGCGTCAAGCCGCTCCAGGTGACCGGCGCGATTAGCGGGGCTATTGCCGGGGTTGCAGGTGTCGCAACTTATATTGTGTTTTTCCCTCATCTGGCGATGATGAACGATAGGTTGAAAGATCTCGAATATTCCAAGTATTCATTTGCTGCTGCCCCTGGCGCTTTCATCGGCCTGACCGTTTTTTCCATCTTGCTTATAGGCGGAAGCATCGCTGCTGTTCATGCATTCAGGAGTCGTGGTCGTTCGGGGGGATTGGCTAAGTCTCGATAGAGGTTCCGCTGATGTGGGCGGCGACGGGGACGTGGAGTGTGAGGCTCCACGTCCCTTCCTGTTTAAGGGCGTAAAAGACTGTTCGAAGCTCACCGTTCGCGTGTACGATAGATCACAGTTGCGAATACAGAATGCAGTGTTCGCATATCGAACTAATCTGTGATCTTTTATCCCAATGACTTTCACCGCAATGGAGCCAGAATGCAGTTTCACCACAACGGCTATGTGACCGGAGACCCCCTTATCAAGGAAGCCGCAGGAGTCGGCATCGACCGTAGTGAAGACCTGCCGGAGGTTATGGACGTACTGATCGTGGGTGAAGGTCCCGCCGGTATGACTACCGCAGCGCAACTCTCGGTCTTCTCGCAGCTCGAGGTGCGCCTCATCGAACGCCGCGAACACGAACTCCAGGTCGGCCAGGCAGACGGCATCCAGGCCCGCTCCGTCGAAACCTTCCAAGCCTTCGGGTTCGCAAACCGTGTGATCGATGAGGCCTACCATCTCCGCGAAATGGCGTTCTGGAAGCCAGACCCAGAAAACCCAAAGAACATCGTCCGCGCGGCACTCGCCCCGGATGACCCGCACGGTGTCTCCGAATTCCCGCACCTGATCATCAACCAGGCCCGCATCATGCAGTACTTCGGTGAGTTCATGCGTAACCAGCCTTCCCGCATGAAACCGAACTACGGCATCGAATACGTCTCCCACGAACGCGACGACTCCCAGGAATACCCGCTGCTCGTCAACCTGCGTTACACCTTCGGTGAGAAGGCCGGCGAAGAGTTCTCGGTCCGCACCAAGTACCTCGTCGGCGCTGACGGTGCGCGTTCACAGATCCGCCGCGACATCGGCGCAACCCGCGTAGGCCAACAAGCCGCACACGCGTGGGGAGTCGTGGACTCCATCGTCGAAACCGACTTCCCAGACTGGCGCACCAAGTGCGCGATCCAGTCCCATGACGGCGGCTCGATCCTCCACATTCCACGCGAAGGTGGCGCGATGTCGCGCATGTACGTCGACCTCGGCGAAACCGCCGCAGATGACGACGGCAAGGTTCGCCAGACCCCGCTCGATGAGATCGTGCGTCACGCCAACGAGATCCTCCACCCGTACACGGTTGAGGTGAAAGACGTCGCATGGTGGTCGGTTTATGAGGTCGGCCACCGCGTCACCGACCGCTTCGATGACGTCCCAGTGGAAGAAGCCGGGAACAAGATGCCGCGCGTATTCATCCTCGGTGACGCATGCCACACTCACTCCGCTAAAGCCGGTCAGGGCATGAACGTCTCGATGCAGGACGCATTCAACCTCGGTTGGAAGCTCGCGCACGCCCTGCTCGGTACCGCTCCGTTGGAGATCCTCTCGACCTACACGGGCGAGCGTCAGGTGATCGCGCAGAACCTCATCGACTTCGACATGGAATGGTCCTCGATGATGGCGCGTAAGCCAGAGGAGTTCGAAAACCCGAGCGACCTCGAGGACTTCTACGTCCGTACCGCCGAGTTCCCGGCAGGTTTCATGACCGAATACGAGCCGTCCATGGTGTGCGGTGACACCAAACACCAAGAGCTCGCTGCCGGTTTCCCGGTCGGTAAGCGCTTCAAGTCGGCGTGGGCTACCCGCCGTTGTGACGGAGTCCGTTTGCATCTGGGCCACCTTGCAGAAGCCGATGGCCGCTGGCGTATCTATGTGTTCGCTGACGGTGCGCACCCAACCGAGCACTCCGCGGTGGATGATCTCGCAGCATGGCTCAAAGACGACGAGGCATCGCCGCTGGTTGGCAGCGAGCTGGGTGGACGCCCACGTCACGAATGGTTCGACGTCAAGGTGATCTACCAGCAGTCCCACGAGGAGTTCGAGGTCTTCGACGCACCAGAGGTGTTCCGTCCACGCTACGGCGACTTCGGCATCATGCAGTGGGAGAACGTCTTCGCCTCGGCTCTTGGTTCGGCTGACCGTGAACGTCAGGAAATGAACCCTGTTGCTTTGAGCCGCGACATCTACGATGCGCGCGAGCTTTCGCGTGACGGCGTGATTGTTGTTGTGCGCCCTGACCAGTACGTTGCCCAGGTCCTGCCGCTGGATGCCACGGATGAGCTGAGCGAGTTTTTCAAGGGCGTCCTCTCGGAGTCCTAAGGAAGCCACGGAAGATAGAGCCAGGTTGTCTTTGTGACGGTTGATTCTGAGGGCCGTGCGGGGGCGTCTGCGGCGGGTTCGCAGACGCTCTCGCGCGGCCTGAGTTTGTTGGAGGCCATCGCTGAGTATGAGCAGGGCCTCACGATCCCGCAATTGTGTGAACGGGTCGGTTTGCACCGTTCGATCGTCTACCGGTTGCTGCGTACGCTAGAGGCGCACAACATGGTGGTGCGGGGCGCCGATGGTGTTGTGACGTTGGGCCCTAACTTATTGGTTTTGGCGCGTTCAGTGAGCCGTGATGTTCAGGCTGCCGCGTTGCCGGAGCTAACGAGGTTGTCTCAAGGTCTGCAGATGACGGCGTTCATTGCTGTTTTGACGCAGGATCAAGTGGTGACGTTGGTTTCGGTTGAGCCGAAGGTCGATGGTGCCACGCTGGTTCAACGTCCGGGTTCCGCCCATCCGTTGGACGCTGGCGCCCCGGGGGCCGCCATCCGGGCGCAGCTGGGGACTGCGGAGTTGGCGGCGCGTGGTTTAGCGCATCCGGAGTTGCTTGGGGATGCCGCCGCACCGTATACCAAGAGCCGTTCGCAGGTTTTGACTGGCGTGAGTTCGATCGCGGTCCCGTTGCGGGTCCCGGGCTATGCGGCGGCGTCGCTTGCGGTGGTGTTTGTGGGTAGTGAGGACGATGCGGGGGTCGCTTCCGCGTTGCACCTGTCGGCTTCGGTGATTGAGGCTGAGCTGTTGTAGGTCGGTAGGCTGTGATCATGTCGAACGTGGACTCTAATGGTTTTGGTGTGACGGGCAAGGGCCCTGACGCTGTACCCGGTGACGCTGGGCTCGGCGGCGCTGTTGCTGGTGACGTTGAGCTTGGCGAGGTTGAGCAGGGTTGGACGGAGCAGGGTCGTGTTGATCAGGCTCGGATTGAGCGTGCTGTCCGCGAGATCCTGTTGGCGGTCGGTGAGGATCCGGACCGGGATGGTTTGGTGGATACGCCGGCGCGTGTGGCCCGAGCGTATGCCGAGGTTTTCTCGGGTCTGCATATGGATCCGGCTGACGTGTTGTCCGCGACCTTCGATATTGATCATTCGGAGATGGTCTTGGTCAAGGACATCCCGTTCTATTCAACGTGTGAGCATCACCTAGTTCCGTTTCATGGGCGGGCTCATATCGGTTATATCCCGGGTGTTTCAGGCAAGGTCACGGGGTTGTCGAAGCTGGCCCGGCTGGTTGATCTATTTGCTCGGCGTCCGCAGGTTCAGGAGCGTTTGACTACGCAGATTGTGGAGGCATTGGAGGATCATCTGCAGCCGCGTGGGGCGATTGTGGTGATTGAGGCGGAGCATTTGTGTATGTCGATGCGGGGCGTTCGTAAGCCTGGGTCGACGACCACGACTTCGGCTGTGCGTGGTCAGTTGCGTGAGTCGGCTACGCGTGCTGAGGCGATGGGCCTGATTATGGGGCATGGCCGGTAGCTTTTTCGGCTGGCGGGTAGGCTAGTGGTGTGCGGCCGTGTGCCGCGTGTTCGTTGCGTCTCGTCTGGAAGGTCGGTTGATGTTCAACCTCGCTGCAACCCCTGGTACTGGCCCTAATACGTCTGCTTTGGCTGTGATTCGTGCGAAGTCGCGTGAGGATGCGTGGGCTGATTTGCCGCGTGATCGTTGCTTGGTGATGGGTATTTTGAATGTCACTGAGGATTCGTTTTCGGATGGCGGCCGTTTCCTGAATGTTGATGCGGCGATTGCGCATGGTCTTGAGATGATGCGTGCCGGCGCTGACATTATTGATGTTGGTGGTGAGTCGACGCGTCCGGGCGCTGATTTTGTGGATCCTGAGGTTGAGGCTGCTCGGGTTGTGCCTGTTGTGAAGGGCCTGGTTGCTGCGGGCGCTGTGGTTTCGGTTGATACGACGCATGCTTCGACTGCGCGTGAGGTGTGGGAAGCTGGCGCGCATCTGATTAATGATGTTTCTGGTCAGACGTTTGAACCGGATATGGCTCAGGTTGTTGCCGAGTTGGGTGCTCGGGTTGTGCTGACGCATCGCCGTGGGGATCAGAAGACGATGGTGGATCACGCTGAGTATGGCGATGTTGTGGCTGAGGTTGTTTCGGAACTGGTCGAGGTGCGGGATCAGTTTGTTGCCGCGGGTGTGGCGCGGGAGAACATTATTTTGGATCCGGGCGTGGGTTTCGCTAAGAACGCCGAGCATGATTGGGCTGTTTTGAATGCGACGGATCGTTTTGTGGCGTTGGGTCATGACGTTTTGATTGGTACGTCGCGTAAGCGTTTCTTGGGGCGGTTGCTGGAGGAGCGTAAGCGCCCGCATGAGGTTGCTGACCGTGACGCGGCAACGCATGCGACGAGCACTCTGGCTGCCGCCGAGGGTGCGTGGGCTGTGCGTGTTCATGATGTTGCCGGTACCCGCGATGCGGTTGAGGTTGCGCGTGCGTGGGTGAACCCTGCTGAGGCGGTTAAGGCGTGAGGCCTTTCCAGTGGGATGGTCATGACGTCATCACGATCAACGGAATTTCTGCGACGGGTTTTCATGGTGTTTTTGATCATGAGAAGCGTGAGGGCCAGAGGTTCGTTGTCGATGTGAAGGTTGCGACGTCCTTCCGGGTCTCGGCCGCATCGGATGATGTTTCGGACACCCTGGATTATGGGTCGATGGGCCAAGCCGTTGTCGATGAGATTCAGGGCGGGCCATACAACTTGATTGAGAAGCTGGCTTCGGTGATTGTTGACCGTTTGATGCGGGACTTTTCTCCGCTCGCGGTGCAGGTCACGGTGCATAAGCCCGAGGCACCGATCCCGGTGCCGTTTGGCGATGTGGCTGTGACGATGAGCCGTAGCCGTTCATAACGTTGGAGGCTGTAATGTCGCAGGGTTCTGAACCGTATGAAGCAGACGGTGGCCCGCTCCCGGAGGTTTTGACGCGCGAGCCGGGTTTCCCGGTGGTTGCGGTGATCGCGTTGGGCGCTAATTTGGGTGACGTTGTTGAGACGTTGGCGTTGGCGCGCGCTGAGATCGCGGCGTTGGATGGGGTCACGGTCACGGGTGAGTCGCCGATGGTGGTGACGGATCCGGTGGGCGGCCCCGAGGGACAGCCGGAATACCTGAACCAGGTGATCGAGGTTTCAACAACGCTGGCGCCGGCGACGTTGCTGGAACAGTTGCAACGTATTGAGGCTGAGCACGGCCGTACTCGTGAGGTGCGGTGGGGTGCCCGGACCTTGGATTTGGACATCATCACGTTCGGCTCTGTTGTGAGCGATCATCCGGTCTTGACCCTGCCGCATCCGCGCGCGCTGGAGCGCGGGTTTGTGGTGATCCCGTGGTCGTGGATGGACCCGGGCGCGTTTGTGGGTTCGGAGTCCGTGTTCCGTGTTGCGCGTGAACTTGAGCCTTTAGGCGGGGTGCGCCCGTACATGGATCCCGCGCATCGGCTACCGGACTCGCGCGATGACCGTGAGGCCACCGCAACCGCTCCGAGCAATGGTGGGGCGTCCGCATCGTGATTAAACTACGCGTTGTA
Source organism: Pseudoglutamicibacter albus (assembly GCF_022346425.1). GTDB lineage: Bacteria > Actinomycetota > Actinomycetes > Actinomycetales > Micrococcaceae > Pseudoglutamicibacter > Pseudoglutamicibacter albus. Next base: position 77,870 of record NZ_JAKRCW010000010.1, read on the forward strand.
CCGATGCTGGGTGGATGGCTTGTGTTCGCGGCCCTCGGGTTGTTGACCTCGACGTTACTCGCCGTTGTGAGCGCGGACCTGTGGGCTATGGGGCGGGCGTCCTCGGTCGCGTTGGTTGCGGTGGCTGTTGTCGCGTTAGTTCTGGGTCTGTGGGTGTTTCTATCGCGCACGCGGCGCACTGATCGCCGGATTGACCCGTTGGCGGCGGTGCGTGTTGTGGTGTTCGCGCAAGCCTCGGCGCTGGTGGGGTTGGCGGCATCGGGTTTCCACGCCGGCGTTGTGATCGATGTAGTGGTGAATGGTGTTGTGGGGTCACCGATTTTCTTCCGCGCGCTCCTTGCGGCGGCGGCCGGCGTGATCGTGGCAGCGGTGGGGCTGGTAGTGCAGCGGTTATGCACCGTGGACTCAGACGATGACGACGATGCCGCCCCGACGGAAGGAGCCGCAGATGCAGCACAATAACGATGCGGCGCAGGGAGGCTCGCCGGCGCAGACTGGGTGGGTTGCGGATCACGAGTGGATTCCGGTGGATCCGCGGTTGGCGCGGGTTCAGCATCTTTCGAATATTTTCACGGTTCTGTGTCTGGGGGCGGCGGGGTGTGCGCCGTGGATCTTGAAGCGCCTGGGTGTGTTCGATGCCTCGACGTGGCTCGTGTGGGCGGGCTGGATCGTGGCTGGCTACACGCTGGTGAGCGGGGTTGTTCAAGCGTTCCTGATCGGGCCGAGCGTACGCAGTATGGGGTGGATGCTGCGGGAGAACGATTTCACGTACCGGGTGGGGATCGTGTTCCGCCGGGTTGTGGTGGTGCCGTATGGCCGGCTTCAATATGTTGATCTGAAGTCGGGGCCTCTGATGCGCGGGTTCGGTTTGTGCCAGGTCTCCTTCAAGACGGCCGCAGCAGAAGGCTCGCCGGACATCCCTGGCCTGACTCAAGCTGATGGCGAGCGTCTACGTGATGAGCTCGCGGCGCGGGGTGAGCAGAAGCTCGCCGGGATTTAGGGGGCGTTGTGTCAAACGTGCCTGAAACGGTTGAGTGGAAGCGGGTTCATAAGGCGACCCCGTTGGTGCGCGGGTGGATCATTTTCGCGCTGTTGGCGTTCAGTTTTGTGCGCAGTTGGGCCGAATCGTTTGTCAGCGGTAGCCCCTCCGGCGGCGATGGCGGGCGCGAGGGCGAAGGTGAGGGCGAGGGGTCTTCGGACTTTTTCGGCCTGTTCTCCGATGACACGTGGGTGATGTGGGCGTGGCTCGCGGTCATCATCGGCACGATCGTGTATTCGTGGTTCGCGTGGCGGGCCATGGGGTACCGGATCACAGCGAACCGTGTCGAGGTTCGGCAGGGCATCTTCATGAAGAACGTGCGCCACGCCCGCATCGACCGGATACAAAGCATCGACATCAACCGCCCCATTCTGGCCCGTATTTTCGGTCTCGCTGAGCTGGAATTCCATGTAGCCGATGCGCAAGAAGCAGCCGCGAAACTCCAGTACGTGACCTACCGGCAGGCCCAACAGTTACGCGAGGACATCCTGCGTACCGCCCGCGGCGAGCAACAACCCGTGGCCCCGGTACAGACAGAGGGGAACGCGGCATCGACCGAGACTGCCCCGGCAACTGCCGAGGTAACAGCGGCAAAGACCCAGGCAACGGGATTAACCGCCGAGGCAACTGCAGCATCGGAGGTAGTGCGTCCTCTCGTCAAAGTTCGCATGAATCGGCTCGTGGCCGCGGCCTTGCTGAAGAACGTGGTTTTCGGTGCCGTGGTGATCATCGGGTATGTGGTGAGTGCGGTCGAGACGTCCTCGTTCACCCAGCCGCTCGTGGTTTTCGGCCCGCTGCTCATCGCGTGGGGTGGCCTCGTGTTCTCGATGATCAACACCAACGGCGGCTTCGTTGTCAGCGCGGGGCAGGACGGGCTGGTGCTGACACGCGGCTACACCGAATCAAGCAACACCACAGTCCCGCCGGAACGCGTGCACGCGCTGGGGCTCCAACAGCCTCTGCTGTGGAAACTCACCGGCTGGTGGCGGGTTGTCGCGAACGTCCCCTCCGATGGAGCCTCCGCAGAGAAAAGCAACGTCTTGCTACCGGTGGGCACGTTCCAGGAGGCGCTCGCCGTGGTGGCGGCGTTGATCCCGAACCCGGGGACGGACCGGACCCAGCCGCTCGTTGTGGCTGCCGCGGAACGCCCTGGGGAGGAACCGGAGTTTGTGGTGAGCCCACGCAAGGCGCGCTGGCTGTCCCCGATCGCGGGGCCGCGGCAGGCGTTCGCGCTCACGCAGACGATGCTGATCATCACCTCAGGCCGTCTGGTGAAGAAGGTCGCGTTTGTTCCGCATCAACGCACCCAAGGGGTTGCTTTGAGGCAAGGGCCGTTCGCTAGGGCGGCTGGTGTTGCGACTCTCACGGTGGCTACGGCTGCGGGGCCGGTCAACACAAAGATCTACGATGTTGAGCAACAGACCGCGGACACTTTCGTTTTCAGGCAGTGTGAGCGGGCCGCCGCCATGGCGGGCTGGGCAGACAAGAACCACTGGGGTGAGGTGCGGTGAGGTTGCCTACATCTCCATGAGGTCCTGCCCAACGACCACCGGGCCGTCGTAGCCTAGGCGTGCGTCGGCAAGCCACACATCGTCAGGAACTGCGGGGCTACTAGGAACAAAATGCGAAAGCACGAGTTTCTTCACTCCGGCGCGCGCGGCAACCTCCCCAACGTCGGTTGAGGCGGTGTGGGACGCGATGAGGTGATCGCGAAGCGTCTCCCCGTTACTCCTGGCAAGCAACGGCTCAATGCTCGGCACGTGCATTACCTCGTGGACGAGCACGTCTGCACCTTGAGCCAGCTCCACGAGCGCATCGCAGGGAGTGGTGTCGCCAGAGATCACATAGCTCTTGTCTTCACAATCGACCCGGTATGCCAACGCGTCGATCGGTGGGTGGTTGACCCAGGCGGCGCTGATCCGGACGCGGTCGTCTTCGTAAACAACTCCTGGATCAGTGCCGTCGTCCGTAATATCGCGGGCTGAGACTAGGGCGGCGAAATCTGGGCGGCCTTCATCAACAATGCGGATGCTCGTGTCACGTTGCGCGTATGAGAGGAACGAATCCCACATGCTCGACCACGGGGCTGGCCCAAATGTTTGAACAGGGCGGGTCAGATTGGCGCACCACGCCAGATGGAGCAACGTCCCGGCGTCGGCGTTATGGTCCGAATGGTGATGCGTGATGCCGACGGAACGAATCGAGTTGAAAGCGATATCAGCGAAAGCGAGCTGGCGGGCAATGCCGTTGCCCGCGTCGATGATGTAGGTAGCGTTACCCACCACAATCGCGTTGCAATTAGCGTTGCGTTCACGTTTCGGGGTCGGTCCACCTCCGGTTCCGAGGAGGACAAGTTTGCTGGTGTTATTCGTAGACATCTTTCAATACCTTCACGTGATGCGCAGAAGCGGAGCTGACGGACATTGGGGACAACGGGATCTCATTAGCGGACGTGGCGCAGGAAGTTGATGGTTCGCTCTGACTGTGGATTGTCGAAAACTTCCGCCGAGGTCCCGGATTCGATGATGACGCCCTGGTCCATGACGGCGACTTGGTCTGCGACATCCCGAGCGAAAGCCATTTCGTGAGTCACAACGATCATGGTCATGCCCTCTTCCGCGAGGTTTTTCATCACTTTCAGCACTTCGCCAACCAGTTCAGGGTCCAGAGCGCTGGTCGGTTCGTCGAACAGCATGACCCGAGGTTTCATCGCTAACGCTCGCGCGATCGCAACGCGCTGTTTCTGGCCGCCAGAAAGCGCCGCCGGGTAGGCGTCAGCTTTGTGGGCGAGGCCAACTTGTTCGAGAAGTTCATACGCGGTGCGTTTAGCTTCACTGCGTTCTGCCCTGCCGAGCAGGCTAGGGGCGAGCGTGATGTTTTGTAGAACGGAATAGTGCGGGAACAGGTTGAAGTGCTGGAAAACCATGCCGATCTCTTGACGTTGCCGGTCAATGTCGCGCCGTTTCCGCAGGTGCATCTTCCCAGCCTTTTCTTGGTAGGCCAGTGTCTGGCCATCCATGACGATGCGGCCAGCGTCGATCGGCTCAAGGTGGTTGATACAACGTAAGAGCGTTGATTTGCCCGAGCCGGAGGGGCCGAGCAAGCAGGTCACTTGCCCGTGATGAATGTCTAGGTCGATGCCCTTCAGGACGTGAAGGGACCGAAAGAACTTGTGCACTCCTTGGATAGAGAGCAACGGGGCTGTTGTGTTTGTTTGCGTGGGAGCCTGTACGGTCATGGTGACTTAGCCTTTCCTCTGGCCGCGAGCCAGACGCCGTTCGAGGATCGTTTGGCCGATGGTCGCGATGCCGGTGACTGCGAAGTACCACAGGAAAGCCACGAAAAGTAGCTCGAGTGTGCGCAAGTTGATGGCTGCGATGTTTTGGGCCTCAGTCAGCAGATCGCCACCTGCAATGACGGATACGAGCGAGGTCATCTTGATCATCGTGATGAACTGGCTGCCCGTGGGAGGGATGATGACCCGCAATGCCTGCGGCAGAATGACGCGGGTCATGGTGCGAAAAGGGCCGAGACCCAGGGCGTCGGCTGCTTCTCGTTGCCCTTCATCGACGGAGGAAAGGCCGGAGCGGATAATCTCAGCCATGTAGGCGGCCTCATTGACTGAGAGCGCGATGACGGAGGCTACAAACGGCGTGATGAGGTCATTCGTATCCCAGCTGAACCAAACCTCTTTCGTGATGGGGTTGAGGATGTCGATGCCGGACCAAAAGAGGGAGATGTTGCCTACGAACAGGATCAGAAGCAGCAGTGGGATGCTTCGAACGATTGCTACGTAGGCGAATCCGATCGCTCGCAGGACTGGGTTCTCTGATAACCGCATCAGGGCGAAGACGAAGCCGCCCACGACGCCGATGGCCATGGAAATAAGAGCCAACACGATGGTGTTCTTCAGGCCGCTCATGATGCTGTCATGAGTCAGGTAACGGCCGATGGTCTCGTGGTCGAGGGCTTGGTTGGACCACAAGCCGTAGAGCACTAGAACCGTGGCTATCGCCACGAGCACGCCGGAGACGATCCTCCAGGGGTGGCGTTGTTGAGCTACAGGGTGGGGGAGCTGACCGATGAGGTCTTGTTTCACTGATGAGGCGGGCATTATGGCTTCCCCTTCGTATGGTCAGCGTCTGCTGTAAGGCTGAGATCTTCCAGGTTCCACTTTTTGAGGAGCTTGTCCATGGTTCCGTCTGCTTGCATCAGGTCAAGGGCAGACTGGATTGACTGCTTCAGGTCTGAGCGGTCTTTGGCTGTGATGATCCCGATCGGTTGCAGTTGGTAGGTGGCTTCACCGCCCATTTCGAATGTGTCGCGGGTCGCCTCGTTTTTGGCGATATAACGCATCACGGGGGTGTTACCGAGGAAAGCTGCGGTGCGTCCGGCTTGAACTGAAAGCCTCGCGTCACTTGGCGCCGCGAACTGCTTGATGTCGATGGCTGGCTTGCCGTTATCGGTGCATTTCTTGCTTTCCTCCTCAGCAAGCTCAAGTTGGACACCACCGCGGACGATGGCGACAGAGAGCCCGCACAGGTCAGATGCTGATGCGATCTTGTGGGGGTTCCCGCGCTTCACGAGGCTCGAGGTTGCCTGGTTCATGTAGTTCGAGAAGTCCACGGCGCGTGCACGTTCTTCCGTGTCGCCGATCAGGTCGATGCCGGCGTCGATTTGGCGTGATTGAACTGCTGGGATGAGGCCTGCGAAGGGGTACTGCTTCCACTCGATATCAACGTCGAGGCGCCGGCCAATCTCTTCGGCGATGTCAATGTTGATGCCTTTATAAGCGTCTCCGTCTGAGAAGTTCAAAGGAGGCGAGGCGAGTTGGGAGCCGAAAACCAGGTGGCCTCGCTTCTTCACCTCATCAGGTAAGGCAACGATTTCTGTGTGTACCTGACGTTCGGCGTCGGAATCCTGCCGTGACTGCCCACCTTCGCGCAGAACGACACAACCGCTGAGAGCAACCACTGATATCGCTGCCGTCCATAAAGCAATGAAGCGTTGAATGCGACGTCTCATCTACAACCCCTGCGTTCTCTACAAGTCCTGCACCGATCTGACGTTTCGCACAGCGAATAAACTTTTCGCTGTGGCTAGAGTATGGGTGAGACGTAAGTCACACGTCAAGGGATATTTAGAGGGACCGTATCTAAAAGGACATTGGGGCGAGGGTCGGTAATGACGCAACAATCAGACCAACATGTTCAGTCTTTTACTCGTGGGCTCAAGGTCATCAAGGCATTTGCTGGCAATCCGCTCACGCTCTCCGAAGTTGCCGCCAGAGCAGAGTTGCCTCCGGCAGCAGCACGCAGATACCTCGCAACACTCGTGGACTTGGGATACCTCGCTCACGAGGGATCCACATTCCGGGTGAGATCCAAACTGCTTGAGCTATCCAAGCCGTATGTCGAGGCGAATAACCCTGTCAGAAAAGCGGCACCGATTCTGCGCAGGCTTTCCGCCGAGGTGCGTGAAACCACCACTCTGACTCAGTACTCGCACGGAAGGGTCGTCAACCTGTACGCCTGTCACGCGGACCAAGAGCTCGCCATCCGCGTGAATGTGGGCTCATATCTGCCTGTCTATTGCACCGCGATGGGGCGAGCCATGCTCGGAATGCTCGATGACGCCGAGGTTGAAAGCGTGCTCGAAAGTATTGAGCGACCCCAGCTAACACCCCACACAAGCACTGACATAGCTGCAATCATGCACCAGGTGCGTCAGGCTAGAGAGCAGGGTTACTGCCTTGCTGAAGAAGAACACACCTTAGGGATCCGAACCCTGTCTGTCCCCGTTGATCTATTGCAAGGATCACTGATCGCCTTGAGCGTTCCAACCCCTACGGCCAGAGAATCACGTGCCGCCTACATTGATCGGGTTTTGCCACAATTGTTGGCGGCGGCGAAGAAGATGGCAGATGAGGACTGAAACTATGCAGGCAAGCACAGCTAATCGCGTCGACAAGAACCACTGGGGTGAGGTGCGGTGAGTTTTTCCTCCTTAGGCTCGGCTTCTTTGGGCGCGCATGCGCCGCGTTTAGGCATCGGGATTATCGGTGCGGGCCGCGTAGGCCCTGTGGTTGCTGCCGCGTGGAGGTCCGCGGGCCACCAGATCGTGGGGATCTCGGTCACGGATGAACGTTCCGCCGACCGGGCCGAGGCGATCCTGCCAGGCGTCCCCCACACGAGCACCGCTGATGTCCTCGAACGCAGCGAAGCCGTCGTGTTCGCCCTGGATGCCGCGACCATCCAGCAAGAGGTCGCATCCGCGGCCGCTGCTGGCCGCTTCCAGATGGGTCAGCTCGTGCTCCACACATCACCGGCGGTAGGCATCGACGTCCTGACTCCAGCCGCGGAAGCTGGCGCCATCCCGTTAGCGATCCACCCACTGCTGCGGTTCACGGGCACAAGCATGGACGCCACCGCGCTGAACGGGGCGCGCGCAGCCGTCTCTGCGCCGAAGCTCATGGTCCCGGTCGCGCTGGCGCTCGCCGTGGAGCTGGGTTGTGAACCCTTTGTGCTCGATGAGGATGACCGCGATCTGTATGCCGCGGCCGTCGCTGTGGCTACGGAGCCGGTCTCTGCGTCGCTTGCGTATGCGTGGGATGCGTTGAACAGCGTGGGTGTTGAAGATCCGAGCGCGGCCCTGGGACCGTTGGTGCGCTCCTCTGTTGATGCGGCGATAGCGAGCGGTTCGAGCGCGGGCACAAGTTTTGCTCGCACGCTGAGCCCGGAGGCCGTGGCGTCCGCGCGTCGTGGCTGGTCAGGGCCCGATGCGCCAGTTGGGGCGCACGGCTTCTATGTTGCGATGGCCACAGCGGCCATCACTCGAGCTGTTGGCCGTGGTGAAATAACCGACACTCAAGCCGCCGCGGTGCTGGATGCGCTACAGAGCGAATAGCTGTTTTGTAGGGCGAACGAGTGATCCCGGGCACGAATTCGAAGGAATTTCGGTGACGGTGGCCACAAATTTTTACGAGTTTTCAGTGGTGCAGCACACCTTGAACCAGCAGGTTCCGCGGAATCATGCGGTTTTCGGTGCTGGTTGGAGCTCTGGAGGGGTTCATCGCCGATTTGCATGTTGTTCTGAACTCCCGTAATGTTTTCTCTTGTCGCCGCGAACGGCTCCGACTGAAAAAGATCGTGAGAGCACTGAGGCGACCAACCCACTGAAAATCACCAAGAAATTGGTTGGTATTCAGTGCGCCCTTCGGAGCGGACAATAGATAACTGTAGCGAGCTGGTTGGGTGTTTGTTGTTTGAGAACTCAATAGTGTGCCAAGTTTGTTTGTTGATACCAAATATTTTTTGTTTGGTGGTTGCCTGCATGCCTTTGATCCCTGTCAGGGTGTGTGGGTTTCTGCT
>NZ_JAKRCW010000011.1 GCF_022346425.1 Pseudoglutamicibacter albus
TCCCAAGGTTCGGTTTCACGTCGTTCTTCTTCGCATGAGTTCCCCGCGCCTGCGGGGATGATCCCGACACCACCGACGGCGACCTCACCGCGGCGCGGAGTTCCCCGCGCCTGCGGGGATGATCCCATCAAAGACGTCGACCCACCAAAACCGAAGCGGAGTTCCCCGCGCCTGCGGGAATGATCCCCCCACCGTCACCACGCTTCGCGATAATCGTCTGAGTTCCCCGCGCCTGCGGGGATGATCCCAAGGTTCGGTTTCACGTCGTTCTTCTTCGCATGAGTTCCCCGCGCCTGCGGGGATGATCCCGACACCACCGACGGCGACCTCACCGCGGCGCGGAGTTCCCCGCGCCTGCGGGGATGCTCCGGTGTGCAGTTAGTCGCCTATCCCGTTTCCCTTATCCGCACCTGGGCGATGAATTTTCGGTACCCTTGATTGTGTTTCATTAGCTTTGGGGAAAGCTTGCCGCGCTGTAGCAACGCTGCGCGGCAAGCTTGCCGTCATGCTTCACCTGGTCAATCTCCGGTGTGCTCGATCCTCGCCGGAATTGCGTAAAGCTCACAACACCCTTACCGCTTTCTGCCAACCACTTAGCCGAATCCTCAGTAGCTGACTCTCCATCTGCCGTGATCAGATTGTTGGCAAAGTCCGATGGCACTGGACGGCCGCCAAGCTGACTCTCTCCGCACTCAAATGCTTCACGCCCTGCCTTCCAACGGCCATAAATTCCAGCCTTGGATTCCTCGAAGGTAGCTTGCACGCTCACCACATCATAGGTGTAGCCGCCTTCGTCCAAAGTAGCAGCGACCTCCTGCGCCGAACCTTGCGATTTCAGCACCGTATCAATGACATAGTTCGTGCCATCCTTGCGCAAGTCCGTCTGTAGCTTACGGCTGAGCATGGACGATTCTTCATGCACTAACGCAGCAAACTCCATTGGTGCGAACGTGTACCCTTGGGCTTCAAGTTCTTTCACCAATGGAGTTTTCAGACGATCCAGATTACCACTGTCCAGCTCATGCTGAATGATCTTCTCTTTGAACATATCCGGGTCACACTGCACATAACCAGGAACATCATTCAAGCGTTCCCGCTGCACGGTTCCCTTACCAGCACCGGGCGGTCCAGCCATCACAATGGCTCGTCCCTCGTGCTTGATTTCACCGCGCTTAGCCGAATCATCAATCACCTCTTGCATCCACTTCTTATGCAAAAGCTCTCGTTCGGCTGTAGCACGTGGCCGCGATCCGCTTTGAATAAAATACTGTTCTTGTTTGATGGTCGAGTATGCCCCGCGAGGGTTCATATCAGGATCAGCCATCACCTGACGCAGCGCCGCGTAATGTCGTTCTATCGATTCGTCGTTAGCCAACGATTCACCCTTCGGTTGCTCGCTACCTAATCAGCCGTCTTCATCAAAACTTCATCGTAAGTAGCAGCGTCAATCAGCTCATGCCGCAGCGCGTCACCTACTTCTTCCCAAGTTCCGTCCAGGCTCTCTTCATACTCGCCGTATTCGTTCGCCCAAGGAGTCGGCTTATACGGCCATGCAACCAACTGGCGCACCAGTTCCTCACGGTCGATAAACCCGGCCGCGTACCGCTGGCACACTTCATAAGGGCTTGCAGCGTTGAACTCACCAACCACAGCCGGTACAGCCTGAGCACGCTGCAACGCCTTCGCCACCGCTGGCTGAGACATACCCAGCAACGCCGCCATCTCACGCTGAGTCATCCCACCAGCAGCAGCCTTCAAAGTGCGCTTGTAGTCCAGCGCATCAACCTCTAAACGCTGCCGAGCTTTCAACAACTGCGCACGCATTTCATCATGCTGCGGACGTTCCATCAGCTGGCTCATAACAACCTCCTAAACCTCGAAACAAACATTCCTTCACTTCAAATATAACATTAGTTATCATTGTGGATCAAGGGTTTTCACTCGATAGTGACCGGTAAATACTCGCTGCGCTTACACCTAGAATCTTGCCGATCTGCGCATAGCTTTTCCCTTCCTCGCGCAGCTGCCGCGCCGTCGCGGTGCGGTCTGCATCCATGACGCGCGGCCGCCCTCCGACTTTCCCCTGGGCGCGCATGCGCTAAACCTCGGCGGGTGTTCTGAGTTCCCCGCGCCTGCGGGGATGATCCCTTTCTCCGTTCAGGGGTAGCTCTAGACGAGTTACCGAGCGTCCGAAAATTGGCCGGGTTAGATTTGGTCGCGTTTGGCCCGTTAGGGTCCATTGCAGGGTCTGCGTTGACGCTCTGTAGTGCTTCGTAGTGTCATGCAACTGTCTCGTCTAGACTCACACTTTTCTCCTTTAGGGTGCGCGACTAGTCGGCCAGTTGGTTGAACACTTCCTCATAGATTGAGTCATCAATCAAACCAAACATGACAGCGTTCTCCACGTCCGTAAACGTACCGGAGGTGACGCCCTGGACTTCGCCAAATTCATTGAACTTCGGCGTATCGTTGTACGGCCACGCTACCAGCTCGCGCACAACTTCTTCGCGGCTAATCAGCCCAGCAGCGTACCGCTGGCACACCTCATGCGGTGACGCAGCTTTGAAGTCCGCAACAGCATCAGGAACCTTTGCAGCACGCTTCAAAGCTGTAGCAATTGCTGGCTGCGACAAGCGCACGATTTCCGCAATTTGCTTCTGTGTCATTTGTTTAGCGGCCGCCCTCAGCTTCCGCTTATAGTCCAGCAGCGCAACCTCCGATAGCTCTCTGGCGCGCAGCAAATCAGCTGCTATCTCACTATCGCGTGGCGATTCAAGAACCTGGTTCATGACTACCTCCTAAGACGGGAAATCAGAATCCTTGCATTTCAATTATAATATGTGTTATAGGCGATTACTAGGGATGTAGGTTCAAAGCTCTATGAATGCTCGCTGCGCTAACACCTAGAATCTTGCCGATCTGTGCGTAGCTTTGAGTTCCCCGCGCTGGCGGGGATGGCCCGTGGCGTGGCGGCGTCGGGGCTGGGTTGTTCTTGAGCTCCCCGCACCTGCGGGGATGATCCCGACCTGGATGTGCCTCTACTCTGGGGTCACTCTGCCGTCTTCCGTGCTTCGTTGCGATCGGCAATCTCGTCGTACAGCTCGTCGTCGATCAATCCACAGCTCAACGCGCGGTCCAGGTCATCAACCGAACCCGGAGCGTCCATCAGCAAATCGTCGAACAAATCGTTGGTTTGTGCCTGCGGTACGTACTCCCAACGCGTCAACTCATCCACAAGCTGCGCGCGATCAATCAGGCCAGCGGCATATCGTTCACAAATCTCATAGGGATCTGCGCCAGAAAAACCTTCACAAGGCATCGAGATTGACGCAGACCGCTGCAAGATCTTCTGAACATTCGGTTGCGAAACCCTCAACAGGCTGGCAATCTCCGTCTGAGGCAATCCAAGCTGTTGCAGCCGTAGCAGATTGCGCCGGTAATCCAGCTCTGCGATGTTCCGCAAATACTGTGCTTTCCGTGCAGCGAGTACTTCAGGGGGAACGTTTTTCATCGTCATAGTGTCTACCTCCACTTCTAGCCTACCGAAAATATAACCAGAGTTATACTGCTATTTTGTGAGCGCCCGCCTGCCGCTCGATGCACCGCTTCAACTATGCTGAAATGAACGGCCCACACAATCCTTAAGGGAGCGCTTCATGGCTATTTTCGCGGTTGAATACACCTACATCGACGACGCCGAACTCATCCAGAAACACCGGCCCGAACACCGTGCGTTCCTCACCGAACAACGCAAAGCCGGCACCGTACTCCTCTCCGGCCCCAAGGTAACCGAACCAGGTAGCGCCCTCATCATCGTCCGCGCCGACACCGCCGACGAAGCCGGCCGAGTCCTCGACGCCGACCCTTTCAACCATCACGGCATCATCACCCACCGCGCGATCGCGGAATGGAACGTCGTCATCGGCGAGCTCTAAAGCAAAACCACACCGCCCGGCCACTCCGGAGCGACCGATGGGGCAATAACACCCACTAACGATCATTTTCGGCTACTCCGGTAGAATGACCCGAGCCTCAGGAGGGAGAGCGGCACTGTGGCTACGAAGTTCGACATTGAGGAACGCTGGCCCGAGCGGCGCGTGTTCTTTCGCGATGTGAAGCCGTATGAAATCCCCGGAAGTCTGGATGATTTGCAAGGACCAAGCGGCGGTGTAGTCGAGTTACCTCACACAGTGCTGTGGGCACCGGGTGGCGGCCGTGTCGATCTTGATACTGAAGGCGGGGTAGGCCTGGCATATCGGGCGGTGTTGGCTGATGGCACCGTTGCAGATCAGGTAGCGATTGTGAACCGGGACCGGCTCGTGGCTGTGTGGTCGGAGTTGCTGTTGCCACGGCGTGTACGCGAGTTGTGGGAGAGTCGGTTCCCTGAGCTGTGCGCTGCGGCGGGCGCGTGAGCCAAGACAGTGATGGTCAGAGGAACAAGATTTCCTCTTCCGTCGCACGATCCTGACCAAGCGAGAGGAAGCTGGCATGGCCGCACCGGATTGCAACACCGTAACCAAGACTGAACGTGCTCGTCGTGTCTCCGAAGCGATCCACAGCAGCGAAATGGAAGGCCTGACGGTAACGGATCCCACGCGCGCAGACGCGGACGAGTACATCGCCGGCCGCATAGACTGCGACGAGCTAGTGGCACGCGTCCGCACACGCTACGGTCTCCACTGAATCTGTCGCCCGTACCTCGACCCCGCACTGACACCGTCACTCAACCGCGCAAAACGGCCCCGTTTCCCTGCCTGGATCTAAACCCCACTCACCCCAGCACCGGCTGCTCGGCGAGCGCGTAGCGGTTGCCTGTGCGCGCCACTGAGATGGGGCCGTGGAACTGGGTTGCGACTTGTTCTGCCCACCACTGCTCGGGCGCGACTCCGGCGAGGTGGGACAACACCAAGCGGCCCACGCCGGCTTCCTGCGCCACTGCTCCGGCATCGGCCGGTGAGGTGTGGGAGCAGGCTTGGTGGTTCAGGAACGCGCCAGAGAAACCTTGTTCTTTATAGAAGTCAAGGTTCACGGCCTCATGCACCAGAATGTCCGCACCCCGCGCCAATTCGACGAGGGCCTCGGATTTAGCGGTGTCTCCCGAGAACACGATGGAGCCTTCGGCGGTGTCGAATCGGAACGCGAACGCCGGGTAGACCGGCGGGTGGTCCACCAACGTCGCCGTCACCTTCACCGCGTCGTCTTGGTACACCTCGAAGATCGGCTCCTCAGGGACCGTGATTTCTTCGGTCTGCACCAGCTCGTGCAGGTTGGGGCGGGCCTCATCCTGGATCCGGATGTCGATATCGTAGGAGAACCCCTCGAGAGTCTTGCCCACCAGCTCCGCGGTCCCGGCCAGCTCCTCGCCGCCCTCGCGCTGCGGGTCCTTACCTGGCCCCACAATCCGGAACGGCTCCGTGAACCCCTCAACCGGTTTACCCCAGTTCCACAGCAGGAAACCCGGTAGCTCCACCACGTGGTCAGAGTGCAAGTGAGTCACGAAACCAGCCGTGAAATGTTTGCCTTTCAACCCGGCCTCAGCGGCAGCTCGTGTGCAGCCCAGCCCGAAATCGATCAAATAAAACCTGTCCCCCACCCACACCGCGGAGCAAATACCGGGTTCGCTCCCGCGGATCGCCGGGCCTGCAGCCGTGCCAAGGGTGATCAGTTCAACGCTCATGTCAATGTCCTTTTAGTTATGTGCCCGTTATTGATGTGCACGCCAGTTGACGGTGGTCGGCTCGAGGTAGGCGTCCAAGCCCCAACGGCCGCGCTCGCGACCAACCCCGGACTGCTTCCAGCCACCAAACGGCGCATCCAGCTCAACGACCGTGTGCTGATTGATCCAGACCGTGCCGGCCTCCAGCTCCGGCGCGAGCTGCCGCGCCCGCTCCACATCCGGCGTCCAGATCGAAGCACCCAACCCGAACTCGGAATCGTTCGCAAGCTCGATCGCTTCATCAACCGAGCTGTACGTCACGATCGGCAAGGCGGCACCGAACTGTTCCTCCCGCACGATACGCATGCCCTGTTCCGCACCCGCCACGATGGTCGGGGTCTGGAAATAGCCTGGAAGTTCGCACCGCTGATGCCCGGCAAGAACAGTGGCACCGTCGGCTGCGGCCGCATCGACCAGTTCCCGCACATAGTCACGCTGGCTCGCGTTATGCATCGGGCCCAGCGTGGTTGCCGCATCAATTCCGTGGCCGAGCACAAACTTATTGACCTCAGCCAGCACAGCGTCAGTGAAGTCCGCGCGCAACGCTTCCGGCACATACACGCGCTTGACCGCCATGCACACTTGTCCGGCATTTCGGAAAGCACTGCCGACGATGCCGCGTGCGGTCACCTCGATGTCGGCATCCTCCAGCACGATGGCGGCGTCATTACCGCCGAGCTCCATGGTCACGCGGGTGACGTTTTCAGCGGCCTGCTGCATCAACGAGGTGCCCACTTTGGTGGAGCCGGTGTAGGAGATCTTGTTGACCAGCGGCTCGGAAGCCAATGCAACGCTCACGGTGCGGTTGGATCCGGTCAGGACCTGCACAACATGCTCGGGCAGCACGGTGTTCATCAGCTCAATCAACGCGATAGCTGAAGCCGGGGTGGTCGGAGCCGGCTTCGTCAGCACCGTGCAACCGGCGATCAGCGCGGGAGCCAGCTTGACGCACAGCAGGGAGATCGGGAAGTTCCACGGAGTGATGGTCCCCACCACCCCCACCGGGCGGTTCAGGACCTCGACGTTGCGGCCATCGCGCTCCGGGAGGCTGATCACTTCATCCCAGTCCAAGGTTGCGTAGTAACGGAACAGGCCGGCCGCGACCGTGAACTCCATCTTCGCCTCACCCACCGGTTTACCCTGCTCACGCGAGAGCACCTCACCCAAAGAATCGAGGTTCGCCTCGATCTTCTCCGCGATCTTCACCAGCGCCTCAGCACGCGCCCCACGGTCACGCCGCCAACCACGCAACGCCGCACGGGCGCGGACTGCTGCCTGCCGCGTGTCTTCGGCCGTGTTTTCCGGAACCTGCGCAACAACTTCCAGTGTTGCCGGGTCAAAAACCTCGTACTGGCTGCTCACGTGTACCTACCTTCGGGGCTAGAACTGGACGGTTGTAAGAAGTGGACGGGACTAGAGTTGCATGGACCTAGAGTTGGACGGGACTAGGGTTGGACGGGACTAGAGGCGGAATTGGCGTTGGCGCCGCCAGCGCCGCCGTAATTTCTCTACATCATGGAAGATTCGAGCCACCCAATGGCGTTAACTTTCCAACCATTGGAAAAAACTCTGCGCCAATGAGGCAGAATGGTGACCATAGAACCAAACGCATGATCCAGCTCACATGAAAGGTTCTATCCAATGAAAAAGACCCTTGTTGTCACCGGCGCTTCCTCCGGAATCGGTGCCCAGACCGCCGCGCAGCTACGCGAGGCCGGCCACCGCGTGATCGGCGTGGACCGCAACCCACCAGCCAACGCCGATACCGGCGCCGCGACCCAGTCCGGCGCTGCGCCGGCCGACGCAGCCCAGACCAACGCCGATGCAGGCCAGGACTTTGTGCAGCTGGATCTCTCTTCGGCCGAGTCCATTCAGGCTGGCGTCGCGCAGATCACCGAGCTGGCTGGCGGCCCCATTGACGGACTGGCGAACATCGCCGGCGTCCCCGGCACCGCACCGGCCGAGGTGGTCATGGCGGTGAATGTGCTCGGCCTGCGCGACTTCACCCAGGCGCTGTTGCCGCAGCTAGCAACTGGTGCCGGGATCGTGAACCTCGCTTCCTCCGTGGCCTTCGACTGGCGGAGCCACCTCACGCAAGCCAACCGCGCCATCCAGGCCGGCAGCATCGAGGAGCTGAAAGCCGATGAGCAGGTGTGGGCCCTGGTTCAGGATGAGTCCTACCTGTTCTCGAAACAGTGCGTCCGCCTCCTGACCGAGAAGCTCGCCACCTCCCTCCTGCCGCAGAAAGTCCGGGTCAACAGCGTGAGCCCCGGCCCCGTATCGACCCCAATCCTGGAAGACTTCAAGAAGGATCACGGCCGCGAGAAAGTCGAAGGCGCCTCAAAACTGCTCGGCAAATTCGGTGAAGTAGCCGAAATCGCTGACGTCATCGAATTCCTCCTCAGCGACTCCGCCCGATGGGTCAACGGAACCGACATCCGCGTCGACGGCGGCCTTGTGGCGTCCCGCCGGAGTGGAAACCTCTAACCATGGCTAACCGTGCACCGCAGCGGCGAGGCAACCCGGCCAGCCGTTCGACTTCACAAAACTCGGAGGCACCGTCCATCTCGGTGACCTCGCGGGCGCTACGGATCCTCGACACCTTCGACAGCACGCAACGCGAACAATCCCTCAGCGGTATCGCCCGCCGCGCAGACCTACCGTTGGCGACCGCGCACCGGCTCGTCAACCAACTCACGATGTGGGGCGGCCTGGAAAAGAAATCAGGCCGCTACCGCATCGGCCAAAAGCTGTGGCGCATCGGCCTGCTCGCTTCCGCCCAGCGGGATGTGGCCGAAGTCGCCTCCCCCTACATGCAGGATGTGCTGTTTGTGACCCACAATGTGGTGAACCTGTTCATCCTGGACCAGCAAGAAGTGCTGCTGGTGGAACGTATCTCCGGTACCAACACGGGTGCCCCGTTCCGCAGGGTCGGCGAGCGCATGGACCTGCATTCGAGCGCGGCCGGTAAGTTGATGCTCGCCTACGGCTCCCCACACCTACTGGAGGAGTTGCCGGCCGAACTACCGCGGCACACGAGCCACACGATCGGGCGGAAAACGGAACTGATCCAGCACATCGCCCGGATCCGTTCGCAAGGGTTCGCGACCACGCAACGGGAAAGCGGGGAGAACAACTTCGCGATCGCGGTGCCGGTTTTCTCGCCGGCCACCGGGCACATCATCGCGGGGCTGGGGATCGTGACCCAGGATGCGATGGCGCCCATCGGCAACGTGGTGCCGGTGCTGAAGATCGCGGCGCGCGGCATCTCCCGAACACTCGAAGTCGGCGACTAGCTCTCGCGTTCCGGCTTCTCTTTCAGCAAGATCATGGTGCCCACAATGCCGAGCAGGCTGAGCGCGCCGGTGAGCATCCAGGAGCTTTCCCAGCCGCCGGTTTGGACCGCGAACCACGCGATGAGGAACGGCCCGAGGAAGCTGCCGAGGTTGAAAATCTGTTGCATGAGCCCCATCACCACGGCACTCGATCCGTCCGGTTGAGCCAGTTCGCCGATCATTCGCGTCAACAACATGGGTGCTGCGCCACCGATCGCGGAGAACGCGACCGCGAAGAGGAAGGTCGCCAACGCCGGGTGGGCTGTCTGTTGCCACGGGATCGCGAAAAGCCCGAAGGACGTCACCGCCATGGCACCCAAAGCGATGATCAGCAGGTACTTTTCCTTGATACCCTTGTGCACCAGCACGCCAGCCCCCAGCGCGCCGAGGATGTTGGCCCCGCCCACGAACGCGGACATCAGACCCGCGCCGGGCTGCTGGATCCCGTACTGTTCATAGATGCGCGGCAAGAAGCCCAGAACCGCCAACCATTGACTGCTGTAGCAAGCGAAAATTACGCCGGCCAGCCACGGCCCCGGACGCGATATGGTGACGCGCACCAGCGGCCACATCTTAGCTGAACCAGCCGCCGCATCGCCGACGCTGCCCGCCGGGTCTTTCGGCACCAGGAAGATCACGAACGGGATCAAAAGCAGGGTGATGCAGGCCGCGCCAATCCACATCGGCCGCCACCCGAACTCCGGAACCATGAACGTACCCACCGTGAAACCGATGAACGCCGCAAGGCCCTGAAAGGTCGCCCACGCAGTCAGAGCGCGATGCACGTGCGGCGGTTCGAACCGATCCCGAAGTAGCGGTGGCCCCAAAACCACACAAAACAGGAAGCCGATCCCCTCGACGGCCCGCGAAATGAAGATCATCGCGGGCGAGGACGCCAACGCGCCCAGTATGGAGCCGAAGCTCAACAGGACCATCCCGGCCAGGATGACTCTGCGTAGCCCAAGCCGCTCCCCCATCCACGCCGTTGGCAAGCCACCAATGATGTTAGCCACCTGAATGATTCCGATAAGGACTCCCGCCTGCACCAGCTGGATACCAAGCTCTGAGCTCAGCGACCCAAGCGCTGGCGGCAGCTTCCAGACGTGGACGGCGCTGATGATGCCCATCAGGACCACGCACAGCCATGAAGCAGTCTCACTGTGAGAAGAACTCTGCCCGCGCATCGTTGTCATGGACCCACTTTCAAACCATTGTCGCCTTATCTTATTCCGCTAATGATAATCATGTACACGTTGACTCATCAACAGGCTAGATTTTCCATTAGCCGGAAACTAGGGTTCTCAGCTCCAAACCGCAACACCACACCGGTGTTTCCATTGGATGGAATGTTTTGTGATGTGTGACACAACTAGTCCTAGGGTTGCTTCACGAGTAACCGCTACCCCGCGTATCAAGGGGTAGCCCCGACGAATCTTGTTCCCCACTGACCCACGAGGCTTGTTCTAGGAGTGAGCTCATAGTGACACCCACAGCTACCGAAGAAACCCCAGAACTCATCGACGTTGTGGTTGACGAAGTCGATGACATTGCTGAGGGCGTTCTGTCACTCGTGCTGCGCCGCCGCGATGGCCAAGAGTTCCCGCACTGGACTCCGGGCTCCCACATTGACTTGCATCTAGGCAATGGTCTGATCCGCCAGTACTCCCTGTGGTCACCTATGGATGATTTGACCCAGCTACGCGTTGGCGTGCTGCGGACCCTCGATTCACGCGGCGGCTCCGAATGGATCCACGACAACCTGCGCGCCGGCGAGCGCCTCAGCATCTCAGCGCCGCGGAATAACTTCCCTCTGGTTGATTCCCGTAAGTACATGTTCGTGGCCGGCGGCATCGGCATCACGCCTCTGGTTTCGATGATCCAGCAGGTTGAGGAGCAGGGCCGGGAATGGCAGCTGTACTACGGCGGCCGCAGCCGGGCATCGATGGCGCTAGTTGAGCAGCTGGAAGAGCAGTACGGCACCGAGAAGGTGCACATCTTCGATGAGGATGGCCGGGGCCGCCTGGATCTGGAGAGCATCCTCGCTCTGCCGCGAGCTCACATGCTGATCTATGCGTGCGGCCCGGGCGGGATGCTGGAAGCGATCGAGGATTTCTGCATGGGTTGGCCTCCAGGCTCGTTGCACACCGAACGGTTTGTTGCCGGCACGCTGGGTGCGGCCGGAAACCAGGATCCGTTCTCTGTGGAGCTTGCCCGCAGCGGTAAAGAGTTCACCGTTCCACCTGAGAAGTCCATCCTCGAAGTCATGGAGGAAAACGGCACCCGGGTGCTTTCCAGTTGCCGCGCTGGCCTGTGCGGTACGTGCGAAACCCGCATCATCTCAGGCGAGGTTGAACACCGCGATGCCGCCCTCACCCAGGAAGACAAGGACGCCGGCGACGTCATGATGGTGTGCGTTTCACGTGCAGCGGCCGGCTGCAACCGACTCGTTCTAGACCTATAAACCCGCGCCGAACTTTTAGCCCCTGCGCTGGCTTTGTTACCCGTGTGCTGGACTTATAAAACTCTGGGAGTAGAGCAATGAAGACGTTAGAGAACGTACCTGTTTTCACCGAAGACCCCTACAGCGAATCAGCGCTGCTGGACCCTTACCCCTTCCTGGAACGGCTCGCAGCAGCAGGGCCTGTCAGCTACCTCGAAGCCACCGGGATCTACGCGATCACCGGTTATGAAGAGGTCTATGAGGTGCTCAAGGACTTTGAGACCTACGTTTCCTCCGGCGGCCTCGGCCCTCGCGACATCCGCAAAGACGAAGGCTGGCGCCCGCCAAGCATCCTCGAATCCGATCCACCCATCCACACGCTCATGCGGCGAGCGCTGACCGGGGTCATCAACCCTGGCACGGTACGTAAGCTGCGTGAACCGTTCACCCCGCCAGCGGCGGAACTGGTTTCTGAGCTTGCGCATCGTACCCATTTCGACGCGATCAAGGACCTCGCTGAGCTCTACCCCATCCGGGTCTTCCCTGACGCGGTGGGTATTCCGGAAGAGGGACGGGAGCATCTTCTGCCGTACGGCAATATGGTTTTCAACGCTTTCGGCCCGGAGAACTACATCTACGAACAAGCCTTCGCCCACGCGGATGAACACTCCGCGGTCGTGATGAAGGCGTGCGAGCACGAGTCCCTCTCCCCCGGCGGTTTCGGCGCCAAGATTTGGGAACGCGTCGAGGATGGGCTGATTACCGAGCAGCAGGCAACCCTGCTGGTGCGTGCGTTGCTGTCTGCGGGAGTGGACACCACCATCTTCGGGATCGGCAACGTTCTCTCCGTGCTCGCCGGCGAACCAGAAGCCTGGCAAGAGCTACGCAAGCAGCCGCATCTAGCGAAGTTCGCGATCGATGAGGCGCTGCGCCTGGAATCGCCGTTCCAGAAGTTCCACCGAACTGTCAGCACTGACACGACCCTCGGCGGAGTGGACCTTCCGGCCGGGACTAAAGTGCTCGTGTTCTTGGGTGCCGCTAACCGTGATCCGGAGAAGTGGGGCCCAGACGCAACCAAGTTCAGCCTGGACAGAACGTCCTCTGGACACGTCGCTTTCGGTATGGGCCTGCACCAGTGCGTCGGCCAGCCGATTGCGCGACTAGAAATGGAAATCGTGCTGCAGCAAATGCTGGAACACGTCGACACCATCTCCCTGGCAGGAGAACCACAACCGATCCTGCACAACGTACTTCGCGGTTTCGAATCGCTGCCAGTAGAGATCAGCGCGGCTAAGTAAGCCTTTCCCTCACCCCATCACAACCTGCGCGAGCCGTGCGGGTTATCACCCCTGCCCAAAAGTAGAGATAGGAAAGACATGTCAATCGATGCGAAAAAAGTCGAGGTGAATACGCTCCCTCCGCTCGATGCCTCGGACCCAGCCAACTGGACCGCACGCAAACGCAACGCTTACGGCTGGTCCATCGCAGTCATGTTGCTGATCCTGATGATGATCAGCTGGGCGGATAAAGCGATCCTCGGCATCGTCGCGATGCCTTTGATGCGTGACCTGGGTATCACGCCAGCACAGTTCGGCCTGTTGGGTAGCGCCGTCTTCATGCTCTTCGGTGTCGCCCAGTTCGTGGCAGCACCTATCGCAAACCGGATCCAAGCCAAATGGATCCTACTCGTGTTGTGCCTGGTTTGGTCGCTCTCCCAGGTTCCAGTCATCCTGTTCGCATCCCTACCGGCACTGTGGATCAGCCGCCTCCTGCTCGGTGCCGGCGAAGGCCCGCTGGCCCCGATCACGATGCACGCGGTGTACAAGTGGTTCCCCGCCAAGCGTTCCGCGACCCCAGCGGCACTGGCCTCGGCTGGCGTGACACTCGGCATCGTCGCTTTCGCGCCAGTCATCGCGTGGATCACCGCCGCACACGGCTGGAAAGCAGCCTTCGTTTTCGTCGCCCTCATCGGTGTTGTCTGGGCTGTTCTCTGGCTCTTCTTGGGCAAGGAAGGCCCATACACCTCGGTTGAGGCCGAGCACCGCATCGAAGGTACCACCCCTGACGAAACCACCATCGCCGCTGACTCGAAGGTCAAATACCTCAAGTCCTTCCTGACACCAAGCTGGCTGCTCGCGGTCCTCTGCTCCTTCCTGGGCTACTGGACCTTCACCGTGGCAATGACCTGGCTGCCGGCATACTTCGAAACCGTGTACGGAATGTCCACCCAGCAAGCCGGCTCGATGATCGCGCTGCCAGCTATCTGGGGAACCATCTGCACGGTCGGTTTGAGCTGGCTCACCGAATACCTCGGCAACCGCGGAATCGCTACCCGCTTCTCCCGCGGCTGGGTGCTCGGCCTTGCAGCAGCCTTCTCCGGCATCATGGTCCTGGCCGGCACGTGGGCAGACAACCCGACGCTTGCACTGGTGTTCTTCACCTTCGGGTTCGGTACCGCCCCAGCCCTGTTCGCTGTCACCTACCTCGTCGCCGCAGAGACCACGAGCATCTCCCAGCGCGGCGCCGTACTGCAGATCACTAACGCATTCCTGACCTCGGGCGGCCTGCTAGCCCCAGCGATCGTCGGACTTCTCGTCAGCGCGGCAGCAACCGAGGCGATCGGCTACGAGAACTCGTTCCTCCTGACCGGCGCGATGATGGTCATCGCCGGCATCATCGGCTGCCTCGGCATCAACCAGCAGCGCGACCGCCGCAAGCTCGGCCTCGACCAGCCAGTACCAGCCGCCAAGTAGGCGGCCGCTCAGCAGGGCGTGCTGAGCTAAACCGTACTGGGTTGAATCAAAGCAACGTTGATTCAACGCTGGGCTAGTTGACGCAACGCTCCATGAGATTGACGCGACGCTGCACTAGGCACACAAGCAGCGCAACCCAGCCGCACCGCCGCCGCTGACAACCACCCGGTTGTCAGCGGCGGCTTTGTGCACCAAGCAGGCCGGTTCGTCGTTCTACGAAGGTCCGATCTTCCCGTCGCGAGCGAACTCCGTCAGCTTCTCCTGCGCATCCGGCGAGTAAATAAGGTTCGTGTACGGCCCGTTCTTCCCTTGACCTTCGTAGAGCGCGATACCGTAGTCCACACCACGTGGGGTGGGCTTCCAACTTGAGCCGGTGCGCGTGATAAGTCCGTACCTTGATAACGCTTCATTCAGATGAGAAGCGTTGACCTTTTGATCCGCCGATAGAACGTTAGTTTCACGCCAGTCTTTAAGTATCTCCGCAGCAATGCGATATCCAGGAGCGTGACGATCAACGAACGGAATCACAGCTTCGCGAGGCCCTGAGACTTCACTTCCAAGCTCTAGTTCCGCTGCTGCTAATGTGCGAGGCTGTGCGTTTTCCAGCTCAACTTCACCAAGCTCGCAAGCACCGCTTGTGTGGCGTCGCGCGAAGTCGCAGTCATCTAGAACAGCATGCTTCTTGACAAGACTGAATACAGGCCCAGCGTCATTCCAGCGCTTTACACTGCCGAAAACAATAAAGAGATCTTTCGCACGCGACACCGCTACGTTCATGAGTTCGAGCGTTCCGTCGATGAAGCCCGCTTGGCCTGAGTTGTCCCCATACACCGGAGAGAAGAGAACAACTGAGCGTTCTGCCCCTTGAAGAGTGTGTGCAGTTCCAACCGTAATCTTGTCCCGGACGCTAGGGTCCACAATGCTAGCGATACGTTGCTTAATCACACTCGCTTGAGCGGCAAAGGGAGTGACCACTCCGACGATTGTTTTGTCCTTCTGCACATCTTCTTCGGGATTATAGATTGCGCGGAAGAAATCGAAGTTATCGCGAACCCACGTTGCGATCGCTGTAGCTTCTTGGAAGTTAACCCGGCTCGGGCCTTTCCGTTGGTCCTTAGAATTCGGAACTGTCTTAAACAGGAAAGGGCTGGCCGTCTTATTTTTGAGCTTGTAGCCGTCCAGAGGACGGCTCGGCTTGAGCATGCCCTTATAGAGCAGGTCATTGCAGTATTCGATGATGTCTGTGTGACAGCGGAAATGTTCTGCCAGGAAAAGGCCCGGGTCCAAGTCTGGTCCATAGCACCAACGGCTTGCCGAGCTCGCGGCCGCCATCACTGAAGAATGATCGGACGACGTTATTCCACTATCACCCATGTGGTCCCAGTGGTCGCCCAAACCGAAAGTCGATGCCATTTCTCGGTCGCTTTCCGGGTCAATGCTCCACACTGGTGCAAGTTGCAAGACATCGCCCACAACGAGAGCTCGTTTCGGAAGCGCAAAGGCAGAAGCCCCGACTGAAATATCAACTTGGCCAGCTTCATCTACGATCAGGAGGTCTGGTCGCCTCAGGTCAAACCGCGGCTTTTCGCCCTTCTCAGTCCACAGCTTGAAATACTTGGGTAGCTGATAAACCGTCATGACAAAGCATGGCGTCAAAGCGGTGACTTGTTGCCAGTACTTCTCCATGTGGGAAGCGGTTGTGCGATAACGCTCATCGTGCGGTATGAGTTCGTCACCCGCGGCCGCGAGCAACCATTCAGCCTCGTAAATGTGGATAGCTAACCAGAACTGAGCGTAACGGACCGTGACATCAAGCTGCTGATCAAGCTCATATAGGTCGGTGGCCTTTTTCAATTCCTCAACCTGCTCAGGCGACAGCAAGCCGAATCTCTCAACAGCGTAGATCGAGGTGGCGATGTTCTTCAGGTACTCTTCGTGGGCACGATATGCATCGCGCTTTACTTGCTCAATCTCCCGGTTCAGGCTAGCCATTTCGTGTGTTAGTGACGCCACGGTACGACGGTAGAAAGCCACGAACTCATCGAGCGTGCCGAACCTTTCGGCTGGCTCGTCCTCGTCGTAGTGCATGTCGATAACAAACTCTTGCTCAATGAGGCTGGTGTTTTCTTCGTCTTCTACACGATGTAGGTGTTGGCTCCACGCTTGGAGTTGACGTTGATGATCCGCAAGTTGCTGGGCCACCTCGCTGGCCTTGGAAGTAAAGGAGCCCAGCTGAGTGTTAGCTCGGCGATCGGCTAGAGTGCGCTTCTGAATGAGGTCACGGCGAGCGGCTTCGCACTTGCTCAGTGCTTTGCGTAGCGTTTTCAGGGCTTTCTTCAGATCGTTAGTCGGACTCACCGTTATCTGAGGTAAGTACTCAGCGCATTCTTGCAAGAAAAAGCTCGTTGCATCCGGCACATATTCTTGCTCCGAGTAGTCGCTATAAACGCCACCCTTGCGTGTGTCCTCGAGTAGGTATCCCTTTTTCTTAGCGTCTTGCACCTTCGCTTGAGACGGACAGTACGTAGCAATACCGTTGAGCGACTCTTTTGATGCTCTGCCCTCTGACGCTACCGGCAGCCAGCGCTTGTCGAGTATCCCAGGGTTTTTCTTCGTGACTTTGCTAAACGAATCGATGATGTTGGTGACCGCTTGATTGTTGGTCGACGTGCCGACGATCAGGGGCGCAGGTTTCTCTTCGAGTGCGTGCGAAACGATGAGGCTAGCAACAACGGATTGCAACATAGTAGTTTTGCCGGTGCCCGGAGGGCCACTGACTGCGGTAATAGATGCTGGACCGTCTAGGTGAAAAGCATGCACAGCTCGGCGCTGAGATTCAGTCAGAGGGAACTCATCACTCATACTGCCTGTTGACCTCGTGGCCGCCTCTTGCAGTGTGTCAATGTAAAGGTCTATGCCATCAGATTGAATGCGCTGGTCCGAGCCCCCTGATAGGAGCTGCTGGTAAACAGGGGCATCAGAATAAGCTCCGTTTTCCAGGAATCGGTACAACTCCAGCACGGCTCCGTTTGCCGTAATCACTTCACCTGGTGATATGAAACATTTGTCCTCGATGATCTCGGTCGAAACATCTGTGTTGAGGCTCGCGTGATTTCGCTTGATTTGCGAAAAGTTGTCGTCAGCGACGCTACGAAAGAGATCAAAACTGAGGTCAACAACATCGCACCACTCCTCAGCTGTTGACGTTAACTCTTGCCCTTCCCCTATTCGCCATTTCCAGAATGAAGACAAGTTGCCGACCATGACTTCGCGTTCGGTCATACCTGGAGTTCGCATACGCCTGGCGGGAATCCATGGTTCTGAGCTTTGCAGATCAGCTGAGAGGCCACCGTCTGGTGACAATGATGCGGGAACTAACAACAGACCGGTTGTCTGCGCGTTCTGACGTAGAGTCACGCACGAGATGATGACTTGGATTGGCTTCGCTTTCGGGTCCGGAGACTCCAGTTCGGTTGCCGATTCGCTTAACTTCGCTTTTCTCTTTCGTTGTGCACCCTTCGTTTCTTGAGCAAGTGCGAAAAGCTGAGCGACAGACTGTTCATTCAGTTTGCCCTCTCGGAATTCGTCAACATCGACAGTGACGTGGGGAGCGTCCGAGCCGAAGTCCACATCGTGAAGGTTAGAGCGACGCTGGACTTCAGAGTAGTAGCGGGTAAGTTCTAAAACGTGTGATGGCATGTCATTTCCCGAGGTGTTTTCTGGCCTTATGCGAGGCTCCAATGGTGCACGAATCCAGCCTCAGACTACATCGATCCGGGATAAGCACCCTGTTCTCGCTCTGGGTTCGGCCTTTATGATCGAAAGTGAACCGAGGCACACGCGAACGGAGGCCCTCTCATGGAATTGACCACCGCCAACGGAACATTGATCCCCGCGCTCGCGTTCGGAACGTGGCCGCTCCAAGGCGCGGAAGCCACTGAAGCGGTCCGCCACGCCCTCGAGCTCGGCTACCGGCACATCGACACTGCCGAAGCCTACGAAAACGAAGAAGCAGTAGGGGCAGGCCTGCGCGCGAGCGGCCTCGACCGGGACGAGGTCTATCTGACCACCAAGTTCCAGAAGAAATGGCACGGCCGCAGTGAAGTCCGCCAAGCACTCGAAGGCACCCTCTCCCGCCTGGGCGTCGACACTGTCGACCTGTACCTGGTGCACTGGCCCAACCCGGACCAGGACCGCTACGTTGAAGCCTGCCAGGGCCTCGAAGACCTCCGAACGGAAGGCAAAATCCGCAACTGGGGTGTCTCCAACTTCAAGCCACACCACCTGCAGAAAGTGCTCGATGCGGGCCTGGCTCCGCAGGTGAACCAGATTTCCGTCAACCCGTACGGCGCTCAGACCGAGATCCAGGAATTCAACACCGAGCACAACGTGCTGACTGCGGCCTACTCGCCCCTCGGGCGAGGTGGCGAGCTACTGGAAGACGCAACGCTGACTCGCATCGGGCAAGAACACGGCAAGAGCCCCGCCCAAGTGATTCTGCGCTGGCACCTGCAGCAAGGCCGCATCGCCGTCCCACGTTCATCCAACCCGGAACGCCAAGCAGAGAACCTGGCCGCCCTCAACTTTGAACTGACCCCCGCTGAGATCGAGGCGATCGACGCCCTCAACCGCAACGATCCCCCACGCCTCGACGCCGACGAGTTCGGCCACTAGGCCTACAAAGCATGGCTAATTCTCCCTCCGGGGATTCGATGCTGGAGAGGATCATCCGGATCCTCTCTGCTTTCGATGCGGACCGCTCCTTGCTCTCGGTCGCGTCCCTAGCCAACCGCTCCGAGATCCCCCTGGCTACGTGCTACCGGCTGGTCAATCAGATGTGTGCCGCGGACCTGTTGCGCAAAGACGCGGACGGCAACATCAGCCTCGGAATGCGGCTGTGGGAGCTGGCTTCCCGTTCCTCACCCGCGCGTGACTTGCGGGTTGCGGCGATGCCTTTCCTCGATGACGTCCAGGCGGTGTTCCGCCAGCACACCCAGCTAGCGGTGTTGGATGGCGATGAGGTGCTCGTTTTGGAGCGGTTGTCCTCCCGTAACTCGGTGGTCAACCAGGCCACCATCGCGGGCCGCATGCCGATCCATCAGGTCTCGCTCGGGCTGTCGATGCTGGCATTCCAGCCTTCGGCCGTCATCGACGCCTACGTGCAACAGCATCCGGAGGCCGGAAACATCGCGTACTCGAATACCGGGAACCTGCGCAGCACGTTGGCGGCGATCCGCCAACGCGGTTACGCGCAACTGGACGGCATGGTGGACCACGACACCGCGGGCGCAGCCGTGCCCGTCTTCGCGGCGCTCACCGGGCGTGAGCGCTCCAAGGTGATCGCGTCCATCGGTGTTGTGTTTCCCATCGATTTCGAACAACGCGCCGCACTCGTACCCGTGCTTTTGGCGGCGAGCCGCGGCCTGACCCGCGCGATATCGGCACCGGAACCAGAAGACAACCCGTAACGACCCATAACGACCCACACGAATTCTCATTCAATGAAAACAACTATTGAAGTTTGTGTCTACTAGATCACACTAGTAGAACTACAGAAACACACTGCCCGGAGCCACTACTTGGCCCGCGCAGATCTGAATCTCCCACTCTTCCGTTATTTTCAGGAGCTAACTTCGTGGCACCAACCATTGAGAAAACCAAAGTCGGCATCGTAGGTGGCGGCCCAGCCGGCCTCATGCTCTCCCACCTGCTCTCCCAGCAGGGCATCGAGAACATCGTGATCGAAAAACGCGATCACGAGACCATCGCCAACACCCACCGCGCCGGCATTCTCGAAACCGGTGCCGTGAAGATGCTGACCGAAACCGGCGTGGACTCCCGCGTGAAGACCCACGGTTACGAGCACGAAGGCATCGACCTGCGCTTCGGCGGGGTCTCCCACCGCATCAACTTCAAAGAACTCATCGACGCGACCGTGTGGCTCTACCCGCAGAACGAGGTTTTCGTTGACCTGGCTGCAGCCCGCAAGCGCGATGGCGGCGACGTCCGTTTCTCGTGCGAGGTCACCGAGGTCCTCGATCACCTGACGGACACCCCTAAGATCCGCTACACCGACAGCGAGGGCGGCGAACACGAGATCCACTGCGACATCCTGGTCGGCACCGACGGCTCGCAGGGCATCTGCAAGTGGTCCATCCCGCAAGAGAAACGCACCGATAACTTCATCGAGTACCCGTTCGCTTGGTTCGGCATCCTCACCGAAGCCCCACCGAGCGCACCAGAGCTGATCTACGCGAACTCCCCACACGGCTTCGCCCTGATCTCCCAGCGCAACGAAGAAGTTCAGCGCATGTACTTCCAGTGCGACCCAGAAGAGAACGTGGACGAATGGGATGAGGAACGCATCTGGGCTGAACTACAGCGCCGCGTTGACGGCCCGGACGGCTTCCAGCTCAAGCGCGGCCCGATCTTCGAAAAGGTCGTTCTGAAGTTCCGCTCCTACGTATGCGAGCCGATGCGTTACGGCAACATGTTCCTCGCCGGCGACGCCGGGCACACCGTCCCACCAACCGGCGCGAAGGGCCTCAACCTCGCCTTCGCTGACGTCCGCGTGCTCTTCGACGCCTTGAAGGCCTACTTCATCGACGGCAACAACGAAGGCCTGGAAGGCTACTCCGAGAAGGCACTCAAGCGCGTATGGAAGGCCCAGAACTTCTCGTTCTGGATGACCCAGATGCTGCACACCCGCAAGGACGCCAACCCGTTCGAAGCCAAGCGTGCACTCGGCGAGCTGAACACCGTCGTCAGCTCCAAGTACGGGCAGGCCTACCTCGCAGAGTCCTACACCGGCTGGCCACACGAAGACTAAATCCACGCCCCAGGCTCACCGCTTACGGTCTGGAATTAAGACGAGAGAAGGAGCAAAACATGGCAGAGGAAAACTTGCCCGTGCTTGACCCGCTGGCCTCCAGCGACTCGCAAGAGCAGATCAGCCAAGAGATGGCAGACATCCACGCCAGCTACGAGGCCGCCAAAAAGGCAGACCCGGCCAAGGAAGAAACCCAGCCGCGGGTGAACTTCCCGCCGTACCGGTCCTCGCTGCTGCGCCACCCAACCAAGAACATGCACCACGCTGACCCGGAAACCATCGAACTGTGGTCCCCGGCGTTCGGCCACCGCGACGTTCACCCGCTCGAAGCCGACCTCACCATCCAGGGCAACGGCGAACCTATCGGCGAGCGCATCAAGATCCGCGGCAAGGTCCTCGATGGCGACGGCCGCCCGGTGCGTGGCCAGCTCATCGAAATCTGGCAGGCCAACGCTGCGGGCCGTTACGTGCACAAGCGGGATCAGCATCCGGCGCCGATCGACCCTAACTTCACCGGCATCGGCCGCGCCATCACCGGCCAGGACGGCTCGTACGAGTTCACGACCATCAAGCCGGCACCGTATCCGTGGAAGAACCACCACAACGCGTGGCGTCCGGCGCACGTGCATTTCTCGCTGTTCGGTACGGACTTCACGCAGCGCATGATCACCCAGATGTACTTCCCGGGGGATCCGCTGTTCTCGCTGGACCCGATCTATCAGGCGATCACTGACCAGAAGGCTCGCGACCGCCTGGTCGCTAACTATGACCACTCCGTGACCAGCCACGAATGGAACACCGGATACCAATGGGACATCATCCTTACCGGTTCCAACCGGACCTGGATGGAGGACGGAGAAGACCATGCCTAAAGAGAAGCTTGTACCAACCCCTGGCCAGACGATTGGCCCGTTCTTCGGTTACGCCCACCCTCACGAGCAGGTTCACTTGCCGTGGTGGGATGGCCAGAACCTTGTTCCGCCGGGCCACGCTAAGGCTGTGCGCCTGACGGGCACGGTTTACGACGGCGCGGGCGACCCGATTCCGGACGCGATGCTGGAGATCTGGCAGGCCGACGAGGACGGCAACATTGTGCAGAAGGACGGCTCGCTGGTGCGTGATGGCTTCACGTTCACTGGTTGGGGTCGCGGAATTGTCGATAACGTCGGAACCTACACGTTCTCGACCGTGAACCCTGGCCCTACCGAAGAAGGCAAGGCCGCTTTCATTGCGGTTGTCGTGTTCGCGCGCGGGCTGCTGAACAAGCTGCACACCCGCGTCTACCTGCCAGAAGATGAGGAAGCGCTCGCGAATGACCCGGTGTTGCAGTCCCTGGATGAGGAGCGTCGCAAGACCCTCATCGCCACCCGCGGCGAGGACGGGTCCTTGCACTTCGACATCCACTTGCAGGGTGAGAAGGAAACGGTGTTCTTCCAGTTCCCAGGTATCGAATACCCGGTCAACGAAAACTAGAACCCCGCTCCCCCGGTAAGAGACACTGCCGCGGTAAAAACACTGCCGCCGGTAAGTAACACTGCCTCCGGGTTCCAATAAAGCCGGGGCCATAGTAAACCGGGGCCTCGAATAAACACTAGTACTGTCCGCCTACGTCTGCCGTGGGCGGACATACTAGTGTTAGAAGTAATCAACCAGCTCCCAATACGAGCTACCTGATATGAGGAGTGATGCGCGTGCTGCACGGCGATTACGGAGTGCTCAGCCCCGCGTGGGCCGGCAGCCAGGCGGCCGCGATCACGAGTGATCACGCGTTCATCCAGGCACTGCTCGATGTCGAACACGCGTGGTCTGCCGTGCTGGCTGAGGCGGGGCTCATCCCGCAGGAACACCTCGGTGCGATCACCGACGCCGCTAACGCTGACGATTACGATCTAGCCGCGATCGCCGCTGAAGGTGTGGGCGGCGGCAACCCGCTCATCCCCCTGCTGGGCGCCTACCGAGCCAACGTAGCGGAAACGAACCCGGCGGCGGCATCGAGCATCCACATTGGCGCCACGAGCCAAGACATCATGGACACCGCGATGATGCTGATCATCAAGCGTGCCGGAGAGCAGACGTTGGCGACGGTCAAGAGTGCGGCGGCCGCGCTCGTGAGCTTAGCCCACGAGTACCGGGACACCCCGATGGTGGCCCGCTCTCTGACCCAACACTCGCTACCGGCGACCTTCGGTTGGCGGGTCACCCACTGGCTCCAAGCCCTCGCCCAAGCAGGCCAGAACCTCGAACAAACACTGACACAAACCGCCCTGCAATGGGGCGGTGCCGCAGGCACCCGGGCCTCCCTCCAAGACTTCCTGACCCGCACCAACAGCACCGTCACTGCGGATGAGCTGGTGGCTGACCTCGCGAACAAGCTGGGTCTGCAGAACCCGCCTCCGTGGCAAGCGAACCGGGTACCGGTTCTGGTGCAGGCGGACTCGTTCGCGCAGGTTGCGGCTGCGTGCGGCAAGATCGCCAACGACGTGCTGATCAGCGTGCGTAGCGAGAACGGCGAGCTCGGCGAGCCTCTCGCCGCCGGCCGCGGGATCTCCTCAGCGATGCCGCATAAGCAGAACCCGGTTTTGTCCGTGCTCATCAAGAACGCGGCCCTCACCGCCCCGCAGCTGCTCGCCCAGGTCTATACCGGGGCGGTCGCCAACGTGGAGGAACGCGCCGATGGCGGCTGGCACACCGAATGGGAGGCGCTGCGTGGACTCGTGCGCACCAGTGGTGCGGCAGTAGAGAAGACGCACGAGCTGGTCTCTGGCCTGCGTGTTTTCCCGGACCGTATGACACAGAACTTGGCCCGCCACGGTGAGCTTCTGGCGACCGAACGCATGGTCGCGCATCTTGCGCCGCGGCTCGAAGAGCGCGGTGTTGCCGATGCGGGGCAAGGCAAGAAGTACCTGCAGGGGCTGATCTCGCGCGCACTCACCGAAGGTGCGGCCGGGGAAACCCAACTGAAACCTCTCTTGCTGGCGGAGTTGCCGGCGGAAGTTGTGACCGAATCAGAACTGAACAACTTGCTGGACCCTTCGGCCTATACGGGGGATGCCGCCACGCTCGTTGACCAGATCACCTCGACCTATATTGACTGGAGTCATTCATGAGTGCACCGAACATCGTTGCCGTCCAACTCACCGAAGCCGACGAAAACAAGCCCCTCCTGTTGGTAGGGCCGGGTCTAGGTACGGGCGTCGAGGCGCTCTGGAACCTGTGTGCCGAAGAACTCGCTACCGATTTCGAAGTGATCGGCTACGATCTGCCAGGGCACGGCCGCTCACCTGCTGCATCGGACGAATTCACCCTCGAAGAACTCGGGGACGCCGCCGCTGAGATCATCGCCGAACAGGCCGCTAGCGGCCGGAAGGTTTTCTTCGCCGGGGTTTCCGTCTCCGGCGCGGTTGCGCTCGAGCTCGCCCTGAAGCACGGCGATAAGTTCGCTGCGGTCGCACCGATCTGCTCGGCAGCTAAGCTCGGCACCGCCGAAGCGTGGCAGGAACGCGCCGACCTGGTTTCTAGGGCCGGGACCCCGACGATGGTGACCGGTTCCGCGCAGCGCTGGTTCGCCCCAGGCTTCATCGAGGAGCATCCGGAGCGGACCACCAACCTGCTGCACACCCTGCAGAACGCTGACCGGTTCTCCTACGCATACACATGCCTCGGTTTGGCCGGCTACGACGTGCGTGACCGTTTGGGTCAGATCAAGATCCCGGTTCTCGCTATGGGTGGCGCGGTGGACCCGGTGTGCCCACCGGAAGACATCGAATTCATCGCCGCCAACGTCCCGAACGCTACCGCGGTGATCATCGACGACGCCGCCCACCAGGCACCACTCGAGAAGCCGGAAGAGACCGCGGCCGCCCTGCGCGAGCACTTCCTCAGCTCCGGCAAGAACGGTGCGGCATCCAACGGTGGCGCGGCCCAG
The DNA here is from genome assembly GCF_022346425.1 of Pseudoglutamicibacter albus. GTDB lineage: Bacteria > Actinomycetota > Actinomycetes > Actinomycetales > Micrococcaceae > Pseudoglutamicibacter > Pseudoglutamicibacter albus. Next base: position 24,999 of record NZ_JAKRCW010000011.1, read on the forward strand.
GATGGCGTGGCGACGAACGGTGACGCGACGTTGCAGGAGGTTTTCGATAACGGCATGAAGGTGCGCCGCGAGGTGCTCTCCGATGCGCACGTGGACCGCGCGAACGCGAATAAGGACGAGTTCAGCGAGGACTTCCAGGACCTCATCAGCAAGTATGCGTGGGGCACGATCTGGACCCGCCCTGGCCTGGATCGGCGCATGCGTTCGGCCGTGACCCTGACCGCGATGGTCGCAGGCGGTTACTGGGAAGAGCTCGCGATGCACGTGAAGGCCGCCCGCCGCAACGGGGTCACCGTCGAGGAGATCAAGGAAATCCTGTTGCAGACCGCGATCTACTGCTCGGTACCGGCCGCCAACGTCGCTTTCAAGACCGCGAAAGAGGCCCTCGCCGAATTCGACGCCGAACAGTAGGCCTGCCTGAGGCAACGGCGGCTGCACGCCAACCGGCTCGCGGCCGCGGGCTCTTAGGGGATCGCGGAGTACACAGCTAGGTCGCGGACGTCACCGCGCAGAACTTCGCCGTTGCGGCGAACGCCTTCGTAAGTGAGTCCGGCTTTTTCTGCGACCCTGCGGGAGGCGCGGTTGCCCGGGTGAACACACAGTTCGACCCGGGCGGCCCCGCGCTCCAGAGCCCATGCCGTCACCAACCGGACCGCCTCCGTCATGAGGCCGCGTCCACGCGCCCACGGGGCGGTCATGTAGCCCAAAGAAACATAATGCTCGTTGTGGACTCGTAGCTCGATCTGCCCCATCAACCGGCCGCACTCTGGCCCGTCGGGGACGGTGATAACCCAACGCGTTCCCGGCGACTGGGTGCACCATTCCAGCGCCATCTCGCGGGTATAGTCCAGCGGCACCCGCGTCCACTCGACCACCGCAGGGTCTTGGCATGTGGCTAAAAGATCGTCTACATCGTCAGCTCGGAAATGACGTAGCACCACACCACCGCCGGACAGCTCGGCCGCCTCACTCTGGGTGCGGTCGCCGTTTAGGGCCGCGGTCAGAAGCTCGGTCATGTTCTGTTCGGTTACAGCCACAGGGTTCGATGCCGGGGCCGCCTTGAGCACGCGCTCCACGGCCTCCGGAATGCCTTCTGCTGTGAAGCCGTAGTCAGCCAAACGGGTCGGCGCATTCACTGCCTCATACAACTCACGCAGAGCATTCACCGCGGCAGCAGCCGGGTCACTAGATACTTCCCCGCCGAGTGCAGCCGCCAAGCGGCCAGCGAGCTGCGGCACCGCTGGGGCGTTGAGCCCCAAAACATACGGCAACACGGTCGCGTGGGTTTGGGCATGCGGCAGATCGAACGTGCCACCCAGCACGTGGCAGATCTTGTGATGCAGACCAGAACCCGCACCAGCGAAAGACACCGCCGCCAAATAACAGCCGTAGAGGGCCTGCTCGCGCGCATCCATGTCATCGGCATCGGCCACAATCCCACGCAGAGCCAACGCCAACGCACGCGCACCTTCAAGCGCGAGCGCCTGGTTGATCGGGTCAGTGCGCGGTGCCCACAATGAATCCACGCAGTGAGCCATACCGTTCAAACCTGACGCGACTGACATCTCCACCGGCAGCGTCTTAGACAGCTCGGCGTCATAGATGACCGTGACCGGCAGAACCTTTTCGTCCACACCCGTGGTCTTGGTGCGGTCCTCGGTCAGCCCCCACACGTTGGTCGCCTCAGAACCTGCATACGTGGTCGGGATCGCGATCACAGGGATCCCGGTGGTCAACGCGACAGCCTTCGCAAGCCCCGTCGTGGAGCCGCCACCCACCGAAACCAGAACATCCGCATCCGCCTCACCGGCCGCGGCGCGTGCACGTTCAGCAACCTCAACCGGAACGTGCATCACCACCTCGTCCCACCACACGGCGGGGGTGACCTTAGCGGTTGCTGCCTTAGCGAGTTCGGTTTCGAATTCGCCGGCGATCACCATAGGGCGGAACGCGCCCAACCGTTCAAGCTCGGCCGCCAAGTGTTCGGCGGCCTGGCCCGTACCGAACAGCACACGCTGCCCCAAGGTGGTGTGTTCAAAACTCATAGACATGCTGGAAGCCCTCTCGAAGCCCTACATATAGGTCTTCAATATTCCAGCAGACTCTGCGCTTATCTGGCACCCCTCGAAATCTTTAGCGCTCTCAGAACCGCTAGCAGTCCTCCGAACCACTAGCAACCCTTCGAAGCCGCTGCCTTGGCCGCCTTGAGGGACTTCTCTGCGGCAGCCACATCGGCCTGAGCCGCGTTCAGTGCCTTCTGAGCTTCAGCGACCTTGCCCTTGCCGCTGACAAGATAGTTCTCGTACGCGGAGATCAGCACGGCGTACTCGCCCGTGGTGTAGGACGGTGCGTTGCGGTCAGCGTTCATGTAGTTCTTGGTGTCGAAAACCTGGCCGTGAGCGATGCGGTAGGTGGTTCCCGGCTTATCGACAACCGCGAAGCCCGTCACCGTGTACCGACGGTCCGTGAGGTTCAGGTAGTGGCCGACGTCGTGGAACGCAGCCTTCTTCTTCTTCTTGTACAGCTCTTTTTCCTTGCTGTACCAGCCCTTGAACGGGTCACTGCTTCCCCACGAAAGGTTCTCGGCAGGGACGATGTGGCCCCGGTGGCCCATATGCGCGTGGGAGGCGTTGGTCTGAACCTGGGAACCCGCCATCAACAGTGAATTGATCTTCAGGCTACCCCCGCCCGGGAAGACCTCGTCGCTACTGCGCAACGCGTTACCACGGTCGATGTGCCGCAACGTGGCCTTGAGGTTCTTCAAGGTCGTGGCGTCACCTGGCTTATTCAGCTCGGTCTTTGCGAGGAACTTGCCCGCTTGGTCGGTCTTGTTGTTGAAGTTGTGCTTCTTGCCTTTGGCGTCCGTGTACCCGCCGGTGGTCAGCAACTGGTAAGCGCGATTCGCGTCAGCATCGTTCTTTTGAGCACCAAGCCAACGGAAGAAACCAGCGGTACCCAGCTTCTCGTCCTTGATGGCCTGCTGCGCGCTCTTCTGCGCGGCCCCCACAGCAACCTGGTGCGAGTTCTGCGCCGCACGTGCGTTATCGAGCTTCTTCTGCGCGGCAGCTACCGCAGACTTACCCTCAGCCGCATCGCATGTAGCGCCACGCTGGGCCTTCGGCTTGCTCGTAGACTGCTGGGTTGTACCGGCACTCGACTGCGGTTCATCAGACTTCTTCGCAGCGTTGCCCTCAGACTTTTTCTCAGCCTTTTCCCCAGTGGCCTTCTCAGAACCCTCCGCCGCGTCGCCGTCCTTGGCATCATCGGCGGCATCCGGGCTCTTCTTCGCCTCGGTGCGCTGAGCCTGGGCCTCGGAGGCTTCCTCAGCGGAAGTCTCCTCCGCCAGTGTTTCCTTGGCCTCAACCAGATCATTCTCCGACGGCTGAGCGTCAGCCTTCTGCGTGTTCGCAGCAGGCGAGTTCCCATTCGAAACGGCAATGGCGATTCCGCCGAATGCCACCCCACCAATCAATACGCCAGCGGTAATCGCGCCAGCAAGGCGTTTAGAGATCGCCACAGTTGTTCCCCTTCACAAAAGTTCGCAGCACAGCCATCATCTATAGCACCCGAAACAGGCATAACGCCAGGCGTGTCCGTGATCTCGGACAGGGGCGAAAATCTGGGGATATTTGTAAGTTCAGACCTATCTTCAGCTCAGCAAACGGCCATACTTCTTGGGGTGCGCATAGCTTAAAAATCGTCCAGGGTCACGATGCGTACCGCGCCTTCCTCAGCGGTGTCCACGAGCCGCTTGCGCATCACTTCGATCGCTTCCGGATTCTGGTCAACCAACAAGAACTTCCGGCCCAACTCCCGCGCCGCAGCGCCCGTCGTTCCGGAACCGCCAAAGAAATCCAGAACCGTATCGCCCGGCTTGGAGCTCGCCGCGACAATACGCCGCAAAACACCCAACGGCTTCTGCGTGGGATACCCCGTTTTCTCTTTACCCATCGGAGAGACGATCGTGTGCCACCACACGTCAGTAGGTAGCTTCCCGCGTTCCCGCTTCTCCTTAGTCACCAGCCCAGGCGCCATATACGGTTCACGGTCAACCTCATCGGAATCAAACCAGTACCGCGACGGATCCTTGACATACACCAGGATGTTGTCGTGCTTAGCGGGCCACCGTTTAGTGGTGCGCGCCCCATAGTCATAAGCCCAAATGATCTCGTTCAGGAACCCCTCACGCCCGAACAAGCCATCCAATAGAACCTTCGCGTAATGCACCTCCCGGTAATCCAGGTGCACATACAACGTCCCATCCGGGCTCAACAACCGGTACGCTTCCGCCAGGCGCGGGCCCAGAGAATCCCAATACTGCGCAAACGCATCGTCATAAGCCAACGCCGCCCCACGTAAGGTCACATACGAATGCCCTCCAAAACCGACGCGGTCCCCCACCTCATCCGCACCCGCTCGCTGAGTACGCAGCGACTGCCTGGTCTGCTTACGGCCCGTATTGAACGGCGGGTCCACATAGATCAGCCGGAAACTCTCATCCGGTAGCTGCCGCAAGACCTCGAGGTTATCCCCCAATACGATCGTGTCTGGATCCCCCGGCTCCCACACCGCGCCGCCATCAACTTGTTCCGTCACCTACACGCCCTTCGCCGCCGCACACGCCACTGCAGATCCGCTGACACTGCACAACTGCTAGCTTAGACACCATGCGTACCCCCGTACCGGATTACCTCCACGACATCATGGAGTCCTGCATCGACGACGGCGAAGTCGCCGGCTACATCCCCGAACTCGCCAACGCGAACCCCAACACGTTCGGTATCGCGTTGTGCATGGATGACGGCACCGTGTATGAGGTCGGCGATTATCAGCATGAATTCTCGCTGCAATCCGCCGCTAAACCTTTCGCTTACGCGCTCGCTGTTGAACACCTCGGGCCCGATGGGGTCGAAGAGCACGTGGGCGTGGAGCCGTCCGGTGACGCGTTCAACTCCGCTTCCGTTGACGCTAAAACGGGTAAGCCCAGCAACCCGATGATCAACATCGGCGCGATCACCACCTACGCACTAACTGGGCCAATCAGCCTCACACGTGCGGAACGCTACGAGAACGTGCGCCTCGGGATGTCCCGCTTTGCAGGGCGTGATCTCGAACCGGACATACCCGTCTATGAATCGGAGATGGCCAACGCGTGGCGCAACCTCTCGCTCGCCTATCTTGTGCGTTCAACCGGGCACTTCACGCTGCCACCGCACGATGTTGTGGACGGCTACACCAAAGTCTGCTCCCTTAAAGTCACCCCGCACGACCTCGCCGTGATGGGCATGACGCTTGGCAACGGCGGGATCAACCCCATAACCCAAGAACGTGTGGTCAGCGAAGACACCGCCCAACGCGTGCTGTCCGTGATGTCGACCTGCGGAATGTATGACGCCTCAGGCGACTGGATGACCGACGTCGGCATCCCCGCTAAATCCGGGGTCTCCGGCGGCATCGTCGGCGTGCTGCCGGGCCAGGCATCGCTCGCGACGTTCTCGCCGCGGCTAGACACCTACGGCAACTCCGTGCGCGGCCTGCAAGCGTTCACGCGCTTGTCTCAAGATCTGGGCCTGCACATCATGTCGCTACCACCCACCGGCGAATCCACGGTCCGTTCCGTGGCCCGCCACGACCAAGGCGACGGCCCCGAACTCCATGTGGAAATCCAAGGCCCGCTGCGGTTCTCGTCTGCCGAACGCGTCATGCGTACCCTTGCCGCCCTCCCGGTCGGCGAGGAACCCGTGACCCTCGACGTCTCCCGCGTCGGTTCCGCCGACCGAATCAGTGTGCGCATGATCCACGAATCCATGCACCGCCTCCACACCGACGGCCACCAAGTCATGGTCCGCGACCCCAACGGCGTACTGCGCGACCGCTGGGACTACAACTGGGAAGAATAAACCGCCCACCCATCAACCGTCCGCCTACAAGCAGGCCGTCCACTGAGTCAACCAGCCAGTGAGTCAGCCAACCGCTGAGTCAGCCAACCCACTGTGTCGGTCAATACAGAGAGCAGGTCACGATGTTCCACATCCCTCCGCAGCCGTGGACCGGCCGCATCGACGGTGACGGCCCCGAACACGCCCGCTGGCACTCCACCATCCAGCCGCTCCACATGCACGATGCGCCGGGCACAGTAGCGCCGGGCAGTACCCTACCGCCCGGTTCCGGGGCGCCCGGCGCTGAAGAACCTGGCTTGGTAGAGCCCGGCGTGGTAGAACCCGGCACCGTGTTGCTCGGGTTCGCATCGGATGAGGGGGTGAGGCGTAATCAGGGCCGCGTGGGTGCCGCGGAAGGACCGCAGAAACTCCGCGAGATGCTCGCCTCGATGGCGGTGCACCCTAAGTCCGGCCAACCGAACTACCCGAGATACGACGCCGGGAACATCAACGTCACTAACAGCGACCTTGAGAGCGGTCAGGCGGCTTTCGGCGAGCGCGTCGCGGAGCTTCTGGACGCTGGCCATTTCACGGTGGGGTTGGGTGGTGGCCACGAGATCGCGTATGCGAGCTATCTGGGGGTGGCTGACCACCTGGCCCGAGTGCATGGCGGGGAGCCGTTCACGCTCGGGGTGCTCAACCTGGATGCCCATTTCGACCTGCGGGAGGCTGAACGGCCCACGTCGGGGACGGGTTTCCTCCAGATGTATCAAGCGGAAGCCGCTGCGGGTAGGGCGCTGCACTACGGCGTCGTAGGTATCAGCCCCGCGTCCAACACCACTACTTTGTTCCGGCAGGCTAAAGCGATGGGTGCTGAGTTCCTGCTCGATACCGAATGCGGCCACCGTGAGGAAGTCACCGGTTTCATCCGCGATTTCAGCAGTAGCGTCGATTACCTCTATCTCACAATCGACCTCGATGTGTTGCCTGCCGCGACCGCTCCCGGGGTTTCAGCGCCGGCCGCCTACGGTGTTGATCTGCCCACGGTCCACGCCGCGGCCCTCACCGCGGCGCGCACCAAGAAACTCGTGCACCTCGATGTGGCCGAACTCAACCCGAGCCTGGATGTGGATAACCGTACCGCCCGCACGGCAGCGCGCCTCATCGACGAAATTGTGCGTGCCCACGAAAGCACCCGCAAGTAGGCTTTAACCCAAACAGGCACGCTCGCGCCAACACGCACATAAACGTAAGCGACAATGTAGGAGGGCAAGCATGCACCCGGTCTTTGGGGACGCACCGCCACCTGGTGGCGCCCCGCAGCTCGCCCCTTACATGCGCGCGCCGCAGCACCCTGCCTATTCTCACAACGCCGCTTACGGTCACAGCCCTGCTTATCCGCACGGTTCTGCTTACGGCCAGCATCCAGGCTTCCCCGGGCCTCACCGCGGGCGTCCGGCGCGCAGGCGAGGCCGTGTCGGAAGCAACATCGCGGCCCTCTTGGTGGTCATGCTGGCGATCACCGCGTGGCTGGTGCCCAGCATCGTGCTGGACCCATCCACCATCAGTAACCCCGGGCCTGACACCACACAGCAACAGCCAGGGCAACAAAAGCCTGATCCGGGAGCGCAAGGCGAAGCCGCCGTCCCCGCTCAGCCGGGGAACCTCGCGAAAAGCCTCAGCGAGGCCAAGCCGCCCACGGTTCGTTTCCCACCTGAACCTAAAGGCCCAGAACCCCGCGAAACCGGCCCCATCAAAGAAGGCACGGTACTGAATAAGGGCGTACCGGGGCTCGTCATCGTTGAATCCACCATGCCCGGCTATCTCGCCGGCGGCGGGACTGGGCTCATCGCGACACCGGACGGCTACGTCATCACCAACTACCACGTGGTGCAAGGCTCCAGCGGGATCACAGTCCAAGACACCCACACAAAGAAACGCTACGAAGCCACACTCGTGGGGCATAACGCGCTCAAAGACATCGCGGTCCTCAAACTCAACAACGCCTCCAACCTGCGCACCATCGCAACCCGCTACGACGAAAAAGTCACGCTCGGTATGCGCGTCACCGTGATCGGTAACGGCGGAGCCAAAGGCGTGCTTCAGCAGCTCTACGGCAGGATCACGGACCTCAGCGTCAACATCAGCACCCGTGCCCAAGGCTCAGTGCCGGGTGGTTCCCTCAAGAACCTGCTGGCCACCAGCGCCGACGTGGTCCAGGGCTATTCGGGTGGGGCGATGATGAACCGCGATGGCCGCGTGGTTGGTATGACCGTCGCCGCTTCCGAAGGCCCCAACGCTCGCATGGTTTATGGTTACGCGATCCCTATCAACACCGTGATCGATGAAACCCAGCGCATCCTCGACGGAAACGGCGGAGACGGCACCGTGATCGGCCGGCCGGCTGCCTTCGGCATCACGATCCGCACCGACGAAAAACCCAATCCCCGCGCACCCGGGCTCATCATCGAAAGTTTCCTCGAAGATTCGCCGCTACCGGCGCTCGGCATCAAAAAAGGCGACCGGATCACGAAGCTCAACGGCAAAACCATCGAAAGCTACACCGACCTCAAACGCGCCTTAGCGCCGCTGGAACCCGGCCAGAAAGTCAGCATCGCCTGGAGCGGCAAAGGCGGCGGGAAAGACGGGGCCGGGCAAGGAACCGTAACCCTCATCCGCTCGAGTGTGAACTAATGTGCGGCGGGCAGCGGGCGCGCATACATCGCCGTGAGCTCTGCCTCCGACAATGTGGAACCGTCTGCGGCGATGCCGGCTCCCGCATCGTTGATCTCGACGCGGGCACCCGGCTGGACACCCACCGATTCCAGCCTGCGCAGAACCTGCGGGTCATCGTCAGCGATGCGCACCACCTCATACATGCCCGGGCCCAGCTCAGCGAGCGCTGCGACGTCATCCATGGGCGGCATCGTGAGGTCCGCGCCGGGGATCGGGTCCCCGTGAGGGTCCATGCGTGGATGCCCGAGTAGGGCGTCGATCCGGTCCACGAACCGCGCCGATGCGGCGTGCTCGAGGCGTTCGGCGTCCTCGTGCACTTCGTCCCACGTGTAGCCGAGCGATTCGACGAGGTAGGTCTCGATGAGGCGGTGGCGGCGCACCATCATGAGCGCAACCGCGCGCCCCTTCCCCGTGAGCGCCACGGGCTTATACGGCTCGTACGTGATGAGACCCTGCCTCGCCAAACGGCGCAACGTCTCAGACACGTTGGGGGCCGAGGTTTGGAAACGCGAGGCCAACATGGACGTGGAGATGGGTTCCCCACCCCACTCGATGGATGCCCAAATCTCCTTGACATAGTCCTGGGCGACCGGTGAAATCTGATCCAGCTCAGCCGGGGACACAGCATGATCATCACAGCTCATGAGTTGCGCTCCCCTCGCCCCAAACATCTAAGCCAGCCACACCACCGACGCGGCATCACGGCCATAGCACTACTGCTACGTGCAACCTTATCGTTCCTGCCGCCCCGGAACCCACCGCCAGCGATGCAAGATGCTGCCAGCTGTGCGAGATGCTGCCACCCGTGCGAGATACTGGGGACATGAGCCACACGCACGATCACGAGCACAGCCATCAGAACCCCGGCCATCAGAACCCCGGCGAGAACAACCCGAGCCAGCCGCGGATGAGCGATACCCGTAGCGAGGCCGCGATCGCGCATCAAGAGAAGTTCCCGCGCCCGGAGAAGGACCAGCCGGGCGGGGCGCTGTTGCGTTCTTATATCGCCTACGATCAGGGCCCCAACGGGGACACTCTGCTCGCGTTCGTTTCCGACTTTTTTGGCACCAAGCTCTACGTTCCGGTGGCGGCCCGTAGCGCATCGGGGGCTGTGACCCAGCTGGTTGCGCACGGCTTCGAGGAGCTGCGGGTGGTGGAGGCCGCGTTCTCCGAAGAGGAGGCACGCAGCCTGTGGACGCAGATCCGCCCCGACGACGAGGTGCCCGAGTTCGCGGGCCTGTACGGGGATGAGCTCGCAGAGATCGCGTTCAAAGACACCAGCTTTGGCGCAAGCGGCATCACCGGGATTGTGGTGGACCCGATGGACACCGGGATGCTGATCCGTCCCGAAGACGAAACCATGCAGTTCCCTCTACGCAACGGCCGGTTACGTGCCGCGGTGCTTGCAGGCCACGACGACGCGGTCCAGGCCCTCATGGGTGAGGGCGAGGTGGTCTTGATGACGCAGAAAACCGGTGAGGGTGAACGCGAGGGCGTTGCGTTCATGAAGAATAAAGAGACCGGCGAGATGATCCTGCCGGTGTTCTCCTCAACGCTTGAGGTGTTCCGGCACAACCCTGACGCCGGCTCCGTGATGGTGCCGCTCACCAGCCTGCGCACCACCGTGAAACCTGGGATGGGCATGGTCATCGACCCAGCCAGCCCCGAAGCCGTCGAGCTGCCGAGCGCCGAGCTGGAAGAGGTCGGCTACTACCAAAGCTAGGCTCGCGTGGCCGGGCGCCGGCATTCGCACGACGCTCAAGTGGTCAGCTAGGCGGTGAGGTGCTTGAGGAGTTCTGCTTCTGCGTTCGCAAGCACTTCACGCCACGCTTGGGCCGCACCGAAAGGCTCCCCCGCATCGAGTAGCTCGGCTACTTTTCGGTGCCCTTGAACATACAAGGCATGGAAGGCCGGGACGGCGGACATCGAATCGAAAAGCAACCGCATCGCCGCCTGGATCCGCCCCATGAGGCCATTCAGAATATCTGAGCCGCCAGCGAGCATCAGCACCGTCTGGAACGCCTGGTTTTCGGCCGCCATCCCGTCCAGGTCCCCCCAGCGTTGGGCAAGTTCCGCGCGTTCGGCATGCATGCGTAGCGTATCCAGCTGCCCGGAATCGAACTCGCCCCACGCGAGCGCGGCAGGCTCCATGAGCCTGCGGGCGGCGAAGATGCGGCGCACATCGTCGGCTTTCGGGACCGCAACGAACACGCCGCGGTTCCGTATCCGTTCAACAAGGCCCTCCCCGGCGAGCGCGGTGAACGCTTCACGCAGCGTGTTGCGTGAAACATCGAGTTCGGCCGCCAACGCGACCTCCCGCAGCTGATGCCCCGGCGGCATCTGCCCGGCGGCGATCAACTCCCGCAAGCGCGCGGCCGCGGACGCCGCCGCTGAAACGCCGTATCCAGCCACTGTCAAACCCTCTCGAATTGAACTAGCGCGCCCGGGGGTAGTTGGGCGGCGAGGCGGATATCGGCCTCGATCACCACGCCGATCACCGGATAGCCGCCCGTGACCGGGTGGTCGGCCAGGAACAGCACCGGCTCACCATTCGGTGGCACCTGAAGTGCGCCCGTGACCATGCCTTCGGTCGCCAGCTCGCCTGAACGCACGCGCTTGAGCGGCTGGGCATCCTCTGCCGGTTTCAGGCGCGCTCCCACACGGTTCGAATCCGTGGAAACCTCCCACACAGTCTCTTCTAGATGCTCAAGCCCCTCGGGCCCGAACCAATCATCGCGTGGGCCCGGCGAATACCGCAGAACCGTGACCTCGCCGGCGACCGGATAATCGATCGGCTCGATCACCTCAACGGTGTGGACTGCTGTGGCGGCGGGGTCTGGTGCTGGGTCTGCATTCGGCCCGCCGTCGCCTTCTCCCGCGAGCACACCGAGCACATCGCCTGCGGCGAGTGGGGCGGGGCCTAGCCCCGAAAGCGTGTCAGTCGAGCGCGATCCCAGAACCTCTTCGGCTATGAAGCCACCCTTGACCGCGAGGTAGCCGCGCACCCCTTCTGGAGTGAAGCCGATGTGCAGGCTCTCCCCCGCCGCGAGTTCGAACGCCTCCCCCACAGGCGCCTCTGTCGCCGGCGAACCATCAGGTGGCGGCCCAGCATCCGGCGATTCACCAGACGATGCGCCACCCTGCATGATCTGCGCGGGCCCGACGGCGCCGCCGAGCGCAAGCGTCACATCGTCACGGGCCGTGAACTTCGCGTTACCGAGCAGGAACTCGATCGCGGCGGCACCGGCGTGGTTGCCCACCGCGTTATTCGCCTCCGCAAGCCCCCACACGTCAGCCGCGCCAGCCTGCCCCGCACCCAGCGAACCGACCGCTGGCCGGCCCACGTCCTGAATCAAAGCCTGCGGCCCCGGGGCATCCACCACGATGCGCGCCACAGCATCCTCGGCACCGGCACCCTCAACGCCGGCGTCAGCGCCGCGCGTTTCGCTCGCGGACGCGTGTTCGCGGACGGCCTCGAAGCGGACGGTGTCGCCGGGGACCAGCAGCGAGGGCTGCTCACGGGAAACATCCCACATGCGTTCGGTAGTGGAGCCGATGAGTTGCCAGCCGCCGGGTGTCGGTTGCGGATAGACCGCGCTCTGTTGCCCAGCCAACGCGACTGATCCTTCTGGGACACGGGTCCGTGGGGAATCTCGGCGTGGAACCTCGATCACGGGTGCGCCGTTGAGTTCGCGCGGCTTGAGATACATGAATCCCGGCGCGAATCCGGCAAAATCGGCGAGCCAATCAATGCGGGTGTGCGCGTCGATCAACGCATCCACGCTCATACCGGCAAGTTCGGCGGCGTGGGCGAGGTCCTCGCCGTCATAGACCACCGGGATCGTGACCAGCCGCGCGGCATCGGCTTCCAAGGGCTCCGGTTCCCGGCCCTGCAAGCTTACCCCGGCGAGCATCAATGAAACCGGGTCAACAAACGTCAACAGGATCGACTCAGCCGCCATGACCGCATCGACCATGCCGTGCACGGGCTCGCGCTGGATCTCGCGGTTCCACGCCATCCGGGAGGCCGTGTCATCAAACTCCAGCAGCAAGCCCGAGAACCCCACCCGCAGCATCCGCGGGCGGGCCACAGCGTCTGGGCTAGCACCGGAGCTAGTCATGCGAACGCCTCGATCTTCACGCCGGCCTCGGTGAGCCCGGCGCGGACCTTCGCCGCGATCTCGACAGCGCCCGGGGTATCGCCGTGCAGGCACAGCGACTCCGCCGCAACCTGAACCCGCGAACCATCCACGGCAGTGAATTCACCCGTGCGTGCCCAATCCACCACCCGCTCAACCACGGCCTGCGCATCATGGATCACAGCCCCCGGCTCGCGGCGGGACACCAGCCGGCCCTCCGGCGTATAGCCGCGGTCGGCAAAGGCCTCCCCCACACCACGCACACCCTTCTGCGCGGCAATATCCAACGCGACCGAACCCGGCAACAACAAAACCGCCACGTCAGCGGAGAAAGCGCGCACCCCATCGATCACTGCACGCGCCTGCTGCTCATGATGCGCAATCGTGTTATACAGCGCGCCGTGCGGCTTCACATACGTGAGCTTCCCGCCAGCGGCACGCACCATCGCATCCAACGCACCGATCTGATACAAAACATCATCCGCGAGTTCCCCCGGGGAAACATCCATGAACCGGCGGCCAAAGCCAGCCAAATCCCGGTACGCGACATGCGCACCCACCGCAACGCCGGCTTCAACCGCGGCGCGGGCCGTGGCGCGCATATGCGAGGGGTCCCCCGCGTGGAAACCGCACGCAATATTGGCCGAACTCACGTGCTGCAGCAGCGCGGCATCGTCCCCCATCGACCACGAGCCGAAAGACTCGCCCATGTCACCATTCAAATCAACACGCACGCCTTGCCTCCTTCACACCGTCAGCCGCTCACGAGCCACGCACCTGAACGTGACCGCACTTCCAACGTAACCCACCGCGCCACCATATAGATGCCAAACGCAATCCAAATCCACGCCAAAACCACCCCCGGCAGCGAAACCAACGCCGCAACCGCCAGAAACGGCACGTATACGGCCAGTTGAATGCACGATGCGATCGCAAGGTAGCGGTGGTCCCCCGCCCCGATCAGCACCCCGTCCAGAACGAACACGATCCCGGCTATCGGCTGCATCACCGCAAGAATCACGAGCGCGATCGTTGCGGCGTGTGCGACCTCACTTGAGGGGGTGAACGCTCGCGGCAGCCACACGGCTGTTGCGGCAAGCACTGCGCCAACGATGGCGCCGAACCAGAAACCCCACCGCACCATCGTGGTGGTCAACGCCTGCGCCCGGTCCGTGTTGCCTGCACCGAGTTCTTTACCGATGAGTGACTGCGCGGCGATCGCGATCGCATCCAACGCGAACGCAAGCGTTGAGAAGAACGTGAACGCGAGCTGATGCGCGGCCAGCGTCACCGCGCCGTGGGCGGTGGCAGCCCACACCGTTAGCAACAGTGCGATCCGCATCGCCGCGGTACGGATCATGAGCCATCCGCCCGCCTGGGCTGAAGCCCGCAAACCAGCCCCCGATGGAGCCAGCCCTACCCCGCCTGCGCGGATCCGCGGAACCAGCAACACGAGGTAGACGGCCGCCATGATCCACTGAGCGATCGAAGTCCCCAGCGCAGCGCCCGCAACCGACATGCCCGCCAGATACACGAGCGAAAAATTCAGGACAATATTCAAGCCGAAGCCCGCGCTCGCAACGATCAGCGGGGTCTTGCCGTCCTGCAGGCCACGTAAAACACCGGTCGCAGCCAGCACCAGCAGCATCGCCGGGACGCCCGGCATGGACCAGCGCACATAATCGATCGCGAACGCGTGCGTGGCCTGATCCGGGCCGAACATCCCCGTGAGCCACGGCGCCGAAACATAACCCAGGAGTGCAAGCCCTACACCTAAGAACAGCCCGAGCCACATCCCGTCACGGCCCGCGGCGAGCGCCTTCGGCATATTCCGTGCGCCGTATGCTCGGGCGACGGCGGGGGTGGTCGCGTACGCGAGGAAAATCATGAGCCCCACTGCGGTGTGCAGGATCGTGGTGCCCAAACCTGCGCCGGCGAGTTCCCCCACCCCGAGGTGCCCGATGATCGCGGTATCAGCCAGAAGAAACAGCGGCTCCGCGATCAACGCCCCCAACGCAGGTAGCGCGAGCGCGATAATCTGCCGCGCCAAGCCAGGGAACTCAACTGTCTTCTTCACGGGCACGGCCTCCTTCACGGGCACAGTTTAGTTGGCGGCGGCTGAGTCGCTAGCGCCGCGTCAGGCGACAGTGGCGCCGTCGCGTGGCGGTAGATCGCGTGGCAGAAGCTTGACGGCGGCGAACACGGCGACACAGATGAGCACGCCCACGAAAATCACGACCCCGCCCCAGTTGGCGGCTTGGAACGCGAACCCAACTGCCCACCCGAACAGGGATGAACCGGTGTAGTAGACGAGGTTGTAGAGGCTTGAGGCTTGGGCTCGACCGCGTGTTGCGATAGCCGGAACCCAACTGGATGCGACTGCGTGTGCGCCGAAGAACCCGCCGGTGAAGATCGCGAGCCCCACGATGATGCCCGGGATCCACGGAATCAGAGTGATCAGCAGCCCCGTGAACATCACGAGTGCCGCACCGACCAGCACCACGAACCTGCCTTTGCGGCTCGCGAGCCGCCCCGCCCACGCGGAGGTGTATGTTCCGGCGAGATAGGTCAGGAACACGAGAGAAGCCAACGATGTGGGAACCAGGTACGGCGGGGCCTCGAGCCGGAAACCCATGTAGTTATAGACGGCAACGAACCCGCCCATGAGTAAGCCACTCTGAACGAAGAGCGCTAGAAGGTGTGGGTTCTTCAAACCCCAACCGAGTTTAGTGATGAGCCGGATATCGCGGGCAGACTTACGTTGCACGGGTTCGAAACCGCGAGGTTCCGGCGCGGTCAGGAAGAACACGAGCCCCGCAACAGCGGCACTCAACGCAACGGAGAAGCTACCTGCCCGCCAACCGAAGATTTCGCCCAGCGGCCCGGCGAGCATCCGTCCGAACAGGCCGCCCAGCGTTGTGCCTGCAATATATGTTCCAGCCGCAACCGAGGCGACGGTCGCCTCAACCTCATCGGCAAGATACGTCAACGCGACCGCGGGGATACCACCCAACGCGAGGCCTTCAAGGAACCGCAAACCCAACAGGACCTCGAAAGACGGAGACCATGGAACCAACAGACCTAACGCAACGGCCGCGACGATCGCCACACGCATCGTCGCGCGCCGGCCACGCCTATCCGCCACAACCGACCACGGCAACACCGCAACAGCCAAACCGAGCGTCGCAAGCGAAACCGTGAGCGCCGCGCTCGCCTCGGAAACGTTCTGCTCTTGAGAGATCTGCGGCAGAACACCCTGGAAGGAATACAGTTGCGAAAACGTCGCGACACCGGCGGCGAACAAGGCGATAATCATCCGCCGGTACCCGGAAGAACCGCGGCGATGCCCACTAAAGGCGGCAGATGCGCTCATGCGTGCATCAGCCAACCCATCCACAGCGTGCTCGGGGGAACATCTGTGAGGCCGCTGGGCTCCACGAGGTATATGACCGCTAAAGAAACCGCGTTATTGAGCGTGTGCAAAACCCACGAATACGCGATCGATTTACCGCTCAAAATATATGCGGTGCCGAAAACCAGGCCCATCACCAGGTACGGCGCACCTGTGGAAACGGTCGGGACCTCGCCGGCACCCACAAAGTGCAAACCCATGAACAGTACGGAGGAGCCCACCAGCAGAACCCACTGGTTGACCCAGCGGGATAGTTTGCCGATCATCAGGTGCCGGAAGAAATACTCTTCAACGAGCGGGCCCAACGGAACGATCGCAAGCCCGATGAGCCACCACGGAACCGCGGAAGCGAGGCCTTCAGCGATCTGCTGATTCTGCGATTGCCTTGGCATCTCGCCCGAGATGTGGTTCCACACCGCCTGGATCATGACGTTCACCAACTGGGTCCCCAGCCACAAACCCGGGATGCACAAATACTTAACGAGCGGATACCACCGGAACGTCTTGAAGGACTTCCACAGCTCGTTGCCCAACGCGATCATCGCGAGCACCGCAACCACCGCGTACGTGAACAGCAAAACCACAACGTTCGCTAACGCCTCGTTGCCGTTGAAGAGCGGCGCGACACCCGGAATGAACAGGATCAACGCGCCCAGACCAATAAACAGCAGGAGGACGTAGGCGATAGCTGCCCCGAGGTCCCACCACGTGAACCCATCCAGTTGCGCTACAGGATGCGGGAAACGCTTACGCTTACCCTGCGGCTGTTGATGTGCCGGGTGGGGTTGTTGCGGCTGCTGTTGCGGTTGTTGCGGCGGCTGACCGCCCGCCTGCTGGTATGCAGGCCCAGGTTGATAAGCGGGGCCGGGTTGATAGACAGGGTGGTACTGCGGTTGACCGTGCGGCGATGGGCCTTGCGGTGGGGTTGAAGACATACCTTTAACCCTAAACCCCGCCCCCTCAAGCCTGGCCCTAGGAGATGCTGACCTCCGCGACTTCTTCCCAGCCTGCCTCGGCGAGCGCTTCTTTCTCGCTGGTTTTCACGACTGTATAGACTTCGTCTGCGCCGGCGTTCCACGCTTCATCCGCGGCCGCGAACCGCAGTTGCTGCACCACGGCCTGCATCTGTTGCCGCGCGGCTTCCGCATCGTCTGCGCCTTCCCCACCGTCCGCGCCGTCCGTGTTGTCAGCGCTCTCCGCCGCATCGCTCGTGTTGCCTGTCCTGAAGTGATTGCCGGGCAGGGCTTTGACGGCGCCGATCATGCCGGCGCCCTCGTCGGGGTCGGCTACCCAACGGATGCGGGCCGCGGGCTGGTCGAAGATCGCGACCTCCACGACGTCGTAGTCCCCCATGGGTGCGTGTGTGATCACGCTGTTCGATGCCGCGGCAGGCTCGGCAAGCTCCTGCGGCGAAACCTTCATCACAACGTGGCTCGCGCCAGAGGATGCTTCCTCGATGCTCTCCGGCTTAGCGCCGTTCAACACCGCCCACGCGTTCTTCCAATACTCGCTACTCACGCTCATCACCTCACCCATACCTAATCACTACGCCACACCAACACTGGACCACATCACATCAACACAGAACTGTGCAATACCAAAACAGAACTGCGCCATATCAACAGAGTTCTGTGAGTGCACTATGCGCCAGTTTGACGACTCATGCCCCACACCGCCTAAGCTAAGGGGGCACCTTCTAACAATAGACGCCCGCCTGGAGCGCCGAATCAGGCCGCACCCACGAATGCGTGGCGTCACCATAGAATCAGTGCATCGTCATCACTTTCACGGCCGGCCCCGCGTCCCTCGAGAGCGGGGCCGCTGCCCTTAACCCCGAGTTCACCTTTGCGGGGACGATGACGGGCGTGCGGCGGCACTGGACCTGGTCGCGAGGCTTGGTCGCGGGGCTGGACCTGGTTTCGAGGCTGGACATGGTTGCGAGGATCTAGACTTGCTCAAGTGGAAACTACGGCATTTCTCGCTTCTTTGCTCCCGTTACTTGTGACGTGGGCGGCCGGACTCATGTCCCCTGGGCCGGATCTGTTCGTGGTTCTGTACCGTTCCTTGGCGGGCTCGCGGCGTGAAGGTATCGCCGCGGCACTCGGTATCACTACGTCCGTTGGGTTCTATCTCGCGTTAGCGTTCGCGGGCCTCGGTCTATTGATGCGCACCGTCCCGTGGCTCGGATCCGCGCTACAGATCGCCGGTGGCGCCGTTCTCATCTGGATGGGCTGGGGCGCCCTAAGCGGCTGGTATGCAGCCCGCAACAACCCGGCCATCATCAACGCCGGCGGCGACTGGGAAAAGCGAGCCAAGGAACAACAAGACGCCGCGGATCAAGCGTCAACCGCCGCCCCGTCCGCCAATACAGCGCACTCTTCCAGTACGGCGCAGCCGTCTCGTACAGCGCCCCAGGGCGGGCCGGCAATACTGGGTTTCTGGGGTTCGTGGTGGCGCGGCTGTGTCACTAACCTCGCCAACCCTAAGTTCCTGATCTACATCACCGCGATGTTCGCGCCCTTCATCGCGGTCGAGCGGCCGCTGTGGCAGGTCAGCGCACTACTCGTGTTGTTGCTTGCGTGCACGTTCGGTTGGTTCGCACTCATCGCGTTCATCGCTGGCGCCCCAGCTTTGCGCACGCGCATGGAACGATGGCTGCAACACCTCGACCTGTTCGCTGGCCTGGTCTTTTGCGCGCTGGGGCTGTGGTTCATGATCCACGGGATCATCGAGGTTTTCACCTAACGTTTTCTAGCCACTCCAACGCTTAGAAACCCAGCGTTAACCCGCAGTTTCCGCCGCTACAGCATCCTGGGTGGCATGGCTACGTCTCACACCTCTGAAGCATTCACCAGAAAGCGGGCGTTCGCGCGGAAGCTGACCGCGGCATCGTTCGCAACGGCTCTGGCAACCACCCTCACGCTCTCACTCAGCGGCGGCTTCTCCCCTGCGTACGCAACCGCCGCGCCGGAAGCCCCAGCGTCGGAATCCGCGGCAGCAGAGTCTGCCGCCCCGGAAACAGGTGCGGCTGAAGCCGCTGAGCTTGCCGTGGTTGTCAATGAGGTTGAGTCCAACGGGGATGACACGGACTGGGTTGAGTTCGGCAACCCGAGCGGCCAAGCTGTGGACCTCACCGGCTACATCTTCACCGATAATGAACCCACGAAGGCCGGCCACACCTATGTTCTGCCGGAAGGCTCCGTGGTCCCAAGCAACGGATTCTTTGTGCTTGACCAAGCGCAGGGTTCCACCCCAGGGTTTGATTTCGGGCTCGGTAAAGACGATTCCGTGAACCTCTACGCCCCACCCGCTGAGGGTGAATCGGTCGAGGACGCGATCGCGAAAGACCCTGTCCTGACCTACAGCTGGACCAGCCACGCCGCGATCACCTACGGCCGCTGCCCAGACTTCACCGGCGAGATGATCGATACCTTCGCATCCACCAAGGGTGCCGCGAACCAGTGCGAAGAACCCCCGGCAGAGCCAAGCGAGTCGGCTGACCCATCGGACCCATCCACCCCTGCCCCGCTGAGCCCGTCGGCGTGGCCGGGCGGGCAGACCGTCAAGCCACTGCACGATGCCGATGAGGCCCGCGGCGACTGGTCCGGCCTGTTCTGGGAAGCGGCCGGCGCGTTCGGTAGCGACAAGCCATACCTGTGGGTTGCCGAAAACGGCAACGGAACGCTGCTGCGCCTGGACGGCACCGAAGCTAACCGCGGGGCTGAACTGCAGACGTTCACCCTCAAGTACGCTGACGGCACCGGAACCCCGGATGCCGAGGCCGTGACCCGCGCAGCCGGCGCCCCGAACAGCATCTTCGTGGGCACCGAACGCGACAACTCCAAGAAGGGCACCTCCCGCCCGTCAGTGCTCGCGTTCACCACGCCATCCATCGACGATGCCGACGGTGAGCTGAAAGCCGCGAAAGAGTGGAACCTCGCACCCGACTTCCCGGGCCTGGGCGCTAACTCCGGCATCGAAGGCCTCACCTGGGTTCCGGACTCCTGGCTCGTTGAGAACAAGATCCACGACGATTCCACTGGCAAGCCATACGACCCATCCGCTTACCCCGCCCACCACGGCGGTGTGTTCGCGGTCGGCATCGAAGGCACGGGCCACGTCTACCTCTACGTCCTGAACGAAGACGGCGGCTTCCAGCGGATCGCTGACATCGAAACCGGCCTCGACGTGGTCGCCGGAGTCCTCTTCGATGCGCACCGCAGCCAACTGTGGGCTATCTGCGATGACGCATGCGAAGGCCGCATCGCCGTCCTCACCCCGGAAGCGGGCGCTGACACCGCAAGCGAGACTGACGCTGCAACGAACACAAACGCTGTCAAGAAGGTGAGCGCTCGCTCGGCCACCACACAGTCCGCTGACGATGCGGCGGTAAGGCTCGCTGTGAGCCAGGTTCTGAACCGTCCAAGCGAAACCCAGAACTACGCTAACGAAGGCTTCGCGATCGCTGACATGAGCCAGTGCAAAGACGGCGCGCTCCCGGTGTTCTACGCTGACGACAACAACACCGACGACGTCTCGTTGCGCGAAGGCACCCTCACCACGAAATGCCCAACCGAGCAGCCACCAGTAGAGGAAGCACCGAGCGAAGACGCGCCGAGCGAGCAACCGAGCGAGGATGCTCCGTCGGATGAACCGAGCGAGGCGCCATCGAGCCCGGCACCATCCGAGCAGCCGAGCGCATCCCCAACCACTGAAGCACCATCCTCGCCAGCACCTAGCACTCCGGTTCCAGATAACGCTGCCGTAACCACCCCGGGTAGCGGTTCCACGGATGCCGGTGCCAACACCGGTGGCGGTGACCTGGCTCGAACGGGTGCTGATGTGAACTCGTGGATGATGTTCGCCGCCGCTGCGATGCTGGTAGGCGGAGCACTCACCCTGGCCCTGCGCCGTAAGCACAGCGGTGCTACGCGGTAGGCACGCACCTCGTGGAACCAAGCAACGATGAGCTTGCCGCGAGCCTGCGCGCCAACGGGTTACTCACCGACTCAGCTCGGTGAGGGCCTCCCACCCGAAGGTTGCGAGCCAGTGGGAGGCCATGAACTCGTCCGTGGTTGCCGCGGACAGGCCGTTGCGCATGAGCCGCGGGGCGGCGGTACGCAACGTGTCCGCTAGCTCGGGTTCGGCATCGAGGGCATCCAGCGCCCGCGCCACGCGCAGGCCCGATGCGGCGAGCGTGAGCCCTAGCCCGTCCAGGTGGGATTGGTGACCGTCGCTCGCATCGATCGGCGCGACCGCCTGCAGAACCCGCGGCAACTTACCCTTACCGGCTTCAAGCGAGCCGGCAGCAAGCGAGCGGGCGTCCTCAGCAAGCTCCGCCATGAACCCAGGCAACCAGCCGGCAAGGTCGGCTGTGTTCGGCGCCAGTACCTCGCACATGAGGTCGGCTTCGCACATCCCGGAGGAGAGGAAGTCGTGCCCAGAACGTTCGAAAGAGAACGGCCACCGGGTATCTGCGCTGTAGAAACGCCGAGCATGCTCGACAATCAGGTCCGCGACATCCGCATAGCCGCGCCTCCGGGCAACCAACAGGAGCCGCCGCAAACCGAACGACGTATTCGAGTGCACGCCGTGGCGGACCGGCTCCGGCATCGCTGGCAGCCACGCCCGCACCGCGTCCATGACCGCATCCAGTAGCGGCCGGGCGCCCTCGGCGAGCGCGTTGACCTCCGGCACGCGACTGTCATGGAGCGCATCGACCAGTTGCGCGGCCCACGCCCACCCGTAAGGGCGCTCCCACGAGGGGTTCGCGGCCACATATTCGGCCTCAGCGCGCATGTTGTCGGCGCTGAGATGCTGTTGCAGCACATCCACGATGCGGCCGGAGGCCTCCGCCTCCACATGCTCGATGAGCTGCGTGCCAAGCCAGTGCATGTGCACGCTTGAATGCCAGTCGAACGAGTTCGCGAACGCGGGATGCATCTGCCGGGGCTGCAACAGGTCCGCTGAGTCGCGTTGCACGTGATGCGCGGCGTAGGGGAACTCGGTTGTGAGGTTATCGATCACAACCTGGGCGAACGGTTCGGCATAGTTTGGCAACGAGAATTCAGGCATACAGCAATTCTTGCACTGGCGGCGGCGAGGCAAGAAGCAGGGTTGCCCGCGCCGGACTCACCGGCCTGGCTTGCGCCGCCAGACCTTCCGCCCGGCCGGGCCCTGCCTCTCTATTTGGCGAGGAGGCCGCGATAGGAGCGGTGCACCAGAAGCGCTACTGCGGTGGCAATCACGGCTTTAGCGGTATCACCCGGGATGAACACGACGTTGCCTTTCAGAGCGGTACCGATGTCCATGCCGGTGGTCATGCTGAGCCACCCCGAACCCATCAGGTAGACGACCAGCACGCCACCTACGATGCATGCCGCGAACAGGATCACGGCGTTGATCCAAGCGGCCCGGGCACGGTCATAGAACGATACCGTGATCAAACCGATCACGAGCGCGCCGAGGACCCAACCGAAAATGTAGCCGCCCGTCGGGCCCAATAGGGCACCCATACCGCCGCGGCCACCGGCCAGCAGCGGCAGGCCAGCTGCGACCAGTGCGATCAGCAGGACCTGCGAAAGCGCGCCGCGCCAAGGGCCTAAGAGCGCGCCTGCGAGCATGACCGCGAGGGTCTGCAACGTGATCGGGACAGGCAAAATACCGACCGTAATCGGCGGCATGAGACCCAAAACAGCGGTCAGCGCGGCGAACATCGCCACCAAAACCAGATCCAGCGTCGGGTTAGAGCGGCGAGCGTTACGTACAGGCTCACCTGTTGCAGTGGTCATCATCGGTTAGCGGTTCCTCTCTCGGGTGTTGAACGAGCGGGCATCAAGGGCTTGAGCCACCTGTTCAGATGTTTTCAACGTGCGGAAAATCATGGGAACAATCAGCGCGAGCGGTCTGCGTTCCAGGCCGCGGGCGATCTGCGCTTCGCGGACCTCCTGGTACATCCCCATCAGGTGCGGGACAAAGCGGATGGTCAACGCCATCGCCATCGAAATGTTCTCCGTGTTGACCCCAACCCACCGCAGCGGAGACACGATCTTCTCGAAGACCCGCAGCATCTGCGGGAACGTGGTCGATGCGGTCACAGCGAACGCGAGCAAAACCAGCGTCAACAGCCGCATACCGAAATGCACGCCGCGGGCGAGGTCCTGTTGCCACGCCATGATCGCCACCACGAGCCCCACAATGACCACCGAAAACAGCAGCGACTTCACGAGGCGCATCAACGGGACCCGCGGCAGCAACGCGATCACGAACGCTGCGATCAGCAGGCCCAGCTGCACGCTCATCCACGGGATCAGGTAGGTCACGATGCTCAAAACGAACAGTGCCGCGAATTTGAACCCGGCCGGGAGCCGCTCCAGCACTCCGGGGTTGTGCGGTGCCGCGCCCGTCTGGATCAAGGAATAGGAACTGTTCACAGCTCACACATCCTGCGGTAGGCCGCAATGCTGTCAGCGGGCGTCCCATCCTTAACGATCCGGCCCTCATGCACCACCAGAACCCGTTGCGCATCCGCGGCAAGCTCCAGATCGTGCGTCACCACGATGCTGCGCTGGCTAAGGCCGGCGATCACCGAACGCATCCGGTGCCGGTTCAGTAGGTCCAGCATCGTGGTCGGTTCATCCAAAATGATGGTTTCGGGGCGCATTGTAAGAACCGAAGCCAACGCGATCATCTGCTGCTCGCCGCCAGAGAGCGCATGCGTTTCACGCTCGTAGAACTCCCCCATCCCCAGTTCAGCAAGCGTGTCGCGGGCTCTCTCAACGCGCTCACCCCGAGGGATTCCGATGTTCTTCAACCCGAACAGCATGTCTTCGCCCACGGTGGGCATGATGATCTGGTTCGCGGGATTCTGGAACACGAAACCGACTTTGCGGCGCACCCGCTTGGTTTCTTTCATCGTGCACGCCCCACCCACCGTGACTCGGCCGTAGGTGGGCATCACGAGGCCGTTGATGAGGCGCACGAGCGTGGATTTACCGGAGCCGTTGAGCCCGATGATCGCGATCCGCTGCTCATCCAAGGTGAGCGAAACATCGTCAAGGACCCGCCGGTCATCGTATTCGACGGAGACGCGCTCCATCTCGATGCGGTTGTCGGCTGTGCTGTCCGCGAGGCTGCGCTGTGCGGGATCGCTCGCTGGCAGATCGCTCGGCGATGGCTCGCTGGTTGGTGGGTTGTTCACTCGGTTCGGCTCACTCGGGTTGGGTTACCCACCTATAGTGCCCCAGATTGTTCAACAATGTCTACATGGGTATCTATCTGGGCTTTTTGAGCGCGGGATCGCGGTCCACTTCCTCCAGCGATTTACCCGCCATATCCCGCATGAGCCACAGCAACACGGCACCGAACAGCACCACGACCGCCGTGGCATAGTACGCCGGGGCATACAGGTTGCCGGTCGCCTCGATCAACGCTGTAGCGATCATCGGAGAGAACCCACCGAAAACCGCGGCAGCGATGTTGTAGCCGATCGCCATCCCTGCGAAACGCCCCAGCGCACTGAACTGTTCTGGGATCGCTGCCGCCGCGACCGCGGACCATCCCGCCGCCGGTACCGCAAGCAAGGCAACACCTGTAGCTGCACCTGCGTTGCCGGAGCCAGCCAGCAGCAGATATGCCGGCAACGTCGTGACCACAAGCACGAGCCCGAGCGTGAGCATCATCGTGCGGCGCCCAAACCTATCTGAAAGCAGGCCTATGAACGGGGTCGCGATAATCGCTGCAACCATCGCAATAGCACCGAGGTTCAACGCGAGCTGATTCGAAACCTCCGCCGTGGACTCAAGATAGGTGGGGATGTTGGTGATGTTGAGGAAATATGTGACCGAGCCGATCGAGGAAAACAGGAAAGCGACCAGCACCGCTTTAGGTTGGTGCTTCAAAACATCGATGAGCGGCGATCCTTTGCGCCGCTGTGTAACCCCGGCTTCCTGGAGTTTTTCGAACGTCTGGGTCTCATCCATGAACCGCCGCAACGGAATCATGACGGCTGCCAAGAGCCCGCCCACCACAAACAGGATCCGCCACCCCCAGCTATCCATCTGGTCAGCGGTGAGCCACTGCGCTAGCAACGCCGCCCCACCCACGGCAAGGAGGGAGCCGAGTTCAGAGTTCGCTGCTGCCCAGCTCGCGGCGACCCCGCGCCGGTTCTGTTTCGCGGACTCCATGAGGTACACCATGATCCCGGTGTATTCAGCGCCCACCGAGAATCCCGCGAGGCATCGCAGAGCCACCAGCAGGATGCCTGCCCACACCCCGAGCACGTCATAGCCGGGCAGGGCCGCGATGCCGAACATCGCTACCGCCATCAGCATCGCGGAGATCACAAGGGCTTGTTTACGCCCGATGCGCTCCCCCAGGTGCCCGAAAACCATGGCTCCCAGCGGGCGGAAGAGGAACCCTGCCGCGCCAACACCGAGGGTGAGCAGGAGCGAGGAGGTATCCCCGTGGAAGAACGTGCGGGTCAGCGAAGTGGATACATAGAAGAAAATCGAGAAGTCGTACCACTCGACGACCGTCCCGAACGCCGCTACCGCGAGCGAGCGTCGCCGCCGCTTGGGCGTACGGGAAGCCAACGGCCTGTCCACATCTACCGGATACCGGGTGTGAACAGGCCGTTGGCGCGAAGCGCTGTGTCCGTTATGGGAGCGCGTCATAGACCTTCTTAGCGTCAGCCGCAGTCTTCTTAACGTCGCCAACCATCGATACGACGTAGTCGCCCTTGACTGCGTAGACGTATTCGACGTTCCTACCTGCGAAGTTGGTGGCGAACCCTGCAGTCTCGTCGAAGCCGAACTTGTCCTCGATCGGTTTGTTGGTCACGGTCTGGCCCTGGATCTCGATCTTGCTGCAGGCCGAGTTCTCATTTTCCTTCCGGACCCGCTCCAGAACGTTCTCCGCCTGCTCACCGGAAGTGTATTTCATCACGTTGATGCCCTGCATCGCTACCCCAGACTCGGATGAGGACTGTTGCTTCAGGGCAGTCACAATCTGGGAGCCGTCTTCAACGAGCTCTGCTACACCGAAGGCGGAAACTGGGCATTCCTCGCCGGCTTTGCTGTTACCCAGGTCAGGCTTCTGCAAGTAGGGCTTGAGGTCTGCGACTTGGTAGTCCTTGCCGACGTTCTTCTTCACGAGCTGAATGAAGTCACGGTCGGCATCCTGTACGTCCGCAATGCCGTCTGGGGTCTTCTCAGAGCTTCCCGACGTCGACGGGGTTGCGCTCTCCGTTGGGGTTTCCGAGTTCTGTGGCGCGGCCTGCGTGGCCTCTTCGGCTGGCTTCTTGTCGCCGCCATCGTTGCTGGAGCAGCCGACTAGCGACGCCGCGAGTAGCGAAGGCACAGCGAGAATTGCCAGAGTACGCCGCGCGGTCTTTGTTTTGTTGAGCACTTGAGAATCCCTACATGTCAGAGAATTTTTGTGGAGTCTAGTGGGACACTAGCTGTGCTTAGCTTTGCGTAGATCGTTCCCGATCGCAACAAATTTTCTGGGCTACTAAAGCTCACCCACGCCGACTGATTTATGGCGTTGGGAGCGCGTCGTAAACCTTCTTTCCGTCAGCAACTACCTCGTCGAGGTCTCCGATCATGATCACCATGAATTGACCCTTCGTTGCGAACAGGTTGTCGATGTCTTCACCCTGGACATCCAGGGTCATCCCCGCGGCCTTATCAAAGCCGTGCGTATCCTTGAGCGGTTCAATCTTGATCGATTTACCGTTGATCGGGGTTTCCTTACATTCCGGCTTATCCAGTTCCGAGTTGACCTGATCGAGGGCAGCATTCGCCTTATCAGCCGATCCAAACATGAGCACGGTGACGGCCTTCTGCTTTGGGCCCGACTGCACAGCAGTGACGACCTGAGCGCCATACTTGACGAGGTCCGCTGCGCCATAGACCGTGGCTGGGCATTGATCCGCGGCTGCGCCGGCACCCACGTCCGGTTTCGACACCCTCGAGCTAAGATCCACGACCCTATAGTCGGAGCTCACATTGTCTTTCATGAACTCCATGAACTTCGGGCTTGCAGGCGACGCTCCGGATGCCGATCCACTGCCTTGTGAATCCTGCGGTTCCGGCGAGTTCTGCGGTGTTGACGCCTCACTGCTCTGGGACTCAGTGCTCTGAGACTGCTGGCTCTGAGACTGTTCGCTCGAGGCGCCCTGTTGGCTCGTCTCGTTGCCGTCGCTCTTATCGCCGCAAGCCACGAGCGAGGCTGCAAGCAGCGGTGGCACAGCAATCATTGCTAATGCGCGTCGTACAGCCTTCGTTTTATTAGTCATTGCTAGCCCCTACGTATCGTCAAGCTTCTAGTGAGACACTAGCCTTGCCTACCTTTGCGCAATTTGCCAGTGATCGCAATAAATTTTCTAGGCTGACTTATAGCTCGTCCATCCACTAGGAGGTGTTTATGCAACCGAAATTCCTTATCGGTCTTCTCTTTGCTTTGGCGTCGTCCTTTGCATTCGCTCTTCCTGGACCGGTGGGGAAAGCGCTCTACGGTTCCGGCTGGTCGCCGGGATCAGTCACGTTGGTGCGTTTGACCGGTTGCGCGCTCTTCCTCCTAGTTCCCACGCTGATTCAGTTGCGCGGTAAATGGGGTGAAGTGCGTGCGCACTGGCGGCTTGTAGTCGCGTTCGGCCTGTTCTCGATGACCGGCGTTCAAGCTACGTATTTTGTCGCGGTGGAACGTTTGAATGTTACGATCGCGATCCTGCTTGAGATGACCGCACCCATGATGATCGTTTTCTGGTTGTGGGCCCGCACCAAGGCCCGCCCTTCCGGGCTCACGTTCTTTGGGCTTGCGATCTCGATGATCGGCCTGGTTGCGGTGCTCGATGTGGGCTCGGTCATCGGCGAAGGCTCCGGTTCCCTTGACGCGCTCGGCGTGGTCATGGGGCTGGCCTCAGCGGTGTGCCTGGCCGTGTACTTCATGATTTCTGCGAACGACTCGGTCCGGATCCCCTCCACCGCCCTGACGGGGCTGGGTTTCGCGGTGGGCGCTATCGGCACGGTCCCGTTCATAGCACTCGGTTTGCTCCCGTGGAAAGCAACCACGGACCTCGTTGCGCTCGGCCAATGGAGTGCACCCTGGTACATCGCCCACAGCATCATCATCGTCTTCACCGTCGCCGCCTACGTCCTCGGTGTTGTGGGCCTGCGGCTCATGGGTGCCGGCGTGGGTTCGTTCGTGAACCTCACCGAGGTCCTCTTCGCGGCCGTCGTGGCGTGGTGGCTACTCGGTGAGACGCTGGCGAGCATCCAGTTCGTGGGTGGTGCGGCGATCCTCGCCGGAGTCGTCTTCATCAAACTCGGTGAGCGCCCACGCGGCCGTTCGCCAATGTCCAAGAAGATGCCAGGCATCGAGCCTCGCCGCCGCGTCAAATGGCGGCCAACACGGAAGAAGAACCAGAAACGCAAAGACGGCACCCCTGGCAACAAGACCCAGAAAGGCGATCAGGGCCAAAGCCAGAAGAAGGTGCAGGAGGGCAACCAGAAGCGGCCGGAACGCCGCGAGGTCACCCCGCTCTAAAGTCAGCCCGCTGATGCGCTGATGTCTCCCGCTCTAGCGCGTTGCTAGATGCCGGCGTCGGCGGATTCATAGGCCATGTTGTTGAAGCGCGAGTAATGGCCCTGGAACGCGACCACGATCGTCTTGGTCGGGCCGTTTCTGTGCTTAGCCACGATTACGTCGGCTTCACCTGCGCGTGGGGATTCTTTGTCGTAGATGTCTTCGCGGTGCAGCAGGATCACCATGTCGGCATCCTGCTCAATCGAACCGGATTCACGCAGGTCGGAGACCTGTGGGCGCTTATCGGTGCGCTGTTCGGAGCCACGGTTGAGCTGCGAGAGCGCGATGACCGGAACATCGAGCTCTTTAGCCAACAGTTTGAGCGCACGCGAGAACTCAGCGACCTCTTGTTGGCGCGATTCAACGCGTTTACCTGATGACATGAGCTGCAGGTAGTCCAGCACCACGAGCTTGAGGTTATGTTGCTGCTTGAGGCGGCGGCATTTCGCGCGGATCTCCATGAGCGTCATGTTCGGTGAATCGTCGATGAAGAACGGCGCGTTATTCAGTTGTGGGAGGGTGCGGGCGATCTTGGTCCAGTCCTCGTCGCGTAAGTCACCTTTACGCAGGTTTTGAAGTCCGACGGCGGTCTCAGCTGAGAGCATGCGCATCGCGATCTCGGTGCGGCCCATTTCTAGCGAGAAGAACACGGTGGTCATGCCGTTTTTGATCGCCGCGGAACGGGCGATATCCAGCGCGAAGGTCGACTTACCGACTGCGGGGCGGGCCGCGACCACGATCATCTGGCCACCCTGGAACCCCTGCGTCAGCTCGTCGAGCTCATAGAAGCCCGAAGGCACACCGGTGATTTCGTCGCCGGTCATCTGCCCTGCGGCCTCGATCTCATCGACCGTGGACTCCATGATCTCTGAGAGCAGCACATAGTCTTCCGCAGTGCGCCGTTCAGCAACCTGCATGACCTCGGACTGGGCGTCGTTGACGATCGCGTCGACCTCACCGTCGGCTGCGAAGGCCATCTGCGTGATGCGGTCGCCCGCGTAGACGAGGCGGCGCAGGATGGCGCGCTCCCTCACGATCTCGGCGTAGAAACTCGCGTTCGCGGCCGTCGGAACGGATTGGATCAGCTCGTGCAGATAGGCCGCGCCTCCGGCACGGTTGAGCTCACCGCTCTTGGTCAGGTGGCTCGAGACGGTCACCGCATCAGCCGGTTCCCCGCGGCCGTAAAGATCGGTGATCGCGTCAAAAATGATCGAGTGCGCGGGCTTATAGAAGTCCGATGAGCGCAGAATCTCTACACAGTCGGCGATCGCGTCCTGGGAGAGCAACATGCCACCCAAAACCGACTGTTCAGCCGCTACATCCTGAGGCGGGACGCGCTCAGCAAGTGAGGACGCACCCGAGGAAGATGCGCCTGCATCGCTGTAGTCGGCGTCGCTGTACTGATCCACTGTGCTCCTTCAACCTGTACTGTTCTCAGGCTCAGTGTAGGGCGAAATAAACACAACACAACCCGAGTTATCCACAGCCCCTGTCGATAGTGTGTGGACTATTGTGGAACACACCGGTGGTTATCCACTACTTCTGTGGATAACCTGGGGAAAACAGCGCTGTGATTTTGCTTAAAATTAGCTGTATCCCGCGAGATTCCGCGGTTTTTTCTTGTGGATTATGAAGATGCTCTAAAAACTTTTCCCCAACCTTCAAGCACACGTGTCATGTTGACAAGAGGGATATCCACGCGATACATGCCTGAAACGCTAAGTTATCCACAGGTTTGGGCTAGTTACCCACAGACTCGCCCGAGTAGAGGTTGAAGGTTCGCCAACTCACCCTCGCGGAAGGTTGACCGCCCCCACAAATGGGGCTACATGCACATGGGGCGAGCCCGAAAGGGCCCGCCCCACAAACTACCTTGCACTATTGCTTATGCTTTTGCGTGCTTATTTGTCCTTCTTGAGGACCTGTCCGCTCTTGACGTCCACATAGACCGTCACGTCGGCGCCGCCACCCTCTGGGTAGATATCAACTTCCCACATGATCTGGCCTTGCTCCTCGTCAACGCTGACGTCATCGAGGGTGCCTGGGGTGTCCTTGAGCGCGGTCTCGATCGCCTTAGCGATTTCTACCTTGATCGCGTCATATTCGCGGCGGTCATCGCTGTCTACGTCTTCGACTTCATCCTGGTTGGTGACCTTGGATCCGTCAGCGGCTACCTCGAGCTCGTGACTCTTATTGCCCTTGACAACATCTACGCTCCAGCCGCTCTTATCGTCATCCCAGTCGAGGTCAACGACCTTGCCGCCAACTTCCTTTTCAGCGGTCTCGATCGCCTTGAGAGCGTTCTGTTGGCTACCACCCTTGGTTGGGGCTTGCGCGTTGTTGTCTGCAGAGTCCTTACCATCAGCATCGTCAGCGTCATCGGCGTCAGTGTTCTGCGCCTGCTGAGTCTCAGTCTGCTGAGTTTGGGTCTGCTGGGCGTCCTGGGTGGATTCGGAGGTTTTGTCCTCCGTTGGAGCACCGCAAGCGGCAAGAACCAGCGCGAGGGTTGCTACGGACGTGAGGGCTACATGTTTCTTCTCCATGGCCTCAATATACGCAGATCGGGACTCAGATAGCACTGCTTTTTTGCTCAGCTCTAAGCCAACCTAGATTAACTGCCCGCGTTTGTCCTATGATCAGCGCCTTCCAAACAGCAGGCTTTAGGCGGTTACGAGTGCGCGGTCTGGAAGCTGCGCAAGGTCGCGGAACGTCTTGCCGTGCAGCACGATCGGCTCTCCGTGTTCCTCGCCGTGAGATACAGCGTGGACCTTCAACAGCACGATGGTGTGGTCGCCTGCCGGGACCGTGTCATAGATCGAGGTCTCAAGCCACAGGGCGGCGCGGTCCAGGAACAAAGCACCGGAGTCAGCTAGCGTGACGTCGAGGCCGCTGAAACGCTTGGATGCGTCGCGGGAGGCGAGCTGATAGCAGACCTCGCGGTGTTCATCGGCCAGAATCGAGACGCCAAGCCGATAGCCGTGCTTGAGGCGCTGCCATGTGCGGGATTCGTTGCGAACTGAGAAGGATACGAGCGCTGGCTCATATGAGATGCCGACCGCAAAGCTCGAGGAGACCATGCCTTCGTGGTGGCCTCCCACGCGGGAGCAGAGAGCTACTACGCCTACAGGGAAACGGTCGAATGCCGAACGCAGGGTTGCCTGGTCGATGGTGTGGGTCAGGGACATAGCGATTCATCCTTCGCAAGTATCGGCCGTCCACAATGGCCGGCGCAGCTTGCCGCCGGCATTCCCGACGGCCGAATCGTCACCTGGGGCACCCCACCTACGCGAGAGGGTTGCCGACGGATTAGCCAGGGCCTAAAAATCCGTACTCATGATTCGTGTGTTAAACGATAAACAGTTCAGCGCACGCCGTGCAACTGAATGTGTCATCTAGTTCATTTAATGAGACGAACGCCGCACCCCTTCCCGGGTGCGGCGTTCGTTCACGCCCCTCGCGGGGCGCGTCTCAGACTGTTTCACACGTGAGCTGGCACGCGGTTCACATTATGGTTCCGCGCGCTGAGTGCTTGAGTGTTACTTGCCCTTTGGTGCTGCAACAACGTGCAGCGTGGTGTTCGCGAGAACGTCGTCGTGCAGACGGACGGTGGCCTTGTAGTGGCCAGTTGTCTTGACCTGCTGTGCGATCTCGATGGTGCGCTTGTCGACCTTGCCCAGGCCGGCAGCCTCGATTGCTGCTGCAACGTCGGCCTGCTTGACGGTACCGAACAGGCGGCCGGTGTCACCAGCTTTAACCTCGATGCGGATCTCAGCGTCCTTGAGGCCGTCTGCGATCTTCTGTGCTTCTTCGAGGTTCGCGATGCGGTGGGCCTCGCGAGCAGCCTTGATGGACTCGATGTCCTTCTCGCCACCCTTGGTCCAGGTGATCGCGTAGCCGCGTGGCAGCAGGTAGTTGCGTGCGTAGCCGTCGCGTACTTCGACGATGTCGCCAGCAGCACCCAGGCCGGTTACCTCATGCGTGAGAATAAGCTTTGCCATGTTTCTTCTCTCCTCCTTCTTGCTTAGCCGCGGCCAGCGCCGGAGTATGGAAGCAGGGCAACTTCGCGCGCATTCTTGATCGCCTGAGCGATCTTGCGCTGCTCCTGCACGGTCACGCCAGTTACACGACGAGCGCGGATCTTGCCGCGGTCGGAGATGAACTTGCGAAGAAGGGCGACATCTTTGTAGTCAATGTAGTCGATGTCGGCGGCCTTGAGCGGGTTGGCCTTAGGCTTAGGCTTGCGAATTTCAGGCTTAGCCATCGTGGAGCTCCTTAGTTTGTTTTGGAGCCCGCAGTGTCAGCTGCGGGATGGGTATTGGTTTGAAAACGATTTAGAACGGTGGTGCGGACTGGCCGGGGTTTGCGCCCCAGTCGCTTGAGCCGCCAGAGTTACCCCACGGGTCGTTAGCTGGAGATTGCTGAGGCGCACCCCAGTCTCCGCCGCCGCCCTGGTTCTGCTGGCCGCCGAAGCCTCCGCCTTGGTTGCCGCCACCAAAGCCGCCGCCGGTGTTTCCACCGAAGCCGCCCTGGTTGCCGCCGAAACCGCCTTGGTTACCCCCGCCGCCTCGCTGGTTGCGGGTGACTTGTGCGGTTGCGTAGCGCAGGGCTGGGCCGACTTCGTCGACGTCCAGTTCCCATGCGGTACGGCGGTTGCCGTTCTGATCGTCATAGCTGCGGGCACGGAGACGACCCTGGGCGATGACGCGCATGCCCTTGGTCAGTGATTCCGCCACGTTTTCGGCGTGTTCGCGCCATACGCTGCAGCGCATGAAGAGGGCTTCGCCGTCTTTGAACTCGTTGGCCTGACGGTCGAAGATCCGCGGCGTAGAAGCGACCGTGAAGTTCGCTACCGCGGCACCGGAGGGCGTGAAACGCAGTTCCGGATCAGCGGTGAGGTTACCCACCACAGTGATGATGGTTTCTCCAGCCATGATTCCCCTTAGCGTGAAGCGTTGAAACGTGGTTGTGCCCGCTGAGGACGCGCTTACTTGATGCGCTGGTCCTCTGGGCGGATGATCTTGGTGCGCATGATGGACTCGTTGAGGCCCAAAACACGGTCAAGTTCGGATGCGGTCTGTGGCTCAGCGGTGAAGTTAACCACTGCGTAGATGGCCTCAGCCTTCTTGTTGATTTCGTAGGCCATGCGGCGACGGCCCCAGATGTCGATGTTCTCGACGGTTCCACCGTCCTTGGTGACGACCTCGAGGAACTTGTTGAGCGTCGGTTCAACGGTGCGCTCGTCGACCTCGGGGTCAACCAGCAGCATCAGTTCGTAGTTACGCAAGTGAACCCACCTCCTTTGGACATAAAGCGGGCACGGTCTTTCCGTACCAGGAGGTTCTATTGCGGTAGCCCCTACCCTGCCGTGCAGGGCGTGCAAGCCTGCTGAAGTGCGCATCACGATGCGGTTGCCAGCAAAACTTGAAAGTGGGCAACAGCACCAGTCTACCCGCAGTACGGCTCAAGCCATAACTCTTCACTGTGCGTGTGGGTACCATCATGCACTGCGATGTGTGGCGCGCGTGGGCGGGAGGAGTCAGTCCTTGTGGTCGCGTAGCTGTTGAGGGAGGCGTCGCTCCAGGACGTGCGCGAGGCTTCTCAGGTACGTGTTGGTCACGTGATTTCCATCCCTGTAGATCAGCGTGTTGCCCGCGACCACGGAGCATTCGTCTTTGCTGCAGAAGTAATCGGTCATATCCAGGAAGTAGACGTCATCGAGCCGCTCGGCCGCCTCTACCGCCGGGTCATCAAGCAAACCTTGTTCAACACTGAAATCGCACTCGTGTGGCTTGTCCATGCTCCCGGAAACGCACGTGCGTGGAATCGGAATATCGTCATCACGCGACGGGACCGGGGTGTCTCGAACCACTACAAGCTGCGCCCCGCTCTTCTGCAGTTCCTTGAATGTGCGTTCGTAACCGTCCGCCGCATCGCCGCGGAATGTTGATCCTGCAAAGTTCTTGGTGATAATCACATCGGGCTCATCCTCAATAACCCGCTGGATGGATTCCTTATTCGGTTCAACGCACCGCTCATCAGCTTTACCGAGCTCACGAGGCTCAAGTGACATGGGGCATGAAGCCTTGGTGTAGGTGATGATCCGCCAGTCATGGTCCTTCGCTAGCTCCTCAAGCGGCTCCACGAGCATCCGGGCGTGAGAATCACCCATCACAGCGATCGTCTTCTCACCGTCTTCCTTACCCTTCACACAGCGCGGCGTGTGTTTCTTGCCGTTGCCCGCGAAGCATTCCTGATCCGTGCGCGCATCGTCCTCAGCTTCCGCCGGAGTCGGCGTGATCACCGAGCC
Organism: Pseudoglutamicibacter albus; assembly: GCF_022346425.1. Lineage (GTDB taxonomy): Bacteria > Actinomycetota > Actinomycetes > Actinomycetales > Micrococcaceae > Pseudoglutamicibacter > Pseudoglutamicibacter albus. The sequence continues at coordinate 60,060 of NZ_JAKRCW010000011.1, forward strand.
ATAGGTCAACGCCGCTGGAAGCTCGTCGGCGCGCTCCTCTTCGGTGACCAACCGGCCGCCCGGGCTATCCGGATGCCCCGCATCGAGCTTTTGAGCCCCGGACTTCTTGATGACCGGATCCCAACTACCGGCAGCGAACTCCGGCCGCTCACCTTTTAGAAGCTCCGCAGCGAGCTCCTTCTGTTCGCGATTGATCGCATCCGCACGCACAATCGGAGTCACAGCAACCGCAACAGCAACGAGCGTTGCCACGCCACCTGCGATCCACGCTGGCGCAGGCGAGACCTTCAAACGCTTCCACTGGCGTGCAGGCTCCTCAACCCAACGCCACGAAACGTGCGCGAGCACACACGAGATCAGCATCAGCACGGGCACTTGCCACCAATACGGCTTATGCTCCGTGATCTGCACGAAAACCATGTACACCGGCCAGTGCCACAAATACAGCGAGAAAGACACCTTGCCCAGCCACTGAACCGGCGCCCAATCAACCAGCCAATTCAGCGACAACGCACCACTGGTACGGCCCGCGATGATCACCGCCACAGCCCCCAGTACGGGAACCGCCGCGCTAGCACCCGGGAACGGGGTCGCGTGCGTGTACGTGAGGATCGACCAGCACATCGCCGCAAGACCTGCCAGCGCTAGCACCGCACGCCACGAAACGCCGCCGCCCATCCGTTGCTTGCCCTTGCCGGAATCGTCCTTGAGGATGTAGGGCGCCAGGGCTGCGATCAAGCCGCCTAAGGCGAGCTCCCACACGCGCGTTGTCGTGATGAAATAAGCCGCCGGATCGTTTGAACGGACCCTATATTCAGCCCACACGAACGAGGCGAGGATCACCGCCGAAAACAGGACGATCGCATAGGCACGCACAGTGAGCCCGATGCGGCGGGCGAGCCATACGGCCAGGATCACCACGAGCGGCCAGAGAACATAGAACTGTTCCTCAACGCTGAGTGACCAATAGTGTTGGAAAGCGGTCGGCGCATTGTCTGAGGCCAGATAATCCACGGAATCAACGGCCAAAACCCAGTTCACGATGCTCAACAGGCTCGCGATGCCTTGCCGCGAAACCTGTTCCCACTGCTCCGTGGGCCACCATATGAACGTTGCAACGATGATCACGCACGCGGTCACTGTCGCGGCCGGCATGATGCGGCGGATGCGGGCAGCCCAGAACTCAGCGAGGTTGATCTTGCCGTGCACTTCGGCGTCCCGCAGAAGCTTCGATGTGATCAAAAACCCTGAGATCACAAAGAAGATATCGACACCAACAAAGCCGCCCGGAACTGCCCTGGGGTAGAAATGCCACGCCACAACGGCGAAGACGGCAAGCGCCCGCAGGGCTTGGACCTCCGGGAGGAACTTCCGGCCGTCTCTGCGTTTCTGGGGCGCATCCTGCCCATGCGTGTTCTGCCCTCGCCTATCTAGTCCGCGAGCACCGTCCCCTTGGATCGTTGTGGCGTTGTTGGACATGCACGGCATTACATCACGTCTGGGTCCCCATCTCTACAAGCCCAGGTGAAGCGCAAGTGAACTAAGTTATGCGGTATAGAAAACCTTCGCAACCTTATATAGGTCGTGAAGATCGCTCACGCCTGCAAGCTCGCGGGCCGAATGCATCGACAGAATCGGGATACCCACATCCACGGTGCGAATCCCTAGGCGGGTCGCCGCGATCGGGCCGATCGTGGAACCGCACGGGATGTTGTTATTCGAGACGAACTCCTGGCTCTCAACCCCAGCCTCGCGGCACCAGCTAGCCCACGCTGCAGCACCGAGCGCATCAGTCGCATAACGCTGATTAGCGTTGATCTTCAAGATCGGGCCAGACCCCAGAAGTGGCTTGACCACCGGATCATGATGCCCCGCATAATTCGGGTGGATCGAATGCCCCACATCCGATGACACATGCCAGGATTCTGCGTACGCCCGCGCCTGATCCACAGCGGATGCACCCAAACCCGCATAAATACGGTTCAAAACATCCTCAAGGAACGGGCCAGCAGCACCCGAACGGGACGCCGAACCCAGCTCCTCGTGGTCAAAAGCCGCGAACATCGCAATCCGCTGAGCATCCTGGCCCACACCTGCATCCGCTACCTCACCGAGGGCAACGCAACCGGCGTGAACGGAAGCCAAGTTATCCAGGCGGCCCGCCGCGAAAAACGCTTTATCCTTGCCGAAAGCCTGACCACGAGCCGAGTCAGCGACCACCGCATCGAACCCATCGATCTGTTCAGGATCAACACCGGCGGACGAGGCGAGCTCGGCCAACAGATCATGCTCAGCAGGCACACCCAGACCCCACACCGGCTGAGTCTGGACCTGCTTATCCAACGCGAGTTTCTCATTCACGCCGCGGTCCAAGTGGATCGCAAGCTGCGGCAAACGCAGCAGCGCGCCCGTATCAGCCAAAACCACAGAACCGTCACGCATCGCCAAGCGGCCCGCCAAGCGCAGTTCACGGTCCAGCCACGAATTCAAAAGCGGGCCACCATAGATCTCAACGCCAGCCTGCAACCAGCCGTGGTTACCCGTGGTCGGCTTCGGTTTGAGCTTGAAGCCCGGGGAATCCGTGTGCCCACCAAAAATATTCGCTGGTGTACACGGGTCCGCATTCGCCGGGACCGTCCACGCGATGACCGCGCCATCACGCACCACCACGAACTTCCCGCTCGGCTGCGCGGGCCACTCATCATGTTCAGCGAGACGCGTGAAACCCTGTTCTTCGAGGCGGCGAGCGCTTTCTTCCGCCGCGTGATAGCTCGAAGGGGACGCGTCAATGAAGTCCGCGAGGTCTTCTACATACGTCAACGCTTCAGTCATGACTCTCCTTGTTCACTCGAAGCCGCGCCGGTTGGGGACGTGCGGGATGCGGATGCATCAGTTGCGGATGCGCGGGCTCTTGTTGGCTCGCTTGTGCCCGTTCTGGCCCGGGACGGCTCGCTTTTGCTTGTACGAGGTTTGGTTCCGGCTTTTCGTCGGCCTTTCGCGGCCCTGGCACCTTGCCGTTGTGGGCTCGCGAACAGACCGCCGAGCGGATCATCCAGCCCGACGCGCCGTACAGGGTCTTCCTCAGGGCGGAGGATGCATCTGATGACGAGGAACATCAGAGCCCCGAGCGAGGCGATGTGGCCCAGGACGGTCATGCTGAAGATCCAGTCTGGGAAGAAGCCGCGCGCTTGATCCGGCTGGGCCATCCCATAGAGGCGCATCCAGATCGCTACAAAGTGGAACACCTCAAACAGTTGCCACAGCAAGAGTGCGCGCCAGCGCGGATACGCAAGGACAGCGAGTGGGACGAGCCACATCACAAACTGCGGCGAGTAGACCTTACCGATCAGCACGAACATCGCCAGGATCAAGAACGAAAGCTGTGCAACGCGCGGCCTATATGGAGCGATGAGCCCCAGCATCAAGACGCCGAGGCACCAGAAGCCAAAGAAGATGATGCCCAGCAGGGAGATCGTATCCGCCGTCAACACAAGATCAGGTGCGCTGCGGCCGATCGTCATGTTCCACAGTTCCCACGTCGAGGAGAAGCCCGCGCCGCGGTCGGAGGAGAACGTATAGAAAACGGCCCACCGTTTCGGGTCAATCAGATAGACCGGCAAGTTGATCACGAGCCAACCGATGCCAGCACCGCCTGCGATCTTGCCGAAAACATGCCAGCGGCGGGTGCGCCACGCCAACGTGAAAAACGCACCCAAAACCAGTAGTGGGAAGAGTTTGACCGCCCCACCTATACCGATCAATATCCCGCCAAGCCACGGATGCTCGCGCGCAACCGCGAACAAGCCAGTGACCATGAGGGCGATCGCCCACATGTCCCAGTTGACGGTCAAGGCGAGGATGATCGCGGGAGACAACGCAACCATCGCGGCATCCCAGATGCGGCGAGAACTCATCTTCGCAACCGCGATAACAACAACCGCCCACAAGACCACCGCGAGGAACGCGTTGATGTCAAAGTAAAGGAGGCTCTGTTGGCGGGGTTCAAGTGAACGCGGCACAAACAGTGAAACGAGTGAGGCGATGATCGCCATGCCCGCCGGGTACTCGAAAGGCTCCTGCCCGGAATCGAACGGCGCGAACGGGGTCTCGTTGAACCCGCGGGCCCCCCACAGTGCCGTCCAGTCCGAATAGCACATACCTATATAGCGGTACGGGTCACCCCAACCGTTGATGCGGCACGTGGTCTTGGTGAAAATCGCAATCACGCCAGCGATCGCGACCAGCACCAACAACACCCGTTCGATGTGCCAGAACCCAGGCGAAACAACCCCCGGAGCGGTTCTGCGCCCCAGCGGACCGCCGATCGCTCCCACCAGGGACTTCACCACGGAGTCATTGCGACTCGGCACCGTTACACGCAACGGCCCCTTCTTAGGTCCTTTACTCATGCCTCTAAGCCTACTTTGAGCTAGTTAATCTGTCGTTCACGCTGGCCGCGATGAGCTTCATTTACAGTTCACGTCGAGCATGAACTCCGGACACATCAAGCCCATACCTTGTCATATGTGACCACAGAAACGACTCCCCCACAGCAAGCCGCTGCACCGCAGGCCACACCGGCCAGTGTAGCCGCGCCAGACTCCCGAAGCGGCGCGACCGTCATCATCCCGGCCCGCGGCGGTTCCAAAGGTGTGCCGTTGAAGAACCTGCGCCCTATCGCAGGCCGTTCACTCGTAGGCCGCGCGATCGATGCCGCACTTGCAGCGGAATCGGTCACCACAGTCTACGTATCTACCGACCACCCAGGCATCGCTGACGAAGCCCGCCGATGCGGAGCCGGAGTCATCGAACGCCCCGCGGCGCTGTCCGGTGACACCGCATCGAGCGAATCCGCTCTGCTGCACGCCCTGGAAATCCTCGAAGCCCGCGGCGAACGCCCAGCCGTGACCGTGCTAGTGCAGTGCACATCGCCGTTCATCCGGCCAGAAGACCTCCAGGCGGCCGTGACCGCGGTAGAGACGAAGTCGGCTGATGTAGCGTTCTCGACCGTCGAAGACCACGGCTTCCTCTGGACCCGCACACCCAACGGCAACGTGACCGCGGTAGGCCACCAGGTCGCCTACCGGCCACGCCGCCAAGACCGTGCGCCTCAGATGCGTGAAACCGGTGCGTTCTACGCGATGAACACTGAAGGGTTCATCGAAACCCGCCACCGTTTCTTCGGAACCCTCACCGCGATCGAGGTTCCAGCGTGGACCGCACCGGAAATCGACACCCTCGATGACCTCGAACACGCGATCCGCATCGCCGAACTACATGAAGCACCCGTCCAAGCGCTCGATGTTGACGCGCTCATCATGGACTTCGACGGCGTCCACACCGATGATTCGGTGACCATAACCCAAGACGGAACCGAATCCGTGAAGGTGTCCCGCTCTGACGGCATGGGCATCAAGATGCTGCGCCAAGCGGGCATCCCGATGGTCATCGTCTCCACCGAAACCAACCCTGTAGTGACAGCCCGGGGCAAGAAGCTCAAGGTCGAAGTCATGCAGGGCGTGGAACACAAAGCCGAAGCCGTATCCACGTGGATCAAAGAACACGGCCTCGACCCGGCCCGGGTCGCGTTCCTCGGCAACGACATCAACGATCTTCCGGCGTTTGCCGAGGTCGGCTGGCCGCTGGCTGTCGCAGACGCTCAGCCGCTGGTGACCCGCGCGGCCCGCATCTCCATCTCCGCGCCCGGCGGACACGGCGCAGTACGCGAAGTATGCGACCGGATTCTGGCGGCACGCAACGAAAACCGCGAAGTCAATGACCCAGCGGGGCTACTGCCACGATCCATCCCCCAACCGGCACATATTGCCTAAACAGTTCAAACGTCCAAACAGTTCAACAACCAAAACTTCAAGCCATAACGGCTCCCTTGTGAAAGGACTCAAAGAAATGACGAAGCACCCAGCTAAGACCGTTCAGATCGGCGAGAAGACCCTCGGCGTAGACCAGCCTGTCTACGTCATCGGTGAAATCGGCATCAACCACAACGGTGACGTCGACATCGCAAAGCAGCTCATCGACGTGGCAGCTGACGCCGGCGCCGATGCAGTGAAGTTCCAGAAGCGCACCCCGGAGATCGCTGTCCCGGAGCACATGCGCAACAAGCCACGCCAGACCCCATGGGGCGAAATGACCTACATGGAGTACAAGCACCGCGTCGAGTTCGGTGAGAAGGAATACAAGGAGCTCATGCAGTACGCGGCAGCGCAGGACCTGCACTGCTTCGCTTCCCCATGGGACGTCCCATCCGTCGAATTCCTCGAAGACTTGGGCGTTGTCACCCACAAGATCGCGTCCGCTTCCGTGACCGATAAGGAGATGTTGCGCGCCCTTCAGCAGACCGGCAAGCCACTGCTGCTCTCGACCGGCATGTCCACCCTGGCTGAGATCGACGAGGCCGTAGCGATCCTCGGAACCGAGAACCTCGTTCTGATGCACTCGTGCTCGACCTACCCGATGCCACCAGAGGAAGCCAACCTCCGCTCGATCACGACCCTCGAAGACCGCTACGGCGTCCCAGTGGGCTACTCGGGCCACGAGGACGGCCTGCAGATCTCCCTGGCGGCTGTCGCTCTAGGCGCTGTGACCGTGGAACGCCACATCACCCTCGACCGCACGATGTGGGGCTCCGACCAGGCCGCTTCCCTTGAGCCACGCGCTTTCGAGCAGCTGGTCACCGACATCCGCATCCTTGAAAAGGCAATGGGTGACGGCCGCAAGCGCGTCATGCCAGGCGAGGCAGCTAAGAAGGATTCGCTGCGCCGCGTGACCGAAGACCCAATGGCAGTCAAGGTCGGCTAAGCGCACATCAACCCAGACCGCGTTTCAACCCAGACCGCGTAGATATTGCAGTAGATATTGGAGGAGCCGTGACTGCTGCCGCAGCACCAACCGAGGCACGCTCGGATCAGCCCGAGCAGATCTCGCTGATTGTGACAACCCACAATCAGAAACACCTGCTACCGGACACGCTCGTCTCCACAACCCGGCAGATGCCTGCCGGTCAAGAAGATCAGCTGCACGTCATCGTGGTCGATGACGGTTCCGAGGAAGACGTAGAGGACGTCATCGATTCGTTCCGTCCGCTGCTTCCGCGTCTGACACTTCTGAGGAACCCGGTTGCGCTCGGCGTCTCTGCCGCCCGCAACCGGGGCCTCGAAGTGGCCCGTGGAACCTATATCGCGTTCCTGGATGGGGACGACTGGCTTGAGCCACTCAGCCTAAGTGTTCGGGCTGAGGCGATGCAGAGGCTCGGCGTGGACTTCATCCGTGTGCCGATGATCGAGGAGAAAAACGGGACACGCACTGTACGCAACTTGCCAACCGGGCGCATCGGGACCGTGGAAAACCCGCGGGACTTCATCATGCCGCCCAACAACAGCACCATTATCGATAACCCGTGGGTCGCTGCCGGAATGTATCACCGCCGTCTCCACGACGTACTCGATGTGATGCGTTTCGACGAAAGCCTCTCGACCGCTGAAGACCGCTTATGGCTGTGGGGCGTGATGCTCGCGGCATCCACGTGCGCTTTCATCGAAGGCCCCACCACGATGTGGCGCCGCGGCCTTGCCACAACCCTCACCCAGGTCGGTGACGAACGTCAGCTGCACTTCGCCCGCGCGTTCGGAAAGATGGCTGACCTGCTCATTAAGGACGCCGAAGGCGAGCGTTTCATGCCGAAGCTCGCCCGCCAGTTCCTGGCGATCACGTGCTTCCAGCTTGAACGTAAGGATCGGTTGAGCAGCGAACTCCAGGAGCAAATGAGAACCGAGATCCGGGCCACTGCAGGCAAATTCGATCGCGAGCTCATCATCCAGACCGTGAAAGAGATGGGCCCTAAACGCCTCAAGCTCCTGGGCCCCGTGCTACCGGAAGTAAAAAAGGAAATTGAGGGCGCAGGTTTCATGGCCGCTTTGCTCTCGTTCCGGCCTTCCGCCTCCCCCGCCTCTGATACCGCCCCCGCTTCTCATATAGCAAAGAGCAACCGATGACTCAGCTTTTCCAGGCTTCAACCCTCTACCAGGTGGCCTCTCTCGCCGCGATGATCGACGCCGGCGCAGTCCCTGAAGACGGCGACCGCGTGCTGTGCGTGGTTGACTCAACCCGCCAACCAGAACTGGTCCCCGGGATCACCGGGGCGACCGGTTTCGAAGAGCTCGCCTCACGCTTTGACCGTGTCATCAACCTCGGCGAATTCATTCGCCCGCTGCGTCCGCACCAGTTCTCCCCACGCCAAGTAGAGGCGCCGATGTGGCGGAAACTGTTCTGCAAGTATTTCGATCTGCCCCTGACCCAGCCGGGCCACGCATCGGAAATCTCTTTGTGGCTTGAATCCCTCCAGGTCAACCCTGGCCGGGCGCTCGCGACCGTCTTCCACGACGCGCCCATCACCGTCCACGCCGACGGGCTCATGGCCTACGGGCCGCTGCGTGATCCCCTGCCCATCGAGATCGGTTCGCGTTTGAACCGCGTGGTGCACCTGGACATCGTGCCTGGCCTCAAACCGCTCTACGGCGCGGAATGGGGTGCAGCCTCCGATGCGGTGGGGCTTGAACACTTCACTCGCGTGATCGATGCGTGGGCTAACAAGGTTGAACCGTCAGCTGCGTGCGCGAGCATCATGGCCTCGGGTAAACCTGCCGGGCTGATCCTGGGGCAATACCTCAACGAGTTGCGGCTCATCACCGATGAAGAAGAGCACGAACTGACCACCCGCATGGCGCAGGCAGCGCTCGATGCCGGCGCAGAGGTCATCGCGTTCAAACCGCACCCATCGGCCTCCTACACTTCACGCATCGTGACCCGGGAAGTCGTGGAATCCCTCGGCCTCGAATACGTCGAGATCACCGATACCGTGCCGGCAGAAATCGTCGCCACCTGGATCAAACCAGTCGTGGCGGTCTCGATCTTCTCGACCGCACTAGCAACACTGCGCTACGGCTACAACATCCCCGCGGTAGCGGTAGGGGCCGAGGATGTGATCCACAACCTCAACCCGTACCCGAACTCCAACCGCGTACCCGTCATGCTTGCTGACGCGCTGTTCCACCGCGGCATCCCAGCACCAGCGGACGACCCTTCCAAGGAAGGCCGCCTCCAGGCACTTCTGAACACGGTCGCTTACACGATGCAGCCCGAGCGGATGAAGGCCCTCTACCCAGAGGCGTTCGAGTTCTGCACCTCAGACCCCGAGCTGCGAAAGCTCTACCTGCGTAAAACCCGGCTGTATCAGCTCAACCTCATGAAAACCAACCCGACCAACACCTACGAGCGCCTCGTAGGTCACCTCGGTAACGCGATGGGGGCCAAAAACTTCAACGCCCTCAAGAACAAGGTTCAGACCTCCAAACTGCTGAAGGTTCCATCCAAGGCGGCCGTCAAAGCCCTCTCCGCGCTGGGTAACCGGAACGCACAGGGTAACCGAAAAACACAGGGCAACCAGACAGCACAGGGTAACCGGAAACCGCCAGGCCACCAGAAACAACAATGAAAAACTCACGCAAGCCCCGGTCACCGCGCGCGGCTCGCGCCCAACAGGAAACACCTCGCCCCAGGCTCGGCACGAGCGAAATCTGGGTTGAATCCCCGCTCCAGCTGCTCAGCGCCATCGAAGCTCACGCGGCCGGCCTCACCGGAACCTCAACCACCGTGCGCATCCGCCCTGGTATTCCAGGCATCGAGAAAACGGTCGAGGTCCTCAACCGGCACGTACCCGAAGGCGTCACCATCAGCGCCGAAGGCCAAGACATCACCCCCATCGGCTCAACCCCCATGAACCGGTGGGGTGCCGGGGATATGCTCTCCGGGCGAGTCCAAAGAGCGATGCTGGGCCCACTCGGCGAGCGTGAAATCATCATCGTCGATGACGGCCTCGCCACGCTCGCGTTCCTCGACAAACTCACCGACCCTAAGCCCACGCCGCTCGTGCGAGACCGAGGTAAGAAAACCATCGGGCGCCTCGCCCTCGGGCTCACGGCGTGGCACCGGCTCCGGTGGGCCGCCAAAAACAACCGCGTACTGCTCATCACCGCGCTACCGCTCGTACCGGAGCTCTCGCAGCGGCTCACCAACATCGGCGTACGCGTTGAACACCATGCTTTCGAATGGGCCAGGAGCCAGCCTGCAGAAGAGACCTTCTGCGAACAAACCATGCTGATCGGTTCAGCGCTCGCCTATGACGGCCTCATCGGTGCCGAACCCTACATCGACTGGATCACCCAACTAGCCGCCGACACCCCGTTGGCCTACTTCCCGCACCGGCGAGAAAAAGGCGAACTGCTCGAGAAGATCCGCGCGATCCCGGGCGTCAACGTCCAAGACGTCACAACCCCGGTAGAACTGCGGCTCAGCGGTTTACGCCCCCTCCAACGCGTCATATCCCTGCCCTCAACCGCGGTGACTTCGCTACGCATCCTGCTGGCCGGGCGCGGCATCGACGTGACATATAAACGCATCCCAGACTCGTGGTGGACCTCGCAGGCGACACCAGCACTCAGGCAACACCTTCTTTCATCCGTCTCACTCAAACAAGGTAAGGAAAAAACATGACGGTTAGGACCATCGCGGCCATCGCAGACTCCGACTCATACCTCAAATACGCCGTCCATTTCCTTGACCAGCTCAAAGACTGGCGGCGCCAAGTAGTGGTCGTGCGCTCACACGTGATCCCGACCTCCGTACAAACCCGTGCGGCACTAGCCGGAACGTTCCTCGAAGGCCGGCCGCCCGCCGTCGTACCGGTGCGCAAGCTCTCCACCAACCTCAACCCGATGCCGGACGTGGTGCTAGTTGCCGCTACCGGGCCGATCGCCCGCGAAGTACTCATCCACTTCGCATCCCTCAAAAACCGCCCGGCACTGATCACCGCGCTACCAGGCATCGCTTTCCCGGCAACCTCGCGCGCGCTAGGCTTCCGTGAACTCTCCGACACGTTCATGGTCCACTCCCTCGCAGAAGCCGACGCGTTCGCGATCCTCGGTGAGAAGATGAGCCTCGACGGGATCACCCCGCGCGCAGTCCTCCCGAACGGTAGCTTCGACAGCGGATTCGCTAGCCACAGCAGCTTTGGCGGCAATGGCTTCGGTGGCGGGACCTACGATGGCGGGGCCTACGATGCCGGGGCCGCCGGTAACGCTGAGGCCGACGAGGACGCGGAGGCTGTGGAGGAGGCCGGCTTGGACCCTGAACGCCCAGCGATCGACGAGCCAGACCCAGCCGACGCGCCAGAAATCGTCAAAGCGGCTCAAGAGCAAGGCCACGCCCCCACCCCGCCGCTCGAGGAAGAGAATATCCTTCCGCCGAGCTTCGCAGTCGGCAGGCTCCCGATGCTCAGCCACCACGAGCCGCCCGAGCCAGACATGACCAGCGTCAACCGCATCGTCTTCGCGCCACAAGCGAAAATGCCATTCAAGCAATTCCAGCGCCTCGAAATCCTCAAAGCCCTGGCAGAAACCAAGCGCAAACATCCTGAGGTTGAGGTTATCGTCAAGCTACGTGCGTTGCGTGGGGAACCGCAGACCCACATCGAACGCTTCCCTTACGACTACCTGTGGGAGAACTACTGCGCCGAAACCGGCGAAGACCAGAGCCTGCTGGACTTCCAGACCGGTTCACTCGCCGAACGCCTCACGCCAGGTTCGGCACTCGTGACCGTGTCTTCGACCGCAGCGGTCGAGGCGATCGACCGCGGGCTGCGGGTCGGGATCATCTCCGACTTCGGAGTCACCAAGAAGCTACTCAACGCGATGTTCAGCGAATCCGGCCTCCTCATGACACTCGAGGAAATGCAGGACCTCAACATCCCGCACGCCAACCAACAGTGGCTGCGCCGCAACTACTTCCACACCCCGGAAGACGTCAAGGCCGCACACCGCCGCGACATGGAACACGAACTCGCAGCACTAGCCGATGCGGCACGCAAGGGCTACCTCGACGTCTCAGCAGCCGCGATGGCCCGCGCCCGCACCCGCGCATGGCGCGCACGCCTGAAAACCGCCCTGCCAGCACCGGTGTGGAAAGCGGCACGCAACGTACGCAACGCCGTCCGCGCATAGCCGCTCCAGCACTCGCGCTCAATACGGCTCACGCGTGTGCGGGATGCCGCACACGCGCGAGCCGCGTTGCCCGGCGACATGTTGCCCCTGTGACATCGTGTTGCACCCTGTGACATAGACGAACTTTGCGCGGGCCATGAACTAAACTGAGCGCAGATCTCAAGTGCCGCTTTCGCGGTGCCTTTATTCTCTATTTCCAAGGAGACGGTTTCCGTGTCGGATAACGCAATCCGCGTCGCTATCGTGGGCGTCGGCAATTGTGCGACCTCGCTCGTGCAAGGCGTTGAATACTACAAAGACGCCGCAGTAGACCAGACCATCCCGGGTCTGATGCACGTGCAGTTCGGCGACTACCACGTCAACGATGTGAACTTCGTTGCGGCATTCGATGTTGACGCCAAGAAAGTTGGGCTCGACCTCGCCGATGCGATTCAAGCATCCGAAAACAACACGATCAAACTCTGCGACGTCCCGAAAACCGGTGTGACGGTCCAGCGCGGCCACACCCTCGACGGCCTCGGCAAGTACTACCGCGAGACCATCGAAGAGTCCACCGAACAACCAGTTGATGTCGTCGCGGCTCTCAAAGAAGCCGACGTTGACGTTTTGGTCTCCTATCTGCCTGTCGGCTCCGAGGAAGCGAATAAGTTCTACGCCCAGTGCGCGATTGACGCCCGCGTCGCGTTCGTCAACGCGCTCCCAGTGTTCATCGCCGGAACCACCGAATGGGCCGAGAAGTTCCGTGAAGCCGGCGTGCCCATCGTCGGTGACGACATCAAGTCCCAGATCGGCGCAACCATCACGCACCGCGTCATGGCCAAGCTCTTCGAAGACCGCGGCGTGATCCTTGACCGCACCTACCAGCTCAACGTGGGCGGCAACATGGACTTCAAGAACATGCTCGAGCGTGAACGCCTCGAATCCAAGAAGATCTCCAAGACCCAGGCCGTCACCTCGAACACGTCCGCGAAGCTCGCCGAACGCGACGTTCACATCGGCCCATCCGACTATGTTGGCTGGCTCGATGACCGCAAGTGGGCTTTCGTACGCCTCGAAGGCCGCAACTTCGGCGACGCCCCGGTCTCGCTCGAATACAAGCTCGAAGTGTGGGACTCCCCTAACTCCGCTGGTGTCATCATCGACGCGATCCGCGCCGCGAAGATCGGCCTGGACCGCGGCATCGGCGGCCCGCTGCTTTCGGCTTCCTCCTACTTCATGAAGTCGCCTCCAGTGCAGGTCAACGACGAACAAGCACACGCCGACGTCGAAGCCTTCATCCGCGGCGAAAAAGACTCCTAAACTTCAAGCCTGAACCCCAAGGCAACAGCCGACGGGAAGAACGATGCGGGGCGCCACCAACAGTTGGTGGCGCCCCGCATCGCTGTAAGTAGTTGGCCTAGGCGTCCTGTTCAGCCCACCACTCGAGCAGCTCTAGTTTCGCTTGCTCCTCTGAAACCGGCCCGCGGTCCAGGCGCCTCTCAAGCAAGAACTTATAGGCCCGCCCCACAACAGGGCCCGGCTTGATGTCTAGGATCTCCATGATCTGCTGCCCATTCAGGTCCGGGCGGATCGCATCCAACGCCTCCTGCTCGGCAAGCTCCTCGATGCGGCGCTCAAGATCGTCATAAGCATGCTCAAGCCGTTCAGCCTTACGCCGATTCTGCGTCGTCACATCAGAACGGGTCAGTAAATGCAGGCGGCTCAAAACATCACCGGCATCATTCACGTAACGGCGCACCGCAGAATCCGACCACGCGACATCCGCATAACCATAAAAACGCATGTGCAACTCAACCAGCCGCACCACGGCCTTGATCGTCGCATTGTCATAACGCAACGCACGCAAACGCTTACGCGCCATCTTCGCGCCCACAACCTCATGGTTACGGAAACTCACCGCACCGTTCTCGAACCGGCGCGTAGCCGGCTTACCGATATCGTGCAGAAGTGCCGCCAAACGCAACACCAAGTCAGGGCCAGGCACCGCATCGTCAGCAGACGTGCCCTCATGCTCGATCGCTTGCCGCAAAACAGTCAACGAATGCTGATACACATCCTTATGGTGATGATTCGCATCCGTCGCCATCTGCAACGCAGGCAACTCAGGGAGCACATAGTCAGCCAAACCCGTTGTCACCATCACATGCAACCCCGAGGCCGGATCAGAACCCAACATCAACTTATTCAGCTCGTCCCGAACCCGCTCAGCAGAGACAATCTCCAGACGTGACGCCATCTGCTGCATCGCCGAACGCTCCGGCCCAGCCAACTCAAAACCCAGCTGAGACACGAAACGGGCGCCCCGCATCATCCGCAAAGGATCATCCGAAAACGAAATCTCCGGACCAGACGGCGTACGCAAAACCCCGGCCTCGACATCCGCGCGCCCACCAAACGGATCCACCAACTCACCTGCAGGCAACCGCAACGCCATCGCATTCACCGTGAAATCACGGCGAGCCAAATCATCCTCGAGCTTCTCACCAAACCGCACATGCGGCTTACGCGAACCCGCATCGTAGACATCAGCCCTATACGTAGTGATCTCAATATCCTCACCACGCTTACGCAAAGCGATCGTGCCGAACTCACGGCCCACATCCCACGTCGCCTCAGCCCAACCACGCACCACATCCAGAATCTGATCCGGAGTCGCGTTCGTCGTAAAATCCAAGTCAGGTGCCGCCCGCCCCAAAAACAGGTCACGCACCGGCCCACCAACCAGCGCCAACTCAAAACCGGCAGCAATAAACCGCTCACCCAACTCAAGGGCAAGCGCCGGCAACTGCACATCACGTAGCTGAATCACGCTCCTTATCTTTCCAGATATCGCGGAAAGAACCCGAGCCGAGCCAGCCAAAATTACCTCTAAACGGCACGGCACCCTGAGAGCCTCAAGCTGTATTAGCTAAAGTGTCCGATATGAGTGAGCACGTTCCGAACCCACAGCGCCGCACGCCGTTGACGGCTGCTTTGGCGTGGGAACGTACCCGCACACTGCGGGCATCACAGCGTTTATCCCCCTCAACACCAACAGTTGAAGAGGTATCCGCAGGCGGAATCGTCATCGATCCCGACTCCCCTGACCTGCGCGTAGCCATCATTGCGCGCTACAACCGCGCAGGCCGCCTCGAATGGTGTCTACCTAAAGGACACCCAGAAGGCCAAGAAACACACGAACAAGCCGCAGTACGCGAAATCGCTGAAGAAACCGGCATCCAAGGGCAAATCCTCGTGCCCCTCGGATCCATCGACTACTGGTTCATGGTCCCCCAATACAGGGTCCACAAAACCGTTCACCACTTCCTTCTTATAGCAACCGGTGGCGAACTCACCATCGAAAACGACCCAGACCATGAGGCTGTTGACGTGGACTGGGTCCCCCTAGTCGAGCTCCCGCGCCGACTCACCTTCCTCAACGAACGCAGAATCGCCGAAATGGCCCGAGAGGTAATCGAGACGCATGAGCTCTGAGAGCACTAACGCCTCCGCACAGTCCAAGACCCCCGACCTCGGAAACGAAACAAGCGCAGGCGCATCCAATCGCCGAGGCAAAGCAGTCGCCCTCATGGCCTCCGGTACCCTCATCTCCCGGGTACTCGGATTCATGCGCACCGCGATGCTCGCCATCGCGATCGGCTCAACAACCCACGTGGCAGACATCTTCGAGAAATCGAATACGATGCCCACGATCATCTTCATGCTGCTGGCAGGCGGCGTTTTCAACGTCATCCTCGTGCCGCAGCTGATCAAAGCGTCAAAGAACGCTGACCGCGGCAGCGAATACACATCCAAGCTACTGACGCTCACGATCCTCGTGATGGCTACGTTCACCGCAGTCTTGACCGCTAGCGCCCACACACTCACAAGAATCTTGTCCTCCGGGTGGTCAGAGGCCATGATCGCGCTCGGAACCGTATTCACCTATTGGTGCATGCCGCAGGTCTTCTTCTACGGGGTATACGCCGTTGTGGGCCAGGTCTTGAACGCCCACCACCGCTTCGGCGCCTACATGTGGGCACCTGTGGCTAACAACGTCATCCAGGTCGCCTCATTAGCGATCTACATATTCTTCTTCGGCGCCTATACCGGCCGTTCTGATCTGTACTTCGCCAACTGGACCACCCACCAGACCGTGGTGCTTGCCGGTGGCGCAACCCTGGGCGTGGCAGCGCAAGCGCTCATATTGTTCTGGCCATTGAAAAAGCTCGGGCTCAACCTACGTCCTGACTTCCGTTTCCGCGGAATGGGCCTGCGTAAAGTCGGCCAGATGGCCGCCTGGACTCTGTTAGCGATGGCGCTTGGCAACATCGTCAACCTCTACACCGGTAAGGTCGTCTCCGGCGCAACCGCGGTCCGTGAAGGCAACCCGTCCATCCCGGGTGAAACCGCGTTCAACCAGGCCCAGTTGATTGTGGTTCTCCCCCACAGTCTTTTCGCGCTATCGCTGGCTACCGTGCTGTTCAACGAGTTCAGCAACGCGTTCAGCGAGAAACGCGACAAGGACGTAGGCCACTTGCTTTCGCATGGCCTGAGGACCATCGCCATCCCGATGCTGTTCTCAACGGTCGCTTTGGTCGTTTTGGCTGGTCCGCTTGGAAGGCTTTTCGGCGGTACCAGCGTGCAGTCCGCGGCAGCCGGTTCCGCAACGGCGACGTTGATTCTTTTGATGGCGCTGGGGCTTCCGTGGCAGTCTTATAACTTCTTCCTTATGCGCGTCTTCTATGCAAAAGAAGATACTTTTACCCCGATGTTGTTGCAGGTGTTCTACTCAGCGCTGACCCTGGCAGCCGCCATCTTGGTCGCCCACACCGTGCCATGGGAAATCCGCGCACAAGCCCTGTGCATCTCATTCCCCATCGCGCACATCTCACTCACCATCGTCGCCCACCTCACCATCCGCAAGAAATACGGCCACTACGGGGCCGGGCACGTCATGGACCAATACATCAAAATCGGGTGGTGCGCCGTCGGCTCCGGCCTCATCGGAGCAACACTGGCCTACAGCTTCGGCGCCTACGACTACGGGTGGGCCTGGAGCGGCTACCTGCCGGCCATCGCCACCATCTGCATGACCGGCATCGTGATGCTCGCCGCCTACCTCGGTATCCTCAAACTGGCACGCATCCCAGAACTCGACGACTTCCTCGCCCCTGTTTTGCGCAAACTCAAGGTTTCGCGCTAACACATCCGCAGGAACTTCCCCGGTAGCATGAACAATAGAAACAGTTTCCAACACAAACGCACCAGCCGCACCGCACACCAACCAGGACCGGCAAGGCTGGTCGAGTTCGAGGAGTAAACGTGTCGGAAGAGATCGACAGCGGCACCGTATTAGGCGGGCGCTATCAGGTTGGCGAGCTCATCGTCGCGACCGAAGAAGGCGACCGCGTGTACGCAGGCACCGACCAAGTCCTCAACCGCGCCGTCTCCATCCTCACTGCGGCACCGCATAACGCGACCCGACTCGCCGTAGCCGCCCGCGAAATCGCGATCGAAACCCGGCCCTCCCCGGTGAAGGTCCTCGACCTCGGCATCAGTCAGTCCACTACCTACCTCATCGCCGCTGACGCTGAAGCGGCAGACATGCTTGACCTGGTCATCGAGAACGGCACTCCCTACGTTGAACCGTTCATGACCGACACACTCGGTTCCGAGATCTTCGGCGAATCCCGCTCCTACGAACCACAGGTCTACGACGACGACGCCGAATACTACGAAGAACTCGCCCACGAACAAGCCCGCAAACCGTTGTTCTCAGGTTTCGCCGGCCGATTCCGCAACCGCCGCAACAGGAATCAGGAAGTCTACGACGACTCCTGGGACACCGATGATGAGAGCAATGACGAGCAGGGTTCCGGCGCCTGGGCAGCAGGTTTCGGCGCTGGCGCAGCGGCAGGTACCGGGGCAGGTTCTGGCGCCAGCAGTGGCGCCGGGGCTGGTACTGGGGCTGGCAGTGGCAGTGGCGCCGGCGCCGGCGCCGGCGCCGGGGCTGGAGCGCACCATCCAGCGATCAGCGACCCACACGAGACTCAGCCCGAGAACCTAGGCTCCTCGGAGCTTCCACCTGTTGAGCCATCGTCTGCCGGTGCTTCTGATTCTTACCAGAGCGGCCCGATCGCGAGCGTGCCTACCTCAGCCAGCGAGGCTTCCCAGGAGTCCGCACGGAACCGGGACACTGGTCGGGGTACCGGCCGCAGCGGTAGCAGGGGTACTGATGGACGGGGCACTGGCGGGGGCGCAGCCGCGGGTGGTTTCACTGGGTTCGGCGGCTTTGACTTCGCTGATGTCCCGACTGAGATGAACCCCATCGTCACCCCCGGCATGCGTGAAAGCCGTGAGGATGCAGATGCGCGTGCCGCCCGTGAAGCCTCAGAGCGCGATGGCGAGATGCGTCCTGCATCTCGTTTCCCACGCCAGGCGTTCGGTGCCGGAGCTGCTGCGGGTGCTGGCGCGGGCGCAAGCGGCGCGGCCGCTTCCGCAGATGGCACTCAGTCGCAGGCGTTCGAAGATGCTGAACCGGAAGATAGCGGCAACAAGTTGACCCGTGTAATCGTCGGGGGTCTGCTTGGCCTGCTGATGATCGGCGGTGTCGTCTTCGCTGTCGGAAACCTCACCAAAGACAAGGAATCCCCGGCACCTGTTGCTTCTGCTTCTCAGGAGAACAAGAAGAAGCCGGAGAGCTCAGGGGGTTCTGAGTCTCCATCTCCTTCCGAGAAGGAAAAGGAGAAGGAAGTTAAACCGGCTGTTCAGTCCATCAGCCGTCTGGTTCCTGGCGCGCCTGAATTGAATGCGGATACTGACGGCGAGTTGCCGAAGGCGATCGATGGCTCGCTAGCGACGTCCTATCAGACGTACAGCTACACCACGCCGCAGTTCGGTAACTACGCTCAGTCGATGGCTTTGGTTCTGGAGCTTGAAGAGACCGCCTCTGTCAAGCAAGTCAAGCTTGAGGGCTTGAATGGCGTGGGCGGAAACATGCAGATTCTAGTGGGTGACACGGAGAACATTTCTGATGCTAAGGAAGCCTATTCAGGCTCGTTCTCTGGCCCGACCCTAGAAGCCGGGCTCGGTAAAGGCGTTGAAGGAAAGTATGTTTTCGTGAACATTACCGAGCTTCCGAAGATCGCTAGCGGTGGTCCTTCTGGACGCCCTTATGGTTTCACTGTCGCAGAGATCAACGTCGAGTAGATGTACCGTTCCGCGACACCGTGGACGCCGTGCTGGACCGCTTTGTAGATTCAGCACATCAGAATGAATAACGCGCCTCAGTGGACTAGCACTGTAGGCGCGTTATTCGTTTCCGCTCTGGAATAGCTCACCAGCGTTTCTTGTTTCTATTAACGAGTGAGCGCAGCTCGTGTTGGCGTTGCATTCTGCCCACGCTGGGCGGTCCTCCTAGGGTTTTGTAGCGTCATGTGCGGCTGCCGGTCAGTACCGTGGGGCCCATGACGGTGGGTCCTCTATGAAAGGCCATGTTAGGTGAGCACTGAAAAGATTCATGATGTGGTGATTGTCGGTTCCGGTCCTGCCGGTTACACGGCAGCGATCTATACCGCCCGCGCTGATCTTAAACCGATCGTTATTGCGAGCTCCGTCGATGCCGGCGGTGAGCTCATGAAGACCACTGAGATCGAGAACTTCCCTGGCTTCCCTGAAGCGATCATGGGTCCTGATCTGATGACGAATATGCAGCAGCAGGCTGAACGCTTTGGCGCTGAAGTTATCTACGATGACGCTACCGCTCTTGAGCTCGATGGCGAGGTCAAGAAGGTTGTGCTCAGTGACGGCACTATCTACCAGGCGCGTTCTGTGATTGTCGCTTCTGGCTCGGCGTATCGTGAGCTTGGGCTGGAGTCGGAGACGCGACTCACCGGTCATGGTGTGAGCTGGTGCGCCACGTGCGATGGTTTCTTCTTCCGTGATCAGGAGATCGTTGTTGTTGGCGGCGGAGATTCTGCCATGGAGGAGGCGCTCTTCCTGACGAAGTTCGCTTCCAAGGTTACGATCGTTCACCGCCGTGATTCGTTCCGTGCCTCGGAGATCATGGCTGATCGGGCACTGAACCATCCTTCCATCGAAGTTCGGTGGAACAGCGAAGTCACAGAGATTCTGGGTGATGACAAGGTTTCAGGTGTTCGTCTACGTGACACGGTGACGGGCGCGGAGAGTGAACTGGACGCATCTGGTGTTTTCATCGCTATTGGTTCCGATCCTCGCGTTTCGTTGGTTGCCGGGCAGCTCGATATCACCGACGAGGGCACTATCGCAGTTGAAGGCCGTACCTCTAAGACCAAGATTCCTGGCGTATTCGCTGCGGGTGATGTTGTGGACCCAACCTATAGGCAAGCCATCACGGCTGCAGGTTCTGGTTGTACCGCAGCCATTGACGTGGAGCACTACTTGGCTTCGCTGAAGGAGAGCTAGGCCGCCCTCCCCCAGAGCTAGGCCCCGCTCTCCCCCCATAGATCTGTACATCGAGTTCCGTACATAGAGATCCGTACACAGTTCCGCAGCCGCCTCGCTGGTAGAGCGTGCGTCTGTCCCGAACCCAACAATCTTTTCCCATCGAGTTTTAGGAGTAGATATGAGCAACGTTATTGATGTAACTGAAGCAGATTTCGAGGAGAAGGTCCTCAAGAATGAGAAGGCCGTTCTGGTGGACTTCTGGGCCGAATGGTGCGGCCCTTGCCGCGCCCTTGGACCGGTTCTCGAGGAGATCCAGGAAGAGAACGGAGAGAAGCTGCAGGTAGTCAAGGTCAACGTTGACGAGAACCAAGGTATCGCCGCGAAGTACGGGATCACCTCGATCCCTGCTGTGTTCGCTTTCAAGGGTGGCCAGCACGTCGCTACCTCTATCGGTGCGAAGCCAAAGGCTCAGCTGCTCGACGCCTTCAAGGAATACATCTAATCGACCGGGCTTGTTTCACATGAAACATGCCCAGCTCGGCCGGTCTTTTGTTCCACGTGAAACACGGCGGATACTAGCTAGCGTTTCACGTGAAACGTAAACATGCACGAGGGAGTCAGTTCCAGTGGGAACTGACTCCCTCATTTCTTATCCACTCGCTTCGCATACGCAATCGCGTTCCTAACCGACCCTCCGTTCCGACCCTTCTGCTCCGGTCTGCTGTTCTGAGTTGTCTGTTCTGAGTCTGCTGTTCGGAGCCTTCTGTTCGGCGTCTGTGTTCTGAGCCTTCTATACTGAGGCATTGAGCCGCCCCGATACTCCGTTCCTTTCCATGTCTCCTACTTGGCCTGCGCGTCGATGGAGAGACCCTGTTGTATGTGCAACGAGCCTGGCTCGTTCGACCGTCGCTTGCAATCACTTGTTTGTGCCTTCTTCAGCTTTCACAGCGTCAACTTGGTCTGGGCACACGGGTACGAGTGCGCACGCATGTGGACGCCCACGAAAGACTGGCAATCAGGACGCGTGAGTGACAGTGCTATCTGCAGACAGGCGCCGGTCCTATTAGCTGATGTAGCCGCCATCTACTGGCCCAGCGTTCCTTCGTCCTGTCTTATCCGGCGCCTCTACCACTCCCCCGCATCGGCCTCGAACGTACCGCTTCTGATATTCCACGCAACCTATGCTCGCCTCGCATAGCGTAACGATGACGCGACTCAGTACATTCTGTTTCGTGCTGACTAACAGTCTTCCTCTGTTGTATCTGCAGCTGATGTGCACTGCCGACGCCACTCATTACTTCTGTCCTGGAAACCAGATTCTGCGTGTTGCTGCGTGGTCCTGCGTCGACGTGGTTGCCAGGAACGGCCGGCACACCTTGCCTCATGAAGAATCTGAACGCTGCCCGACGGACAATCCGCGTCCAATGTTTCACATGAAACAACCACTCCCCTGCTACCGCGTATCTCGGTGGGCGCTCATTTCATACAACGGGATCCACACCGTCTGCAACTACGAAGTCAATGGCACGGATCAATGTGTTGAGGTCATGACCCACTGCAGCAACAATGTGCAGGTCTGAGAAGTGTTTGGTTTCCCGACAGGGTTCACCCGCAACCACCCTGTCCACCCCAGAGATCTCTCATGACACCCTTCCAATCACGTCTCACGACTTCTTCACCCATGTGTCACGACATCGTTCACATCACGGGGCGAGGTGCGAGCCTTCCGTCATTGCATCCCACGTCAAGACACGGGCGGCGGCAAAATGAGCTTGTCCCGGCGGTCAGGAACAACGAATACATCAGTGTGCAGTAGCGGCAACCGGAACAAAACAGCCCTGGGAACACCGGAATCCGCAATACTGCAGAGACGTTCCCTAGCCGTCTTTGCTGACCGCACAACGCGGAACGATGTCCTGAAACATCCACCAAGAAGCGGAAGGCGGAACTACCACATCAATACAGTCACGACACATCACCACTATGGGACACAAAAGGTAGGGCCTGGTTCGGATAGCTTCCGAACCAGGCCCTACCTCGTTTCACGGTCAACACGTCAGTCAAGGACTCACGCGGGCAATACAAGAGCTACTCTCCGAGACCTGTCTCGCCCTTGATGATGCCCATGATGCGGTTGAGGTCATCAACTGAGGCGAAGTCAATTTGCACCTTACCCTTGCGGGCGCCAAGCGTGATCTTGACGTTAGTCTCGAGCCGGTCTTGGAGTTGGTTGGCGAAGAAGTCCAACCGCTCCTGCCTGCGAGGCTCAGCAACCTTCCGACGTTTCTGAGGCTCACCCTGACGTTCAGTAGCCTGAGCGAGCTCTTCAGTCGCACGTACAGAAAGGCCTTCGTTGACTACACGTTGCGCCAGCTTTTCCATATCCTCGGTGCTGCTCAGGGCCAGGATGGCGCGCGCATGACCTGCCGAGAGAACCCCTGCGGCCACACGGCGCTGTACCAACGCTGGCAGGCGTAGCAACCGGATCGTATTGGAGATCTGAGGACGGGAACGACCGATGCGTTCAGACAACTCCTCCTGAGTACACTCAAACTCAGCCATCAACTGCTGATACGCGGCTGCTTCTTCAAGCGGGTTGAGTTGAGACCTGTGAAGGTTTTCGAGCAGGGCGTCCCTGAGCAGGTCAGAGTCATCGGTCTCCCGAATAATGGCAGGGATGACATCGAAACCTGCTTCTTGGGTGGCGCGCCAGCGGCGTTCACCCATCACCAACTCATACCGTGGTCCACCTTCTTCGCGTGAAGGCCGCACGACTACCGGTTGAAGCAGGCCGATCTCTTTGATCGAATGAACTAGCTCAGCGAGTTCTTCTTCGTCGAATACCTGCCGCGGCTGTTTACGGTTCGGGTGAATGTCATCGACGGGAATTTCGCTGAACGTCGCGCCTGGCACTGCAACTAAGTCGTCACCTGCCGTCGCCGTCTCAATGTCGCCGCTACCAGCAGAGCCTCTCGTTCCACGTGAAACACTCTCTTGACTCCGAGTCGAGAGCACGTCTGGTACAGACATTCGTGATCGCGAGTCTCGCCTAGTCTCGT
>NZ_JAKRCW010000012.1 GCF_022346425.1 Pseudoglutamicibacter albus
CAACGGAGCAACAGCCGCCACCAACTGACGAACCAAACCACCCAAATCATCATTCGACCCAGACGTCTTCTGATTCAACGTAGCCAACGTCTGCGAACCCATATCAAACTTCATAAAACTATTCCCTTCAAAAACCAATACAACCAACACATCAACCCAAACCCCACACCCACAAAACAAGGCGCGAAACCCGAGCCAACGCACGCCATCCTAACCCGCACCACCACCAGAAAACACCCCAAAAACCCAAAAACTCTAGAAATTTGAAATAAAGTTAAACGCAGTGTAATGGGTTCATTTCGTGCCGCAACTGGGATGGGAACTTATCTGGCGCAGCCACATCCTTCACCCGTTTGTCACGACATCCCCCGCGTGGAGACAAAGGTCTAACTGGTGCGGAGACGTAGCCCACGTTGAGGCGGGGCGGGGCAGAAGCTACCTGTCATAGCGGCCGCAAACAATAGATACAGATGAGGCGACACATCAACGCCCCGGAGCATAAAAAATGTCGGGACATCGTGTGAACGATGTCCCGACACATAACAAACGTGCGCGGAGGGGGACTTGAACCCCCACCCTCTTATGCGAGGACTAGCACCTCAAGCTAGCGCGTCTACCTATTCCGCCACCCGCGCGAGCGGCTTTGGCCAGTCCCTTGTGTTGTACTGACCGAAGACAACAGGAAAGACTCTACACAGTGATTTCGAGAATGCCAAAACGAGGGGACCTCTATGTGTCACGTGGATGACCTGCCAGCTACCCCACATGAACTGCTGGCTCTAGAATGAAAGCCGTTCCATGGGCTTATTTGCTGGCTTTAAGCGAGCTAGATTCCGCTCGTGTCCCTGTTTGGTTTGTTCCCGTATTCCGCCTGGAGTGTGACTAAATGCACGTTGCTGTGATCAGTATGCACACCTCGCCGCGTGCAACAGCGGGTGGAGGGGACGCCGGTGGTCTCAATGTTTTCGTCGATCAGACGTCGCGTGCCCTCGCGGCCGCCGGCGTGAGCGTCGATGTTTTCACACGAGGTAAGCCGGGAAGCATCGAAGTGACCCCTGGCTACCGTGTCCACACCCTACCGGCTGGGCCAGCCGGCGCATCGAAAGAAGACCTACCCCAATACACGGATGAGTTCGCGCAACAGTTATCTCAGCATCCAGCTTTTATTGCCGCAGATGTGGTTCACGCCCACTATTGGCTCTCAGCCGACGCCGCCCTCAAAGCCGCTCACGGCAAGCCGGTTATCGTAACCTTTCACACCACCGCCGCGCGGAAGCGGCATCACGGCCACATCCGGAATACTGTGGAAACCTTTCGTGAGCAGACGGAACAGCGCATCGCCGCCGAAGCGTACGGGCTCACAGCTAATACCGTGACAGACCGGGCGGAGCTCAGTGACGACCTACGGGTCCAGCTTGAGAAGATCACGATCGTCCGTCCCGGGATCGACCGCAGCGTGTTCCACCCAGAAGGACCTACGGCTTCCTGGCCAGTAGAGCCCGGAGCACACCGGAGCGGGCTCAAGATGTTGTTCGCTGGCAGGTTCCAGGACTATAAGGGCCCGGATGTCGCGCTAGATACCCTGGCTGCGCTGAAAGATGCGGGGTGTGAAGCGAGCCTGGTCATGATCGGGGATCAGTCTGGGCCTGGTTCGATGGACCTAGCGGCACGGGCACGCGCGAGAGGCGTCGAGGATCGGGTTGCGTTCAAACCCCCGATGCCCCAGGATCTTCTCGCGTTAATGTACAGGGCCGCTGATGTTGTTGTGGTGCCGTCTCGCCACGAGACGTTCGGTCTTGTAGCTGCCGAGGCACTGGCTTCCGGTACCCCTGTTGTAGGGCATGCCGCGGGTGGCTTACTTGATTTGATTGACGACGGCGTTGACGGCTTGCTGATTCACTCACGTGATCCACATGAGTGGGCACGCACGTTGGCGCCTTGGGCGAAGGGCGGTGTCCCCCACGAGGTAGCGCTCGCGGCCGCAGATCACGGCCGGCACTTCTCGTGGGAGTCCACCGCCTCAACGCTTCTGGGTCTCTACCGTCAGGCGGCTACACACCCAAGGGGCGCACGTACCCTGTGAAGTGGATCCGCGGCTTCTTCCGGGTACTGAACCCGGTGAAGCCAACAAGCCCCTCAACTTCATCTCCCGCGTTTCCCTCACCAAAATCTGCGTTCTTCACCGCAGTCTGGTTGAAGCTGATGCGGGATGGGATCGGAACGGGCGCACCGAATTCGATGTGCCACTCATAGCCGCCGCAAGCAGTTGCATCAGCCGGTTCAACGGCAGCCAGCGCGTGCGCTGCGAGGTCCGCGCCGTGAACGATCGCGGTTTTCATACCCAACAGTTTCGCGCTCACGTTGGAGAGGTGGATCGGGTTGTAATCCCCCAGGATCCCGGCCCACCTACGGCCCTCCCCCGGAGCAAAGCTCCATTGAGCGTTCATCGGTGGAAGGTCAGGCGCTTCCCGCTCAGGCCGTTCGGGCTTCTGCACGCCCTCGAGGGTGACCCCCTTAGCGAGGAACACACCCGTCCCCGTCCAGACCACGTCGCCGCCGTCATCGAGCACACGCGTTTCGATTTCGCACGCCACACCGGCGTGATGCGCATCGAGTGAAAGCGGCCGGACCTCGAAAGTGAGCTTCTCCCCTGGCACGATGGTGCGGTGATGCTCAACCGTGTTGGTCAAGTGGATCATCCCGAGCATCGGCAACGGGAACTCCGGCTGCCGCATGAGCTCGATCAGCAACGGAAACGCTGTACCGAACACCACGATGCTCGGCACGGAATCCCTAGTGGGCGCCCCAACGTGACGGTTGACAGCGTTGACGGTTTCCCGGGATATCGTGACCCCACGCACGCCGAGCCCATCACTCGGGAGGCTACCTGCAGCGACCTTCTTTGGCCGCTTCTTAAGCGCCTCGGTACCCGCTTGCGCATAGATCTTCCCCAGGCTTGGTAGCGCGTCGAGATAACGGATGGACATACTCACGCTCCGATCAGGCTCTGGCCACATACACGCAAGGTTTGGCCGTTGACACCACCCGCGCCGTCGGATGCGAGGAAGCTGATCGCTTCGGCAACATCCACGGGCAAGCCTCCCTGTTGAAGGCTTGGCATCACGAGCCGGCCCACCACACGCGGGCCGAGTGGGATCTTGGCTGTCATGTCAGTTTCGATGAAGCCCGGAGCGACCGCGTTGATCGAGCCACCGTGGGCCGCGAACCTCTCGGCTTCAGCCGCAACCATCGCGATCACGCCAGCTTTCGATGCTGCATAGTTAGTTTGGCCTCGGTTACCGGCAATACCGGAGGTTGAGGCGAGTGTCACTACACGCAGGCCATCGAGCCCCGCCTCCTGGAACTGCTTGTTCATGCGCAACTGGGATTCCAGGTTCACTGCCATGACGCTGTTCCAACGTGACTCATCCATGTTGGCCAGCAACTTATCGCGCGTGATGCCCGCGTTATGGATCACGATGTCGAGGCCGCCGTGTAGCTGGCGTGCATGCTCGATAATGCGCTCGCCAGCGTCTACAGCCGTGACGTCGAGCTGGAGCGCGATTCCCTTGATCTCGTTGGCCACTGTGGTGAGCGATTCGGATGCCCCTGGCATGTCGATCGCGATGACGCGTGCGCCGTCGCGAGCCAAAACCTTAGCGATCGCGGCGCCGATGCCACGGGCCGCACCGGTGACGGCTGCGACTTTACCTTCTAGTCGTTTCTCCGGGTTCTCTGGCAGTGTTCCATCGGCACTGCTGACTTCGATGAATTGGCCGTCAACGTAAGCCGAGCGACCCGAAAGTAAGAAACGCAGCGCCGCCTGGACGCTCGTTGCATCCACATCGACGGAATTATCTAACACGATGCCGTTGCCGGTCGATCCCCAACGGAGCTCGCGAGCGAGCGAACGCATCATGCCGGTTACGGCACCGCGGGCGCTAGCTTGGGCTGTGGATGTGGCTTGATCCGCTCGGCGCATGAGGGCCACAACACGGCCGGTGCGTGCGAGCTTCTTGACCAGCGGGGACGCGGTCATCGCTATACTGCTGAGCTCTTCTGGGGTATTGATTTCTTCGGTGCACAGGATGATGGCGCCGATCTCACCGCGCACAGAATCAGGGTGGGTTGTGGCGTTGACGCCCCACGTTCCGAGCAGATCGGCGATCCGTTGGACGCTTTTGCTCCGGGTTTCCAGTTGTGTTTCCACCCCGAGCACGACCGCCGTGCCAGGCACGAGCGGCGCACCTTCCTCAAAGCGGCGCAGCGTGGTTGGCCGGGGTAGCCCGAGCTTCTTGCTCAGGAATTTACCGAACCCTGCTTGGGTGAATTTCATGTACTGATCAGCCATATTAGAAAGCCTCCACGATAGCTACAGCGCCCTGGCCGCCTGCCGCGCACACGGATACGAGCGCGCGTGCCTTGCTGCCCTTGGCGTGAACCATCTTGGCGGCCGAGGCGATGATGCGCCCGCCGGTTGCAGCGAACGGGTGGCCGGCCGCCAGGGAGGATCCGTTGACGTTGAGCTTGGAACGGTCGATCGAACCGAGCGGGGCCTTCAAGCCGAGCTTGGTGGTGCAGAACTCTTCGTCTTCCCATGCCTTCAGGGTCGAGAGCACGGTACCGGCGAAGGCCTCATGAATCTCGTAGAAATCGAAGTCCTGAAGCGTGAGGCCGTTACGCTCGAGCATGCGCGGGACTGCGTAGGCAGGTGCCATGAGGAGGCCCTCTTCACCGCCAACGAAATCCACGGCACCGAGTTCGTAGTCAACGAGCTTGGCCAGCTTCGGAAGGCCCTTCTCATCAGCGTATTCAACCGAGCTCAACAGAACAGCTGATGCGCCGTCAGTCAGCGGGGTCGAGTTACCGGCGGTCATCGTTGGTTCCGATTTCAGGTTCTTGCCGTAGACGGTCTTGAGCTTCGCGAGCTTCTCAACCGTGGAATCCGGGCGCATGTTGTTATCGCGAGTGAGCCCCTGGAATCCGGTGATGAGGTCGTCGAAGAAGTTCTCATCGTAGGCTTTCGCGAGGTTGCGGTGGCTTGCAGCGGCAAGCTCGTCCTGGGCTTCGCGAGTAATTCCCCAGCGTTCGTTGGTGATCGCCTGGTGCTCACCCATCGACAAGCCGGTGCGCGGCTCGGCAGTGCCCGGTGCAACTGGCTTGAGGTGGGATGGACGGATCGATGCGATCGCCGCGAGCTTCTGCTTGACGGTCTTCGCTGTCGTGAGGCGCACCAGGATCTTACGTAGCCCGTCCGTGACAACGACCGGAGCGTCGGAAATGCTGTCCACCCCGCCTGCCACGCCGACGTCGATGCGGCCGTGAGCGATCTTGTCTGCTACGGAGCCGACGGCTTCAACGCCGGTCGCGCACGCCATCTGCACATCGTGGGCCGGCGTTGCCGGGTCAAGATGGGAGCCCAGAACGACCTCGCGGGTCAAGTTGAAGTCCTTTGGGTGCTTCAGTACGGCACCAGCGGCCACGGCGCCAAGCCGTTCCCCTTGCAAACCAAAGCGGGCCACAAGGCCATCGAGGGCGGCGAGCATCATGTCTTTCTCAGACACATCGGCGTATGCGGTATAAGCGCGTGCGAACGGAATGCGGTTACCGCCAACAATCGCAACCTCACGAGGCGCAGATACACCTGGATTCTGCGGCTTGGGCTCAGCTTTACTTGCTGCTTCTGCCTTGTTTGCTGGGGAGTTTTCTGGGGACTTGTTCACGGACTTGTGTCCTCTCTAGTGGAGTCTCTATTCGAGCTTGAAGCTAACAGTGCCTCATGTGATTCAACCAATACTCAGCGTACCTGATACTATCGGTATCGTGAAATACATCACACAGTATTCAATGCGTTACAAGCGAGGCTGACCCATGCACAGCGATCAAGCCGAAGGCTCACTCGCCACACATGATGATGAACACCGCACAGGTGATGAACACCAAACTGAGGAGCGCGAAGGCGACGGACGCGCAACACGTTGGGAAGACCACCGCAGGCAACGGCGCGAAGAACTCCTCATAGCCGCCCGCCGAGCCATCCACCACGGCGGCCCACAGCTATCGATGGACGAGATCGCAGCAGCCGCGCAAACATCCAAGTCCGTCTACTACCGATACTTCGGCGACAAAGACGGTCTACGTGCTGCGATTTCCCAAAAAATCATCACGCGTGTGAGGGCACACGTGATCGACGCTGGCCGCCGAGCCACCACACCCGAAGGCGGACTCACAGCGATGATCCGCGAATACCTCGACCAAGCACAAAGCTCCCCCGCGCTCTATGCGTTCGTGATGCACCCCGAAAACGCTGCCGGCGTCATGCCGACCAGCAGCTCAATCGAGACCGATGTAGCGGCCAAGGCCCGCAACGACATCACATCGCTCATGACGTCCGGGCTACGCCAAATCACCCCGCATCACAGCAGCGAGCTCTTTGACACCCTCTGGGCTGAATCCGCGCTCGGATTCATCCTCTCCGCAGTTGACCACTGGCTGACCCACCAAAACGAAAACAGCACCCCAGCTGCACAACTAGCTCAGGCAATCAGTACGTGGCTCACCCACGGAGTCCTCTCCCCCATCGACATGGACAACCAAACCGAAACACCCGCCGCAGCACTAGGAAAGGCACACTGACCATGAGTAGCACCAGCATCAACGTAGACCGCTTGAATCAGTACCTCTTGGGCAGCTTTGCCGAAGCACGCACTGAAGCACGCGAACGCGTCAAAGACACACGTCTGCACAAGATCGAGGGTCAGGTCCTAGCTGACCAGCGCCAGCACGTTTTCAACAACCTCAAGATCCTGGTTGAACAAGACGCGATCTCCCGCGCGTTCCCAACCGAGCTCGGCGGCCGTGACGACCACGGCGGCAACATCTCTGCTTTCGAGGAGCTCGTCATCGCTGACCCTTCGATGCAGATCAAAGCCGGCGTTCAGTGGGGCCTGTTCGGCTCAGCCGTGCTGCACCTTGGGACCGAGGAACACCATCGTAAGTGGATCCCACAGATCATCAGCCTTGAGCTCCCCGGTGCGTTCGCGATGACCGAGGCTGGCCACGGCTCAGACGTTGCAAGCATCGGCACCACCGCAACCTATGACGAAGATGCCGAAGAGTTCGTGATCCACACCCCGTTCCGGGCGGCTTGGAAGGACTACCTCGGTAACGCAGCTCTGCACGGCCGTGCAGCCACCGTCTTCGCTCAGCTAATCACCAAGGGTGTCAACCACGGTGTGCACTGTTTCATGGTTCCGATCCGCGATGAGGACGGCAACCTGCTTCCAGGCGTTGGCGCGGAAGACGATGGCGTCAAGGGTGGCCTCAACGGCATCGACAACGGCATGCTGCACTTCACGAACGTGCGCATTCCACGCACCAACCTGCTGAACCGTTACGGCGACGTCGCAGCTGACGGCACGTATTCTTCAAGCATCGATTCCCCGGGGCGCCGCTTCTTCACGATGATCTCAACCCTGGTTCAGGGGCGTGTGTCCCTCGATGGTGCTTCGATTGCGGCGTCCAAGGTCGGCTTGGGTATTGCGGTGACGTACGCGAATCAGCGCCGCCAGTTCGCTGCTGCCGGCAACCGCGAGCAGCTGCTGCTGGATTATGGCCGCCATCAGCGCCGCTTGATCCCTCTTCTGGCCAAGGCTTATGCCGGAACGTTCGCCCACGATGAGCTGCTGCTCAAGTTCGATGCCGTGTTCTCTGGCCGCGAAGACAACGACGAAGCCCGTCAGGACCTCGAAACGTTGGCTGCGGCGTTGAAACCGGTCAGCACATGGGATGCGATGGATGCACTGCAAGAATGCCGCGAAGCATGCGGTGGCGCCGGGTTCATGGCCGAGAACCGATTGACCTCCCTGCGCGCAGACCTGGATATTTACACGACATTCGAAGGCGATAACAACGTTCTGCTTCAGTTGGTGGGCAAGCGCCTACTGACCGAATTCGCCGGCCAGCTCAAGGGTATGGAGCCGCTCGGGCTTGCAACCTTTGCAGCAAAGTCTCTCGCGGAGAACTTCTATTCACACTCCGGTCTGCGCAACGTTGTTCAGGACGCCCTGGACACCGGCTCGGAACGCCGCACAGCTAAGAACCTCAAGGATCCGCAGGTTCAGCACGCGTTGCTCTCAGCACGCGTTCGCATGGCTGTCGAAGAGATCGCGAAAGCGCTCAACGCGGTACGCAAAGCCTCCCCTGGCGATCAAGCCGATGTTTTCAACCAGCACCAGAACAGCCTCGTGCTTGCCTCCAAGGCTCACGCCCGCCTGCTTCAATGGGAGGCGTTCACTCGCGCGATCGAGGCGTTCGAAGAAAAGCACGGCGATTCGTGGGACGGCACCGCGCAGGTTCTGACGTGGGTACGCGATGTTTTCGCGCTCACCGTGATCGAGGAGGAGCTCGGCTGGTACATGATGCACGGCCTCATTTCTCCTCACCGCGGCCGCACTTTGACCGAGTACCTGGATCGTCTGATCACCCGTCTGCGCCCGCACGCTCAGGATCTGGTTGATGCGTTCGGTTACACACAAGAGCACTACCGCGCACCGATCTCTTCTGGCCGCGAGCAGGAACGTCAGGACGAAGCGCACGCCTACTACGAGAAGCTGCGCAAGGACCCGGACGCCCCGGTGTCAGAGAAAACGCTGCGCGCTAAAGAAAAAGCCGCCAAGTAAGACCACGCTGAGCCGAGCCAACTCAGCCAACTAACGCCGCGTATGGCCTGCGCCGATGGGTGCAGGCCATACGCGGTTATAGCTGGTTAAAGGTCTGCACGCCAATAATGTTTGAATATTCACATGAGTAATCTGCGTTCTTCCAACGAAAATCTCTCCCGCAACGACGCGCAGCAACGTTCGCGCACCGTGCAAGCCCACACGTACCAGTTGCATCTTGACTTCATGAGTGCGGTGAGTGAGAACCCCACACACTTTGGGCTCACAACCACCTTGCAGTTCACAGCAGTTGCCGGTTCCGAAACGTTCCTGGACTACGTCGACGGGATCGTTGAGCAGATTACCCTCAACGGCCGCGAGGTTCCGGTCAATGATGCTGTCGATGGGGCACGCATCTACCTGCGCGACCTTGAAGCCGAGAACACGGTGACGATCCGTTCGAAATCCGCCTACTCACGCTCGGGTGAAGGCGTCCACTACTTCAAAGACCCAACCGATGGCCAGGTCTACCTGTACTCCCAGAATGAGCCAGCAGACTGCCGCCGCATCTATCCGTGCTTTGACCAGCCGGATCAGAAGGCCCGCTTCAGCGTATCCATCACCGCGCCAAGCGACTGGCATGCGGATGCTAACGGTGCGCTCGAGGCAACCGAGGATCACGGCGACGGTAGCGCGACCCGCTCCTTCACCACAACCGAGCCGATGTCGACCTACATCACCACATTCCTCGCTGGACCGTACGCAACGTGGCAGGACCACTACAACGGGACCACCGCGTCGGGCGTTGAAGTCTCTGTTCCGTTGCAGTTGGCGTGCCGCGCGTCCATCGCTGAACACCTGGACCACGAGGAACTGTTCACGCTGACCAAGCAGGGGCTGGACTGGTTCCATACCCACTTCGACTACGCATACCCGTGGGGTGACTATCACCAGGTGTTCGTACCGGAATACAACCTCGGCGCGATGGAGAACCCGGGCCTGGTGACGTTCACGGAAGCCTATGTTTTCACCTCGGCACCGACGTTGGCGCAGCACGAGGGACGCGCGAACACGATCATGCACGAGATGTCACACATGTGGTTCGGTGACCTCGTGACGATGACGTGGTGGGATGATCTGTGGCTCAAGGAATCCTTCGCGGACTACATCGGAACGCTCGTGGTCGATGAAGCGACCGATTTCACGACCGCCTGGACGACGTTCGCCTCGCGCCGCAAGGGCTGGGCCTACACGCAGGACCAGTACCCGACGACCCACCCGATCATGGCCGACATCGTGGACCTTGAAGCCGCGGATCAGAACTTCGATGGCATCACGTACGCTAAGGGCGCCTCGGTCCTGAAGCAGCTGGCCGCGTATGTGGGTCAGGATGCGTTCCTGCAGGCATCGCGCACATACTTCCAGCGCCACGCGTGGGGCAACACGACCCTGGATGATTTCCTGGTGATCCTTTCCGAGGCATCCGGCCGCGACATGCAGGCGTGGGCTGAGGCGTGGCTCAACACGTCCGGGCCGTCGAGCCTGTGGGTTGAAACCGACACGGATGCCGATGGTGTTGTCACCTCCGCTGTGGTGAAGCAGCAGGGAACGGACCCGGTGACGGGCAAGGAGGTGGTGCGTCCGCAGGTGCTCAAGGTTGGCTTGTTCGAGGCTGGCGACGCCGCTGATGCTGATGCGGTTGAGCAGGCCGCTGAGCCTGCACGTCTGGTTGAGGCGTTCGAGGTTCGCCTTGAGGGTGAGTCCGCACCAGTTCCTGAGTTGGTGGGCCGCACCTTGGTTGCGGGCCGTAGCGCCGTGTTGCCGAACCAGGGTGACCTGACGTATGCGAAGGTCCGCCTGGAGGGCGCTTCGCTTGATGTCGCCTTGACGGTTGGTTTGGATTCCGAACTGGACCGTGCAACCGCGCTGGCTGCCGCATGGAACATGACCCGTGACGGCGACCTGCCTGCCGAGCGTTTCATCGATGGCGTGGTCGCGAACTCCGCGTTGATCGAGGACTCCGGCGTTTTGGCTACCGTACTGGGGCAGGCGGGTATCGCTGTTCGCGGCTACACGACCAAGGACCAGCGCGCCGAGATCGCACAGCGGTGGCTCACGTTCTTGCTGACTCAGGTTCTTGAAGAAGAGGTCGGCTCTGACCGCCGCCTCGTATTCACTCGTTCGCTGCTCTACACGGCTGCTCGGGTTGCTGA
Organism: Pseudoglutamicibacter albus; assembly: GCF_022346425.1. Classification (GTDB taxonomy): domain Bacteria; phylum Actinomycetota; class Actinomycetes; order Actinomycetales; family Micrococcaceae; genus Pseudoglutamicibacter; species Pseudoglutamicibacter albus. The sequence goes on from NZ_JAKRCW010000012.1 coordinate 10,874, forward strand.
GCTTCCGGAGGGGCTACTCGATGTGGTTGAGTCCTGGCTTCAGGACAAAGAGACCCTGGGCGAAGAGCTGACGTGGGCCTCGCTGACAGTGATCGCCGCGCACGGCCGCGCTACCGCTGAAGACATCGAGGCTGAGCACCACCGCAAGCCAACTCAGGATGCTGCATGTGGTTTGCGTGAGGCGCTTGCCGCCCGCCCGGATGCTGAGGTCAAGAAGGAGATCCGCGCGAACGTGTACGTAGGCAAAGAATCCGACGGCACGGTTCTATCCAACGACTACCTGCAGGCCTGCACAGACGGTCTGGGCATCGACCCGGCCCGCAAGGATCAACCTGAACCGGCCGAGTACTGGGAGCGGATCGAGAGCGTGTGGGCTTCGATGTCGCAGGGCCAAGCGACCCGCGTTGTTGAGGGCCTCTTCCCTGGTTCGGTTGAATTGGCCGATGGCGACCTCAAGTCCAACCCTGAGATTCAGCGTGCACGTAGGTGGCTTGATGGATCCAAGGACGCGCCAGCTGCGCTGCGTCGCCTCGTACTCGAAGAGCTCGACGATGCTGAGCGCCGCCTAGCCGCGCAAGCAGCTAGCTCGAAGGCATAGAAAAACAGAGGCTTAGCACAGCCTCTCTCACATAAAAATAGTGGGCACGTCACCAAGAGCTTGGCGACGTGCCCACTATTTTACTGTTTCCTTCACTGGCCGAAAATGCTTACTGGGTTCCTGGCTGGGTTCCCGACTGGTCGATTAGCTCGGAGCAATCTCCATCAAGGAGGCTTTCAAGCTCCTGGTCCGCTTGGAGTGCCGCCTTGTCAGCGTTGGTCAGCGCGGTCTTGATCTCTTCGCCGTTAGCTGGCCAATAGCCGGCGCCTTCTGCCTGTTTGAGGTTGTTGAGCCCGGCCTGTGCTGCATCGCGGGCTTCACCGTTAATGTTTCGGGCCGACTGAATTAGCTTCACGACCCCCGAGAGATCAGTCAGCTTGTCGTTGTATGCATCGGTGGTTTCAGCTACCGCATCAGCGGCTTTCTTTTCCGCCTTCTTGGCTTCGTCACCTGAGATCTCTCCATTTTCTATCTTCTCAACGATCGCATCATAGGCCTGGATGGCCTCGTCACGGTCTGCTTGAGCCTTGGACACAGCCGCATTCAGGTCTTCGAGGCTTCCGTAATCCTCCTCCGCGATCTGCAGAGCCGAGGAGACCAACGTCTTGGCCTTTTCGCTCTTGTCATGAGAGAGCTCGATATTTTTCTTCAGGTCAGCCGAATAGTTGTTGGACTGGTAGTCCTCAGCGAGGAGTTTCTTCTCCGCTACGTTGAGATTGCCCAGCGTAGCTTCGATGTTCTGCTGGATAGTTAGAGTCTGCGTGTTTGCTTCTGCAAAGCACGATGCGGCATTCGCGCCTTTCTCTGGCGCTACGGTGCTAGCTGGGCTGGCAGTGGCAGTTCCGCCAAGTGCGAGCCCTCCGATGAGTAGTCCGGTTGCGGTTGCTGTTGCAATATTCCTTACGGTCTTCATGTGAACCTCCAACATGATGCGTTGTCGCCATTGCTGGTTGTTTCTAGACGTGCCGTGACGATTTTCGTCCACGGCTCCTTATCCGGTTCTCTTGCAACACAGGCACGGGATGTTTGATTCTCGCTCTGCGGGAGCTATAAGTGACCGGGCCTGATATTTCTAACGGTAAGCACATGTAAGGGCCCGTGTAAAGAGGCTGCCCTCTACGGCAAACGAGCCGTCCACTCTGGATCCTGGAACTTCTTCTCGGCAAGGTTCCGCGCCTCCGCCAGTGTTTTTTCATCCAAGTGGACGCGCCGAGCCCCATATTTTCGTTCGAAGGCACTCATCATGACCTCAAGAATGTCTTCACGGGCAGTGTTGCCAGTCTGACGTTTCAGCGGGTCAACTCGTTTCTTCGCCGAAGCAATCCCCTTATCGGAGATCTTCTCCCGCCCAATGCGTAAGACCTCCATCATTTTCTCAGCGTCGATGTCATAACTCATCGTCACGTGATGCAGTAAGCCACCGCCAGCCAACCGTTTCTGGGCAGCGCCGCCGATCTTCCCTTGCTCGGTAGCAATGTCATTCAAAGGAACGTAGCGCGCCTCGACCCCCAGCTCGCTCAACGCTTCCATGACCCACGCATCCAAAAACGGATACGAGTCAGCGAAACTCATGCCATCAACCAAGGTCGCCGGCACAGTCAGCGAATAGGTCACACAGTTACCCGACTCCATGAACATGGCTCCACCGCCACTGATGCGACGCACCACAGTGACACCATGCCGCTCGGCTGCTTCAACATCGACTTCATTCGAAAGCGACTGGAAAGAACCGATCACTACTGCCGGCTCATTCCATTCCCACAAACGCAACGTAGGTTTACGCTTGCCTGCAGCCACCTGACGGGTTAAAACCTCATCGAGTGCCGTGTTCCACGAGATCGGATACGCGACCGGCTCAAGAATTTCCCACTCGTGATCAGCCCACGTTGTTGAATGGCCCAGGGCCCGGCGGACCGCCGTCGCAACCGCGTGAGCATCGAAACCGAACATGACCGCGTCCTCGCGCAGTCCAGCCTCAACCGCTTTAACCAACTTCGAGTGGCTTACATCTGCCGCCAGACCAGTGAGCGCATGATTGATGTCAGCTAACGCCTCATCAGGTTCCAGGAAAAAGTCGCCGTTGATCATCGCTTGCTCGATGCGTCCGCCATCAACTACAAGGTCGGCAACCACAAGTTTTCCACCTGGAACCTTATATTCGCCGTGGTGAGTAAAGGCTGGCCCACGATTGCTGTTCACGATGTTACTCATGCTTCTACCCTAACGCTGGCAAGCTAAATGGGGCTGACACCCGTAGGTGTCAGCCCCATTGAATGCGCGCTGCACAGTGTGCGCGCCGCAATGCTTGCGATGCAGAACTTAGCGCTTGCCGCCGAAGCCCTTGAAGCGCTGGTTGAAGCGCTCCACACGACCAGCGGAGTCCATGATGCGCTGCTTACCCGTGTAGAACGGGTGCGATGCCGCAGAGATTTCAACGTCAACAACCGGGTAGGTGTTGCCGTCCTCCCACTCGATGGTCTTATCGGAAGTCATGGTCGAGCGAGTCAAGTACTTCTCGCCGGAAGCCAGGTCACGGAAAACCACGGCCTCGTACGTTGGGTGAATTTCAGCCTTCATATATCTGCACCTTTAAAGATCTAGTGCGCCTGGATTTTGCCAGTCGCGATGGTTTCGGTGGCGTTCAGGCACGCGCACGTGCGCGAACAGCTTTTCAAGTCTACATGCTCAGCTGGCAGATAGCACACTCAATCTGAGCACGCTGCCTATACGAAGAGTTTGATGAGCATCGTGACTACAGCCACCGAGCCGATCACCACAATGGTCCCGCGCAGGATCGTGGGGGACAGTTTGCGCCCCACTCGCCCACCGATCCAACCGCCTACGGTTGAGCCTGCCGCGACCATCAGAACCACGGGCCACGAAATCCTGTCCCAGGCAAACAAGAGATAGCTCAACGCAGCAACGATATTGACCGCCAAGGTCAGAACCACCTTGAGCGCATTGGATTGCTGCAAAGAGCCGAAAAGCATGACTCCGAAAATCGCGAACAGAATCACGCCCTGCGCCGCGGTGAAGAACCCCCCATAGATGCCCGTAAGGAATACGAGTACATACAGAAACGGTGACAACTGCTGATGATCAGGCGTACGCAACTGCGTTGAACCGGTACGGGCTTGAACTAGCGCAGAGAGCCGCGGCTGGAAGACAACCAAAAACAACGCGAACAGAATGAGGGCAGGTGCAACCCAATCGAACACGTCGTCAGGAACGTTCAAAAGTAACGCTGCACCGCACAACCCGCCCGCAACTGAGGCAGGCAGAAGCCGCAGAAACGTACGCGGAACAGTCTTCAGCTCTTCGCGGTAACCATAAGCGCCAGAAAACCCGCCGGCCACCAGCCCCATCGCGTTAGAAACCACCGCATTCACGGGGTTCATACCCATCGACACCAAAACAGGGAACGTCACCAACGTGCCCGAACCCACAACCGTGTTGATGGTTCCAGCCCATAAGCCAGATAGAAAGATCAGCCCTAGCTGCCAGAGTTCCCACTCACCCACAGGAGCCGGACCTTCTAGCGTGCAAACGCGCTATAGCGGCCCTGCTCGGTCCGGGTCAGCTTAACGTCCACGCCGAACGTCTTCTTCAGGTTCTCTTCGGTCAGCGTGTCTTCGATCGAGCCCTTCGCCGTAACCTCGCCGTCTTTGAGCATCAAAACATGCGTGAAACCAGGAGGGATCTCTTCAAGGTGATGCGTCACCAAGATCAGGGCAGGCGCGTACGGGCTATGCGCGAGCTCGGACATACGCGAGACCAGATCTTCACGCCCGCCCAGGTCCAAACCATTCGCTGGTTCATCCAGCAGCATCAGCTCAGGGTCAGTCATGAGGGCACGGGCAATGAGAACGCGTGCCTTTTCGCCGCCAGACAACGTGGCAAACCTGCGTGACATCAATGTCCCGGCACCCCAGTCCTGCAATAGCTGGAAGGCGCGGCGCTCATCGTCCTTATCGTATTTTTCACGCCAACGGCCCGTCATACCGTAAGCAGCAGAAACCACCAGATCCAGGGCCTGCTCGCGCTCCCGCACCATCGACGCAACCGAGCTCGATGCCAATCCGATCGATGGCCGCAGATCCGCAACGTTAACGCGCCCCAAACGCTCACCCAGAATGTCCACTGTGCCGGCGGAAGGGAACATCTGCGTTGCTGCGATTTTCATCAACGTCGTTTTACCTGCGCCGTTCGGACCCAACACAACCCACCGTTGGTCTTCGCTCACCTGCCAATTAACGTCTTTAAGCAGGTATTTCCGGCCGCGCCACAGGCTGACATCTTCCAGGTTCAAAACGGAGCTCATGCACACCACTTTAGGACACATCGGCGTCATTCTTATGCCACAGATAGACAACTAGTGCCCAAGATTCGAAACAATGCCATCATGAGCATTCCACTCTCAGCATCCCCCACCGTGATTGTCGTCGCGCCACAAGGCTTTCTCGCTTCCGCACGCAGGCAGGTTGCTGACCTTTTGGGGTCACTCATAGTCCAGGAGAAGCAGGCGCCGCGAACCGCACCTGATCTTGGCGCTGCTGCCTGGACGTTGGCCTCCAACAATGCGGTAACTGTTGCGCGCACACGCTTGCGGGACTGGGTCGTCACTGACGGCCCGGCACAGACTACCGACACCGAGGCCCCGGACAGGGAGACCGCGGACACCGAATGCGCATGGGCCGCGTGGACGAGCGAACAGATGGCCGCATGGAACGAGCCAGCCGGGGCGATCGTGACCGACGTCGATTCAACACTGATCGAACAAGAAGTGATCGAAATGCTCGCCGCCCACATCGGCCTTGAAGAACAGGTCGCCGCAGTCACCGAACGCGCCATGCGCGGCGAACTGGACTTTGAACAGAGCCTGCGCGAACGAGTCGCGGTACTCAAGGGGCTAGACGCCCAGACCATCGAGGACGTCTCAAAGAAAACTACGCCAACAGCGGGCGCACAACTCTTGATCGAAACCGCTCATGCACGCGGCTGGAAAACCTATGCGGTGTCCGGCGGGTTCCAACAAATCCTCGACCCGCTCGCCGCCAGACTCAACCTTGACGGAGCCATAGCTAACCACCTCGAAGTCAACGATGCCGAACTCACCGGCCGCGTGACAGGGCCGATTATCGACCGCCAGGCGAAAGCCAAGCATCGTGCACAATGGACATCGAACAACCAGTTGCCTTCGCTCGGGCTCGGAGACGGCGCGAATGACATCGACCTCCTCACAACCGCAACCGGCGGTCTCGGGCTGCAACCCAAGCCAGCCCTCAAAGCCGTCGCTGACGGCATCCTCTCGCTCCGCCGGCTTGACGCCGTAGTCGCGCTGCTTGGCTGGGACGTTGCCGTCGAGCAGCAACACTAAGACGCAGGCAACATCACGAGTACAGCACGAGAGGTACACCACAGCTGTTGACCGCAAGCCCGCTCAAGAAACCTTGTGAAAAGACTTAGAATATTGGGAGGCTTTCAACAGTATTCCAACAGGCGCATGCGCCCGTGTGCAGCACAGAAGGGTTTTCATGAACGCAAAGCTTGGATCCGACGAGACCCCCGAAGACGGGACGCCTCAAGAGCAGACTGCCGAAAACGAGGCGCCTCAAGAGGAGCCGACTCAGGAGGAATCGGCTGAGGACGAGGCGACTCAGGACGAGGCGACTCAGGATGAGACGCCGCAAGAGGATGCGTCTCAAGAGGTGACTCCCCAAGACGAGACCAATCGGGACGAGTCAGCTCAGGAAGAGACGGCTCACCAAGAGCAGGACCCCGCCGCGGCTTCCACCGCATCGGTCCCCGAGCCTTCCACTGAGCCTTCGACGGAGCCTTCCGATGAGTCCTCCGCCGCATCTTCCGTTTCGGACTCGGCCTCGGTCTCCACCACCGCTCCCGCCGCCACATCCACCGCCACTGCGTCCGCTTCCACTGCGTCCGCTTCTGCTGCGTCCGCCCCAGGTTCTGCATCGGCTTCCAACCCGCCATCTGAGAAGGCTGGCGGCCGCAAGCGCAAACGGCGCGGGTTCGTCGCAGGTTCCATCGTCGGTGGCGTTCTTTTACTCGCAGCTGGCGCCTACGCCGGAACCGCCTGGTTCACCTCAGATAAGCTCCCTGCCCACATCACGGTGAGTGGGGTCGATATCTCTGGCCTTTCCAGCCAGGAAGCCGCCGTGAAACTAGAGAAAGAGCTCGGCGGCAGGCTCACCAAAAAGCTGACGCTCACCGCTGGGTCCGCGACCGCGTCGGTGACCCCCGCTCAGGCCGGTGTCGGAATCGACGTTGAGGCGACACTTGCAGATCTGTCTGGGTGGACGTGGAACCCGAAGATCATTCTCGAACGTCTATCAGGAACCCAAGAGCTCGATGTCAAGCAGACCCTCGATGAACAAGCCCTCAAGTCCAGCGCAGAGAAGATCTCTGATGCACTCACCAATGACCCGGTCGAAGGAAAACTGAGCCTCACCGAAGGCGGCCCTGAGTTCACTCAACCGAAAGACGGCCACGACGTCAGCGAGCAGCTCGCCCGGAATAGCATCACCAAGAACGCGTTTGCCAAAGAACGCAAAATCGAGGTCGCATCTAACGTCATCGAACCCGACGTCACCACCGAAAAATGGAACGAATTCATCAAAACCACGGTGGACCCATACCTCTCTGGCCCAGTCACGGTGAAAGCCGGAGGCGAGCGGGCCGAACTGGGCGTGGCTACTCTCGCTCAGGCTACCGTCGTAGACGTCAAGGACTCCTCCCCCGAACTGAAAACGGACGATGAGGCGTTGAAATCCGCGGTAGAAAAAGCCAACCCTAAGCTCAACACCACGGCACAAGACGCAAGCCTCAAACTGGTCGGGACAGGCTCGAACGCGAAAGCGGAGATAGTACCGGGCAAAAGCGGTAAAGGACTAGATACTGAGGAGCTAGGCAAAAAGGTCCGCGAAGCCGCCGCATCCACGTCTGATCGCATCGCGGACGTGCCGTTCAAAGCCCAGGAACCATCCGTAACCACCGCGCAAGCGAAGAAGTGGAACGTTACCAAGGTCGCTGAGTTCGCAACACCGTACCCTTATGACCCAACCCGGACTAAGAACCTCGAAGCCGGTTCACGACGCATCAACGGTAGCGTCATCCTGCCCGGTGAGTCTTTCGATCTTGCCACCAAGTTCGGCCCAGTTACGGAAGCAAACGGCTATTACTCATCCGGTGTGGTGGTCAACAGCGTCTCGACCAAGGCAGTCGGCGGGGGCCTTTCGCAGATCGCGACGATGGCGTATAACGCCGGATACCTCGCAGGCATGGACATCCAGGAGTGGAGGCCACACAACCGTTGGTTCGACCGCTACCCAGCTGGACGTGAATCCACATATTGGGAAGGCTCGATCAACGTCAAGTGGAAGAACAACACCAAGGCTCCCGTCGTGGTCGCGATGTGGCTGGAGAACAACAAGGTTAACACCGCCGTGTTTGGCCATAAGACCTGGAAAGTGAAAACCACCACGAGCGACTTCTACGACTACACGTCTGGCCCAACGCTGACCTCGGACGATCCGAACTGTATCCCGGAATCCAGCGGCAAGAAGGGCTTCACCGTTAATGTCACGCGAACTCGCACCAACGTTGATACCGGCGAAGTTCTCAAGGACTCCCAGACCACACGTTATGAGGGCTGGCCTAACGTAACCTGCAGCAAGGACTAGGCTGTAGCACAAGATAGGCAACCGCAACGAGCTCAGCAAGCAGTCCTGCGGAACAGCGCGAAGGGGCGACCACTTTGGACAAGTGGTCGCCCCTTCACATGTGCTAGCCCCTACGTTGAGGCCTAAGGGCCTTCGTCAGCGGATATCCCTTAGAGGTTAAAACCTTTATCGAGGAAGCCTTTAGCGCCACCGACGTATTCGGTGTGCATGTGCTCGACGTCATCCATAGCCATCCGAGCAACCTCTTGAGCGAACTCAGCAACCGAGTACAAGCGGCCAGCTTCCTCGCGGCGCGCTTCGATCGCACCTGGCTCAACGCGGTCCAGAAGCGTTGCGGTGATGGTGCCTTCGATCATGTCACCCGAGACCACCACGAACGTGATATCGGCTTCAGCGAACTCGTGTTCACGCTCTCTCAACGCGGTCTCACCTGCGCGCTTCGACTTGGCAACCATCTCGTAGGCCGGAAGCGTTGGGTGGGTTTCGATGAAGTGGGCCTGATTGCTGGTCACGAACACTACGCGGCCGCCCGGGCGGATCGACGGGAACGCGGCATCGAGCATACCCACCTGAGCGTCACGGTTCAGGCGCATCGCGTAGTCTTCGCCACGGTCGGACTCCATACCGCCCGATGCGTTGAGCACGAGAATGTCGAGGTGGCCGAAGTTCTCTACAGCGGCTTTCACGAGCGCTTCACGATCCTCTGCGACCGTGAGGTCCGCCTTGACCGCTACCGCGCGGCCACCGGCTTCCTCGATGGCTTTGACAACCTTATTCGCCCGCGGCGCTTTATCGCGGTAATTCACCACGACAGCGGCACCTTCAGCCGCGAGAATCTTCGCGGTATCCGCACCGATTCCACGGCTGGAACCAGTAACGATCGCTACCTTGCCTTCAAGCTTGGACATGCAAACCTACTTTCAGTAAAACGTCTCAGTCAGTCAAAACGTCTGAGTCAATCGAAACGCCTCTGTCCTTAAGACGTCTCAGAGCAAAGAAAATCTAGGACGGGACTTAGTGACCCATCCCCAGCCCGCCATCGACGGGTACAACCGCGCCAGAGATATAGCCGGCGTCTTCCGATGCCAGCCACACTGCGACCTTGGCTACTTCTTCAGAGGAAGCGAAACGGCCCGCTGGGATCTGTTGCTTGTACTGCTTCTTCAGATCCTCGTCAAGAGCCTCAGTCATGTCTGTCTCGATGAAGCCGGGGGCGATCACGTTCGCGGTAATGCCGCGCGAACCCAGTTCACGAGTAACGGAACGCGCAATCCCGACGAGCCCGGCTTTCGATGCTGAATAGTTGACCTGGCCTGCCCCACCCAGCAAACCAACAACAGAGGATATGAGGATCACGCGGCCGAAACGAGCCTTGACCATACCTTTCGTGGCGCGCTGAACCACACGGAACGCACCCGTGAGATTCGTGTCCACAACATCGGTGAAGTCGGATTCGCTCATCCGCATCAAAAGAGTGTCGCGAGTAATACCTGCGTTGGCAACCACCACGGTGATCGGGCCGAGTTTCTGCTCAACCTCAGCCATCGCGGCATCAACGCTGCCGCTATCGGTCACATCGGCCTTGACAGAAAGAATCCCCTCAACCGGTGCAGGCTCAGACCGAGTTGTCACCGCCACCTGGTAACCGGCTTTGAGGAACTGCTCAGCGATCGCCAAACCAATCCCCCTGTTACCACCGGTCACTAATACAGTGCGTGCGGGTGTATCCGTGGTTTTCGTGGTCGCGGCACTCGCGCTCATGCATCTCCTTGAGCAGGTCAGCGCACACCCGTTCCCTGGGTGTGCAATAAGCCAATGTGATGTACGTGTTCAGTCTACCGAGTGCGGTGCGCAAGCTGGCAGGAAGCCAACACCCGTGATGCGTACCTAGGATGCCGGCATCGAACGAGTGGGAGTCCATAATAGATACGATGGCTAAAAAGGATGCGACCGTAGCTGCGGAATACTCGATCACCGACGCCCAAGAGGCGGCGTCGCTTGAGGCACGCCATCGTCACCGTATGTACGCGCTCAAGATGACTCTGCGCGTCATTTGCTTCCCGCTCGGCGGTATCATCGCCTACTACGGGAACCTATGGGTGGGCCTTGGTCTTCTACTGTTCGCTACCGTGATCCCCTGGTTCGCCGTCGTGAGCGCGAACGCGATCCAGCCTTCCGACACCGCTGACCCCACGTGGGCAGATCAACAGGCACCTACTGAGTTGCCGAGCACCTACGTCGAAGACCAAGAGGATAAGGCCTCCGAACAGGTCATCCAGGTTCATAGCGAGCAACACCAACGTTCACAAGCGGCTGGAAACAACGATGCGGGGCATGCCTGATTATGGATGTGCTCGGTTTTCTATCAGGTCAGCACAAAGACGATGATGCAGCGGCGCAGGAAGCCTCAAAACTCACGTGCTCCCGCAAAGGCTGTAAGGCGGAAGCGAGCTATGTTCTGGAGTGGAACAACCCGAAGGTCCACTCCCCTGACCGCCGCAAACAATGGCTTGCGTGCAATGAGCACCGCGAGTATCTCAGCGAATTCCTCAACGCTCGCCTATTCCTCAAAAACGTTGTCCCTGTAGCGACATTGCACACAGCGCAGCTGCACGCCTCGAATGAAGACTCAGCGACTCAGAGGGAGGAGCCCTAGGTGTATAAGTTTTTAGCTTCCACTCGCTGGATCGGCTGGCTTCTGATGGTCCTGTTCTTCGCAGCGATTTGCGCTGGGTTGAGCTGGTGGCAGTGGGACCGCCGGGCCGATGTCGCGCAAACGAACCGGCTCATCGAACAGAACTGGAACGCTACCCCGATCGAGCTAGCCCCTGATAGCCCGTGGCTTGAGTCCCTGCCAGAAGACAAGCAGTACACTCCGGTTAGGCTCGAGGGCCGCTACCTGAGCGATCAACAGCTCATGGTGCGTATGCGTTCTGGCAACGGTCGGGTCGGTATGGAGCAACTGGTTCCATTCGAAACCAATGACGGCGTGATCCTCGCTGTTGACCGCGGTTGGATGCCCAACGGCGACGGCCCTGACCAGCACCCCGACAACGTGCCCGCAACTCCCCAAGGTGAGGCGAGCATCGTGGTTCGTTTGGTGCGTGGTGAACCTAATATTGGCAGGGATGCCCCTGCCGGGCAGATCGCCTCAGTTGATCTGGTTGGGGCCGCCCAGCTGACGGGACTGGATATCGCCCCGGGCGCCTACGGTTGGCTTGCTTCGGAAGAGCCAAGCGTTGAAACTCCAGCACTACTGCAAGAGCCGTCCGAAGACGAAGGCATGCATTGGTCCTATGCCTTACAGTGGATGGCTTTCGGCCTCTTGTTCTTCATCGGTTTCGGATATGCGGCACGACAACAGGCCAAAATCAACGCTGAACGCAAGCAAGCCCAAGCCGCCGGTGCTACAGGGGTCGATGGCGAGGGCACGTCTGAGCCGATGTTCCAAGCCCGGCGGGTGGCTCAGAAGAAACAGCGCCGCCCACGCCGTGACGGTTCGGCACACGATGAAGACATCGAAGACGCCTACCTCGACGCGCAAGGTTATGAGGATGAAACTCCCCTAGCCGAACCGCAACGAGAAGACCACACGTGGATGTCGGATAAGACCTAGGCATCCGTTCAAGAGCCCGGCGTCCGTTGAAAAGCTCAGCGTCCGTTCAAGAGCAAACGCATCCAGTTGCGTCTTCTCTATGCTAAGGAAACGAGCTCGAGGTATTCGTCGTTGAACAAGTCCTCGGTGCCATCTGGCAAGAGCAGGACCCGTTCAGGGTTGAGCGCGGCTACCGCTCCCTCATCGTGGGACACCAAGATCACCGCGCCCTCATAGGTTGCCAACGCACCAAGGATCTGTTCACGAGAGGCCGGGTCAAGGTTGTTAGTGGGCTCGTCCAGGAGCAACACGTTCGCATGCGAAGCCACGATCATCGCCAAAGCTAGGCGGGTTTTCTCGCCACCTGAGAGCACACGTGCGGGTTTGTCCACGTCATCACCAGAGAACAAGAACGAACCCAAGATCGAACGCACTTGGGCATCCCCTAAATGGCTCGGTGCGGTGCGGCGCATATTCTCCAACACGGTTTTCTCACCATCGATCGTGTCGTGTTCCTGAGCGAAATAACCGATCTTGCATCCATGCCCGTAAACGACCTGCCCAGAGTTCGGTTCATCAACCCCGGCAAGCAGGCGCAACAGCGTGGTTTTACCGGCACCGTTGAGACCCAACACGACCACACGGGAACCACGGTCGACCGCAAGATCCAGGCCAGTGAAGATCTCGAGTGAACCGTAGGAGCGGCTCAAACCTTCCGCAGAGATAGGCACTTTCCCGCACGGGGCCGGGTCCGGGAAGCGAAGCGCCGCAACCTTATCCGCTTGCCGTTCAGGCTCGATGCCCCGCAACATGCGTTCCGCGCGTTTGATCATGGACTGCGCCGCCACAGCCTTGGTAGCCTTAGCACGCATCTTATCTGCCTGAGCCAACAACGCCGATGCCTTCTTTTGGACGTTGGCGGCTTCACGGCGGCGGGCCCGCTCATCGGTTTCCCGCTGCTCCAGGTACTTCTTCCACCCGAGGTTATATTGGTCGATCGTGGCACGGTTGGCGTCCAGGTGGAACACCTTGTTCACAACCGCCTCCAGCAAGTCCGTATCGTGGGAAATGATCACGAACCCGCCCTCATAGGCCTGCAGGAACTCCCGCAGCCAGATGATCGAGTCTGCATCCAAATGGTTGGTCGGCTCATCCAATAGCAGCGTGTCGGCTTGCGAATACAGGATGCGGGCAAGCTCAACACGGCGGCGTTGACCACCCGAGAGCGTACCGATCGGTTGAGCCAAGACCCGCTCAGGTAAGTCGAGGTTATTGCAGATGGTTGCCGCTTCTGATTCAGCCGCATAACCTCCCGCGGCTAAAAACTGGGCCTCCAAGCGGTCATAGCGGCGCATCGCCTTCTGCGCAATAGCCGGGTCATCACTGGCCATCTGTGCTTGCGATTCACGCAACTTGGTTATGACGTTATCGAGGCCACGGGCCGATAAGATGCGGTCGCGAGCCAGCTGTTGCATATCCGGAAGATGGGTGTCCTGCGGAAGATAGCCGATCTCTCCGCGGCGTTCGATGCTGCCGTCGGCCGGGAGCCCCTGGCCAGCCAACACTTTCGTTAACGTTGTTTTTCCGGCGCCGTTACGCCCCACCAAGCCGATCTTGTCTCCGCGGTCAACCCTGAACGAGACCTCGTCCATGAGCAGGCGCGCACCCACGCGCAGCTCCACATTGTCCACGGAAATCAAGACAACCCCCAATACGGCTGAAAACGAACTTTCCTAGTCTACCCAGGGGTTGGCGCGAAAACGCTGTGCCTTTCACCGCGCGGGCACCTTCACGCGTGACTTCCTGGTCGCTAATAGTTAAAGCTGTGCGGGGTTGAGCACCGTATAGATACTCAACCCCGCACAGTTCTAGCCCAAGCGTGAGCTTCTAGATAACGCTCTGCTTAGATGTTGAATCCGAGCGCGCGCATCTGGTCGCGGCCGTCTTCGGTGATCCGTTCAGGACCCCACGGCGGCATCCACACCCAGTTGACGCGGTATTCATCAACCATGGTGCCAATAGCCGAGTCGATCTGATCTTCAATCACATCGGAGAGCGGGCACGCCGCCGTGGTGAGCGTCATGTCGATCACGAGCGCACCCTCGTCGTCATATGCCATGCCGTAGAGCAACCCGAGGTCAACCACATTGACGCCAAGCTCCGGGTCAATCACCTCATGCAACGCCTCGGTGACATCCTCGATGGGTGCCAGATCTTTTGCGTTCTCAGCCATGAGGGATCACGCCTTAGCGAGGTACTTGTCGTACCCCTCTTCTTCAAGCTTGGTAGCGAGCTCTGGGCCGCCCTGATCAACCATGTGGCCGTCAACGAACACGTGCACAAAGTCAGGCTTGATGTAGTTCAGGATGCGGGTGTAGTGCGTGATCAGCATGACACCCATGTTGTTGCTTTCCTGGACACGGTTCACACCTTCGGAAACGATGCGCAGAGCATCGACGTCCAAGCCGGAGTCGGTCTCGTCAAGTACCGCATACTTTGGCTTGAACAGTTCCATCTGGATGATTTCAGCTCGCTTCTTCTCGCCACCTGAGAAGCCTTCGTTGATGTTGCGGTTAGCGAACTCTGGATCCATCTTGAGCGCTTCGAAAGCACCCTTGACGTCCTTAGCCCACGTGCGCAGCTTCGGTGCCTCGCCATCGAGTGCAGTCTTGGCGGTACGCAGGAAGTTCGTCATGGTAACGCCCGGCACCTCGACTGGGTACTGCATCGCGAGGAACAATCCGGCTTTAGCGCGCTCGTCAACTTCCATCTCCAAGACGTCCTCACCGTCGAGGGTGATGGAGCCGCCGGTCACGATGTAAGACGGGTGGCCTGCGATGGTTGCAGCGAGCGTGGACTTACCGGAGCCGTTAGGGCCCATGATCGCGTGGGTCTCACCTGGCTTGATGGTCAGGTTGACTCCTTTGAGGATTTCCTTGAATCCCTGATCGGTCTCGATGCCGACCTTCAGGTCTTTGATTTCAAGAGTGTTCATGAAAAGTCGATTCTCCTTGTGAGAAGTGAAGGTCAGTTATCGTTGACGGCCAGCTCGGCCTCGATGGTCGTGTTGAGGGAATCCTCAATCTCTGGAACATCGATCTTCTGGATGATTTCGTTCAGGAAGCCACGGACCACCAAGCGGCGCGCCGTTTTCTCGTCGATACCGCGGGCCATGAGGTAGAACAGGTGCTCGTCATCGAAGCGACCCGTGGTTGCCGCGTGGCCTGCACCTTCGATGACGCCGGTCTCGATTTCGAGGTTCGGCACCGAGTCGGCGCGTGCGCCTTCGGACAGCACGAGGTTACGGTTGGCTTCGTAGGTTGTGGTGCCTTCACCGGCAACCGGGATGAGGACGTCGCCAACCCACACCGAGTGCGCACCGTCGCCCTGCAACGCACCCTTATAGAGGGCATCGGACGTGCAGTTGGCGGATGCATGGTTGATGAACAGGCGGTGTTCTTGGTGCTGGCCCGCGTCGGTGAAGTACAACCCGTAGACGTAGGCTTCGCCTCGTTCACCCGCGAAACGTACCGATGGCGTCAGGCGGACGAGGTCTCCACCGAAGGTCACCACCACGTGCTTGAGTTTGGCCTCAGCGCCGAGGCGTGCCTGCATGTTCGCAGCATGCACGGCGTCGTCTTCCCAGTTCTGTAGCGAAACGATGGTCAGCTCAGCGCCGTCCTTGACGTCGTATTCGATGTGCTGGGTCAGAACCGCCGAACCTACGTGGTCGAACACGACGGTTGCCTTGGAGCCGGGCTCGGCTACAACCGTGATGTGCTGGCCTGCCGGGTCCTGATGCTCACCACGTAGCGTGAGCTTGGTGACGAGCCCGTCGGTTTCAGCGGGAACTGTCACGAGATCCACGTGTTTGGCGGCTGCGTAGGCGTTCGCCGAGAGCCGGTCTTCTGGCTCCATGAAGGAAACGGCCGCGTGATCCTGGGCGACCTGTTCGATGCGGACCTCGCCGGTACCGGTGAGGACCTCTTGGTTCAGGCTCGGTGCAGTACCTGTCAGATCATCCTTGTGGAGGCCTTTCAGGCGGCGCAGTGGGGTGAAGCGGAAATCCTCTTCACGGCCGGTGAGCTGCGGGAAGTCTTCAACGTTGAAGCTCGTGGCGCGGCCGGCACGCGAAGAATCGTTAGCGCCACCCCAGCCCTCGGCTGCCCCGCCGTGGGAGTGGCTCTTCACGGCAGCCCCTGCGATGGGGCTACCGCCGTGAGCCTGATCAGCGTTCATCGGGGATAGGTCTTCGCCTTCCTCCGTGAAGCCCGCGATCAGTGGTGCGCCCTGTGGACGCTGTGTGGAAGTCGTCTCAGACATATCAGCCAACAGATCCTTCCATCTGAAGTTCAATTAGACGGTTGAGTTCAAGCGCGTACTCCATCGGGAGCTCGCGGGAGATCGGCTCGACGAAGCCGCGAACGATGAGCGCCATCGCTTCGTCTTCAGGAATACCGCGGGCCATGAGGTAGAACAGTTGGTCTTCGGAAACCTTCGAAACTGTGGCTTCGTGGCCCATCTGTACGTCGTCCTCACGGATGTCGATGTACGGGTAGGTGTCCGAACGCGAGATCGTATCGACCAAGAGCGCATCACATTCGGTGTTGTTCTTGACACCGTGGGCACCTTCACGCACCTGCACGAGGCCGCGGTAACCGGAGCGGCCGCCGTTACGGGCGATCGACTTCGCGACGATCGAGGACGAGGTGTTTGGTGCGATGTGCACCATCTTCGAGCCGGTGTCCTGGTGCTGGCCGGCACCAGCGAACGCGATCGAAAGGGTCTCGCCGCGGGCGTGTTCACCAGTGAGGTAGACAGCCGGGTACTTCATGGTGACTTTGGAACCGATGTTGCCATCGACCCATTCCATGACCGCGCCTTCTTCGCATACTGCGCGCTTGGTGACGAGGTTGTACACGTTGTTCGACCAGTTCTGGACGGTCGTGTAGCGAACGCGGGCACCCTTCTTCGCGATGATCTCAACCACAGCGGAGTGCAGGGAGTCCGACTTATAGATCGGGGCCGTGCAGCCTTCAATGTAGTGAACGTAGGAATCCTCGTCAGCGATGATGAGGGTGCGTTCAAACTGGCCCATGTTCTCCGTGTTGATGCGGAAGTAGGCCTGCAGCGGGATCTCGACGTGTACACCCTTCGGGACGTAGACGAAGGAACCGCCGGACCACACTGCGGTGTTGAGTGCCGCGAACTTGTTATCGCCAGCTGGGATCACGGTGCCGAAGTACTCTTCGAAGAACTCCGGGTGCTCTTTCAAAGCGGTGTCAGTGTCAAGGAAGATGACACCTTGTTCTTCAAGGTCCTCGCGGATCTGGTGGTAGACAACCTCGGATTCGTACTGGGCGGCAACACCAGCTACGAGGCGGTTGCGTTCTGCCTCTGGGATGCCAAGCTTTTCGTACGTGTTGCGGATATCTTCTGGAAGGTCTTCCCAGGTTTGGGCCTGGCCTTCGGAAGCACGGACGAAGTACTTGATGTTGTCGAAGTCGATGCCGGAGAGGTCTGGGCCCCAGGTTGGCATTGGCTTGCGTTCAAAGTACTTCAGTGCGCGCAGACGCCTGTTGAGCATCCATTCGGGTTCGTCCTTCTTAGCCGAGATGGAGCGCACGCGGTCTTCGTCGAGGCCACGCTCTGCGTCCTGTCCGGCGGCGTCGGAGTCAACCCAACCGTATTCGTAGTTACCAATACCCTCGAGTTCCGGGTTCGCCTCGAGGATTTCGGCGATTACACCTGGATCCTTTGCGCTAGGCGCCTGTTGATCCGTCATCGCGTCCTCTTCTCTGCTGGCACTCGCCAGCGTCGGGTCACTGATGTTTGTTCCAATGAGATGTTTTCCTCTGACGCCGATATCGGTGTTCGGCGTCTGCGCCCAGATACGCTGTCAACGTTGAGCGCGCGAGTTGCCATTGCGGTACAACGGTGGCGGTGTGGGATTTATTCCGTCCCGCCGCCCAAAAAACTGAATTACCGAACTTAACTGTTGCGTTATTCGGCATCTGCGTCAACTAAGCCACGCCTCAGTTCATTCATGGGATATACCTACCGCGATCCGCTGTGCTGGCGACCACTATGCTCGCGATTCGCTGTGGTCACGATCCGTCATGCGCTGTCCAAGGCCTACTTATCAGCCGATGGGCGCCGCGGCCCAGCCACGCGGGTAACTTTCTCCCGCGGAACGGGCGTACCCCTACCGGCAGAGCCGCGCTCAACAGGCACGTGGGTGGTGCAGACGTGCCCGCCGGCCGCCATCGTCGACAACCGCCGCACATCGACACCCAAGACCCGCTGGAACATTTCTGTTTCCGCATCACAAATCGCGGGCACCGCCGCTGCGATATCCACCACCGGGCAGTGAGCCTGGCAGATCTGTTTAGCCCGCATCGGGGTCCTGCCGGCAGGGATCGAGACGTCCCGTGTGAATCCCATGTAGCCGTCGGCGGCGAGCGCGCGGGCTAGTGCCTCGATGCGCTCGGGCCCTTTTTCGGTGCCTTCAAGCATCGCGGTGTAGCGGGCTTCTTGTTCGAGTGCGAGTTCGCGTGCGAACTCTTCTACTGCGCGTTCCCCGCCAAGTGCGTACAGACGGGAGATGGCTTTGATCGCTACGTCAGCGTTTCGGGAGCCCCACTGGGATTGGCCTTGTGGGTTGACCACGTAGTGGCGTGCGGGGCGTCCGGCTCGGGATGGCTTGTGCCCCATCTCTTTGACTTCGATGAGGCCTTCTTCTTCGAGTTTGTCGAGGTGGCGGCGGATCGCGGCTGCGGTGTGGCCTAGTTCTTTGCCGAGTTTGGCCGCGGTGATGGGGCCGTTCATCATGACGCTATGCAACACGCGGTCGCGCGTGGATTCTTCCGGGGCAAGGTGCGGCTCGCGTTCAGCGGCCCCATCCCGCGTATCGCGATCAACAGCATCGTTGCTCGTCTGGGCAGAGTTGCTAGCTTGGGCAGAGTTGCTGGACTGAGCAGAGTTGCTGGTCTGGGCAGACATGAACGTTTGCCACCTTTCCTCGTTGAGGGTTAACGCAACTGTCCACCATCGTAACTACTCGATCCGGGATCGCGCGCGTGGCTCGATACGATGGCACCGTGGCCCAACATCATTTACCCCAGGTTTCCGTGCCCGAAACGCAGGCTGCGGATGTTGCCCTCGAGGTTTCGGGGCTTGCGAAAGCTTTCGGTTCGAAAACCCGCCCTATCAAGGCAGTTCAAGGCGTGTCCTTCACCGCGGCGCGTGGGCAGGTGACGACTCTGCTCGGAACGAACGGTGCAGGTAAATCCACAACCCTCGCGTGCTGCCAGGGCTTGCAAAAGCCTGACGCCGGAAAAATTTCTTTGCTGGGCCAGACCCCTTGGGGTGCGTCTGCCACATTGCGCTCCCGTGTAGGCGTCATGTTGCAAGACGGTGGACTACCACCAGCACAGACCCCACTACGTCTGCTCAAACACGTTGCGGGCCTGTTCCAGAATCCCCGCCCGCTGCCTGAGCTCATGGAGCAGCTCAACATCGCGCACCTCGCGCGCCGCTCCATCCGGCGCCTCTCAGGTGGCGAGAAACAGCGGGTTTCCCTCGCGATGGCGATGCTGGGGCGGCCCGAAGTTCTCTTCCTCGATGAGCCAAGTGCTGGGCTTGACCCACAGTCACGACTGCTTGTCTTCGACATCATCAAAGAACTCACAAGCGATGGCGCGGCGGTTGTTCTCACAACCCACCTGCTCGAAGAGGCCGAACGGCTCTCCGATTACATCCTCATCATGGACCGCGGACGCGTCGTGAAGCAGTCGAGTGTGTCTGACCTCTTAGACGCCGACTCAACGGCAAGCCTCAGTCTCACTCTCCCCGAGGCCGTTGACCTCGCACGCATCCTTGACCAAACCGGCGTGCACCTCACCGCAACCAACACAAGACCAGGCGCATGGACTATCGAGGATGTGACGGCTCCCCAGCAGCTGCGCGAACTAGCATCTGCGCTCGAGAAGGCAGACCTCATGCCCACCAGTATGCACCTGGGACGCCGTAGCCTCGAGGACGTTTTCCTTGAGGTCGCATCGCAATCCACCGAAGGCGAGGCCTGACATGACTACGACTGCAAGCCTTCCGGCTCCCGCGCTCACCCGGATCCTGCGCCATGCCGGCTACGAAACCCGGATCATCGTGACCAATGCGGAGCAACTCCTGGTCTCCCTCATCCTGCCGTTGCTCGCACTCGGGGCTCTGACCACCACATCGGTACTCGACGGCATCGCGGACACCCGCATCAACGCTGCAACCCCGGGCGTGCTCGCACTCGCACTCGTGAGCGTGGGCTTCACTGGCCAAGCGATCCAAACCGGCTTCGACCGACAGTACGGCGTGTTGCGTGCGCTGGCCACAACTCCCCTCGGCAAGTCAGGGCTCATCCTCGGCAAGATCACGGCCGTCGCCATAGTCGCGTTACTCCACGTGGCCGTGCTCAGCACCGTCGCGGTGTTCCTCGGATGGCAACCAAAACCCACGTTCGGATGGGCCGTTCTCATCGGGGTTCTTGGCGTCATCACATTCACTGCTCTGGGCCTACTGATCGCTGGAACCGTGCGAGCACAAGCAACGCTCGCCATCACCAACATCGGCCTCGTTCTGATCGCTGCGATCGGCGGCGTGCTCATGCCCCTGACCCGCCTGCACGATGCGCTCGCAGGTTTCGTACAGCTCTTGCCTTCCGCAGCGCTCGGCGAAGGAATGCGCGACGCGCTTGCACACGGCCACATCAACATCCAAGCCACGATCGTGCTCGCCGGGTGGGCCCTGATCCTCGTCGCGGCCGCAATACGCAACTTTAGGTGGGAGAATTGACGGTGCGGCATTGCGCTTCTTGATGATGAGCCTGCCCCATTCGAGCCCACAACCGAACCTCACACCGAGCCCCAGAAAGGAACCGTCATGACAGCGACCACCTCGTCGCCAACCCAGCCAACTGGCGCACAAGCCAGCGGCTACCAGCCGGTGACGAAAACCGCTCACGGTCTAGCAATCGCTTCCCTGATCTCACAGATCGGGATCATCGTGACCGGTGGTGCCGTCCGGTTGACCAAATCCGGCCTCGGTTGTTCCGAATGGCCCAAGTGCACGCCTGAAACCATGACCCCTACCCCGGAAATGGGTATCCACGGTCTCATCGAATTCGGCAACCGCACCCTGACCTTCGTGCTTGCGGCGATCGCAGTCACGATGATCGTTGCCGCGTGGCGTTCCCGCAAGGCTCACAAGAACATCTTCGTGCTGTCCTGGGCGCTTCTAGGCATCATCCCGGCACAGGCTGTGATCGGCGGCATGACGGTTCTCACCAAGCTCAACCCCTGGGTCGTCTCACTGCACTTCCTTGCATCCGCCGCGTGCGTGGCTCTCGCGGTTCTGCTCGTCAACCGCACCGGCCGCGCCTACCGCAACCCAGGCGTCGAAAGCTCTGTAGCCCTCAAGGAAAACGTGCCGTTCACTCCGCAGCCAGTGTTTGGCCCGCTGCGTGTGATCGCGGCGACTGCATGGGCTCTGGCCGCTTGGATCATCGTGATGGGAACTACCGTGACCGGCACCGGCCCGCACGCAGGTGACGAAAGCGCGCCACGACACACGTTCAACGCCCTCATCGTGACTCGGATGCACACCATCCCCGTCTACGCGATGACGTTGCTGATCATCGTTGGCCTTGTCATTGTGATGCGCCGCAACATCGCGAGCCTCAAGAACGCCTACCTCATGGCGATCGGCGTGATCCTCATCCAGGCAGGCATCGGCTATTGGCAGCACTTCTCAGGCCTTCCGATCGGCCTGGTTCTGGCACATATGCTCGGCTCGGCACTACTGCTCTCCGCGGTGACCAACGTGTGGGACCGTACCGTCAACTAGCCAGCACCAGACGCACGGCAACACCAGCCACGCGAAACCCAACCAAACGAGAGAGCCGCGCTTCACTCAGCGAGTGAAGCGCGGCTCTGTCTGTAAGTAAATATGCTCTAGCCCAGAAGCGGCGATCCGACGAACGGGTCGATCGCCAGGCCAATGAACAGAAGCGTGAGGTACATGATCGAGAGGTGGAACACGCGCATAGCCTTCCGGTTGAGGCTCTTCGCGCTGTGATCCTGTGCCGCTTCACGGTGCAGAATATGGGATTCCCAAATGAACCATCCACCCGAGGCCAGCGCAACCACTGTGTACACGATGCCGGCGTCCCCCATCGGGATCAGCAACAGCGAGCACGCGACCGTAGCCCACGCGTACACAACAACCTGAGCGGACACCGTGCGACCTTGGGCAACAGCACCCAGCATCGGAACGTCGGCGCGTTCGTAGTCCTCCGAATACTTCATGGACAGCGGCCAGTAGTGCGGCGGGGTCCACAAGAAGATGATGAGGAACAAGACGATGGCAGGCCACTCGATCGTGTTCTTCACAGCAGCCCACGCGATCAGAACAGGCATGCAGCCTGCGATGCCGCCCCACACGATGTTTTGGGTGGTCTTGCGCTTAAGGATCAGTGTGTAGAGGACCACATAGAAGAGGATCGCAGCAAGACCCAACGCGGCAGTCAGAAGGTTGGTTCCAGCCCACAACACCGCGATCGAGGCAACACCTAGAATCCACCCGAACACGAGTGCGGCGTTCGGCGTGATTTCCCCGGTCACCAGCGGCCTGTTCTTGGTCCGGTTCATGACCTTGTCCATGTCCCGGTCAAAATAGCAGTTGAACACGCCAGCGCTACCGGCAGCCATCGCCCCACCGATGTTGGTTGCCAGCATCGCAACCAGGTCCGGCCAGCCGCGTTGAGCGAAGATCATGGTCGGCAACGTGGTCACAAGCAACAGCTCGATCACGCGCGGCTTGGTCAGAGCCAAGTACGCTTTAGCCTTGCGCGAGAGGAAGACGCCATGTGTCTCGCCGGGCTGGCGCTGATGGCGCGGCACGGCGGGAGTAGACGTTTCCTGATGGCTCAAGGTGGACATTGACTGTTACCTCATGACGTTGGGTCGCGCCAAACCGCGGGGCGCAGTGATGCGGGGCACAGGAAGAGACGATTCCTGCATTCTTCCACCTATTCTACCGTCCTATGCGCTCGCTTCCCTGACATCTGCGGGTAGGCTTAGATACAGCCTCGATACGTCACTGATCTTCAGCGTTAAGTGACCGTTCTGTTAGCGAGTAGTTCGAAAGGACCATTAATGCCTTCGGCGAGCCAGACCTTCACCTGGACACAAGAAGATGCCGCCGCGGTAGATACCGCACGAGTTTTGGCCGCTGATGCGGTTGAGAAGGTGGGCAATGGTCACCCAGGCACCGCCATCTCGCTCGCACCCGTAGCTCACCTGCTGTTCCAGAAGCATATTCGCCACAACCCTCAGGACCCTCAGTGGGCGGGCCGCGACCGTTTCATCCTCTCCCCTGGTCATACTTCGCTGACTCTCTATACACAGCTGTTCATGACCGGCTACGGTCTGAGCCTTGATGATATGAAAGCTCTTCGCACCTGGGATGCGTTGACCCCGGGCCACCCAGAGTACGGTCACACTGCAGGCGTTGAGTTCACCACGGGCCCGCTGGGTCAGGGCTTGGCTTCAGCTGTTGGTTTCGCTTACGCTCAGCGCCGCATGCGTCGTCTATTTGATAAAGATGCCCCTGCTGGTGAGTCGCCGTTTGACCACCGTATCTATGTGATCGCATCCGATGGCGATCTGCAGGAAGGCGTTACATCCGAGGCGTCTTCGCTGGCTGGTCACCAGCAGCTGGGTCAGCTCGTGGTCATTTGGGATGACAACGAGATCTCCATCGAGGACGACACGAATGTAGCGTTCACTGAAGACGTCGAAGCCCGCTACCGCGCTTACGGCTGGCACACCCAGCGCGTCGACTGGTTGCGCACTGGCGACTACGTCGAGGACATGGAGGCACTGAACGAGGCGATCGAGGCCGCTAAGGCAGAAACCGACCGGCCTTCGCTGATCGCTTTGCGCACCGTAATCGGTTGGCCTTCACCCACCAAGCAGAACACCGGCGGTATCCACGGCGCCAAGCTCGGCGGCGACGAGGTCGCTGGTTTGAAGAAAGCGGTGGGTTTTGACCCTGAGCGCAGCTTTGTTGTTGACGATGCAGTGCTTACCTACACGCGCAAGGCTCAAGAACGCGGTGAACAGTTGCGTAAGGAATGGGACGCCGCGATGGATGCGTGGCGCGCGCGCTCCGAGGGTGACACTGTAGCGCTGTATGACCGCCTTGAGAAGGGCGAGCTGCCTGAGGGCTGGACTGAAGCCCTGCCTCACTTTGAGGCCGGTGAGACGATCGCTACCCGTGCCGCCTCCGGCAAGGTCATCAACGCACTGGCCCCTGTGCTTCCCGAGCTGTGGGGCGGCTCAGCGGACCTTGCAGGTTCGAACAACACGTTCATCAACGGCGCTAAGTCTTTCAACCCGTCCACGTGGGCTACCGGCATGTATGAGGCGTGCCCGGGCGGGCGCAACCTGCACTTCGGTATCCGTGAGCACGCTGCCGGTGCGATCGTCAACGGCATCGTGACCTCCTCCCCGACCAGGGCCTACTCAGGCACGTTCCTGATCTTCTCCGACTACATGCGCCCTGCAGTGCGTTTGTCCGCGCTGATGGGTATCCCCTCGATCTACGTGTGGACGCACGATTCGATCGGTTTGGGTGAGGACGGCCCGACCCACCAGCCGGTCGAGCAGCTCGCTTCCTTGCGCGCGATCCCGAACCTTGATGTGATCCGCCCAGCGGACGCCAACGAGGTCTCAGTCGCGTGGAAGAAGATGCTTGAGACCACCGATCACCCGACCGCGATCGTCTTGACCCGTCAAGGTGTAGAGACCCTGCCGCGTGAGGAAGACGGTTTCGCCGCAGCCGAGAATGCTGAACGCGGCGCATACATCCTGCGTGAAGCGACCCGCGACGGCGAGGACGTCACCCCGGATGTCATCCTGATCGGTACAGGCTCCGAGGTTGGCCTCGCCGTGGAGGCACAGAAGACGCTGGTCGAACGCGGGATCGCCGCCCGCGTGGTTTCGATGCCGTGCATCGAATGGTTCCGCACCCAGGATGCCGAGTACCGCGAAAAGGTCCTGCCATCTGAGGTCACTGCGCGTGTAGCGGTGGAAGCGGCTCACCCGATGAGCTGGTACGAATGGGTTGGTAGCAACGGCCGCATCGTTGGCTTGGATCACTTCGGCGCCTCCGCGGACGGTGACACGCTGTACCGTAAGTTCGGTATCACTTCTGAGGCTGTTGTCGAGGCTGCAGAAGCCCTCGCTGCCCGCTAACGATGGAATAACGTGTGTGCGCTCGCCCCGCGAGCCGCAAGCACGCCCGAGAGGCACGCGTGTGTGCCGGGCGCTCACCGCTGTTTTTACACTTGAACTGTTCTTGATTCAGGAGTTGTCCCCGTTCATGTCTAACGTTCATACGCAGGCCCTTTCCGATGCCGGTGTTTCCATTTGGCTTGATGATTTGTCTCGTCACCGCATCACGAGCGGCTCGCTGGAATCTTTGATGCGTGAGGTGAACGTCACCGGTGTGACCACTAATCCTGCGATTTTCGCCTCCGCGCTTGCTGATTCGGAAAGCTATGCCGCTGACATCGCTGAGCAGGCCGCTCAGAACGCTTCAGTCGACGATGCGGTGGTTGCGATCACTTCGAAGGACGTCGCGCAGGCCGCTGACTTGTTGCGGCCTATCTATGATGCGACGGACGGCGTGGATGGTCGTGTCTCGATCGAGGTGGATCCACGCCACGCTTTCGATACGCAGGCAACGATCGATCAGGCAGTAGCGTTGTGGGAGTCCCTGAACCGTCCCAACGTCATGATCAAGATCCCGGCAACGGATGAGGGTCTGCCTGCCATCACCGAGTGCCTTGCCCGCGGTATCAGCGTCAACGTGACCTTGATTTTTGGTCTGCAGCGTTATCGCGAGGTTCTCTCCGCTTTCTTGCGTGGCCTTGAGAAGGCCCGGGATACCGGGCTGGACCTGGCCAGCATCCATTCCGTTGCGTCTTTCTTCATTTCCCGTCTGGATACCGAGGTGGATGCGCGCCTGGATGCGATCGGTTCCCCTGAGGCTCTTGCGCTGCGAGGTAAAGCGGGGCTGGCTAACGCGCGTTTGGCCTACGAGATTTTCCGTGAAGTATCGCTGACCCAGCGGTGGAAGACACTCGCGGCTCAAGGTGCGCATCCGCAGCGTCCCCTGTGGGCTTCGACCGGGGTCAAGAACCCCGACTACGCAGACACGCTCTACGTGGATGAGCTCGTTGCCGCTCAGACTGTCACGACGTTGCCTGAGGCCACACTCAAGGCGGTAGCTGATCACGGCGGTGACGGTAAGGACACAGTGAGCGGAACCTACCGTGAGCAAGACGTGATCCTCGATGAGCTCAGTGAACTCGGAATCGACTACAACGAGGTCATCGCAAAGCTGGAGACCGAAGGCGTCCAGAAGTTTGTTGCAGCATGGAAGGACCTGCTGACGCGGCTCGAGGCTGAACTTCAGGCTGCATCGGAACGCTAGAGATGACGATGCTTTCGACAACCGCCCACCTCGAAACCGAGGAGGCGGTCAACGCTTTAGTGCCTCAGCTGGTCAAGGACCGTGTGGCTTCCCGCCTTGCGGCTAAGGACTCTTCCCTGTGGGGCAAGAAAGCCGCACTCGAGGCTGTGCATCGGCTTGGCTGGGCGAACCCTTTTCCTGCGTCTGGCCCGCTCATTGACCCCATCATCGAGTTGCGGGATGAGCTGAAAGAACGCGGCATCAAACGGATCATCCTGGCGGGCACGGGTGGTTCCACGCTGGCTTCAGAGGTTGTGTCTCGCGCAGCAGGTGTGGAGCTCAGCGTGATCGATTCAACCGATCCTGGGATGCTCGCCGCAACACTGACACACCTTGATTCGACGCTGATGATCGTGGCCTCTAAATCCGGAAGCACCCTTGAGATGGACGTTGCTTTCCGGGTTTTCAGCGAGGCCGTCCAGCGGGCTGGTTTGAGGCTCACTGAGCACGTTCTGGTCATTACTGACCCTGACTCCCCGCTTGAGCAACTAGCGCATCAGCACAGGCTCACGATGTTCACCGCAGACCCAACGGTTGGTGGTCGTTTCTCTGCTCTGGCTGCTTTCGGGCTCGTGCCAACCGGTCTCGCCGGCGTCGATGTTGAGCGCCTACTCGATGAGGCGATGGCGGCGCAAGCCGAATGCATCCGGGATCATCGCGAGAACCCCGCACTCATCTTGGGCGCGGCTTTAGCGGGCCAGCATCCACAGCGAAATAAGCTTGTGATCCATGATGACACCACCCACCTGCCAGGATTCAGTGCGTGGATCGAACAGCTCGTAGCCGAATCCACTGGCAAACAGGGTTTGGGGCTTGTGCCCACCGTACAGTTGGCCTCATCAGCCGAGGATGCGCTACTAGATGAGGCAGAGGATGTTCTGCACGTCTACTTGCAAGGCACCAACGATGGCGCCCACACGCCCGCGGGCCCAGGCATCACCGTCGCGGGTTCGATCGCTGCACAATTCATGGTGTGGGAGTACGCGGTCGCGGTGGCGTGCCGTCTGATCGGCGTCAACCCATTCGACCAGCCGGATGTCGAGACCTCCAAAGTGGCAGCTCGCAGCCTCCTAGCGGGCGAACCCGGCAACGCTCAGACTCCCCCGAACATCGCTGACGGTCCGGTCCGTATCGCCGCATACGGCGATTGGGCGAACAACGCGAACATCACCGACCTTTCCTCGGCTATCGAGGAACTCGGTGCCGCCTCCACATCGCGTAGCTATGTTGCGGTCAACGTGTTCGCTGACCGCAACAAGCACCGTGAGATCGCCGCTACCTTGCAGACGGCCCTCTTAGAGATCTTCAAACGTCCAACCGCATTCGGTTGGGGGCCCCGTTTCCTGCACTCGACCGGACAAGCCCACAAGGGCGGTCCAGCGGAAGGTATCTTCATACACATCCTCGCCGGAACCGTCAACGACATCGACATCCCTGGCCTGGACCATACCGGCGGTGAACAGCTTGCAGCACAAGCCACCGGAGACGCACGCGTGCTCGCCGGGCGCGGACGTCCCGTCCTCATGATCAAAGCCGACGACCCAGCGGTAGGATTGCCGTACATCGTGGACAAGCTCACCGAGATACTCAAGCGCTCCTGAACACTGAATCACATCTAGAAGCCCAAGCGAGCCTCAGTACCCAAGCAACCTCGATATCCAAGCGAGCCTGCCGCGGCGGGCTTAAACACGTTGGAGGCGGACCGAAATGGTCCGCCTCCAACGTCTATGTTGCTCAGGCTGTCTAGGCCTCGACGTTCAGCCGCATCAGAAGAGCAAGCAGAACGATGCACACAGCCCACACGATCGAGATCGTAACGGTGATCTTGTTCAGCGTTCGCTCAGCACTACCGGAAGACTGCATCGATGAGGCCATACCGCCGCCGAACAGATCCGAGATGCCGCCGCCACGGCCCTTATGGAACAGCACCGTCATAATCAGCAGGATGCTGGTAATAAGTACAAGGATCTGCAGGGTGACCTGCGAGGCGTTGATCAAACCCGACATGATCTCCTCGAGCTTCTAAATACGTCAAAACTGATTCAAAGTGTTCGCTTCGCACTCCGCGTCTATGCGTAGTGCTGTTCGAACCTAGCAATATTAGCAAATTCCACGGCATCGAGGCTTGCGCCTCCCACAAGAACACCGTCAACATCGGCTTCTTGCATGATCTCCGCGACGTTAGTTGCTTTCACTGACCCACCGTACAGGATACGTACGCCGTTAGCGGCATCCTCGCCGTGGATCTGGTTGACACACTCCCGGATAGCGTGAGCCATCTCCTGGGCGTCTTCCGGTCCAGCGACCTCGCCGGTCCCGATCGCCCACACCGGCTCATAAGCGAGCACGAGCTTCGAGACCGTGTGCACATCCAGCGAGCTGATCACGGCTTTGACCTGTTCAAGCGTGTGCTCAACGTGTTGCTGCGCTTGGCGTACCTCAAGCGGTTCACCTACGCACACCACAGGCGTGATCTCGTGGCGCAGCGCCGCGGCTGTCTTAGCGGAAACTACCTCATCGGTTTCCTGATGCAGTGTGCGGCGTTCCGAGTGGCCCACGAGCGTATAGGTGCACCCCAGGGAGTCCAGGAACTGCCCGGAAATCTCGCCCGTGTACGCCCCCTCGTCATGCTCGGAGATGTCTTGAGCGCCATAGACCACCGGGAGATCGTCCCCCGCAACCAGCGTCTGAACGCTACGCAGGTCAGTAAACGGCGGGAAGACCGCTACCTCGACTCGATCAAAGTTATGGTTCGCGTCCTGCAACGTCCACACCGTTTTTTGAAGCAACGTGATGCCCTGGCGATGATCCATGTTCATCTTCCAGTTGCCGGCAATCAGTGGACGGCGAGCGAATTCACCGTTGGTGATGTGTGCCATCTAGTTGCTCTCCTCCAGAACAGTCAGCCCTGGAAGTTCCTTACCTTCAAGGTATTCAAGGGATGCGCCACCACCGGTTGAGATGTGCCCGAAATCAGCATCGTGATGGCCCAGGCTACGAACCGCAGCAGCCGAGTCGCCGCCACCCACGACCGTGAACGCCTCAGAGCGCTCCAGCGCGCTCGCTACAGCGCGCGTACCCGCAGCGAATGCCGGGAACTCGAACACGCCCATCGGGCCGTTCCAAAACACCGTGGCTGCGGTGACAATCTTCTCTCCGAAGGTTCCAGCGGAAACCTGGCCAATATCCAAGCCCATGCCGGCCTGCCCGATGCTGCCGCCAGTCAGGTCTTCAACCGAGCGGGTTTCGTGGGCGGCATCAGCAGCGAAGGAATCAGCCATCACGATGTCGCTTGGAAGGATGATCTCGGCGTGCCCTTCGGTTCCGGAACGGTCAAGGTAACCCTTGACCGTCTCAAGCTGATCCTCTTCAACCAGCGAGCTACCGATCTCATAGCCTTTAGCCTTCAAGAACGTGAAGACCATTCCGCCGCCCACCAGAATCTGGTCAGCAACGGTGAGCAAACGCTCGATCACAGCGAGCTTGTCAGAGACCTTCGCCCCACCCAGAACTACAACGAAGTGGCGCTGAGGCTCAACCGTCAAACGCTTCAAGACCTCAAGTTCATCACGAACCAGGTCCCCCTGGTACGCCGGCAGAAGGCGTGCGATATCGAAAACCGAGGCATGCTTACGGTGCACCGCACCGAACGCATCGTCCACATACGCGCCGTCCTCGCCGGCAAGTGCGGCGTAGCGCTTCGCGAGTTCCTCACGCTCGGCGTCATCCTTGGACGTCTCGCCAGCTTCAAAGCGAACGTTCTCGATCACCAGAACCTCACCATCGGCAAGCTCCTGAGCCAAGGACTGCGCGGACTCCCCTACAACGTCTTCAGCGACCGTGACGTTCAAGCCGCTCAGCTCAGCGAGCTTTTCAGCTGCCGGGCGGATCGAAAGCGCCGGATCAGGCTCCCCTTTCGGCCGACCCAGGTGTGCCATCACAATCACCCGGGCACCAGCGTTGCTCAGACGCGAAATCACCGGAATCGAGGCCTTAACGCGGCCAGCATCGGTGACGTTGCGGTCATCGTCGAGTGGAACGTTCAAATCGGAGCGTACAAGAACCGTACGGCCCTTGACGCCTTTGGACATCAAATCCTCAAGAGTAAAGGCAGGCATACATCTAAGCCTACGGGATAACGCCCGCGTTAACGATGTTCGCCGCTCTCATCCGCGACGAAGCGGACGAGAGCGGCGAGACACTCACGCTCTAGTTGCGTTGATTAGGCGCCTGGCAGAACCAGCTTCGATGCGCCTTCCTTAGCTGCTGCGTAGCGCTCGGAGACGTTGTCCCAGTTGACGATGTTCCAGAACGCATCAACGTAGTCAGCCTTGACGTTGAGGTAGTCGAGGTAGAAAGCGTGCTCCCACATATCCAGCATCAGTAGTGGCTGGGTTGCTACTGGGACATCACCCTGCTGGTCATGCAACTGCTCGATCAGCAACTTGCCGCCGATGCCTTCATAGGACAAAAGAGCCCAACCGGAGCCCTGGATGCCCAGTGCTGCGGCGTTGATGTGCTTCTTGAAGTTCTCGAAAGAACCGAAGTGCTCGTTGATGGCCTCAGCAAGTTCACCGGTTGGCTCGCCGCCACCCTCTGGGGAGAGGTTCTTCCAGAAGATCGAGTGGTTGGTGTGACCACCGAGGTTGAACGCGAGGTCCTTGGTGAGCTTGTTGACGTTGGACAGATCACCCTTATCGCGTGCTTCTGCCAGCTGTTCGAGGGCGGTGTTGGCGCCCTTGACGTAGGTTGCGTGGTGCTTGGAGTGGTGCAGCTCCATGATCTTGCCGGAAATGTGCGGCTCAAGTGCACCGTAGTCGTAGTCCAGGTCCGGAAGCGTGTACTGAGTCAAGTTAACCTCCATGGGTTCAACCAGCAGGAATCTCCATGCCGGTCATACAGATGTACTCTTGCAACGCCTCTACTCCCCTGACGTCTGGGCAGTGCGAGTAGGGGTAGCGCAAACTGTTGGGAGCCATCCCTGAGGACGCCCTCATCCGGGTGTAACCAACACAACCCCGCTCTTATTCCCGGGCCGCGCTTTATCTTGCGCGTTGCGGTGTCATCCTGTTCCGCACGCCGGGATGGACGGCCCCACCTGGGTTAGTCGTCGAGGATATCCGCAGGAACTGCGGTTGTGGTGTTCGGGATCCCGCGTTCATCAGCAACGCGATCGGCCATCATCAGCAGGCGGCGAATACGGCCAGCGATCGCGTCCTTCGTCAGCGGCGGGTCCGCTAGCCGGCCAAGCTCATCGAGGCTTGCTTCCTTGTGCTCGATGCGCAAGGAACCGGCATCCCGGAGGTGTTCCGGTACCTCATCACCGAGGATCTCCAGGGCGCGCTGAACGCGTGCACCAGCAGCGACCGCGGCTTGCGCGGAGCGGCGTAGGTTCGCGTCATCAAAGTTCGCTAGACGGTTCGCGTTGGCACGCACTTCTTTACGTGCCCGGCGCTCCTCCCAGACCTTGACTGCTTCCACGACACCCATTTTTTGAAGCATGAGACCGATCGCTTCACCGTCACGCAAGACAACGCGATCTTGCCCGCGGACCTCGCGCGCTTTAGCGGTGATGCCCAGGCGGCGTGCGGCCCCCACGAGCGCTAACGCGACTTCGGGTCCGGGGCACACGATCTCTAACGCGGAGGAGCGGCCAGGTTCGGTCAGTGAGCCCGACGCGAGGAACGCTCCGCGCCACACGGCCGCCGCATCAGCGACCGAACCGTTGACGATCGAAGGAGGCAAGCCACGCACCGGGCGGCCCATGCCGTCAACCAAACCTGTCTGCCGAGCCAGCGATGCTCCATCGCCCAGAACCTGCATCTCAACACGCTCAGAGTTGCGTAGCCCGCCACCGCTGACGAGCCGCATGGCGCATCGAACGTTGAAAACCTCACCTAGGGTCTTCTGGATACGGCGCGCAATCGCCTCGCCACTTACCTCTGCCTGAACCGCGATCCGCCCGGCAACCAGATGCAAACCACCAGCCAAACGGAGCATGGTAGCTACCTCGGCACGGCGCTGGGACGTCACCGTAACGTCCACGGCAACCAGCTCGTCTCTGACTGCATTCGTCAATGCCATGAAAGCTGACATCCCCTTCGGATTACACAGACCATACAAAAATAGGTCTTACAAAAACCATAAGTCTAACCGGAGACACCCCCGGACTCGAAGTGCGAAAAAACATCCTTATATGCGGCCGCGAGCCGCAATGGATCATGCACAGACTCTTTAGCCTTCGATTCGACACGGTCGAAGAACACCTTAGTGCCCATGTTCTCTGCGACCTGGCAGAAATACGCTTCATCATCGAGGGTCGATGGATCAGCGAGCACCGCATCGATGTGCAGCTCAGGAGCGTAGCGGCGCAGAATCTTGAGGTGATCAGCAGACCTCAGCCCGGAGGCCTCAAACGTTGAAGACGACAAGTTCATCGTCACAAGCGTGCGGGCTTGCGATTCAGCGAGCGCCCGCCGGCTGTCATTGAGCAACAGGTGCGGCATAACCGACGTGTACCACGAGCCTGGCCCCAGCACATTCCAGTCCGCTTCGCTGATGGCTTCCACAGCCTGCGGGGTCGCGCTCGCATCTTCAGGAAGCAAGCAGATATCGGTCACGGAACCACGGTGCGCCGCTTTCGCCAACGCAACCTGGCCCTCATACACCTCAGCTATCGGCTGACCATCTTGTTCCCTCACAACGGTGCCTTTGATGCGCAACGGATCGGTCGACATCGGCAGGACCCTGCCGCGGGCACCAAGCAACTGGCCAGCCCAGTTCAGGCCTTCGACCGCATCCCCCAGCATCTCCCACAAGGTCACGATGAGGAAGTTACCCAGAACGTGACCTTCCATACTGCGAGGAGAATCTGGAAGCGTTGTGAACCTGTGCTGCATGACCCGGGCCCAGGTGCGGCCCCATTCGCTGTCATCGCACAGCGCCGAAAGCGCCATCCGCAGGTCCCCTGGCGGCAGCACACCGAACTCGTCACGGATCCGGCCTGAAGAACCTCCGTCATCGGCAACCGTCACGATGGCCGTCAGGTCAGCATCAAGCAAACGCAAAGCCTTCAGCGAGGCATGCAGTCCATGCCCGCCGCCGAGTGCGGTGATCTTCCACCGCGAGCGACGCTGGCTAGGACGCAAACGCGGAGCGACCAGCGGGATCGCATGTGTCGGTATATCCATGCCTATTCCCTCCCCAAGTCCCGGTGTGAAAGAACAACCTTCAGATCAGGGTTCTGATCAAGACGGCGAGCGACCTCGGTTGCAATCGCCACCGAACGGTGTTTACCACCAGTGCACCCGATAGCGATCGTCGCATAATGCTTCCGTTCACGGCGGTAGCCATCGAACACCGATTCGAGCGCACCCACGTAGTGCTCGATGAACGTTGTTGTGCCCTCCGCTTGCAACACATACTGCGAAACGTCATGATCCTGACCGGTGAGTGGACGCAGTTCAGGAACCCAGTGCGGATTAGGAACAAAACGGACATCAGCCATGAAGTTAGCGTCCATCGGGACACCGTATTTGAAGCCGAAGCTGATCACGTTGAGCGTCAGAACCACGGGGCCTTGCTCATTGAACAGGTCGTGGATGGAGCGGCTGAGATCATGCACGTTCATCGTTGTGGTGTCAAGCGTGAAATCGGCCCGCTCACGCAGGCCCGCCGTTAGGGCGCGCTCGGCCGCGATCCCGTCAACGATGCGCCCGCTACCTTGCAACGGGTGCGGGCGGCGGCCCTGTTCAAAGCGGCGCACGAGTGTTGCATCGTCACAATCGATAAACAGGAGCTGATACTCCACGCCGTCAGTGTCCATCTGCGCGAGCGTGCTACTCAGATCATCCAGAACCTGCTGGGACCGGACGTTTACACCTACCGCGATCTTGAACTCTTGGCTACGCGATCGCGACAAGACATCTACGAGGGTCTGTAACATCTGTGGCGGAAGATTATCCACCACGTACCAGCCCATGTCCTCTAAAGCATGGCCTGCCGTAGTGCGGCCTGCCCCAGACATGCTGGTCATGACAACGATCGTATTCTTCTGCGGTACCTCAGCCGGCTGCTCAATCTGCATAACCCAAGGCTACCCAACCGCCGTCCCTAGCGTGCCTCGGTCTCATCAGCATGAAGCGCATCGTAGATCTTCTGAGCCAACGCAGGACCAACGCCCTTAGCGCTTTGAAGCTCCTCAACGCTCGCGGCCCGCATCTTCTTCAGCGACGGAAACGCATCCCGTAGAGCCTTTTGCTTGGCGGGGCCGAGCCCATCCACGGTATCCAAGATGGACTCAAGCATCGACTTGCCTCGGCGTTCTCGGTGGAACGTGATCGCGAAACGGTGTGATTCATCACGCACGCGTTGTAATAAGAACAACCCTTCGGATTGCCGAGGCAGAATCACCGGGTAGTCGTCCCCGGGGACCCACACCTCCTCAAGACGCTTAGCCAACCCGACCACCGCGATGTCCGTGATCCCCAAATCCAGTAGAGCCTGCTGGGCAGCCGCCACCTGAGGTGGGCCGCCATCGACCACAACCAGCGAAGGCGGGTAGGCAAACTTAGGGGCCTGACCCTTCACGGCTTCTTCGGCAGTGATCTCACCAGAAGTGTGAGTCTCGGCCTCCGCAAGGTCTTCGAGGTAGCGCTGAAAACGGCGCGAGATGACGTCATACATCGAGGCCGTGTCATCACGGGCAGCGTCACCTTTGACCATGAACCTGCGGTAATCAGACTTCTTCGGCAGCCCGTCTTCGAACACGACCATCGAACCCACAACATTGGTTCCGGACGAATGAGAGTTGTCATAGCCTTCAATGCGTAGCGGTGGCTCAGCAAGCCCGAGAGCTTCTTGGAGTTGTTGCAGGCCAGCTGAACGCACCGTGATGTCCCCGGCACGTTTGATCTTGTGAAGTTTGAGCGCCTGGACGGCGTTCTCATGCACAGTCTCAGCGAGTTCACGCTTGGTTCCGCGCTGGGCAACGCGCAAAGAGACTTTCGCGCCGCGCAACTCAGAGAGCCAGCCGGTCAGCACCTCGAAACGCGTAGGCAGTTCAGGGACCAATACTTCACGTGGGATCCGGTCGGCATCATCATAAGCGCCATAAACCTGTTCCAACAGTTGCTCAACAAGCCGCGGCGGTTCGAGGTCTTCAACCTTCTCCATGACCCAGCCTCGCTGGCCTGTGATGCGCCCGTGGCGGACGTGAAACACCTGGACCGCCGCTTCCAGGTCGTCTTGTTCGATACCGAAAATATCCGCGTGCGTCGATTCATCCAGCACAACAGCGTTGCGTTCAAAGACCTTCTGAAGCGCCTGGATGTCATCGCGATGCCGTGCGGCGGATTCGTAGTCGAGCTCAGCGACGGCTTGCCTCATCTTCGCTTCGAGCTCGCGGATTGCGGGCTTGCCGTCGCCGCTCATGAACCGAATCAAGCCGTTGACAAGCTCACGATGCTCCTCAACGCTGACCCGCTCCACACACGGGGCGGAACATTTGTCGATATATCCGAGCAGGCACGGGCGTCCCGAACGCTCTGCCCGGCGAAAAACGCCCGCTGAACAGGTACGCACCGGGAAAACACGAAGCAACAGATCGAGGGTTTCACGCACCGCACGCGCCGGGGAAAACGGCCCGAAATACTTGGTCCCCTTACGCCTGTCACCACGCATCACCTGGGCGCGCGGGAACTTCTCAGAAACCGTGACGGCCAGGTAAGGATAGGACTTATCGTCCCGGAACATGATGTTGAAACGTGGATTGAACTGTTTGATCCACGTGTATTCAAGCTGTAGCGATTCCTGTTCGGAACCCACCACCGTCCATTCAACAGACGATGCCGTGTGCACCATCGTGTACGTCTTAGGCGAGAGCTGTTCCGGGGCAACAAAGTAGGAGTTGAGCCGGTTCCTCAGGTTCTTGGCTTTGCCGACATAGATGATGCGGCCAGCAGGGTCTCGGAAACGATAGACGCCCGGACTTGTAGGGATCTGAGATGATTCGGGGCGGTACGATGCCGGATCGGCCACCTGATTCACCTCGCCTAGGTCACTACTGCGGTCACTACTTAGGGTTCGCTATTGGTGGTTCGCTACTGGAACGTCGGAGCTTTACTGGGATGCTGGGGGCTTTACTGGGATGCCGTGGCCCTATTGGGCTGTTGGGGCTTTGTTGTACTCCCCCACGCGTTCTTGCCCCGTGATCTGTGCGATCGCATCGACCACCTGATCAGTTACTTTACGGCGTAGCGGCAACGGGTGCTTAGCGCCAGGATGTTCGAAAGCAAGCGGCGCACCCACGTGGAGTTCGAATTTATGGCGCCGGATCCGGTTGGATCCGGCAGGCTGGAGCTTATCTGTACCAATGAGCCCTACAGGAACCACTGGCGCTCCGGTGGCCAGGGTCAACCAGCCTACGCCAGTGCGCCCCCGGTACAGGCGGCCGTCACGGGAGCGGGTCCCCTCCGGATAGATACCTACTCCGGAGCCTTTGTCGAGGATCTCAACGAGCTTATCCAGCGCGGCCACTGAGGCAGCCTGTTGCCCGCGTTGGACCGGGATCGAGCCAACCGAGGTGAAGAACGCTTTCATGATCCGACCTTTAATGCCCGGAGTCGTGAAGTATTCGGCTTTAGCGAAGAACGCGACCTTGCGCGGCATCAACGCCTGGATGATGACCGAGTCGAAGAACGACAAGTGGTTCGAAGCGACGATGAACGGTCCTTCTTTGGGAATGTTCTCAAGGCCTGTGATGGTCGGCCTGAAGACAAGCTTGATAGCCCGCGCTACCACGGGCTTGAAGAAATCGATGCTTGCCATCCTGGATTCGTCACCTTATCTGCATGCCTTGAAAGGCATGCTTTTCTTATTGCTCTAGAAGTTTTCCGTTTGCAATTGTGCCACGGATGGCCCGCCTTTTGTTTATCACAGCGGAGCATTACAAGGCGCAGGTTCATGCCGATTCCGGCATGCTTGGCCGCACCTAGCAGGCGCAGGCACCCGGGCGGGTTAGTTCAGGATCTCGTTGAGGAAGAAGCCCGTGTGGGACTCGGAAACCTTTGCCACGTCCTCCGGCGTTCCTTCCGCGACGATTGTCCCGCCACCAGAACCACCTTCGGGGCCTAAGTCGATAATCCAGTCCGCAGACTTGATCACATCCAAGTTGTGTTCAATCACAAC
Organism: Pseudoglutamicibacter albus; assembly: GCF_022346425.1. Taxonomy (GTDB): domain Bacteria; phylum Actinomycetota; class Actinomycetes; order Actinomycetales; family Micrococcaceae; genus Pseudoglutamicibacter; species Pseudoglutamicibacter albus. The sequence continues at coordinate 48,543 of NZ_JAKRCW010000012.1, forward strand.
CACCGAGTTGCCCTTATCCACCAGCCCCTGCACCACGCGCAGAAGCTTGTTGATGTCCTCGAAGTGCAGGCCTGTGGTCGGCTCATCCAAAACATAGATACTGCGCCCGTTCGAGCGCTTCTGCAGCTCGGAGGCGAGCTTGACGCGTTGAGCCTCACCACCCGAAAGCGTGGTGGCGGGCTGGCCGAGCCGCACATAACCGAGCCCCACATCGACCAGCGTGTCGAGGTGGCGAGCGATGGGCCTGAAGGCGGAGAAGAAGTCAGCGGCCTCCTCGATCGGCATATCAAGCACATCGGAAATGGATTTGCCTTTGTACTTGACCTGCAGCGTCTCGCGGTTATAACGGGCACCGTGGCAGACTTCACACGGAACATAGACGTCCGGCAGGAAGTTCATCTCGATCTTGATGGTTCCATCGCCCTTGCACGCTTCGCAGCGCCCACCCTTGACGTTGAAGGAGAAACGCCCCGGCAAATAGCCGCGCATCTTCGCTTCCGGGGTTTCGGCGAAGAGCTTACGAACATGATCGAAGACACCCGTGTAGGTGGCCGGATTGGAGCGCGGCGTCCGCCCGATCGGGCTCTGGTCTACGTGGATCACCTTATCGAGGTGTTCAAGGCCCTCGACGCGGGTATGGCGGCCCGGAACGAACTTCGCTTTGTTGAGCTTGGTCGCCAAGACCCGATACAGAATGTCGTTGATGAGCGTGGACTTACCCGAGCCAGAAACACCCGTGACAGCGGTCAGCATGCCAAGCGGGACGTTCACGGTCACGTTCTTGAGGTTGTTCTCACGTGCCCCAACAATCTTGAGTTGGCGCTTCCTATCGCGTTTGCGGCGCTTCTCCGGAACCGCGATGCTTCGACGGCCAGCAAGATAAGCGCCCGTAACCGATTCGGTGCTTTCCTTCAGCTCGGCGAGCGATCCCGAGTGCACGATCTGCCCGCCGTGCTCGCCAGCGCCTGGCCCCACATCGACAATCCAGTCGGCTTCTTCGATGGTCTCTTCGTCGTGCTCAACCACAATCAGCGTGTTGCCGAGATCGCGTAGGCGCGTCAGGGTCTCGATGAGGCGGCGGTTATCGCGCTGGTGCAAACCAATGGATGGTTCGTCGAGCACGTAGAGCACACCGACCAGTCCTGAACCGATCTGGGTCGCCAAACGGATGCGTTGGGCCTCACCGCCCGAAAGCGTGGCGGAGGCGCGGGAGAGGTTGAGGTAGTTCAAGCCGACATCGAGCATGAACTTCAGTCGAGCGCGGATCTCTTTGAGAACCTCGGTTGCGATCTTAGCTTCACGCTCGTTGAGTTCGAGGCTCGCGGCGAACTCATAAGCCTCATCGAGCGCCATTTCTGAAACTTCTGCGATCGATTTCCCACCGACCAGCACGGCGAGCACCGCAGGGTTCAGGCGAGCGCCGTTGCACTCCGGGCACGGGACGTTGCGCATGTACTCTTCGTAGCGTTCACGAGCGGTATCGGATTCGGTTTCGCCGTGCTTACGTTTGATGTATCCGAGCACACCTTCGAAACCCTGCGTGTAGCGGCGTTCGCGGCCAAAACGGTTGCGGTAGGCCACGGTGACCTTATAGTCCTTGCCGTGCAGTAGCGCTTTCTGAGCCTTCTTCGGTAGCTTCTCAAAAGGCGTATCGACGTCGAAGCCGAGTTCTTCACCCAGCCCAGCCATGACGCGCACCCAATACTTGGCAACCGAGCTGCCGATGGCCCACGGCGCGATCGCGCCTTCAGCCAGGGTTGCGGATGGGTCTGGAACCACGAGGTCAGGGTCCACTTCGAGCTGATGCCCGATGCCGTCGCAGCGTTGGCATGCACCGAATGGGTTGTTGAAGGAGAAGGTGCGTGGTTCGATCTCTTCAAGCTGCACCGGATGGTCGTTGGGGCATGCGAGGCGTTCGGAGAACGTACGGGTGCGGTCGGCTGCATCCGCGTCGCGGTCCACGAAGTCGATCATCACGCGGCCGTCGGCGAGCTTGAGCGCGGTCTCAACCGAGTCGGTGAGGCGTTGCATCGCGGATTCTTTGATCGCGATGCGGTCCACGATGACTTCGATCGTGTGTTTGTACTGCTTGGCGAGCTTAGGCGGATCAGAGAGTTGGATGGTTTCGCCGTCCACGCGGGCGCGGGCGTAACCGTCTTGGGATAGTTGCGCGAAGAGGTCCTGGAATTCGCCTTTACGCTCCCGAACCATGGGGGCCATGACGGCGATGCGAGTCTTGTCTTCTTCCCGCATGAGTTGATCCACGATCTGCTGCGGAGTCTGAGCCGTGATTTTCTCGCCGCACTCTGGGCAGTGTGCGATTCCGACGCGCGCGAACAACAAGCGCAGGTAGTCGTGAATTTCTGTCACGGTGCCAACCGTGGAGCGCGGGTTCTTTGAGGTTGATTTCTGGTCGATCGAAACCGCCGGTGAAAGGCCTTCGATGAAATCGACGTCAGGCTTATCAACCTGGCCGAGGAACATGCGGGCATAAGCCGAAAGAGACTCGACGTAGCGGCGTTGGCCTTCCGCGAAGATCGTGTCAAAGGCCAGGGAAGACTTACCGGAGCCAGACAATCCCGTGAAGACGATCATGGCGTCGCGCGGCAGCGTCACATCGACGTTTTTAAGGTTGTGTTCGCGGGCTCCCTGAACAACAACGCGGGTTCTGTCAGGGCGAGTGCTGAAAGGTGTGGTCACAGAAGAAGTCACAGCTCCAATGGTAGTAAGTGTCAGTTGCGCAACTGGTTGCGTCGCGGTCGCGCACCGCGCACTCCGCGCGGCTGAACCCCGGTTAGTTCAATGCTGAGGCCCGGCTAGTTCAATACTGGTTAGTTCAATACTGCGTGGCTGGCTATTTATTAGATGGCCAGGCGGCGCGTACGAGGTCGAGGGCCGCTTGAAGGCTCAGGCCTGCGCCTTCGGCTGAGCGAGCGAACCATGTTGCATTGGATGCGATTTTCGCTGATGTTCGCCCGGCTCCGGGTGTCACGATCGTGCCAGCGCGCCCTCGGCCTTCCACGAGGCCGAGTTCTTCGAGCTCCTTATAGGCTCGGGCAACAGTGTTGGTCGCGAGGTTGAGTTGGGCGGCGAGTGAGCGGACTGTCGGTAGTTTCGTTCCGACGGCGATCGTGCCTTCTCGGATGTCTTGGGCAATTGCGCGGCGCACTTGGCGGTACGGCGGGATGTCTTCACTGCTGACCGTGAAGTCGGCGAGGATCGTCATAGTCATCTTTCCGGCGGTTTTAGTGCCTTTGACACAACACAATACGAGATATGTATCAGGGTATACTACTGGGCATGGCTCCAGCATCTCCACGTAACTCTTCGCAAGGATCAAAAGCACAGGTTATTGCCTCGGATGACAAGACTCGGCTCAGCATGGTCGCGGTGTCCGATATGGATAACCGCGCCTATATTCTGCAGTCGCTGACTGATCCGCAGGATGTGTTGCTCATCGATGCCCCTGCTGAGCCTGAGACTTTGCGCGCGGCCGTCGGTGCTGATGCCGCGCCGAGCATCGTGATTACGCATCAGCACCATGACCACACTGGCGCTTTGCCGGAGCTGACCGGGGAAAGTACCCGGCTCGTCGGGCATCCGCTGGATATTCCTGCGGTTGAAGAGATGCGGGGCGTCACATTCACGGAGACTGTGGATGATGGTGACACGGTGGACGCTGGCGGGGTCACGTTGGATGTGATCTGGTTGCGTGGACACACCCCTGGCTCGATTGCGTTGGCCACTACGATCGATGGGGTTCAGCACCTCTTCACGGGCGATTCCCTCTTCCCTGGTGGCGTGGGTAATACATGGAATGATCCGGAGCGTTTCGCAACGCTGATTGACGACGTTGAGTCCAAACTGTTCGGCCGTTATCCGGATGAAACGGTTGTTTTACCGGGTCATGGCGATGGCACCACGCTAGGTGATGAGCGTGCGAGCTTGCCTGAGTGGCGTGCCCGCGGCTGGTGATGAACGTGAACCTGTCTGTTCTGGTCCCGAATGCCTCGGAGACGAACCTTCCGGAGGCCATCTACGATGCGTTCCTGAAGTGGGTTTCAAACCGTGGGTTGACGCTGTACCCGGCTCAGGATGAAGCGGTCATGGAGCTTGTTGAGGGTAAGCATGTAATTCTTGCGACCCCCACGGGTTCGGGTAAATCGATGGTTGCTATCGCGGCGCATTTTGCGGCTTTGGCCCGCGGTGAGCGTTCGTTTTATACAGCCCCGATCAAGGCGTTGGTTTCTGAGAAGTTCTTTGACTTGATCAAGGTTTTCGGTGCCGAGAACGTGGGCATGCTCACGGGTGAGGCGAGCGTGAACCCAAAGGCACCGATTATTTGCTGTACCGCGGAGATCCTCGCGAACATGGCGTTACGCGAAGGCGAACACGCTGATTGCGGTGTCGTGATCGCCGATGAGTTCCACTTCTATGCTGACCCGCAGCGCGGCTGGGCGTGGCAGGTTCCACTGTTGGGTTTGCCGCAGTCGCAGTTCTTGTTGCTTTCGGCAACGTTGGGCGATACGACGTTCTTTGAAGAGGACCTCAAACAACGCACGGGCCGGCCTGCTGTGACGGTTTCAGGCTCCGAACGCCCTATTCCCCTGCACCATCATTACGGCATGGAGCCGATCGGCGAGACGCTCAAGGAACTGGTCGAAACTCACCGCGCCCCGGTCTATGTTGTGCATTTCTCTCAGCGTGAGGCGATCGAGCAAGCTCAAGGTTTGCTTTCGCTCAATGTTGCTAGCCGCGAGGAGAAGGACCATATCGCGGATTTTCTGGGTGGCTTCCGTTTCGCTTCGGGTTTTGGGCAGACTCTGAAGAAGATGATTCGTGCCGGTATCGGGGTGCATCACGCAGGGATGCTCCCTAAGTATCGTCGGCTCGTTGAACAGCTTGCCCAGGCTGGTTTGCTCAAGGTCATTTGCGGTACTGACACGCTCGGTGTGGGCATCAATGTGCCGATCCGTACTGTGATTTTGACCGCGTTGTCTAAGTTCGATGGTCAACGCACCCGGCATGTGAACGCGCGGGAGTTCCATCAGTTGGCTGGGCGTGCAGGCCGGGCAGGTTTTGACACTGCCGGTGATGTGGTGGTGCAGGCCCCGGAGCATGAGATCGCTAACGCGAAGGCTATGGAGAAAGCCCGTGCTCGGCACGGGGATGATCAGAAGAAGCTGCGCCAGGTTAAGAAGCAGTCTCCCCCTGATGGCTTCGTGTCCTGGAGTGAGAAGACCTTTGAGAAGCTCGTGGCCTCTCAGCCGGAGACGATGACCTCGTCTTTTCAGGTCTCCCACGCGATGATCTTGAACCTGCTCGCTTATGAGGGCGATGCGTTCAGACATGCTCGCGATATCTTGACGCAGAATCACGAACCACCCATCCGTAACCGGGAGCACGTCAAGAAGGCTTTAGGGATCATCAAGGAGCTACTGGCGACCAATGTTTTGGAGCGCGGCGAGCCAGATGAGTACGGCAACCGGCTTCACCTCACGGTTGATTTGCCGGAAGACTTTGGCCTGAATCAGCCGCTCTCTAGCTTCGCTATCGCCGCGTTAGAGATGCTGGATCGCGATTCACCTGATTACGCAGTCGATGTTGTCTCCATTCTTGAGGCGACCCTTGAGGATCCGCGCCCTATTATCGGGGCACAGGTCAAGAAGGCCAAGAGTGAGGCGATGGCGCAGATGCGTGCCGATGGCCTCGAATATCACGAGCGTATGAATCGGCTTGATGAGATCACGCACCCGCAGCCTTTGCGGGAAGACCTTGAGGTGGCTTTTGAACGTTACCGGCAGGGCGCTGGCTGGTTGGCTGGCTATGAGCTCTCCCCTAAGTCGGTGGTCCGTGAAATGTATGAGACGGGTCAGAGCTTTGGCGAGTATGTACGCAATTATCAGGTGACGCGGGCTGAGGGGATTCTGCTGCGTTATCTCACGGATGCGTATAAGGCCTTGCGTAGCTCGGTGCCGGATTCTGCTGTAACTGAGGAGCTTGAGGACATCACCGAGTGGCTGGGTCAGATGATCGAGCAGGTCGATTCTTCGCTGTTGAGTGAGTGGGAGGCCTTAGCTTCGGGTGAGGTGCCGCAGGATCAGTCGATTCAGCAACCGGCTGAGCCGCCGCGCTTGTCACAGCAGAAGCGTGCTTTGCGGGTCATGGTGCGCAACGCGATGTTCTCTCGCGTCAAGCTGTTCGGGGCTGAGAAGGATATTGCTCTGGGTGAGCTGGATGGCGAATCTGGTTTCGATGCCGATGCGTGGGCTGATCTGATGGATGATTACTTCGCTGAGCATGAGGACATCGACGATGGCCCGGGCGGCCGCTCCCCTGAACTGTTGCAGATTGTTGAGGCAACAGACACCGATGGTCGGCCGATCTGGAAGGTCAGCCAGACGTTCGCTGACCCGGAGGGTGATCACGACTGGGGTTTCGATGCGGTTGTTGATTTGGATGCTACGGATGAGCGTGGCGAATTAGCGCTCACGGTCACGGCGATCGGCCGCATCGACGGCACGGGCGAACGCCGGTGAACATGTCAAACATAAATTAGCGATAGAATGGTTCCCATGTCACGACTTTCCACTCGCACTGTTCGCGCAGTTGCGCTCTTGGCGCCTGCATCGTTGGTAGTTGCTTCCCTGGCCGGTTGTGCCCCTAAGCACCCAACGACTCTTGATTCCCCAACCCCAGAGTCCTCTCAGTTCCATCAGAAGGACGGCTCTGTTGAGGGTGAAAACACCAATCAGGGTGAAAACTCTCAGGCTGAACCGACGTCGGAAGCAGCCTCGGGCGAGGCTTCCTCGACGGAGTCCGGCAAGGACTCTGGCGTGTCCGCTCTTGGTTTCTCTGAGAACACTCACCTGACCGTGAAGTCTTTCACTATCAAGGGCGCTGTGTCTGAAGCGAAGCTGGGTGGCTTCATGTTGACCCCTTCGGGCTCCGGTAAGGGCACGTTGGCAGTGATCGACCAGTGCGCTAACGAAACCTATGACGTCGATGTTCAGGGTTCTGATGCAACGGTGACGCAGTCTTACAGCAATGTCACCAACTGCCAGGGCGAAGCTCTCACCGCCGCTGAAGACCTGGGGGATTTCTTGACCTCCGGTAAGCTGCGTATTTCCGAGGCGACCAACGGTGTTGAACTGACCAATGGTCAGGACAAGCTCGTATTGCGTAAAGCCGACTAATTTCTATCAGCGCGGTGAGTATCTCTTCACCGTGAGCATCTCTTCACCGTTCGAGCCAACCGAAGGTCAGCACTGTTTTGACTCCTTTGACGCCTCGCCCCGCTAAGCTTCTTCGCCGTGATGATGCGGCTGCTTGGCGGGGCGCTGTCGTGTCTTCGGTTCTATACGAAGTACCGCTCGTCCACGGAACCGAGCACTTAGCTGCTAACTCGTCGACGCACAGCTCTGGAGCGTCACTCGATGCTCAGAGCGTGACGGTGCGGGCGCGTGAGGTTCGTTCAATCGATGCGGATGCGGAACAGCGGCCGTGGCTTGTTTATTTACAGGGCGGCCCAGGCTTCGAAGCTCTGCGTCCCGTTAATCCGTCCTCCGGCTGGCTTGGTGAGCTGCTACCGCACTTCCGCGTGTTGTTGCTGGATCAGCGCGGTACCGGCGGTTCCTCTCCGATCAGCGCTGCGACGCTGAATGCTATCGGTTCGGGCGAGCCTGAGCCGCAACAGATCACCCGACAGATCGAGTTCTTGTCTCACTTCCGGGCCACTGACATCGTTGCTGATGCTGAGGCGATCCGCCTGGCTATGGGTGTTGATTCTTGGTTCACGCTGGGCCAGTCCTACGGTGGCTTCATCACGATGAGCTACCTGAGCTTCGCCCCGGACGCGTTGGCTGGTTCGATGATCACCGGCGGGCTTGGGCTCATCGAAGGTGATCCGAAGCGGGTCTATGACGCAACATACGCTCGTACTGCTGAACGTCAGGCCGAGGTCTTCGAGGCTTGGCCGCATGCCGCAGCGCAGTTGAGAGATCTGTACGCTGAAGCGCGCCGCGCTCGCGATGCCGGGCATCCGTACCGCTTAGCTAACGGCCATGTCGTGACCGAACTGACTATCCAGCGGCTCGGGATGCTATTGGGCGGTAATTCGCGTGTTCAACAGTTGCGTTTCGGGCTAGAAGACGCCCTCTCGCATGGTGGCATCTCCCCTGTGATGCTCTCGCTTCTGGGTTCCCAGGTGGATCACGCACGCAACCCGATCTATTGGCTCTTCCAAGAAGCGATCTACACGTCCGGCCCTGCGACACGGTGGGCGGCTTCGCGTTCGCAACAGCAGACACACCCTCAAACGTTGCCTAGTGCCGATGTTCCGCAGCTGATCGGTGAGGCAGCGTTGCCTGAAGATTTCGAGCAAGACCCGGCTCTGCAGCCGCTTGAGCAACTCGCTCATGCGCTGCATGAATACAGCGGATGGAACCCGCTCTACAATTACGAGCAACTGGCGAACAACACGGTTCCCGTCGCCGCCGCGGTCTATACCCCGGACATTTATGTGGACCGTGAGCTCTCGCTTGAAACGGCTTCCAGAATCCGCGGCATCAACGTGTGGGAATCAGCGGATCACCACCACGATGGCCTCTCCGACGACCCGGCAACAGTGCTCGGGGAGCTCAGAGAACGCATCGGCCGCTAGCGTTTCAACAGTTCAACACCGCAGGGTTTTAGCGTTTCTCTTTGAGTTCTTCTTCGATCACGGTCGCGGTCTCTTCATAGTCCACGAACGCGTCACGGATCTCGGATAACGGCATCGCGTGCGCTGGTGCATCTTGGTCGTGATCGGCAACATCGCGCAGTGTTTCGCGGGCCTGGATCGAGGCAGGGTCGTTAGGTACCCGTCCGCCCTGTTCGAGGTCCACACCGAAGAGCGTGTGGACAGCGGACATGAACTTTTGACCCTCTCCTTCCCGCGCGAGTTCTTGGGCGCGCATCATAGGCGAATGCAGTAGCCGCTTATATACGCGGCCCAGGGCACGTTCAACAACTTTGACGGTTTCCTCGTCATGGTTGTTGCGTACCCCCTCGATCTCGCGTTCGATCTCGGCGCGGACCGAGCGCCGCAGGGCGGATACCGCAGGGTCGAGGCGACGGATCTGCTGACGCAACTCGAAACGGCCCACCCCAGCGTTGATCATCTCTTGTGCGCGCTCGATCTCTTCCTGGTTAGAGGCGTCTGCCGAAATATCCTTGAGGCCTAGAACCCGCACGCCCGGGATCGTGCGCACTTCCTCTTCCAAGTCAGAGGTCAAAGACATGTCGAGGATCACGAGTTCGCCGAGCTTGGCTGAAGCGTGTTCGGCGTTGTATAGCTCGCGCAGCTGCATCGCGTCGCGAACATCCTGAGTCAAGATCTGTGCAGTGCCGCGGCCAGAGCAAGCAACCACGAGTGAAGATGCCGCGAGCGCTGCAGGCATTTCATCGGTGGACAGCGGATGCGCGTTGTGGGTTGTCGCAAAGTTCTTGGCACGGCCAGAACCGGACAACACATCCAAGCGAGCTACGCCGCGGCGGTTCAGATCAGAGGCCGCGATGCGCGCCATCGCGCCTGTTCCCACCACGATCACCCGAGCGCCGGTCAACGGACCGGTCGTAGGTTCTGCCTGATCGATCGCAACAGTGACGGATGAGCGGCCAGCCGCGCCGATCGTCGTGCGGTGGCTAATGTTTTTGGCGGTACGTAGCGCACCCTGGAACAGGTCGTTGAGCATCGAGGTTGTGCGCCCTTCAGCCAGCGCCTCGGAAAAGCTCGCGCGCACTTGCCCGTTGATTTCACCTTCGCCGACCACTTGGGAGTTCAGCCCCGCCGCCACCGTGAACATGTGTTGGGCCGACAACGAGCCGGCGTCAGCGACCAAAAGGTCCTCAACTTCGCTCTGGCTCAAGCCTGAGGCCTCAGCGACGGCCAGGGCGATGATATCGACCGCCTCATGGAAAAGATCCGCGTCAAGATAGATCTCTAGGCGGTTGCATGTGGCCATCGTGACCCACCCGGACAGCGGCTGTTCAGGATGGGCCTCGTTGAGGCGTTCGATGATCGTGTCAAGCTGGTCAGCTCCTCGCGTGATGCGTTCGAGGGCGTCCAGCCCCAGGCGATCGTGAGTTGCGCGAAGGGCGATAAGCATGCCTTATATTCTAGTCCGCACCGCCCACGATGACACCAAAGCGACCAGGATGTGAACGCCAGGTGTCGTTCAGAATCCTCCCAGGTTTGCAATGAGATAATGGGGACACAATGACAACTGTGACTTTGCCTTCATCTCATCCTTTGCATCGCAGCACCGCTGAGGGCGGGACCGCGGATGCCCCACTTATCAAGCGTTTGCGCGGCGAAAGCACGGATGCCGCCCCGAGTGTCTGGTTCATGCGTCAGGCTGGGCGTTCACTTCCTGAATATAAGAAGGTGCGCGCAGGCACGGACATGCTCGAGTCCTGCTTGATCCCAGATATGGTGGCCGAGATCACATGCCAGCCGGTGCGGCGCCACAACGTTGATGCGGGTATTTTCTTCTCCGATATCATGACCCCGCTCAAAATCGCTGGGATCGGTGTGGAGATCGAGCCAGGTGTTGGCCCGGTCCTTGACTCCCCTATCGCCTCAGAGGCTGACATCGATGCGTTGCCGGCACTCGATGATGTGTATCAAGAGGGTCTGGAATGTATCCGCGAAGCGGTAAGGCTCACGGTTGATGAGCTCGGTTCGACCCCGCTCATCGGTTTCGCGGGCGCCCCCTTCACGGTTGCTTCATACATGATCGAGGGCCGTCCCTCACGCGATCATCTCAAGACTCGTGCGCTCATGACCGCCGAGCCGCGCTTGTGGGCCAAGCTCGCTGAGTGGGTCGCTCACGCCTCGGGCCTTTTCATGCGCGCCCAGGTTGAGGCCGGCGCTTCCTCGGTGCAGCTGTTTGATTCGTGGGCCGGCTCGCTTTCGGAAGCGACGTACCGCGAACACGCACAGCCGTTCAGCAAGATCGCGATGCAGAACGTCGCCGACCTCGGAACCCCTCGCACGCATTTCGCACTGGGTTCCGGCCACATGCTCAAAGCCATCGAAGAAGTCGATGCGACCGCGGTGGGCCTGGATCACCGCACCCCAATCCCTGCCGCGCTCGCCCAGCTAAACCCAACCACCGCTGTCCAGGGCAACATCGACCCTGCGGTTCTGTTCTCCACTGAAGAGGTCCGTTTCGCTGAGGCTCGCCGTGTGGTGGAGGAAGGACGCAAGGCCCCAGGCCACGTTGTGAACCTCGGGCACGGTGTCCCACCGACAACGGATGCACAGGTTTTGACTGACCTGGTCTCATACATCCATGAGCTCTGACACCGCCCATGAACTCTGACTATCTCGTCATCGGGGGTGGCCCCTCCGGGCTGTTGCACGCGTTGGCGGCAGCCCACGCTGGGCGTACCGCCACCGTCCTGGAGGCCGCCGATCATGCCGGCGGAGCTGTCTCTGACATCGTGCTTGATGGGGTGCGCCTCAACGGTGGCGCAGAATCCTATGCGATCGGTACCGGGGCGATGTCGGAGTGGATCGAAACGCTCGGCCTGAGTGACCAGGTTGTTAGCCCACAAGGGAATGCTTCTTGGATCCATTCGAACCACGGTCCGTTCCCGATCCCGGGCACGTCGCTATGGGGTATCCCCACCGAGCCACTCAACAAGGACGTCAAGCGTGCCGTGGGCCGGTGGGGTGCCATCCGCGCGTGGGCGGATGCGCTATTACCCGGTAGCTTTGGCGCCAAGCCAGGCATCTCAACCTACGATTACGTTTCCAAACGTATGGGTCAACGCGTGGCGGACCGCCTATTGGTTCCGCTGATCACGGGCGTGCATTCAGCGGATCCACGCACGCTCGAGCTCGAAGCGCTCGTGCCTGGACTGATCGATAACGTCAAACAGTACGGAAGCCTCAGGCGCGGAGCGCGTGCGATCCTGGACAAGCGGAGGTCCGCGAGCCATTCAGCAAAGACGGCCGGGGCTGCAGTTGCTGCGACCGTGCCGACGATGTCCGCACTCATCGACGGGCTCGTGAATGTCCTCACTCAGCGCGGCGGGACGCTTGAGACCAGCGTTCGCGTGACCTCGTTGCGCCGCAACCATAGCGGCGGCTGGACGGTAGAAGCAGATGATGGCCGCCGATACGAGGCCGCGAGTGTAGCGCTTGCAACCGACCCTGACACCGCCCGAGAACTCCTTGCTGAACCTGCGCCTAACATCGCCCGGCACATCCCTGAAGCTCCTGCTTCCCCTGTGCGGCTTGTCGCGTTGAGCGTGGTGAGCCAGAAGCTGGCGCTTAATCCGCGCGGCAACGGAGTGCTCGTTCCGCCGGACACCCGCGGTGTGCGCGCCAAAGCGATGACGCACCTTTCGGCCAAGTGGGAACACATCGAACGCGTTGCATCCAAGGTTCCCGGGCGTGTGTTCGTGCGGCTGAGCTATTCACCTGTTGATGGTGAACTCCCTGACCCTGCACTGTTCCCGGAACAAGCGGTCAAGGATTTGGCCACGATGACCGGTGTGCGCGCCGAAGACATCGAGGTCCGCGACTGGCTCATCCAAGACTGGCCCGTAACCCAGCGCAGGCGTCTGCCGGGCCACGCGGAATCGCTTGCCGCGCTCAGCATCGCGCTCAGTGAGGACCCAACGCTTGAACTCACCGGATCTTGGCGGGCGGGAACGGGTTTGGACGCGATCGCTCGCTTCGCGCGAACAACCCACGTGCCCCCAGCACCTTCCGGTACCACCGAACGATAGGCTTAAACAAACACCAATCCGCGGCCGGCAAGGCCCGTCTGTGATGGAGAGATAACTATGAGCAAAGCTGACATTGCAACAACGCAGGTGAAGTACTGTTCTTATAACGTTTATCAGAAGCTCGTTGGCCTGAGCGACGCAAACTTAGACGTTGAACGCGTCGTCGCAGACATCGAGGCCACCATCAAGTCCATCGAGGCCCGCGGTGTGGAAGTGCGTGGCTTCTACGACGTCTCTGGTTTCCGCGCCGAGGATGACGTCATGGTGTGGCTGACCGGCGATGATCCGGAGCAGCTTCAGAAGGCTATCCGCGAGTTCGAGAATTCGGAAGCCGCTGCTGGCCTCGACCGTGTGTGGCAGGCGATGGGTGTCCACCAGATCGCTGAATTCGCTCGCGCCCACATGCCGGCGTTCATGGATCCAGACGTCAAGCCACGCAAGTGGATCACTGTTTACCCGTTCACCCGCTCCTACGAGTGGTACATCCTCGAAGAGGAAGAGCGTTCCCGCATGCTGCGTGAGCACGGGATGCTCGGCCGCCAATATCCGAACGTCAACGCCAACACCGTTGCTGCGTTCGCGTTGGGTGACTACGAGTGGCTGCTCTCCTTCGAGGCTGATGAGCTGACGGAGCTTGTGGACATGATGCGTACCCTGCGTTACAGCGATGCCCGCTTGCACGTTCGTGATGAGTTGCCGTTCCACACCGGCCGCATGTTCGATGACCTCAACGAAATGGCGGGCGTACTGCTGTGACCACGGTTGATTTTTCTGATACCTCGATGCCGTGCAACATCGAGGAGGCCGAAAAGATCGATGCGATCCTCTTTGCGTCTTTCGGCGGCCCTGAAGGCCAAGACGACGTTATCCCGTTCCTGAAGAACGTTGTGCACGGCCGCGGCATCCCGGATGAGCGCCTCGAAGAGGTCGCGGTTCACTACCGTTCGATGGGTGGTAAGTCCCCTATCAACGACCAGAATAAGGCGATGATCGCAGCGCTGAAGGAAGAGCTGGGTCGCCGCGGCATCGACTTGCCGATCTACTGGGGCAACCGCAACTGGGAACCGTATATGGCTGAGACCGTCAAGCAGATCCACGCTGACGGGCACCGTGCGGCGCTTGGCATTGTGACCTCGGCTTATTCCTCCTATTCCTCGTGCCGTCAGTACCGTGAGGACTTCGGTATGGCGCTGGATGAGACGGGGCTCGCCGGGGAGCTGGATATCCGTAAGGCGCGCGTGTTCTTCAACCACCCGGGTTTCCTCGATCCGGTTGCCGCGCACATCCGTGAGGCTCTCGAGAAGTTCCGGGCTGAAGGCCACAAGGACGAACAGATAGAGATCCTGTTCACGACCCACTCGATCCCTAACACGATGGCTGAGACTTCCGGCCCTCGCGCAACCTGGGAAGAAGGCTCAGGCGGCTGGTACGAAAAGCAGCACATCGCGGCCGCTGAGTACGTCATGGAGTCCGTGGGAGACATCGAGTGGCAGCTGGTGTACCAGTCGCGTTCGGGCCCGGAGTTCATTCCATGGCTTGAACCGGATGTCAACGATGTCATCGCCGAGCTTCCCGGTAAACGCACGGCCGTGATGGTGGTTCCGATCGGCTTCGTGACCGACCACATGGAAGTGGTGTGGGACCTCGACACTGAGGCGAAGGAGTCGGCCGATGAGGCGGGGCTTGCGTTCGTGCGCATCCCTACCGCGGGTGAGTCCCCTGAGTTCATCGCAGCGTTGGCTGACCTGGTTCAGGAGCGCCTGGATCCAACGTTCCCACGCAAGTGCGTGACTAGCTTCGGCCCAACATTCGATGTGTGTGGCGCCGGTTGCTGCCCGAATCAGCGTGCCATCAAGCCGACGACTTCCGCGGTCGATTCGGATTCTGATGTTGCCCATGCTGGTGAGCCGAGCGAACTTGCAGTCATGATCGCTGAACGTAAGGCTCAGCGTGATAAAGAGCGTCAACAGGCTGGTGAATGATTTTTGGGTGAAGTGATGCGCATCGGAACGCGAGCTTCCAAGCTCGCTCTGACGCAAGCTGCTTGGGCGGCTGAGCTGACGGTAGGCAAGGACCGTTTCGAGCTCGTCCATGTCACGACCAAAGGCGATACGGACCGCCGTCATCTCTCGCAGATCGGGGGTACGGGCGTGTTCGTGAACGCTGTGCGTGAGGCGTTGCTGAACAAGGAGGTCGATGCGGTGGTCCACTCGCTCAAGGACCTTCCAACGGCTCCGGAGCATGGCATCGCGTTGGCGTGCATCCCGCACCGCGAGGACGTCACGGATGCGTTGTGTAGCCGCGACGGGATGAGACTGGCGGACCTTCCGGCTGGCGCGTCGGTGGGGACGGGTTCCCCGCGTCGTGCGGCACAGTTGCGTGCGATCCGCCCCGACCTTCAGGTTGTGCCGATCCGCGGCAATGTTGATACCCGCTTGGCTAAGGTGACCGACGGTGAGCTGGATGGCGTGGTTTTGGCGACCGCCGGCCTGAACCGTTTGGGGCTTGAGGGACACATTAGCGAGCGTTTCGACCCCAAGCAGTTCTTGCCGGCTCCGGCCCAGGGGGCGTTGGCGCTTGAGATCCGTGCCGAGGCTGCCGAAGGTACGTGGTACGGGGAGGCCCTGACTGCCGCTGACCACGCGGATACCCGTGCGGCGGTGCTGGCTGAACGTTCGCTTCTGCGTACGCTTGAGGCCGGTTGCTCTGCCCCTGTGGGTGCTTACGCGACTGTTGAGGGCGGTGTTCTCACGTTGCGTGGGGGCGCGTTCGCAACGGATGGTTCACAGACGTGGGTTGACCATGTTGAAGGTCCTGCAGAGAACGCGGTCGAGCTTGGCGCGGTCTTGGCGCAGCAGTTGCTCGATGCCGGTGCCGGGACCGTGTTGAACGCCTAGGCACAACAATGTTTGGCTACCTGCAATGCTGTTTCGGCTGTGTGCAGGTAGTGAGTTAGTCGATGATGGGATAGGTGCGTGTCAGACGGGCTCGGGGTGAGTGTTCCGAGGGTACTAGTTCCGCGGCCTGCTGGCCGTGCGGCACGTTTGTGTGCGGCCCTTGAGGACGCAGGTCTTGAGCCGTGTGCTCATCCCTTCATTGATTTCTCTTATGCTGATGCAGCGTTGATCAGCGCGTTCAACGAAAGGCTCGCCCGCGGGGGTTACGCTCATCTTGTTGTGACCTCGAAAACCACGGTCCAGGCACTCAGCTCCCAGGGCAACTTCGCGCCGCATGCCAGCGTTTCCGTGGTCGCGGTAGGCCGAGCCACCGCCGCTGCCCTTGAAGAGGCCGGCGTGCGCGTTGACCACGTAGCGGCGGGATCCGGCGAAGCCCTCGTTGCATCGTTCCCCCACTATGTAGAAGGTCCACGCTCGGTCGCGTACCCGGTCTCGGCCAAGGCTGGGCCCACCGTCAAAGATGGGCTCACACACTTGGGGTGGGATGTTGAACGGTTCGACGCCTACGCCCCGGTTCCAGCGCCACTTCCTGCCGAACTTCCAGGCCTCATCCGCGCTGGCGCCTTCCATGCATTGTTGCTGACCAGCCCGTATATCGCTGATCTGGTGTTGGCGCATCAGCCGCCGGACTCGACCAAGCTCATTGCGATCGGCAAGCCCACCGCCCAACGCATCCAGGAACACGGCTACCGTCTCGCAGCGCAAGCAGAGCACCCCTACCCCGCCGACCTCGTCACCGCGTTGCGTAGGGTCACCGCACCTTTGCCTGACGGGAACGCAACACCACGGCGTGAGGCGAACCCGAGATCATAAGCCATTCAATCTTGACCATGTCACGTATCTAAGGAGCATCTGTTCATGGCGTTCCCACATCATCGTCCTCGCCGTCTACGTTCAACTGCGGCGGTGCGTGCTCTCGTGCGCGAGAACACGCTGCGCCCAGCTGATTTCGTTCTGCCGGTGTTCATACGCGAAGGCGCCACCGAGCCGCGCCCGATCACCTCGATGCCGGGTGTGGTTCAGCATTCGATGGATTCGCTCAAACGTACAGCGCACGAGGTTGTGAAGGCTGGCCTGGGCGGCATCATGCTGTTCGGGGTTCCGGAGACCAAGGACGCGGTTGGTAGCGCGGGCGTGGACCCGAACGGAATTCTGAATGTCGCGTTGGGCGAGGTCCGCAAGGAGGTCGGCGATGACACGGTCGTCATGAGCGACCTGTGCTTGGACGAGTTCACCGATCACGGCCACTGCGGCGTGCTTGCCACGGACGGCGGCTCCCCTGCCACGGTTGATAACGATGCGACGCTTGCGATCTATGCGGACATGGCGGTTGCGCAGGCCGAAGCTGGCGCGCACATGCTGGGTCCTTCCGGGATGATGGACGGCCAGATCGGCGTGATCCGAGAGGCGCTGGATGATAAGGGGTTCCAGGGCACGAGCATTTTCGCCTACACCGCGAAGTACGCTTCGGCTTTCTACGGTCCGTTCCGTGAGGCCGTGAACTCTTCGCTCGAAGGTGATCGCCGCACGTATCAGCAGGACCCTGCTAATTTGCGTGAGTCGCTGTGGGAGCTCGAGCAGGACATCGCTGAAGGCGCGGACATGGTCATGGTTAAGCCTGGCTTGCCGTATCTTGATGTTTTGCGTTCGGTTGCGGAAGCCTCCCCTATCCCGGTGGGCGCCTATCAAGTTTCAGGTGAGTACTCGATGATCGAGGCCGCAGCTGCTCAAGGCTGGCTGGACCGCGAACGCACCATGTTGGAATCTTTGTTGTCGTTCAAACGTGCAGGTGCTGACACCCTGCTGACCTATTACGCGCTGGAGGCTGCTGAACTTTTGGCTTCCGGCCGAGCACCGAAGGAGTTCCTGTGACTACTCAACACCGTAATCTGACCCACAGCGCTGAAGTTTTCGAGCGCGCCCAGAAGGTTATTCCGGGTGGTGTGAACTCGCCGGTGCGCGCGTTCGGTTCCGTTGGCGGCACTCCCCCGTACCTGGTTGCGGGTCAGGGCGCGCACGTGACCGATGCGGACGGCAACGAGTACGTGGACCTGGTGGGCTCGTGGGGTCCCATGATTCTGGGCCACGCCCACCCTGACGTGATCGATGCTGTGAAGTCGGCCGCCGATCATTCACTGTCTTTCGGCGCCTCGCACGAAGGCGAAGTTGAGATCGCTGAACTGGTGACCTCGATGATCGCTCCTGTTGAGCAGATGCGCATGGTGAACTCGGGCACCGAGGCCACGATGTCGGCAATCCGCCTGGCTCGCGGCTTTACTGGCCGCGATGTGATCGTGAAGTTCGCTGGCTGCTATCACGGCCACGTGGATTCTCTGCTGGCTGAGGCCGGTTCGGGGCTTGCGACGTTCGCGCTTCCAGGTTCTGCTGGCGTTACTGAGGGCACCGCGAAAGACACCGTGGTGCTCCCGTACAACGACCGTGAGGCCGTACGCGAGCTCTTCGCCGCCCGCGGTTCCGAGATCGCCGCGATCATCACGGAAGCCGCCCCGTGCAACACGGGTGTCTTGACCCCGGGCACTGAAGACGGCATCGGCTTCAACCGTTTCCTTGCAGAAACCGCCCACGCCGCTGGCGCACTGCTGATTTCGGACGAGGTTTTGACCGGCTTCCGCGCGTCCGCAACCGGCTATTACGGCGTGGACGGCAAAGGCTGGGCACCTGATCTCATGACGTTCGGAAAGGTCATTGGCGGCGGTATGCCGGTCGGCGCGTTCGGTGGCCGCAAGGAGATCATGGATCGCTTGGCTCCGAACGGCCCGGTCTATCAAGCCGGTACGCTCTCGGGTAACCCGCTCGCCACCGCAGCGGGCCTGGCCACGTTGCGTGCACTGAATGACGATACCCACGCGGCTGTTGCACGCGCATCGGAAGCTATCCAGAAGGGTGTGGACGAGGCGCTGACAGCAGCCGGTGTTCCTCACGCGATCAACACCGCAGGAACGTTGTTCTCGGTGTTCTTCCGTGACGGAGAGGTCACCAACCACGAGCAAGCCAAGCAACAGGACGTCGAGGCATTCGGCCGGTTCTTCCACTCGATGCTGGATTCCGGAATCTACTTGCCACCGTCGGCTTACGAGGCGTGGTTCGTATCCGCACAGCACGACGATGCAGTTGTGGACCGCATCTTGGAGGCCCTGCCAACAGCAGCGAAGGCGGCCGCACAGGCCTAGCCTCCAGTAGCTGTAGCCGCTTCCGAAGCGCTGACAGCGATGGGGTGGTCATTCCAGTTGGAATGACCACCCCATCGCTATACATGGCTTTGTAGCCTCTGTCTAAGCGGGCGGTGGCTACTGTGCGTTCGGCTTACCTTTGCCGAGCTTCTTCATGTCGGTTTGGGCGGAAGAATCAGAGGATTTCGCGGCTTCCGCGGCGGCCTTCCTGCGAGCCTCGATGCGCTTCTGTGCGGCGGCGCGAGCAGCGGCCCAGTGAGCGACTTCGCGGCCCTTCGGCGAAACGAACGACCACACAACCGCGATCAGCAACGCCAGAACAATGAAAATCAGCGAGAACTCCGTGCTGATCTCCGGAACTGGAACAGGCTTACCGCCGTTGATGAACGGAAGCTCGTTCTTGTGCAGTGCGTGCAGGATCAGCTTGATACCAATGAACGCGAGAATCGCTGCAATTCCGTGCGTCAGGTAGATCACACGGTCCAGCAAGCCGCCGAGCAAGAAGTACAGCTGGCGTAAACCCATGAGCGCGAACACATTCGCCGTGAATACAATGAACGGCGATTGGGTGATGCCATAGATCGCCGGGATCGAGTCCAGCGCGAACATCACGTCAGTGATACCCAGCGCGAGGATGACCGCCGCCATCGGCGTCCACATCCGCTTACCGTTGACGGTGGTGCGCAGCTTGGAACCGTCATAGTGATCGGAAACGTTGAGCTTGGAGGTCAAACGCTTGACCAGGCCAGGCTGGTCCTCTTCGTCGTCCGAATGGTCCATGACCTGCTTGATCGCAGTCCACAACAGGAACACGCCGAAGATGTAGAAGACCCACACGAAACGGTCGAGCAGCACAGCGCCGGCAAGAATGAACAGGCCGCGCGCGATCAACGCGATCACGATGCCGATCATGAGAGCCTTCTGCTGCAGTTCACGCGGAACCGCGAAGCTCGTCATGATGACGATGAACACAAACAAGTTGTCGACGCTGAGCGAATATTCGGTGATCCAGCCCGCAAGGAACTGAAGCGCGTCAGTCTGCCCCGCGAACGCCCACATGCACCCGAAGAAGATGAGGGCGAGCGCCACATAGATGCCAACCCAGATGCCGGCTTCCTTCATCGACGGCACGTGCGGGCGGCGCCCGATCACGATGAGATCGATCAGCAGGATCGCAACCAGCACGATCATCGAGCCGACTTCGAACCACACAGGGATCGGTGTCGTGACGCTCGCTGTTGATGCGCCCGCCGTCGGCACGCTCGCGGCGAGCGCGGTCAGAGCAGATAAATTGACCACTTGGTCCTTCCCACATCACCGGGTGGTCCGGTGAATCCTATATTCCGTTTAATTTTACGGGAGGCTTATTCGGCCGACTTCATGGCGCGCAATTCCTTTTTCAGATCGGCGACTTCATCGCGTAGGCGTGCTGCGAGTTCGAATTGAAGGTCGGCGGCTGCCGCGTGCATCTGTTCGGAGAGCTGCGCGATGAGCGTTGCGAGGTCTTCGCTCGGTGCGGCGATGGTGCCGCGCGCATCGGTCTTCTTGTCGTCTTGTAGGGCGTTGTAGCCGCGGTGGCCGGCGCCGTAGTCGAAGTTGCTGAGTAGTTCGTTGGTGTCGGCGTCTTCGCGAGCGAGTTGCTCGGTGATGTCCGCGATCTTCTTCTTGAGAGGTGCCGGGGTGATCCCGTGTTTCTCGTTGTGCGCTATCTGGATTTCGCGGCGGCGTTCGGTCTCTTCGATTGCTTGTTTCATCGAGTCCGTCATGGTGTCGGCGTACATGTGTACTTCGCCGTTGACGTTACGTGCGGCGCGGCCGATGGTCTGGATGAGGGAGGTCGTTGAGCGTAGGAAGCCTTCCTTGTCTGCGTCCAGGATCGCGACGAGCGATACCTCGGGCAGGTCGAGGCCCTCACGGAGCAGGTTGATGCCGACGAGTACATCGAAGGTACCCATGCGTAGTTCGGTGAGCAGCTCGACGCGGCGTAGTGTATCGACGTCGGAGTGGAGGTATTCGACTTTGACCCCGTTTTCTGCGAGGTAGTCGGTGAGGTCTTCGGCCATGCGCTTGGTCAGGGTGGTCACGAGCACGCGTTCGCTGCGCGCGACGCGTTCGTTGATCTCCCCGAGCAGGTCATCGATCTGCCCCTTGGTTGGTTTGACCGTGATCTTCGGATCCACCAAGCCTGTTGGGCGAATGATCTGCTCGACGTAACCGTCGGCTTGGGACAGCTCGTACTTGCCGGGTGTTGCAGACAAGTAGACTGTCTGGCCGATGCGTTCGAGGAACTCATCCCATTTGAGGGGCCGGTTGTCCATTGCGGAAGGTAGGCGGAAGCCGTGCTCAACGAGGGTCCGTTTGCGGGACATGTCGCCTTCGTACATTCCGCCGATCTGCGGAACAGTCACGTGGGACTCGTCGATGATGAGCAGGAAGTCGTCCGGGAAGTAATCCAGTAGACAGTGCGGTGCGGAACCGGCGTCACGGCCGTCGATGTGGCGTGAATAATTCTCGATGCCGTTGCAGAAGCCCATCTGCTGCATCATTTCCAGGTCATAGGTGGTGCGCATCCGTAGGCGTTGGGCTTCAACAAGCTTGTTTTGGCTCTCTAGCTCTTGGAGGCGTTCGCGTAGTTCGTCTTCGATGGTCCCGATCGCTTGGTGCATGCGGTCATCGCCGGCTACATAGTGGGAGGCCGGGAAGATGTACATTTCGTTTTCTTCGCGCACCACGTCGCCGGTGATGGGGTTGAGGGTCTGGATCGATTCGATCTCATCTCCAAAGAATTCGACGCGTACGGCGAGCTCTTCATACATCGGGATGATCTCGACCGTGTCACCACGCACGCGGAACGTTCCGCGGTGGAAGTCCACGTCATTGCGGGTGTACTGCATCTGCACGAACTGGCGTAGCATCTGGTCGCGGTCCAGTTCTTGGCCCACCTTCAGGGTGACCATCTGTTTGATGTATTCCTCTGGGGTACCTAGGCCATAGATGCAGGACACGGTGGATACCACCACGCAGTCGCGGCGGGTCAGCAGCGCGTTGGTCGCGGAGTGGCGCAGCCGCTCGACTTCTTCGTTGATCGAGGAGTCTTTCTCGATGAAGGTGTCGGTTTGGGGGACGTAGGCTTCCGGCTGGTAGTAGTCGTAGTAGGAGACGAAGTATTCGACCGCATTATTCGGTAGCAGGTGCCGTAGCTCGTTTGCGAGCTGCGCGGCGAGCGTCTTGTTCTGAACCAGGACGAGCGTTGGTCGTTGCACCGCTTCGATGAGCCATGCGGCGGTTGCGGACTTACCGGTACCGGTAGCACCGAGCAGGACGACGTCTTTCTCCCCGCCTTCGATGCGCTGCTTGAGTTCCGCGATCGCTTGCGGCTGATCCCCTGCAGGCTCGAACTCGGACACCACCTCGAACGGGTGGACTACACGATCAATTTTCTGCGCCAACGACATGTGTTAAGCCTAATCGGTGCCCCCGCTGTGTTCAGCGTCACGCGGTACCGCGAGGATCGAGGCGACCGCCGCATCGACGGCTTTATGCAGGTCATCGACTGAGCCGTGATTCACCAGCAGATGCGTGGCTACTTCACGCCGCTGTTCATCCGTTGCCTGCGCGTTGATCCGGGCGTGGGCGTCGTCTTCGCTCATCCCGCGGTCTTCGACCATCCGACGCACCCGTTCCGTAAGCGGAGCCTCGACCACCATCACGTGATCGAACCGGCCCGCCTGGCCGCTTTCAACGAGCAAAGGAATGTCCTCGACAATCAACTGTCCTGGCGCAGCAGAGTCAGCTAGCCGTTGCGCTTCTTCACGCACCATCGGATGGATGATCGCGTTGAGCCGTTCACGAGCCTGCTCGTCGTTGAAAACCACGGCACCGAGCCGTGCCCGGTCGAGTGCACCGGAAGCGGTGAGCATGTCCTCACCGAATTCCGCGACGATCGCTTCTAGTCCCCGCTCCCCTGGCTCTTGCAGCTTGCGCACAATAGCGTCCGCGTCGATAATAAGCGCTCCGTGTTCCTCAGCGAGCCGCCGCGCAACCGTAGATTTACCTGCTGCGATCCCGCCTGTCAGCCCGATGCGCGGGTTATTCTCAGGCTGCTGGGTCACGTTGCCTCCTAGGTAGCTGGGTCCTTCTTCCACTGTAGTGGCCATCTAGACTGGAAACGATGACTTCTTCCCCGATTGAGCTGGCAGATCCGCATGTGCGGTCTACGCGTTTTACGCGCCTTGCAGTTGAGCATGTGCACGAGATCGAGATTCAGCGTTCGGTGTTCCGCACCGTCTTGGCGCCTGTCCGCAGTGAAGATGACGCCCGCGCTGTGATCGAGGAGCAACGCCGCTCGTTTCATGATGCACGGCACCACTGTTCTGCGTTCATTCTGGGCCCCGATCAGGACACGCAACGTTCCTCGGATGACGGCGAGCCGGCCGGTACTGCCGGTATCCCGATGCTAACTGCCCTGGCTCAGCGTGAAACCTCCGATGAGCGCCGCGACCTCACGGACATCGTAGCGGTGGTCACGCGGTGGTTTGGCGGGATCTTGTTGGGTGCTGCCGGTTTGGTCCGTGCGTATTCGGAGTCGGTTTCGCAGGCTCTGGATGGCGCCCGCTTTGAGACGTGGCACCGGAAACGTGAGCTTGTGGTGTCTGTAAATATGGCGCAGGCCGGACGCGCCGAACATGTGATACGCGGCCTCGGGTACACCTTGTTGGACACGACATATTCGGCCACCGGATGTTGCATGACAATCGCTGTCACGGATTCCGAGGAGGGCATCGGCGCTGCACGGGCCGCGTTGCAGACAGCCTTCGCCGGCGAGGCCAAGATCGTTGAAGGGCGGGCGGTGTGGTCCCAATGACGGGTAGTGATGCGGCACAGGTTCCTGTGAGTTGGGGTTCGTTGCGACGGTGGCCGGACATCGAGTCCCCCGAATTACGTGCGTGGGATGCGACCGATCAGCTTCTCTTGGAACACGCCCTGGCCCAGGTAGAGGCCGAAGGTCTGACTGGGGACCGCATCTTGGTCCTGGGCGATCGCTATGGCGCTCTGACCCTGGGCCTTATCGAGGCCGGGGTGCGTGGGGTTGTCACGGTTCAGGATTCGGTCGCGCTGCTGACCGCGTTGAAAGCTAACGCTGATGAGCTCGGCCTGGCTGGATTTTCTACGTTTTCATCCCTTGACGAAGTTCCCCGGTCTGCCGGTGGCGGGTTCGGTTTAGTGTTGTGGCAATTGCCTCGTTCTGTTGCTGAGGTTGAGTATTGGGCTGTTGCCTTGCGCGGGCTTGTAGCCGATAGCGCAACGGTGTGGGCTGGCGGCCGGGACAAGCACATGACACCGGCGATGAATAAGCCTCTCGAGCGTTGGTTAGGTCCGGTTCAGCCGCAGCGTGGACGCAAGAAGTCCCGCGTTCTGAAGGTTTCTGCCGGCGCGGGCTCGCTCGGTTCCGATGCCGGGCCGGTTGATTCTGATGCTGCCAGGCGTGTTCTGTATCCCGAGCCGCGCACTGTGCTGGTTGCCGGGAATAGAGTCACGTTACATGGGGATGCGCGGGTTTTCGGTCAGAACCGTTTGGATCCTGGTACTGCATTCATGCTGGAGATGATCTCTGAGCACGATATTGATCCGGAGCCGGGCCAGCGGGTTGTTGATCTTGGTTGTGGTAACGGCACGGTTGCGGTGTGGGCGGCTCGGCGTTGGCCAGATGCTCGCGTTGATGCGACGGATGATTCGGCTGCAGCTGTTGCAGCAACTGCCGCGAGCGCCCGAGCCTCTGGGGTTGCAGAGCAGGTACGGGCTGTAACGGCTGACGCGGGCGAGCACTTGATTCCACCGCTGGGCGAGCAGCCTTCGCATGCTGAGGTTTCACCTCGTCTTGTCTTGGTGAATCCGCCGTTTCATCAAGGCGCTGTCGTAGAGCGTGCCGTTGGCGAGAAGCTGTTGTTTGCGGCCCGTGAGATTGCGGGGCGTGGCGGCCGCGTCATCGCTGTGTGGAATTCGCATCTGCGGTACCGCGCGTTCTTGCGAGGGAACATTGGTCAGACTCGACAGCTGGGACGTGATGCAACCTTCACGGTCACAGAGACGAAGGTCTAGAACCTGCTGGAATAGACCTAACCGCCGCGGAACTCGTCGAGTTCTGGCGGCTAAGGCTGGTGCTCTAGTTTCGGCGGTCGATGGTCGCACGCCCCGGATAGGTCAATAGGTCAGTTCTCAGTGAGCAAGGCTTGTTAACGGCCGTGGGTGCCCAGGCATAAACCTGGGCACCCACAGGGTGCGCTGCCGGGTCTGTCCCCGGATCTTTCCCACACGATGCCGGTTGAGCATCGAGTGGGTCAGTTGGCGACTTTATCCCATATAAAGGCCGCACCATCTCCGATAGTATCCTTGGCCTTGTCTCCGGCCCAGGAACCGACCTTACCGCCACCAACACCGCCGACGATACCGCCGACGACGGCACCGGCAGCTGTGCCTACGGGACCACCGAAGGAGCCGATTGCGGCACCTACAGCTGCACCGGCTTTGGCTCCAGCGATGCCACCCGCGGCGGAGGTGGCCGCCATCGTTGCTGCACGGGCGCCCTTCTCGACTCCACCCATCTCTGGATAGGCTTTCGAGTCGGCTTGCCAGCTCGAAACACTCGTTGTGGCTACGCCAACGGCTGTACCCACGTGTCCAAGGTTCTTGCTGACTTTACCGAGGGTGTCGAGGTGGGACTGATATGCAGGATTGACAGGGATTCGGTTCTCGGAAGTGTTGAGCTGCATCAGTGTACGCCCGCCAAAGGCTTTGACGCTTTCTTTGAAGCCGTTTGGCTTCGCCATCGGGTTCCAGGAGGCGCCCATTGGCGTCCAGCCGGTAGCTTTGTGGACTAATATCATTGCGGTCCAACTGCTATCGGCAAATTTGTCCAGTGTCTTAGGCGCCTTCCACAGGCCTTTCGCGGCGGCGTCCAAGTTCACGGTGGTCCAGTGCTTGGATAGCTGGGTGTATTGGATGGCATACTTCCATTTATCGATCGTCAAAAGACCAATTTGCATCAGAGGGCCTACTGCGCCTCCGTAGCTGTTGTTCCGCGCAACCCGATCCCACAGCGCCTTGAAGAAGCTACCGACCATATTGCCGCCAGCCTCATCGGCTTTAGCAAGGTCGATACCTGCAACGCTGCTCGCCGTGTGACCGCCCACAGTAATACCCAGCAACGCGCCGCGGCATTGGTTCTGTGCACGGTCTTTGTTCTCAGCGAGCCGAGCGCAGTCGGCCTCGATCTCTTGCCTGAGGCGCTCTTTTTCTCTCTGCCCTTCGAGGTCGTCTGGTGGAGGGTTCATGGCGTTGTAGACCGCGATCTTCGCGAGGATCCGGTCCCGATCCCTGTTGAGGGCATCAAGTTCGGCTCCGTACGCGTCAAGAGCGGACTTCACACTCATGGTCGCTGCATCCAGCTGCCTGCTCAATGTTGATGGAGCGGTCATCGCGTTAATGACTTGCCCGGCTTCCGGGGCAAAGTATTGGCCGCCGATGGGGCTCCAACTGCTTTGAACGCTGTTCATCGCTGCAACGATGGAATCACCAGCTGAACTGATTCCGCTACCTGCTGCGCGGGCGGCTCCCCCGTCGTCAAGCTCTACGACGTTGAAGCCCACTCAGTTCACCCCCGGCATATCAATATTGCCTGGGACTGGGCACACGTTGGCAGACATCTGCTGATCCCCTTGGGCATACGAGCTCAGAGCGGCGTTTGTGCTGCTCGTTGCCATGTTAACTCGGCTGATCACAGTGTTAGAACCGGGTTCGACCGCGCCCATGAAGACCGCGGCCAAACCATTTGTCACAACCGGTGATTGCGGCAGAGCGTGCCCAGCGGCTGCGAACGCTTGTGAGAGCTCAAGCAACGCAGCCTGGAGATCATCAGCGGCGCTGTTGGTTGCTGTAACAGTCTGCGTAGCGGCCGCGTGATGGATATCAAAGTACATGTGTCACAACTTTCTGAAAGAACAGTCCATCCAACCCCCACACAGGGGGCACGCCTATGGCTAGCCGATATTCGCTACAGCATTACGAGCACGCGACTGCGTAGACACAGCCGTCTCATCATTACTAGCCAACGTCTCACGCACCAAACTAATAATCCCCCGCACCTCATTCGAAGCGTTATGCCACCGCTTCTCAACATGCTGATACTCAGCATCCACACCATCCATCTGAAAATCAGACATCGCCTCAGCCACCTGAGCATCACGCTCACCAATCAAGG
>NZ_JAKRCW010000013.1 GCF_022346425.1 Pseudoglutamicibacter albus
ATACCAGCCCCTACCCCTGCCCCCGCGGCGTCTGCACGGTTCCGCAAGTTTGTTCCGCACTGGCTAGGCCGCGCGCTCACCACCACGGATAGACCCTTACCCTATGATCCCGGGTCCCCGCAGGCCACCATCGATGGATCCGGTGCATCCAGCAATTCTGAAGCGGACGAAACCTCCAGCTCGGCGCTTGGAACAGCGAAAAGTTCGCCAGACAGCCCCGCACTCCAGACCCCCGTGAAGTCCGGTTTCGGTCTTGCAGTAGGTGTAGCGCTTGCCGTCATGGCGTGGCTGATACTGGCGGAGCTATCTCAGCTTTTGACGTGGATCGCGCTGGCATTGTTCATCGCGTTAGGCATGGACCCCATCGTGCGCTTCTTCGTATCCCGCGGGTGGCGGCGCTGGGTCGGTGTGCTCGTGGTCGTGCTCGTACTTCTCGCGTTCGTGGCTGGCTTCTTGAGTTTGCTGATCCCCGCGCTCATCACCCAGATCTCTGAGCTAACTCGACGCGCGCCCGCGATCCTTGATGACGTCACCGCCAAACCGATGGTTCAGAAACTGGATGCTCAGTTCCACCTCATCGACAAAGTCGGTGAAGAAGTCAGGTCCATCATCAACAGCCCTGACACCCTAGCGAATGTGATCAACGCCGGTAACTTTGTGGGTGAGTTCTTCTTCGGCACACTCATCGTGTTCGTTCTGGCAACCTATTTCTTGGCTTCGTTGCCACAACTGAAACTGTTTGTCTTCTCTTTCGCGCCGGCTTCCAGCAGACAGCGGGTCGCCGTGTTGTCAGAGAACATCACGCGTTCGGTAGGCAACTACGTCATGGGGCAAGCAACAGTCGCCATTGTCAACGCTTGCTTCTCGTTCATCCTGATGACGATCTTCGGGATCCCCTATTCGCTGCTACTTGCACTGTGTGTTGCGATGCTCGCATTCATTCCGCTCGTAGGTGGCGTGGCCGCGGGAACCTTGGTTGTGATTGTCTCTCTATTCTCGCTCAGCTGGCAGTCCACACTGCTGTACGCGATCCTCTACATCGTCTACCTGCAGGTAGAGGCCTACTTCATCTCGCCTAGGATCATGTCGCGTGCCGTCAAGGTTCCAGGCGCGGTGGTGGTGATCGCAGTGATCGCCGGTGGTGCGCTCTTCGGCGTGTTGGGTGCGCTCATGGCAATCCCGGTCGCTGCTGCCGCCATCACGCTGATCAAGGAAGTCTTCTTCCGCAGGCAAGACGCCCGCTAACCCAGATCGGGCCCTCCAGTGCAGCTACCGTCTCGGGTTCGCTAGCGCGGCCTCAACGACGCGGCGCGTGGTTCTCCCAGCATCTGCTATGCCAGTGGCGCCTGTCTGCTTGGGCGTCCGCGTCCGATCGTGAACCGTCCGCTCTCCACGCCACAATGTGTGCGATGCCCGGTGGTATCAGCTGATCACAGCCCGGGCAGCGGTAATGTTTACTCGCGCCATAGCCTGGTACTGCGCGCACATGCCATAGCCCGTCGCTGAAGTCCTGTAACGGTTCGTGGCCATAGTGAAGCCAGCCACTACTTGTATCTAAGTCCCATGCACGGGTCCGTACAGGGCGAGGGCCTCTGCGGGAGGCAGAAGAACGCGAACCCGAGATCCTGCGGCTTGCGCCACGAGCCTGCGGAGCTCTGCGGTTTTTACGTCCCACGCTGTTCTCCCCTCTTGGCCTAATCCTTGTGTGGCCCGACAACCTGCTACTACCCTACCGAGCCGCTCGCTCACCTGACCGGATGGAGACAAACACCCACGGGGGCTAAACTATCCACGATGCGACTTCTGATTGCTACATGCGCTGTTGATTACACGGGGCGGCTGAACGCCCACCTCCCTAAAGCCAAGCGGCTCATCATGGTCAAAGCCGATGGCTCAGTGTTGATCCATAACGACGGCGGCTCGTATAAACCGCTGAACTGGATGAGCGCGCCTGTTCACACGCATGTGAGTGAACCTGATGAGGTGGATGCCGCAGAAGGTGTTGAGTCGATGTGGATTGTCCGCAACGCCAAGACCGGGGATGCGCTCACGATTCGCATCTATGAGGTGTTCGCCGATGACACGCATGAGTTTGGCGTGGATCCGGGCCTGATCAAGGATGGTGTTGAGGCTGATCTGCAGCGCCTCTTAGCCGAGCAGATCCATCTCATCGGCGACGGCGCGGCCCTGGTGCGCCGTGAGTACATGACCGCTATCGGGCCTGTCGATATTCTCGCGCGGGACGCTGACGGCGGCTATGTGGCGATCGAGCTGAAGCGTCGCGGTGAGATCGATGGTGTTGAGCAGTTGACGCGGTATCTTGAGCTGATGAACCGCGATCCCCATCTGGCGCCTGTCCGCGGGATCTTTGCCGCCCAGCTGATCAAACCTCAGGCCCGCACTCTCGCTGAGGACCGCGATATCGAATGTTTGGTCTTGGATTACGATGCGATGCGCGGCGTCGATGACGTCGAGTCGCGTCTGTTCTGAGCTCAGGCTCGCATAAACCCTCGCATGAAGCCGAGTGCTACCGTTCCGGCCCACTGTCGGCGGCCTTCTGTACTAATTTGATGGCGATTGACGCCAGGTCCCCATACCGGCAACCGGTCCGGCTTCAACCCATGAGGCGAGGCCGGTGTAGTCGCCATAGCTCATCGCAAGATTGATCTGTTGCTCGCGGTTTTTGATCTCGACCACAACCCAGTCGGAGGGGAACCGTCCAGGCACCGTCTCGGACGGTTCCCACCCGAGCACTTGAATGTCCGGCCGTTGCAGCTTCAGCACTGGGATGGGGCTGACAGAAAAGAGGCGTAGAACATCGAGTCGATGGTCGCCGTATCTGCAGATGACGCGCGTCCAGCGCTCCTGTTCGTTGTGTAATGCACCTTTAAACGTGCCGAGGGTACGCCGCAACTGGTTGCGGCGTACCCTCATAGCAACGAAGTAGGCGCCGATCAGCACAAGAACGAGTACTCCAAGCAGGAGCAAGCCCTGTGCGATCGACATGGTGAATCAGGCTTCGGTCGAATCCACGAGCGACGCACGGTCAGCAACGATGGTCACTCGGTTCGAGTCGACCGAGAAGAAACCCCCAGCGGCCTGAATGTGGATGCGAGCGCCATCGACGGGCTCTACCTCCACGTCGCCGCTGGCCAGCAGAGCCATCAGTGGCGAGTGGAATGGCATGACACCAATCTCACCTTCCACCGTGGTTGCTTTCACGAAACGTGCCTCACCGGACCACACGTGGCGGTCTGCTGCGACAACTTCCACATCCAACGTAGCCATAATTACTTAGTGGCCTTCTCGATCTCGTGTGCCTGACGCTGTACGTCTTCCATGTCACCACAGTTGAAGAACGCCTGCTCTGGCAGGTGGTCGACGTCGCCGTCTGCGATCGCCTTGAAGCCTTCGATGGTGTCCTTGATCGGAACCGTCGAACCTTCAACACCGGTGAACTGCAGAGCAGTGTAGGTGTTCTGGGAGAGGAACTGCTGGATACGACGTGCGCGTGCAACGACGATCTTGTCTTCTTCCGAGAGCTCGTCAACACCGAGGATCGCGATGATGTCCTGGAGTTCCTTGTTCTTCTGCAAGATCTGCTTGACGCGGACAGCCGTGTCGTAGTGATCCTTACCCACGTACTGTGGGTCCAGAATGCGGGAGGTCGAGGTCAACGGATCCACAGCTGGGTACAGACCACGCGAGGCGATCTCACGGGAGAGCTCAGTGGTTGCATCCAAGTGCGCGAACGTGGTTGCTGGCGCCGGGTCGGTGTAGTCATCCGCAGGGACGTAAATCGCCTGCATCGAGGTAATCGAGTGACCACGGGTCGAGGTAATGCGTTCCTGCAGCAGACCCATCTCGTCAGCGAGGTTCGGCTGGTAACCCACTGCGGAAGGCATACGGCCCAGAAGGGTCGAAACCTCGGAACCTGCCTGGGTGAAGCGGAAGATGTTGTCGATGAAGAGCAGAACGTCCTGGTTCTGCACGTCACGGAAGTATTCCGCCATGGTCAGGCCGGTCAGTGCAACACGCAGACGCGTGCCTGGTGGCTCGTCCATCTGGCCGAATACCAGTGCCGTGTCCTTAAGAACGCCGGCCTCTTCCATTTCAACCCAGAGGTCGTTACCTTCACGGGTGCGCTCACCAACGCCGGCGAATACCGAGGTACCACCGAAGTTGCGGGCAACACGGGTAATCATTTCCTGGATCAGAACGGTCTTACCAACACCAGCGCCACCGAACAGACCAATCTTTCCACCCTTGATGTAAGGGGTCAGAAGGTCAATAACCTTAATACCGGTTTCCAGCATCTCGGTTGCACCTTCAAGCTCTGCGAAGTGCGGAGGCTTACGGTGGATCGGCCAGTGGGCGTCGGCCTTGATTTCGTCCTGCTCAACGTCGAGGGATTCACCCAGAACGTTGAAGATGTGGCCCTTGACACCGTCGCCAACTGGCACGGAGATCGGAGCTCCGGTGTCCTGTACGGTGGTGCCGCGAACCAGGCCGTCGGTGGTCTGCAGGGAAATTGCACGAACGAGGTTGTCACCCAGGTGCTGGGAGGTCTCGAACGTGATCTTACGGGTCTCGCCTGCGAGGGTGACCTCACAGGTCAGTGCGTTGTAGATCGCTGGGATCGCGTCAGCCGGGAACTCGACGTCCACGACCGGACCGATCACGCGAGCGATGCGGCCGGTTGCGCCCGGCGTCGCGGTCGCTGCCGCTTCGGTAACTTGAGCAGTCATGTCTCTCACTTCGCTGTTATAGCTGGGGTGGTCTTCGGTTGAGGGGTCTTAGCCGCCGAGCGAGTCGGCGCCTGCGACGATCTCCGTGAGCTCCTGCGTAATTTCTGCCTGGCGGGCGTTGTTACGCAGTCGCGTGTACTTCTCAATCAGTTCTTCTGCGTTGTCGCCTGCGTTCTTCATTGCACGCTGGCGAGCTGCAAGCTCGGATGCTGCAGCCTGCAACATGGCTGCGAAGATACGAGAGTCCAGGTAGCGCGGGAGCAGTGCGTCAAGCACCTGCTCTGGTTCCGGCTCGTAGTCGTAGAGCGGATGGAGTTCGGATTCGTCCTGAACTTCCTCTTCAACGACTTCGAGTGGAAGCAAACGGGTCACGTTTGGTTCCTGCGTCACCATGGACTTGAACTGGGTGTACACGAGGTGGATCTCGTCTACCCCACCGTTTTCGTATTCACGCTCGAAAGTTTCGAGCACGGCGGCGCCAATTTCTTGAGCAGTATCGAATTCAGGTGCGTCAGTGTTACCTGTCCACACTCGCTTATACTCGCGTCCGCGGAAGTCGTAGTACTGCTGAGCTTTGCGGCCCACCAGATATGCGTCTACTTCCTTGCCTTCTTCCTTCAGAGCTGTGATGAGCTCTTCCGCTTCCTTCATGATGGATGCGGAGTAGGAACCAGCCAGACCACGGTCGGAGGTGAACATCACTACAGCGGAACGCTTAGCGGTTTCCTTCTCACGGGTCAGTACGTGGTCGATTTCGGACTGCGAGGATACGGCAGATACAGCGCGAGTGATCGCATTGGCATAAGGCAGGGCTGCAGTAACGGCGTTACGCGCCTTGGTAATGCGCGAGGTCGCGATCAGCTCCATCGCCTTGAAGATCTTCTTCATCGAAGATGTCGATGCGATCTTCTGGCGGTAAACCCGGATTTGGGCTCCCATGGATGTCCTTTCATGCCCCGCTGGTGGTGGGCGGCGAACCTTCGAGGTTTCGCTGGTTCGCCGCCACCTTCAGCGGATGTGCGATCAGCGCTTCTGCTTGACGATCTGCTCCTGGTTGACGTCTTCGGCAGCCAGAGCGTCATGCTCTTCGTTGCCGGCAGTCACCAGGGTGTCGTGGCCTTCACCGAAGAAGCCACGCTTGAACTCGGTCACTGCAGATTCGAGCTCTGCAACAGTCGAGTCCTCGAGCTTGCCCGATTCTGCGATCGTGGTCAGGATCGAGGTGCGGTGGCGCAGGTTCTCCAGGAACTCGGTTTCGAAACGGTTGATGTCTTCAACCGGGACGTCGTCGAGGTAGCCGTTGGTACCTGCCCAGATGGAAGCGACCTGCTCTGGGACCGAGTACGGCTGGTACTGGCCCTGCTTGAGCAGCTCCATGAGGCGTGCACCGCGGGTCAGCTGCTGGCGGGATGCGGCATCGAGGTCCGATGCGAACATCGCGAACGCCTGCATGTCGCGGTACTGTGCCAAATCGAGCTTCAAGGTACCGGAAACCTTCTTCATAGCCTTGACCTGTGCGGCACCACCAACGCGGGAGACGGAGACACCCACGTCGACAGCTGGACGCTGGTTGGCGTTGAAGAGGTCGGACTGCAAGAAGATCTGACCGTCGGTAATGGAAATAACGTTCGTTGGAATGAACGCGGAAACGTCGTTTGCCTTGGTTTCGATGATCGGCAGGCCGGTCATCGAGCCGGCACCCATCTCGTCCGAGAGCTTCGCGCAACGCTCGAGCAAGCGGGAGTGCAGGTAGAAGACGTCACCTGGGTATGCTTCACGGCCCGGTGGGCGGCGCAGCAAAAGGGACACGGAACGGTAGGCTTCAGCCTGCTTCGAGAGGTCATCGAAGATGATGAGGACGTGCTTGCCGCCGTACATCCAGTGCTGACCGATTGCGGAACCCGCATATGGTGCGAGGTACTTGAAGCCTGCGGAGTCGGATGCTGGGGAAGCAACGATGGTGGTGTACTCCATCGCGCCGTGCTCTTCCAGGGTGGACTTCACAGCCGCGATCGTGGACGCCTTCTGGCCGATTGCGACGTAGACGCAACGGACCTGCTTGGTGACGTCACCGGATGCCCAGTTTTCACGCTGGTTCAAGATGGTGTCGATCGCGATGGCGGTCTTACCGGTCTGGCGGTCGCCAATGATCAGCTGACGCTGGCCACGGCCGACAGGGATCATCGCGTCGATCGCCTTCAGGCCGGTCTGCAGCGGCTCATTAACCGACTGACGCTGGGTCACCGTTGGAGCCTGCAGTTCAAGCGCGCGACGGCCTTCAGCCTTGATCTCGCCCTGATCGTCAATTGGCTGACCCAGCGGGTCAACTACACGGCCCAGGAATTCGTCACCGACTGGCACGGAGAGAATCTCTCCGGTGCGGTGGACCTCCTGGCCCTCTTCAATACCTTCAAAGTCACCCAGGACAACAACACCGATTTCACGGCGGTCCAGGTTCTGGGCCAGGCCCAGGGTTCCGTCTTCAAAACGAACCAGTTCGTTCGCCATCACGGAGGGAAGACCCTCTACGTGGGCAATGCCGTCAGCTGCCGAGACAACGTGTCCGACCTCTACACGCTCTGCGGAATCCGGGGTGTAGGACTCTGCGAAGCTGTTGAGTGCGTTACGGACTTCCTCGGCATTGATGGTCAGCTCGGCCATCTGCCTCTCCCTGCTCTCTAGATTGGTGGTCCCTACCGGTTTCCGACCGGTCGTTGGGACGTCATGCTTTTAAAACTACTCGGTTGCGGACTTAGCTTGCGAGCTTGCGGCGCAAATCTGCCAGGCGGCTTGCAGCGGTTGCGTCAACCACTTCGTCGCCTACAACAATCCGGACGCCACCTACGACACTTGGGTCGATCACTTCGTTGAGGCGCAGTTCGCGACCGTACATCGAGTTCAGCCCGGCCTGCAGTCGCTCGCGTTGCGAATCGGTCAGCGGACGGGTCACACTCACCGTAGCGATGAAACGCTGCTGCCGGTGTGCCGCGATTTCAGCGAAACGCTCTACCAGTGCGGTAGGTCGCAAGCCGCGAGGATGAGATACCGCCTGCGCTAGCAGTGCGCGGGTCACATCAGAGGCTTGTGGTGCAAGCTTCTGTGCGAGCTCAACCTTCGCGTCGACTGGTGCTTGTGGATCAGTCAGAGCCCACTGGAGCTCGTGATCGGAAGCGACCAGTTCAACGAAACCGAGCAGCTCGGTCTGGAGTTTGTCCAGTCCAGCGGCGCCGTCTACCTTTTCGGCAACGGTCGTCGCGGTGATGGCGGCGACGAGTTCGAGGGTGTCGCCTAGGTCCCGTTCGGTGGAGAAGCGCGAGCGCGCCAGCCCCTCGAGGACCTCGCGAGCCTTATCACCGACACGTTCCCCAAAGAGGCTGCGTACCAGCGAAGCCCGGGCTTCCGGCTCCCGTGAAGGATCCGTCAGCGCACGACGCAAAGCTGCATTCTCGTCGATGACGTTCAGAGCGCCAAACAGATCGGTCGCCCACGAAAGCTCGGCAGTGGATGCCGAAGACTCGAGTGCTGCCAGCGCGTTCGCCAGCGCCTCGTTCGTCGCAGTTGCCATTAGTTCGACGCCCCCTGCTGCTGTGCTTCGAGATCAGCCAGGAAGCGGTCAACAACGCGCTGCGAGCGTGCGTCATCTTCAAGGGCTTCGCCGACAATCTTCGAAGCGAGGTCGGTTGCCAGCGAGCCAACCTCAGTGCGGAGGGAGGCCTGTGCTGCAACGCGCTCTGCCTGGATGCTGGCTTGCGCCTGCTCGGTGATGCGTGCTGCATCCTCAGCGGCCTTAGCCTTCATCTCAGCAAGGATCTGTGCACCTTCTGCGCGCGCTTCCTCACGGATGCGGTTTGCTTCGGTGCGGGCTTCCTGCAGCTGCTGCTGGTATTCAGCTTTGGCAGCTTCAGCTTCAGCCTGTGCGGCCTCAGCCTTCTGGATGCCACCTTCGATAGCGGCGGTGCGCTCCTCGAAGGTCTTCTCGAACATCGGGGTCGCTACCTTGCCGACGATGATCAGCAGAACCAGGAAGCCGACGAGGGTGACGAGCACCTCCCACCAGTTCGGCAGCAGCGGATTAGCGGCACCTGCCGCGAGGATCACTGCGTTATCCATGTTTCACCCGTCTTTCTTGCGTAATGGTCCATCAGCGTGGTTTTCCCTCACCCCTTAAGGGTTGGAAGGGGAATTCACGCGATTAGTTCCAGACGAACGCGAAGACGAGACCCAGAATTGCAAGTGCCTCGGTGAACGCCAGGCCCATGAAGGCGAGTGGCTGCAGCTTGTTCTGGAGTT
Source organism: Pseudoglutamicibacter albus (assembly GCF_022346425.1). Classification (GTDB taxonomy): domain Bacteria; phylum Actinomycetota; class Actinomycetes; order Actinomycetales; family Micrococcaceae; genus Pseudoglutamicibacter; species Pseudoglutamicibacter albus. Next base: position 9,039 of record NZ_JAKRCW010000013.1, read on the forward strand.
CCGGCTGGCGTGCGACACCCTGGATGAAGGCAGCGAACACGAGGCCCACGCCAATACCACCACCGATGGCGGAGAGACCGTAGCCGATGGCGTTGAGGTTTCCGGAGATCTGCATGATTTTCCTTTCACGGTGTCCGCGGTTTGTGAACTGGTTTGTGGATCCACGGACAAGGGCGGATGGTTGTCCCTCTAGCGTCTCGCTACAGGGCAGTTTGTTGGATAGTGCTAGTGGGCTTCCGCGATCGAGCTCTGGATATACACCGCGGTCAGCAGGGCAAAGACATAAGCCTGCAGAACCATGATGAAGATCTCGAACAGGAACATACCTACTGCACCGATGAAGACGAGCACACCGAGTGGATATCCATACCACTCACCCATCTTCAGGAACATGAAGTTCATCGCTGAGCCAGCAAGCGCAACGATCATGTGACCCGAAAGCATGGTTGCGAACAGACGCAGCGAGTGCGTCATTGGACGAACCAAGAACGTCGAAACGATCTCGATCGGAATCACAAGGAAATAGAAAGGCCACGGCACACCCGATGGCATGAGTGCGACCTTGAAGTAGCCAATCCCGTGGGTCTTGAAACCCAGGTAGATCCAGTAGACGTACACGATGCCGGCTAGCGCGTACGCTGTACCGACGTGTGACGTGGTGGGCAGTTGGATGAAGGGCACAGCCCCCATCAGGTTGCTGACAAGGACAAACGCAAACAACGCCACCAGAAGCGGGGTGTATTTGCGGAACTCCTTTTCGCCGAGCATGTCACGGCCCACTGAGTTCCGGACGAAGGAGTAGAACCCTTCACCGAAGAACTGGAAGCGGCCTGGAATCATTTGACGCTTGCGTGCTGCAGCGACAAAGAACCACGAGAGGAGCAAAACAGTAAGCAGTACGACAAGCATCTGCTTGCCGAACCCGGTGCCGTATTCGGCGCCCCACGGGATGATCTCCGGAAGGTGGAGGTCATCGATGGTTGGTGGGATGAAACCGTCGGAACCGGCGGCTGTGGAAAGCGCAAGCGCGATCAACGCGTTTCCTCTCTAGAAGCTGTACGGCTGTCTCCGCACAAAGAATCATCGGGATGATCATCGTGGTATTCGGAGACTCGTGCTGGGGTGTGGCTTTATTTCAGGCGTCCGGCTTCCCTACGACGGTCAACGTGATGACGCCAAGCGATATAGAGCCCGGCCACGGCACCTAATCCGGCTCCTACGAAAAGCAGCCACGAACGGTCCAGGGCCATACCCGCCAACCATCCTATCAAACCGAAGGAGATGATCCCGCCGAGTAGATAGGTCACGTATTCGCGCACAGGATGTTCCGCAGCATCTGGTGGCCCATAGCCGCGCTGGGTCGAATTAAGCCTCTTTTTTGCCATTGTCACCACTTCGTTAGTTGTAGATCCGGAGACGGATTTTCATCATCGCCCACATCTCAGCAGCCTGCCAGGCGATGAACGCCCCCACTGCCCCTGCGATGGCCCATCCGCGTGAAAACCAGCTTTCATCCGGTTGGATGAAAAGCAAGAAACCGAAAGCTATCACCTTGATCACGTAGGTGATCATGAACGCCGCAAGAACGGCATCGGGCTTTCTCTTGCCAACCACGTGAGCTACGAGCAAGGAGATAGCAAAGAACACCATAACGACGGCCGCCGCGGCGAACGCTGAGAACGCGCCCGGGAACCTGGCGAAGACCGCCCCGAGGACAGTGATCACTACCGTTACAGCTGAGCCGGCAGCCGCGGAGTAAGCCAGCACCCTCAGCCACGGAAAGGCAATGGAATCCGAGGCTTCGGTGATGAGGTGCGGCTGTTGTTGCGACATCTAGACGCGGCCCTTCCTACGTATATGTAGCTTCCTGTGTTCAGCTTCAGTGCGATGGGCGAGCTTGCGACGGATCCACGGGTGGATCGTCAAGATCCCCGCCCCAAGCAACAGAAGGCCCCAGATCGGCAAGATGATCGGTGCGGGGACCCGGTTGATCAGGATGGCGCCGAACGCGACGATCGCGCTCCACAAATACAGCAACAAGACCGCGCCGCGATGCGTGTAGCCGCCGTCGATCAGCCGGTGATGCAGGTGTCCACGGTCTGCTGTGAAAGGTGAGCGTCCGCGTGCGGCACGCCGCAAAACCGAGAGGAACAAATCGACCAAAGGCAAGGCGATCACCGCGATCGGGAGCACGATCGGCATATATGCGGGGATGTTCCTGAAACGTTCACCATCAAGGGCACGCAAGTCTGCCGTGACAACAATCGTGGCAACAGCCATGACCAGCCCGATCATCATCGCACCGGACTCCCCCATGAAAATCTTGGCGGGGTTGAAATTATGGATCAAGAACCCAAGGGATGAACCCAACAGGATCGCCATCAGCAGCGCACCAAGGTTCGCGTGATCGTACTGATTGACCTGACGGGCAAGCGTATAGCAGTAGATGAAAAACGCGCTCGCGCCAATCGCTGCGATGCCGGCGGCGAGGCCGTCGAGACCGTCAACAAAGTTGATCGCGTTCATCATCATGATCATGAGGAACATCGCCGCACCGATCTGCCACACCGATGAATCGATCTGAACCCAACCGACCGGCAAAACCTCAAGCCTCACCCCGGAAACCGCCATGATGAATGAAGCCAACAGCTGACCTAGCAGCTTGTAGTACCACCGCAGTTCATACAGATCATCGGCGACCCCGACCACCAGGATCACGATGAGCGCCAGAACCAAGCCCGCCACCACATCGGGCCGGATGAACACGCCGGTCAGAAACGGTGCCTGAGCCGAGGCCGCCAACGCAACCAGGAACGCAACGATCATGGACACGCCACCGAGCTTAGGGATCTTCTCGGAATGGACGTCACGGGCACGGACCGGGATATCGGCCATAGTGCGTTTACCTATGGCCCTCAGAACCGGAGTCAGCGTTGTAGACACCACGAACGCTAGAGCCGCGAGCAGAAGATAGACCCTCATGGTTTGGGCGTCTCCTCTGCCACGGTGTTTGATGCGGGTTCTGTGTCGGCTAGATCGGTACCGGCTGGTTCAGTGTTTGGTGCTGGTTCGGTGTTTGGTGCGGGGTTTCCGTCGATGTCGAGGATGCTCGGGTCCGCCTCACGCAGCTGTTCAACGCTCAACGCCCCGGCGCGCACAACCTTGGGTGGAGTGACCGTGTAGTCGACAATGGTCGATGGCGGGGCCGGCTCGGACTCGGACGGCGCGGATTCGGACAGCTCAGATCCGGACGCCTCATCCTCGTTGAATGCGGCGTCTTCTTTCGTTGCAGCACCCTCAAGGTAGACGGCTACCGAGTCCCCCAGCATCTCGTGTGCCTTCTGCGCGCTCATCGCGGCCGGCATCCCGGAACGGTTAGCGCTTGAGACCGCCAACGGGCCGGTCTGCGACAACAGTTCGAGCGCATCCTTGTGATCAGGCATCCGTAACGCAACAGTGCCCCGGGTCTCTCCGAGGTCCCACGTCAGGGAGGGTTGCGCCATCAAAATGAGGGTCAGTGCGCCCGGCCAGAACTTCTCGGCAACCGCGCTCGCCCCCTCTGGGATGTCCGTGGCAAGCCCCTGAAGTGTCTCGGGGCGTGGAATGAGCACGGGCGGTGGCATGTGACGCCCCCGCCCTTTAGCGGCCAGAAGGGTCGCGACAGCTTGTGGGCTGAAAGCGTCCGCTGCGACACCATAGACAGTGTCAGTGGGCATGACGACCAGACCCCTAGCGCCGAGGGCCTCGGTTGCTCGCGCGATACCGTCAGCGCGCGCTTCAGGGTCGGTCAGATCATATGTAGTGCTCACTCTTCTATTCTTTCATTCCCGCGACTGGTTTATTTACACAGCCGCTTCTGCTCCGTTGCGCCACATGATCGTGACGCGGTCCCGGCCAGTCAGGTCAGTCATCGTTTGGGTGCGGTTGAATGCCCCGGTGGCGCACGCCGCATGCCGCAAGGGTGAGCCTTGCTCTTCTGCATGCTCCATCAGTATCACTCCCCCCGGTCGCAAGGTGTGGCCAGCGAGCTCGATCAAAGCGAACGGGATACTCAAGCCGTCTCCCCCTCCCCCATATAACGCGGTGTGAGGGTCAAAGAATTGGGTCTCAACATCACGGATCGGCGTGGCATCGGGAACATATGGTGGGTTCACGCACACCATATCCAAGCACCCGGGCTTGGCCGCATAATGGGTGAAAACATCTTCCTCGATCAGCTCCACGCCGGTGCCGGCGAGGTTCCGGCTTGCGTAGCTCGCGGCCTCGCCGCTGGCCTCCACCGCCTCGATATGAACAGGCGCCTGCCCCTTCGCTTCTGTGACATGAGACGCGAGCGCGGCCGCGATCGCCCCGGAACCTGCGCACCAGTCAGCGATCCGCACCTGCCGCGAAGCAGCTTGTGCATCGTAGGTAACTAGCGCATCGTAGGTAGCTGGCACATCGTTCTCAGGCGCAGGTTCACACGCCGCCAGCCCCTGCAGGACCTTCAAAGCCTGTTCAACGAGCGTTTCGGTTTCCGGCCGAGGCACGAAAACGCCCGGCCCCACCTCAAGCTCAAGCCCATAGAAACCGGCAGTCCCGAGGATATGCTGCAGTGGCTCACGGCGCGCCCGCCGCTCAACAAGACGCTCGAACCCCTCTGGTGTGGGGGCACCCCGAAGCGAAGCCGCCATCAACTCACCGCGCGAAACACCCATCGCGTGCGCGGCAAGCCATTGGGCATCGGCTGCCGGTGAGGCAACCCCCGCCTCAGCAAGACGGGCACTCGCCCACCCGAGCGCAGCCTTTAGATCTGAAGGCGCTGCCGATAAATCTGGAGGCGATGCTCCTGGGTTCGAAGGCGCCCGGCCGTCATCGGAAGGAAGAGACATCTCGGTACAACCTATGTTTTAGTTGCCCTCACCTACGTGGGCTAGGCGCTCGGCTTCATCCATCTCGATGCAGGAGTCGATCACAGCCTGGAGGTCGCCATCAAGCACGGCGTCGAGGTTGTAGGCCTTATAGCCGGTGCGGTGATCCGCGATGCGGTTCTCCGGGAAGTTGTAGGTGCGGATGCGCTCGGAACGGTCCATAGTTCGCACCTGCGAACGGCGCTGATCAGCCTGTTCCGCCTCGATCTGCTCCTGCTGGTGGGCGAGCAAACGCGAGCGTAGAACGCGCATCGCGGCGGCACGGTTCTGGATTTGTGACTTCTCGTTCTGCATCGCAACCACAATGCCGGTCGGCAAGTGCGTGATGCGCACCGCAGAGTCGGTCGTGTTCACGGACTGTCCACCCGGGCCGGAGGAACGGTAGACGTCGATTTTGAGGTCGTTGTCGTGGATCTCGATCTCTTCCGGCTCATCGACTTCCGGGAACACCAAGACGCCAGCGGCCGACGTGTGGACGCGGCCTTGGGACTCCGTGACAGGAACACGCTGGACCCGGTGGACGCCACCTTCGAACTTCAACGCGGCGTAGACGCCCTCGGCGGGTTCGCTGCCGGTCCCCTTGATCGCAACCTGGGCGTCCTTATAGCCGCCCAGATCGGATTCGGTAGCCGAGAGCATTTCAGTCTTCCAGCCGCGGTTTTCCGCGTAACGGATGTACATGCGCAACAAGTCTCCAGCGAACAGTGCGGCTTCCTCACCGCCTTCACCGCCTTTGACTTCGAGGATCGCATCGCGGCCATCGTTAGGGTCACGTGGGATCAACAAACGACGTAGCTTCTCTTCAAGCTCCGGGATCTGGGCTTCAAGCTCTTTGGCTTCGGCCGCGAACTCTTCATCAAGTTCTGCCATCTCGGCAGCGGCCTCGTGGTCTTCACGCGCCTGCACCAACTTGTTGTGTGTCTCCACGATCGGACGCAATTCGGCGGAACGGCGGCCTAGCTTGCGCGCCATCCCCTGATCTGAATACACATCCGGATCAGAAAGCCTGGTCTGTAGTTGCTCGTATTCGTCCAGGATCGCTTGGATCGGATCGTTCGTTTCACTCATCATGTTTCCTACGTAGGTCGGCTCACGGTGATCGGCTCTTAAAACGCCAGGTCTTAGAACACCAGGGTAGAACAAACGCTCCTTATGGCAGGCCCTTCACGTGCCTGCCATAAGGAGCGTTGTTACGCGGCTACTTGCCGTCCAGCGTGGTGCGGTTGACCACCATCAAGAACTCCGCATTCGATTCGGTTTCCTTGATCTTGGTCGTCAAAAGTTCGAGCGCCTGCTGCGGTTCGAGGCTTGAGAGCACCCGGCGCAGACGCCACATGATCTTCAATTCCTCAGGCGAGAGCAGGTTCTCTTCGCGGCGGGTCGAGGACGCGTTGACGTCCACTGCCGGGAAGATGCGCTTCTCAGCGAGGCTGCGTGACAGACGCAGCTCCATGTTGCCGGTGCCCTTGAACTCTTCGAAGATGACCTCGTCCATCTTGGACCCGGTCTCGACCAGTGCTGTCGCAAGAATCGTGAGCGAACCACCATTTTCGATGTTGCGGGCAGCACCGAAGAAACGCTTTGGCGGGTAGAGCGCTGCAGCATCGACACCACCGGAGAGGATACGGCCCGATGCCGGGGCGGCCTGGTTGTAGGCGCGGCCCAAGCGGGTCATCGAGTCCAGCAGAACCACGACGTCGCGGCCCTGCTCAACGAGGCGTTTAGCGCGTTCAATCGCTAGCTCTGCAACAGTGGTGTGATCCTCAGCCGGGCGGTCGAACGTGGAAGCGATGACTTCGCCGTCCACCGTGCGTTGCATGTCGGTGACTTCCTCAGGACGCTCATCAACAAGAACCATCATGAGGTGAACCTCAGGGTTGTTCTTCTTGATCGAATCAGCGATCGACTGCAGGATCATCGTCTTACCGGCCTTCGGCGGGGAAACGATGAGGCCGCGCTGGCCCTTACCGATCGGGGCAACAAGGTCGATGATGCGCGGACCAACCGACTTAGCGCCGGCTTCAAGACGCAAACGCTCTTCCGGGTAGAGCGGAACGAGCTTATTGAAGTTCACTCGGTCCTTGTTCTCATCAGCCGGAAGACCGTTCACGGTCGCGAGCTTGATCAGCGGCGTGTAGCGGTTACGTTTGCCGTTGTTGGAGTGGTTGTTGTTCTCGTCCTCACGCGGAGCACGAATCGCACCAACAACAGCGTCACCCTTGCGCAGGTTGTACTGGCGAACCTGCTTCATCGTCACATAGACGTCGTTCGGGCCAGGCAAGTAACCGGACGTGCGGATGAACGCGTAGTTATCCATCACATCGAGGATGCCCGCGACTGGTGCGAGCACATCATCCTCGGTCAGCTCGGTATCTTCAACCTCGATCTGGTTACGGCCCCGGTTACGGCGGTTGTTGCGCTGACGTTCGCGGCGGTTACCACGCGAATCGTCGTTGTTGTTGTCACGATTACGGTTGCGGCGGTTGCGCTGGTTACGCGAACCACGATCATCCGAGTCCTCGTGAGAGTCCTCATTGGAGTCGTTGTGATCACGGTCGCGCCCACGCCGGTTACGGCGGTTGCGCTGATTACGGGTCTCGCGGCGGTTACGGCCCCCTTCGTTGTGCGAATCCTCGGAAGACTCCTCACCGGATTCGTTCTCGGAGCGGTCGTTCTCGCCGTTGTTCTTCTCAGCGCTGTTTTTATCGCTGTGCTTCTTCTCAGCGTTGTTCTTATCGCCGCGGTGCTTATCACTTTCGTGCTTGCCGCCACGGTTTGTGTCGTCGCTGTGATTTTTGTCGCTGTTGTTCTTGTTCTCGTCGCGGTTCTTATCATCTGCGTGCGCAGAGGATTCTTCCCCGGCGTGCTGATCGTTCTTCGACGGTGCACCGGCTGCAGCGGAGGAAGAGCGACGACGGCGGCCACGGCCCGAGCGTGAAGACTCATCCGCCGCATCGGCGGTCTTATCTGTTGCGTCAGAGCTCTTAGCGGAAGCGGAAACACCCTCAGCCGCCCCAGCCTTATCAGCCGGAGCCTTATCGGCGTCCTTCTTCTGAGCGCCCTTGCGCGCTTGGCTCTGCGCGTCTTTCTGGGCCTTCTGAGCTTCATCCTTCTTCTTAGCGGCCTCACGATCAGCGACGGCACCACCACGCTGATGGTCCTGAATCTTGGCCACCAAATCAGCCTTACGGAGGCGACGAGCGCCGGTGATACCCAGCTGCGAAGCCAATTCCTGAAGCTGAGCGAGCTTCAACGATGCCAAACCCCCTGAAGCTTTCTTAGCTGGAGCTTTAGCTTTCGTCTCAGTCTGCTCAACAGATGCGCCGGTGTTCTCGGCGGTGGATTGGGACACGAAGGTTCCTTCCCTCGTCACATGCACACTTCACACATGAAACATTTTCGAAGCTGTGCTTATTGGGAAAAATTTGGTCATACTGCACCCCGAAACGGTGGTCACAGCAACGGGATTCTTGCCAGGAGCACCGTGACAGTAGGCCTGGAAACCAAACCAGTTACAGAAACCAAAGTATTTCCAGCAACCGCTGACGGTGGCCTCACGCCGACTCGCTTGATACCTCGACCGGTATCGAAGCCAGGATAGAGCAAGACTCCCATCCATCCGATGTACATTTCTACACACGTCAACGCACATGCGCCTTAGACGCGGTACTTCGGTGGAACGTGCATCTCATACGCTCAACAAGCGTTCCGATGCACCTCTACCATAGCACCTCGTTCGTCAAGACCTGGCATGAAGACATCCCAGCCGCCTCCCGATGTGACGTCTTTCAAAACCTCAAGTGCGGCATCGGCATGGTTTTCACCGTTGGCAAGCACCAACACCGTTGGACCGGCGCCCGAGATCACAGCCGCACACCCCGCGGCTCGAGCAGCACGCACCAGCCGGGCTGACTCCGGCATCGCCTCAGCGCGGAAACGTTGATGCAACCAATCCCGCGTGGCCCGCATCAGATGGCGCGGATCCTTCGTGAGCGCGTATGTCAGCAGTGCTGCACGGCCAGCATCCGCGGCGGCATCCGCGTGATCCACGACCGCCGGCAACAGGCTACGGGCGGCGTGGGTGGACAACGTGGTTTGAGGAACCGCAACCACAGGCGTCAATTGCGGATGAACCCTGGCAACCACCGTGGAGAACTCGACCCCAGCGACTGGGCTCAGCGTCGCACCGCACGCAGTAACCGCTCTGTGGTCTTCACTGTCTTCCCGGGCCGCATCCACGCTCACCGGTTCCGATGCATCCACCGCGTCTTCGGCAAGCGAAATCGTGTAGCCGCCGTACACGGCCGGCGCAACGTTATCCGGATGCCCTTCATAGTGGGCCGCGAGCTGAAACAAAACGTCACGCTCCCGGTCAACATCCAGTCCCAACAGGCCAGCTGCTGCGAAAACCGCGCTCACAATCGCCGCGGCCGAAGATCCCTGCCCGCGACCGTGAGGAATATGGTTCTCGGCAATCAGCTCAAGGCCCACACAATCGAGCACATCGGCGGCCACCCCAAGGTCGGTGCATGCACGGCGCAGAGTCCTGACCACAAGGTGCGATTCATCCCGCGGGAGCGTCTCAGCGCCCTCGCCGGTGATCTCAACCGAAACACCGGGTTTGGCAAGCGTCCGGACCACCAGGCGGTCGCCGTAACCTAACGCCAAACCCAAACTGTCATAACCAGGCCCAAGGTTCGCGCTCGTGGCGGGAACGTTGACCGTCACGGAACGGCCAGCAACCAGCTTCAAGCGGCCGCACTCATCACGAGCCGGCTCACATCCGCTCGCCATAACTATGCGTCGCCGGTGTTGGCGCCGTCTGCGCCGGCGGAGTCACCTGAAGATGTAGCGCCGCCGGAAGAGACCAAGCCGAGTGCTTCAGCGACCGTGTGCACATCGAACGGCAGCTTGCGCGGGGCGGCTTCCTCAGCAGGTGCGGACTTCACGGCCCATTCAGGGTCCTTCAAACCGTGGCCGGTCACGGTGATCACGATCGTCTTGCCTTCCGGGGCCTTCCCGGCCTGATGCATCTTCAAAAGGCCCGCAGCGCCCGATGCGGAGGCCGGCTCAACGAACACGCCCTCACGTGAAGACAACCAGCGGTGGGCTTCCAAGATTTCCTGGTCGGTCACGGAACCGATCAGGCCGCCAGACTCGTCACGCGCCGCTTCAGCCTGCTTCCAGGATGCCGGGTTACCGATCCGGATGGCTGTCGCAACGGTCTCTGGTTCAAGGATTGGGTGTCCCTTGACGATGGGAGCCGCACCTTCTGCTTGGAAGCCCCACATGATCGGGGTCTTGGTCGCGACCGGTTCCATGACCTCACCGTGGTGGTTCTCGGTCTTGTTCGCGTACTCCTTATAGCCCTTCCAGTACGCGGTGATGTTGCCGGCGTTACCGACCGGCAACAGGTGATAGTCAGGGGCGTCGCCCAAGAAATCGACCACCTCGAAAGCACCCGTCTTTTGTCCCTCAATGCGGTTCGGGTTGACCGAGTTGACGAGGAACACCGGATATGACTCCGAGAGCTTCCGGGCAACATCGAGGCAGTTATCGAAGTTGCCGTCGATCTGGATGATCTGCGCACCGTGCGCGATCGCCTGGGAGAGCTTACCCATCGCGATCTTGCCGTCCGGAACCAAGACCGCGCACGTCAGCCCCGCCTGCTTGGCATAAGCCGCCGCGGAAGCCGACGTGTTGCCAGTGGAGGCACACACGACAGCCTTGGCGCCTTCGTTCACTGCGGCCGTGATCGCCATCGTCATACCGCGGTCCTTGAAGGAACCGGTCGGGTTCATGCCCTCAACCTTGAGGTAGACGTCATTGCCCGTCTCTTGCGATAAGGCCGGCGCATACACCAGAGGTGTGCCGCCTTCTCCGAGCGTGACAATGCGATCGTCTTTACCGATCGGTAGACGGTCAGCGTATTCGCGGATGACCCCGCGCCACTGGTGAGCCATTTAGGCTTCTCCTCCTTCAACGCGCAGAACCGAGGAGATGCCTCGGACCACGTCCAATTTCTTAAGGTCTTCCACAGTCGCTGTGAAACCGGATTCCTGGGCGGCGTGGGTGATGAGCCGCAACAGTGCGCGCGGCTCACCAGAGTTCTCGGTGTCAGTAGCGGCGAGGGACTCCTGTTTCATCGATTCGATCGAAACACCGTGCTGCGCGAAGGTCTGGGCGATCTGGGCGAGCACACCCGTGGTGTCCTCAACCTCGATTCCGATCGTGTAGCGGGTTACGGTTTCGTCGATCGTCAGTGCCGGCAGACCTTCCGGCAAGGTGAACGGCTGGAGGGCGGTCCCGTTGATGCGTTGCCGCACGGCCGTCACAACATCCCCCATCACGGCCGATGCGGTAGGGGCTCCGCCTGCGCCGGCACCGTAGAACATGAGCTGGCCTGCGTTTTCGGCTTCGACGAACACCGCGTTGAACGCCCCGTGGACGGCAGCGAGTGGGTGTTCGCGTGAGATGAGTGCGGGGTGGACCCGCATGCTGACCCCGGTCTCTGTCTTGTTGACGATGGCTAGCAGCTTAATGACTTGGTTGTTCTCTTGCGCGGCTTTGACGTCAGCTGCGGTCACCGAGCGGATGCCTTCGGTGTAGACCTCATCGATCGTGTATGGGGTTCCGAATGCGTAGGTCGCAAGGATCGCGGCCTTGGCTGCTGCGTCGTGACCGTCGACGTCGGCCGAGGGGTCCGCTTCGAGGTAGCCGAGCGCTGAGGCCTCCTCCATCACGGCTTCCAGCGATGCGCCCTCGCGGTCCATCTTGTCGAGGATGTAGTTTGTGGAGCCGTTGACGATCCCCATGACCGAGGTGATGTTGTCACCCGCAAGCGATTCGTAGATGGGCCGCAAGATCGGGATCGCACCGGCCACAGCGGCCTCGTAGAACAGTTGAGCGCCCTTCTTACGTGCCAGCGCGTTGAGTTCAGCGCCAGACTCCGCGATGAGCGCCTTATTACCTGTGACCACATCCTTGCCGGCTGAGAGCGCCTCGACGATGTAGGTCTTGGCTGGTTCGATCCCGCCCATGAGTTCGATCACGAGGTCCGCATCAGCGATCGCGGCAGAAGCGTCGTCCGAAATGATGCCGCGGTCAATCCACGGGCCACGATCAGCCTCAGTGTTACGAACCACCACGTGGCTCAGCTCGAGTGCCGCCCCGGTCTTCTCCTGCAAAACCTCGTGGTCTTGACGCAGAATCCGGGCAACCTCGGCCCCAACAGTTCCGGCGCCGAGCAAGGCTACTTTCAGTGTGGTGGTCATAGGTTGTTGGTTCCTCAATTCCTCAGCAGAAGAGTGTCCGGCCCGGTATGTACGGACACGGGCCTGGTCGGTGACAGTTCAGCTGTACAGGCCTAGGTGTGCAGTCCTAGTCCTGCAAACCTAGGTCGCGCGCGTAGAGGTCATCGACTGTTTCACCGCGCACGATGAGCCTGTGCTTACCGTCCTTAACAGCAACAATGCCAGGACGAGTGAGCATGTTGTAGTTCGATGACAAAACGAAGCAATATGCGCCGGTGGCCGGCACAGCCAGGATGTCGCCTCGCATGACGTCGTTGGGTAAATACACGTCGCGGACCACGATGTCACCGGATTCGCAGTGTTTTCCTACCACGCGGGAGAGCGCGCCAGGTGCATGCGATGTGCGGGAGGCTAGCACCGCTGAATAGTCCGCGTCATACAGCACCGGCCGGGCGTTATCTGACATTCCGCCATCTACGGAGATGTAGCGGCGGGCGGCGGACTCCCCCGCCTCGGTTTCCACCGTGACGTCCTTGATGGTCCCGACGGTGTAGAGGGTTACGCCTGCAGGGCCTGCGATGGAGCGGCCTGGCTCAATCGAGATGCGCGGGCATGTGATACCGAGGCGTTCGGTTTCCTCACGGATCACGTGAGCGATTCCCGCGGCGATCTCGTGTGGTTCCCGTGGCGTGTCGGCTTCGGTGTAGGCGATGCCGTAGCCGCCGCCGAGGTCGAGTTCACCAAGCTCAACGCCGTGGGTTTCTTTGATCCACGCCATGAAGCCCAGCAAGCGGCGGGCTGCTTCTTCGAAGCCTGCGGATTCAAAGATTTGCGATCCGATGTGGCAGTGCAAGCCGATCAGCTCGATGTTCTCGGCGTCCAGGGCCTGAGCCACCGCCTGCGCAGCTGCCGAGAGGTCGGCGCCGGGCCGTGGCGTCATCGAGAGCCCGAATTTCTGGTCTTCGTGCGCAGTCGCAATGAACTCGTGCGTCGAGGCGTGAACGCCTGGTGTGAGTCGCAGCATGACCGGCGCAGTGGCGCCTCGACTGTGGGCGATCTGGTTGATGCGTTCGATCTCTTCGAGTGAGTCCGCGATGATGCGGCCCACTCCCGCGTCGATCGCGCGCCGCAGTTCGGCATCGGATTTGTTGTTGCCGTGCAGGCCGATGTGGGCTGGGTCCGCACCTGCCGCTAGTGCCAGTCCCATCTCCCCGCCCGAAGCGGTGTCGATGCGCAATCCCTCTTCTGTGACCCAGCGGATCACCTCACTGGTGACCAACACTTTCCCGGCATAGTAGACGTCCGCTCCGCCACCTAGGTCAGCGAAGGCCTCATCGTAGGCCTCTTTAAAGGCACGGGCACGGGTGCGCAGTTCGTCCTCGTCGATCACATAGATCGGTGTGCCGTAGGTGCGCGCGATCGTCTCAACGGCAACCCCGCCGATCACCACCTGGCCCGAGGGGTCGCGCCGCGCTGAACGAGGGAACAAGCGTGGCCCATTAGCGCGCGCCAGGTCGCTGAAGTTCTCCGGGACTGCCAGCCAGTCAGGGGCCAGCGGCGATGGGTGTGTCGTGCTCATCAAGATCCTTCGCTTCGAGTGGGCTGTCACGTCTGCTAGTGCACTCGCTCTAGTAGTGTCACATCTTTTCTGGCGCGCTCACACCGAGCAGTTCGAGTCCGTTGGCGATCACCGTGGTGGTGGCGTCGTTGAGCCACAAGCGGGTGCGGTGCACGTCTTCGACTGGCTCATCACCTACTGGCGTGATGCGGCATGCGGCGTACCACGTGTGGTAGGCGGCCGCGACGGATTCGATGTGGCGGGCTACACGGTGCGGTTCGCGGCGCTCGGCTGCCGCTGCCACGACCGACGGATAGGCGGTGAGCGCTGCCAGCAGGTCGTTTTCGGTTGGATGGTTCAGCAGGCTCGCGTCGAACACGGAGCGGTCCACACCGCGGTCGGCTGCTGCACGGGCGGCTTGGCGGGAGCGAGCGTGGGCGTACTGGATATAGAAAACGGGGTTTTCGTTGGTTGCGGTGCGCAGAAGTTCTGGGTCAAGGTCGATCGGCGAGTCAGCCGGTACGCGTCCGAGCGAGTAACGCAGCGCGTCGGTCCCGAGCCATTCGATGAGGTCTTTGAGCTCGATAATGTTTCCGGCACGCTTGGACAGGCGGGCGCCGTTGACGCTCATGAGCTGGCCAATGAGCACCTCAAGGTTGACAGCAGGGTCGTCGCCGGCGGCGGCTGCGATGGCTTTGAGGCGGCCGATGTAGCCGTGGTGGTCTGCACCGAGCAAGTAGATCTTCTCGGCGAAGCCGCGGTCACGCTTGTTGAGGTAGTAGGCGGCATCGGCGGCGAAGTAGGTCGGCGCCCCGGTGGAGCGGATCAGGACGCGGTCTTTATCGTCACCGAATTCGGAAGTGCGCAGCCAGATTGCGCCGTCTTCTTCGAACACGTGGCCTTGTTCCCTCAGTCGGGCGACTGCTTCTTCGACCTTGCCTTGGTTGTGCAGGTCAGATTCTGGGAAGTAGACGTCAAAGTACACACCGAAGTCGGCGAGGGTGTCCTTGATGTCTTTCATCTGCAGGGTGTAGCCGCGTTCACGCAACACGGGTATCGCTTGGGCTTCGGCGAGCTCCTTGACGCTGGGGTCTTCTGCGAGGATCTGCTCGGCGATATCAGCGATGTATTGGCCTGGATAGCCACCTTCTTGGACTTCGAGGCCGTGCATGCGCCGGTAGATCGAGGTCGCGAATACGTCCATCTGGGAGCCCGCGTCGTTGATGTAGTACTCGGCGGTTACATCGGCGCCGGATGCGCGCAGCATCCGCACGATCGAGTCCCCGAGTGCCGCCCAACGGGTGTGGCCGATGTGTAGCGGGCCGGTCGGGTTAGCGGAGACGAACTCCATGTTGATTTTGTGGCCGGCGAGCGCATCGTTGTGACCGTAGGTTGCGCCCGCTTCGACGATTCCGCGGGCGATCTCGGCGGCCGCCGCGGTGTCGAGGGTCACGTTGATGAACCCTGGGCCCGCGATGTCGACGGCGGCGACACCTAGGATTGCGGTGAGCTTTTCGGCGATCATCTGGGCGAGCTCGCGTGGTGCGAGCCCGGCTCGCTTACCGAGTTGGAGGGCGATGTTGGTCGCCCAGTCCCCGTGGTCGCGGTTCTTTGGTCGCTCTACCTTGACGGTTTCTGGTAGCTCGACGTTCAGTCGCCCCTCGTTACTGAGGGTGTTGAGGATCTCGGTAAGGTGCGCGGAAAGCTGTTCTGGAGTCACAAAGCTCAATCCTACCGAGGCTTGGCACCGGTTGCATCGCGGATTGCGGATGTGTCAGTGCGCACCGGTTGTGACGGTTGCGGGTGAGGCGTATTCGCTCGGGCGCCCGCTGGGGTGCTATTGTCGAGGACGGCTTTACATTCTGTATGGCTGTGCCCCCGTAGCTCAGTGGATAGAGCGTCCGCCTCCGGAGCGGAAGGTCGAAGGTTCGAATCCTTTCGGGGGCGCTTTTTCGTTTAAGCATGGGGTTTCGTTGTTTGTGCAGGGTGGTTTCGTGACGACGGTTGCGTTGTTAGGTTCTGGGTTTGCGGCTCAGGAGTTGGCTCCGTTGTGTGCCCGTGCGTTGGCGGGGCGTGGCCGTTTGGTGGTGTGGTCGCGTAACGCTGAGACGCTGGGGTGGGTTGTTCAGGATGCCCGCGATGCGGTGAAAGACAGCGTGGTTGTCGACGATGTGGCGGTTGCAGACGATGTGGTGGTTGCGGCCCCCGATGCGGCGAGCGCTGTTGCCGGTTTCACTCAGGATGGCGCGGCTGTCCCGCCGGCTGATGTTGTGTTTCTTGCTCTGCCGTTTGGCTCGGCGATCAACGACGTTGTTACTGGCCTGGGTGAGGCGTTGGCTCGTGCTGCGGTGGTGGATATCTCGAATCCTGTTGAGATGACCGCGTTGGGCCCTAAGCAGGCGATGTATGTTCCGGCTGGTTCCGCTGGCGAAGAGCTTGCTCAGCGATTGCCTGCCGGATGTGTTCATGTTCATGGTTTGACTCACCTTGATGCCTCGGTGTGGGCCGAGGCCGCCGCGCTCGGCGCCGACGGCTCGGCTCCTGCGGCATTGCCGCTCGTGGCTTCCGCGCCAGCGAGCGATCCCCGGGTTCACACAGTCCTGGATCTGTTGACTCACATGGGTTTCGCCCCGCGGGTCATCGGTGGGATCGAGGAGTCCGCGTTGATCGAGGTGGGTGGCCCGTGGGCGCTCGCTCATACGCGCCGCTCCCCTCTCGCTTCTGATTTCTCGTGGGAAGCCGCCGCCGAGGCTTCCCTGCCTGGCGCTTAGCGTGGTTGCGCGCAGTTGCAGACCGCAGGCCTGCCGCCTTTACAACTCGCACCGACCTTAGAATGGTCTCACCATGTCGATGAGCATTTCTTACCCTCCTGAGCTTCCGGTTTCTGCCGCACGCGACGAGATCGTTGAGGCACTCACGCATCACCAAGTGATCGTGGTTGCGGGCGAAACAGGTTCGGGTAAGACGACCCAGCTCCCTAAGATGCTCGCCGAGGTTTTGGGTGTTGCCGACGCCGCTCCGGGTGAGCGCGGCATGATCGCGCACACCCAGCCTCGCCGTATCGCCGCGCGTTCCGTGGCTGAGCGTTTGGCTGAAGAGCTGGGCACCACCATCGGCGATGACGTGGGTTATCAGGTCCGCTTCACGGATGAGTCCTCTAAGAAGACCCGCATCAAGCTCATGACGGACGGCATTTTGCTCGCAGAGATCGCGGGCGATCCGCAGCTGTCGCGTTATTCGGGCATCATCATTGACGAGGCGCACGAGCGCTCGCTCAACATCGACGTTCTCTTAGGTCACGTCGCACGTCTCCTCCCCGAGCGGCCGGACCTCAAGGTTGTCATTACCTCGGCGACGATCGACCCGGAGTCTTTCGCCCGGCATTTCGCCACCAAGGATCCCGCTGGTGAGCTCACTCCGGCTCCGATCATCGAGGTTTCAGGCCGCACCTATCCCGTGGAGATCCGCTACCGGCCTGTGGGTGAAGACCCGAACGACGGCGCGGATGAGCTGGATCCGGATTCAGCGGCGGCTGATGTCGATATGACCTCGGCGGTGGTCGATGCGGTCAAGGAGCTGGCCGCGGAAGGACCGGGGGATATCTTGGTGTTCTTCTCCGGTGAGCGTGAGATCCGGGACGCGCAGCAAGCTCTCAACGGGGTCATTGGTTCTACGCCGAGGTTGCGTAACAGTGAGGTTTTGCCGCTGTTTGGTCGGTTGTCGATGGCGGAACAGCACCGTATTTTCGCGCCGGGTTCCAAGCGGCGGATCGTGTTGGCCACCAACGTCGCGGAGACTTCGTTGACGGTTCCTGGGATCCGGTACGTGGTGGATACGGGGTTGGCTCGTATTTCGCGGTATTCGACCCGCACCAAGGTTCAGCGTTTGCCGATCGAGCGGATTTCGCAGGCTTCTGCCCGGCAGCGTTCGGGCCGTTCGGGCCGTGTTGCTGACGGTATTGCTATCCGTTTGTATTCGGAAGAGGATTTCGAATCCCGTCCGGAGTTCACAGACCCGGAGATTCTGCGCACCAATCTTGCGTCTGTGATTTTGCAGATGGCGGCGATGAAGGTCATCCAGACTCCGGACGATATCGCCGAGTTCCCGTTCGTCCAGGCTCCCCCGGCGCGTGCGGTGCGTGACGGTGTGACCCTGTTGCGTGAGCTTGGCGCGCTCACCGAGCCAGGGCAACAGGATCAAAGCGGCCGGCAACAACAGCGCAAGCCACGCGGCCGTCGCGGCCGCGTGCCTCAACGTCCGCGGGGTCCGTTGACGCGCATTGGGCGGGATCTTGCGCGTTTACCGGTGGATGTGCGTTTGGGCCGCATGATTCTGGAGGCCGCGAAGCATTCGGCGGCTACTGAGGTTCTGGTGATCGCTGCCGCACTGTCGATTCAGGATCCGAGGGAGCGGCCATCGGAGGAATCCGGTAACCGCGCTAAAGCCGCCGAGATGCACTCACGTTTTTCAGATAAGACCTCAGACTTCACGGGCTTGCTGAATCTGTGGCGTTACGTGCAGGAGCAACAGCGTGAGTTGTCATCCTCGGCGTTCCGGCGTTTGTGCCGCGCGGAGTTCATCAACTTCTTGCGGGTGCGTGAGTGGCAGGACCTGTTCGAGCAGTTGCGAAAACTTGTGAAGCCTCTACGGATTTCGGTACCGAACCGGGATGTGGATCCGGTCAGCAAGCACGATGCGATCCACATGTCGTTGCTGAGCGGGTTGCTCTCTCACATCGGTTCGTGGGATGAACGCAAGCGTGAGTATGCTGGCGCCCGGGGTACACGGTTCTCGATCTTCCCCGGTTCTGCTTTGGCTAAACGTAAGCCGGAGTTCGCGATGGCCGCAGAACTCGTGGAGACCTCGCGACTGTGGGCGCGCACGGTCGCTGAGTTCAACCCGGACTGGGTTGAGAAGCTCGCCCCACACCTGATCAAGGTTTCGCATTCGGAGCCGCACTGGTCGCGTCAGCAGGGGGCGGCGTTGATCTATGAGAAGGTCACGCTGTTCGGTGTCACGGTGGTTGCTCGCCGCCGGGCACAGTTATCCCGCATTGACAAGGCGCTGGCCCGCGAGCTGTTCATCCGGCATGCGCTGGTCGAGGGTGATTGGGATACGCGCCATGCTTTCTTCCGGCGCAATCTGAAGCGTTTGCGTGAGGTTGAAGAGATGCAGACCCGCATGCGTCGCCATGACTTATTGGCTGATGATCATGCGCTTTTTGATTTCTATGATCAGCGCATCCCCGCGCATGTTTCTGATCAACGGGCTCTGGACCGTTGGTGGAAGGGGGCCCGCAGCGAGGATCCGCACCTGCTGGATTTCGATCCGGAGAAGCTTCTGCAGGCCGATGGTGAAGAGCTTGATCACGATGCGTACCCGCAGCAGTGGCGTGTGGATGATGATCTCTCGCTTGAGTTGCGTTATGCGTTCGATCCCACGGGCGCGGGCCGCGATGGCGTGTATGTTCGTGTGCCGATCGTGTTCTTGAACCAGCTGAGCCCCGAGCCGTTCCAGTGGCATGTTCCGGGGTTCCGGGTCGAGCTGATCACGGCTTTGATCCGTTCGTTGCCTAAACAGGTGCGGAAGGCTTTCGTCCCAGCGCCCGATGTTGCACAGGCCGCCGCCGATGCGCTAGCTGAGGATTTTGATCCGGCCTCCGATGCGTTGCTTCCGAGCCTCGAACTGGTTCTGCGCAGGCTGCGCGGCGAGGTGATCCCTGAAGGGGCTTGGGACTGGGGCCGGGTGCCGGACTATCTGAAACCGACGTTCCAGGTGATCGGTGCCCGAGGCAAGATCCTCGGCGATTCGAAGGACCTGAGCGCCCTGCAGGCTCAGCTTGCGAGCCAGAACCGGGCGGCGATCGCATCCGAACTCGGGGTTTCTGCCGAGCAACTCGGTGAGGCGAAGCGGCGCGCGGGAGGCGGCAACCAGAAACAGGGTGCGGGCAAGCGAACGCCTAAGCCTGCCGGCAAGCCAGCACCTAAGCCAGGGCCCAAACAGAACCCGGGCACCGCATCGGGCGCTGATAAGGCATCCAGTATGTGGGAGCAGCGCGGGCTCACCCAGTGGCCTTCCGGGCTACCTGAGAACCGCTTCCCGCACGAGGTTTCAGCATCCGTGCGTGGCCGTGACATCACCGGCTATCCGGGGCTGAGCGACCTCACGAACGCCGTGGGAGTTACGATCTACCGCTCCGAGTCCGAACGCGTCACGGGCCACCGCCGCGGGACTATCCGTTTGCTCGCGCTCACGGTGCCTTCACCTCAGCGCTACGTCATGGATCACCTGACCAGCCGCGAAAAGATAGCGTTCGCACGTACCCCGCACGGGGACGTAGACACGTTCGTCAAGGACGCCGTTTACGCCGCGATCGACCAGCTGACCCCACCGCACGCGCCTCTGGATGAGGCCGGGTTTAAGGCGCTGTTTAACCACGTGCGTGGCGAGCTGATAGAGGCCACACTCGGGCTCATCAAGAGCCTCGAGAAGACACTGGCAAGCGCTAACCGGGTTCAGGCGCGCCTCGATTCGAACACCTCGAGCGCGTTGGCCGATACGGTCTCAGACATCCGCTCCCAACTTCGCGGGCTGCTGTATCCCGGGTTCGTTGCCGCGGCGGGCGGTCACAACGTGATGCACCTGCCGCGCTATATGGAGGCGATTGAGAAGCGGATGGAGAAGGTTGAGGCCGGGGCGCTGACCCGCGACCTCGAGAACACCGACATCATCCAAGAGCTCGAAGACGCCTACGACAACGCCCTCGATGCCGTCCCACAAGGCACCGCACCCTCGGAGAAGCTCCTGGACATCAAATGGTTGCTCGAAGAGCAACGCGTGTCGCTGTTCGCCCAAGAATTGGGAACAGCGCGGTCCGTATCCCCTAAACGGATCCGAACCGCGCTGCGAGAAGCCCAACACTAACCGCGGAACGCCCCGCCATACTGCGGGAGTTGCCGCAGCAATCCGCCGCGCTATTGAGGCAGGTTGGCTTCGTGGCCCGCCGCCTTGAGCGCATCGAGAATCTTGCGCTGGGCTTCATCGAAGACCTCGTCCGCCACATCATTCTGAACATTATCGAGGCTGTAGTCCTCAAGCGAGTTGGTCGGCCACACGTGAACGTGCAAGTGATCAACCTCGAAGCCAGCAATCATGAGGCCCGCGCGCTCAGCACCGAACGCCTTGAGCTGCGCCTGACCGATCGTCTGAGCAACCGTAGACAAGTGCGCGATCAACTCCGGCGAGGCATCCGTCCACTTATCGACCTCTTCACGCGGGACCACGAGCGTGTGCCCCTGAGTGATGGGACCGATCGACAAGAACGCCACACACGTTTCATCCGACCACACAAAACGGCCGGGAAGCTCTCCATTGATGATGCGGGTAAACAACGTTGCCACGGAACTTCCTCTCCAACAACCCGCCCCCGCGGGCCGTCTAGTTTTTAGTGTCTACTCTGAATTGCGGGCCCTGAATCCTCACGCCCTCGCTAGGCGTTCAGGTTGGATTCCAAGCTACCGATATCGAGCACCCCACGGTAGTGGAGCTCACCGGCGACCATCCGGTCCCATGCCTCGTTCATGTCCGCTGCGGTCACAATCTCGACGTCCGGGACAACACCGTGGGCGGCACAGAACTCAAGCATCCGCTGAGTCTGCTCGATCCCGCCGATCTTAGTGCCAGCCAGACGCAGGCCCCGGTTCACTAGCGTTCGCGGATCAACCAACGGCATCGCCGCGCCGTCCGTATCTGCCGGCAGGCCCGCGAGCACCACGGTGCCTCGCGGAGCCAACAGATCCAACAGTGCACCCACATCGTGCGGCGCAGAAATCGCGTCCACCAGCACCGTGAATCGGCCACGGGCAGCATCCAGAGCGTCTTCATCCGTGGTGAGCACGACGTCGTGGGCACCTAGCCGACGGGCGTCCTCAGCTTTCGCTGGAGTCCGCGTCAACGCTGTGACCTCGGCGCCCATCGCGGCTGCCAGCTTGATCGCCATATGTCCCAAACCGCCGATACCAGCTACGGCTACCTTGTCCCCCGGCCCCACACGCAGATCCTCAAGTGGCGCATACATCGTGATCCCTGCGCACAGCAGCGGCGCGGCGTGCGCTGGGCCGATCTGCTCCGGGATGCTCAGCACGAAATCCTCCGGCACCACGATGCTCGTCGCATACCCGCCCTGCGTCCGCTCCGAATGCGGGGCATCCCATGCACCGTAGGTGCCCACCGCGTTATGAATGCAGAACTGCTCATCTTGACGTTTGCACGGTTCACACACACGGCACGAACCAACCATGCACCCCACGCCCACGCGCTCGCCGACCTGCCGGTTGTAGACCTCAGAACCGATCGCGCACACACGCCCGACCATTTCATGTCCCGTCACCAGCGGTAGCGCGCGGGAACCCCATTCGCCGCGGGCGGTGTGGACGTCCGAGTGGCACAGGCCGCAGTATTCGAGGTCGATCACGATGTCCCGAGGCCCGGCCGCACGACGTGGGATCGCGAACTGCTCGAGCGGACCACCCAGTTCCCGCACGCCCACGGCGAGCGCTTCGTGTGCGTGGCCTTGGAAGGCGGCGAGCCGCTGGGCCTCCCATTCCTGAGAGGTGAAGAGTTGCTGTCCTGCTTGGGCGAAACGGGCTGGCAGAACCTTGTCCTTACGCCCGATGCGCGGGTCAGGTTCGTCTTCGTGCTCCCCTGCCGCTGGGCTGGGTTTGTCTTGTTGCGCATCAACGCTCGTGGCTTGAGTGCTGTTGGCGGCGTCGGCATCGTGGGCGGCTTGTTCAGCGCGGCGGCGCGCTTCAGCGAGAACGGCTACGGAAGGGATCTTCGCAGGAGTCATGTCTCTACTTTATTTGATTCCACCCTTGCATAGTCGTTGCGTTGGACCCACAACTCGGCTCTGAGCTTGGTAGCCCTTGGGCTGTGTAACGTAACCGACTCTTTTCACCCAACAGCCTGATATAGGTTAGCCTCATCTAATTAGCGAATAGAATCATTCGCTAATTAGATGAGGCTGCGGGTTTTGACCCCGTGCCCCGTTCTCGAGTTCGGATTTCAATGTTCTTAGCTTCACTGTTGATTGGATTGCGCGAAGGCCTGGAAGCCTCGCTCATCATCGGCGTTTTAGTTGCCTACCTCGGCAAACTGGGTCGCCGTGACAGCCTGCGCCCCATGTGGAGCGGAGTGATCATAGCCCTCGTGCTCACCGCAGCAATTGGTGCAGTGAGTACCTTTGGCCGTTCGCGTTTGACCTTCCGCACGCAGGAGATCATCGGCGGCTCGATGTCGATCCTGGCCGTTGTCATGATCACCGGCATGATCTTTTGGATGCTCAACGCGGGCAAGAAAATGAACTCGATGCTCGAAGGCGACATCGACAAGCTGCGTGCCCGCCGCAAAAGTGTGGGATATGCCGTCTTCTTTGTCGCGTTCATCTCCGTGGGCCGCGAAGGGATCGAAACCACCATTATTTTGTGGGGGTGGGTCAACGAACCACTGGCGATCATGGGCGCGTTGACAGGTGTGATTGTCGCGGTTGCGCTGGGCTGGGCGCTCTTCAAAGGGCTCGTCCGCTTCAATCTAAGCACCTTCTTTACGTGGTCAGGCGCCGCCCTCATCGTGGTGGCTGGCGGTGTGCTGGCATACGGCATCCATGACCTGCAGGAAGCCGCGGTGCTGCCTGGACCGTTTTCCGGTGCACCCATCACACCTACGCACCCGCGTACCGGCGAAGTCCTGACCGGATTCTTCACCTACCCGTTCTGGGGTGCGGCTTTCCCTTTCGGGTGGGCCTTCGACATCTCCGATGTGCTTGACCCCTCCGGTGTGCTCGCCACATTCCTCAAAGGAACAGTCGGATTCGTTCCGCAAATGTCGTGGCTCGAAGTACTCGCATGGTTTATCTACATGGTCCTTGTGATCCCGAGGTTTATTCGGCGTGCACGCGAAGCCAAGAACCCGAGGCGCACTGAGGCCAACGAGTCCAAACCAGTTCCACATCCCCAATCAGTCTCAACGAGTGAGGACAACCTATGAAAAAGATCATCCGCGTTTCTTCCGTGCCTGTTATAGCCCTGACGATGGCCGCGCTGACGGCGTGTGAGCCTAACGCATCTGATGGTGCGCTCAACGTCAAGGCAACGAATACGGAATGCTCGGTATCCAGCGATACTGCGGAGTCAGGTTCTCGCCAATTCACCATCAAAAACGAAGGCGATATCGTCACGGAGTTCTACCTCTTAGGCGAAGACAAACTGCGCATCGTAGCGGAAAAGGAGAACATCGCTCCCGGCGCCGAAGCCACGCTCTCCGTTTCACTCCAACCAGGAACGTATTTCACGGCGTGTAAGCCTGGGCTACGTGGAGCAAATGTTGGTGAAGCTCAGTTCACAGTCACCGGCAAGCCTGTTGAGGTCTCCGGTCAGGACAAGGAGCTCTTTGACAAGGCCGTCAAAGACTACGTTGCGTTCGTGAAGAAGGAAGTCACCGAGCTTGAGCCTAAAGTGACTGAATTCGCTGAAGCCTACGCGGCCGGTGATGACGATAAGGCACGCAAGCTGTACGCGCCAACACGCACGCACTACGAACGCATCGAACCTATCGCTGAAGCCTTGGGTGTGCTCGATCCGCGCATCGACTACCGCGAAGTCGACTACCTCGCCGAGGCCGACATCCTCAAGAAGGACGACCCAACATTCACGGAATGGCTCGGCTTCCACCGCATGGAGAAAGACCTCTTCCCACCTAAGAAGGGTGAGAAGAACGCGGACGGCTCTGATGCGTTTGCCGAGTGGAAGCCATCCACCGCTAAGGACCGCAAGCGGATTGCGGATTCTTTGAAAGCCGATGTAAAGAAACTTCGCAAGACCGTCGAGGCCGATACTTTCATCAAAGATCAGCAGATCAACATCGCAACTGTTTCTAACGGGGCCTCAGATCTGTTGGAAGAAGTAGCCGTCAGCAAGGTCACCGGTGAAGAAGACTGGTGGTCGCATACCGACCTCTACGACTTCGCAGCGAACGTCGAAGGCTCCAAGATTGCGTTTGACCTCGTGAAACCCATCGCTGAACGCAAGGGTGCCGAAGGCGAAAAGCTTATAAAAGAAATTGAGGAGGAATATACCGAACTCAACCGTCTACTGGGTAAATACGGAAGCTTGGACAAAGGCTTCGTCAGCTACGACACCGTCACAGCGGAACAGCAAGCCGAGCTGACCCACCAGATCGACAAACTCCGTGAACCCCTATCCAAGCTCACCGGAACCGTCTTGGAGATCAAGTGATGACCGAACCGGATAAGAAATCGGCGGAAACCGAACAGTCAGAACCGAGCCGAAACGTTGGACGTCGCAGTCTGCTCGGCGCGATCGGCGCCGGGGCCGCCGGACTGGCCCTGGGAGGCGCTTCAGGGTTCACCTGGGGAAAAACTCGTTCCCAGACAGAACCCACCGAGATAGCGAGTACATATCCTTTCGAAGGCGAGCACCAAGCAGGAATCACCACCGAAGCGCAAGACCGCATGCACTTCGCCGCTTTCGACATGGTGGACGGAGCCACACGCGAGGACGTTATCGCGGTCTTAAAAGACTGGACCCAAGCGGCACGTCGCCTCGTCTTGGGTGGTGAGACAACAGCGCGAGGCGCTTTTGGGGGCGGGCCGAACTTCCCGCCAGATGACACCGGTGAAGCATACGATCTCGACCCGGCCGGCCTGACGCTGACTTTCGGGTTTGGCCGCTCACTGTTCGTTACCGCAGACGGGAAAGACCGCTTCGGATTGCGTAAGCACATGCCCAAAGAGTTCATCGACATGCCCGTGATGACCAATGACTTTCTGGATCCTCACCGCTGCGGAGGCGACCTATGCATCCAGGCTTGTGCGGACGACCCCCAAGTGGCGGTGCATGCGATCCGCAACCTCACCCGGATAGGGGTAGGCAAAACCCGCATCAAATGGTCACAGCTAGGGTTCGGGCGCACCTCCTCAACCACGCGCAGCCAAGAAACGCCGCGCAACCTTTTCGGGCAGAAAGACGGTACGGCCAATATCAAAGCCGAAGACACCGATGCCCTCAACGAGCATGTATGGATTACCTCCGGCCCCGAATGGGCACGCGGTGGCAGCTACCTGGTGGCCAGGCGTATCTATATGACGATCGAAATATGGGACACACTCCAACTAGCCGAACAGGAACGGGTCACCGGCCGTTTCAAGCATGACGGCGCTCCCCTCTCTGGCGGCGACGAGTTCACTGCCGTGGACTTCCACAAGCTCGATAGCCAAGGGAATCCGTTAGTCGAGGAGACCTCGCATGTGGCTCGTGTGCACCCAGACAACAACAACGGCATTCGCATGTTGCGCCGCGGCTACAACTTTGTGGATGGCAACGACGATCAAGGACGCCTCAACGCAGGCCTGTTCTTCATTGCGTTCGTCAACGACCCCGCTCGATTCGCTCAGGTACATAGAAACATGTCACGCGATGAGATGTTCGTCGAATACCTTAAAACCACCGGCTCCGGGGTGTATCTAGTCCCTCCGGGAGTGGGCGCGGAAGGATACGTGGGGCAAGCCCTGCTTGAAGCCTAGGAGTGTTGCAGTACTCCTAGGGCAAGCACGTGCACTACACGGGCGCACTAAACTGGTGGCACCTGTAGATGACTGTCATGCTGAAAGAGCATCGAGGCTGTAACCTATGCAGCTGTAACCCTGACCAGGTTGTGAGTTTAGGAGAACGCATGTCGAAGAAACCGGCAACAACTGTGCGTCGTAACACTCGTCAACGCGCGCTTCTTGAGGAAGAGCTCCGCCGCCACGAAGACTTCCGTACCGCACAAGAGATTCACCAGTGCATGCTCAGCCATGGCGATACGGTTTCGCTGGCAACCATCTACAGGTCGCTCACCCAAATGCATGAAGACGGGGTTGTTGACCAGGTCCGTACTGAAAGCGGCGAGATGGCTTTTCGCCGCTGCCACGACGAAGGCCACCATCACCACCTCGTATGCCGCCAGTGCGGGGCCGCGGAAGAAGTTGACGCCCCCGAGTTCGAAGAATGGGCCGACGAGCTCGCCGCCGCCTACGGTTTCACCGGCGTAGACCACAACCTCGAACTCAACGGCTACTGCCCTGAGTGCTCCCGCAACCGATAAACGACGTGCTCCCGCAACCGGTAAACAACGCCGGTGTTGTTGCCTCCAGTGTTCCGCCCGCGTTCAGCGTTACTGTTTCCACGCCATCGTGCGTGACCCCACGGCCCTGGCGATCAGCCAGATCACAAACGAAATCGTTGTGATGTAGGGGCTCACCGGAAGCGATCCTGCCAGGGAAAGCAATATCCCTCCCACCAGCGAAATTTCAGCGAATATAACGGAGAGCACCACGACTTTCCCGGGGCTAGCCGTCAGCCGCATCGCCGCCGCAGCCGGGGTGATCAGCAACGCCAAAACCAACAGCGCACCCACGACGTGGATCGACAGAGCGACCGCTACACCCAACACGATCATGAACGCCGTGGACAAGCCCGCCACCGGAACACCGCGGGCGCGAGCAACCCACGGGTCAGTCGAAGCGAACATCAATGGCCGCCACATCAGCGCTAGCAAAGCCAAGACAACGAAGGTTCCGATCGCGATCGAGGGCAGACGCGAATCATCCACCGCCACAATCTGGCCAGTCAGCAAACCGAACTTATTGGCGCTACGTCCCTGATACAGGGCCAACGCGAGGATGCCAAGACCCAAGCCGAACGGCATCATCACACCCGTGATCGCGTTACGTTCACGCGCACCAGAACCCAACAGGCCCATGATGAGGGCCGCCATGATCGAGCCGACCATCGAACCTGTCACCACGTCGTAGCCCAGCAGCAACGCGATCGAGGCTCCCGCGAAGCTCAGCTCCGCGATCCCGTGGACCGCGAAACCCATATCGCGGGTCATGACCATGACGCCGACGACGCCACCCATCACCGCGAGCAGTGCGCCCGCGATAATGCTCGGCCACACGAGAGCAAGAAGCTCGCCGTAATCCTCGAATGAAAAGATCCGCTCCCACAATTCAGGCCCCACGGCGCAACTCCTCACCGAAGTGACCATGGCTGTGGTCGTGTTCATGATCGTGATGGGCATGATCCTCGCTGCCCAGAATCGCGACACGCCCGCCCAGGCGCACAACATCGATCCGGCGGCCGAAAAGCTCAGAGAGCGTGTGCGTGTTGATGACGTCCTCCGGGGCACCGATGCGGTGCTGGCCTTCAACCAGGTACAGAACCCGGTCAACATAAGGCAAGATCGGGTTGATCTCGTGCGTTACGAAAATGATCGCCGAATCCTCTTGACGGGCCTGCTCCGCAATCAGCTGGGTGACCTCCTGCTGGCGGGCCACATCCAAAGACAACAGAGGCTCATCACACAACAGCAACGCCGGATTACTCGCCAACGCTTGCGCGGCACGTAGCCTCTGCTGCTCGCCACCCGATAACTGCCACACCGGCCGCATCGCGTAAGAGGACGCATCGACCCGTTCAATCAGTTCTTCCACCCGCTTCTTCAACTTACGCCGACGGGGATCGAACAGCCGCGGCCCCCAACGTTGCCCATCCAAGCCTTGGGCAACCATGTCCCATCCCCGAAGAGGGGTCCCCTCGGGGATGGGACGCTGCTGAGGGATCACGGAAACGTCGTGGGCGTTCGCGCTCACTCCATGCCCGGCAATCCGCGCTTGACCACTCGTGAGGTTCTGCATTCCCAGCAGAACCTTCAACAGTGTGGTCTTCCCGGCGCCATTAGGCCCCAAGACGGCGACGAACTCCCCCGCCTCGATCGTGAGATTGAGCCGATCGAAAATGACGCGGTCCCCAAAGCACAGGTGAGCATCGATCAGCTCAACTGCGGGAGCTTTGGTGTTCTCGGACATAAGTGAGGTGTACTCCAGAATTCCTAAGTCACGACTAATCCAGTTCAGGACTAGTTCAGGTGAAGACTACTTCGCGTCCACGGCCTTCGCGATGGCAGCGATGTTGTCCTTCATCCATTCAACGAACGTTTTACCTTCCGGAATCGTCTCAGTGACATCAACCGTTGGCACGCCCGCCTTCTTAGCCGTTTCGTACAGCTTCTTGGTCTGCGGGTCAGCAGTCTGCGAATTGAAAGCGAACAGCTGAACTTTACCCTGCTTGAGTGAATCTTCGGCACGCTTAATCACCAGAGCAGGGATCTCCTGGCCTGCTTCCACCGCGGAGGAAAGCCCTTCTGGAGTCGCATCCTTCATGCCGAGCTCCTTCAACAGCGCCTCCGGAACTGGCTCCGTCATCATGAAGGACTTACCGTCAAGGGCCTTCTTAGCGGACTTGAACTCATCCGAGTCACTCAGGCCAGCGATCTCCTCGGCCAGCTTGCCGGCGTTGGCCTCATACGTCTTGGCGTTATCCGAATCAGCCTTGGCAAGCTCCTTACCGAGGTCGCCTACGAACTCCTCCATGTGATCCAAGTCGTACCACACGTGTTCGTTCTCCCCGCCGTGATCGTGGCTGTGGCCTTCATGACCGTGGTCGTGATCTCCATGGTCATGGTCGTGGCCTTCTTCGCCGTGATCATGATCGTGGTCATGATCCTTCTCATCATGGCCCTTCTCGCCGTGGTCATGGTCGCCGTGGTCATGGCTGCCGTGGTCATGGTCGTGATCACCGTGGTCATGGTCGCCGTGATCGTGGCTGTGGCCTTCGCCATCGAAGGATTTGATCAAGGTTGGGGCTTTGTCTCCCAGCTCTTCGATGATCTGTTCAGCGAAGTAGTCGTAGCCGCCGCCGTTAATGACCACGACGTCGGCCTTCTTGATCAGGAGCTTGTCTTTCGCGGTGGCTTCATATGAGTGAGGGTCTTGCGCCGCATTGCTGATGATGCTGGTGACTTCGCCGTGATTACCCGCGATGCTCGATGCGATATCGCCGTAGACGTTGGTGGTTGCGACGATGTTGAGCTGATCAGTGGAGTTTTCTTCCGTAGCCTTCTCGCCGCCAGTTGCTGAGCAACCAGAGACGGCCAGGCCGAAACCGATAGCGGTAGCCAGGCCGAGCAGGCCCTTGACTTTAGCGCCTCGAGTGCGCGTTGGGGTTGCGAACGCCATGCGTAGAACCTTCCGTGTTAGCGCGATGGACACCACAAGGCCCCGCATCGCTATTGCAAACTATTCTCAGTAACAATAACGCACGGGGCCAGGGCCTAAGCAAACTGACAAAAGTGAGATGCCTTACTCACGCCGGAAACAACGGGTTCACGTGGCTTCGGCCGACGCTTCCGATTCTGTAGGCACATTCCGGCGGCGCTGTCCCTGTTGCTGGGTCGCATCGCGAATCTCACCAACAAGCGTCTCCAAAACGTCCTCGAAGAACAGAATCCCGGTGGTCTCCCCCGCCTCGTCCAGGACGCGCGCCACGTGAGAGCCTGTTCGCTGCATCACGGCTAACGCTTTCTCAACCTCCACATCGGCGCCCAGGTTGACCAGCGATCGAACGCGAGTGATCGGCATCGGACGGTGCGAATCCGCCAACGGGACCCCCATAACGTCCTTCAGGTGCAGATACCCCATCAAGTCGCCGTCCTCGTCGACCATCACGAAACGGGAAAAGCCCGTGCGGCCAACAGCACGCTCAAACTCCTCCGGAGTGATGTCCACATCGAGAGTCACAACCTCATCGATAGGTACTGCAAGGTCACGCACCACCTGATCGGAGAATTCGAAAGCCGAAGAGAGCAAGCCGGCCTCGTCATCCACCAGGCCAGTACGCGTGGATTCTTCAACGATCTGCTGGACCTCATCCACCGTAAAGGAGGAGGCAACCTCATCCTTGGGTTCAAGGCCCAGAGCCCGGACCGAGTGATTGGCGATCCAGTTCAAGGCGAGGACGATGGGGCGCAACGCTTTATCGATCAACATCAGCGGCGGCGCCAGAATCACAACAGCCTTATCAGCCATCGAAACCGAGAAGTTCTTAGGAACCATCTCACCGAGCGTCACATGCAAGAACGTCACCACAATCAACGTGATAGCCAGCGCGATGATGGAGATCGCCGCATCCGGCACACCGATCGCATGCAACGGAATCTCAAAGAGGTGATGCACCGCAGGCTCGGCAACAATGAGGATCAGAAGCGAACACACCGTGATGCCAAGCTGGCACACCGAAAGCACGATCGTGACGTGTTCCATCGCCTGCAGAGCCGTCTTCGCACGCTTATTTCCGGCCTGAGCTTTCGGTTCGATCTGGGCGCGGCGAGCCGACATCACAGCGAACTCACTCGCGACAAAGAACGCGTTAGCCGCTAAGAGAACCACAAGCCATACAAGACCCCACCAGTCCATTACGCCTGCACCTCCTCAGCATCGGCCTGCTCATCCGTCTCGCAAGGCTCCGGCGCGGGAGAGAACTCGAGCCGATCCACCCGCCGTTTCTCCATGCGCGTCACCCGAAGCACGCCACCTGTAACGCCCAGCGTGTCGCCCACAACCGGCAGACGCCCCAGCGTCGACATCACAAAGCCGCCCACCGTCTCATACGCGTTACCTTCTGGAACCTTCAGCCGCGGAATCTGATCCGTTGCCTCATCCGGGCGCAACAAGCCAGGTAAGAACCAGCGGCCATCGGCAGTCTGCAGAACACCAGGAGACGTGCGGTCATGCTCATCGGCGACCTCACCGACAATCTCCTCAACCAAGTCCTCCAACGTGACCATGCCGGCGGTGCCGCCATACTCATCGACCACAACAGCGATCTGCAGCGGGGCCTCACGCAGCTCACCGATCAGGTCATCCAGCTGCACCGTCTCCGGAACCCGGATCACATCCTGCATGATCGTTCCGGCAACCAGCTCATCGCGGCGCTCACGCGGAACCGAAACAGCCTTCTTCACGTGCACCGCGCCCAGTACATCGTCAGCATCCTCACCGATCACCAAGAAACGGGAGAAACCAGTGCGGCGTGCAAGATCGATCAAGGCGGGCAATGGGACCTCGTCCTCGATCATCTCGACCTTGATGCGAGGCGTCATGACATCGGCTGCCGTACGTTCCGAAAAGGACAAGGTGCGTGCCAAGAACTTAGCGGTCTTGGCATCCATAGTCCCCTGCTGTGCAGAACGCGCAAGCAAACTCTGAAGCTCAGCAGGCGTACGGGCGCCAGAAAGTTCCTCTTTCGCCTCAATCCCGAACAGACCCAGAACCCAGTTCGAGAAACCGTTCAACCCCATCACCACGGGCTTGAAAACCGCAGTGAAAATCAGTTGGGGCCGGGCCAGCGCGCGGCCAATCCGATACGGGTCCGCGATCGCAATGTTCTTAGGGATCAGCTCACCCAAAATCATCGACAACAGAGTCGCAACCACCATCGCGACCACCAGCGATATAGCGCCCGCGGCAGCTTGAGGAACACCCCACCCCAGCAAAACTGGCCCCAACAACGCACTAAACGCGGGTTCAATGACATAGCCGGTCAGTAGCGTCGTAATCGTGATGCCCAGCTGAACCGCAGACAACTGAGTGGAAAGCGACTTCAACGCCTTATAAAGCGGGCGGGCTTTCGTATCGCCCTCGTCGATGGCCTTTTTAACAGAGGTCGAATCTAGTGCAACAAGCGAGAATTCAACAGCAACGAAGAACGCAGTCCCCAAGACCAAGAGGAGACCCAGAAGAAGCATGAGCCACGACATCAGATGTCGGCTCCGCACTCAGCGCAATAGAAGAAGTTGGCGCTGGGTAGAACATTAGCGTTATAGAAAAAACATCCGGAGCCCGGACTAGAAGGCTCCGATCGTTGAGCAGTGCCGGCCGCAGAGGCTCGCACACCCAGGTAATTCTTATACGTCATAGTGGCTCCACTATACAGGACAAGCCCCCCAGCAAACCGCGGGAAAACCCTCAGAATTAACTGAAAATCTGGCCGCGAAACATCCGCTACAACCAGTGGCGAAGATCAACTGCGCTAGCGCGCGGTGTTCGGTATGATGTTGAGTCGAATAATCACGCTCCTGAACTGTGCGCTCACAACACGTGTTCCCAGAGAGCACGGGCAAACAGTCTCAGAAGCACCATCAAACACTCCGAGCCGAAACATCGGAAAGAGGCGTATCCCTAGTGTCTGACGTGTCTATCGACCAGCTCAAAGAGGAATTCGGGGGAAACGAGTGGCTCGTTGACGAGCTCTACCAAAAGTTTCTCTCTGACCCGTCGTCGGTCGATGAAAAGTGGCGTTCCCTCTTCGAACAGGTGAAACCCGAGAAGAACGAAAAGAACACCGCAGCGACTTCTACCAAGCAAGCGGCACCAGCCGCTAACAAGCCAGCCAAGAAGGAACCTGCGAAACCGGCTTCCACGTCAAAGAAGGCTAGCTCCGCCTCCAAGAAGGATGCCCCAGCCGCAACCCCGGCGCAGGCCTCCCCAGCAGTGCGCCCGTCGCGTCAGAAGAGCCAGTTGCCAGCTCAGCCGGCTAAGGAAGAATCTCCGAGCGAGCCAAGCGCAACCAAGGTTGAGCGTCTGCGCGGCCCAGCACGTGCGATCGCCAAGAACATGGACGAGTCCCTCAGCGTCCCAACCGCAACCACGGTCCGCGCTGTCCCGGCGAAGTTGCTGATCGACAACCGCATCGTGATCAACAACCATCTGCGCCGTGCACGCGGCGGTAAGGTGTCCTTCACCCACCTGATCGGTTACGCGATCTGCCGGGCACTCAAGCTCAACCCAGCGATGAACGTCAGCTATGACGAAGAAGACGGCAAGCCAGTCGCAGTCCACAACGCACAGGTGAACTTCGGCATCGCAATCGACCTGCCACGCCCTGACGGCTCCCGCCTGCTTGTGGTACCGAACATCAAGGGCGCTGAGAACATGACGTTCTCGACCTTCTGGGAAACCTACGAAGACATCGTCAAGCGCGGCCGCGAAGGCAAACTTACTGCCGAAGACTACGCCGGCACCACCGTCTCACTGACCAATCCAGGCGGGCTCGGGACCGTCCACTCCGTACCGCGCCTATCCAAGGGCCAGGCCACCATCATCGGTGTGGGCGCTCTCGACTACCCAGCCGAATACCGCGGCACCAGCGAAAAAGTCAAAGCACGCAATGCCGTGGGCAAGATCATCACCCTGACCTCGACCTATGACCACCGCGCCATCCAGGGTGCAGCATCCGGCGAGTTCCTGCGCGAGATTGAAAACCAGCTGCTCGCTGACGAGTTCTGGGATGAGATCTTCGAAGCTCTGCGCATCCCATACGTACCGGTTCGCTGGGCGGTTGACCACCAGGTTGATATTGACTTCCAAATCAACAAGGTGGCTCGCATCCAGCAGCTCATCGAGTCCTACCGCTCCTCTGGTCACCTCATCGCGGACACCAACCCGCTGACCTACCAGATGCGCTTCCACCCCGACCTCGATGTCCAGACCTACGGCCTGACTCTGTGGGACCTGGACCGCGAATGGGTCACCGGAGGCCTCGGTGGACACAACCGCCTCCCGCTACGCGACATCCTCGGTATTCTGCGTGACGCGTACTGCCGCACCACCGGCATCGAGTACATGCACATCCAGAACCCGGAAGAGCGCGAATGGTTCCAGTCCAAGCTTGAGCGCCCCTACGAGAAGCCGACCCGCGAAGAGCAGGTTCGTATCCTCGGCAAACTCAACCAGGCCGAAGCGTTCGAAACCTTCCTGCAGACCAAGTACATCGGTCAGAAGCGCTTCTCGCTTGAGGGTGGCGAATCGCTGATCCCACTGCTTGATGCGATCATCTCCGACGCCGCAGACGCCGGCCTCGACGAAGCCGCGATCGGCATGGCTCACCGTGGCCGCCTCAACGTACTCACCAACATCGCGGGCAAGACCTACGGTCAGGTCTTCCGCGAGTTCGAAGGCACCGTTGACGCCTCGACCGTCCAGGGGTCGGGTGACGTGAAGTACCACCTCGGCACCGAGGGTTCCTTCACCTCCGAATCCGGTAACACAACCAAGATCTACTTGGCCGCAAACCCGTCCCACCTTGAAGCAGTCGACCCGGTCCTGGAAGGCATCGTCCGCGCTAAGCAGGACATCATCGATCGCGGCCCAGACGGCTTCACGGTCCTGCCGATCCTCGTCCACGGCGATGCGGCAATGATCGGTCAGGGCGTAGTGTCTGAGACACTCAACCTCTCACAGCTACGCGGCTACCGTACCGGTGGCACGATCCACGTGGTTGTCAACAACCAGGTTGGTTTCACTACCCCACCAAGCTCGTCCCGCAGCTCGATCTACCCGACCGACTTCGCGAAAGCCATCCAGGCTCCTGTATTCCACGTCAACGGCGACGACCCAGAAGCGGTTGTGCACGCTGGCCGCTTAGCTTTCGAATACCGTGAGAAGTTCAACCGCGACGTCGTGATCGACCTGGTCTGCTACCGCCGCCGTGGCCACAACGAGGGCGATGACCCGTCGATGACCCAGCCGCTGATGTACAACCTGATTGACGGTAAGCGTTCGACCCGCAAGCTCTACACCGAAGCTCTCGTGGGCCGTGGCGACCTGACCCAGGAAGAAGCAGACGGGGCACTCAAGGAGTACCAGTCCCTTCTGGAGGCTGCGTTCTCTGAGACCCACAAGGCTCAGACAACTCCGATGCCAGCAATCGACGCGAACGGTGCCCTCGGTATGCCGAAGGCTCAGGCTGAAGACGCTGACGTCTCCGATCCACGTGCCGATAACACGGCGATCACCAAGGAGTTCGTCAAGGCTGTCGGGGATGCCCACACGGAGATCCCAGAGGCTTTCCACGTTCACCCGAAGCTCAAGACCTTGCTCGAGCGCCGCGCGGACATGTCTGTCAATGGCGGCATCGACTGGGGCTTCGCAGAACTCACCGCGTTCGCTTCCCTGACCGCCGAAGGCATCCCTGTGCGCCTCACCGGTCAGGATTCCCGCCGCGGCACCTTCGTTCAGCGTCACGCAGTCTTCCACGACCGCACCAACGATGACGAGTGGACGCCTCTGCACCAGGTGAGCGAGAACGCCGCGAAGTTCATGATCCATGACTCCTCGCTTTCGGAGTACGCGGTTCTCGGCTTCGAATACGGCTACTCGGTTGAACGCACTGAAGCACTCGTTTTGTGGGAAGCTCAGTTCGGTGACTTCGTCAACGGCGCCCAAACCATCATCGACGAGTTCGTCTCCTCCGGTGAACAGAAGTGGGGCCAGCGCTCCTCCGTCGTGATGCTGTTGCCTCACGGCTACGAAGGCCAGGGCCCAGACCACTCCTCGGCACGCATCGAGCGTTTCTTGCAGTTGTGCGCCGAAGACAATATGCGTGTGATCAACCCGACCACGGGTGCGAACTACTTCCACGCTCTGCGTCGACAGGCATACCTGCGCCCACGCAAGCCGATGGTCGTGTTCACGCCTAAGCAGCTGTTGCGTTTGAAGGCTGCAGCTCAGCCGGTCGAGGCGTTCACCGAACAGACGTTCCAGCCAGTGATCCCAGACAACGATGTCGAAGCATCGAAGGTCAAGCGCGTCATGTTGGTCTCTGGTCGCCTCTACTATGACCTGTTGGCACGCCGTAAGAAGGACAAGGACGAGACCACCGCGATCGTCCGCGTTGAGCAGCTCTACCCGTTGCCGCAAGAGCAGATCGCAGCTGAACTCGCGAAGTACCCGAACGCGGATGTCCGCTGGGTTCAGGACGAGCCAGAGAACCAGGGACCATGGCCGTTCATGGCTATCAACCTGGTGCCGGGCCTGGATCGCGAGGTCACCGTGGTGTCCCGCCCAGCTGCGGCAGCACCATCGACTGGTTCTTCCAAGGTTCACGCCCAGGAGAACTCGGACCTTCTGGACCGCGCGTTCAGCTAGAGCAACACCGGAGATACTGCGCATGTAACCGGCTTGGCGGGCCCGTCACTTACCTTGACAGGATGTGGCGGGCTCACCGCTCTAACACCAGCGCTTTAACGCCAGTGGTCTAACACCTCCGGTTGAGGCTCACTGTTTTCACAGCGCCGTTATACCTTGGTCCTGTATCGTGACTGCGTTAGCGCTCTATCGTGACTGCTTTAGAGAAAGCATCACCGTCTGGGCCGCTTTACTGCGGCTCCTGAGGGTTTTGTGATGCTCTTCTCCGCGCCGTTGCACGTTTGCAGCCGAGCACGCCGGTAGAGTGAACACGGCGGAGCACATAGTTTCGCTCTTTCCGTTGAAGTAGACGGAACATGAGACCCAGTCGAAAGGATGTTGGCGTGGATTCCCGAGCCATCCGTTTAGTCGCTGTTGGCGATGAGTTGCTGGCCGGCCACGGCGACCCCCGTGCTTTGGGGTGGTTTGGGCGTGTGCTTGCCAGCACGCCGTCTGAGTCAGCGCAGGTGACCCCTTTTGCTCTACCTGCGCCTGCCGAGACCACCGAGCAGCTTGCCGAGCGCTGGCTGGGTGAAGCGCAGCGCCGCTTCGATGATGATGGCGAAAACCGTTTGGTGCTGGCACTCTCCGATGCGGATGCAACCTACGGGGTGACCACGGCACGGTCTCGACTGAACTTGGCGAACATCTTGGATGCATCAACCCAACTGGGATTGAGCACGTTTGTGGTGGGCCCTCCCCCGCGGCTTGACCCTGACCACAACAAGGAGATCGCCCGGTTGTCTGCTGCGTTCGCTGACGTTACGACGCGCCGCAACCACTTCTATGTGGACACGTTCCGTCCGCTGGAGAAGCATGAACAGTACCGCGCGGATTTGACGTCTAATAACGGCGAGGTGGGCCAGCAGGGCCACGGTTTGATGGCGTGGCTTGTGATGCACCGCGGCTGGTTCACGTGGCTTGGTGTTCCCGAGCCGACCCGCTAACTTTCATACTCGCCCCCGAATCATGCGATAATGGACGGAATCGCCCTGTATCGCAGACGCAAACGCTCTGTGTCGCAGATGCAAGCACTATGTGCGCGGTACATGAGCGTCACGAAGTGTTCACAGATGTATGAGGTTGTAAGGAGGACGCGATGAGCAGCAAGCGTGCACGTAAGCGCAAGGATCGCCGCCGGAACAAGGCGAATCACGGTAAGCGCCCTAACACCTGATCGTGATTGATCATTAAACGCGTGTGGGTCTGCGTTCCACTTTTCGTGGATAATGCAGACCCACACGCGTTTATTGTTGGCGCTAGCTGTGAACGGCGCTACTGCCGTCTGCTACACCTATTCGCTAGGCGCTTTCTTGCATCGAACCTTCTTGCACCGGGTCCTTGATTTCTTCTAGCCGGTCCAAGATGCGCGTCTTGAGTTGCTCTGGGGCGGCGTCGTGGCAGCTGCGGCGCACGACGTTGCGTATGATGCATTCCAGGTCATAGACGCTACGGCATTCTTCACAGCCTTCGAGGTGGGCGCGCACTGCGTCAACGCCGTCGGCTTCCAGCACACCATCGAGGTATTCGTAGATGCGTTCAAGCCGGGCTTCAGTGCAACCACCGAGTTCGTTGCAGCCCTGAGTCATGATTGCTCCTTATCCGAGACCTTCTTGGTCGACTTCTTTCCGTTCTTTTTAGCCCCTGTAGTTGATTCGGTTCTGCCCACCGCATAGTCGCTGAGCATCTCTCGCAGCTGTCTGCGGCCCCGATGCAGCCGGGACATGATGGTGCCGATGGGCACACCGAGGATGTCAGCTGCTTCCTTATAGGGGAAACCTTCTACGTCCACGAAGTACACGGCGAGCCGGAACTCTTCCGGGATCTCCTGCAGAGCCCTCTTGACTTCTGAATCCGGTAACGAGTCGAGTGCTTGGGCTTCTGCAGAACGCAACGCTTGATCGCCGCGTTCGATCTGCGCACCTAGTTGCCAGTCCTCCACCTGGTCAGTTCCGGAGCGGATCGGTTCGCGTTGCCGCTTCCGGTACAGGTTGATGTAGGTGTTGGTGAGGATCCTATATAGCCAGGCACGCAAATTAGTTCCGGGCTTGTACTGGTGGAAGGAGGCATACGCTTTAGCGAACGCCTCCTGCACGAGGTCTTCAGCATCAGCCGGGTGCCGGGCCATACGCAAAGCAGCCGAATACAGCTGATCAACATATTTGAAGGCGTCGCGTTCAAAACGTTCACGACGCTCTTCAGTAGTCTCCTGGTCAGGATCCACCGGGCCCGAAGCCGACTGTATTGGCTCAGGCTGCGCCGTTGGCTCGGTTTGCTGTGTTTCTTCAGCGTGCGTGGAGTGGTGTTCCGAGGCGCCGGCTTGTGAGACATCGCCTGGTTGGATGTCTTCGGCTTCGTAGCTTTCGAGCGCTTCGTGGTTGTGTGTGCGTGCCATCCCGGCTAATGCTACTTGGTTTGCCGGAGTTCCAGCGTGAGCTGGCGCCGTTGTCGTCACTGCCTGTACTGGCAACGCCGGAGGGGATGTTTCTGGTGTTTCCATAGTTGAAACCATGTGCACTCCCCTTCCTTATGCCGTCGCTGGCACGAACACCGCCTTAGTTGTCAATGCACATAACGGAAACATGGTGCAAAGTATTCCCTAACGCTGTGTGGCGGCCCTATTGTTGCTGGGTTTGTGCGTGGATTATGTGCTTTGCGGGGTGTGCTCATGAAAAGATGGAGCACATATCTACCCTGCGGGTGGTGAGTGCACGTTGCATGCGTGCGCCGGCACCTGCGTATTGGAGGAAATATGAGCCTTGTACGCCGTGTGGCCCGCCCGTTGTTGGCGGCTCCGTTCATTACTGCTGGTGTGGCGCATCTTCGTGCACCAGAGCGCACCGGTAACGGCTTGCGTCCGCTTTTGGACAAGGTGTCAGATGTTGTGCCGCAGGCTCAGTCTGTAGCTGAGAAGCCTGAGCTGGCTGCCCGGGTTTTGGGTGGTATTCAGGTGGGTGCTGGCGCGTTGTTGGCGATGGGCCGTATGCCGCGTTTGGCTTCGGCTTTGATCGTTGCGGCTCAGTCGGCCACGTTGTTGGCTGACGGTGTTCCACATCATAAGGATGGTTCGCGTGCCCTGGCTGTGACCACGCAACTGGGCCTGACAGGTGGCGCGCTATTGGCTGTGGTTGATACTGATGGCAAGCCGTCACTCGCCTACCGCACACAGAAGGCATCGAAGAAGGCGCGGAAGCAGGCTAAGAAGGCTGCTGACGCGGCTGGTTTGTCGTCCTAATCATGGGGTGTCCCCTCGGCTGGCGGTTGCTGGTTGAGGGGACGCTTTTTATTTGAAGGGTTTTATTTGGCTTCCATGCACTCGACGTTGTGGCTGGCTCCCGCTAAGGATGGCCCGCTGGATGCTGTTGTTGAGATCCCGGGTTCTAAGTCTCTAACGAACCGTCACCTGGTTCTGGCGGCGTTGGCTGATGCGCCAACGCGTGTGGTGGGGGCTTTGCGCTCACGTGACACCGATTTGATGGTTGAGGCGCTCTCAGCGTTGGGTGTCGGTTTTGAGTGGGTGGATTCTTCAACGTTGTTGGTCACGCCTCTGGGTGAGGAGGCGTTGCAGGAGCGGTCCCCGGTTTCGATTGATTGTGGGCTTGCAGGTACGGTGATGCGTTTTGTGCCGTATGTGGCGGCGTTGTTGCGTAGGCCAGTGACGTTTGATGGGGATGCGGCTGCTCGTGTACGCCCGATGGATGCTGTGATCGCGGGTTTGCGTGCCCTTGGCGCGGATGTCGCGGGTGGTGAGGATGATTTCCTTCCGTTCACGGTGACCGGCTCTGACCGGGTTGCCGGTGGCGAGATTTCCTTGGACGCATCGGGTTCGAGCCAGTTTGTATCGGGCCCGTTGTTGGTGGGTGCGCGTTTGCCGCGTGGTTTGGTGGTGCGGCATGCCGGTGGCGCGGTGCCCTCGCCGCAGCATGTTGAGATGACGGTTGAGACTCTGCGTGCTGCCGGCGTGGATGCTTCGGTGGGTGCTGACGGTGTTTCGTGGTCGGTGGCTGCTGGCTCGATCACGCCGGGTGATGTTGTGGTGGAGCCTGATTTATCGAATGCTGGCCCGTTTTTGGCGGCGGCGTTGGTGTGTGGTGGCCGGGTTGCGATTCCGCGCTGGCCTGCGTCGACTACACAGATTGGCGCTGAGTGGGAGAGGCTTTTACCGCGTTTTGGGGCACGCGTGCACCGGGAGCCGGATGCGTTTGGGACTGAACAGTTGGTGGTGACTGGCGGGGAGAGGATTTCTGGGGTTGAGGCCGATGGCCTAGCTGAGTTGGCGCCGACGGCTGCGGCTTTGTGTGCGCTGGCTGATGGGCCGAGCAGGTTGGGTGGTATTGCTCATTTGCGTGGGCATGAGACGGACCGTTTGGCTGCGTTAGCGACGGAGCTTTCGAAGGTGGGTTCGCCGACTGTGGAGACCGAGGATGGGTTGGTGATCAGCCCTACAGGCGAGCTGCGGCCCACCGTGTTTGGCTCGTATGAGGACCACCGGATGGCTACCGCGGGCGCGATCATCGGCTTGGCCGTTGATGGCCTCAAGGTCGAAAACATCGAGACCACTTCGAAGACGATGCCCGACTTCCCTGGAATGTGGTCTGACATGCTCTCACAGAAGGCTATCGACTTCCCCGGCACCGAGGACCCCTCAGCCGGCCAAGCGTCAGTTGACACCCAGTGCGGTGGGCAGTGATGGCGCGGCGCGAATGGTCTGAGGAGGACGTCCGCATCCGTCCGAATAAGCGTGGAACCAGGCCGCGGACCAAGGACCGGCCGGCACATGCTGATGCGGTGTTGGCGATGGTCGTGGGCGTTGATCGCGGCCGCTACCGTTGCGTGCTCTTAGATGAGCCCGGCGCAGGTGCTAGTGGGTCCGGGTCGAAGAAGGCCCAGCGTGCGCGCCAGAAGCAAGTTCAGGCTGAGGGTGGGCGCCGCATCGTCGTGACGGCGATGCGTGCTCGTGAGTTGCGTAGGCAGGCGATCGTGGTGGGCGATCGTGTGCGGCTCGTAGGGGATGTCTCTGGCCGTGAAGGTTCGTTGGCGCGTTTAGTCCGTGTTGAGGAACGGTCCTCGTTGCTGCGGCGTAGCGCGGATGATTCTGATCAGGTAGAGCGCGTGATTGTCGCCAACGCTGATCAGCTGGTGATCGTGGTGGCGGCGGCGAATCCGGAACCGCGGACGGGTTTCATTGATCGAGCGTTGGTCGCGGCCTCGGATGCGGGGATCGATGCCGCGTTGGTGATCACCAAGACGGATCTTGCTGACCCGTCGCTGCTGGTTGAAACGTATGAGGGGCTGGGCGTTCAGGTTGTGACGTCGGGTTCGGCCGAACACCCAGACGACGTCGCCTCGCGGCCCCTGGATGCGGCGGCACAGCAGCGGCTGCGTGAGTTGTTGGATGGTCGGCTGTCTGCCTTGATTGGGCATTCGGGTGTGGGCAAGTCCACGCTCATCAACGCCCTGACCGATGCTGAGCGTGAGACGGGGGCTACGAACGCTGTGACGGGCCGCGGCCGTCACACATCTTCGTCCGCTGTTGCAGCTCATTTGAGTGGCGGTGATCCGGGCTCATGGATCGTGGACACGCCTGGGATCCGATCTTTCGGGATGGGGCATGTGGATGATGAGAACATCCTCAACGCGTTCACTGACCTTGTGCCCGCGACGGCAGACTGCCCGCGCGGGTGCACGCATGCGGCTGATGAGCCGGAGTGCGCGCTGGATGCGTGGGTTGCCGAGGAGAAGGCCGGTCCGAGCGGCCACGCCCGTTTGGCTTCGTTGCGTCGCTTACTCGCGTCTCGTCAAGGGGATGTCAACGATGAGGACCTCAAGACGTTGGGTGGCTAGGGTATGAATATGACCCACACAACCGATACCCCCTCCCTATCTGGTGGTTCTGCCTCGCATAACACAGCTGCCTTGCCTGACGCCGCTACCCTGGCTGATGATCTTGCGTTGGCGCATGAGCTTGCCGATGCCGTGGATGCTTTGACGATGGAACGTTTCGGCGCCGCTGATCTGTATGTTGAGACCAAGCCTGACGCGACGCCTGTCACGGAGGCAGATCGACAGGCTGAGCAGCTGATCCGTGAACGCCTTTCCCAGGCGCGTCCGGGGGACGCGGTGTTCGGTGAGGAGTTCGGTTCCACGGGGGATTCGAACCGGGTGTGGATTATTGACCCGATCGATGGCACCAAGAACTTTATGCGCGGTGTTCCGGTGTGGGCCACGCTGATCGCGTTGGTTGAGGACGGCGAGGTTGTGGTGGGCCTTGTTTCGGCCCCGGCGTTGGGCCGCCGCTGGTGGGCTTCTGTAGGCGGCGGCGCGTTCACGGGTGCTTCGCTGGATGAGGCTCGCCGCATCGGGGTTTCAGGTGTTGCGAAGCTTGAGGATTCTTCGTTTTCGTATTCTTCGCTCACGGGTTGGAAGGCCCGCGGGTGGCTTGATGGCGTGCTGGCTATCAGCGATACCGTGTGGCGTACGCGTGCTTACGGTGATTTCTTCTCGTATTGCTTGGTCGCTGAGGGGGCCGTGGACTTCGCGGCCGAGCCAGAGCTGAATCTATATGACATGGCCGCGCTCGTGCCGATTGTGCGTGAGGCTGGTGGTGTCTTCACTTCCTTACAGGGCGAGGATGGCCCGTGGGGTGGTAACGCGATCGCCTCGAATGGATTGTTGCATGATGCGGCGTTGGACGTGTTGGGAACCCGCGGGGCGGAGCGCACCCCTACTCCCCTGCCGAACCATCAGCACAGCGCTGAATAACGGTTCTCCGAGTTCTCTTCTGACCTGCCGTCCCTTGTGCCACGCAGTTCTTGCCCCACCGTGCCTTGTGCCCCGGTTCCGTCTCTGACTTTCTTCCAGACCCCACCTTCCCAGATAAGCGTTCCCACGTAAGTGTTCCTAGTTACATGAGCTCTCCCCGTCGCGTTACTACTGCTGCATGGCCGATCTATATGGCCGTGTTCTTCGGTGGCGCGTTGGGTGCGGCTGTGCGTGAGTCCCTAGTTTTGTTTGGCGAGGCAGCGCAGTGGCCTGAGAACCTGATGATTCTTGTAGTGAATTGCGTGGCCTCACTGTTTCTGGGGTGGGCTACCGGCATGTGGGATCGCGGCCGCGGCATGGGCGGGAACTCGGCGGCCTTGAGGTGGCGTTCCTTCATTAGCCCGGGTTTTGTGGGCGGTTTCGGTTCGGTGTCCGCGGTGACGCTGCTCGCCTCGGATATCGTGGGCGATCTCGGTGTGCTCTCGCTTCACGTCGGCGCGGCCCTCGTGTGCGCTGGTGTCGGTTTCTGGCTTGCCAGGTTCTGGAAGCCTCGCGGCTCTTATATGCGGCCAGAACTGTGGACTTCTGGTGGTGATGACCGGTGAGTGCGTGGTTGACCATTCTGACCGTGAGCGTGGCTGGCGGGCTGGGTTCTGTGGCTAGGGTGTGGTTTATTCGCCAGGAAGAGCAGGCGCGGGCAGACGGGAGGATCACTTCGAAGTTCCCATGGGGGATGTCGATTGCCAACACGCTGTCGTGTTTCATTTTTGGCGTGTTCACGGG
This sequence comes from Pseudoglutamicibacter albus, assembly GCF_022346425.1. Taxonomy (GTDB): domain Bacteria; phylum Actinomycetota; class Actinomycetes; order Actinomycetales; family Micrococcaceae; genus Pseudoglutamicibacter; species Pseudoglutamicibacter albus. The sequence goes on from NZ_JAKRCW010000013.1 coordinate 53,226, forward strand.
TGGGTTCGCGGATCAAGCGTGGGCTGTGCCTGTTTTGGCGGGGTTCTGCGGCGGGTTCTCCACGATCGCATCCGTTGCGACCACCGCTATTTCCTCGGCACGTGAGAGAGCGTGGCTGAGGAGTTTTGCGATTCTTGCCGCGATCCTTTGTCTGGCTGTTCCGGCGGCGTATCTCGGCCTAGTGATCGGTAAGGCTGTCTTCCTGTAAGCGCGCCGTACGTGTTTGCTTGAACCTTAGGTGTTTGCTTGATGCATATAGCGCGAGGGCGGGAACGTGTCTGGAACACGTTCCCGCCCTCGCGTATTGAGCCGTGGCTAGCAGGCGTAGAGCCTAGTCGATGCGCAGTTCGCCCATCTTGTCCCAGCCTTCGCCTTCGACTTGCCGGGAGACGATGTCTGGGGTTTCAACCAGGAATGGCTTCATGGATTCCAGGCCTTTCGCGAAGTGTTCGGAGTTCACGTGGGCTTCGCCCGCATCGTCCTTGAACGCTTCAACGAGCAGGAACACGGTTGGGTCCTGCGGGGCCCGGTACCACTCGAACCAGAGGTTGCCTGGCTCGCTGCGGGTTGCCTGGGTGAACTCCGCGACGGCGTCGAGGAAGTCTTCGGCTTTCTCGGGCTTCACTTTGTATTTCACGTTGATCAGGATCATGGTCCCTATGCTTTCATGCCAGGCTCGGCTTGGCCAGGGTTCGCAGTGTCACCGGCCGCATTGGCGCCGGCGGCCTGCACGATCGGCACTGCCTGGGTTGGGGCTTCCATGTGGCGGAAGCCGGCGAGTTCCTTCTCACCTGGTGCTGGCGTGAGCAGGGAAACCACTACCGCGAGCACGAGGCAGGTCAGGAAGCCTGGGACGATCTCGTAGAGCGGCTCGGAGAGTGCTCCGCCGAAGGTGGAGAGGGTTTCGCTCTTGCTCCAGACGAACGCGACGGTCGCGCCACCAACAATGCCGGCCATCGCACCCCAGTTGGTGAGGCGCTTCCAGTAGAGGCTGAGCACCACGACTGGGCCGAATGCGGAGCCGAAGCCTGCCCACGCGAATGCGACGAGGCCGAGCACGGTCGCGTTTTCTTCCAGCGCAAGCACTGCCGCGATGATCGCGACGATCAGGACTGCGAGGCGACCCAGCCACAGCTTCGTGGTCTTGGACATGCCTGGCTTGAACACCAGCGCGAGGTCCTCAACGAGTGCAGAGGAGGTCACGACCAGCTGGGAGGAAATGGTCGACATGATCGCTGCGAGAACAGCTGCGAGTACGAAACCTGCCAAAAGTGACGGCATGAGGTTCTGCGCGAGGTCGAGGACCACGGTCTCAGCGCTCTTGGTGTCGGTGAGCTGCTTGTCTTGGTTGAGGTTGAAGTAGGCGATACCGGCCATCGAGGTCACGATGACGCCGATCACGGAGAGCACCATCCAGCCGACACCGATCGCGGCACCCCAGCGGGCGTCGCGGGAGGAGCGTAGCGCCATGAAGCGGATGATGATGTGCGGCTGGCCGAAGTAGCCAAGCCCCCACGCGGCGGCGGAGACTGCACCGACGATAGTCCCGCCCTTCATAAGGGAGCCGAAGTCTGGGTTGACGCTCAGCACGCCGTCAATGACTTGCTGTGGCCCGCCAACGGAGATCACGGCAAGCACTGGGACGACGAAGAGGGCCGCGAGCATGATGAGGCCCTGAACCGTGTCGGTGTAGGTTGCGCCGAGGAAGCCGCCGAACATCGTGTAGGCGAGCGTGATGCCTGCGACAAGCAACATACCGGTCAGGTAGCTGCCGTTGAACGCGGACTGGAAGAACTTACCGCCAGCGGTCATACCGGAGGATACGTAGAAGGTGAAGAACACCAGGATCACGATGCCGGAGACGATGCGCAGGATGCGGGACTTATCGCCGAGGCGGTTTTCGAAGTAGCTCGGGATGGTGATGGAGTCGTTGGTGACTTCGGTGAAACGGCGCAGGCGTGGCGCGACGAAGATCCAGTTGAGTGCCGCACCAATGGTGAGGCCGATCGCCATCCATGCCTGGAACATACCCATCATGTAGAGGGCACCAGGCAAGCCCATCATGAGCCAGCCGGACATGTCAGACGCGCCAGCGCTGAGTGCCGCGGTGAATGGGTGCAGGCGGCGGCCGCCGAGCATGTAGTCGTCGCCGTCGTCGGTTTTCTTGAAGGCGTAGTAACCGATCAAGAGCATCGCTATGAAGTAGATGATGACGGCGATGAGTTTGTATGAGCCGTCAGGACCCAATCCGAATAAGTCCATGTGTTCCTCCGGTTTATCCTCTCGTCATGCTTGATGCATCGGGTTTTATTCCGTTGGTGACTGGACAGACGCGTCATCGTTTCCGGACAACCGTCCAACAGCCTTTGACAATATTTCCAATGTTCAGTTCTCAGCGTCCGCACTTGAGGAAGCACTTGTGCTGAGGCCAATGAGCCACCTTACAGTCATTGCGTTAATGATGCACGCTCATCGGCAGTATTTGATCCTGACATTCCTCAACCGTTGAGAGATACACTTCAGTTTTAATGCATCTTGCTATCAACTGATCTTGTTTATTGGATCTTCAAACCCTGCTTTAGATAGGTCTCACCTTCCTGAATATTTTTCGTGATATATGTCATACTACTGCCGTTCTGGGCACTTTCGAGGGTTGCCCCCGCGTTGCGATATGTCTTAACCCTCGGAAACTTGTACAAGTCAGAATTGTGTCATCAACGCTTAGGAGTTTCCGCTCTTCATACCCATGATTTCTTTATGAAGAAAACTGGATCAGTGGCAGCATTTCCGCTTGCATAGCATTCTCCCTTGTACTGGGCTTATCCGCTTGCAGCGCTGAGAGCAAACAAGGGCACTCCCCCGACACTCCATCATCTCCGGAAAACTCGGCCACTGAAACTTCAGCTTAGGATGACCCCTTCTATAGTGATTCCTCGGAGAATCCAGCTTCTGACTTTAACGACCCCTTTGCGACCTATTCATTCGAGAACTCCGGTTCGGATTCTGTAGACGATTCTGCTGATCTACTGCAAGAGGACGACAACAGGGTCGAAACTCACAACGTCGGAGACGTAATCAAATCGCCGTCAGCCGACATCACCGTCGTGGCCGACTGCTACCTCGCAGGCGTCTCCACCAAATGGCTGGATAAACTCGTCAAAACCCTCGGCATTGACTCCCTGTCGAAGTCGCAGGTTTCACGCATGGCCACCGAGCTCGACGAGCACGTAGACCAGTTCCGTCACGAACCCCTTGATGAGGCCGGTCCCTTCACCTTCGTTGCTGCTGATGCGCTATCCATTAAGGTCCGTGAGGGCGGACGGGTGATCAACGCGGTCGCCCTCATCGCCACCGGTGTTAATGCTGACGGCCGTAGGAAAGTCCTCGGCCTACGGGCCCAACCAGTAAGACTGGGGCAGCGCGGACCAGCTTCTTAGCCGACCTCGTCGCGCGCGGCCTGACCGGTGTGCGTTTAGTGACTTCTGATGCTCACCCGGGCCTGGTCGAGGCGGTCGCGGCAAACCCGCCTGGAGCTTCGTGGCAGCGGTGCCGCACGCATTACGCGGCGAACCTCATGAGTGTGCGCCCCAAGAGCTACTGGCCGGCAGTCAAAGCGATGCTGCACTCGGTCTACGAGCAGCCCGAGGAGGCCAGTGTTCATGCCCAGTTCGACCGGCTCTTGGACTACGTTAGCGACAAGCTGTCTGCTGCTCATGATCATCTGGATGCCGCACGTGCCAGTTATCCTTGCCTTCACTGGATTCCCAATCGCGGTGTGGGCCCAGATCTGGTCCAACAACCCCAACGAACGCCTCAACCGTGAGATCCGGCGTCGTACCGATTCGGTGGGGATCTTCCCCAACCGCGATGCGATCATTCGCCTTGTCGGCGCAGTCCTTGCAGAGCAGACTGATGAATGGGCCGAAGGCCGACGCTACCTCAGCCTCGATTTCCTCACCCGAAGCCGCTTCCAAGCCGTAGATAATTCCAGGATCGAAGTCAGCGACGAATACACACACACGAACTCAGCGCTGACCACCCCCTGCGTGTGCCCGTCTCGAAGACCGCTGGTCTGATCAGCGCTGGTCTGTTTACGGTCCTGCTGATGGGGCTTCCCCCTGCTGGCCGGCATGGCTGCGAACCCGTGGGTTGCAACTGCCGAGGCGTTCTACAGGTCTGGCGCGCTGGTTTTCGGGGGTGGGCATGTGGTGCTGCCGATGCTGCAGGGAGAGCCCGCAATTGCCGAGGCGGTAAGCCAAGATCAGTACCTTGCTGGCTATGGGGCGGCGCAGGCAGTTCCCGGTCCGCTGTTCACATTCGTGGCATTTTTGGGGTTCAACATGGAAGCCGGGGCCTAGGCGTGGCTCAGCTCCGCACTTGCGCTGATTGCTGTTTTCCTCCCCGGAGTGCTGCTGGTGGTCGCCGCGCTGCCGTTCTGGGCTGCGGTACAGACAAGCCCGCTGGCCCGCTCTAGTGTCGCGGGGGCGAACGCCGCTGTTGTCGGGATCCTCGCAGGCGCTCCCATCACCCCGGTTGTCACTTCAGCTATTACGGGGCTCGCTCCCCTGCTGATTGCACTGGCTTGTTTGGCACTGCTCATGCTGGCTAAGTGGCCGGCGTGGGCTGTTGTTGCTGATCGGCGCAGTGACAGGGCTCGCAGCACACCTCATTGGGGCGTAGGTGGGCGGCTTTCGAACGGTTGTGTCAGTGCTGCTGAATACACTTTCTTCGAACAGCGAGAGGAGCACGGCATGAACACGATAACTGTCGAACTGTCCGATGAAGACGCAGCCCTTGTTCGCAAGCATGCCGACTTTGAAGGCGTCACGATTTCTGACTTCGCCCGGTCAGCGATCTTGGATAAAATCGAAGACTCCTGCGACCTACAAGAACTCCGCGAAGCAATTGCGGAGGAAGGGAACAATGACTGCACTCACGACTGAGCGGCTGATACTTCGCCCGCCCCAGGATGGAGATGAAGACGCCGTCTTCACTATCCATTCGGACCCAAGGACCTACCAGCATCGCCCTGAACTGGCGATGAAGAATCGCGAAGAAGCCTCCGAGCTGCTGGCCGCATGGCAGCGCAACTGGTCAGAGGACGGAATCGGCTACTTTGTCGTCACCCGCGATTCAGCCGACATCATCGGCTTCACCGGCCTGCGCTTCTCAGAAGAACAGGGCGAACAGGTGCTCAACCTCTACTACCGTTTTGCGCCCGAATCCCAAGGAAAGGGATACGCGGCCGAGGCCGCGGCCGCCGCCAGCGACTGGGCACGGCAGATGCACCCCGAGCGTCCAATTGTGGCGATCATCGATCCAAGCAACGCCCCGTCTGCCAAGCTGGCTGAAAAGCTCGGTCTACACTTGGAAACTGCAGACCATGAACAAGGCCACCTGTACCGGCTTTGAGCACAACCCCTTGCAGGGCTTAGGCGTACTGGAACGCTGGCCGACGGCTGTTGAATAGCGCCAAATAAAAAGTCTCGGGACACCGCATAAGCGATGTCCCGAGACTTATCAGAGTGGAGGCGGCGAGAATCGAACTCGCGTCCGATGTGGTGTTGCCAGGACTTCTCCGGGCGCAACACTGTTTCAGGGCTTCTCAGTCCCAGAGACCATCACCAGTGCAAGTGGTCTGTGGTTACCCTGTGGACTCAGCCGCTAGAAGTTGTCGCGAACACGCTCACGGCAAGCGTGCTCACCAGTGGCTACCTAGCTGACGTCAGAAAACCGGGGCGATAGCAACCCCGGGCTGACGGACTCGGTCACTGCAATTAGGCAGCGAGAGCGAAGTCAGTGCGCTTAGATTCGGCACTTATTGTTTTGCAGAGAACGTTAACGAGATGACTCTACATTCTCGGCCCGCTTCCCCTGTCGCGACTCACATCGTCGAAACCAAGTCGCCCCCATATTCAATTACCCCCACCCACCCAACCAACATCACACACAAAACTCGTGCGCCTGTCGGATGCCTCGGTGGGCTGAACATTGCACTCACCGCGATGAGTGCAGGAATCTATACTACACGATGCTTCGCTAGGCGACACCCGCACGGCGGTTCCGTGCACGCAACGCGCGCAGCGCCTCACGATTGTCCTGCTTCTCCTTCAAGGCGTGGCGTTTATCCCACTCCTTCTTACCGCGCACCAAAGCGATCTCTAACTTGGCGCGGCCCTCCTTGAAATACAGGCTCAGCGGCACAATCGTCAGTCCCGCCTCATCCACGCGGCGCTCGAGCTTCACAAGCTCCTTACGATGCAACAACAACTTCCTGCGCCGCCTCGCAGCATGATTAGTCCAGGAACCATTCAAGTACTCCGGGATATAGAGCAACTCAGCCCACAACTCACCCCGGTAAAAGGTGCAGAAACCCTCCGCGAGAGACGCCTTCCCCTCACGCAAAGACTTCACCTCAGTACCCGTCAAAACCATCCCGGCTTCATAGGTATCCAGGATCTCGTAATCATGCCGCGCCTTACGGTTGGTCGCGACCACGTGATTACGTTGATCTTTAGTCTTCTTCTTATTCGCCATGATTGATCAAGCTTAGCGAATCCCGTACCCCACCGCTGACACGGCGGTGCTCTCCGGCCAATCGCTCACCCCACAAGCCGGGGCGTAGCTCGCCTGCTACCAGAGCAATCCGGCTGGGTTGCGGTGCTGGCCATCGACCACCGTCTCAAAGTGCAAGTGGCAGCCCGTCGAGTTACCCGTGGTTCCAACGTAGCCGATCACCTGGCCCTGCTTGACCTGCTGCCCCACCCGAACCGCTGTGCGGGTCATGTGGTTGTAGTTGGTCGTCAACGCATGCCCGCGCACGATGTTGTGGTCAACAGACACGGTGATGCCGTGGCTGCCGTTCCAGCCTTCCTGCATGACGCGGCCGGAAGCCGAAGCAACAATTGGCGAGCCGCACGCTGAACCCCAGTCGATACCTGCGTGCAGGTAGCCGCCCAAGCCGCCATAATCAATGGTCCCGGCAGGGGTTGGCCGCCATCCGAAACCTGAGGTGATCGGTCCACTCGCAGGCACTATGAGGCCCCAGGTTCCCTTCGAAACGGTCTTGGACGGCTTCGTGTTAGTTGTAGCAACCGTCGCCTTCTTTTGCGCGGCTTGAGCCTTAGCGCGCAACGCGGCAGCGTTCCTAGCCCGGCGCCGCTCTGCAGCAGCTGCCTCACGCTTAGCCCTCTCAGCGGCCTCTCGCGCCTTCCGGGCGCGCTCCTCCGCTTCACGCTTCAAACGTTCCTGGCGTTCCTTGATCGCTTGGTTGATCTTCTGCTGTTCAGCCTTCTGATCTTCAAGCTGCTGATGCGCTTTGGACTTCGCGTCCTCAAGCTCGCTCTGCGCGCTCTCCGTATCAGCCAGCAACTTCTCCAGATCAGCCTTCGCCGCATCGGCGGCTTCACGCGCCTGTGTCTGACGCACGAGTGCGGCATCAGCTTGCTTCTTCAAACCAGCGATCTCATCTTCAACAGCACTCAAACGGGCGGTAGCGTTACGCTGCTCCGCGCCGCGGCCCAGAAGTTCGTTGAGTTCACGGTTCTGGGCCCGAGCCAAACGCGAGGAAACCTCAACCGAGTTCGCCCACTTATTCAAATCATTGCCGCGCACCAACAACCCAAAATCGGAGCCTTCAAGCCCACCGGACTGATACGCGCGCGCCGCTAGCTGGCCGGTGAGCTTACGCTGTTCATCGGTCATGGCCTTGGTCTTCTCCTGGGCCTCAACCATTTCCGCACGGGATTTCTCCGCGGCCGCTAAACGCCCCTGGAGCTGCTGGACTTCCGAACGGGCAGCGGATTCGGCCGCCTCAGCGTCCTGCACCGCCTGCTCAGCCGAAGGAAGCCTGTCCTGGAACTTCCGCAGCTTCTCCCCGTTCTTCTGCAGCATCGCATTGACACTCTCGAGGTCCTTCTCGGTGCCTGCGATCTGTTTCTCGATGCGGTCCTTACGGTCATCAAGCTTGTCAGCGTTAGCCGGCACAATACCCAGCGATACTGTCAGGCCGGCCACCACACCAGCCGAAATCACCGCGGCGAGCTTGCCGCGGCCAGTCAGAGAAGCATCATGTTTCATAAGAGCTAACGTCCTTCCATAAAATGCCCCACTCGGAGAAGACATTCACCTTGTACGCAACGGCGCCAACAGAACTGGTTTCTGCGTGCACCCGAACTAGACCTTCAAATAACGGCGCAGCGTTATAAGCGAACTCAAGCCGGCCAATACAACACCAATCAGAATCAACAGTGGCGCAAGCCAGAGCATCACGGAGGCGTCAATGAACGCGATCGTCGGATTAGCCACGGCCAACCGGTCCTGGATCACAAACTGGACAACCGCCCACAGAACACCCGACGCCAAGAGGCCACCGAGCGCTGCCGCGATCATGCCTTCAAGCACAAACGGCAACTGAATCAGCGTCTTCGAGGCACCCACCAGGCGCATAATCCCGGTCTCACGGCGGCGCGTGAAGGCCGAGAGACGAATGGTTGTAGCGATCAGCAGCACCGCAGTCACGATCATCACGATCGCAATCACGATCGCCACGATCGATGCCCCATTCATCAAAGAGAACACGCGTTCAAGGATCTGGCGTTGATCAGCAACCGAATCCACGCCGGCAACCGTGGAGAACCTCTCGTTGATGACCTCGTACTTCTCAGGGTCCGTCAACTTGATCCGGTACGAACTCGGCAGCTGATCCGCTGTCACGTTCTCTGCCAGCGCGGTGCCGTCGTATTGCTCCCTGAAGTGCTTGAGAGCCTCGTCCTGAGACTCGAAATAGAACTCATCAACATACGGCTTCATGTCCGGCGACTTCAGGATCTCTTCGATGCTTTCCTTCTGAGCATCCGTCACCGAGGCAACATTGCCATCGCCATCCACCACGCAGTTACGCGAATCGGAAGAGGAGTTACACAGGTATACCGCTACCTGCACTTTGTCGTACCAGTAGCCCTTCATCTTCGAGACCTGGGACTGCAACAGAATCGCAGACCCCACAAACGTCAACGAAACCAAGGTCACCAGAACAACCGAGACGATCATCGTCACGTTGCGACGAAGACCAGAGAAAATCTCTCCGAGAACGAAAGACAACCTCACAGCTCGTCCTCCTCAGAATCAAACGGCGCGAACGCCTGCGATGCTTGAGACGGGATCGCGGGCACGTCATCGCCCTTCGCGTGGTACACGCCGCCGTGCTCGTCGCGGATCACTTCCCCATTGGATAGCTCAATCACGCGCTTACGCATACGGTTGACGATCTCGTCATCGTGGGTAGCCATCACCACTGTGGTGCCGTTCTGGTTGATCTTGTCCAAAATATCCACGATGCCGCGGCTGGTTTCCGGGTCGAGGTTACCCGTGGGCTCATCAGCCAAGAGGATCGCAGGGCGATTCACCACGGCGCGTGCAATCGCTACACGCTGCTGTTCACCACCCGAAAGCTCATGCGGCAGACGACCCCCCTTGCCTTCAAGGCCCACCATCTTCAAGACCTCAGGGACCGTCTGGCGGATCATGGCGCGGGAACGGCCAATCACCTGCATCGCGAACGCGACATTCTGAAACACCGTCTTATTCGGCAACAGCCTGAAGTCCTGGAACACCACGCCAATATTGCGGCGTAGCTTAGGCACCTTCCACTGTGGGAGGCGATCAACATTGACACCAGCAACGTGAACAGACCCGCGGGTTGTGCGCTCTTCACGCATCACCAAACGGATAAACGTCGATTTACCGGAACCCGATGCGCCCACCAGAAACGCGAAATCGCCGCGATCGATCTCCAGATCGACATCACGCAACGCCGGGTTATCAGGCGCGTCATAGACCTTAGTCACATGGTCAAAACGAATCATTAAAGGCTCGCAACCGGAACCGGCCGTCGGCGCACGGCCCTCATGGTCCGGCGATGGGTCGGGGAAGCTCACGCCGAGTTTCAATCATAGATCGAAACTGTAACCATTTTGTGACCCATCCAGGCGTGTTGAGCTGGAACCTAGCTCATTCACACCAGAAATACAGCTTTGATGTGACCCGTCAGAATTTCACTGCACTGTTAGAGCTTCACCGCGTTTTTAGAAGTTCACCGTGCGTTGCTTGCCGGGTTCAGCGGCTGGCGCCTGGGTCATCGTCATCTTGTTGAAGTCGGGTCGTGCATTCTCACGCACACACGTCGCGATCGCCTTGACCGCGGGCTTCGGCGCAGTCGTGACCACGCGAATCAACTGTTCCCGGCCTTCGTATTCTGGTTCTTCAACCGTGCCAAGGCCTCGCCATGCCAGATGCCCACGCAACGCGTCAGCGACCTGTGCGCCACGGGTCTTCTCTCGCACGCCCGGCTGCGCGGCTTTCAGCGGGAAGCGCACCACAATATAGAACTGCTCAGACTCCGGGACTTCCCGGTAACCGTCTTCGGCGCACTGCTGCGCGAACGCCGCCAGTAGCCGCTCCCCTTCTTCAGGCTCCACACTGTCCTGAACGATCGGGGTGTCCGATTCAAAACCGACCTTGCCTGCGTTCACCACAAACTGGCCAGTTTCTTCATCCCACCAGGCCTCACGGAACAGCTGCGGTCCGGACTCTGGAATGTTATAAGCGCGAATGATCGGCATGATTCTCCTCGTTGCCCTAAGCCTTGACCATGGCCCGCCCTTGCGCGAACCGTTCCTCAACACGTCCATCAAACGGAGCCAGCTTCTGTCCCACTTGCTCCAGGAGCCCGGAGGCCTCACGTGACATCGCCGCAATCAACTGCCGCGGATAGCCCATGCTCACCTGGTGCTCGGCGAACTCGTCTTCGTCATCAAGATACACGCCAGTCGTAGTGCGGTCGATAACATCCAAATCCATGTCAATCGAGTTGACTTCCCAGCCGCCATCACTCAAGCGACGCCATCCGATCCTCGTGGACACATCGATATACAGCTTCAAGCCACGACGATGCCCGCCCGGATAGAAGGTCGCGACCCACTCACCGGTGCCTGGAACCAAAACCACAGCATCCTCATGGGCGAAGAACGCGACCCCGGGCCTGGAAACGAAAATCCCTTGGGGCTGATACACCCACACACCATGCTCATCCTGGCCTAAGCACATTCCATACGTGACCCAATGCGGGGAACCATCGAATTTCCACGCACGCGTCACAATAGGTTCGCCCACAACAACGTCTTCCGGGTTGCGGGCTAAACCTTCCGGGATGCCCGCCTTCACTCGCGCCGCCCGTGGTCCACGGCGGTAGCCTCAGCCTCCGCCGTGCTAGCTTCCGCAGCGTCGGCTTCGCGTGCTCGAGGCACCCGCTCGCCACGCATGGATTCCAGGACCTGGCTCACCACGCCATCGACCGTGATACCCGCGTCGGCGAGTATCTGCTCCCGGGTTCCGTGCGCCAAGAACTGATCCGGCACACCCACCTCGTTCAAGCCAGTATCCACGCCCACAGCGCGCATCTCTTGCCGGTAGCGTGAACCCACGCCACCGGCTCGGATCCCGTCCTCAAGCGTGACCACCAAGCGATGCTCAGCCGCCAAGTCAGCGATGCTACGGGCGAACGGAAGCACCCAGCGCGGGTCCACCACCGTCGCGCCAACCCCGTGCTCACGCAACCGTTGCGCGACCTCGACCGCCATAGGAGCCAACGCACCGATACCAACCAACAGCACATCGCGCTGGCCCTCAGCCGGCTCAACCAAAACATCCACGCCGTCTTCGGTGCGGCGCACCGGCGTCAACTCCTCAGTCACTGCACCCTTAGCGAAACGCACCACACTCGGAGCGTTCTGCACCGCCACCGCTTCCCGCAACTGCTCACGCAGGCTCGAAGCATCCCGTGGGGCGGCAAGCCGCAGCCCAGGGATCGACTGAACCAACGCCATATCCCACACGCCGTGGTGGCTCGCCCCATCAGGGCCCGTGACTCCCGAACGATCCAGCGTGATCGTGACACCCGCCTGATGCAAAGCGACATCCATCAGCAACTGGTCATACGCCCGGTTCATGAACGTCGAATACAACGCGACCACCGGATGCGCCCCACCGAAAGCAAGGCCAGCGGCACTAGCGATCGCGTGCTGCTCGGCGATGCCTACGTCAATGACCCGCTCAGGGAACTCTTGCTTCATAGCGGTCAAGCCAACCGGCTGAAGCATCGCCGCAGTGATCGCCACGATATCCTCACGCTCTCGAGCAAGCGCGAGCATCTCAGAGCCGAACACATCCGTGAAGCTCTGCGCGTCAGACTTCTTGACCGGCAGACCCGTCTCTGGGTCGATCACCCCGACAGTGTGGAACTGATCCGCCTCATCCTCACGGGCCGGTGCATAGCCGCGGCCCTTCTGTGTCAGCGCATGCACCAGAACCGGGCCGTTGAACGCCCGAGCGGCTTTCAACGCGTCTTCAAGATCCTCAATCGAGTGCCCGTCGACCGGGCCAATGTACTTCAAACCGAGGTCAGCGAACATCGGCTGCGCTGCCCAATAGTCCTTGAAAGACTCCTTGATCGCATGCAGAGACTTATAGGTTCCTCGCTGGAACGCGTTGCCGTGCTTGAGTTTCTCCTTCAAGAACCGCATGGTCTGCACATACTTGCGTGAGACCCGCACCTGGTCGATCTTCTTACGCACCTGAGCGGTCACGCCATCCATAGTCTTAGCGAGCCCACCCACCGTCGGTGCATACGAGCGGCCGTTATCGTTGACCACGATGATCGCTTTCCGGCGCTCATCGCCTGCGATGTTGTTGAGCGCTTCCCACGCCATACCGCCAGTCAACGCGCCGTCGCCAATCACACCCACAGTCCAGCAGTCGTCTTGACCCGCCAGTACTCGGGCACGGGAGATTCCATCAACCCACGAAAGCGAGCTTGAGGCGTGGGAGGACTCCACGACATCGTGCTCAGATTCCTCACGCGAAGGATAGCCAGACAAACCACCTTTTTGGCGTAGCTGATCAAAATCCTGGCGGCCCGTGAGCAACTTATGGACATAGCTTTGATGCCCCGTATCGAACACGAGGGTGTCTTTCGGGGACTCGAAAACGCGGTGTAGCGCCATCGTCAATTCGACAACGCCAAGGTTAGGGCCTAGATGTCCACCGGTTTTTGCTACGTGCGTGATGAGGAACTGCCGAATCTGTTCCGCGACATCAATCAGCTCTTCCCGATCCAAGGCTCGCAGATCTTCAGGCGAGGTGATGCTGCTGAGGTGTGGCACCCGGCTCGTCCTCCACTTCTGTTGTCTAAATTGCCGCAAGCCGAAAACCCGCAAGGCAAGCGGCGCGGCTGATAGGCATCCGTACTAGTTTAGCCCGCCGGTAGCTTGAATATGACTGCCAAATGAACACAGCGCTTAAACGCGGGGATGGCCCAAGCACGTAGCTTGGGCCATCCCACTGCTATGCGTCGCTACCTATGAGCGTCGCTACCTATGAGCGGTACCGGCTCTATGGTGGCGGGCTCACTTGCTTTAGCCTGCCACCACGCCAGCCAGTTGTGCCCTCAAGTGAGTTACTTGTTGGCGGCGATGTTGCGCAGAACGTACTGCAGAATACCGCCGTTACGGTAGTAGTCAGCTTCACCTGGGGTGTCGATGCGCACCACTGCATCGAAGGTGGTTTCCTTACCGTCTTCACCGGTAGCGGTGACCTTGACGGTCTTAGGTGTGGAGCCGTTGTTGAGCTCACTGATGCCCTCGATTGCGAAGGTCTCGGTGCCGGTGAGGCCCAACGATTCAGCGGACTCGCCTTCAGGGAACTGAAGCGGCAGAACACCCATACCGATCAGGTTGGAGCGGTGGATGCGCTCGTAGGAGACGGCGATGACTGCCTTGACACCCAGAAGGGCGGTACCCTTCGCAGCCCAGTCACGGGACGAACCGGAACCGTATTCGGCGCCAGCCAGAACAACGAGCGGGGTGCCCTGCTCCTTGTAGTTCATAGCCGCGTCGTACACGGTGGACTGTGGGCCGTCAGCCTGGGTGAAGTCGCGGGTGAAGCCACCTTCGACGTTATCCAGCAGCTGGTTACGCAGGCGAATGTTCGCAAACGTACCGCGAATCATCACCTCGTGGTTACCGCGGCGGGAACCGTAGGAGTTGAAGTCCTTACGCTCAACACCGTTCTCCAGCAGGTACTTACCGGCTGGGGTGTCAGACTTGAAGGAACCTGCAGGCGAAATGTGGTCGGTCGTGACCGAATCACCGAGCTTGAGCAGAACGCGTGCGCCCTCGATATCTTCAACTGGCTCTGGCTTCTCGCCCATGCCTTCGAAGTAAGGAGGCTTACGTACATAGGTGGACTCTGCGTCCCACTCGAAGGTGTTGCCTTCAGGGGTGTCCAGGGACTTCCAGCGCTCGTCGCCGTCGAAGACGGATGCATAGTCCTTCTTGAACATGTCCGAGTCGATCGACTCAGAGATGACCTTCTCAACCTCGGTTGGGTTAGGCCAGATGTCCTTCAGGAAGACGTCGTTGCCGTCTTTGTCCTGGCCCAGGGCTTCGTTCTCAAAGTCGAAGTCCATGGTGCCTGCCAACGCGTAAGCGATCACCAGCGGCGGAGACGCCAGGTAGTTCATCTTCACGTCAGGGTTGATACGGCCTTCGAAGTTACGGTTACCGGAAAGAACCGAAACCGCGGTGAGGTCGTTGTCCTGAACAGCCTTGGAGATCTCTGCCTCGAGCGGGCCGGAGTTACCGATGCAGGTCGTGCAACCGTAGCCGACCACGAAGAAGCCGAGCTTCTCGAGGTACGGGATCAGGCCGGACTTCTCGTAGTAGTTGGTGACAACCTTGGAGCCTGGAGCCACGGACGTCTTGACCCATGGCTTGGAGGTCAGGCCCTTCTCTACCGCGTTGCGTGCCAGCAGCGCTGCCGCGAGCATCACGGATGGGTTGGAGGTGTTGGTGCAGGACGTGATCGAGGCGATCGAGACGAAACCGTGGTCGAGGGTGAACTCGCGGCCGTCGTCCATCTTCACATCCACTGCTGCCGATGGGCGGCCCTTGCCAGCCTGATCGCGGCCATCGGAGTAGTTCTCGATGTCCTTGCGGAACTGCTCCTTCGCGTTCGTCAGCTCGATGCGGTCCTGTGGGCGCTTCGGGCCAGCGATGGACGGAACAACGGTCGAGAGGTCAAGTTCGAGGTACTCGGAGTACTCCGCCTCGTTCTCTGGGTCATGCCACAGACCCTGCTCCTTGGCATAAGCCTCAACCAGGTCGATGTTCTCCTGTGGGCGGCCGGTCAGGCGCAGGTAGTCCAGGGTGACTTCGTCGATCGGGAACATCGCCGCGGTCGAACCGAACTCTGGCGACATGTTACCGATGGTCGCGCGGTTAGCCAGCGGAACAGCGGAAACACCCTTGCCGTAGAACTCAACGAACTTACCCACAACACCGTGCTTACGCAGCATCTCGGTGATGGTGAGCACCACGTCGGTAGCGGTCGCGCCAGCTGGGATCTCGCCCGAGAGTTTGAAACCAACAACGCGTGGGATGAGCATCGAGACCGGCTGACCGAGCATCGCGGCCTCAGCCTCAATACCGCCAACACCCCAACCCAGAACACCCAGGCCGTTGACCATGGTGGTGTGAGAGTCAGTACCAACACACGTGTCTGGGTATGCGCGGACAACGCCGTCAACCTCACGGGTCATGACGGTGCGTGCCAAGTATTCGATGTTGACCTGGTGGACAATACCGGTGCCTGGAGGGACAACCTTGAAATCATCGAACGCGGTCTGGCCCCAGCGCAGGAACTGGTAGCGCTCGCCGTTGCGTTCGTATTCGATCTCCATGTTGCGCTCGAGCGCGGCTTCGTTACCGAACTTGTCGATCTGCACGGAGTGGTCAATAACCAGCTCTGCTGGTGCGAGAGGGTTGACTCGCTTGGCGTCCCCACCCAGATCCTGGATGGCTTCACGCATGGTTGCCAGGTCCACGATGCACGGGACACCGGTGAAGTCCTGCATGATGACGCGGGCTGGGGTGAACTGGATCTCCGTGTTTGGCTGTGCCTTTGGATCCCAGTTGCCAAGGGCCTCGATGTGCTCCTTGGTGATGTTCGCGCCGTCTTCGGTACGCAACAGGTTCTCAAGCAGGACCTTGAGGCTGAATGGAAGACGCTCAGAGCCCTTTACGGCATCCAGGCGAAAAATTTCGTATTCGGTGCCCTTGACGTTGAGTACGTCCTTGGCGCCGAAGCTGTCCACGGTTGTCATGGATCTCCTCTCGCAAGTGATCTGTCATGAGCGGCGGCGCTGGTGTTGGCGCCGTTCGGCTCAACGCAGTTATGTCTAAGCCTACCGTTTCGCTCGGGCTGTTTGGTTTCTGTGACACAAACTAGCCGCGTGCGGGCAGACACATTGCCGGGTGGCTATGGGGTTGGGGTGAAGAGCGCGATGGTTTCGATGTGGTGGGTATGCGGGTAGAGGTCGCGGCCGGTGAGAGATTCGAGCCGGTAGCCTCCGCGGACCAGCTGGCGTGCATCGCGCGCGAATGCCGCGGGATCGCATGCGACGTAGACGATGCGGCCCGGCTCGAGCGCGAGCATCCGGCTGATCGCTGACTTGCCTGCCCCGGCCCGCGGCGGGTCAAGCACGATGCCGTCGATACTGGCGTTGCGGTGGCGTCGATTTCTTCCGCCGCCACCGTTGTGGCCCAGCTGTGCGAGGGCGCGTTCGACTCGGTCTTGCACGATGCGGGCTTGTGGGGCGTCCTTGAGGTTGCGTTTGGCGTCCCTGTGGGTTCCTGGGGCGCCTTCGATCGAGATAACCTCGCCGCGCTCCCCTACCGCATCGGCGAGCGCGGCGGTGAACAGTCCTGCTCCTGCGTAGAGGTCGAGCCAGCGTTGCCCAGGTTGGGCTTGGGCATAGGTCATGACGTCATGCATGAGGGTTTCGGGCGCGGAGCTGTGGATTTGCCAGAACCCTTCGCCTGTGACCCGGTAGCTGTAGGAGCCGGCGGTTGGTCTCTGGCCCGTCTGTCTCTGGCCCGTCTGTCTCTGCGCCAGCTGTGTCTGGGCTGTTTGCGTGGGCACGGATTGGATGGGCACGGATTGGGTGAGCACGGTTTGGATGAGCCATGTGCGGCCGGTGATGCGTTCGACGCGGCCGCGGCCGTCGCTGGCTGCTCCCCCAACCTGGTTGAGCAGAGCGATCGAGGCGGCTGGCGCATCGTGGTCTTGGTTGGCGGTGGTGTTGCTAGCGATGTGGTTGGTGAGCCGTTTGATCGCTGAGCGTGCTGCGCGGGTTTCTTCCCCGGTCTCGGTGAGTGTGGGTACTGCGAGGATGAGGGGTGGCTCGTTGGTGTTGGAGACGGCGAGCTCTATCTTCTCTAGCCCCGTCAGATCAACCTCGCCGAGTTTCAGCGCCGCAAGTTTCGGGTGTTCTAGCGGCATGGTGGGGGTTGGGATGAGTGCGTGGCTGCGGGCTTGGCGCATTGCGATGCGGCCTTGTTCATCGATCGCATAGGCCATGCGGGTGCGCCAGCCGAGCCCGCCAGCGGTGTCGGTCAGTGGCGGTAGCACGCCGCTGTATTCGGTTTCGTTGACGTCGATCCCGCCGATGCGCGCTAGCTGTTCTGCCACGATGCGGGTTTTGAGCTCGCGTTGATGAGCTAAGTCGATGTGCCCGAAGTCCGCACCGCCCGGCACGGCCACCCTGCCCGCTTCTGTAGTGCCGCGGCCGAGCGGGTCGGCTGCCGGCCACACGTGTGGGACACGGTGCGGGGAGGCCTCATGCACGGCTACGACGTCGCCGCGCCACATGCGAGCCTCGGGGTCCGGGTTGCTAACCCGCACGGTGACCCGCTCCCCCGGAATCCCGTAACGGGCGAACACCACGCGGCCATCATCGGCGCGCCCTACGGACTCACCGCCGTGGGCGATCCCCGTCAGCACCAGGTCAAGTTCAACCGGTAACGGCTCAACCGGTGACGGCTCGGCTTGTGACAGCTCATTGTCATTATCAGTCATGCTTAGGAACCTTCCTGTGCGGCACCGACCTGACCGGCAGTTGAATCAGAGATATCTTGTTCCAACCCGATCTGCCACGGAACTGTAGCGATCACAATCCCCGGTTCAAGCCGCAGATGTGAATGCAACCGTGCAACAACCTGGTTGTGTACCAGCCGTTCCCACGCGTGCTCAACCACGTACTCCGGAACAAACACCGCAACGATTTCCCGCGGCTTCTCTGCCCTGATCCGCCGGATGTGATCCACGAGCGGGCCCGCGACATCGCGGTACGGAGAAGCAAGAACCGTCAGCGGGACCGGAAGGTGTGCCTCCTCCCAGCTGTCGATGAACCGGGCGGTCCGCTCAGGCTCGGTGTCCACGAGGATGCATTCCAGCCGCGCCGGCCGCATCCCCCGGGCATACGCGAT
>NZ_JAKRCW010000014.1 GCF_022346425.1 Pseudoglutamicibacter albus
GAGGTCCTCACAGCTGAGGTCGAAGACGCGAAACAGAACCGACGGAAACGACAAACCGGTGGGGTGAAACTCCATACTGCCTAAGCAGGGCTACGCGATCAATCTCTGTGAGGCACGATTAGGGCTACGCGATCAACTTGACATGAGGCACTACGGAAGACACCGGGCGGCGATCTTGAAGCGTGGTTTTCCCCTGTGCGGATGAAAACCTACAGTTTTCACCCGGACCCTGAAGCCCTCTACTTGTGGAACACGCGCGTGACGAAGGCATTCCTGGAGGACATACAGCACGTCGAGGTGCTCTTGCGCAACCATGTCGATACTGCTGTTTCCTCAAGATATGGCGAGCGGTGGTATGTCCACTCTGCTATTCCTTTTGATTGGCATGCCGAGAACTCTGTTAGGAAGGCGAGTAAACGCGCAGGTAGGAAGGCGGACGGAAGGTCGGGGAGCGGCCGACAACCGGAGCCGCCACCGGGGCGGGTGATTGCTGAGCTCAACTTGGATTTTTGGGCGTACCTTTTTACGAATAGGTACGCGTCGACCATTTGGCCTCTGGTTCATAAGACTCTTGTCGCCACACCGGCTTCGACCACGGATAAGGGCGGGGCTGGCATCTACGTGCCGTCCTTGACAGATTTCAAGTGTGAGGTTGATGTGGTCTATAAACTACGTAACCGTTGTGCCCATCACGAACCGATTGTCAGGCGGAACAGACAGCAGGAAGATGCTCGTCTTGATCGTGCGCAGGAAGCTATCAGGCTTTTGACCACGTGGCTCAATCCGGACGCGGCACATTGGATTGCATCACACTCAAGGCTCCCGCATCTACGGAGTGTTAGGCCTTAAACGAACTGCTCCCCATGGCTGGAGACTGAGTTCTCAGTCCAACTCATGGGGAGCAGTTTCTAGATCAAGCTACGTCTGTGCTCGCGGCTAAGCGCTGAGCATCAGAGCGTGCGTTCGGCGGCTTCTACCGCATCGTTCTGGATAGGCGCCAGGCGCTGAAGCTGGGTCACGTGGCGTGGCTCGAGCTCCTCGACCGTGGATACACCCAGCAGGGCCATGGTGCGTTCGATCTCGGTGCGCAGAATCTCGATGGTGCGGTCAACGCCTTCGCGGCCGCCAGCCATCAGGCCGTAGAGGTATGCGCGGCCGATCAGCGTGAACTTAGCGCCCAAAGCCATCGAAGCGACGATGTCCGCGCCAGTACGGATACCGGTGTCGATCATGACGGTAGCGTCCTTACCGACCTCACGCACAACCTTCGGCAGCAACTGGAACGGAACAGGTGCGCGGTCCAGCTGGCGGCCACCGTGGTTCGAGAGCACCAGGCCGTCCACGCCGTGATCCAGCAGGCGGTGGGAATCCTCGACGGTCTGAACACCCTTGACCACGATCTTGCCCGGCCACATTTCACGGATGACCTTGAGGTCCTCGTAGGAAATGGTTGGGTCCATCGCCGAGTTCAGCAACTCACCCACGGTGCCGCCGGTCGAAGACAGCGAAGCGAACTCGAGCTTAGGGGTGGTCAGGAAGTCGATCCACCACCATGGGCGAGGGATCGCGTTCAGCACAGTACCCAGGCTGATCTGCGGTGGGATCGAGAAGCCGTTGCGGGAGTCACGCAAACGGTGGCCAGCAATCGGGGTGTCCACCGTGAACATGAGAGTGTCGAACCCAGCCTTCGCGGCGCGCTCCACCAAGCCGTACGAGATTTCACGGTCCCGCATCACATAGAGCTGGAACCAGTTACGGCCGTGAGGGTTCGCCTTCTTGACATCCTCAATCGAAGCCGTACCCAGCGTCGAAAGCGTGAACGGAATACCAGCGGCACCAGCGGCGGCCGCACCAGCGTGCTCACCCTGGGTCTGCATGAGACGGGTGAAGCCGGTTGGCGCAATGCCGAACGGAAGCGCGGAGCTACCGCCCAGAATCTGTACCGAGGTGTTGACGTGCTCGGCTGGCTTGAGGATGTCCGGGTGGAACTCAACATCACGGAACGCCTGTACGGAGCGGTGCATGCTGATCTCTTCCTCAGCGGCACCGTCGGTGTAGTCGAACGCGGCGGCCGGGGTGCGGCGCTTAGCGATCTTCCGCAGGTCGCTCACGGTCAGCGCGTTGCTCAGGCGACGCTTCTTAGGGTTGAGCTCGGGCTTCTTGAACTTCAGCAGATCAAAAATCTCGTTGGGGTGAGGGAATTGACGGCGAATCATCTCTATTCCTTTCTCTAAATTAGTTGCCAGGGGCAAGTCTGTAAGTGCGCCAACAGGCGGCCGGCGCGCAGCGGCAAGACAGCACTGCGCAAGTCATCGCTGTGTAGGCCTTCGCTGCGTAGGCCACCGCTGCGTCAGTCATTACTGCGCCGGGGCCTGTTCGTGTGCGAGGTTCTCTTCTTCAATGTAGGCCACGCGGCTGATGAAGAAGCTAGCGATCACGGAGATCAAGCAGCAGAGGATGACGTAGCAGGCGATCGGCCACCATTGGCCGTCGGATATTTCGAACAGCCAGACAGCGATGAGCGGCGCGGTACCACCGAAGATCGCGGCACCCAGCTGGTAGCCCAGCGATGCGCCGGTGTAGCGGACCTGTGGAGCGAAGTTTTCAGCAATCAGGGTGCCCAAGATTGCGTTGACGGAGCCCCAGAGGATACCAAAACCGAGGATCGTGGATGCGAACAGCGCCCAGGTTTCGCCGGTGTTGAGGATCCAATAGTACGGGAACACGAGCACGATGGTACTCAGCGCACATGTACGGTAGAGGACGCCCCGGTTCATGCGGTCGGAAATCGCGCCGAAGACTGGCATCCAGATGGTTGCGACGAAAGCGGCTGCCGCGACTGCGAGCAGGACCATGTTATTGCGGGCGCCGAGGACATCGGTCGCGTAGGCGACGATGTAGGTTCCGAAGATGTAGAACGGTCCAGTTTCCGCGGCTTTCGCGGCGATCGAAACCAGGACCGCGCCCCAGTGTTTGGTCACAACTTCCTTGATAGGCAGCTTGAGTTGCTTGCCCTGTTCACGCATGCGGCGGAACTCAGGGGTGTCATCGAGGCCGTTGCGGATCCACAAACCTATCAACACCAGCACGATCGAGGCCACGAATGGGATGCGCCAGCCCCACAGCATGAATTGCTCTTCTGGCATGAGGGTCAGCAACGCAACTACGGCGGAGGCGAGCAACATACCGAGCGAGATACCCATCTGCGGTACCGCACCGTAGAGGCCGCGGCGGTTACGTGGCGCGTATTCGTAGGCGAGCAGTAGCGCCCCACCCCATTCGCCGCCGATGCCGAGGCCCTGCAGAATACGGAACAGGCACAGCAGAAGCGGAGCCCACATCCCGATCATCGAATAATCCGGGAGCAAACCGATCGCTACCGTTCCGCCGCCCATGAGGCACAGGGTGATGAACAGGGTCTTCTTGCGGCCGATGCGGTCGCCGATGTGGGAGAAGATCACGCCACCCAGCGGGCGGAAGAAGAACGTGAGTGAGAATGACACGTAGGCCAGGAAGGTGGCCATGAACGGGTTATCGCTGGGGAAGTAGATCTTGTTGAAAACAAGAGCCGCGACCGTTCCGTAGATGAGGAAGTCAAACCATTCGATGACGGAGCCGCTGAGGCTTCCGAATAGCACCCGGTAGTTCAGGGGCTGCTTTTCTTGCGTTCCGTTGTGTGGCCTGCGGGCTTTGGAGCCTGATGCGGCGTTGTTGCCAGCTTGTGGGTTCGTGGCAGAGTGTGCCGGGTTCGCCGCGGCGGAGTTCTGATGCGATGAAGGCTTCAAAGCTACTCCTGGGGGTAGGTGCCAATGTCAAGGATAGATGTGGTCAGACCATGTGGTCTAACCACAGACATTATGGCCTCGGTCACATTTGCGCAAGAGGTAATTTTTCTTAAGGCGCCCGCAGTGGCGCCGGTGAGGCTGCGCTACGCTACCTGCCGTCAGCCAGCGGTTTCGGCGTAGTAGCCGCTGATGTGTTCCTTGAGCAGGTCCGCGGCCGCGTCCGCTTCGCCGTGGCGCGCAGCCTCCAGGATGGCACGATGCTCGCTCCGCAGCCGCGCCGATGTCGCCTCCCAGTCGGGCAGGGCCTTGGCGCGTTCAACCGTGTGCCCTTCGATCGCGGTGCGCATCGCATCCATGAGTGTTGAGGCGAGCGGATTATTCGCGGCCTTGGACAGCGCTACGTGGAACTGCGCGTCCAAGTTCAGGAAGTCAGTGACGGACAGGCCCGGCTGATCCATCATGTCCAGAAGCGTTTCCGCTTTCATCCAATCGGAATGTTCAGGGTCGGCATGCTCGGGTTCGGAGTTGCGTACCGCCCAGTCTTCAAGCAAGAGCCGCATCTCAAACACGTGGTGATGCTCAACCTGGCTCGTAGCCAACTGGAGGTTCAGCGCCAGCGAAAGCGCCTGCTCGGGTGCCGCGGTAATCACCGTCCCAGACTGAGGCCCAGACCCCGTGGAACTCCGGATAGAACCCAGCGCCTCCAAGACGCGTAACGCTTCACGGATGGTACCGCGGGACACCTTGAGCGTTTCAGCGAGTGACCGTTCACTCGGCAGGTGATCGCCAATGCTGAGGCGGCCTGCCGAAAGTTCGTCGGTCACCCACTGCATCACCAACTCATGAGCCTTCACGGTTGGTATCCTCTCACATCGGCATGCGGGCCAGGACTGTGTTTACCGAAGCGGCGCAGACGCAACGCATTGAACACCACGATGACGGAGCTGGCCGCCATCGCAACCCCAGCGATCATCGGGTTCAGAAGCCCCAACATGGCCACCGGGAGCGCGGCGACGTTATAGAAAAACGCCCAAAAGATGTTCTGCCGAATGATGCGCAAGGTCTGCCGGGACAGCTCGATCGCATCCGCGGCCTGCCCCAGCGAAGACCCCATGAGGGTGACCCCGGCAGCCTCACGGGCAACATCCGTTCCGGCGCCCATCGCAAGCCCAAGGTCCGCGGTCATCAAGGCAGGGGCATCGTTGACGCCGTCGCCAACCATCGCGATCTTCGTGCCATCCGCCTGCAAATCCCGGACCGCGTCGACCTTACCTTCAGGCCGCACCCCGGCCATGACGTGTACCTCCGGGATGCCGACCTCACGCGCGACCGCGGCCGCGACCTCACGGTTGTCACCCGTGACCATCCACGGGGTCACACCCATCCCAGTGAGCCGGGCGACAGCCTCCGCGGAATCCGGCTTGACCTGATCCGCGACGCTGAGCAACGCGACCGCGCGGCCGCTTGTGCTGGTGTCAGCTGCATCGGTGCCGCCGGTTCCGGAGCCCCCGATGCCGAGCGCGACCACCGTCATGCCCTCGCGTTCAAGCCGCGCAAGCTCAGCGCGGGCGTCATCGCTCACGTGCATGCCCTGCTCAGTGAGCAGGTCCAGCGTCCCGACCGCGACCGCCTGGCGCATACCGTTCTGATCACTCACGACCCCGGTGACGCCACTTCCGGAGTGCGAGGCGAAGTCCTCGACCGTGAGCTGACGGCCATTAGCACCGCCGGCTTCGTCCGTCGCGCCGGTGGCGGCGTCGACAATCGCGCGAGCGATAGGGTGCTCCGAGTTTTGCTCGAGTGCGGCGGCATAAGCCAGCGCAGTGTTGGCGCTGATGTCCACTGTTGCGGCAGGGGAGGCTGTAGCGGAGGTGGCAGCGCTAGCGCCAGGCAACAGGGTTGTGGAGGTGAGCGTCATACGGCCTTCGGTGATGGTGCCGGTTTTATCGAGCACCACCGCATCGAGGTTGCGTGCTTCTTCAAGCACGGCAGGCCCGGAGATGAGGATTCCGCGGCTCGCCCCGTTACCGATGCCGGCGACGAGTGCAACCGGGGTCGCCAAACCGAGCGCGCACGGGCACGCGACAACCAGGACCGTCACGGCCGCGATGAAACCGCCCGAAGGGTTGCCGGCAATCAGCCACCACCCCACAAACGTGAGCACCGCTAGTGCTAAAACGATCGGAACGAAAACACCGGAAATCCGGTCCACGAGCCGCACAAGCGGAGTCTTCTCCGACTGCGCCTGCGCGATCATCCTGCCCATCGCAGCCAACGTCGAATCCTCACCGGCCGCGCTCACCCGCACGAGCAAGCGACCGGACGTGTTGATGGTTGCGCCCGTAACCTCTGAACCGGGGGAGACCGGCACGGGCACGGATTCGCCCGTGATCATCGAAGCATCCACATCGGAGTCACCTTCGGTCACAACCCCGTCGGCCGCGATCTTCTCACCAGGCCGCACCAAAATAACGGTGCCCACGGTGAGCTCATCCGCCGGGACCTCACGGTGGCCTCCATCGGCGTCAACGACCGTCGCGTGGCTCGCTCCCAGCTCAAGCAACGCGCGCGTTGCATCCGCTGCGCCGTGCCGAGCACGCGACTCAAGCCAACGCCCCAGCAACAAGAACGTGACGATGACCGCTGCGGACTCGAAATACAGGTGGTGCCCGTGCATCGCGTGCAGGTCACCGAGCCGCGCATCGGCCGTGAGCGCCGGATCGCGCAACAACTGAACCCACGAATACACAGTCGCGGCAATCACGCCGATCGAGACGAGCGTGTCCATCGTGGACGTCCCGTGGCGCGCGTTGATCGCCGCAGCCTTATGGAACGGCCACGCAGCCCACGTCGCCACCGGCAACGAAAACAAGCCGGCAACCCAGCCCCAATGCCGGAACTGAAGCCCCGGAACCATCGAAATCAGCAACACCGGCGCGGTCAGGATCGCGGCGATCAGGAACCGCTTGAACAACGGAACCCGGTAGCCCGCCGAAGACCCAAACTCACCCGTTGGATCCGCCTGGCCTGCTTCGGAAGGCGCTGGGTTCTTCTGGCCTGTGTCGGAAGAAAGCGCTGGGTCGGCGTGTGCTTGCTCGGCCGCCGGTTGCGGCGCCGTGCTGGTTTGAGCCTCTGTCCGGGTCTTCTTGGGGGAGTGGATGCGCGCATCGTAGCCTGCTTTCCGGATCACTTCGATGAGCGTGCCATCCTCGACGTCTGCCGGCGCGGTGACGCGCGCGGTCTCAAGCGGGAGGTTCACGGCCGCGGTGACGCCGGGGAGTTTCTCGAGTTTCCGCTCGATCCGGTTGACGCAGGACGCGCACGTCATCCCCTCGATATCGAGGGTGAGTACACGCTGCGTTTCACTCATGCGCGGCTCAACTCCGTGGTTTCGTAGCCTGCCTCTTCGATCGCGCCGCGGATCTGCTCATCGGTCACGGTCGCCTCAGCGTCGAATGTCACCACGGATGTGCCGCCGGTGTTGAGTTCGACGCTGATGTTGGCCACACCGTCGAGTTCGCCGAGTTCTTCCTTGACGGATGAGACGCAGTGGTGGCAGGTCATGCCAGTGACGTTCAGGGTGACAGCCATAGGGGTTCTCCTTCGGTTGGAGGGAAGTGTTCAGTTAGCGCAGCAGACGGCCGACGGCGGCGGTGACTTCATCGACTTTGTTCTGCACGATGGTGGAGTCGCCGGTCGTGATGGATTCTTGCGCGGCGTCCACCACGCAATGGTTGATGTGGTCCTTGATGAGCTCAAGCGAAACCTTATGCAGGGCCGAGTTCACGGACGCGAGCTGGGTCAGGACGTCGAGGCAATACGTGTTGTCCTCGACCATGCGGGAGATGCCGCGGACTTGCCCTTCGATGCGCCGCAGCCGGTTCAGCAGGGCCGTCTTGTCTTGCGTATAGCCGTGGCCGGCGTGCGGATCGTGATGCGTTGAATCAGCCATGCCATCTACTATACCAATACCCCCTAGGGGTATATGAAGAGTGCTCTTGCTGCTCCGCAAGATGCGGGGGCAGCCGGTGCGGGGGCGGCAGATTCGGGCGGGGCTGCGGCTGCGGGCCGCTACAGCGGGCGCTGGCCCCGCGCTACCGGCAGCAACGCGGAACGAAACGGTCTCCGCCGCGCTGTTTACGCGGGCGGGAAGTCGCGGAACTTTTTGACGTAGTTGACCATCGCCATCGCGATATAGAGCCACCGGCGGGGATGGCGTTCGGCCTTATGGAACAAGGGATTCGTGACCTTGCGGGCTTTGATGAGCTCCTTGGCTTGTGCGCCGGAGGTGCCTTTCGCGTACTTTTTCAGAAGCCACAGCGGCAACACCGTGTAGAGGTGCTCGCGCGTCAGCACGCGCGAGCCGCCCTCGACGCGGGAGTCCGCATCGGACACAACCGGGGTGCCATCAGACAACCCGAACTCGTTAGCATCCAGCCACTCCTGAACATACACGCGTGAGGCCGCGAGGCCTGCGGCCTGCATGTAGTAGTGGTTCCGGCCCAAACGCGGGTTCATCTCGAAGAGCTTGACCACGCCATCGCGCGGATCCAACTTGGCGTCCACCATGGCCCAGCCCGTCCAACCGTAATGCTCAACCAGGGCCTTGACGGAAGGCACAATATCCGGGTTGTCGGTGGTGACAATGCCCGCCGAGTTCCCCTCGACAATCGGGGAGTGCTCCTCAACCACAACGTTCGCGTTCGCGACATACAGAGTCCCGGAACCATCCTTCGCCCCGTACATTGAGCACAGCCGCATGTTCTCATCCCCGCCAGGGATCATCTCCTGCAGGATGAACGGCTGCGTGTACCCGCCTTCGGCCATCCGACCCACCATCGTGACTACAGCATCGCGGTCTGTGAAACGGAAAACCTTCTGCTTACCTTCAAAGCTCGCATCAACCCACGCCGCGGAATCAGCCGGCTTACCGATCAACGGGAACTCAGGCAACTCTTCCGGTACGGCGGCCTCCGCACCCTCGCTTGCCACCTTGCGCGGATCAATCACCACGGTGCGCGGATGCGGGATCCCCAACTTCTCACACACCGCATAGAACTCCGACTTATTCGCCGCCTGGGTAATGGTCTGCTCGTCAGGGTAGGGGAGGGTATAGAACTCCTCGAGCGCCTCACGGTTACGCACCAACTGCCCGATGTGCAGGTCCAGTGACCCCAGCAGCAACAGCGGCCTGCGGTTGGGGCCTGCCAGTTCGCGGCCCTGATCCAGCAGGAACTGGATCACGCGGGCCTCGTCCTTCATGGTTCCAGCCGGACGCAGGTCCACGATTGCGGAGTGGTTGACCGAACCGTTCGGATCTCCCGTGACGATCACGGACGTGACCCCATAGTTCTCGTGGAACGCGCGGGCCATCGCGTACGTACCCATGTCGCCGCCATACAAAACGGGAACAAAAGGCTGTTCAGGGCTCACGGTCGTCACAGGGTGTCTCCTTGAAGGTCGCTGACAGGGGGGCGCGGGCGCGTATGCTTGAGCGTTATTTGGAACGCAGCTGCATGTACTTATTGAACGCCCACGTCATAGGTTTGCTGATCGCGATCTCCCACTCGCCAACCATCCGGAAAACATCCGCGCCAACGCCGGTCTTGAAACGCGTCAAACCGCCGGCGTGGTCGCCACCCATCTGCAAGGTCGCAGTCAGCCCGCCCTGATCCAACACAACGCAACCGCGCTCGATCGCGGCCTCAATCATCACGGCCTGAAGCAAGCGCGGGGCGCCCGCGTACGCTCGGTCAAGAACCGAACCCCCGTACAGATACCAAGACTGGTTGCCGTGCATCACCAACATCGCGGCGGCAAGGTCGTGGTTCTCATCCTCCGGGGCGGACGCGATATAGATGCGGCACGAACCCTTCTCCGACGCATTGAGTTCGTTATAGAGGGTCTTGTAATACGATGCCGGGCGCGCCGTGAAATCCTGCCGCTTAGCGGTCTCCTCAATCAGTGCGGTGAAACGCTCGAAACCATTGTCCGGGTTCTCATGCACTATGAAACCTGCGCGCATCGCCTTGCGTGTATCGCGGCGATTATTGCCCGAAAACGCAGCCAACACGCCATCTAAGTCCAGCTGGTTCCCGCCCTCATCCACGAGCGGAACAAGCGCGAGGTATGCAGGCTGGCCGGCCTCAAAATCCATGCCCCCACCCAGAGGGCGCGCGCCGCGGGAGGTCAAAGCCTCGATCAGTTGCGTACCCACCTCATAGGTTTCGGTCGGTTCAAGCTCATCGAGGCTCTGCATGGTCCCGGCACCCAGGACCTTACGGACACCAGCGGCACCCCACCGCTTAGCTTTGACGTTCGGGCCGAAACGCAACGCGAACGCGCCACGGCGCTTCACATCCTCAACCAACGCATCGACCACCGCGTCCGCTGGGTATTCAGACCAGTCAATCACCGGCCCCATTGGCACATACGCTAGGCACCGCTTCACAACCGGCGCCCACCGCAACAAAACCAGGGCAGCACCAACGAGCTTTTCGCCCGCGTAAATGCCGAGCGAAACCGAATCCCAATCCGACTTCACCGCACCCCAAGCAGGGGTCTGCATAAAGCTCGCGTCAGGGTGCTGGGAGAGGAACTCGCGGTGCTCATCGGCACTGATTTCACGCGCTTTAATCAAGGGATTATTCAGTGGGGAAGTCGGTTCAGCCATGTGCCCGAGTATATCCGCCGCCCGCCCGAGCGCCGGCGCCGGTGTTAGCTACAGCACCCCACGCACCCAATAGCTACAGGGCTTCGCGCACCATAGGCACGTGGGGGATCCCGACTTCGAGGAATTCCTCGCCATCCACCTCGAAACCGAACTGCGTGTACCAGTCAGCCAGGTGGGATTGCGCATTGAGCACGATGCGGCGCTTACCGCACCGGGCTACCGCGGTCTTCATGAGTGTATGCCCGATGCCTTGCCCGCGGCGTTTGCTGTGCACCGCGACCCGGCCGATGCGCTTGGTCTGCTGGTTGGTTTGCGGCGCGGAACCCGTCCCGTTGGCGCCGGCGTTGCCGCCGGGGTTGAAGATGTTGATGCTCTGCGCATCCTTGCTCTGCGCATCCTTGGTCTGTGCATTCCCTAGCAGCGGCAGGCCGAGGCCGGTGCCTTTGGGTTGCTCGTTCATGATCCGCAGGGTCGCGAACACAACCCCGGCGCCGTCCTCAACCCACAAGTGTTCCGTGGTGTCCTCGAGGTCGTTGAGGTCCTGGTCCGCGTAGTTGCATCCCTGCTCGACGATGAAAACGTTCTGCCGCAACGTGGAAATACCGGCCCATGTGGGCGCATCCATCGAACGCAGGTTCCCTACGAACGCGAGCAGCCCGTCTGGAAGGTTGAGGGCACGAAGGTGAGTGGACACGGAACCTCCAGAAGGGCAATCAGGTTCTATACATCGATGCGGGGTCTGCGAACGATGCGGGGTGGGGTTTCGTGTGAAACCCCACCCCTACGTTAGCGGCTACCGCGCACAGCGGCGCGCTTATGCGCGGGCGGCATTCTTATCGGCGGTATCGGTGTCCTTAGACTCCGTTGCGGTGCGTTCGGCTGCCGCGATCTCTTCGCTGAGGGATTCACCTTCAACGTCCACGTTCGGCAGGGCCTTATCGAGCCAGCCCGGGATGAACCACGCATGCTTGCCCAGTAGCGTCATGATCGCCGGTGTGATGGTCAACCGGACCACGAACGCGTCGAAGAGCACACCGAACGCGAGTGCGAAACCGATCGGCCTGATCATCGAGAGCTCGGAGAAGATGAAGCCTGCGAACACCGAGATCATGATGAGTGCGGCAGCAACCACGACCGGTGCGGCGGCGGTCATGCCCTTACGGACCGCGGCACGCGGCGAGGCGCCGTGCACGAACGCTTCGCGCATCGCGGTCACCAGGAACATCTGATAGTCCATCGCCAGGCCGAACAAGATACCGGTCAACAGGATCGGTAGGAAGGACATGATCGGGCCAGGCGTATGGACGCCGAACAGTTCGCCGAGCCAGCCGAACTGATAAACCGCAACCGTGGCGCCGAACGCGGCCGCGAGCGACAGCAGGAAGCCCAGCGTTGCAATCAGCGGAACGACGATCGAACGGAACACGAGCAGCAGCAAGACCAGCGACAAGCTCACCACGATCACCAGGTACGGCGGCAAAGCTTCCGCCATCTTCTCTGACACGTCGATCATCGCGGTCACCTGCCCGGTCAACGCGAGCTTCGCACCCGTTTCGTCTTCGAACTGGTGCTCAGCGGCGCGGATCGTCTCAACCAGATCCACGGTCTTGTCATCTGCCGGGCCGGTGGTTGGGATGATCTGGAGTAGGCCGTATCGGTTGTCGTCGGTCTGTTCAACAGGGGAGGCCGCGATCACGCCCTCGATCTCGCGGACCTTCGTGGCAGTCTCGTAGAGCGCCTTCTGCGCTTCAGCCTCCGAGGCACCCTCCGGCAATGTCACAAATCCGAGGATGGGGCCGTTGAAACCGGCACCGAAATCCTCTGCGGTCTTCTCATAGGCGACCTGTGCATCCGAACCGTACGGCTCTGACGCGCCATCCGGTAGCGCGGTGGTGAGCTTGAGCGAGGGGATCGCGATAACCCCGAGCAACAGCACCCCGGCCAGGGCAGCGAGCCACGGCTTGCCGGTCGTGAAGCGGGTCCAGCCGTTGTGGCCGCCCCGATCCGCATCGCCGTCAGTCTCAGCGTCAGCACCTGCCCCATCATCAGCCTCAGCGCCAGTGCCTGCCTCAGCACCAGCGAGGCGGGCGCGCTGCTTCGCTTGTTTCGCATCGAACGCTTTTTGCGCACGCTTGGACACCAGGCGCTGACCGATCAGCGAAAGCAACGCAGGGGTCAGCGTGACCGCGATCAGCACGGCCAACGCGACGGTCGCGGCGGCAGACAGACCAAGCACCGAGAGGAACGGCAGGCCCGGAACGAGCAGCGCAACCAGCGCGATCACGACCGTCAAACCAGCGAACACCACTGCGCTTCCGGAGGTCCCGACGGCCAAGCCGATGGACTCTTTAACGTCAACGCCTTGCATGAGCTGGCGGCGGTGGCGGTGCACGATGAACAGCGTGTAGTCGATACCCACGGCCAGGCCCAGCATGAGAGCGAGCGCGGGGGTGATCGAGGCCATGTCCACTACCGAGGAGAACGCGAGCGTACCCGCGACACCCGCGCCCACACCCAAAACTGCCTGCACCAGCGGCAGGCCGGCGCCCACGAAAGTTCCCATCATGATGAACAGGACCAACCCGGCAACAACCAGGCCGATCGCCTCACCAATGCCGAAGACGCTGTTGAGATCGGAGGAGATCTCGGTGGAGGGATAGACCTCGATCCCGAGGCTTTCCACACTGTGCAGCTCGCTGAGCAGATGCTCACGCTTCTGGGTTTCCATGGCTTCGGCTTGGCCTTCGAACTGCATGTGGGCCACAGCGCTCGCCCCGTTGTCAGAGACGAACTTCATGCCTTCGGTGGATTCCGCTTGCCGCTGGCCTTGAGCCAGCTCGGCGCGGCCTTCCTCGAGCTTCTTCTTGCCTTCGTCGATTTCCTTCTGCTTGGTTTCGAGCTCGGCCCGGCCCTCATCGAGCTCCGCCTGCTTGGCCTTCAAACCGGCCTGCTGCTGTTCAAGCGCTTGGATGGTGCCCTTCGCCTGCATGTACTGCTGGGTCTGGGTCATGCCGGCGGCTTCAAGCTGCTTCGCGCCGTCTTGGGCTTGCTTCAGCCCAGCTTCGAGCTGTTTCTTGCCGTCATCGAGTTGCTTCTGGCCGTCGCTGATTTTCTTCTTTGCGCCGTCGAGTTGCTTCTGACCGTCGGCGAGCTTCTTCTCATTCGCCGCGAGCTCTTTCTTGCCTTCTTCGATCTTGTTGCCGGCGTTGGCGATCTCGGCTTGGTTCTTGAACGGGTCAGCCGCTACAAGCGCAGTCTTGTCCTCTTCAAGGCCGGCAAGCATCGAGGAGATTTCCTGCTTCTGCTCGTCCGTGAACTCATTCCCGTTAGCGGTCGTGAAAACCACGGAGCCGGTGCCGCCGCTGAACTCGGGGAAGATCTTTTCGACTTCATCCAGGGTGTCCTGGGTTTCGGTTCCCGGGATCGCGAAATCGTTGGTGAGCTTGCCCATGAACAGGGCTGCAGAGCCAACCAGAAGGCCGATGATCACCGCCCAGGACACGATGAATGCCCAGGGCCGCCGTGCCGCCAGCTTGGCGAGTTGATAGAGCTTATGTGCCATATTTCCGTGAGTCCTCGAAGAAGTTGGAACTGTAGATCTCTTCGCGTTCGTCGCTGGTGAGCCAGCTCGCCCACGCGCTGTGTTGTAGATACTGACCGTTGCCGTGGTTGCCCTGCTTGCGGCTACTGTCCTCGCCGCCGTCCTGGCCTTCGCTTGCGTTGGCGGTGCATCCAGCATCCGATGCGGGCAGCATCCCTAGCGGTGAGATGAGCGATACCGCCCGGACTGCATTGAGCCGCAAAGCCTCAACGTCTGCCTTGGTGGGGCGGCCGGTCAGTGCTGCGGCCCAGTGTTCAAAGGCCACCTGGACTGCGGTGACCGCGGCCCTGACCTGAACCTCGATCACGAGCCGCGCATTCGGTGAAAGTCCCTGAAACGGCTCGATGAGCTGGGTGATGCTGTTCTCCCATGTGCGTAAAGATTCGGTGCGTAACGCGGAAGAAGCGCGAGCGAGCAAGAGCGTGCGCGTCGCGGGGGCTAATAGTTCAAGCCGTATCGAATCGGTGAGCGCCTGCGTGTAATCGAGTGGCCCACCAGTGCCTGAGGTTTCTTCTGATGCGCCGCCGTTTCCCTGCGGGACGTTGAGGCGGATGAGGGCGTCTTGGATGATCACGGTCAACGGATAGTGAACGGCCTCGGCAAGTGAGCTGAAGTAATTGAAGAACGTCCGGCGGGAAACCCCGGCCCGATCAGCGACCGCATCGACGGTGACCGCGTCCCACCCGAGTTCTTCCCCGAGGTCGAGGCACGCGTTCACGATCCCCTCGGTTGTTGCCATCCGGTTGAGTTCACGCCGGCCCAGCGCCTCAACGGCTTGCGCTAGGTTCGCAGGCGCTACAACGCAACCCGCGGTATTGGGTGACTCAGTTGTGGCCATGGGCTCATTTTATCAATACGTGCACTCTGTGCAAATATGCCTTGTGGGCAAAAAGTCTGAGGAAACGCTGGGGTGCAACTGTGAATAAAAACGACACACTCGCGTGACGGCCGCAACATTGCGAACCGTCTCAACATTCAAACTTGATCCGTCAATAACTCGCGCGCAAAACTTTCAGCACCATAGAATGACGCGTGTTCCGGAGGCAGCCGGGCGCGAACCACGCGCATACTCCGGGATCTGACGCTTGCTGAGGAGACGCATGCGCACGCACACTTTCACCACTAAATCTGGTGCCCCGATCTCACGTATGTGGATCATGATTCTGTGTTGGACCACGGTAGCCCTGGAAGGTTTCGACCTCGTAGCGCTCGGCGCCACAACCCCGATCCTCACGAATCCAGCGGCACCGCACGCCGGCCTCACCACAGAGGCGATGACGGTCGTCGCAACCGTCTCACTCGTCGGCGTCGGCGTCGGCGCGGTCGTGATCGGCCCGCTCACATACCGGTGGGGCCGCCGCCGCACCCTTTTGGCGTGCGTGGCCCTCTTCAGCATCTTCACGGTCGCTCTACCGCTTATGCCCGCGTGGCAACTCATCGCGCTCTTCCGCTTGATTGCAGGTGTCGGGCTCGGCGCGTCGATGCCGGTAGCGCTGACCCTCATGCAAGAGACCATGGCCAGCGGCCGCCGCGCCCACGCCTCCAGCGTGACTATGACCGGCTACCACGCCGGCGCCGTCGCCGCCTCCCTCGTCGCGCTCGCCGTCGGGAACGCATGGGAATGGGTCTTCTACATCGGCGGTGCCCTCGGCTTCGTCGTGATGCCGCTGATCTACCGATACTTGCCGGACAGCCTCGACGCGGAACCGGTCGAAACTGGCGCCGACGCCAAACCGGCGGCCGACACTAAGCCGGGGATCGGTGCCCTGTTCACTCACGGCCGGGCACGCTCGACGCTCGCGTTGTGGATCGCGTCCTTCATGGGCTTGCTGCTCGTGTACGGCCTGAACCAGTGGCTACCTAAGATCATGGTTTCGGCAGGCTACCCGGTTGCGGATTCGCTCGTGATGCTGTTCGTGACCAACGTCGGTGCGGTCGTGGGCTTGTTGGTCGGTGGCGCAACCGCGGACCGCTTCGGTGTCCGCGGAACCAACGCCGTCTGGTTCTTGCTGGCCGCCCTGTTCTTGCTTTCGCTCGTGATCCGATTCAACAGCGGGCTTGTACTTAACGGATTCTTGCTCGTCACGGGCATCTTCGTGTTCTCGGCCCAGGTGATGCTCTACGGGTTCGTCGGCTACGTCTACCCGGCGCATCTGGTGTCCACCGGCATGGGGTTGACCGCCGGGATCGGCCGCTTCGGCGCGATCATCGGCCCAGCCATCACCGGCTGGATGATCTCAACAGGCAACGGCTACCCGGGAGTCTTCATCTTCTATGCCGGTGCCGCGGTTGTTGCGATGATTGCGGTGCTGCTCATCAGGAAACCCGAACAACCCCGGGCTGGCTTGAACTCACGTGAGACAATAACGCGAGAGGATCCAGCGCAGCAATAGCTGCGCATCGAAAGCACAGCGACAAGGGGTACGTCACAGTGTTCGTCAAGATCTGTGGGATCACCACAGCCGAAGACTCACGTCACGCAGTGAGATCCGGTGCGGACGCGGTCGGGATCGTCCACTACGAACCCAGCCCCCGCCACGCAGACCACGAACAATCCCTGCGCGTAGCCGATGCGGCACGCGAAACATTCGCTGAGCACCAACGCCCGGCGCACATCGTGCTGGTTGTTTTCGACACCCCAGCGGTCGCGGCGGCCTGGGATGCGATCGAGATCGGCGCGAACGTGCTGCAACTCCACGGCAACTACAGTTCCGAGGATGTTGCGGCCGCTCGCGACGTTTTCGATAAAGCCCCCGAACTAGGTGCGGAATACGCGCCGCGGCAAGTGTGGTGGGCGACCTCCCTCAAACACCATCCCGAGGTGACCAGCGGGGACAGCGGCGAAGACGTCTTGCTGATCGATGCGGCCGTACCCGGTTCAGGGAGCACATGGGACTTGGCGGCCCTTGAGAACGCGCGGCTGGTTGAACCGTGGCTTCTAGCTGGGGGACTCAACGCCCAGAACGTGGCCCAAGCCATCACTGATGCGCAGCCATGGGGCGTCGATGTGTCCTCCGGCGTGGAATCGGAACGCGGCATCAAGTCGATGAACAAGATCGCCGAGTTCATTCACAACGCCAAGACCGCCCACGCCCGCCTCAACGCAGGCTTCCACGCCGCCCACGCGCCCGAGCACGACGCCGATGACGCGGAGGGCCGCTCATGAGGCCCCGCCGCACCGCGCCTGAGGCTCCACCGAAATCCGCGGTGGTTGTCGACAAGGTCTCTAAGAGTTATGGGGTGGGGGACGCCCGCGCGAAGGCCCTCGACGACATTTCTTTCGAGGTGAGCCCGGGCGAGCTTGTGATGATCACGGGGCCTTCGGGGTCCGGTAAGTCCTCGATCCTGTCCTTGATGGGCGGGCTGCAACGCCCGGATTCTGGCCGCATCCACATCGCTGGCACTAACCTATTTGGCTTGACCCGCACGCAGGCGGCACGCTTGCGGCGCAGGGCGATCGGCTTCGTGTTCCAGGACCACAACCTCATCGACATTCTCACAGCGGCAGAGAACGTCGCATTGCCGCTCGAATTGGATGGTGTGCGGCCGCGTGCCGCGCGGGCCGCCGCGCTGGAAACCCTCGATGCGGTGGGGCTTAAAGACGCCGCAGACCGGTGGGTCATGGAGTTACCTGCCGGGTATCAGCAGCGGGTCGCTATAGCGCGTGCAATCGTCGGTGAGAAGTACGTGGTCCTCGCGGATGAGCCGACCGGTGCGCTCGATCAGGCGGCCGGCCTTGAAACGATGAAGCTGTTGCGTTTGCAAGCGGACGCGGGCTCGGCGGTGATTGTGGTGACGCACGAGCCTGAGACCCTGCCGTGGGGTGACCGGGTCATCGAACTGAGCGACGGCAAGATCGTTTCTGACGCGACGGTCGCGGCACGTTCCGCTGAAGCGTTGCTGAAACTCGAAACGGGCGCTATCAACCTTGATGCTCCGCTGGGTGGGGCCGAGTGAAACACAGAGCGTCCGGCCCGTTGACGGAACCCAACCAGCGGCACAGTTTCCGTTACACGCCGTGGCGGTTGGCGATGCGCATCATCCGCACCAATCCGATGCGGCACGGGATCATCGCATTGATCGTCGCTGTTCCCGTGTTCCTTGTGGGCACCATCGGGACCCTGCTTTATTCCTCGGGTAAGCCTTCTCCGACTGAGTATGCCAACCGGTTGCTGACCGGTTTCGATGGGGTCCTCATCGACCCATCGGATCCCACGTTCAGCCTCGCGCAGTCCATGACGAGCAACAGCACCGCCGGCAACAGCGGCGCTGATTCGGCCGCGGGCGCATCGGGTCCCGCCGCAACGGATTCGGGCGTCACAGACTCCGGGGCAGCGGGCTCTGAGGAAGATCCGGCGTCCACATTCCCAGCACCTGCTAACCCGAACATCCGGTTGGATGCGCAGAAGCTCGCGGATATGGGCATCGACGTGGGGCAGGCCGATCACGAGGCCGGCCAGCACACGCTGTGCGGGAAGCCGCCGTGTGAGCTCGGTAGGGTCATCCCGCCGGGCGTGTCCGTGACGACCGTTGAGACGGTCACGGTGGATTTGCTGGGGTTGGGCCAGCATTCGACGGTCCAGACCGTGATCGCGGACTTCAACAACCCTAAACTCACCGGCGAGGACGCCCGTTTCACTCTGTTGAACGGCAAGGTAGCTGACTCGGGTGCGGATGAGGTCATGGTGACCCCGCAACTGGCGAGGCTTTTGGAGCAGGCGCGCGAGCGTGCCGAGGCGCGCGGTAAGAGCACCACGGCCGCAGGTCAGGTGGGGATCCTCGGTCCGGGCGGTACCGGCCAGGACGGGACGTATCAGACGTTCAAGATCACCGGCGAGGTTGTGGACAATACGGAGGGCTGGCCGCAGCTGTCTAATATTTTGCGGCTGGAACCGAATTCGGAGCCGATCCTGTTTGTTCAGGAAGGTAGCCCGATCGCGAAGCAGCTTTCCGGTAAGGGTACCCAGCGCCTGTATTTGAGCGGTGATGTGCCGGATACGTACGCGCAGTTCCTCGCTTTTGATCGCGCAGGTGTTCCGGCTTTGTTCCGCCCCGTCGTGGATGAATACGGGCATGCGACGAACAAGAAAACCATCGACCTTCTCTACCCGTTCACGAGCATGTCGGACACGGACCGCGCTTTGCCGGTGGGGATCTTGGCGATTGTCGCCTTCGGTGAGGCGATCCTGTTGAGCGGTTTCGCGTTGACGATCTCCGCCCGCCGGCAGGGTGCGTTGCTTCGCAAGCTGTCCACGATGGGCGCTGAGCCTGCCGTGTTGCGTCGCGTGGTGCTTTTGGTGGGCCTCACGTGTGGCGCTGCGGGCTCGTTGCTGGGTGGCGCGCTGGGCGCGCTCGCGGGACGGATCTGGATCGGTTTGGCACAGGCCCGGCACGTTCCAACGTACGGGCTGCACATTCCGTGGGAGGCCATCTTCTTCGCGGCGGCGTTGGCTTTGTTGGCGGCGTGGGTGACCTCGTGGTGGGTTGGTGTGCGGGCTTCGCGCCGCGCACTTGATGTGGCTCCGGCCGTCGAGGTTGAGACGGTGCATCCGGTGCGTTCGATGTATCAGTGGGTCGGCTGGACGCTTGTGACCATCGGCCTGATCGGTTCGATCGCGTTGACGATTCACGGGATGTCGATCGAGACGGAAGAGCAGCTCAAGACCGCGCAGGCTCTGCTGGGTGGGGGCCAGGTACTGGCGTTGTTCTTCATGCTCGCTGGCGTCATGTTTTTGCTTCCGCTGGTGGCGAGCTCCTTCTCTAAGTGGGACCGATATTTGCCGTTCGCGCTGCGTTTCTCGGTGCGTGACATCAGCCGCCGCCGAGGGCGTTCGGTACCCGTTTTGGCTGTGGTTGTTTCGATCACGGTGGTGGGCGTGTACGGGATCATGTTGCTTGCGGTGACCAAGGCATCGCTGGTTGCGCCGTCGGCGGACGCTCTGGCTCCGGATGAACGTACCGGCTGGATCGCGGTGGATGACCGCACGACGTTGGAACGTAAGGCACTCACTCAAGGCCAGATTGAGGACCGCGAGATCACGGTTGAGGAATTGGCCGCTAACGAGGGCATCTATGCTGGTGGCGCGGCCGGTGTCCACACCAAGATCGCTGAAATCATGCAGATCCCTGGCGCTCCGCAGGCTGAACGAGGCTGGGAGGTTTATCAGCCGATGCCTACGTGCGCCACGCAGTTCTCGAGCTCGTGTACTGAGCTGTACCCGATGTATCCGGTGGGTAGCTTATGCAGTTTGCCGGTCCCTACGAACACGACGTTGGAAGGCCGGGTGGATGCTTTGTCGAACGAGATAGCCCAGCTGACCCGGCAGCAGAAGACTAAGTGTGGTGGTGCGGCCTCCGGGGTGATCCCTGAGATTGACCTGCAATATCCGACGCAGACGGTTGTGGTGGTGGACCCTGAACGCCCGGAGACGATGCCGAGCTCGCTGTGGGGCGAAGACGAAGGCGCCGAACGCGCCTTGCGTGAGGGGCAAGCGTTGGTCTTTGACCCTCAATACCTCGCCGCTGACGGCACCGTACGGTTGGGTGAGTTCAGCATGAATCCGGCCGATGAGGGCATCAGCATCGGTAAGGGCGCTGACCCCGACGTCGGCGTCAGTTCGCTCAATGTTCGGTGGCCGCTGTGGGCTCCGTTGACTGAGCGGCGCTTGCAGGCCGAGGTGTATCAGCCGACAAGCATGGGTGCACACCCGATTGTTGTGGTTCCGTCCACAGCGCTTGAGGGGACCAAGCAGCGGATGGGCTTGGGTGGCTTGCTGGTCAAGTTCAATGAGCCGATCACAGATTCACAGACGCAACTAGTCAACGAGGAACTGACGACCTCGAACCTGCAGATGGATACGAACGCGAACCTGGAGCCGGTCGCTGACCCGTTCACGTGGCCGGTCACAGGTGGTGCGGCACTCATGATCATCACGGTCGCATCCTTGGCGGCAGGGATCGGGATCACCGACGCCCGCCGTGAACAACTCTTGGTCATGGTCATGGGGGCCACGGGTTCGCTACGCCGCAGGTTCTCCGCGATTCAAGCGTTCGTGCTCTCGACCTTGGGGGTGGTGCTCGGTATAGCGGTGGCGCTGCCTCCCTTGATCGGCTACGGCCTCGTTGACCTCTACACGTTCACGTGGATTCCGTGGACGCAACTGGTCGCCTTGTTGCTCGCGGTTCCCGTGGGGTCCACGCTGGTCGCGTGGGTCATGGTCCCACGGTTGCCGCTACAACACGTCTAAACGCCTGACGTTAGGGGCGTGGTGGGGCGGGTGCTAGCCGCTTGACGTTACGGGCGTGGCGGGCGCGGTGGCTGCGGTGGCTGGCCACCCAGCGAGCCGGCGTCAGGAGCGCCAGCATCGGGAGAACCTGCGTTCGGTGTGGATAGGTCAGAGGCCTTCGGCGCGCCCTTGCCTGCGTCCCCTCGCGCATCTGGTCCCGCATCCTTGCGCGCGGGATCCTTCACCGAGCCCTTAGCCGCATCGTTCCGCGCCGCATCGTTGTTGGTCGCGACGGTCTTCTGTTCGGCCTTCTTCCCTGCACCGTTCTTCTCAGCCTCAGCGTTGCGCACGGAACCGGCCTTGCCGTCAGCGTCCTTACGTTCCGCATCCTTCGTGTCAGCGGATGGCTTAGCGGAGGTGGAGAGTTCGGCGGCTTGGGTCATCGACGGAACACTGCCGTCGGCAGGCAAGAGGTTTCCGGAACGCAGGATCAGCGGGCCGAACAGTGTGAACATGACAACGCCGATCAGGCCGGCCCACGGAAGAATCGCGGGCAGCGCGAACCACAACAGAACAGGGATCAGGATCAGCAAGCCACCGAAGAGCCAGTGGATCCGCATACCGTACAAGGTCGCATCGGGGAGAGCAGCGGCGGCCCAGCCAACCATCGCGGCAGCGAAGAACGCTTCCGGGATTTTCGTGGCCATCGCCATCGCGGCCAAAACACACACCACGGGGATCGCGGCGTTAGCGAGCGCGAGCCCACGCAACGGGTTCTCGCTAGGAAGCCACGCAGGGCCACCCAAGAGCTTCAGCAGCGCCCACGTGATCGGCTGAGCCACCACGGCGCCAACCAGCAACGCGATCTGGCCAGTGATAGGGGAGCCCCACTGGAACAAGGCGGCGGCAACACCCCACCACGCAGCCAAAACGAGGAAAGAAATACCGCCTCCGCGCATCACGGCGCGGGCCTGCCGCTGCGCGGGTTCTAACGTGAAAGCACCCGTGTGAGTGGGTTTTGTGGGGAGAGCTTGTTCCTTGATCATGTCTCCAACCTACCGCGTGGGATGATGGAGACACCATGAGCACTTCCAAGAAACCCTCGCAGAAGCATCCGCAGTCCGCTCCATCCAAGCGTCAGCGTCCGCAGGTTCGACCCACTGCGGAGGGCTGGAAGCAGCCGATGGGCCCCGACGGCCGCCCGACACTCCAGTTCGCGCAACGGCCACGTGTCAAGCAGCCGCCGCAGCATCTTGCCGACATGACGCTTGCTGAGCGGCAAGAGAAAATGAAGGAACTTGGCCTGCCGGCGTTCCGAGCCAAGCAGGTTTCCACACACTACTTCCAGCACTACACGGATCAGACGGAAGAGATGACGGACCTTCCGAAGGATAAGCGTGAAGCGATCGGGGAGGTGTTCTTCCCGCCGTTATTGACCGAGGTCCGCAGGCTCGTGACGGATGACGGGGCGACCATCAAGTTCTTGTGGCGGCTCTTCGACGGCGCCCTCGTTGAGTCCGTTCTGATGCGGTACCCGAACCGCATCACGCTGTGCATCTCATCCCAGTGCGGTTGCGGCATGAACTGCCCGTTCTGTGCGACGGGCCAGAACGGGCTGACCCGCAACATGTCTACCGCCGAGATCATCGATCAGATCGTGAAAGCCAACCGCGTGATCGCTGAGGGTGGGCTCGGTAAGATCCGCGGCGACGACCAGCCGCCAGCCCGCGTGAACAACATCGTCTTCATGGGGATGGGGGAGCCGCTAGCCAACTATAAGCGTGTGATGAACGCGGTGCACCGCATGATCGCCGATGCGCCGGAAGGGCTCGGGATGTCCGCCCGCGGCATCACGATCTCCACCGTGGGCTTGGAGCCGGGCATCCGCAAGCTCGCCGCAGAGAACCTGCAGGTGCGTTTCGCGCTGTCCCTGCACGCCCCAGACGATGACCTGCGTGATGACCTGATCCCGGTGAACTCCCGCTGGAAGGTCGATGAGGTCCTGGATGCCGCCTACAACTATTTCGAGACCACGGGCCGCCGCGTTTCGATCGAATACGCGCTGATCAAAGACATGAACGATCACGGCTGGCGTGCCGACCTGCTCGCCAAGAAACTCAACGAACGCGGCCGCGGCTGGGCGCACGTGAACCCGATCCCGCTCAACCCCACCCCAGGCTCGATCTGGACATCCTCAACAAAGGAAGTCACCCGCGAATTCATCCAGCGCCTCGAGGCCGCCGGAATCCCGACCACGTTGCGCGACACCCGCGGCAAAGAGATCGACGGCGCATGCGGCCAGCTCGCCGCCGCGGAATAGCGGGCCGCGCGTCCCGGTTGTATAGCGGGAGACGATATATCGATCACGTAAGGAGCCAACCCATGGCGACGTTCGAATTGACTGGCGAGAAAT
This sequence comes from Pseudoglutamicibacter albus, assembly GCF_022346425.1. Classification (GTDB taxonomy): domain Bacteria; phylum Actinomycetota; class Actinomycetes; order Actinomycetales; family Micrococcaceae; genus Pseudoglutamicibacter; species Pseudoglutamicibacter albus. The sequence goes on from NZ_JAKRCW010000014.1 coordinate 23,699, forward strand.
TCCAGGAGACGGTTCAGGCTGAAGGCATCACGATCGTCGATTTCTGGGCTGAATGGTGCGGGCCGTGCAAGCAGTTCGCCCCGATCTTCGAGGCCACGTCTGAGAAGCACCCGGATGTTCGTTTCGCGAAGGTAGACACCGAGGCCGAGCAGGGGCTGGCTGCAGCCGCTCAGATCACGTCGATCCCAACGCTCATGGTGTTCCGTGACGGGATCCTCGTATTCCGTCAGGCAGGCGCACTGCCAGCTGCAGCGCTGGAGGACATCCTGGGTCAGGTCAAGGAACTCGACATGGACGAGGTGCGGCGCAAGATCGCCGAAGAGGAAGCCCAAGCTGATTCCGCAGAGTAGATCTGCCTTGTAGCGGGTTGAGCGGGGCCGTGCGCGCGAGCGCCCCGCGATCCCCGGTTTAGAAACCTCGAGCTTAGAAACCCAGGCTTAAATGACGAAGGCCCCGGCCGATTCTTTCGGCTGGGGCCTTCTGCGTCATCACTCGCACCCTTGAGGTGTCTACGACACTACCTGCGTATCCTGGTGAGATCCTTGAGCACTCCAGGGTAAACCTGTAAAAGTACCTGTGAGAATCCTGGGAGTCGATGCTTTCGGTGCCCGGCAGCGTTGGGTTAGACGCGTTGCGAGACCCAGTCGACCAGTTGGTCCGCTAGGCCGGTGTAGGTCTGTGGGGTCAGGTTCAGGAGGCGTTCTTCCGCATCGGCGCTCAGGCCGAGGCTCTTGACGAATTCGCGCATGCGTTCGCCGTCTACGCGGTGGCCGCGGGTGAGGTCTTTGAGGCGTTCGTATGGGTTGTCCATGCCTTCGACCCCCGCGATCGCTTCGGCGCGCATCACGGTCTGTACTGCTTCGCCGAGGACTTCCCAGTTCTCATCGAGGTCAGCGGCGATCACGTCCACTGCGGTGTCGAGGCGTTCGAGGCCCTTGGACACGTTGCTGATTGCTAGTAGCGAGTGGCCGATTGCGGTGCCGATGTTGCGTTGGCTCGAGGAGTCGGTCAGGTCGCGCTGCCAGCGGGACTGCACCAGGGTAGAGGCGAGCGTGTTGAGCAACCCGTTGGAGATTTCGAGGTTGGCTTCTGCGTTTTCGAAGCGGATCGGGTTGATCTTGTGCGGCATTGTGGATGAGCCGGTTGCGCCTTCAACGGGGATCTGCTGGAAGAACCGGATGGAGATGTAGCTCCAGATGTCGGTGCAGAGGTTGTGCAGAATCTGGTTGAAGCGTGCGATGTCGGAGTACAGTTCCGCTTGCCAGTCGTGGTTTTCGATCTGAGTGGTGAGCGGGTTCCAGCTCAGCCCGAGGCTTTCGACGAAGCCGCGGGAGATGGACTGCCAGTCCACTGCTGGTACGGCGGCGAGGTGTGCCGCGTAGGTTCCGGTGGCGCCGTTGATTTTGCCGAGGTATTCGGTGTTCTGGATGCGGCGCAGCTGGCGGGCGAGGCGGTAGGCGAAGACCGCGATCTCCTTGCCGAGGGTGGACGGGGTGGCTGGCTGGCCGTGGGTGCGCGAGAGCATCGGCGTTTCTCGGTCAGCTTCTGCCATCTCGGACAGTTGGTTCACCAAGTCCCACGCGGCTGGTAGCCATACGTCTTGGATCGCGTCGCGGATTCCAAGCGCGTAGGAGAGGTTGTTGATGTCCTCTGAGGTGCACGCGAAGTGCACGAGCGCTTTGAGGTGTTCTAGGCCGAGGGCTTCCAGGCGGCGGCCGATGTAGTATTCGACGGCTTTGACGTCGTGTACGGTGACGGCTTCGATTTCTGCGAGTTCAGTAACGGAATCGGTGTTGAAGTCGGTCACGATGGCGCGCAGGCCGGACTTCTGTTCGTCCGTGAGTGGTTTGAGGCCGGGTAGGACGCTGTTTTCGCACAGGTAGATGAACCATTCGACTTCTACGTGGATGCGGTTGCGGTTCAGTGCGGCCTCGGACAAGTGGTCGATGAGGCCGGCGACTGCGGAACGGTAGCGGCCGTCGAGGGAGCCGAGGGCGAGTGTGGATTCGGACAAGGAAACACGAGAGGCAGACATGCCCCTATTGTCCCATGACTCGCCCTAGCGCGGGGTTTCGTTGCCCACAAGCGCCTCAAGCAGAGCATCTTATCCACAAGCCCTCCCGGGGGAGGGTGCAGGTTTCTACCGTTGAGGAAACGCTACGAAAACGGAAGGAGGCCGTGATGCATGCGTTGAACGATCTGCGTATCAGCGTTGAGTGTTATATCCACATGTTGTATGGCATGGAGTCTGATGTCACAGCGGCTCATGCGGCTGTGAATCGGTGTCAGATTCCGGATTGGAAAGGGAAAGCTAAGCACCGCTACGAATCGGCACGAGATGAGGCATCGCTCATCATGCACGGTGCTGGAGCGTCCTTGAAGGATGTGCAGGCTTGTGCAGCGGCAGCTTTAGCGGCCATCAACGAGCAGCGCATCAGGTTGGGAATCGGGCTAGACCTGACGGGGGTGCAGTGACGGTGGTTGTGGCGAGTGGTTTGACCGTGGGTAATGGCCCCGGTGGTAACGACGCAGGCGGCAACGGTGCCGGTAGGGACCACGGGATGCAGGTGTTTGGCGGTGGTCACTCGATAGAGGTTGTGAGCGGTTCACTCAAACTAGCTGCCGGCGAGATGCGAGCCTATCAACCAGATTGGGGGCGTTTGAGCAGGGCGTGCTCAGACGTGCCGGAGGGGAAAGGCCTGCAGGGGGACGAGTATCTTGAGATCTTTCGCGCGTTGCAACAGGTTAGAGAGGCGGCACGCAAGGCTTCTGAACAGATGATGCATTCCTCTGCTAGCGTCGACAAACTTGAACAGAGCCTGAGTCGCGCGGCAGAGAATTATGAGCAAGCTGAATCGCAGAACCTGTCCACGATCGGGTACGCGGATACGGACGCATCAGTGGGGGCTGTCATCAATATGATGCAGGCGATGCCGGAGTGGAGAGAGGAAATGGCGTTGCTAGCTTTCGCCATTTACTCACCCGGGTTGCTCGGCATGAAGCTGCGAAACGAAATGAATGCGGCTGAGATGAAAAAAGTCGGTGCTAGGACTGTCAGAACTCTGTTCTCCGTGTTGTTCGATTTCGCCCCGAACATTGTGGTGGCAGGAAAAGAAGAGGTAACAACTATGCGTACGGATGCTACGAAACTCACCACGTGGATTGAACACCAACAACTGGCAGGGGAAGAGCGTGGCGCCATTGTGGTGAGTAAGGCTGTGACTTCGTCCGGGGAACACAGGTGGATTGTCACGATGCCAGGAACCAACATGTCCGGGGGCTCAACGTGGGGATTGCGACGTATGGCTCAAGCATTCGACAACAACACCGACGACGTGCGCAAAGCAGTCGAAGCAGCCCTCAAAGAAGCTGGCGCGAAGCCGGGGGACGGCGTGTACCTGAATGGCCATTCGCAAGGTGGGACGCATTCCTTGAACCTGGCGCACGACCAAGAGTTCAAAGAACAGTACAAGCTCAAAGGAACGTTCACAGCGGGCGCCCCTCACGGGGATGACGATCCGCCAACGGATGCGCCGCAATTGATGCTGATCGACCCTGATGATGCGATTCCAGCACTCGGGGCAACTGCCCCGCTCAAAGTTTCACCGAATCGCGTTGCCGTGTTCTCTAAGAGTAGGGATCGGGTCGCAACCAGCAAACCTGACCTGCTCGGTTCAGACCACGGCTCCCATAACTATCTCGACCATGCCCGGGTGGCCGATGGACTCAAAGACACCGCACTCTCGGACATTAAGAAGCAGATGGAACTCGATGATCTGAAGATCACCGAAACCTACCGCTTCAAAACTTCCAACGGCTCAAACGTTCGACTGCCTCCTGTAATACCGCCACCCACAGTCTTGCGGCCGCTCCGTATACGCTTCTGAACCGGGTGCGGGTCAGGCGCCCAGGCGGAGTGCGCGCATCGTCAAGCCGATGAGTGCGGACACGATCGAGACGATCAGCGCACCCAGGATGCCGTCCCAGAAGAACGAGTCAATCGAGAACACGATGAGGCCCGTGAGGTTGGACAGCCACGCAGTGAGCTCGAAAAGCAGTGCGTTGACCACGAGCGCGAAAAGACCCAACGTCAAGCAATAGAGCGGAATGGAAATGATCCGAATGAACTTCCCCAAAGCCGCGTTGACAACGCCGAACAACGCTCCCGCGAAAAGATAGGAGGCCATCACAGAACCCGAATGATCCGAACCATTAACAGGGCCGATGTGGATACCGCTGACGATAGAAGCCGCCGCGGCAAGCGCAAGCGCGTTGACGATAGCACTAATCAAGAGACGCATAGATACAGCATCCCACGCTGCCCTCAACAGATCCTCAACCCCGAGTATGAATCGAGGCAAAATTCAAGCGAAACTCATAGACGAGCTGGCATCGCCACGAGAAGAAAGCGACGCATCATACGAAGCAAGTCGGACACAACCGGCAATGTGTCCAGCCTCACAAACTTGAGGTGCGCGAACGTCCGTAGAAGGAATACCCTAGCGATATGTCTGATGTCACAGAAAACGCTGCAACTCCCTCACCACGCCCCGTAATCGGCCGCCTCCCCGCCTATAAAGCGGGCAAACCGCCCGTGGTGATCCCGGGACTCCAGCCCTATAAACTCTCCTCCAACGAGAATCCCGGCACCCCAGTCCCATCTGTAGCCCAAGCCATCAAGGCTTATGAGGACTACAACCGCTACCCGGACCCGCTCTCCACCAAGCTACGCAACCGGCTCGCAGAACACTTCGACATCCCAGCCGAGGACATCGTTACCGGAACCGGATCGCTTGGCGCTCTGACACAGATCATCAACGCCTTCGCCGGAACCAACGAAGACGGCACAGGCGATGAGGTCATCTACCCGTGGCGTTCCTTCGAGGCGTACCCGATCATCGTGGAAACCGCAGGCGCCACCTCGGTGCAGGTTCCGCTGACCGAAGACCACCGCATCGACCTCGATGCGATGGTGGAGGCCGTCACGGAAAACACGTCCGTCATGATCCTCTGCACCCCCAACAACCCGACCGGCCCCGTGCTGCGCACCGCCGAAGTCGAAGACCTACTGAGCAAGGTCCCAACCAACGTCCTCGTCGTGATCGATGAGGCCTACCTCGAATACCTGCGCGACGATGAAGCCGTCAACGGGCTTGAGCTATACCGCAAGCACCCCAACGTGGTCGCGCTCCGCACCTTCTCCAAAGCGCACTCGCTTGCCAACCTGCGCGTCGGATACTCGGTATCCCAGCCGCACATCACCCAATACCTGCGCAAGGTCGCAGTACCTTTCGGTGTCTCCTCCGTGGCAGAAGCCGCCGCAGTCGCCTCGCTCGATGCGATTGACGAAGTGCTCGAACGCGTCGAAGAGACCGTGCAGGAACGCAATAAGGTCGTTGCCGCGCTGACGGAGCAGGGCTGGAAGATCCCAGAGACTCACGCGAACTTCGTTTGGCTCCCACTCGGTGAACGCGCCGCACAGTTCGCGGAAGCCGCCGGGCAGAAGGCCCTCTCGGTTCGTGCCTTTGAAGGCGAAGGCGTACGCGTCTCGATCGGAGAACCCGAAGCAAACGCACGCTTTATCGAGCTGTGCGCGGAATTCATCGAAGGCAACGCAGGGTTGAAAGATGACAGCTCGGCAAGCAACTAACCCCTGAATATTCCAGTTTCGGAATAGCTAGGGTTGCAAAGTAAATAGCGCATCGGGCCGCAGAATCTCGCGATTTCTGCGGCCCGATGCGCTTTCTTTAACGTCCCGGAGGCATGTAGGCTCACAAAGAGTAGATAACCAGAAAACATCCATTCCAGAAGTGGAATATAAATGATCGTGGCGCGGACACAGCTTCTAGAAACACTCGGCTGATCCCGCTCACGTGAGGAGCGGCATGAAGGTCACCCCTGCGAACAGCGGGCCAGATTCTCGCCAGCTAATGCAACAGGTTCTGAACTTTGAACCCGTGCAGATGTTGGATGCAGAAGGCCGGCGGATCGCCAACCCTGATTGGGACCACTGGGTCACAGACCTCACGGTCGAGGACTATCAGGAGTTCTATCGCGACATGGTCATCGCCCGTCGCGTGGATCAGGAAGGCTCGATCCTGCAACGACAGGGCGAGCTTGTGTTGTGGGTCCCGTTGCAAGGGCAAGAAGCGGCGCAGATCGGGGCGATCAGCGCGGCACGCGCCGGCGACTTTGTTTTTCCGACGTACCGCGAACACGCGATGGCACTGGCACGCGATGTGAGCATCCCGGATCTCTTCCAGCTCTTCCGAGGCGAAGGCCACTCAGGTTGGGATCCCCAAGAGCATCATTTCCAGGTCTATACCCTCGTGCTCGCCGCACAGACACTGCATGCGACCGGTTACGCGATGGGTATCCAACGTGACCAGAACGGCTGGGATCCGGCGAAGCTCGCCCAAGACGGGGAGGCCGTCATCGCGTGCTTCGGCGACGGTTCCTCATCCGAGGGTGACGTTCACGAATCCATGGTTTTCGCGGCAAGCAACCAGTCGCCCGTCGTGTTCTTTTGCCAAAACAACCGGTGGGCTATCTCGGTCCCGTTCGAAACCCAGTCCAGGGTTCCGCTCGCACAGCGTGCCGCAGGCTACGGGTTCCCAAGCATTCGCGTTGACGGCAACGATGTGCTTGCGGTGTACGCGGTGACTCGTTGGGCGCTCGAGCACGCCCGCACCGGTCACGGTCCAGTGCTGATCGAGGCTGAAACCTACCGGCTCGGCGCGCACACCACCGCTGATGACCCAACCAAATACCGCGGCCGGCCGGAGGAAGAGAGTTGGGCTCCGCGGGATCCGCTCGTGCGTGCACGCACGTTCCTCGAAGAGTGCGGGGTCGAGGACTCCTTCTTCGACGAGGTCGAGCAGCAAGCGGCAGCGCGTGCGGCCGAAGTCCGCGAAGCCGTCATGAGCCTCGGTGGGGCCACACTGGATGAACAGTTCGACTACGTCTATGCGCAACCACACCCGCTCGTGGAACAAGAGCGGGCCGAATACCGGGCGTTCATGGACTCTTTTGAAGACAACGGGTTTGAAGACAGCGAGTTTGAAGACGCCGAGCAACTTGACGGTAACAACCGAGCAGGCCACGGGAAGGGGGAGCGAGCGTGAGCACGCAACGCATGACTATCGCTGGCGCGATCAACGCAGGCTTGCGCCGCATCCTAGAAACTAAACCACGCTCACTGTTGATTGGCGAGGACATCGGCAAACTTGGCGGCGTGTACCGCGTGACGGACGGGCTACAGGAAGACTTCGGGGAAGACCGGGTCGTGGATTCACCGCTCGCGGAATCCGGCATTATTGGAACCTGCATCGGTATGGCGATGCGCGGCTACCGTCCGCTGGCTGAGATCCAGTTCGATGGCTTCATTTTCCCGGCGTTCAACCAGATTACAACCCAGCTGTCTAAGATGTTTGCCCGCACGCGCGGCAAAGTCACGCTCCCGGTGGTGATCCGGGTTCCGTATGGTGGCGGGATCGGCTCGGTTGAGCATCACTCCGAATCCCCGGAAGCGCTCTTCGCTCACACTGCCGGCATCCGCATCATGACGCCGTCTTCGCCGCATGATGCGTACTGGATGATCCAGGAAGCGTGTGAGCTGGATGATCCGGTGATCTTCTTTGAGCCGAAGCGCCGCTATTGGTTGCGCGGCGAGGTCGACACCCAGAACCGTGAGGCAGCCCCGGACCAGGCGATGGTTGTGCGGGAAGGCACGGATGCGACCCTGCTCGCGTGGGGGCCAGTGGTCCCGACCGCACTCGCCGCGGCGGCTGCGTTGGAGGCGGAAGACCTCGATATCGAGGTGATCGACCTGCGTTCCTTGAACCCGATCGATTTCGACGCGATCGAGGCCTCAGTCGCGAAGACAGGCCGGCTCGTCATTGCTCATGAAGCACCAACCTTCCAAGGGCTTGGCGCGGAGATCGCGGCACGCATCGGGCACCGCTGTTTCTATGCGTTGGAGGCGCCGATCGAGCGGGTGGGCGGCTATCACATGCCGTATCCACCGTCGCGGGTGGAGACGGACTACCTGCCGAATATCGACCGGATCGTTGATGTGTTGGACCGCACGTTCGAACACTAGGCGCTTTGGAAGGACTTTGGGATGACTACGTTTAATTTGCCTGACGTGGGCGAGGGCCTCACCGAGGCTGACATCGTCGAATGGAAGGTTGCGGTGGGCGATGAGGTCGCGCTGAACCAGCCTTTCGTTGAGATCGAAACCGCGAAATCGTTGGTTGAATTGCCATGCCCGTTCGAGGGGACGGTGACGCGCCTGCACGCCGATGTTGGTGAGGTGGTTGAGGTGGGGCAGCCGCTGATCGACATCGCCCGGCCAGGTGAAGAAACAACCGACGACGCTGCCGCCGGCTCCGCTGCCGCCGGTTCCGGTGCCGGTAAGGACGGCGCGGTTGGTGAGGCGGCGGCCGGTCCGGGCCCGTTGGTGGGTTCAGGTCCGGTTGCGGATAAAGCGACGTTGCGGTCGCGTCGCAGGCGCGCCCCGCAGCATGCGGGCGAGCGGCGCGCGGGTGAGCGTGGTGTGGAGTATGGTGGTCCGGCTGCGCGTGCGCAACGTTCGCTCCCTGGTTCGGTGGGTGTTCCGGCGCTTGCGAAGCCTCCGGTGCGTAAGTTGGCGCGTGATTTGGGCGTGGATTTGCGTGATGTTCCGGCGACCGGCCCGCGAGGTGAGGTGACACGCGAAGACCTGGCGTCTTTCGCGGATAAGCGTCTGGGCACCTACCGGAGCTCGGCCCCGGCTGCCTCGAGTGAGGTTCCGCGGGGAGCTGTTGCCGCATCGTTCGGTGCTGGCATGCACAACGGAGTGTCTGCGGAGCCTCCGGCGGGCGAGGTCACGGTGGTTCCGGTGCGTGGGGTGCGTAAGGCAACGGCGGAGGCGATGGTCCGTTCTGCGTTTTCGGCACCGCATGTGTCGCTATTCGTGGATGTGGATGCGACCCGCACCATGGAGTTTGTGCGCAGGCTGAAGGCTTCCCGCGATTTCGAGGGCGTCAAGGTCACCCCGCTTCTGGTGGTCGCGAAGGCCGTGATGTGGGCGGCGCAACGCAACCCGGAGATCAATTCGACGTGGGTAGAGACGGAGAACGGCGCTGAGATTCACCAGAAGGGCTACATCAACCTCGGTATTGCAGCATCGACGGACCGCGGTTTGATTGTCCCGAACATCAAGAACGCTGACGAGCTCAGCCTTAAGGAGCTTGCGATCGCGTTGAATGACCTGGCGTTGAACGCCCGCGACGGCAAGACCCAGCCGGCGGATATGCGGGACGGCACGATCTCGATCACGAACGTCGGAACGCTCGGGATCGATACGGGCACGCCGATCATCAACCCACCGGAGGCCGGGATTGTTGCGTTCGGTACGGTGCGGGAACGCCCGTGGGTGGTCGATGGTGCGGTGGTACCGCGGTACGTCACCACGGTGGGTGGCTCGTTTGATCACCGGATTGTTGACGGGGACAAGTGCGCGGTGTTCTTGGCGGACATCGCCGCGATCCTCGAGGAACCCGCGCTACTGCTGGACTGACCGGCGCGGGCGGTCGCGCCACCCCGCCTAGCTCGCATCGCCAGCCTCACACGGCCGCGCCCTCCCGCTTCACACGGTCGTCGACCGATGTGTATCTAGCGTTGTTTCGTCATCATGGCGGTTGGGTGTTCCGGCCGCCGGTTTGTCCTTATAGGGTTGAGGTATGCCCATCCGTAATATTCGTGCTGCTGCTCTTCCTGCCAAACTTTCGAGGTCTTGGCTGCTCGTTAATGCTTTGAAGCCAGAGATTTTTGGTAAGGCGTTGGCGTCTGAGACTGATTCGGTGATTTTCGATATGGAGGCGCCGATCCCTGAGGATCAGAAGGAAGAGGCGCGGCAGAACGTTGTTGAGGCGTTGCATGCGGGGATGAGTGGTTGGGTGCGTGTGAACCCGATTCGGTCTGATTTTTGGGCTGATGATTTGAAGGCTTTGCAGGGTGCCCCTGGTTTGCGTGGGGTGATGCTTGCGGAGACGGAGAAGCCTGAGCAGGTGGCGTTGACTGCGATGCGGTTGGCGGCTGGTACTCCGGTGTTGGCTTTGATTGAGTCGGCGTTGGGTATTGAGAATGCCACTGAGATCGCGTCTGCGCCGGGTACGTTCCGGTTGGCTTTCGGTGTGAATGATTTCCGTAAGGATACGGGCGCTGGTGGTGATCCGTTGGCGTTGTCGTATGCGCGGGGGAAGCTGGTGGTGGCTTCGCGTGTGGGGCGGTTGCCTGGCCCGATTGATGGCCCTTCGGTTCCGGCTGCGGATGATGTTGAGGTCACTGAGGATTGCGCGGTGACGTCGAAGATGGGTATGACGGGCAAGCTGGTTTTGAATGTTGATCAGGTTGAGCGTGTGAATGCTGGTCTTTCGCCGAGCGAGGATGAGTTGAAGTGGGCTCATGAGTTGTTGGATCAGCATGCGGAGGGTGCGCCGATGACTGATGGTTCGTATTTGCCTCGTTTGAAGCGTGCGCAGAAGATTGCGCAGCTCGCTGATTCGTATGGGTTGTGGAACGCCTGATGTCTACGACGTATACGTATGTTGCTTGCCGGGATGAGGGCAGCATTGAGGCTTATGTTTTGGATGATGCTGAGGGCCGGCTGAACCGTTTTGCGGTGGTTGAGGGCCTTGAGGATGTCGCGATGTTGGCGATGGATCATCGCCGCGGGATCTTGTATGCCGGGCAGGGTGGGGCCTCGCATGAGCATCCGTTGTTGTGGGTTTTCACGGTGGTTGCTGGTGGCCGGTTGTTGTTGCGGGGGACCGCGCATTTGCCGTGTTCGGCGGCGTATTTGGAGTTTGATCCGACGTCTGGGGATGAGCATCCGGCGGTTGCTGGTTCTGTGGGCCGGGATGGTTTGTTGGGGGCGAGCTATTTCGGGGATGCGGTGTTCCGTGTCATGTTGGATTCGCAGGGTTTGCCTCAGGAGGGTCAGCCGGCGTGGATTGATGATGCGGCGGGCCGTGGAATGCGTTGTGTGGTTCCGTCTCCGGATGGCCGGCACGTGTATGCGACGAGTTTGGTTGATGACCGTGTTGTGATTTATCGGCGGGGTGTGACTGGTGAGCCGCCGTTGGTGCGTTCCGGGACGGTGAACGCGCCTGCGGGTTCTGGTCCGCGGCATGTGATGGTTCACTCGGAGGGTACGCATGTTGCGTTGCTGACTGAGCTGAGCGGTGAGATCTTGACGTTCCACCGGGATGCGGAAACGGGTGAGTTGGCTGAGTTCGCGAGGGTCCGGGTGGATGAGCCTGAGGATGAGCTCGCGCCGGGTTACGTCCGTGGTGAGGGTTGCGGCCCCCTACGCATCGACGGCGATGAGCACAGCGATGCTGATGAGCAGGACTCTGGCTTGCCGGAGCGTCCGATGTGGGCTGCGGGTCTGATGCATGCCCGCGGCGCTAACTATATTTTGGCTACGGAGCGCACCACGAGTGCGTTGACGGTGTTTGATACGGGTTCGCAGCCGCGCCGTAGGGCGCGCACGCGCACGGAGGAGCGGCCGCGTGCTGCTGCGGTGGCGCCGGGCCGTGAGCTGGTTTTGGTGGCTGGCGAATTGTCGGGGCATATCAGCGTGTATCGGATTACGGAGCACGGGATTTTGAACCCTACGCAGCGGGTCGCGACGGGGGCTCGTCCTGCGGCGTTCGAGTTCTATAGGAAGTGACTACTGAGCCGTAGATATTACTTCAAGCTGGGTGGTGCTTGTTGCGATCTTGATAAGGTCGATAGGGTCAAACACTCCGGGTTGGTGTGTTGCGACCTTTGCGTTTCCGCCAATCCTCAAGGGTGTATCCCTTATCTGAGGTGGAAGATACGTGAAAGAATTCATCATTGACCGCTGGGGGCAGATCCTCTTCGCGGCGTATCAACACATGTCGCTGGTGGTGCAGTGTCTGATACTTGCCACCGTCATCGCTGTCTTGTTGGCGGTTTTGACGGCGCGCATCCCGTGGCTGGCTAATTTCGCGATGGGTCTGAGCTCGGTCGGGCTGACCATCCCGTCTTTCGCGCTGATTGCGTTGATGATTGGTCCGTTCGGTTTCGGCCCTACGCCGGCGATTGTGGTTGTTACGTTTTTTGCTGTTTTGCCGATTCTGCGTAACGCGATTGTGGGGTTGGCGGAGATCCCTGCGGAGACGCGCGAGGCAGCCCGTGGGATTGGTATGAGCCGGATCCGTTCCCTGGCGACGGTTGAGTTGCCGCTCGCGTGGCCGGTGATCATGTCTGGTATCCGTGTTTCCGGCCAGATGGTCATGGGTGTGGCCGCGGTGGCTGCTTATGTTTTGGGTCCTGGTTTCGGGACGTTTATTTTCGATGGTTTGGCTCGCCTTGGCGGGGCTAATGCGTTGAACTCGGTGGTCGTTGCTGTGGTGGGCGTGATCATCTTGGCTCTCATTCTTGACTTGATTCTTTTGGGCGTCTCTCGCCTCACTATCCGGAAGGGTATCCGTGTCTGATAATTCTGTTGCAACCCAGTCGGCTGACTCTCTCGAGCCGAGTTCTGAGGGGACTGAGGCGTCTCGTCATGGTGCCCGGATCTATTTGGAGGATGTGACCAAGCGGTATCCGGGGACTTCGACTCCGGCGGTCGGTGGTTTGACGATGGAGATCCCCGCCGGCTCGATTGTTGCGTTGGTGGGCCCTTCGGGTTGCGGTAAGACCACGACGTTGAAGATGATGAACCGGCTGATCGAGCCGTCTGAGGGCAAGATCTTCATCAACCAAGAGGACATCACCGGGATGAACGGTGATAAGTTGCGCCGCAAGATCGGTTATGTGATCCAGGCTGGCGGCTTGTTTCCACACATGACGGTTGAGAAGAACATCGCTTTGGTTCCGAAGATGCTCGGCTGGGATAAGAAGCGCATCAGCGAACGTGTTGATGAGTTGCTTGAGCTGGTTTCTTTGGATCCGAAGGTGTATCGGAAGCGTTATCCTAAGGAGCTTTCGGGTGGTCAGCAGCAGCGTGTGGGTGTGGCTCGCGCGCTGGCGGCTGATCCGCCGGTGCTGCTGATGGATGAGCCGTTCGGTGCGGTGGATCCGATTACGCGCCAGCGGTTGCAGGATGAGCTGCTTTCGATCCATGAGGAGCTGGGCAAGACTATCGTGATCGTGACCCACGATTTCGAGGAAGCGATGAAGTTGGGTGACTGGATCGCTGTGTTCGATGTGGGCGCCCAGTTGGTTCAGTATGACTCGCCTGAGGCGATCTTGGCTCGGCCTGCCAACGAGTTCGTTGAAGGTTTCATCGGGGCTGGCGCGGGTATCAAGCAGTTGTCGCTTTCGCGTGTGCGTGAAGTGGATTTGTTTGAACCGACGGTGGCTCGCCCTGGCGAGAAGGCTTCGGATGTTTTGTCGCGCGTCCAGGCGGCAGGGCATCGGAGGGCGGTCGTGGTTGATTCGCGTGAGCGTCCAATCCAGTGGCCTACCCGTCGTGACTTGTCTCGTATGGAGGTCATCTCGGATCAGGTGGTCGATGACCTTCCGGTGATCGGCATGGACGCCACGCTCAATGACGCGTTGGATGCGATGCTTGTAGCAACCACGGGTCATGCGATTGTTGCGGGCCGCCGTGGCGCACTCCGGGGTGTTGTGGACATCGAGTCCGTGACGGCGTGGATTGGTCAGGCACGCAAGCTGGCCGATGATCGCAACGCGCCAGTGGGTATGAACTCGGGCGCGATCCCGGCGGTCGCGACGCAGTCGGATGCCAACCGTGAAGGCGACACCCCGATGCCGGAAGCCGACGCCCCAGCCGTAGCCCAAGCGTCGGCCGAAACCCAGACCCCGGAAGGGACTGAGGCGCAAGCGAAGCCCGATGCGGGCAACGCTGGTGAGGATGGTCGCCTGTGACGAGCCAAGCTACTGCGAAGAAACCGAAGGTCACCTCGCATAACTGGCTGGGGCTGGGAATCCAGCTGCTGGTTTTGCTGGGGTTGATCGGGGCGGTCTTCATTTATCTGGCTGCAACTGACCTGAGCCCCACCGCCGCATCGACGCTGTCTCCGAAGAGCCTGGCAGAGCTGACTGTTCAGCACATCGAGCTTACGGTGGTTTCCACGCTGATCGTTTTGGTGATCGCGATCCCGCTGGGCGTACTGCTGACCCGCAAGCCGCTGCGTTTCCTGACCGGCCCCGTGATCGCGGTGGCGAACATCGGGCAGGCCGCACCGGCCATCGGGCTTGTGGTGTTGCTGGCTATGTGGATGGACTTCGGGTTCTGGTCCGCGGTGGTAGCACTCGTGGTGTACGCGGTGCTTCCGGTGCTGCGGAACACGATGGTGGGCTTGGATGGCGTGGATCGGCGCCTGATCGAGGCTGGCCGCGGCATGGGCATGTCCTCTCTTTCAGTCCTGTTCCGTGTTGAGCTGCCGCTCGCGGTCCCGGTGATGCTCGCCGGTATCCGTACCGCGTTGGTTCTGCTGGTTGGTACAGCAACGCTAGCGACCTTCATCGACGGCGGCGGTTTGGGGCTGCTCATCACCACGGGCGTGAACCTGTCACAGACCACCGTTGTAGTGGTGGGCGCAATCCTGGTTGCGCTGCTGGCGTTGGTAATCGACTGGGTCGGGCGCGTAGTCGAGCACGTCGCCCGTCCTAAAGGCTTGTGAGGTGGCTTTCGTGAAAAAGAAACTGAATGGTCCCCGCCGGTCTCGCATCATGGCGATGACCGCGCTCGCCACGGTGGGGCTCGCGTTGAGTTCCTGCGGGCTGCAGTCATCGGCGGCTTTCGTTAAGGAACCGGGCCCGGGAAGCCTTGAACAGGTCGATGGCGCGGAGGGTCAGGAGATCGTGGTGACCTCCAAGAACTTCACGGAGCAGCAGATTGTGGGCAAGATCGCGGTGTTGACGGCGAAGGCCTCGGGCTTTGACGTCAAGGACCTTACGAACGTTCCGGGTTCTGTGCCGGCGCGTAAGCTCATGGAGCAGCACAAGGCGGACGTCATGTTCGATTACACGGGAACCGTGTGGCTGTCCTATCTGGGTGGCGAGGAAGGTATTCCGGACCCTCAGAAGCAGTGGCAGGCGGTGGCCGAGGCGGACCGCGAGAACGGCATCACGTGGGGCAAGCCCGGCGAGCTGAACAACACGTACGCGATCGCCTACAGCGCGGATGCGGCCAAGAAGCTCGGGGATGCGAAGACACTTTCCGATGTCGGCAAGCTCCCGGCCGAGGACCGCACGTTCTGTGTTGAGGCGGAGTTCAATTCCCGTGCCGATGGTTTCAAACCGTTGCTTGCCCACTACCAGATGGATCTAGGTAAAGCGGACGGCGTTCCGGCTTCCAACGTGTCCGTGATGGATACGGGCGCCATCTATGAGGCGACCGCCCGTGGGACGTGCAACTTCGGTGAGGTCTTCGCAACGGATGGCCGCATCAAGTCGCTGAACCTGACGGTCCTGGAGGACGATAAGAAGTATTTCCCGTCCTATGAGATCGCTCCGTTGTATAACGCCGAGTTCATCAAGAAGTATCCACAGCTTGAGAAGAACTACGAGAAGATCACAGAGAAAATGAACAACGAAACCTTCCAGGAGCTCAACCTCAAGGTCGACGTCGATGGCCAAGACCCATCGGATGTGGCCTATGAATGGATGGTCGAAGAAGGGTTCATTAGCGAGAAATAGTCTCGTCTCGTACGTGTTGAGGGACGGCACCTGGGGGCTAGTTCAGGGTCGGGTGCCGCCCCTTTTCGTGTATTGTCTCGCCATTGTTACGGCGAAGAACTGGGGCTCTTAGTGCTGATTTTCCGGGAAAGTTTTGTGTTCCGGGTGCAGTTCGGTGTGGGGAGCGCTGACCAGGTGGAGTAGCTCGTGGATGCGCGGGTCGGTGAGCGACCAGCGGCGGTGGCGGCCATCCCTGCGTGGGAGGACGAGGCCTGAGTCTTCGAGTCGTCGCAGGGCTTGTGTCGTTGCGTTCGGCGTGATCCCGGCGGCCTCGGCGAGTTCGGTGACGTTCGCTGAGACAGTCGCGGCTCCGCTGAGTTTTGGCCGGGGCCGCATCCGGCCGCGCGCTAAAGACCTCAATGAGCGAGCCCTCATCTTATGGGAGCGTGTGGGACTAGAGCGCGAACTTCTGGACCGGAAGCCGCATGAGGTCTCCGATGGTCAGCTTCAACGCGCGCTTGTGGTTCGTGGGCTGGTCCGGCCTGTGCGGTATTTATTCGCGGATGAGCCGACCTCCGCATTGGATTCTCGCACTGCCTCTCGAGTGTGGGACGTGATCGGGGACGTAGTGGCCGAGGATCAAGCGGCGGCCGCGATCGTTTCGCATGACTCCCCATTGCTGACAGCGATGGCGAGCACAACCATCCGCATCACAGCGCAGTAGCGGGCGCGGTTACCTCGTCCACGAAGCGCCTGCCTTCTTCGGTCAACTGGCCAGCGGCATCGCGTAGTCCGCACACGCCCCGCATGTGGGATGAGGTGACGTGGGCATCGACCATCCCGACCGCGCATATCAGCGCGAACGCGGTGGTCGGGCCCACGAAACGGAAACCCTGCCCGCGCAGGGCGCGTGCGAGTTCGCGGGACTCCTCGGTTTGCGAAGGGATCTCTTCCTCGGTTGCGGGAACGCAGCTGCGCGCCGGGGTATGCGACCACACGAGTGCGGCGAGCCCACCCGATTCACGCAACGCAAGCGTTGCTTGTGCGTTGGTGATCGCGGCCTCGATCTTGGCGCGGTTGCGGATAATCCGGGCATCAGCCAGCAGCCGCTCGACGTCCTGCTCGGTGAACTCCGCGACCGCCTCCGGGTCGAAGTCCGCGAAGGCCTCCCGTAAGGCCTCGCGCTTCTTCAGGACAGTGAGCCAAGACAGGCCCGCTTGGAAGGATTCGAGCACGATCCGCTCATACAACCCGCGCTCACTCGTGATCAGCCGGCCCCATTCGGTGTCGTAATACTCGGTCAGAAGCGGATCCTGCAATGCCCATGCCGTGCGGGGCAACGCCAGGTCCTGGGTAGGTACCTCGGTTTGCTCAGTTGATTCGGTGTGGTCAAGTAACTCGGTTTGGTCAGCTGAATCGGTCACGACGGCTCCTTTCAGACGGCTGTTATGCTTAGGGTTTCCAGCTTCCCACCACAACACGGGCGCGAAACAGCCGCACCCTCAATCCGTGGATAAAACTCCGATAGGAACCGGGTGTGGATTGCCGAAACCCGAGCTATAGCGCTTCTCGACCCTGCATCCGGGTGCGGCTGTCGTTGAGTTTCTTCAATAGCGCGGCTAGCCTCGAGACTTCCTCGATACTCCAGTCCTCGAACATGACGGCGGATTCTTGTTGCCGCTTCATAACGTAATCCTTGAAGCGAGCTCGCGCCGAATCGCTCAGAACCAGAAGATAGCTCCGGGCGTCCTTCGGGTCCGCGGTGCGCACCAACAGCTCCGCAGTCTCAAGCCGTTTGATCGCGCGGGACACCATCGACTTATCGGCATCCACAACCTCGGACAGCTCGGTCACCGTCATCCCGGCGTCCGGGGTGCAACTGCCGGTCTCCATGAACCGACGGTAGAGCGCGGAAGCTACAACCCCGTCGAACGGTTGGAGGGAGGTATCCAGGGCGGCGGCCTGCTCACGGAAGCTGCGGCGAGCCGCGGCCAACAGGATCCGGTACTCGCGGGTCAGCGAACGCAGCTGCTCCGTGAACTCCTCGCTACACGCATCAGACATCTCGGCGCACCTCCTGCCGCGGCACCATGTTCTTAGGCCTGGACTTGTCAACAGGCCCTGAACTACCAGCAGACCCGGGCCTCCCCGTAGCCCCAGAGTTATCCGCAGAGCCCGGGTTGCCTGCGGACCCAGTCGTTTCCTCGCCAACAGATTCTCCGTCGGTCCCTGCGGTGCGGGCGAGCTCTTCGTGGCGGGTATGAGTCGACAAGCTCAGGTTCGGGATGAAGATCGCAACCACCAGGCCAAGCACAGCGAACGGTGCGGCGTACAGGAACAAGTGCGCGATTGCCTCACCGTAGGCGTGCTCAATGATGGTTGCCACAGAATCCGGGAGCATGCTCGGGGCCGGCAACTCGCCAGAGGTCTGCATGTCCAAAACCGCGGCCCGCTCGGACGCCGGGAGGCTAGAAATCGCGCGCATCAAGTCCTGTTGCCTATCAGAAATCAACGCCGGAGCGAGGTTAGCGAGCACACCACCGAGCCAAGCGATACCAACGGTCCCGCCCATCGAACGGAAGAAAGCCACCGCGGAAGATGCAACCCCCATGACCCGCGGATGCACAGCGTTCTGCGTCAGCAAAACAAAGTTCTGCATCGTGCCGCCCACACCGGCACCCATGAGGAACATGAGCACCGCCATGAACCAATAGTTGCTGTCCGCGCGAACCACAGACATCAATCCGAGCCCCACAACCAGCATGACGGAGCACGCGATCACATACGGTTTCCACACGCCCGTGCGGCTGATGATGACGCCGACGACGTTGCCGGAGATCATGCTGCCCACCATGATCGGGATGGTCATGATGCCCGCCATGGTGGGGCTCGCGCCGCGCGCCATAATCATGAACTGAGACAGGTACACGGTCGCGCCGAACATCGCCAGCCCCACCGCGATCGAACCGATCACCGAAAGCGTGAACGTACGGTTCTTGAACAACCGCAAATCCAGCAACGGTTCGTCCGTACGCAACTCAACGAACACGAACGCGATCAACAAAACAGCCGATGCGCTGGTCATCCACAGCGTCTCAACCGACTTCCACGGGAACATCGCCCCGGGAGCGTTGCCGCCCATCGTGACCCAAATCAGCAACAGGGAGATACCGCTGGAGAGCAACACCAGCCCGAGCACGTCGAGGCGGAAGCGGCGGTACTCCTGCGGCGGCAAGTGCAGGCGGGTTTGCAGCATGATGAACGCGACGATCGCTACCGGTAACGCGATATAGAAGTTGTAGCGCCAAGAGAACGTATCCGTGATCCAGCCACCCAACAGCGGCCCGGCGACGGTCGCGAACGCCATGACCGCACCGAAAATCCCCATATATTTACCGCGTTCACGAGGCGAAATGACGTCAGCCATCACAATCTGTGACAACGTCATCGTCCCGCCGATACCGATCCCCTGGAACACGCGGGCGGCGATGAGCATGTCGATGGATTGTGAAAAGCCGGCGAACGCTGTTGCTGAGACGAAGATCGCGAGCGAGACCTGCATCAACATCTTGCGGTCCAGCAGGTCAGAGAGCTTGCCCCAAATCGGGACCGTGACCGTCATCGCGAGCATTGCGGCCGCGATAACCCACGAATACTGTGCCTGTGTACCGCCGAGGTCGTGAACGATGCGCGGCATCGAGGTTGAGACGACCGTGTTGGCGATCATGCCCACGAACATCGCCATGATCAGCGCTGTCAGCGACTGGATCTTAGCGCTATGAGACATCGGAGCTGGGTTCGATGCTGGCGCAGGGGTAGTTGTTGGTGCAGGGTTCTGTTCAGACGCAGGGTTTTCGGCCATGCAACCTCCTGGACATGTCGCGGCAGTCACGACAAAAGTTGTTGATGAAAGTCAACAATAATCCAAGGTAGTTGCGCATTGTCAACTACTTGCGTGGTGTCTTGCGCGACACGGCGCGCGGTCACGGCCCGGGGCAGGTTTTACGGGGCGAGGCTGTTTACCGGCTAAGTGCGTTGTGTCAGATGAACCCAGTGTTACTGGGCGAGGGCGCGGATCCCGAGTTCGTAGCCGGTGACTCCGAGCCCCACGATGATTCCCTTCGCAACGGGGGAGAGGTAGGAGTGGTGCCGGAACTCTTTGCGCGCGTGAACGTTGGAGATATGCACTTCGACGGTGGGGCAGTAGGCTCCCGAGATCGCGTCCGCGAGCGCAACCGATGTGTGGGTGTAGGCGCCAGCGTTGAGCACAACACCCACCGCGTTTCCGTCCTTGACGGCGGCCCCGGCTTCGTGGATCCAGTCGATGAGCTCGCCCTCGTGGTTGGTTTGCCGGAAATCCAGAGTCAGTCCCTGCTCGGCAGCAGCGGCCTCGCACAGGTCCTTGACGTCGCTGAGGGTCGTGGTCCCGTATGTTTCCGGGTCGCGGGTGCCCAACAGGTTGAGGTTGGGGCCGTTGAAAACATACACGGTGCGTTGTGCTTTGGTGCTCATGATCATGCTCGCTTTGGCTATCGGGGCAGTTGGGTTCGGTTCCGCTGGTGGCTAGGAATTGTGGTGGGATGGGTTAGCTGTAGATGGGTTTGCCGGCTGCAAGGTAGGCTTCTTCGCCCCAGAACGCGATGCGCGTCTTAGCACCTGGTTTCGCGCCGGGTTCTTTGATGATGCGCGGCATCGTGACGCCTGTGGCGGCGGGCTTCAGGGCGTCTTCGACGGTTTCGGCTTGCGCAAGCCGAATAAGCTGCGCCCACGTCGGCGCCATCACCATAAGCGTTCCTTCCTTATAGCGGCGTAGCGCTTCCTCGGGCCGGATCCAGAAGCTGTCTACGGATTCGCTCGTGTGGCCATCGGCTATCTGCCCTTCAGGGAGTACCGCTGCGAAGAACCGGGTGTCGTAGCGTTTCGGCAGGCTGGCGGGGGTGATCCAACGGTCAACGCACACGATGCTCTCCAGGTGGGGGACCGCAGCGAGCGCTGTGATTGCCTGATCGATCCCGATGCGGTGCTCCTCCAACGCTCGGCGCTGTGCCTCCCGCTCAGGATGCAGCCCCGGGCTGGTGGATTCCTCGGTTGGGCGGGCGAGCAGAACCCCGCATTCTTCGAAGGTTTCCCTCACCGCCGCGGCAACAAGGGTCTGTGGGGCGACCGGGCGGCCGCGCTCAGCCGCAGAAATCCCGGACGCCTCTGCCGCGTCATCTGTCAGTGATGCCGCAAGCGGCGCCGGCAATTCCCAGGCTGAAGTGCCGTCAGCGTCGCTCGGATCAACGCCGCCGCCAGGGAACACCACGGCGCCCGGCGCGAACTCCATACTGTTGGCACGCACATGCACGAACACCTCAACGCCGCTGCTCGCCTCAGAGGCGGGGCGGACCAGCAGTACTGACGCAGAGTTTTTAGCTGACGCGGACGTCGAAGCGGACGTCGAAGAAGTCACATCGGGGCCTTTCTCTCATCGTTACCATGCGGCTGGACGCTTGCCTTGTGTCTGGTGCTTGCCTGAATTCAGTGTTGTCTTGAGTCTAGTGTTTCTGCGCAATCATGAACCGAGTCTGTGGATACAGGGTGGGGCAGGGTCTAGCCTGAAGGGTGCGACATACTTCAAGCCCGCCTACCTAACGAGGAGCGTCACGTGGCCAGGAACCAAGCCCAACAGAGCAACGGCACGGTTGCGAAACCGTCAGTGTGGTGGGGGCTTGGACTCGCGTTCGCGGTGGGGGCTGTGTGTATCGGATTGGGCGCGTTGAACGCCTCGATCCCGGTCATGCTGATCGCGATCCTGCTCGGCGCTCTATGGCGTAACCTCGCCCCAGTGCCCGCAGTCTTCGATCCCGGCATCGCGGTTGCCGCTAAACGGGTCTTGCGGCTAGGGGTCGTGCTCCTTGGCCTGCAACTGTCCGTCACCCAGATCGCTAGCCTCGGCTGGGGCGTGATCGTGGTCGCCGTCGCTGCAGTGGCCATCACATTCGTTGCGACCCTCGGGCTCGGTAAGGCGCTCGGCATCGAAAAAGACCTACGGATGCTAATGGCCGCAGGCTTCTCGATCTGCGGCGCCGCGGCCGTCGCCGGAATGCAAGGTGTTACCCGCGCCAAACAAGAGTTCGTTGCTGCCGCGGTCGCGATGGTCGTAGTGTGCGGGACGCTCATGATCCCCATCGCTCCACTTCTGGCGCAGCTACTCGGCTATGACGATGCCGCCGCCGGCATGTTCATCGGCGGTTCCGTCCACGAAGTCGCCCAAGTAGTCGCGGCAGGCGGTATCGCAGGAGGCGGCGTCATCCTATCCACCGCCGTCACCGTCAAGCTCGCAAGAGTCCTGATGCTCGCCCCGATGATCGCCGCCGTATCGCTCAGCGCTCGCCGAGACGCAAGCGCGGCCCGCGCCACAGCTAGCGGCACCGGCGGCAACGTAGACGGTTCAGACGGTAGCGCAGATAGCGCCGATGCGGAGGTCAAGCTCCCGCCGATCATGCCGCTGTTTGTGCTCGGGTTCATCGTGATGGTTGTGATCGCGTCGCTGCACATCGTGCCGCAACCGGTTCTGGATGTCGCGAAGATCGCCCAAACATTCCTGTTGGCTTCAGCGATGTTCGCGCTCGGTCTGGGCGTTCACGTGAAATCGCTCATGAAGCTCGGCGGCCGCCCACTGCTTCTCGGTGCGGGTTCGAGCGTGGTGATCATCCTCGTTGTGATCGTGTGCATCGCGCTCGGCGCGGCACCGGCGCTCAGTTAGTATGGCGCGGCGCCGACCGCCAGTTTGTAGACCCGTTCCTAGCCTGCGAGCACGTCTGCGGGAGCCACGAAGTCCATTCCGTGTGCCTCGGCGACTCCGCGGTTGGTGACCTTCCCGTCGTAGGTGTTGAGTCCGGATGCGAAGCCCTCATCGGCCGCGAGTGCATCCTGCCAGCCCTTATTCGCTAGCTGCATTACGTAGGGGAGTGTCGCGTTGGTGAGTGCTGCGGTTGAGGTTTGTGGGACGGCGCCGGGCATGTTGCTCACGCAGTAGTAGAGAGCGTCGTGCACGCGGTAGGTCGGGTTGTCGTGCGTGGTTGGTTTGGATCCTTCGAAGCACCCGCCCTGGTCGATCGCGATGTCCACGAGCACCGATCCTGGACGCATCGTCTTGACCATGTCGAGGGTCACGAGCTTCGGCGCAGCCGCACCCGGGATGAGCACAGAACCGATCACGAGGTCAGCATCTTTCACGAGTTCGGCGATTGCGAGCTTGGTTGAGGCCATGGTTTTGATGTGGCCGCGGGCGAGGTTGTCGATCTCGTGGAGGCGGGATGCGGAAATGTCCACGATCGTGACCTCTGCACCCATGCCTTGGGCTGTGCGTGCGGCTTGTTCCCCAGCGTTTCCGGCGCCGATCACCACAACTTTCGCTGGCCGCGTCCCTGGAACGCCGCCCATCAAAATGCCTGAGCCGCCAGCTGGCTGTTGCAGGAGTGTGGCCCCGATCTGCGCAGAAAGCCTGCCCGCCACCTCGGACATCGGGGAGAGCAACGGCAACGTGCGGCCCTGGGTCACGGTCTCGTATGCGATCGATGTGGTGCCGGCTTCTAGCAGAGTGTCAGTGCATTCGCGCGATGCGGCAAGATGCAGGTAGGTGAACAGCACCTGGTCTTTACGTAGCAGGCTGTATTCGCTCGGCTGTGGTTCCTTGACTTTGAGGACGAGTTCGGCGGCCCACGCCTGTTCGGCGTCCGCGACGATCTGCGCGCCCACGGCCGTATAGTCGTCATCGCTATGGCCTGCGTTGATGCCAGCGCCGGACTGGACCAGGACCTCGTGGCCTTGAGCCGCGAGTTCGGATACCCCGGCAGGAGTGACCGCTACGCGGGACTCGTTGTTGAGGACTTCAGTGGGGACACCGATGCGCATGTGGACTCCGTACTCATAGTTGGGTTGTATCTGCTTGGGTTGTGTCTGGTTAGGCTGTGGCTGTTTAGGCTGCGACTGTTCGAAATGTGGTCCGTGGAGTGGCCATAGTAAAGCTGTGACCTATCACACACATCATGCCTTAATGTGGCGGTCACATTCACCTTGAAGCGCCGCGCCTGGCTGTGTGCCCGCTTTGCCTCCCTTTTATGCTGTTAGCTCTTTCTTGCTGGCGCCTGGCGGTGATATTCTGTATCTAATTCCATAAGAAAGACCTGGTGGGGTGCATCCACATCTGTTCGATGACCTGTCCATCGGGGATAGTTGTGAGCTTGTGGAGAACCGTTTGGGGGAGAACCATATGGAGAAAAAACAGCCTCGTTTCCTACGTCTAGAGGACGTAGCTGATGAGTTAAACGTCAGCATGCAGCAGGCCCGCTCGCTGGTGCGAACAGGCGCCCTACCAGCCATTAAGGTTGGTGGCCGCGGCATTTGGCGCATCGAACGCGACGAGCTCGAGTCCTACATTCAGCGGCAGTATGAATACACCCGTGAAGCCGCGGCGATGGATAAACTCGCTGACGAATTCGCCGACTAAGCACTGAGACTCGGCTAAGCACAGAGACTCGGCCGAGCACTGAGCCCCGAAGCTAAACCGCTGGGCTTAGCCAGCACAGAAGACCTCCGTCGTTAGAAAACGCGGAGGTCTTCTTTACTCATGAATACTGTGCGGCCGGTCTTGGTGTTCCAGCACGTGAGGCCGGCCTTTTCGGACTGGCATACGTAGTCTCCATGTTTCACGGCGGTCCCGTATTCGAGCACCTGGCCTTCGAAACCTTTCTCGCACACGTCTTTTTTGTAGCACTTGTCTTCTACACGAGCGCTTCCGTAGAACGGTTTCCGGTCAGCTTCCGTGATCGCGACCATCGCATCGTCATCCGGGGTGTGGTGCGGGGCTTCTTCCCTGAAGTTCTTAGGCGGGTTGGTTTTCCAGGAGTCGACGGTACACATCAGCTGATTGCCCATGCGGTCTTGGTCTGACTCAGGTTTATAGATGTTGCATCCGATGTTGCCGCTCGGTACCTGGATCGAGGCAACGAGGCTGCCGCGTACCTGACGGGTGCGTTCCGCTTTGATAGCGGAGCGTGGGGCAGGCGCCCCAGCTTTCGGTAGTTTCCCGGCCTGAACGTCCACGCCCGTGTCAGGCTTCCTGTCCGAGTCGCCGCCCTGCTCGTTGCCGCCGTGGTCGTCGGCCCCGGGCTCGTTGCTGTCGTCGCTAGCGCCGTTCTCGCTGGGGTCCTCTGACGTGGTGTCCGTAGCTGAGGGTTGACCATCTGAGTGTGAAGGTCCGCCACTTTCAACGGTTGTTGTGGCGGCTGGGTTTTCAGATGAAGGCTGTTTCGCGTTGTCCTCGGATCCGCCGCGAACCACGATCCATATGATCCCCGCAATCAACACGAGAACCGCGACCACGGCGCTCACAATCGCTATCACTCGGGCTGAGCGTTTCTGCTCGCGAGCGGGTGGGGTGGAGGATGGTGGCGCCGACTGTTGAGGGTTCTGGCTGTTCATAGTGCTCTCCTCAGGGCGGGGCGAAACAGTCTACAATCAATGTTTGCACTGTTCTTTAGCTGTGTGAATAGCACAGCTGAGGAGTTTTTGACGTCGTGTTCGAGGATGGGGAGATGGACGAGGCGCGTTCGCGTTTGCAAGATCCGCAACTTTCTGCTGATGAACTGGTTCGTATCGCTGAGCAATATCCTCAGCTGAGGAGCCAGGTCTTCATGCACCCGAACTGCCCCGCCGGTTTGGTGGCTCAGATCCTCGCCGAAATCCCTGGGGCAGACGCCTCTGACGCTGAGGCTACGCAGCACATGCAGGCCGTCAGCGAGCCTCCTCGCCCAGCCGAAGGGCCTGTGTTTTCCCCGATCCTGCCGCCGGTCAACCCAGAGGATGCGGCGGTGGGGGACATGCCTCCCAACCCGCCAGCTCAGCCACACAACGCTCAACCACACAGCCCGCAGTCGTATGGGGCTCAGCAATACGGTGCTGCGCAACAGTTTGATGATCAAGCAACGCAGCAGTTCAATGCTCAGCAGCATGACGATCAAGCTACTCAACAGTTCAACCCGCAGCAGTATGGGGCTGGGCAATACGGCGCCCAGCAGTCCGGGGATGCGCAAGCAACCCAGCAGTTCAACGCCCAAGCGGCAGCGGCCCCGCAACAATTTTCAAACCCGCAGCAACCAGCCCAACAACCTGCTCCACAGCAACCCACTCGGTACGCGGGCTTTTATCCGCCGGAGGATTCCTACGATGATCACTCCGACGAATATGTTGAGGAAGACCAATATGTTGAGGAAGATCGAGAGCCGCGCCGCCGTTCCGGGGCCGTGTTGCCCATCGTGATTGTGGCGGTCTTGGCGATCGTTGCCGTGGTTTTTGCGGCGACAACTCTCTTTGGAGGCAATAAAGACAAGGACCCCGCGCCGAATACGGTCGCTGAAGCCACGGACGCGAGCCCATCCGAGGAGCCGAGCGACGAGCCCGCAAAGGATGAGGAAGAATCTGAGGAGAAGGACCAGACTCCGTTGCCGCCGCAGGTGTATGCGGGTGCTCGCGGCCCCGCCCCGGATGATGCCCAGCAGCCGCAGGCCACGGTCGAGAAGGACGGTATGACGATCGCCTCGGTCATGACCCCGACCGGCAATATCGGTTGTGACATTCGCCTGCGTGAAAACAGTGACGATGACAGCGGGGATGCTGGCGACTCGATCGCGTGCTCCGTGAAGTCGTGGAAGGACCGGGCGCCGGTAGCCGCGAACCCGAAACCTAAGCAAGGCACCACCCCGTACGTGTTCTTGGGTGCCAACAAGTCTTTGGCGAGCTACGGCGGCTCCCACGAAGGTAAGTTCTGCTTCGAGAAGAACGGCTGTGAAGACGGGTTCAAGGGTCAGAAGCTCGGATACGGCGAATCCGTTGTCCACGGTGATTTCGTGTGCGTCTCTGAAGAGCACGGCCTCACCTGTTGGAACAGCAAAACCGGGCGCGGTGTATTCCTGAGCCGCTCCCACTTCATCACGTACTAGCCGCAAAGCCACAGAGTCACAGAGCTACAGCGATACAGCAACGCCCCGGGGTGCAGTCAATAGCCCCGGGGCGTTGCTGTGTTGTAAGTCCTCGCCCGGTTGGGGCTGGACTTGCTGTGGCCTAGTCTTCTTCGGCCGTGTTGTCACCGGCCGTGTTCTCGCCTTCGAGGTTGTCTTCCTCTGGGTCGTCTCCGGCTTCGGCTGCGGTGGCTGCAGGGAGGTCGAGGTGCTTGAGTTTCTCCGCGCGTTCAGCGATGAGCCGCTGCACGGTGTCGATGAAAGCGACGCGGGATTCGCCGACGCCGTAGTCACCGAAGTACAGTGCCCGGGCTTCAGCGCGGGCGTCCTTATCGCCACCGTTGGCCAGCGCATCGGCGATCATCTCAGGCAGTGTGTCCACGGTGTCTGCGTCGATCACTGGTACAGCGGAGGCGACCGGGGATTCGTCGGTGAGCTGTTTACGGTTGGTGCGGCGGTCGGTCAACAGCATCGGGCTGTCGGCCTTGAGGTATAGGAAGTCCAGGCCCACGCTGGAGATGTCGGTGATCATGAGGTCAACGTCAGCGAACATCGCGAGGATGTTGCCGTTGCGCAACACGAGGTGCTCGCCGCCTTCTTCGTTTGCGGCTTCGATGAGTTCCATGATCCGGCGGTGGCCTGCCTTCATGTCGGCCTGGCGTGCCCCTGCCACGCGTGGGTGTGGCTTGTAGATTACGCGGGTGCCTTCGGTTGCGAGGGCGGCTTCGATGATTTGTGGGCCGTAGCAGTCGATCGAGGTGTAGTTGTTGTTGTCGTTTTCACCCTGCCAGGTTGGTGCGTACATGATGGTGCGCAGGGTGGTTTCTGGCAGTTCGTTCTCGTAGTCGAGGTCCAGCTGTGGGCGGCCGACGGAGATGAGCTTGGATTCGTCGAAGTCGATGAGTGCGCGGCGGTGGCGGCGTAGCGCGGCCGGGCCGGCGGTGAAGACGGCGTCGTAGGCTTTCGCCTGGTTGGAGACCATCGAGAGCTTGTCGGATTCGCCGTGGTTGATGTGCACGTGCACGGCTGGCGCGTAGCTGAGGGTTTGGAAGTTGGAGCGGCCGTTGTTGACGTAGAGGAACAGCTTTGGCTTGTGTTCTTCGTAGTAGCTGATCATGCGGTCGAAGCTGCCGCGGTAGACGACCGGTAGGCTCGTCATTTCTTCTACCGCTTTAATGGCCGATGGGCGGCGCAGGAAGATCGCGGTCGGTACGGTTTCGTTGAGCTCTTCAAGCACGGGGATCCACTGGCGCAGCTGGTAGAGCTTGGCGCGGGTATCGCCGAAGTATGCGAGGATCTGTGCTTCCGGAGCGGCGGAGTCTGCGTACTCTTTAGCGGTCAGGTTGTAGTCGCGGGTGCCTCGCAGCCACTGGCTGGAGGCTTTCCAGGCTTTGGACCGGAAAATTTTACGGGCGAACTTCTTCAGCTGCTTTTCCACAGGACTCCTGCATAAACGTAGAACGAGGGCTCACTCACAATGAGGGCGCGCACATGATGGGGTAGGTAACGGCCTTGGAGCCCTAGATGAACGAGGGCTTGCCAAATAATCAACTCTATATTACAAGCGTGAAACAGGTTTCCGTTCGAGGCATGCTCCATAATTAAGCCTGTAGGTGTGCGCCTCAATGATCTGCGTGGAACTGGTGGCTACGCGGGTTTGGTGACTGCGCTGATGCGACAGCCAATAGGAATTAGCGACTACATCTTGTAGAGTTAGGTGCGTACTCGATATCACAGTGTTCAAGCACGTATAGCTCATGGGGGAGATCGAAAGCATGACGCGCACACTAGCGAGGTCTACCGCTGCACCGGCGCCCGTCGCTACACCGGGCTCTGCTGTCGCTGCATCGGCCTCTTCTGTCGGTGCACAGCGCCGTGCCGTCGCATTAGGTGCGGTGGCGTTCACGCTGTTGCTGCTCATCGCCTCGGTCTTTGGTGCGCCAGCCGCGCACGCTCATGACCGTTTGGTTGACTCCACCCCTGCCAGCCAAGAGGCACTTGATCAGGCTCCGCAGGACATCACGCTTGAGTTCTCGGGGCGCCCCATGGATTTGGGCACCATGATCATGGTGGTGGATGCCGAACAGAAGAACCACGCTGAGGGCCTTGACGCGAAGATCAAGGACTTCAAAGTCACCCAGCCCTTGGATGGGAAACTGCCGGATGGATACTACGAAATCCGGTGGCGTGTGGTTTCTGAGGATGGACACCCCATCTCGGGGACTATCCCGTTTTCTGTAGGTGATGTCACTGACGCGCCCAAGGTTCCTGCCCTTGACGGTAAGGACGTCGATAGCGGCAGTATCTATGACGGTGCTGCCGAAGCCTCAGCTAGCGCTGATTCCGAGAAGGAATCTGGTGTCCCTGTCTGGGTTATCGCGGCCGCCGGCGCAGGCGTTGTGATAGCGGGTCTGGCCGTCTGGTATTTCGCCAGCCGAGGCCAAAAAACTAACTGAGGCACAACCTTCGTAAAGGACCATCATGAACCGTCGTATTTCCGCCGCAATCGCACTGAGTGCAGCTGCTCTTCTCGGCTTGTCCGCATGCTCGGGTGACACGAAGAAGGAAGAGACCAAGCAGGAGGCCTCGCAGGAAGCGCTCGTAGCCAAGGACGCCTGGGTAAAGGCGGCCTCTGAAGGCATGACCGCCGCATTCGGCGTCATCGAGAACAAGACTGATAAAGACGTCACTATCGAATCCGCAACCAGCGAGTACGCGAAGAAGGTAGAGCTGCACGAGGTCATCGACACCCCGGATGGCAGCAAGAAGATGCAGGAGAAGGAAGGCGGCTTCGTTGTTCCTGCACACAAGAGCATCACTCTCGAGCCAGGCGCTGACCACCTGATGTTCATGGGCTTGTCCAAGGAGATCAAGCCGGGTGACACGATCAAGATCACCCTCAAGACCACCGACGGCGAAAGCTTCGACATTGAGGCCCCAGCCAAGGAATTCACCGGCGCCAACGAAAACTACGATGACGACCACGCCGGCCACGGCGAACACGGTGGACACGGTGATAAGTCCGATAAGAAGGACAAGGACGAGCACAGCGATCACAGCGGCCACGACCACGGCGACCATGATCACGGTGACAAGGAAGACAAGAAGGACAAGTAAGTTCCTTCCTGCTTACGCATCGGCGTCGACAGAAAGGATGAGGCACGTATGACCCACGCGGAACAAGACGACCAGAAAGGTCGGGGTGGCTTATCACGCCGCTCATTGCTCTTCGGGGGTGCCGCGACCGTAGCGGGAGCTGCGGCCGTTGTCGGCGTCGATGCGTTCGCAAGCAATCGAGAAGATCAGGCGAGGCAAGAAGCTCTCGCGGATGCTGACGTCATCCAAGGCGTCAAGAAGCTACCGTTCTATGGCAAACACCAAGCCGGCATCGAGATGTACCCGCAGGCGCATCAGACTCTGGTGGGGTTGACGCTGAAGAAGACAGCGGACCGCGAAGGTCTCCACCGGATGCTGAATATTCTTACCGACGATGCGTCCCGCCTCACGCAGGGTGACGGTGCGTTGGCGGATACGGAGCCGGAGCTCGCGCTCTATCCCTCGCGGCTCACCGTGACGTTCGGTTTCGGCTCTGAGATGGTCAAGCGGATCAACCCTGACCCGAAGGTCATGCCGGACTGGCTCAAGCCGCTGCCGAAATACAAACGTGACACCCTGAAACCGGAGTGGACTGGCGGGGACTTCCTGATTCAGGTGGCAGCGGATGATCCGGTGACGGTCGCTCACGCAACCCGCATGTTGCTCAAGGACTCGCGACATTTTATGGATGTCGCGTGGGTTCAGCAGGGGTTCCGGCGCGCCTATGGATCGCAGAAAGACACCCACACGCAGCGCAACCTTTTCGGGCAGCTGGACGGCACCGTGAATATGGCGCCGGAGACGGATGATTTCGCTTCCGTCGTGTGGGAAGGGCCTAAGGCGAACCCTGCCTGGCTTGATGGTGGGACGAGCTTGGTGATCCGCCGCATCGAGATGATGCTGGATAAGTGGGACCGCCTGGACCGCGATGGCCGCGAAGCCTCTGTAGGCCGCCGCATGGCTTCCGGCGCCCCGTTGACGGGCCAGAAGGAGCACGACGAACCTGACTTTGAGGCCAACAACGCGGCCGGGTTCCCGGTGATCGCGGACTTCGCGCACATCCGCCGGGCACGCTCGGATAACCCGCACGAGCGGATCTTCCGCCGCGTCTATAACTACGACGTGCACCCCACCGGGACCGAAGTCTCAGATTCCGGGTTGATTTTCACCGCGTTCCAGCACAACCCTGTGACCCAGTACGCGCCGCTACAGAAGCGGCTTGATGAGCTTGATCTGCTCAACGAGTGGATCACCCACATCGGCTCGGCAGTGTTCGCGATCCCGCCAGGATGCAAAGACGGCGGGTTCATCGGCGAAACCCTCTTCGCGTAACTGTCCTCAGGCCGCCGCTGGAGCGCACAGCGAGGCCAGGCCTCCAGCGCGGCTAGGCCGCCGCTGTTTTGGCGTTGGCTTTAGCTGAGAGCCGTTGCGCGCGTGCGAGCATGCCGGCGTCACCAAGCTGCGTGCCCATCGTGGTTAAGGCCCCTGCGAGTGCGGTGGGGCTCGTGGCTTTGGCTGAGGCGTCGTCGGCGGCTAGCTCAACCAGCAGGAGTGAGGCGCGGCGTAGCTCGCGGCCGGCCCGTAACGCGCCGAGGGCAATCGAGTTCACGTGGGCGATGCGTAGCGCGAGCCCGTGGCGTTGGGTGAGGTGGGCGTGTTCGTGCGCTATGACCGCGTCGAGTTCCGCGTCTGTGAGGGCTTCGCGCAGGCCGGAGGAGATGAAAACGGTCGCGTGCTTGAGGGGCACTGCGCATGCGAGCAGTTCGGCGGCGTGGAAGAGGATGAGTTCGTAGTCGCGGTGCTGGATGCGTTGATAGCTCGCTGATTCTAGATGCGAGACTGTGGATCTCTGGATTTCCACGAGTGGTTCGGTCGCGGTATAGATCAGCGCGGTGACCGCGCCGAGCGCGAGCAGGCCGACCCAGGCCAGCATCGACAGCGTGAGTGATTCCAGCCCGGTTTCCGCTTTAGGGGTGGCGACGGCGGTGGTTGCGCTCAAGATGAGGCCGAGCAGAGTCAACCCAAGACCGGTGAAGAACGCGCCGAACCACAGAGTAAGGGCGAGCCTCGGGCGGCGAACATGCCAGTGGCCCTTGGTGAGCACGATGGGCGCTACAAAAGCGAGCGCTGTTGCGGTGCCGAAGCACGTGAGAACCCACCAGAGCATAGTCGCAGTATGTCAGGAAACGGCGTTACTTCTTGGAACTGAACGCTTGGTTAAGCAGGGCGACGTCTGCGGCATCGAGGTTACCGGCGAAAGCGAGCAGGGCCGCCTTGCGGTCATTGGCTTGGCCGAGGGCTGCGAGCATTCCGTGGCTCGCGGCGTCTTCATCGCTACGGACAGCCTGGAAGGTTGTCTTGCGTGGAGAGGGACCGCCCCGGGTGACTTCGCCTTTCTTCTCTAAGCGGGCGAGCACCGTCATCAGCGTCGTGTATGCCGGCGTGGGTTCGTCGAAGGCGTCTTGCAGCTGGCGGGCGCTCATGGGGGAGCTGTTCTCCCGCAGAAGGTCTAGGACTTCGCGTTCCAGCTGGCCGCGTTCGCGAATCGGCGTCACGGTTGGGTCACCTCCTTGCTGAAGTTATGGGGAATTATCCCTGATCGATCCTATATAACACTACAAGATGTGGCATCGGATGTCGCGTTGGTTCTTGTGGCTGTGACAGTAACTTAGGTTGTTGGTGGGTAGGCTGGTTTCATGACCTTTCAGCGTGTACAGCAGGTTCGTGTTGCCGTCCCTCGTGAGGCCGTATGGGGTGCCTTGATGACCCCGGATGTGTGGCCCGTGGTGGACGATGCGATCCAGCGCTGCGCGCCGGTGGCTGAGGATGGCACGGTTCTGGACGATGTGGCCGCGGGTGAGACCGGTGACCTGACGGTGGGGCAGCGGATCATGGTGGTTCCTCGCGCGGTGGCGCGGGGCACGGTGCACGCGTTGACGGCACCCCCTGCGCGGGTTGTTGAGATGCATGAGGGTCTGCGTTTCGCGTGGCAGCAGGATCAACCTGGCGGGTTCACGAAGGTCACGTGGTCGCTGATTGATTCCGCGGATGGTCGCGGGACCGTGGTCGAGCGGCGGATCGAGGCTGAGGGGCCTCTCGGGTCAGCGGCTGGTGGGGCGGCTTTCGGCGGCCTGCTGGATAGCGATCTATCCAAGGTTGGTGCTCGCCTTTTCGAGATGCTCGCGGAGCCTGCCGATCACGATGCCGCACGTGCGTTGCCGCTGGTTGTGATCGCAGGCGGCACGGGGTTCTTGGGCAGCAGGCTTGCCCACACGTTGATGGCACGGGGCCGCCGCGTGGTGGTTTTGAGCCGTTCGCGGCGCACCGGGGGTTTGGTTCCGCGGCGCCAGTGGGATGGCGTGAGCGTTGGGGAGTGGGCGGAGGTTTTCGCTGACCCTGCCGGGGTTTCGATTGTGAACATGGTGGGGCCGCGCATGTTCAAGAAAGCGACGGCCGCGAAGATGGCGGAACTTCGCGTGGCCAGACTGACGGCGGCGCGTGCGCTGGCTCAGGCGGCGCGGAAGGCGAGGCGCGTGACGGGGTGGGTTCACGCATCGGCCCTTGCCTTGACTACCGATGTGGATGCGCCGGTATATACCGCGCAGACCGCGCCGGACTGGGCGCCGGAAGCGGTTCAGGGAATGGCCGCGTTGTTGCGTGAGTGGGAGAACGATGCACCTGAAAATGCCGTGGTGGTGCGGACCGCGCCCGTTCTGGGTTCCGGGATGCCGGGGCTTGCAGGGTTGAAGGCTGTTGCGGCATCGCGTGTGCGGCCGAGCGTGGACCCGTGGCTGTCCTGGATTCACGTGGAGGACTGGGCGCGGATTGTTGTGCATGCGCTGCTCATGCAGGAAGAGCAGACGGCCGATGCTGGTGCTCTCCAAGCGTTGAATGACCGGGTTGTGGTGGCGGCGGCTCCGGAGCCGATCAGGCTTTCGGAAGCGCTGCGGCTACTTGGTTCCGAGTCTGGTGGGGGTGTTCGGTTGCCGGTTCCGGCTGGTGTGATGCGTGCCGCTGGCGGGTTGGCGGGACTTGAGCCGGGGCTTCTGCTGCATGGTGTGAAGGCGGAGACGAACGCGGTTGAGGTGGTGGGGCCTGTGTTTGAGTATCCAAACTTTGAGCGGGCCGCGGTGACCTTCCGCTAAGGGAAGGTCACCGAGCCCGCCCAGAGTGTGCTGCCTAGCCGCGGCTAGATGGCGTCGGTACCGGTTGTGTCTGGCCCACCCTTCGGCCGGGTGCGCTTGAGCTCGTAGAAGGAAGGGACCGGCGCGAGCTTTTCGAGGCCGTCCCACAGGTCGAGGCCTTCTTCGCGGCTCGGCAGGGCGTTGATGACAGGCCCGAAGTAACCCTGTGGTTCCGCGCTGTCCTTCGTGAAGAGAACGATTGGCACGCCGACGTCGTTGCCGACCGCATCGAGCGCTGCTTGCTGTTCGGCTTCGAGGTGAGCGTCCCAGGACTCGTCGTCCGCGGCGTCGGCGAGGGATGCGTCAAGGCCGTGGTCCGCCAGGACGGTGGCGATGAGGGTGTCATCCATGTTGCTGTTTTGGGTGTGGTAGGCGCGGCCGAATGCGGTGTAGAGCTCGCCGGCGTCGGCACCGTTCTTTTCGGCGGCGGCGATGACGCGCAGTACGCGGTGGCCAGCGATGTGCCCGCGGCCGTTGTGGTCAGCGGTACCGTTACCGAGTTCGTCGTTTTTGATGGCGAGTGAGAAGGGGCGCCAGGTGACGGTGATGTCGCGGTCTTCTTGGACGCGGACGAGCCAGCGGCTGGTGACCCAGCAGAAGGGGCAGCAGGGGTCGTAGTAGAAGTCAACGGTGGTGCTCATGACGCTCCTTCGGTTGGGGCCTTAGGTAAGTGCTTGCGTATGAGGCAAGCTCATCTGTTTTAACCGGTTCCGGGACCGGGTTTATTCCTTAGCGGCATGAGTCCTGCGGCTGGGTTCGCTATGGGTTGAAAACGCAATCTACGCACCTACGGAGGGGTAAAATTATAAGTGTAAAGTTGGTCTTCGCGAAGGAGCGAATGATGTCGGAATTTAACAACGCAGTTGAGTTCACAACTGTCACAGTTCTGGGTGGAGGCGTGCTGGGATCGCAGATCGCGATGCAGGCCGCTTACCACGGTAAAGACGTCACTATTTACGATCCGTTCCAGGAATCCATCGACAAGCTGCCAGCCCGCTGGGCGTGGATGCGCAAGGGGTATAGCGAGGACCTGGCCGACTTCACGGACGAGAAGTTCGAGGAAGCTGTAGCGCGCATCAAGACAACAACTGACCTTGAAGAGGCGGTTTCCGACGTCGACATCATCATCGAGGCTGTCCCGGAGAACCTTGAGCTCAAGCGCGAAACCTGGACTAAGGTCGGCAAGCTGGCTGATGAACGGACCCTGTTGGCGACCAACACGTCGTCGTTGTTGCCGTCGCTGTTTGCTGACTCGACGGGCGCTCCGGAGCGTTTCGTCGCGATCCATTATGCGAACCGGATCTGGAAGCAGAACCTCGCGGAGGTCATGGAGACCCCGAAGACGGAGCAGGCCTTCGTTGAGAAGGCGCTGACGTATGCCAAGGAGACCGGCATGGTTCCCGCTCATGTGAAGAAGGAAACCCCTGGCTACTTCCTGAACTCGCTACTGATCCCATGGCTCAACGCCGGTAGCGACCTGTACATGAACGGCGTCGGTACCCCTGAGGACATCGATAACGCGTGGAAGCTCGGAACGGGCTTTGCACGCGGCCCGTTCGAGGTGTACGACGTGGTTGGTTTCCACGTGGCTTCCAACATCGCAAGCACGTCCGAGGATGAGACCCGTCAGCGTTTCGGTAAAAAACTCAAGGAAGCGATCGATGCCGGGTTCAGTGGTATCGCAGATGGCAAGGGCTTCTACATCTATGACGAGAACGGCAAGCCGGTAGGCCCGAACGAGTTCTTCACTGAGTGAGGCACATGGCTGGTGTCTCGGCGGGGGTCGCTACGGTTGTGTAGCCTCGGTTGTGTAGGCGGGGCGGCGTAGGCGTCCAGTTCACCACCCCAGCTTGGTCGCGGTGAACCAGGCAGGCGGAAGGCCCCGGGAGCGAAACGATCCCGGGGCCTTTGCAGTGCGGTAGGTGCTGCAGCTAGATGAGGCTCAACGCTAGTGTGGCGCAGGACAGGGCGAGCATTCCTAGGCAGTTGATCCAGAAGGCTGAGCCTGTTGCTTTCGCGCGGATGTGGGCTATGGCTGCGCAGAGGAAGTAGGCGATCACACCGCTGTTTGCGGCGAAGGCTAGCCCTGGAATCCAGATCCCTGCGATGAGCCCGGCTGCTGCAAGCGCCTTGATGACGAGTAGGGACCACCACCATTCTTCAGGAAAGCGGACACCGTGGAGGCAGTCGCGAATAAATTGGACCGGCCGGATTGATAGCGCAATGTCGATGAGGAGGACTGCTGCTAAGAGTGCTGGTGGTAACCATGCTGAGGGAATCAGGATCATGAGTTGCTTCCTGTAGGTGGGCAGATTGCGGTGAAGACTTTGCGTAGCTGGGTGAGGAGGTCGGTGCCGGACTGCTCGGTGGTGGATGCCCAGATGAATAGGTTGCCGATGTAGGCAGAATGAAGGGCTTCGGCCCGCCCGCGTGTGTCTGCTGGGTTTGTGCACCCGTGGGCGGTGATGAGTTGTTCGAACACTGTGATGAGTCGGCGTGCGAGGTCGGTGAAGACGACGGAGGTGTGGCGCCCGCTCACCAGGATCGATGCGTAGGTTCGGGCGAGTTCGCGGCGTTCCTCGAAGAGAGTGACGAACGGCTCCACGATGGCCACCGCACTCTCTCCGCACGGTTTGTTGGGATCTAAGACGGGGGTGTCGATGCGCTGTTGGCGTTGATCGATGAGGTCATCGAAGAGCTCAACGAGGAGGGCTTCTTTGTCCCCGGCGGCCATGACGGTGCCGACGCTCACGCCGGCTTCTTGCGCGATGTCGCGAACTGTCGTGGATGTGAACCCGCGCTCGCCGAATAGACGATGTGCAGCTTCCAACACGGCGCGACGGGTTGCTTGCCGCGTTTCTGTCCGAGTAAGGGCCACGGAAACCTCCTGAACATGTTCACTGAACACGTTCAGTCTATCCTGTCCATCGGATCTTTTGAGTACCGGGCTTTGTCTGTCAGGCCATCCTGGAAGGAATCGGTACGATTAGAGCGCAACTCGGGTTTGCTGTGTTAGCTTGTCTAGTCCTCAGCTGCATTGCCCGCCCTATGACCGGTACGGCAGAGGGACGGTCCTCGCGTCACGTCTCACAGACCCCAAGCTCTGATCAGCGCGGTTGGGCCCCTATAGGTAACCAGACTCGCAGAATCCAGCTAGTACTAGTTGTAACTTATCGGTTGGTGCTCTCGTATCGTGGTTGAACCGCGGTCGTCCAGCGGCGATTCCGAACGCACCTATACGTGCTAGAGGTTGATCTGTTAGAAGAGTTCTAACGCATGCGGGAAGGTTTGCAAAACGGGGAACTCGATTGGCCAGGAATCGCTGGCCTCGGCGGTTACCATTAGCCATATGCCCAACTCTCAGGCGTTGCCCCCATACGGATCGGCTCGGGATCTTCCTTCAGCTATGAAACTGGAGCAACAGATTAAAGCCTTCATGCATTTCAAGTGTTTGATGCCGAAGTCTATGCGCCAGGAGCTTGAACGCCTCAAGAAGGAGTATAGAAGAATCGTCGATACGGTCGATGCCTTCTACGCTTTGCTTGGTCCTCGTAACTGGGTCTTCACTGGAGACCTGAACCTAGAAAAGATGACTGAAATCGTTTCAGACTCCGACCCGGAATCTGCTGATCTGCGACTTATTGAGTATTATCAAACGCCAGAACTAATTTCTTCGTTGCTTTTGCGGCTCTATCGGTTCTCCGAGATGCAACCCCGCATTCCACTGTTGGAGAAAGCTCTAGACGACTACGAAGCAGGTCGCTTCTATAGCACGGTTCTCGTTCTGCTTTCGGTTATGGATGGCTTTGTCAACGAACTGGACCCCGGTCAGCGGAAAGGACTTCATGCCCGGAAGTCTGAGGACATGGTCGCTTGGGATAGCGTTGTTGGACATCATCTCGGGCTCAGACATGCGCACAAATCATTCACCAAGGGGTATTACAAGACGAGCGTCGATGAAACAACTGAACTGGCTCGCAACGGCATCATGCATGGAGCCCTATTGAACTATGACAACAAGGTAGTAGCGACAAAGGCCTGGAACAGGCTATTCGCAGTTGCAGATTGGGCTGATGCCTGTGGGAATCGACAAGTTTCCACCGACCCTAACCCAACGCTGGGCCAGCTGATCAGGCAGTGGTATGAATTACAAGTAGAAAGGGTAAGGCTTCGCCGCTGGGAGCCTCGTGTATACGGTGGGGAATCATTCGATGGAGCCACATCGGACGTGCATGACGTATGTACGGATTATCTTGTGCGGTGGAGTAAAGGCCAATGGGGACCTATGGGCCAACACTTTATGCAGACTGGTTCGAAGCCAACTCCAATTGGGCAGCTCGCTAACGAAGCAAAGTTACTTTACCAAGAGAAAAAACTCGAAAACTGGGAGATCCACCAAGTGCGGCACGAGGCACCCGCTGTCGCGTTTGTAGATGTCAAACTGACTGTAAATGCAGAAGCCTATCTAACAGAGTTACGTTGGGTCCGCATTGATGGAAGTGGTGCGAGTGTTTCAGAATGGCACGAAGGCAGATGGTCGCTGTCACAGTATGCGCCGGCATGCTTCCTGAATCCAGGGCCAAATTAATGTCTAGAGACCGAACGTTTTGCTCGCTCCGCGTTGCGAGCGGGCGGGGCGCATAAGGCGACAAAACGGGTAGTAATAAACATGTATAACGGAGATGTGGCTTGTGACTCTTGACCGAAGGTGAGAATGAACGGCAAGCGAGAAGCCGGTACGGGTCTGTCTGGTAGTGAACGAGACGTGCGGCAAGTTCCTCGGGAGATATGATTGAGAGAAACCGAGATCCAAGAACCAACCGGAGCCATACAATCATAATTTTCCTCGAGTTTTCCCCCGTTTCGGAACCTTGGTGATTCGAGATATGCCGCGGCGTTGCTGAAGCAGAATCTCATCCTTACTGTTTTCAAGAACTTCTAGTCGGCTAAGGACTCGGTTTTGAATATCGGGAGTCCAATAGATCTCAAGGTTCTTCCGGGCCCGCGTAATCGCGGTGTAAAAGATACTATGAGATATGTTTTCTTCGTTTCCATCCGTAACGACGACTTTTACTGAGTCGAACTCGAGCCCCTGTGCTTTGTGGATCGAAACGGCGTAGGCGATCTGGAACGGCACGATGGTTGTCGTGGAGTCATCGTCCTCATCCGTGTTCGGAAGCTCGGTGACGTCGAAGCGCACCACTGAGCCACGGACCACGCACAGGTTTGACTCCTTTGCCTCGGCAATAGTCACATCGCGATCGAGATCAAGCTCGATGTCGAATGTGATCTTTCCTGGTACCTGTTTGATCGCAACGATAGTTCCTTTCATGTTGTTGAAAATCAAAGGGCGGAAACGATCGATTTCATTAAAGAGCACCGGATCGCCAACTTTATAGGAAGCGTCACCCCAGACATAACCCTTGTGTAGGTTGCTTGCCTGAAGGAAACGGTTGACATTGTTGATTCCGTATAGACCGTCGTAGTTCAGGCAGAGTACTATTTCGTCTGCGCCGTTGCGCTTGAATAGTGACTCGCCCAGCTCCTTCGAATAGTGATTCATTGACAGCGACTCTTCAATCCGGTCGTCAAGGTCACGCACACGATCCCAGAGGGAAAGGAGACCTTCATTTGTCGTGCGATACGGATGCATCAGTTCATGTACCGAGGTTGGCGGGATATATGAGCGAATCGTGCTAAACCAGTTTCCAAACTCGATAGACTCAATTTGATAGACATCCCCGACCAGCACCAGCAGGTCGAATTTGGTGTTTTCGAGCACTTCGAGGAAGGCGGCGTTACTGACAGTGCTGCATTCATCGATGACTACGATGCTGAAATGTCCCGACGTTTCAGCGTTGCCCTTCAAATGTTTCGCGATTGTGCTGAAGTATGAATTGCGAGCGCCAACGCGGCGTTTCAAGTTATCGACGGCAGGGTTAGTGTGGGCAAGGAAAAGTTTCCGCTCATCCTCGAAGAACTTTGCGATGTGACTCACCATCGTGGACTTACCTGTGCCAGCAGCTCCGTAGATAAGAGCTACCTTCGAATTGATGAAAAGTTTCTTCAGTGAAGCGGCTTTGGTTTCATCGTCAATCTTTTGAGGATCATCGTCTGGAAGCTTTGCATTTTCGTCGAGCCATCGAGCAACGTCATGTGCATAATCGGGGAGGCCGTCCGCTGCGATTTCCTGGAGTTGTTGGATGATCTTTACGGTCCCGTCCTCATATCCGGTGATGAAAACGTGGCCGTGGGAACGTTGAAGTTTGCGGGGGGCGTGATTTTCTGTCGGTGGCAGAAGACGATTATGGAGCCTAATCAGCTCATCGAGATTCTCGAAGTCTTCCAGGTCGGTTTCTGGGGTATAGATAACGCCATGTTGCTCAACGTTGTAGGCTACTTGCCTTGCAAGTAGCTCGTGTGGCCGGGTAGATGAATCGATGCTTTCTGCAAGGTCGGCATACGGCGGATTATGTTTCCGAGGCGAGGTGCAGAATGGTATGGTATCGAATGGTCTACATTGGTTTGAAACGTTTAGGTTCGACAGCCGCTTGTTTTGGCGTCTGTCGTATTGCGCCTTGATAATCTTGTTGTTCATCCGTAGTAGCAGATACCGTAAGAGACGAGCTCCCGGATCGTCACGCTGGATTATTGCTCGGGCGGCATCGAGCGCAGCAAAAATCTGAGGGGTGCCGCTGGCAGTCGGTAGGATCTGGTCCTTCACCTGGTGGTATGTTTCATTTGGTGAGTCAATGAGATCGAGCAGGTTGTGACGTGTCTTGGTTAGGTAGTGCATCAGGTTGCGATACTCAGCAAGACCTGTGTGTACCTTAATCTCTTGTCCAAGAAGTCGCGCGAAGTTAGTGAACTCACATGGACGGATCGAAACTGACCAGTTACGGACTATGACGATAGGCATTTTCTGGCCAAGAACGTCGATAGTGTCGCTCGACAGTTCGAGTGTCGCAGCATAGTGGTTACTAATGTCAATATCGGTAAAGCCAATGATGCGGTCGAACTTGCTTGTCCGGTTGTGTGCGAGACTGAACGTAAGTTCGTAGTAGATCTGTCTATTAACAAAAAATGGACGCGAGCGGTTGATGTAGTAACGCTTACTTTTACCCGTTAGCGATTCGTGTCGCGAAGCCCTGATCCGGGCAGCGATCTTCTCATAGTACGACTGTAATGCTGGATCTTCTTCAAAGGGGAAGGCCTCGAGGTTTTGGAGGATGTCGAGGCCGAGTATTTGCTTCGCAAGTTCGCGAGTGCGAAATAGGTATTCAAGGTACTTTGCCATTAGGCGCCTAGAGGCGTCTGGCCCGGGGGTGTAGTGGGACACGCTCGCTTGGAGTTGTCTGTGGAAACGTAGTAGTACGCGGTAGCGAGCATCATTTGCGGCTATCTTCTTTGCATTTTGAAACTGTTGCCTATAGTCGTAGGTTTCGGTTCGGTCTTGCACGTGCGCACACACTATCAACCCTTCGACGAGGTGTCGTAGGAATTGTAGAACGTTCTGGGCGAGGAGACCGCGGTCGGACGCAAACTGTGAGATATTTCCCTCGATTGCATTGCTTGCCTCCAGAACATGTTGCTCTATCGTGGTCATAGTGAACGCCCTTCATTGGTGGAGGTGCTGCTGACGTTGGGAGTAAATGTCAGCGATGCTTGAGAATGATCTTAGTCAAGGCATCAAACATCGACCGCAGTGCTGGTCATGATTGCCGGACTCAATCCAGTGAGAATTGAGTTCCGCTGAAAATATTTCATCGCTCGAGTCGCTGTTAAGCAACTTTGTGTAAGTTTAAATAAAAGAATATATCAATACTCCAATATTCGATCTCTGGATTCTCTATTCATTTCTTGGTGGTCCGGGTTTAGGTTCTCGATATACATCAATTGTCGCCACGCCAGCGTGATGTCGGATATAGGTTGCGAGAGCTGGGATGCTCAACATTTCAGTGTTTATGAAATCATCCATGCGAGGGATATTATGCGTTTAGCCGCTTTCGTCATGGACTGCCTTGTCGTTGAGGCGTAGGCCAGGTGGTTTGGTCTTGCCATAGGTCTGGATACTGCTAACCGCATAGTGATTCTTGCGCTTATTGGCTAGCGCCCGGGCGCCGGACAGGAGAACGATTGTTGATTGCCCGGCCGTAGGATAAGCGCGTTCAACTGAGTACCATCCCGTTGAGAAAATGCCCGGTATCTCGTGCAGAGGTTGTCCATCTTGAGGCCTACTGTAACGTTCTAGTCTCGCCGCGGGCTTGTCCGATGGCTTCAAGGGTCGCAATGCTCGTGCTTGGAACCCTGTAGATAGCTGGTTTCAATGGGATGGTCATTGTGGGTATCGA
Source organism: Pseudoglutamicibacter albus (assembly GCF_022346425.1). Lineage (GTDB taxonomy): Bacteria > Actinomycetota > Actinomycetes > Actinomycetales > Micrococcaceae > Pseudoglutamicibacter > Pseudoglutamicibacter albus. The sequence goes on from NZ_JAKRCW010000014.1 coordinate 65,996, forward strand.
ACTTGTGTGCACTGGAATGGTTGGGCCTAAGAAGGAGTCCCACCCGCTAGTGGTCTGGGCTAGTGTGGCAAGGGCCGAGCAATGACAGAGAGGTCACCATGTTCTCCTTCTTCAAGAAAATATTCAGCACCACAAAGCAGGATGAGCAAGAGCATGTAGAGATCGAAGCTTCCGACGCTGCTCCGCCGGTCCCAGTACCCGAATTCGATTACACCGCGCGAGTCCCCGACGGGTGGATCCTATACGTTGACGGCGGCGATTACGAGACGGTGCCGGTTACGTCTTACGGGCAGATCAGGTGGGCGCTGGAAGAACTTCAGGAACTCGTGAGAGAGGCCGAGACGGCTTTCCTCATCATCAGCAATGACGCTATCCCAAACAGTTGCGCCCAAACTCTTTGCTTCAAGCCAGATAAGCGCGGACCAGACCAGGGCATACACTTCTACCGAAATGAGGTACAGGTCACTGGTGAAGGCTGTTACATCTACGGGAAACCCATAAAAAAGGGGAAAGTTTTTTTGGATCCTAAAATCGATGACACCGCTCTTATCTTTTGCACCTTCATCCGAGATGGCGGCAAACTCCCCGAGTTTCCGCATTTAGCGCACTTCTACGAGAAGTACTAAACCGCGCTCCGTGTGCATCCGAAAGCTCACGCCCGGCTCCAGGCCGGCACCTGAGTGGAGCCGCGGCCACCACTTGGCGAAACTTCAGGAAACATCGGTAGCCTTGTTTAAAAGGTTGAATCACGTCGCGGCGCATAACACCGCCGCCGTCTAGGGAGGTTCAGATGACGTTCGTCAACATCACGGCACTCACATACCCCGAAGGGGCCGAAGCCGAGATCGAGCAGCGTTTCGCTGCACGGAAGAAAGCCGTGGACACCGCTGAAGGTTTCCAAGGGTTTGAACTGTTGCGTCCGCAGATCGGGGAGGACCGCTACTTTGTTGTGACCCGTTGGGAAACCCGCGAGCACTTCCAGGCATGGCTTGATGCGCGCCCGGCCCGCGATCACGGCGACGATGAGCAGCGCGGCATGAGCGTGGAACTGCTCGGCTTCGACGTCGTCCCATTCAACGAGTAGCCCGCACCTGCCTCAAATCTGTCCGCGGCCGCCATCGCTCATTGTGTGCGGTCGCGGACAGCCTCGTTAATGCGCCGTTCCAAACCAACCGGATCATCAACGGAAAGAATGAGGCGACTGTACTCAAACGCCGGGTCCAGTTCGATCACGAGCACGTCCGATGCGCCCGTCACGTTCCAATAGTGGCGTTCCCCGTCCTTGCGGTACGTCGCCGACACCTTCTTACCCAGCGTATTCAGCCCCGGCGAGCGGAACCCCTTCGGTTCCGTTACCACGCCAGGGTCGAATGTAGCCCCGCGAACAAGTGCCAGCGGCACACGGATTTCCCTCTTGAATGACCACATCTTGTCTAGGCCGCGCGGGGTGACGATGAGCTCCCCGTCTTGAATTTCAACCTTGTTGCGAGCCATGCGTTTCTCCTTCTTCAAAATCTATAGATCTAGCCGGTTGCCTCGGTGAGGCAAGCCCGCTCGAGCGCTCGCTGACCAAGCGCTTGAGCTGTAATCCCATTGGCGTCGATGATGAGCTGAACCAATTCCGCAACGTCACGGTTGTGGGGAGCGATCTCAAAAACAGCGACGTTGAGCAAGTCAAGCAACGCCCCGCGGCCAGGACCGTTGTCGCCATCGCTGTGTTCGTCTGCGGCATGTTTGAGGGCCGCAACGAAAATGCCTTGCTTCGAGCCGAAGATCGAATACAGGCTGCCCCTCACCACGCCCGTGGTTTTCACGACCTCGTCGATCGAGGTAGCAGTGAAGCCCCGCCTAATGAACAACTCACCCGCCTGCTGCAGGAGAGTCGCCGTATCAAACTCCCGTGGTCTTGCCATAGTTTCAGAATATGCGTTCTAGAACTGGTGGTCAAGAATGTTCTGTGGGTGGATCGAGGCGTGTAGAGGACAGTATTCGTGCCTAAGAGAAACTGGAGAATGAAGGCCCTCGAAACCTAGACGTCCGGAGGCGAGTTCTCGGACTAGCTCTTAATTTGCTCAGCCCAAAACGGATCCTTGAACCAATCATTAGGCATCCCCATAGCCTCCAGCGGAAGGTTGGGGTGTTCGTCTATAAGCGACTTCAGTCTCGATGCCCAGGTGCTGTGAGGAGACAGGGTCAGTAGCAACGACTGAAGTGCCACGAGAACCGGATAGAGCCGAGCGCGTCGTTGAGTGCTTTCAGCGACGGCTGATCGGTCCGACAGCCATGCCACCGCGGGCGAGGTCGGAAGCATCGGCGAAACGCCTAAAACCGTATTCCACAACCGACCATGATGTGCGCAGATGTTTCGCACACGAACGAATGTGCGCATTCAAGATTCGAGAAGTGGCGCGTCTATACCCAACGTCTTAGCGATCGCTGTCTTATCGGCGCGTCGTTTCAGGTTATCCACCAGGCGTTCCATCTGCCCCAAGGTGCGTCGCTCCATGACAATCCACGACGGAGGGAGATCTGGCTCGCCATATGTCAATAGGTAATGTTCAAGCGCCGACCGGTGTACCAGGGTGCCGTCTGTTTGCTCAGGTTTGGCGCGAAGCTGATCTATGCAATCGTCACGCACCAACTGAAGAAACTTATTGTGGTGTCGTCTATTGCGGAAATGTTTCGCTTCCTGATACCAAAATGCTCCGTGAGGAAGTGACATATGGTCGGTGACGGCAGCCCGAAATGCAACCTCGACTGGTTCCAGCGCATCTAGGACCAGCAAACGGAGCTTGCGGTCGAAAAAATATAGATTCAAAAGGTCATCAAAGACGATTCCATCCCTGAATTTATCTGAGTCGTGCCGTTTGAATGGGATGGTGTATGGCGATAGACGGTAGTAGCCGATGTTGCGAAGGTGGCGTTCAGCATGTGCTCTGTCGGGAATAGGCAGTCCACGTTCTTGCATAAGCGCAACGAGTTCGGGATGGTTCAAGGCTGGTTTGTTATAAACCGCCTGACCCCTATCGCGTGGTTCCTGTTGGCTCATTTACCGCCCCAGTGGGGTAGAAAAAATCCCCCAAGTGCGCTTCCGTGGAGAGGCGTGGGAGATATAGTGCGTTCCAGATTAGCATGAGGTAAGCGTGATTGTCGTGGTTTCACGCCATCCATCGCCGCGAACACGACTTGCTGTTCTCTAGGTTTCGGCCGGGGGAAGGTCGCCGCTCGTGTGAATGTGTAGTGCGGAGATGAACTCCTGGTAGAGGGTGTCACGAGTGAGGAGGTCGCGGTGGGTTCCTGCGTCTCGCACCTGACCGTTCTCGAGGACGATGATCTGGTCTGCATCGAGCACGGTGGATAAGCGGTGTGCGATGGTGACGACCGCGCCTTCTCGTGAAGCGGTGGCGATGAGGTTTTGGATGGCTGCTTCGGTGGTCGCGTCGAGCTGGGCGGTGGCTTCATCCAGCAGGAGCACGTTCGGGCGACGAACCAGGGCTCGTGCGACGGCAAGGCGTTGACGCTCCCCACCGGAGAGACTGGTCTCGGCAACGTTAGTGTCCAGCCCGTCACTGAGGGATCGAATCTTCTGATCGAGACGTACTGACGCGAGCGCTTCCCATGCTTCCTCATCGGTGGCGTCGGGCACACGGAAGAGCACGTTGTCACGAACGGTGCCGGGGATCACAGGGGTTTCTTGTTCGACGTAGGCGATGCCTGACCTGACATCATCGATGCTCAAGTGCTCGTACGGGACACCGTTCAGTTCGAGTCGCCCTGAGGTGGGGTCGATGAAACGGAGTAGTAGTGAGAAGACGGTGGTCTTTCCCGCTCCGGACGGGCCGACGAGTGCGATGTGCCCCTTGCGCGGGATGGCGAGAGTAATGTCGCGCAGCGCGGGGGTTTCTGCGTCGGCGTAGCCTGCTGTGACCGCACGGAGCGTAAGCACCGGGGTATCAGGATGGCTCACAGGAGCAGGTGCATCGGCGGGGCGAGCGTGCGTGTCTTCGAGTTCGAGGTGTTCGGTTTCGCGAATGCGTGCGGCGGCGGCGAGGCCACTTTGGAGGGTGGAGAATGCCCCGGCCAGTGAGGTGATCGGGTCAACGATGTTGAAGGCATACATGAGGAATGCGACAAGAGTGGACACAGCAAGCTCGCCGAGCGCGACTCGTCCTGCGCCGAGGCCGAGGATGACGATGATCGCCAGCTGCACCCCGCCGCCCGCGACCGACCACGCCAGTGCCGAGAACCAGACCGATCGGATCGCGTGCCGGGCAGATTCTTCGGCTTTTGCGTTCACCCGTGCGATCTCGCGGTGCTCGGCACGGCTGGATTTCACGGTACGCAGGGCACGCACCCCGCCCTCCAACGTCGCCCCAAGCTCTCCGATGGCGTCCTGTGCGCGTTTGTCAGCTTTACCGATCTGCGGAACGAGCACACCGAACAAGACGCCGACCACGATCAGCGCGAGGAGCGTGGCCAGCAGGAGAGGCCAATCGAGGATCGCCATCAACACAATGGTTCCGACCAGGGATACCAGGCCGTTGATGAGTTGCACGAGACTATTCGTCGTCGCCTCCCGTAGGAGCAGCGTGTCGCTGGTGACGCGGGTGACGAGTTCGCCGGACCGGAAGCGCTGAATTTGCTCCAGCTTCGCCAGCAAGAACCGACTGACCAGGCCACGGCGAGCATCTAGCACGATGCGCTCTGAGAGCCTACCCAGTAGCACGCTCTGGGCGAGGTTCGCGATGACTCCGACGATCAGGATTAGCACCAGGACCGTGACTGGACCTGTGAGGTCGAGATTAGTGCCGAGCGAGTCGAGCACCCACTTGGTGACCATCGGTGTCGCAAGCGCGATCGCCGTTGCGAACAACCCCAGCAACACACCGATGATGAGGGTTCGAAGATGCGGGCGCGAGTACGACCACAACAGCGCGATACCTTCCCGGAACGGGACCGCAGGGCTACCCGACTTCGCGTCGTCGATGCCGTTACTCGGAGATTCAGAGACGTTCATGGTGTCTTTCGTGATCATCTTCGGTGCGGGATAGCGGAACGCCCGGCTAGTGGCGCTACCGGTCTGGAACAGGTTAAGTCAGACCATGAGTTTCTGCAATGGAGCGGCGTACCTTACATATATTGATCGCGTAGCTACAGTCGTGCCTCACATACTTTGAGCGCGTACTCCTACGCTGAACAAGTATGAACAAGGGTGTGGTCTCAATGTCGACACGTATCGAA
>NZ_JAKRCW010000015.1 GCF_022346425.1 Pseudoglutamicibacter albus
TTCGATACGTGTCGACATTGAGACCACACCCTTGTTCATACTTGTTCAGCGTAGGAGTACGCGCTCAAAGTATGTGAGGCACGACTGTAGCTACGCGATCAATATATGTAAGGTACGCCGGGGGCTTGATCTGAAACATGTGCGAAGTGTACACTGGGATCAATACGACAGACTTGTTTCTCGCGATGAGAGGCAAGTCTGTTCTCTTTTCTACTCCTGCCCGGAGTCGTTGAACTCGGGGAACACCAGGATGGTGGGTACATGAAAGATCCGCACAGCACCTATGCGAAACCGTTCTTGATAGTCCCTGAACAGGTACGCCGGCTACGCGAGCGCGGCATGGACTGCGGTGACGTCGGGAGAACAGAGGTTGCTAAGGCGCTCCTTGACTGGTGGCAGGCCCCGCATGTTAGTTCGCTTCGAGGAGAGACAGTCGAATATCGATCACCGCTCGACCTGCTACATGAGCTTTCAGAGAAGGACTTCGAAGAGATTATCGAGAACGGAAACGCGTTGAGTCGGTTCGTCGCACCTGGCTAAGGTCGGTGCCCGTGTCGGCTGGTCGCGGCGGCAGGTTCTCGCGGGGCTGTTAGCGGCTCCTCAAACGAATCCTCAACTGAGAGCCACGAAACTGCCCACCTGTTCCGTTCGCTCACCTGAAATTCTCCCAGCTGTGCCGAAAGCGAAACCGTTCGACGGGGGGGGGAGTAGCATGCAATGCTTTTGGCATGGATATTTTATTGCTTGGCGGTACTGGATTTCGGACAACATATTGCGCAGGAGGCGCTTGAGAGAGGACATAATGTTACTTGCCTGGCTCGCGGCACTAAGCAGCCGCCGGGAGGGGTTGAGTTCATTAGCTCGGACCGGGATCGCACCAATGCGTACGGCACGGTTGAAGGGCGGACCTGGGACACCGTTATTGACCTGACGAGTCAGCCGAAACATGCCTCGGAGGCTGCAGGGAATCTGAAATCTAAGCACTGGGTGTTTGTGTCCTCGAGTAGCGTGTATGAGAACCAGGGAAATGTTTCTTCCGAACTCGACCCCGTGGTTGACCCGCTCGATGGGGACTACATGGAGAACATGAGTCAATACCCGGCAGCCAAATCCGCTTGCGAAGCGACATATCGGGTTGCGGAGGAACCGGTCTTCATTGTCCGTCCCGGGCTCCTCGCAGGCTACGGTGACGAGACCGGGCGCAGCGGCTACTATCCATGGCGCTTCGCACACCCTACAGGCGATGATGTGATTGTCCCTGACCCTACGTTCCCTATCGCTATGATCGATGCGGAAGATTTGGCCGCATGGATAGTCAGCTCCGCAGAGGATCGTAGGGGCGGGACCTACAATGCGACCGGGCACGCCGCCACCTTGGCGGAGGTATTCGCGATCTCACGTGAACTCAGTAGCGCGCAGGCATCGGAACGGCCCGTCGCTGATGAGATGTTGCTGGCATGCGATGTGAACCCCTGGATGGGACCTAAATCATTGCCACTGTGGGTACCGGGTCACCAGTGGCGCAACATGGCGCTACTCGAATGTAGGGCTGCCTACGAAGCGGGACTCCGGATTCGGGCGTTGAAAGAGACGCTAATGGCAGCCTTGCAGTACGAAGAGCAACGGCAGGGAGAAAGGCCAGCTGGACTTCGCGATGAGGAAGAAACTGAGCTTCGCGAGCGCCTAGCTTCTGCTCAATAGACGCCTCGGATGAAGGCAAGATGCGTGGCTGGGGCAGGCACCTCGCACGGGATCCTGCAAAAGGAATGCTCATGCTGTCGAACTCTGTACGGTACGGCGGCACGCTACGCACACCGGCAGTGACTGGTACCGTTAAGCTGTACCATTCATTCCATCGAGGGAGGTCCTCAATATGTCTATCAGTGCAAGCGAGGCACGCAAGAGACTTTTTCCCTTGATCGAGCAGGTCAATGAAGACCGTGACGCTATAGAAATTGCTTCCCGCAAAGGGAACGCCATCCTGATGCCAGCCGACGAGTATGCAGCCTGGCAAGAAACTGCCTACCTGTTCCGTTCACCGGCCAATGCTCGCCGATTGCTTGATGCATATGAACGAGCCCGCAGTGGAAAAGTCGAAGTTCATGAACTGGATCGTACAGACGAGGAGCACTGAGTGCGTCTGGTCTGGGACGAATCGGCGTGGGAGGACTACAAACACTGGCAGATAGCCGACCGGCAGATCTTGAAACGCATCAATAAACTTATTGACGCTTGCCTGCGTGCCCCATTCACCGGGATTGGCAAGCCCGAACAGCTGAAGTACGGAGCGCAGGGTTCATGGTCGCGTCGCATAACCAGCGAGCAGCGACTGGTCTACCTTGTGGATGGCGAGGAACTTATCATCCTTCAGGCCCGATATCACTACTGATCGGCCGGCCACTTGGAATGCCTACACAGCCAGAGTGGCGATTGCCGAGTACCGACACCATGCCCACACCGGACCGAACTTTGCGCCCATCGGAACGTCTTTACTGATGGTTCCGTGGGAAAATCATGTTGCGTTCCAATAAGCCGGTGCGGTTGCACCAGGGAGCGCGCCGTGCAGGCACAAGACTCAAGGCAGATGCCCCATGACTGACATCGAGAACAAACCGGTGACAGTTGTCATCGAAGCCACACTACGCGAACCCCTAGACTACTGTCCCGACTACGGCACTGAAGGCCGCCTGCGTGACGATGTCATCCGTCGCCTGACGGATGTCCCGATCACCGGCCACTCGACCCGCCTGCCCCGCTACCAGTGTGTCCGCCCCCGTGTCGGCGCTCGATCTTCCAGCACCAGCTCGATGCCGCACGATCCCCCGTCTACGCCGATCCCGCGCATCTGGCCGGGGTCCGTGTCCTGGGTATCGATGAGCACAGCTGGAAACACGTGCGCGGACACGGTGAGGACTCCTTCGCGACGATCTTCCTCGACCTGACTCCACTGATCGATGGGACCGGTCGAGCCCGTCTGTTGGATGTGAAAGGCGGACGTTCCACGAATGTCGTGACCACGTGACTGCAGGAACGCTCCCAAGCATTCCGTACCGAGGTCAGGGTCGTCACGATGGGCGGATTCGCCGGCTACCTCACCGCCACCACGAAGGCGCTACCGGACGCGGTACCGGTGATGGATCCGTTCCATGTCGTCCAGCTCGCCAGGCGGAAGCTCACGCAGGCAGTGGTCAACCTGTTGCGCAGAGATCTGCCGGCAGGGCTGGACGAGCTTGCTCAGTTGGGGCGGACGTTGTGGCGGAAACGGGCTCACGTGCTGGCGTACTTCGATCGCGGTGGCGCGTCGAACGGTTCGGTCGAAGCGATCAACGGACGCTTCGAGCACCTGCGCGGTATCGGGCTGGGGTTCAGGAACTTCGGGCACTAAGCGCTGCGCTGCCTGCTCCACTCCGGGCACCTATCAGCCCGACTCAACGCACTCTAAAACCGGAAGAGTGGGTAAAGTGAGGGGAGGGTCAGCAGGCACCAGTCGCTATTCGAGGCGTGTTGCCTGCCAACCTTCCTAGTTTGACACTATTGGCAGAGTGCTAGTCGGGCGGTTTGGATCAAGGTGGTGAAAGCATTGAACATAGGGTCGCTTGCTGAGTGGGTCGGATCAATCGGGGGCATCTTGGCCGTGATTGCTGCGTTTGTCGCGTGGCGTGTGAGCTCGCGGTTGCTGGCGGTTGAGCAAAAACGTGATGAAGATAGGAAGAAAGCAATTGAACGCGAGCAGGCAGAACTTGTCTTCGCGCTCGGGGCGAGGCTGTCTCAACGCGAGAATGAAGAGAGTTGGGCCATCTTCCTGTACAACGGCTCGACCAAGCCAATTTACGATGTCAAGGTCTATAGCCAGCGATTGGACGGCAGTGTCCAGAACCGGCCTCTTGAGCTAGGAGCGCTTCCTCCCGGTAGGTTCGTCGTGCCAAGCCACCCCAAGTACCACTGGGGAGCCCTCATTGATCTTGACCGGTCGAACGAGGCCCCAGACTTCCTTGTTAAGGGCAAAGGTCGGAAGATGATTACAGAAGTTGCGTTCGTAGATTCGGCTGGGAAGGAGTGGTGCCTCAGCGGCGGCACGAAACTGGAGGAGAAGAACACCTCGCTCCAGGGGTGAGTCAAGCGCGCCGGCACCTGTTGGCAACAGCCTGATGAACGCGTCCACGCAGACGTTCGGAAGGCAGGAAATCTCTCGCTCACATCTGCTCCGCACCCGGCTGGGCTGAATTTGCGGCAGGGTTTATGGTGTCTTATCCAGTGCTCAACGCGCTCATCAGTATTGTGAGTGCGGCGTCCAGTCTCATTTTCCTAGCCGCTTGATATCGGTCAAAGAAAATGATCTCGCGCCCTGCATCGCGGAAGGCTAGTGGACCTGATGTGCTGATGTGGCAGTGATGTGCTGAGTTGACAGTGTTGCCTGCAAGAAGCGCCTATTGCCTTCCCGTACGTAAAGGCGTACGGTTGGTCTTGAGGTGATCGACGAATGACTGCTGTAAACGCAACATCGGCACGCAATAATCTGTACCGTTTAATCGATCAAGTGAATGACGAGTCTGAGCCGGTGACCATAACAGGGCAACGCGGCAATGCAGTCCTAGTGGGCGAAGAAGACTGGCGTGCGATTCAGGAAACACTGTTTCTGGCCTCGATCCCAGGAATGACTGAGTCCATCCTTGCTGCCCGGGAGGAAGGGATCGCGTCGGGCTCTGAGGAGCTTGACTGGTGACCAACTGGCGCTTGGTTTACTCGAAGCAGGCTCAGAAAGACGCAAAGAAATTAGCGTCGTCGGGGCTAAAGCCTAAAGCGCGAATGTTGTTGGACTTGCTCTCCGAAGACCCATTCGCCAGTCCACCCCGTTTCGAAAAACTTATCGGCGACTTAGCCGGTTGCTATTCGCGGCGGATCAATATTCAGCATCGCCTCGTTTATGAGGTCAATGCCGAGGCTCGCACCGTCCACGTTTTGCGGATGTGGACTCACTACGAATAAGCAAGCCCCGCTAGGCACCAAAACTCCAGCACCGCACCCCCAAAAACCCTCCTGAAAATCACTGTCATTTTCAGCTACCAAGCGCCCGAAAAAGTAAGTTACACATGTTTCTTACATTGTGGCCCGCATCACGTAAAAATGCCCGTTTCCCGCCTCTGCGGGGCTAGCCTGGAAACAGGTTAACCGGCCATTCATGAACCGGATCCCCGTTCGGTTTCATCAGCCGGTCTCGACAAGGAGAAGGGTCATATGAGCTCAGCGTGCGGTTGCGGCGGCGACATCGTCATGGAAGGCATCGACGTCAAAACAGTCCCGTGGTGGCGGGACATCGAAATCCTCGTGCCACTCACCTCGGGCCTGCTCCTCGTCGCCGGGTTCATCACCGGCCTACTCGGCTACGAAACGGCCGAACAGGTCCTCTACTGGGCCAGCCTCATCATCGGCGCGGCAACCTTCGTACCTGATGCCCTCAAGCGCCTCACCAAAGGCAAAATCGGTGTCGCACTCCTCATGACCATCAGCGCCGTCGGCGCCGTCATCCTCGGCTACGTCGGGGAAGCCGCAGCACTCGCGTTCCTGTTCTCCATCGCTGAAGCCCTCGAAGAAAAAGCGATGGCCAAAGCGCAAGGTAGCCTACGCGCCCTCCTCGACCTCACACCAGACCAAGCGACCATCCGCCGCGGCGACACCACCCACACCATCCCCACCTCCGAACTCACGGTAGGGGACCACATCCTCATCCGCCCAGGTGAACGCGTCCCCACCGACGGCACCCTGATCAGCAGCCGCGTAGACATCGACACCAGCGCCATCACCGGCGAATCCATGCCGTTCACCATAGAACAAGGCGACCACGTCAGCGCCGGCTCCATTGCAACCACAACGCCACTGGAAATCCAGGCCACCGCGCCAGGAACCGATAACTCGCTCACGACCATCGTCTCGCTCGTGCAAGGAGCGCAAAACGAACGCGGGGAACGTGCGCGCATCGCTGACCGCATCGCTACACCGCTCGTGCCGGGCGTCCTCGTCCTAGCGGCACTCATCGCGGTGATCGGTTCGCTGGTGGGCGACCCAGAACTGTGGATCACCCGCGCCCTCACCGTGCTCGTGGCAGCGTCCCCATGTGCACTCGCCATCGCCGTCCCACTCACCGTGATCGCCGCAGTCGGCGGAGCCAGCAAATACGGCGTGATCATCAAATCCGGTGCCGCATTCGAACGGTTCGGAACCATCCGCCACATCGCGATCGACAAGACCGGGACCCTCACCCGCGGCAAACCACAGGTCGCCGCCGTCCGCTCCGTCCCGAACGTCAGCATGGACGTCGCCCTGGAATGGGCCGCCGCCCTCGAACAACACAGCTCCCACCCGATCGCCGCCGCGATCACCACCGCCGCACCCGTGGTCCCCACCGCAACCGACGTCACGGAACAGGCCGGCCACGGCATCGAAGGCTGGGTCGACGGCGACCGCATCGCGATCGGAAGCCCACGATGGCTCAGCCCCGGCCCGCTCAGCGCAGACACCACCGAGCTTGAAGAAAACGGCATGACCACCGTGGTTCTGCACGTCAACGACGAACCAACCGCGGTGATCGGTGTGCGCGATGAGCTCCGCGAAGGAGCGGCCGATGCGGTGGCTGCGTTGAAGAAACAGGGCATCGGGATCACGATGCTGACCGGCGACAACGCACGCACCGCGAACGCGATCGCGGCCCAAGCCGACATCACGGATGTCCGCGCCGAGCTGCGCCCCGAAGACAAAGTCGCCGCGGTCCAAGCGCTCAACCACGTCGCGATGATCGGCGACGGCATCAACGACGCGCCAGCGCTCGCCGTGGCTGACATCGGTATTGCAATGGGCGTGGGCGGAGCCGATGTTGCAATCGAGTCCGCTGACATCGCCTTCACCGGCACGGACATTCGCCTGCTTCCGCGGGCTTTCGCCCACGCACGCCGCGGCCGGCGGATCATGAACCAGAACCTCGCGGTATCGCTTGCGTTGATCGTGCTGTTGTTGCCGCTTTCGTTCTTCGGGGTCATGAGCCTCGCCGCGGTGGTGCTCGCGCACGAACTCATAGAGGTCCTCGTGATCCTCAACGGTCTGCGGGCATCGCACCAGCCCCACATCCACATTCACGCGGGGCACACTCACGCGAGACGGACCGATAGCCACGAGGTCGGCGCGGTTTAGTCGGTGCCGGTTGGTGATGGTGCGGTTTAGTCGGGACGGTCTAGACGGCGACTCCGGACGCCCCTGCGATGGTCCGGATCCCAGTGATCACCGAGTTCACGACGATCCCGCTGGTTGCCAGGGAATCCGGTAGGGGATTGTTGGTGATCTCGAACCGGTAGGTGCCCGATGCGCCACTAGCTGTAATGGTGTGCTTGGTTTGTTGTGCGGCTGGGTCGGCGATGAGTTTCACGACCGTCTCATCCCACATTCCCGTTGTATGCGCGAGCGCGACAGCCACGTTGAGGTTGGCTGGGAACTTGTCGATAGCCCCGGCCACGTCACCCTCGTAGAGCACGCCGCAGCTGCGGGTCAGCCAGCGCGCCAACGCTGGTTATCAGTAGGTCTCTACCGGCCGCGACGATGCGCGGACCATACTCAGCCACGGCAGGAACCCCGGCGGCCTCAACGAACAAGTCCACGGGCCGCCCAGGTGCGCCGTCCGCTGGCACACTGTCCGCCTGCACATCCTCCGCCAACGCATCCTCCAGGTTGAGCTCGGCTACACCGTCGTCGGCTGCTGGCCCTGGTGTGCGCACGATCGCCCCCACGAGCTGGACACCATCCATAGCCAGGACCGCTGTGGCAACACGGGAGGCGATCCCGCCGTATCCGATCAAAGCGATGTTCAGCGCCATGTGGCCTCCTTGTCCATTTGCACTCCTTGCTCGGAGGTTTTCCTCGCGTGGGGTGTAGCTGGTTCGATCCTATGCTGTGCCGCGCCACCCCCTGACGTGGGGGACGGCTACTAAGGTAGATAGTGGCCGGCATAGCGCTGGTTGAAGCCTGTGCCGATACAAGACTGTGCCGGCGTCAACAAAACTGCTCCGGCGTCAAAACACTGCGGGAAGGTGATCATGAGCTCGCTGAGTGCTAAGTGGACGTTTCGTCGTGTCTATGAGGAGTCAGAGCCGACTAAGGGTACCCGCGTTTTGACTGACAGACTGTGGCCTCGCGGGATCAAGAAGGAGGCCCTCGACTATGACGTATGGGCTAAGGACGCGGCCCCGAGCAGTGCCTTACGCACCTGGTTTCATGAGGCGCCGGAAGAGCGTTGGGATGAGTTCAAGAGCCGCTACAGTGCCGAACTTGATGAGAACGATGCGGCCGCTGAACTCGCGGAGGAACTGTCACATAGCGCTCACGTGACGTTACTGACGGCGGCTAAGGATGTTGAGCATTCTCACGTCCCGGTTCTGGCGGCCTGGTTGCAAGAGCATGCGTAGGGAAACCGCAACGCATGAGGAAGGCAGAGCGACCGCATGATTACGTATCGTGATGAGCCAGGCGCGGTTCAAGCCGAGCAGCTTGAGGGGTTCTTCGTCGGCTGGCCCACCCCGCCGAGTGCTCAACAGCTCGTGGATGTCATGGATGGCTCGTTCCGACGCGTGTGGGCGCTCGATGGCGAGCGCGTGGTCGGTTACATCAACGCGATTAGCGACGGTGTTCTCACCGCGTTCATCCCGTGGCTTGAGGTGCTGCCGGAGTATCAGAATCAGGGGATCGGGCAGGAGCTGGTGCGCCGCATCGTAGCCAGCCTCGAGGGCATGTATTCGATCGATCTGGCCTGCGACGATCACCTGATTGGCTACTATGAGCGGCTTGGTTTCTTCAAAGGGACCGCGATGGTGATGCGCAACCGACGCGTGTTGCGCGGCTAGATCGGCGCCGGCGGGTAAGCACCAACAGTTGCTCGGCGTCAACAGTTGCTAGATCCTCAACATTAGCTAGTTTCTCAAAAATGCATGCGTGAGGGGTTTTTCGTGGCGTCACCGCAGAACATTCTGTTGTATTTACCGCCTGAGCAGGAGCGGCAGGTGCGCGAGATTTTCGATGCCCTCGAAGCCCGCGGTTTCCCGCGCCAAAACCAGACCCCACACATCACTATCTCTTTTTCACACGATATGGCGCCGGCAGCCGTGGAACGCGCCGCCGAGGTTTTACCAGCCGTGATCCCCGCGGAGTTTCAACGAGTCGGCACCGTGATATTCGGTACGCGCCGCAAACAGACGGTCGCATGGCTTTTGGAAACGGGGGAGCCGATGCGGCAAGCAGTCCGCGAGATCAGCGTGCTTAACCCGGAGGATCACCGCACGGACTGGATCCCACACCTCACGATGGGCCTGCGGCTGCCGCGCGAAGCCGTGCCTGAATATGTTGCGGCACTGGATGAGGTGACTCCGCGGCATTTCAAAGAACTGCTAGCGCACCGGGCGGGCTTCTGGAAACCAGTAACCCGGGAATATCGGGCGCTCGCCGGGGCTCACTGAAACTTCCTCGCGTTCCCTCAGCTTGGGTGCAGAGGACCTTCAGACTCGTTTCAGAATCGAATTATAAGTTTCTTTCGGACCTTATCGGCGCGCTGCATTCTGCGAATCAGATTTCGCTCACCACTATGCATCCCACTGTGGGTAGCCTCGCGGTTATTCTTGCGATCAGCGCCATGGACGCGCCAACCGTTTTCACCTTGAAAGGGAAACTGTGTCGTTTCTAGGAAGAGCGTGGCGCTACTGTGCCCGAAAACCAGTCAAGACCGTGATTATTCTTGCTGTTCTCGCAGCTATGGGGACCGTGGTGATGTCCGCGGGCGCTGTGACCCGTTCCGCGGACCAGGTCTCGCAAGAGATTGACGCGAAAACCGGTAGTGGCTTCGTGTTGGAGAATAACCCTCACTACAACATGGGTACCCCGCGTGGGGCGGGCAACGTGAAGCCTGCCGATATTGAAAAGCTTGCGAGCTTGGATGGTGTGGTCTCCCATGTCGCCCGCCAGAACGTCACTGCTGATCTTGTGGGTGCGAAGGTTCTCAAGCCTGACCACGCTGACTATGACCAGCAGCGCGAAGCCCAGTTCGGTAATGCCGTGAACGTGTGGGGCGTCAACGAATCTGAGATCGCTAACGCGTTCCGTAGTGGTTCGTTGAAGCTCGTCGAGGGCCGGCACTTGAGGTCTGAAGACAAACACAAGTCCGTGATTCATGAGGACCTTGCGAAAGCGAACAACCTCAAACTTGGTAGCACGCTCACGTTGAAGGGCAATAAATACGACGTCGATAACCAGCAACAGTCCACCAAGGAAGTGAAGACTGAGGTTGTCGGCATCGTATCCGGCAAGAACACCCGTCCAGTCGCGGTGCGTAGCGAACTGTACGCCAACACGGTTTTCACTGACTTGGATACGACGCGGACGCTGTATCAGTTCACACCTCAGACTGAGATTTATCAGGACGCGAACTTCTTTGTGGCCAAGGACGCCAATTTCGAAGACGTCGTCAAGGCCGCTGCAGCTCAGGGGATCGACTGGAATAACTACCAGCTTTCACGTTCCACCCAATATCTTGCTGGTATCACTGGGGCAGTGGATGGTGTCACGAGCATCATGAATAACACGACGGTGGGTGCGACGATCTTCGCCGCCGCCGTTGTAGCGCTCGTGTTGTTCTTGTGGCTTAACGAACGCAAGAAAGAAACCGGGACCTTGCTCGCCATCGGCGTCAATAAGGCCAACATCACCGCTCAGTATTTCGCTGAGCTCATCCTGATCGCTATTCCGGCGTTCATCGCCGCGTATTTCGCGGCGAGCGGTTTCGCTCAATGGATGGGGGACACGACGCTCGCCAGCGTGAATAAGTCCGCTGAACAAGAGATGGCGCAAGCCGGTCAGTTCGGTGCGGACATGGAATCATCCGCATCCGTTCAAACACTGGATAGTCTCGCGGTGGGGCTCTCGACGGCTTCAGTGGTCCAAGCGGTGATCATCTGCGTGGCTGTGGTTGCGGTGGTTGTTGCTATTACCTCGCTACCGATGCTGCGTAGGAGCCCGCGCGCGATCCTCGTGGACACCAAATGAGCAGCCCTTGGCCCCGAGCGGTCCGTAGCGTGATCCGCAAACCGCGGCGCAGCATCCTCATGACACTCATCATGGCGGTCGTGTTCACCGCGCTCGTCGCCCAGTCCGGCGTTCGGTCCTCGATGGCGGAAGTCAAGAACGCGATCGGCACCAACGTTGGCGCTGGCTTCACCGCAACCGCCGCCGCTGTACCCGGCACTAACCCTGATGCTGGTAATGCCCCTAATACTGGCAACGGTACTGCCCAGACGCCTACCGAGCTGCCTGCCGATCAGGCCGGTATTGATGAGTCGGTGCTCAAGCGTTTGGCTGGCTTGCCGCAGATCGCTAAGCACAGTGTGGAAGCGGTGACGATGCCGCAACTTGAGGGTGCTAAGCCGGTCGCTGGTGGGCGTGGGGTCCAGTTGGATCCTGAATTCGCTGGCGCAGTGACCGCAACCGGAGTCAGTGATTCGGAGTTGAACCCGGGGTTTCAGGGCAAGCTGTATCAGCTGGTTGAGGGGTCCCACGTGGGGGAAGGCGCATCGCAGGCGCTAATCCACCGGGAGTTCGCCCAGCTCAACAACCTCAAGCCGGGATCCACTCTCGCCCTCGCTCAAGACACAACGAAAATCACGGTGAAGGTTGCGGGAATCTTTGACGGGAAAACAGAAAACCCAAGCGGGATGCCGGCGGGTGCTTCAGAGAACCAGGTTTTCCTGGACCTCGCCTCAGCCCGGAAGCTCGGAGCACCGCTGACCACCGGCCGGTACTTCACCCATAACGCCCAGGAACTCCCGCAAGCTCTCAAAGCGGCTCAGCATGCCGCGCCAGAGCTTACGTTGGAGGACAATTCCGCACAGTTCACCCCGGTTCTCCAGGCGATCGCGGGCGTGGACAAGCTATTGGCGGTCCTGCTGCTGGGCTTGAGCATCGCGGGTGCGTGCGTGCTCACGCTCGTGAGTACGTTCTGGGCACGGGGCCGCATCCACGAGGTAGGCATCTTGCTTTCGCTCGGGAAATCGAAGAGCAATGTGCTCTCACAGTTCGGGATAGAGGCAAGTATTTTCGCCGCCGTCGCCGCAACCATCTCAACCGTAGCCGGGACGGTCCTATCCGGCTATCTCGGGCGGGCAATCATCGCCCAGGCAGGGGAAGACGCTCTGGCATCAATCCACCTCACGGCCAGCGCAAGCGGCACGGTTGCCGCGCTTGCGTGGGGTTTCGTCATCGTGCTGATCGGCGTTTCGGTAGGCGTTCTGCCTCTCATCATCCAACGCCCCAAACGCATTCTTTCAAAACGTAGTTAGGAAAAATCATGTCCATCATGCAGCTAGACCACGTCGGATACACGTACGGCAGCACAGCCCAGCGGGTCCTGAAAAACGTGAGCTACGAGTTCGAAGTCGGCACGTTCTATGCGATCGTAGGCTCGTCCGGCGCCGGAAAAACCACGATGCTGAGCCTGCTCGCAGGCCTGGACGCACCCACTGATGGTGTTGTGCGTTTCAACGGTAAAGACATAGCCACCACAGGCTACACGCGCCACCGGCGCGACCAGATCGCGTTGGTGTTCCAGAACTACAACTTGATCGACTACCTCACCCCTCTCGAGAACCTGCGGTTGGTCAACTCGAAAGCCACGGTCGAGGACCTGACCCGCCTTGGGGTCGATGCGGCCGCAGCTCAACGGAACGTGTTGGCTTTGTCCGGTGGGCAGCAACAGCGCGTCGCGATCGGACGAGCGCTGGTTTCCTCGGCGCCGGTGATCCTCGCTGATGAGCCGACGGGTAACCTGGATGAAGAAACCGCGGAAGGTGTGATCGAGATTTTGCGTGATGCCGCGCATCAGCAAAATAAATGCGTGATCGTGGTGACTCACTCCAAACAGCTTGCGAAAGCTGCGGATGTCACGTTGCGTCTTGAGCGCCGCAATCTCGTGGAGCAACGCACTGAATAGAGAACCGCACCAAGCTTGAGTCCATCGAGTACAGAGGAGAGGCACTCATGAGCGATACCGTCAAAATCCCTGTCAGCGAGATCCCGGAGGCGGAAGCTTTCTTAGTTCCGGGGGATGAGAATGTAACCGGCGAGGACATCGCGGTGTTCCATGCCGAAGATGGCTCGTTCTATGCGCTCAATGATGAGTGCACTCATGAGGTAGCGAGCCTCGCAGACGGCTGGATCGAGGGAACCGAGGTCGAGTGCCCGGCGCATGCGGCCAGGTTCTGCCTCAAGAACGGTAAGGCGTTGTGCTTGCCGGCCACTGTGGATGCCCGGACGCACAAGGTCGAGGTTGAAGGCGACACCGTGGTCCTGTACCCGGGTGTGCCTGCCATTGACGCTGACTGATGCCAGTGAATTCTGTTGCGATCATCGGCGGTGGCGTCGCCGGTTTCACTGTAGCGCGCCAGCTACGCTCGCGTGGTTTTGAAGGTGAGATCACGATGGTGGAGCCGCAAGGCTTGCCGCATGATAGGCCGCCGCTGTCGAAGGGCTACCTGCTGGGCACACAGACGCTGGAACAGATCCAGTTCGAGCCACAAGAGTGGTTCGACGAGAACCGCGTGAAGCTCATCGAGGCCACAGCCGTCCCGCTCGGCGCAGCGGCCGAGACCGACGGCGCGACTAAGACAGACGGCACGATCAAGACTGACGGCGCGGTCAAAGCCAACGACACGGTCAAGGCCGCCGGCGCAGCGTCAGCTGTGCGGCTGAGCAACGGCGAAGCGGTAGTGGCTGACCGCATCGTGCTAGCAACCGGTGGTAGCGCCCGCAAGCTCCCGGTCCCTGGCGGTGAGTTGGAAGAGGTCCTTCAGTTGCGTACCCGCACGGATGCTGACCTCTTGCGTGAAAGCATCAGCCCAGGTACCCGTGTGGTCATTGTGGGTGCGGGGTTGATCGGTGCGGAAGCGGCATCGACGTTGCTGGAACTCGGCGCTGATGTGACGCTCGTGGAGCCCGCGCTGCCGCCGCTGGTTCCCGCTGTTGGGCCGGTGCTGGCCGAGCATCTGCACGCGATGCACGCTGGGCATGGGATCGACGTCATCCACGATGCACCCGCGCGCATCGACCTGGATGGCACCGAACGCGTTGTGACCCTCACAGATGGCACGCAGGTGAGGGCGGATCAGGTTCTGGTGGGTATCGGGATCACCCCGAATACCGCGCTCGCCGAACGCCTCGGCTTGGAAGTCAACGACGGCGTGCTCGTCGATGAGTGCCAACGCACCTCGAACCCCGCGATCTTCGCGGTGGGGGATGCCGCGCGCATCCGCACCGCGGAGGGCGAACTGCTGCCGCGCGCGGAGCATTGGGAGAACGCGATGAACAGCGGCGCGAGGGCCGCCGCCGCGATTCTGGGGCAAGAGCCTAGCCCGGCCGAATCCGTGCACGCAGCAGCATGGTTCTGGTCCGACCGCCACGGGGTTCACGTCGAAGGCGTCGGTTCGCTGGTCGCCGGTAGTGAGAACGGAACCCAGTTTGTTCACCGTTTCAACGAGGACGGTTCTCCGCAGGCGACGTTCCTCCTCAACCCGGACGGGACCATGGCTGGGTGTGCAGCGGTCGATGGCGGGCTCACGGTGCGTGCCGCGCGCCGGATCATCGATCAAGGGCTTGTTGTCCCGCCCGATGCGCTGGCTGATCCATCTGTTCCGTTACGCAAGCTTGCCCGCCCGGCCCGCAAGAGCTAGGCGAGGACGCTGAACCGCTAGCGGGGAACCTGACCTCTGAGGCAAGCGAAGCTGCCGTCAACGCGTACGAAGGTTTTGCGGCTGTCGCGGATCCGGTACAAAAATCCTGCGGTTAGAGACAACGTTGCGATAGTTTGAGCGCTTTTATCCGTAATGTTGCTAATGACAGGGATGCACACAACTTCCCGTGCAGGTTTTATAGAGGCGAAAGGTTTGCCATGAACAAGTCAACTGCTAGCAAGATGATCCTGGGTTTGGCGCTCGCCTCCTCCATTGGTTTGGCTGGTTGCTCGGTTGGAGTCAGCGATGAGGGCCAGGACAACACCCAGAACGCTGAGCAGGCTTCGACTCAGCGGCAGGGGGCGCAGCCGCAGGACGGTGGCTCGATGACTCAGGAGAGCGAGCCTGCTGAAAGCGCTGAGGCGAGCGCCACCGCCTCGGGCGAGGATCAGGACAGCAACGCTGAGGGTGCTTCATCGGGCGACGGCGTCACGGCTGATTCGTTGGATTCGTTGGCAAGCACTACGGTTCGCACACAAATCGGTGACGATAAGGATGCGGCCCTGACTGTTGAGTTGCTCTCGGTTGAACGGCGAGGCGAACTGATCGAGGCGATGTATGGCTTCACCGCGAACACGGACACAACTGACCTCACGTCTTCGGTATTCGATGTGAATGACAACTCGCAGTTCTGGCCTTACCTGGTTGACCAGAAGAACTTGAACCGCCATTCGCTGGTCCGGGACGCTTCGGATAACGCCGGGAAGATCAAGCTGATGCCGAATAAGCGGGTCACGGGTAAGTTCGTGTTCCCGGCCCCTCCTGAGGATGTTCACGAGATGGACTTCCAGCTGTGGGAGGGCGCTGAGATGGCGAAGGATGTGAAGATCGATTGAAACGCAGGAAGGTAATTGCAGCAGCGGCTGTGGCGTCGATGCTTGCGTTGACGGTCCAGCCGGCGTGGGCGAATGACGGCGAGATCTCGCCTCTCGATATCAACATCACGCCGCTTGATATCAACATCAGCTCGGTAGAAACCAAGAAGAAAGACGGCAACGCGGATGTTGTGGCGTTGTCTTCTGACGTTCTTTTCGACATCGATAAGCATGAGCTTTCGGATAACGCGAAGAAGAAGATCGGGGACTTGGTCAAGGACATCCCGAAGAACGCGAAGATTTCGGTGGGTGGCCACACGGACAACGTGAAGTCGAAGGTCGGGAACAAGAAACTTTCCGAGTTGCGTGCAAAGTCTGTGGCCGATGCGGTCAAGGCCGCCCGCAAGGACCTCAAGGTAGATGCGAAGGGCTTCGCAGATACGAAGCCGGTAGCGGATAACGGTTCGAACGCTAAACCGAACCTAGAAGGCCGCGCTAAGAACCGCAGGGTAGAGATCCGGTACTGAACCGCCGCGTTGAGATCCGGTACTGACGGGTTTCCGGGTTGTCGCAATATCGATACGAAGAACGGACCACTTGAGACAAAGCTGCGAAAAGACGTCTCCTGATTATTCGTAAAGTTGTAAACGAGACGGAGGCACACAGCTTTCCGTGCAGGTTCTTTAGAGGCGAAAGGTTTGCCATGAACAAGTCAACTGCTAGCAAGATGATCCTGGGTTTGGCGCTCGCGTCCTCCATTGGTTTGGCCGGTTGCTCGGTTGGAGTCAGCGAGGAAAGCCAAGCCAACAACGCGAACCAGGCCTCCGCGCAGCAGAGCGCTGAAGGCGAGAACACGAACTCGGAGGAGCAAGCCCACACCACCTCTGGTGACTCCACCTCGAACAACACGAACGCATCAGACAACGGCGCCGAACAGGGCAACGACTCCGGCGAGGGTAACCCGGATGGGCAGCAAGACAATCGAGAACCGATCCTCTCGGTCACCACGGGTGTGACCGTGGAAGGGGATAAGGACGCCAAGCTGACCATCGACATGCTTGAGGCAAAGCGCGAAGGTAAGTTCGTCAAGGTCGTCTACGGCTACACGCTCCACACCACCGCGGAAGACACCAACAACCTCAACCTGTGGAAGGTCGCGGGGAATCAGCATAATGTGTTTGAGTACGCGATCGATCAAACGAATCTCAACAAGCATGAGCGGTTGAACTCCGGCGCGGTAACCAACCAGGGTGTGCATCTGACCCCGGGCAAGCGCACGTATTCAACATCCGTGTTCGCGGCGCCGCCTGAGGACGTGCACACCATGGACTTCAACATGTGGAACAACACGGAGATGGCTCAGGGGGTTGAAATCGATTGAAACGCTTAACAGGTGTAGCGGCTTCGCTGGTGACACTCGCCCTGGTGGCGGGAGCACAGCCGGCGCTCGCCGATGACAATAAACACGAAAAGCTCAGCGATAAAGAAATAGCGAAATCGATCAAGCCCATCGATCCCAAGATCGAGAAGATGGATATGGGCATCAAGAAGCTTGAAACTGAGCGGAAGGAAGACGGCAAGGACATTGTCAGCTTGTCTTCTGACATCCTCTTCAAGATCGACGCCCACAAGCTTTCAGATAACGCGAAGAAACGCATCGGTGAGCTTGTCGAGGACGTGCCGAAGAATGCGAAGATCGCGGTGGGCGGCCACACGGATAACGTGCCGTCTAAGGTCGGGAACAAGAAGCTCTCTGAGCTACGCGCCAAGTCTGTTGCCGATGCGATCAAGGCCGCACGCAAGGACCTCAAGGTTGAGGCGAAAGGCTTCGCGGACACCAAACCGGTTGCAAATAACGGCACCAAGTCGAAGCCAAACTTCGAGGGCCGTGAGAAGAACCGGCGGGTCGAGATCCGCTATTAGCGGCTAGGCTGGGTTCATCGCGTGGTGTGTACCGCGTGGTGGGCCCGCTTGGCTGTTGTGAAGGGTAGGAACTTTATGGGCGGCGTGTCGCCTCGTCCACAGATCTTGTTAGTTGATGATGATGCCACCATCAGGGAACACTTGGCTCCCGTTTTAAGCCGGAACGGCTTGGACGTGGATGTCGCTGTGGACGGGGCTGACGCGCTCCGTAAGATTGAGCACCGCCGCCCGAGCCTGGTCATCCTCGATGTTCTGATGCCGCGGGTTGATGGCCGTGAAGTTTTGCGGCGCATCAGGGCCGATGACGAATGGTTGCCAGTGATTCTGCTGACCGAGGTCGGCGAATCCTTCGAACGCGCAGCAGCCCTTGATGACGGCGCCGACGACTACCTGACCAAGCCGTTCGACCCGGTCGAGCTGATGGCTCGGATCCGTGCCGTGCTACGCCGCAGCGGGCAAGGCAACGCCCCACTCAGTGCAGCTGAATCTCTGGTTGCCGGCCCGTTGAAGCTGGATCGACCGGCACGCCGCATCTTCGTTGATGGCCGCGAGAAGTCCCTGACCCCGCGCGCGTTCGCGTTGCTCGAGTTTTTGATGAGCCACCCGGATGAGGTGTTCTCGCGTCAACGCCTACTCGAAACGGTGTGGGGTTTCGAAGCGATCGTGACCACGCGGGCCGTGGACCATCGCGTGGCTGAGATCCGCAAGGTCCTCGGTGATGTAGCTCCGGGGCAGTCGATGATCGAAACGGTCTCCGGTGAAGGGTACCGTTTTGTGGCTGAGGTGGAGCGCGCATGAACCAGCCAGCGTACCCACCTGCGCCTGAGTCCCCGTCTGCGCCCAAAGCTGTACAGCGTCAACGTTCCAGACCGTCCTCACCGGATTCTCAGCCCGCGCAGCGTCGCCGCGGGAAACTGAACTGGACGCTGGTTGTAGTGTTCGCGCCGGTGCTGGTGGGCCTGGTGGCGAGCCTGATCTGGGCGTCGGTGGACAGCAAGAAAGTCTTGACGGTCGCGACCACGTTGGCGTGGGTCCCGTTGATTCTGGGTGTCACCGTGACCGTTGTTTTCCTGATCGGCTGGCTTGCCGTGACCTGGTTGCGCTGCAGCGAGGTGCGCGCGGTTCGCCGCGAACGCGAGGAGCAGACGCAGCGTAGGCAACGACTCATGGCTCGGCTGGATCACGAACTAAAGAACCCTATTCAGGGGATCCGTGCGGCTCTCGCGGACGAGCCCTCGCAACGGCAGCTGGACAACATTGGTGCGCAGGCTCAGCGGCTCTCTAGCTTGTTGAGTGATCTGCGTAAGATCAGCGAGGTCGAGCACGCCGAGCTTGAGCTGAGCAGCGTGGACTTGACGGAGCTGGTGGAAGAAGCTGTCCAGACCGTGTTGGAGATCCCGGGTGCTCGCGAACGCCACATCGAGGTCGCACTCCCGCGCGCCCCGAGGCCGTTGCCGCGTATTCAAGGGGACTCAGACTTGCTGTTCCTCGCCATTTCTAATGTGCTCAGTAACGCCGTGAAGTATTCGGACCCTGGCGCCCGCATCGAAATGCACGGCCGTGAAGCGGACGGTTCGGTGTATATCGACTGCGCGGATACGGGCCGCGGTATCGCTGCGGACGAGCTGGAGACCGTGTGGGAGGAACTTGGCCGCTCACGTGAGGTGCGCGGAACCGAGGGGAGCGGCTTAGGCCTGCCAATGGTCCGGGCGATCATCGAACGCCACGGAGGATCCACATCGTTGGAGTCTTGGCACGGCCAGGGCTCTAAAGTCACGTTGCGACTACCTGTCGCTTAGCACGCCGGCGCTGCGCCGCAATACTGTTGCGCCGTAACAATGCAGCGCCGTTACGCTGCTGCGCCGCGTCGTAGCATGGACACCGATGAGTCAGGAACCTTCTGTGAGCCGCCCGCGCCCGTTGCCGCGCCGCATGATTGCGGTGTTGGCGTTGTGCGGCGGGCTCGCGCCGTTTGCGATCGATGCGTACGTTCCCGGTCTGGATCAGATTGCACGCGAGTTCGGTGCGAGCGCGTCAGTGACGCAGCTGTCGCTGACGGGCTTTCTGATCACGATGGGTCTGGGCCAGCTTGTGATTGGGCCGTTGTCTGATCAGCGCGGCCGGCGCACGTTGCTCTTGCTCGGCCTAGTTGGCTCAGGGATTGCTTCTCTGGTTTCGGCACTGGCTCCAAGCATTGTTGTGTTGATTATTGCGCGATGCTTCCAAGGGGTATGCGGTGCTGCTGGGGTGGTGCTTTCGAAAGCGATCATCGCTGATGTGGGTCGCGGTAAGGGGATCGCGAAGGCGTTGTCCACGATCATGGCGATTCAGTCGATCGCGCCGGTGATCGCGCCTGCGGTGGGTGGGGTGTTGATCCCGTGGTTGTCCTGGCGTGCAGTGTTCGTGATGTTGGCGTGTGTTTTCGCGCTCGCTGCGCTAGGCGTGTGGTGGGCTGTCCCGGAAACGCTACGTAGCGAGGACCGGCATACCGGAGGGATCGCGAAGGCGTTTGCGAACATGGGGGAGTTGCTGACCCGTGGTTCCTATGTGTTCCCGACCCTCATGTTCGTTGCGGGTTTCGCCGTGATGTTCGCCTATATTTCCGCTAGCTCGTTCATCATGATCCGCATGAACGGGTTTACCGAGCGTGAATATGCGCTCATGTTCACATTCAACTCGCTCACGCTGGTGTTGGCGAGTGCCGTGAACCCGCGGATTATTGACCGGATTCCGGCGCGCCGCTGGGTCACGATCGTGGGGTGCACACAGGCGGCTGGTGTCGCGTGGATCGTCATTTCGGTAACGCTGCTCGGGGCGGCGGCGTGGCCGCTCATGGCGGGTTTCGCGGTAGTGGTGTGCTGCAACGGTTTCTTGCTACCGAATCTGGTGGCGCTCTCGCTTGAGGCCTCGGCGGGTCGCACGGGTGCGGGGTCTGCGATGTTGGGTGCGGCTCAGTTCGGTCTGGCGGCGGTGGTCGCCCCGTTGACCGGCATCGGTGATGGCGCTACGGCACTGCCGATGGCGCTCACGATGGTCATAGCCTCGTGCGTGTTGCTTGTTGCGTTGATGGGGGTGCGTCGGACCCACCCCGATGCGTGAGGACCCTTGCCGGGAAGGCATGAACCTAGCCCGGGTGCCAGTTTAGTTAGGTCGCAACGCAGTTGCCCATGATTCGTCGGGTGGGGACGCCGGCTGATTTCATGTCGGAGGCTGAACCGACGGATTCGGGGATGTTGGCTAGGCAGATCGCGATCAACAATGCGATGCTGACGTCGTTGCCGGCCCCCATTCCTACACCGAGTACGGTTTGTTCCGGAATGCCGTCGAGGATGGCCCCCATGACGAGCACCATTCCTGCGTTGCCGGTGCCTTGTCTACGCCGATGAGTCGCGGCGGCCAGGGGGTGATGAGCCCTAGGATCGCGCCGATCGTGAGTGAGGATGCGGCGATGATTCCCCAGATGGTGGCGGTGAGCATATGTGTAGTTTCGCATGTTCACAGCGGGGCGGTGTCGCATTTCTCATTGGTGCTGGCGATTTTGGTGTTGATGCGGAATTGTAGAAGAAGATGTGTCGCTGTCGGTGCGGCACCGTGTCTCGTGTACAGCGAGGATTGTTGGAGGTTTGTGTGCTTGGTTTAGCGTTGGGTGGCGGTGGTGCCCGAGGTTTGTGCCATGTGGGGGTGTGGCATGAGCTGGAGCAGCTCGAAGTGCGCCCGGAGGTGATCGCTGGGACGAGCATGGGCGGGATCATCGGCGCGTTGATCGCCGCTGGTCATGATGCGGCGAAGATCCGCGAGATCAGTGAGAGCGTGGACTGGTGGAAGGTGTTGAACTGGGGTCTCAGCGGCCGCGTGCTCTCAACTAAGCGTCTGCGGTCTTTCTTAGGCCAGTATTTGCCCGAAACTTTCGAGGAGCTCGAGACTCCGCTGGTTGTTGTCGCCACGGATGTCGCTAGCGGAACCACCCGTTACCTGCATTCGGGGGACCTGCTTGCTGCAGTGCACGCTTCGGCCGCGTTCCCTGGGGTCTTGGAGCCAGTCCGGGTCGGTAATGACCTGCTGATGGATGGCGGGATGCTGAACCAGCTTCCGGTGGATGCGGCGCATTTCTTCGGCGCCAAGAATGTAGTTGCGGTGAATGCGACCGCGCTGGAAGCGGTCGATATGACTAAGGATTCTCAGCCTGTGCCCACCGGCAGGTTCATCAAAGGCACGTTCAAGGAGGCGGTGCGCGGCATCGAGATCATGCAGGCACAACTGATCAAAGTGCGGTTGTCTTTGTTCCCTCCAGATGTGCTGATTGACCCGCAAATGGACGATGTGGGTTTCACAGCGTTCAATAAGTTCCAACGTGCCGCTGAGGCGGGGGAGAAAGCAACACGGGATCAAGCCGAACAACTGAAAGCGCTCGTCTCTAAACCCGCGCCATAGTCCCGCAGGTTGACACATGCATTAGCCTGCCACGCTGTAGTGTGTGGCAGGCTAATGCATAGGCTACTTCATCGGCTTGGCAGGGTCTGGGTCATCCGGTTCTTGTTCCGCGAGCGTTTCTGCGGCCGCGGCGGTGTGTGGTGCCATGTTGGAGGTGTCGGCTCCAGGCATCGGCACAATCGGGATTGCGCCGGTGATGCGCTCTACCTCTTCGTCAATGTGGTCCTGGTCCAGGTAGACGTCCTGGTGTTCACCCAGCATGACCTCGCGTGTTTCTTCTTCCGTGAGGGCTTCGAAGCGTGGCCGGCGGACCAGGAAGAACCCGACACCCAGAACAAGCCACACGATCAGCGCAATGAGCGATGGCGTGCTGAGCGCGCCAGGGGAGAACGGCAAGAACAGCAACAAGAGGAACAGCACAGAAATCGCGGCACCCAGTAGCGCGACCGGGCCGGAAAGCGTAATCAAAAACGGTACGCGTTCCCCAGCAGCACGCATGAGGGAACGGTCGCGGTGCATGACCTTGAACGCGCACAAGCACGTATAGAAGTACGCGATGGTGACACCCACCGAGCTCATGTCCACAACCCAGCTGAGCGCGGCACGCCCGAACCATGGGGTGATCAGGCACAGCGCAACCACCACGATGAGCGCAACGTGCGGGGTGTGGAAGCGTGGGCTGATCTTTGCTGTGGCTTCCGGCAGCATGCGTGCGCGGCCGAGGGCAAGCACTACACGGGATGCGGACATCGTGAAGCCGTTGAGGCCGGTGAAGATACCCATAGAGACACCGATGACCAGCAGGACCACGCCGAACTGGCCGAGGACGCCGGCGATCACATCGGCAGGTGCCCACGTGTCGTCACCGATATTTTCGATGCCTGGACCGGCAGAGAGCGATACCGCCATGATCATGAGGACGTAGATCGCAACAGCCGCGAAGATCGCGAACATGATCAGCCCCAAGGCCTTACGTGGGGAGAAGTTGAACTCACCTGCAACCTGCGGGACGTTATCGAAACCGATGAACGCCCACGGGGCGATCGCAACGAGCGTGATGATCGCGGCCATCGGAGGAACATCGGTTGGGAAAGCCGGGCCAAAGCTCAGCTCGTTGCGGCCAGCCATAGCGACTACACCGATCACGATGAGCACAACAGCAATCAGCATCACGACAACCGCGACGAACTGAACACGGCCACCGAAAGCCGCACCACGAATGTTGAGCCAGCCAAACAGGATGAGGCACGCGGACGCGAAGATGACTTCGGGGAGGTAGACATCGAACCCTGCGATAGTCCACAAGTGGACTTGCTCCATGATCCCGGGCGCTAGACGCCTGGCCACCAGGGCCATCGCAGACGCATTCAGCGCGACGATACAGAGGTAACCGAGGGTCAGGAACCAGCCGACAACGAATGCGTGACGCCGCCCGAAAGCAACCAGGGCATAAGCGACCTCGCCACCTGTGACAGGCAGGGCCTTGATAACGATGCCGTAGCTCAACGCAATGAGCGCGATAAGGCTACCGCCGATAGCCATACCGAGTGCCGCGCCGACCACACCACCTTGATGGAGCCAATCGACGGGGAGCACGAACGCGCCCCAACCAACTGCGGAACCAACAGCTACCGCGAAAACCCATGCAGGTTTCTGCGTCTTTTTAAGTTCGCCTTCTTGCGGGGCATTTGCACTCGCCGCGGTGGCAGAACCACCGTGAGTTTCGGTACTCATCTCAAATCCTCAGACATGCGTTGAAAGCATGTGTTGACATCATTTTCTTATGAAAATGTGATTCACCCTACAGGAGTTGGGCAGGGTTTGCGAGTTACCGGACAACGCGGCTAGGCGAAAATCTGGTCCAATTCCGCTTTAGCTTCCTCGGTGAGGGCGGCTTTCGCATCGAGCGCTCCGAGGTTTTCGTTGAGCTGAGCAAGCGAGGTTGCGCCGGTGATGACGGTGGAGACGTTCGGGTTCTTCAAAAGCCATGCCAGCGAGAGCTGAGCGGGAGTCACATCGAGCTGCGCGGCCATTTCAACGAGCTTGCGGACCCGATCCTTCTGTGTCTCATCTGCGATAGCGGATTCGAGGATCTTCCCGTACCGGCCAGCGGCGCGGGAGCCTTCCGGGATGTCGTTTAGGTATTTACCGGTTAGGATGCCGCCAGCCAACGGTGACCACGTGGTCAGGCCCAGGCCAATGTCCTTATATAGGCGCGCGTATTCTTTCTCGACCTTGGTGCGTTCCAAGAGGTTGTACTGCGGCTGCTCCATGTAGGGCTTATGCAGATGGTGGCGTTCAGCGATCTCGTAGGCCGCGCGAATCTCATCGGCTGACCATTCCGATGTGCCCCAATACAGTGCCTTGCCGCTAGCGACGATGTCGCTCATCGCCCACACGGTTTCCTCAATCGTGGTTTCCGGGTCGGGGCGGTGGCAATAGATGAGGTCCACGAAATCCAGGCCTAGGCGTTCAAGTGAGCCGTCGATACCCTGCATGAGGTACTTGCGGTTCAGGGTGTTGGTCAGATTGACCTTGCCGTCTGAGATTCCCCAGAACAGTTTGGTGGAGATGATGTACTCGGAGCGCCTCCAGCCAAGCTCTTCGATGGCCTGCCCCATGATCTCTTCGGATTTTCCGCCCGCATACACTTCAGCGTTATCGAAGAAGTTCACGCCGGCATCGGCGGCTGCCTGCATGCATTCCTTAGCAAGCCCGGTGTCGATGGTGTCTCCGAAAGTGACCCAGGATCCGAAGGAAAGCTCGGAAACTTTGAGGCCTGCGCGTCCAAGGCGGTTGTATTCCATACTGTTCTCGCTCATGTTTTAAGCCTACTCTTAGCAGAGAAAATATATGCCCCCACAGATTCCGCTATAGAACTACTGTATGGCCGTATATGTACGTAAATGCATAGTAAACATACGCCCCTACGGGATGATGTCTCATTTACATTCGATCTGTGGGGTAATGGTGGCTAATTATGCGGATATGCGAATAACTCAGTGTGGTGACGAATTATTTTTGACCCCATAGACGCGGTACAATAGAAGCAGACCTGGTGTTACTTCACAGTTCGAGTTCAGGCGCCGCTACGCAATCTTGTAGAGAAATGAACGAAGCGCGCCTGAAGAACCTGACTACCAAGCGAAACTCTGTGTGAGCTCTGTGTGGTTCGTGGTGCTCGAAACCGCGAGGGTTCATGACTGGCAGAGGATCTATGTGTGACACTAGTCTGCGCACCAATGACTGAGGCGAGGAGGTAAGGGTATGCGTGAAAGTCATCCGTTGTTGCCCCTAGGACCTTGCTCGCATTCGAGCCAGGAAGAACTCCGCGTGCAAACGCCTGGAGCTAAATCACAGCGCGAGGCGAAGGCGGCTGGCCGCATCAAGCGGTTCACCGTTGGGTCCGCAGCTTTTGCTTTGGCTGCCGGCATGGCTTTTGCTCCGGCTATCGGCTCCGAATCGGCACATGCTGCTCCTGGAATGGGTGCAGATAGGGCAGGTATCGCTCCTGCTTATCAGTCTGCAGCTAAGGCAGCGGTCAAGCCGATGCTGACCCCCATCCCACTTGACGGGTTGGATGAAAACTCCGCCTACATTGCTCAGTTGTTTAATAACGCAGACTGGTCTGAGCAGGTGGCTTCCATGCCAACCGGGTGGGTTCAGTTGCGCAGGTTTGATAAGCGTGTGCAAGGAACCTTCAGGGGCGTTGTGACTCAACCGGCTTCAGGGGATGTCTCTGAACAGGACGCGGCACCTGCTGCCGGCGTCACGGTGGTTGGCGCGTATGTCAATGACTGGGTTGCTAAGGGCATGGACCGTTTCATGTTGCGCAACCCTGGTGTTGGGCGCGAGGCCGCGCTAGCTGAGCAGGTGCGTCTGCTCAAGCAGTATGAAGAGATCACGGGCAAATCTGGCCTCGCTGAAACCAAGATGACCTGGACTGACGACCAGGGGCAATACGTTCTGGCATTCAACGGAACGTTTAATAAGAAGCCGTCCGAAGACAAACTTATCGGTGAGATCGCAGAGAGCGCCCATGACGGCTGCTTCACGAGCGCGCTGGGTAACTCCATCTGCAAGGTCAAAGAGCGCCGCAAGCACGTCAACTTCAAGTACTCGATGGTTTTTGTTGGGCAGGCAGAGAACACCAATTTGACGTGGTCTAGCCCAGCACTCTTGCCGCAGTACGATCTCCCTAACCCAGGGTTGACCAACGTTGCATGGGGCGCATATGGCTCCTACACGGTAGATTTCACGCTCCCTGCTCCTGAACAGCCAGCGGAAGAACCGACCCCGGTCGCTGAACCATCTGGCGTACCTGAACCAGGTGAGGCAGCACCGGGAGAGAACGAGCCAGGCGAAGAACTCGCTCCAAGCGAGCCTGAGACGGCCGAGGAAGCACCAGGCGAGGCAGAACCATCCGAGGAAGCGCCAGACGAGGTTGCGCCTACCCCGGAGCCTACCGAGCCTGCTACGTCTGAGTCCGCTGAGCCAGCGCCATCCGAGGACGAGCCAAGCGAAGAAGCGGCTCCATCCGAGCCAGCTCCAAGCGAAGCAGACCCAACTGAGGAAGCTCCATCTGAGCCTGCACCGGGCGAGGAAGGTCCAGCTGAACCAGAACCATTCCCAGCACCAACTGACCCGTTCCCGGAAGAATCGGACGCAAACGAGCCAGTGGATGAGACGGAAATGCGGCCGATCGATCCGCCGCCGCCTTTCTCGCCAGGTGGTTTTAAGCGGCCGCCACGGCTCTCGCCGGATCTGCTGGACGTACCTGAATGGTTCAGGCCAGGACTGTTTGATCCTCCGCATTCTTCCGGCCCGTGGGGTGCCCGCCCTTCAGTGCCGCAAGGCCACCGCCCTTCGGCGCCTCTGGGCAACCGTCCAAACGTGCAGCAGGGCCACCGCCCGTCTGCGCCTCTGGGTAACCGCCCGTCCGCACCCCTGGGCCGTGTTCCGTCTGCACCACAGATTCAGATTCCGCTAGCACCAGGGTTCCCGGCCGAACCGGCTCCTATGCCTTTGCCTGAAACTGCGCCAGGCCGGCCACTGGACCCTCTGCCAGCTGTCCCATTGGCGCCACCAGTCGCTCCGGCGCCATCGGCCGCCCCGGGTCCGGCAGATGTTTCTCCTGGAGAACCGGAGGCTCCACAGCCATCGGAAGCTCCTGCACCGTCTCAGGAAGATCAAACGCCGGAGGACTCTACGGATAGCGGCGGCGGTGCAGGGGATGCACAGCCAAGTGGTGAGGCCCCTCTTCCGGGTGAACGGCCTGGCGAGCACGGCACTGACCAGGGTGCAGGAGAAGGCATCATCGTTCCAGGATCGCCTAACGATCCAGCAGGCTCCGATGTGCCAAGCATTTTCGAACCGTTCTTCCCTGGAAGCCAGGGCTGGGATGGAAGCAGCCCTGAGTCTCGTGACGGCTCCGCTGGTGATGGCGAACGCCCAGCGCCTGTTCTGGACGAACATGGCAATCCCATCGAGCCTCCGGCTGCAAGTGACTTCGGCTGGGTTGAACACCAGGGCCAGCAAAACCGCCCACAAGGACCGCTCGGTAGGGTGACCCCGCGCACCAAGGGGCAGGCCGAAGCATGGGATGCGGAAGAAGCCGTGGGTATCCCATGGGTTCACCGTGGAACCCAGACTGCAGGTGTTGTAGTAGCTGTGGTCGGTTTGGGGATGCTCGGCGGCGTAGGCCTCATGGTGATGCGCCGCGGGCTCTAACAGAGCCCGGAGAGTAGCCGCGTTAGCTAGGGTGACATTATGGCTGAGTCTGAAGCACCCGATGCGAAATTAACCGATACCAACCTGCCTGACGCTAACCTCCCGGTCCAGGTTGTGGGGGAGGGGCCCGTCCCGGTCGTATTCCTGCACGGTCTGATGGGGCGCGGTCGCAACTTCATCTCGATTGCGAGAGCTCTATCTGAGGTTGCGACTTCGTATCTGGTTGATCTGCCGAACCACGGCGTTGCCGATTGGACTGACGATTTTTCCTACGACCAGATGGCTGATTCGGTGGTCGCAACCCTCAAAACCCGCGGCGTTGACTCTGCCGTGGTTGTGGGGCACTCGATGGGCGGCAAGGTCGCCATGAAGGTCGCGTTGCGTCACGGTAGCTGCGCGGCAGACGGCGGCGAATCGGGCGGCAGGGCCTCCGCCACTGATGGCACGCCTTTTGTGCGTGCGCTCGCGGTCATCGATATATCGCCGCGCCCTGCGGACTATGAAGCCAACAAAGCACCCTTCAAACATTTGCTGGATAGCGTGCTTGATCTAGACCTTTCGCGTATTGAGAGGCGCGCTGATGCCGATGCGGTATTGGCATCAGAGGTCGAGGAGCCGGGGGTGCGGGCCTTCCTGTTGCAGAACCTTCAGCGTGATGGCAATGGATGGTCCTGGCAGCCCAACGTAGCGAGCCTGCGCAGCTGGCTGAGTAGGATCGGTGACTTCCCACTCACATCTGAGGACCTCCCGTTTGAGGGTCCCGTTGTGTGGGTTGGTGGCTCCGACTCCGGATACATCACGGATGAGGATACTGCGCTGATGCGGGGACTGTTCCCGGGCATGCGCAAGGTCATGGTCAAAGGAGCCGGACACTGGGTGCATGCGGACCGCCCTGACGTGGTTATACAGATCCTGTCACGACTCATACAGGAAGCCGCTGAGTAGAAGCGATTCCTGCCGATGAGAAGGCACAGCGGCGTATAAAAATCCATGTGGTCTTACCACAATTCGCGCGTTCAACCATCATCTGGGCGTAACCATGGAGAATCTGAAAATTTACCTTGATATTCATTTTGAAAACAGGTTGTATAGTATTGAGCACGTGATCTAGCTAACAACGATCATGAATCCTCACGGCAACCGGCGCCGCCGAGTTGTATGCACCATTTGAGAATGACAGGAGTGGACATGCGTCTGAAGCGTATCTCCATGGCAGTTGCGGCAACCGCAGCTGCATCTCTGGCACTGACCGCTTGCTCCCCGGGCGGTAGCCAGGATAAAAAGAAGGACGACAAGGGCGGCGATAGCCAGACCGTTGGCGATGCTAAGCAGTTCGAAGGCTCGGGCCGTTTTGAACTCAGCGACGTAGAGACCCAGAACAAGGAAATCAAGATCACGGTAGGTTCCATTGAATACGGTGGCTACAACGGTCTGACTCCAGATACCTACTCCACTTACACCTCCGCTGTTGCCGATACCTACATGCCAGGCTTCATGTACTACGGCACGGATGGCAAGGTCTACCAGAACAAGGACATGGGCTCCTACAAGCTCATCTCCGAGGACCCGATGAAGGTCGAATACACCATCCACGAGGATGCTGTATGGTCCGACGGCACGCCGATCACCGTAGCTGACGCAATCTCCGCATGGGGTACCCAGACCACCTTGTCCTCCCCAGACGCAGAGAAGGATGGTGACGGTAACGCCCCACCGCTGTTCGACAACGTCTCTAATGACCTCGTCGACCAGGTTCCAGACGGCCCGCAGGGCGACCCTAAGGGCAAGAAGTTCACTGTGACCTTCAAGGAACCAAACCCAGACTGGGAGCTGCAGACCTGGTTGTCCTTCCCAGCACACGTCATCGCTAAGAACGGCGGCTTGTCCAAGGAAGAGTACATCAAAGCTCTCCAGGACCAGGACGGCAAGAAGCTCGAGAAGGCTGCAGAGTTCTGGAACAAGGGCTGGAACCGCGGCGCAGGCAAGTTGCCGAAGGAAGAAGATAACGTCTCCGGTGGACCATACATCCTCGATTCCTGGCAGCAGGGCGAGTCCGTGACCGTCAAGGCCAACCCTAAGTACTGGGGCGAGAAGCCAGGCGTTGAGAAGCTCACCTTCCGCTTTATCGATGACTCCGCCATGGTTCAGGGCTTGAAGAACAAGGACCTTCAGGTCATCTCACCTCAGATCACCCCGGACATCGCCGACCAGCTCAAGGGCCTCGAAGGCTCCAACGAGGCCAAGCTCTACTCGGGTAACCAGCTCACCTGGGAGCACCTGGACTTCAACTTCCGCAAGGGCAACGTGATGGAGGACCTTGACGTCCGCAAGGCGTTCGCCATGTGTGTTCCACGTCAGGAAATCGTTGACAAGCTGGTCAAGTCCATCAACCCAGACGCGACCGTGCTCAACGCACGTGAGATCTTCAGCGATGACGAGAACTACGAGAATGTTGTCTCTGAGGCATACAAGGGCGAATACGACGAGGTCGACATCGAAGGCGCCAAGAAGCTCCTGAAGGACAAGGGCAAGGAAGGCGCAACCGTACGTATCGGTTACTCCGCACCAAACCCACGCCGTAGCCAGCAGTTCCAGCTGATCAAGAACTCCTGCGAGAAGGCCGGCTTCAAGGTCGAAGACGTCTCCTCCAAGGACTTCTTCGATCCGGGCGGCACCCTGGATACCGGTAAGTACGAGGTAGCACTCTTCGCATGGGCAGGCTCCGGCCAGAAGACCTCCGGCTGGAACATCTACCACTCGAAGGGTGCACAGAACTACGGTAAGTTCAAGAACGCCGATGTTGACGCCGCATTCGACAAGATGAAGAAGGCGACGGCTGACGACGCACACCTTGAAGCAGTCAAGGAAGCAGAGAAGGCTCTGTGGGATAACCTC
Source organism: Pseudoglutamicibacter albus (assembly GCF_022346425.1). Taxonomy (GTDB): domain Bacteria; phylum Actinomycetota; class Actinomycetes; order Actinomycetales; family Micrococcaceae; genus Pseudoglutamicibacter; species Pseudoglutamicibacter albus. The sequence goes on from NZ_JAKRCW010000015.1 coordinate 30,599, forward strand.
TACGGCATCCCGATCTTCCAGCATCCAGGCATGCGTGCAGCTGATCCAAAGATCGCTAACATCGCGCACACTGTGACCCAGTCCGGTATTACCTGGAACGCTGACCAGTGGCAGTACGTTAAGTAAGTCACTGGCTTCTATAACTACATCGCAACGCGTTGTGCCCGACCCATAACTCAAGATGAACGCTGAGCGCACGCTCGGCACTTGAATGGCGTAACGTGTAGCCAAGGGTAAGCGGGCCCGGAGTCGGAAGACTCCGGGCCCGCTTACCGAAAAACGCTTACCGTCCACTTCGCACGAAACCGAAAGGTCTTCGACCGTGCTGACATTTATCCTCCGGCGTCTGGGTATCTCAGTCCTGATCTTGCTGCTAGCCACCTTCGTGGTCTATGCGCTGATCCAATTCTCAGGTGACCCGCTAGCAGGGATGCGCGAACTCGCATCCGACCCTAAGGTTCGCGTGGCCATGGAAGCCCGCATCAGAAACCTTCAACTCGACACCCCATGGGGTCTGCGATACCTCGACTGGCTCAAGGGTACATCGGCCTGCCTCATCGGTCAGTGTGACCTCGGCGTTGATGTCAACGGCAACGACGTTGGAGCCCGCCTCGCGGCAGCAGCTGATTCGACCCTGCGATTGGTAACCCTCTCTGTGATCCTCGCGATCGTGATCGGCGTCGGCATCGGTGTTCTGACCGCTGTGCGGCAGTACTCCGACCTCGACTACATCGTCACCTTCCTTGCTTTCGTGTTCTTCTCCCTGCCAGTGTTCTGGGCTGCTGTGTTGCTCAAGGAATACGCGGCTATCAACTACAACAACTGGATAGCGGACCCAAGCTTTTCAACCATGCAAGTGGTCCTCACAGCGCTATTAGCCGGTTTCGTGATCCAGCTCTTCATGGGAGGCGCCTGGAAACGCCGCCTGTTCAGCTTCCTCGCAACCGCGGTGATCGTCGGTGTTGCGATGGTCGCCTTCACTGCACAAGACTTCTGGCGCTACCCGTCCCTGCCACCGTGGGTCATCGCGCTCATCGTGATCGGGGTTGCTGTCTTCGCGACCTCCTCGACCGTCGGTATCAAGAACAAGGAAGGCCACCGCCACGTACTGTTGCCAGCACTCATCTGTGCAGTGCTCGTCATGGTCGTCTTCTACGCCGGATACAACATCTTCCTTGAGCCAACCGCGCTGATCCTGTTCATCGGCTTCTTGCTCGCGATCGCCGTCCCGTGGCTGCTCGGCTTCTTCCTCGGTGGGCGCCTGCGCGTCCAAGCCATCAGCGCATCGCTGGCAACCGTCGGCGTAGGTGTAGCGCTGACCATGATCTGGCACATCTTCAACGCGTGGCCAGAATTCCTGGAAGCCAAGCCACGCCCGATCTCCACGATCGGTTCCCAAACACCGAACTTCGACGGCGGCTTCTGGCTCCAAACCCTCGACCGTGGTTCGCAGATCCTGCTACCAACCATCCTGCTGACCGTAGTTTCCGTCGCCTCCTACTCGCGCTATACCCGCGCAACCATGATGGAAATCAACTCGCAGGACTACATCCGCACCGCACGCGCTAAAGGCCTCCCAGAGCGCACCGTGATCCTGCGCCACGCATTCCGAAACGCGCTCATCCCGATCGTGACGATTGTCGTGATGGACTTTGCGGCACTGATCGGTGGCGCGATCATCACCGAACAAGTCTTCGGTTGGAAGGGCATGGGTGAGCTCTTCCAGACAGGCCTGAACAACGTTGACCCCAACCCCGTCATGGCTTTCGTAGTTGTCACAGGTGGTATCGCCGTCCTGTTCAACCTGCTGGCTGACGTGATCTACGCCCTCATCGACCCGAGGATCCGAGTATGACGCCCCCGCGTACAGCACACCGCCCAGCGGATGCCCACGCACACCGTCACCACCGGACCCGCACGGAAAGGGGATAGGACATGACTCAGAACACCCCAGAAAACAAGAGCAATAAAACCATCGAAGCCTCAACGGATGAGCGCGTCTCGATCTCCGCAATCGAAGATGCCCGCCTCGCGAGCAAAGAAACCAAGTCCCTATCCCAAGGGCAGCTGGTTCTACGGCGCTTCCTGCGCCATAAACCAGCGATGATCTCCGCGGTCGTTCTCGCGTTCATCATCATCGTCTCCGTCACCTCGATCGGCATTTCCGTATTCGGAATCACGATCCCGGGCTGGTGGCGCTTCGACTACGTCGAACAAGGCGACATCATCGACGGCGGGGCACCATCGGCAACCCACTGGTTCGGGCAGGACGCCCTCGGCGTTGACTACTTCGCACTCGTGATGCGCGGAACTCAGGTTTCGCTCATCATCGCGGTTCTCGTTGGCGTTGTCTCGACCGCACTGGGAACCCTGCTCGGCGCGATCTCCGGCTACTTCCGCGGATTCATCGACGGCCTCATCATGCGTATCGCGGACATCTTCTTTGTTGTCCCTCTGCTGCTCATCGCAGCGATTGTCGGTCGCATCGCAGGCTCGGCGGTGAACTCGCCATGGTTCCTCGGTCTGCTGCTCGGCTGTGTTTCGTGGGCTGGTCTTTCGCGTCTGGTGCGTTCCCAGGTGCTCTCGCTGCGTGAACGCGAGTTCATCGACGCGGCGCGTGCGATGGGTGCCTCGACCAACCGCATCGTGATGAAGCACCTCATCCCGAACACTGTCGGCACGATCCTCGTGAACGCGACCCTAGCTATCGCTGCGGCAGTGCTGTTGGAAACCTCGCTGTCCTACCTCGGCTACGGCGTACGTCCACCACAGTCCTCGCTGGGCCTGTTAATCTCGACCTACCAGAACTCGTTCACGACCCGTCCGTGGCTGTTCTGGTGGCCGGGCCTGATGATCCTCACGATCGCTTTGACTATCAACTTCATCGGTGATGGTCTGCGTGACGCGTTCGACCCACGCCAGGGTGCAGGGCGCCGCAAGCGTTCGTTGTGGTCCTTCATCTTCCCGGGCAGCGCACACCGCCGTGGCGCATGGGAGACTGAGACCGCAACCGCAGGTACCACCAAGACTGAGAAGGACACGGCCGAAGAGGTCTCTGAAGTGCCGATTGCGCACGAGCCTGACCAAGGGACACCTACACTGGACGACGTCAAACCAGACACCCCAGAAGGAGACAAGAAGTGAGCAAGCACGCGGACCCAAACAAGCCCGTGGACAGCACTGCCGTCTCCGGAACGCCACTGAACGCTGACGCGACGGCCGCAACTGACAGCGCGGCCACGACCGACAGCACGGCACATGCAGTTGCGCCTGGTGGTGCCCGAAAGAGCCGTGACGGTGAAGTTGTGTTGTCGTTTGACAACCTCAAGGTCGACTTCATCACCAGCGAATCGCACGTCAAGGCAGTCAAGGGCGTCACCCTCGACGTACGCCGCGGCGAAGTCTTGGCTCTGGTGGGCGAATCCGGTTCCGGTAAATCCGTAACGAGCCTTTCGGCTATGGGCTTGCTCGCTGACACAGCAGAGATCCGGGGTAAAGCGCACGTTGCGGGAACCCAGGTGATCGGGTTGCCTTCCGAGAAGATGCGCCGCATGCGCGCAACCAAAGTAGCGATGGTCTTCCAGGAGCCGATGACCGCACTGAACCCGGTGCTCACGGTCGAGAAACAGCTGACTGAGGCGATGGAAGTTCACAACGTCGCATACGGTCAAGCAGCCACTGAGAAAGCTGTCGAGCTCCTCGACCGCGTAGGTATCCCGGATGCGGCTAAGCGCATCAAACAGTACCCGCACCAGTTCTCTGGTGGTCAGCGTCAGCGCATCGTGATCGCTATGGCTCTGGCGTGTGACCCTGAGGTCATTATCGCGGACGAGCCGACCACCGCACTCGACGTGACAGTTCAGGCTGAAGTCCTGGACCTTCTGCGTGAGCTCAAAGACACCCTCAATGTTGCGATTCTGCTGATCACCCACAACATGGGTGTTGTTGCGGACCTCGCAGACCGTGTCGCGGTGATGTTCATGGGCGAGCTGGTGGAACAGGGTGAGGCACGTGAGATTCTCACGAACCCGAGCCACCCGTACACTCAGCGTCTGCTGGCAGCGGTTCCGCGCCTCGAAGACGTCAACATAGACAGCTCCCACCTGGGGGATGAGATCGCGGAACTTACCGCACGTATCGAACAGGAACGTGCCAACGATGAGGTTGTGGTCTCGGTCCACGACGTCGCTGTTGAGTATAAAGTTCGCCGCGGTAAGTTCCGCGCCGTTGAAGGCGCTAACTTCAACGTCGCAAAGGGCCGCACCACGGCCCTGGTGGGGGAGTCCGGTTCCGGTAAATCTACGCTTGCTAAGGCTGTGCTCGGCCTGCTGCCGATAGCGGAAGGCGAGCTACACATCGGTGGCAAGGACCTCACCAAGCTACGCGGACGCGAAGCTAAGGAGATGCGCCGGAAGATGGGCGTGATCTTCCAGGACCCTGCCGCCTCGCTGGACCCACGGTTCCCGATCGGTGACTGCATCACCGAGCCGATGGTTGTGCACAAGGTAGGGGACAAGAAGTCACGCATCGAGCGAGCCAAAACGCTGCTGGATGCCGTGAAGCTGCCGGCCGACGTCATCAACCGGTACCCGCACGAGCTCTCAGGCGGGCAGAAGCAGCGTGTCGGTATTGCCCGTGCTCTCGCTTTGGACCCAGCCTTGCTGATCGCTGACGAGCCGACATCCGCGCTCGACGTATCGGTTCAGGCCGTGGTCCTGGAGATGCTGACCGAGCTACAGAAGGAGTACGGCTTCGCGTGCCTGTTCGTATCCCACGACCTCGCGGTTGTGGATCACCTCGCTGACGATGTCGTGGTGATGCGTGCAGGCAAGGTGGTTGAACAAGGTCCTGCCGACCTCGTGTTGCACTACCCTCGCGAGGAATACACACGCGAACTACTCGCGGCAGCGCCGGTCCCAGACCCCGACGTGCAGGCGGCACGCCGCCGTGCACGCCTGAAGCTCGGCTAAACGAGTACCCGCCGGAGCATAGTAGCCAAATAAAAGGCGGTTAAACCATGGCGCGGCCCCTCCGCGGGGCCGCGCCATTGGTCTAAGCCAGCTTAAGCGATGATCAACATCACGATGGTGGCTAGCGCAACCACCCCGAGCATGATCCACTGAAGTGAAAGCCAGGTTTTCGTGACTTCGGCGTTGACCGCATCGGCAACAAGATCACCTGCATCGACGGCTTTCAGCTGCGCATCTTTATAACGCATCACCTGCGCCGAAATACCCTTGCCGTCACGCAGCCTAGCCTCGCGATCCTTAATCTGCTTCGGATCAACGCCGTGCCGCAACAAATCAGCATCAGAGGCCTTGGCGCGCAAAGCCTTCCGCCGCTGACCCATGCCCTGGACAGGGGCAGACCACACGCGAGTCACCACACCATCGGTATCCGTGAGCTCAACAAAATACACATCCTGAGCCTCCCGCAACTGACCCCACGGGATCCTCACCACGCACGTCGCGTTATGGACCACAACCGCCTCCGGCTCCACCACAAGCCTCGGCAAAATCAACGTCCACGCAATCAACATGACCAACGCCATCGTGCCGAAAGACGTCGCAACACCCGTATAGAAAAACCCGCGCGCAAACGCATCGATCGCGGCAAAAGCGCCGAAAGCAAGCACCACAATGCCAAGAATCCAGCCAGACACGCTACGGGTCAACGTCATCGGAGAAGTGATCATAAGAATAATCGTGCCATGTATCCCGCACCTGATGTGCAACACCAGAGTAGACTTGCAAGCACGTTGACAATAGACGCTGGTTGCCGGAAGGCGGCCTACCGAACAAGCTGACAAGGAACCCCTTATGGCACGTGCCTCACGCGAGGACCTCCGCAACGTTGCGATCGTTGCACACGTTGATCACGGCAAAACCACTCTGGTTGATGCCATGCTCCGCACCACTGGAGCGTTCGCTTCACACGGCGAACAAGAAGACCGCGTGATGGACTCTGGCGAACTCGAACGTGAAAAGGGGATCACCATCCTGGCTAAGAACACCACGGTGTTCTATAACGGCCCGGCCTCGGATGGTCAGGACGTCACGATCAACGTGATCGACACCCCCGGCCACGCGGATTTCGGTGGGGAAGTAGAGCGCGGATTGTCGATGGTCGATGGCGTGGTCCTGCTCGTGGACTCCTCCGAAGGCCCGCTGCCGCAGACTCGCTTTGTGTTGCGCAAGACCCTTGAGGCACGTAAGCCGGTGATCCTGGTGGTCAACAAGACAGACCGCCCGGATGCCCGCATCGACGGCGTTGTTGCTGAAACGATGGACCTCTTGCTCGGCTTGGCCTCCGATATTTCCGAGGAGGTCCCTGACCTCGATATTGACGCGATCCTGGAGCTACCGGTCGTGTACGCGTCCGGTAAGGCCGGCCGCGCCTCGCTCGAACAGCCAGCAGACGGTGAACTTCCCAACAGCGAAGACCTCGAGCCGCTCTTCGAGACCATCATGAAGCACGTCCCGGCACCGTCCTATGAAGACGACGGCGTGCTCCAGGCGCACGTAACCAACCTTGATGCCTCCCCGTTCCTGGGACGTCTAGCACTTTTGCGCATTCACGGCGGAACCCTGAAGAAGGGGCAAAACGTCGCCTGGATCCATCAGGGCGAACAGCGTTCGGTCAAGATCACCGAACTGCTGGAGACCCGCGGGCTCGAACGCGTCCCAGCTCAAGAAGCCGGCCCGGGCGAGATCGTCGCTGTAGCCGGCATCGAAAACATCATGATCGGTGACACCATCACCGACCCTAACGATCCACGCCCGCTACCGGCGATCCACATCGACGATCCCGCGATCTCCATGACCATCGGTATCAACACCTCGCCGCTGGCAGGCCGCGTCAAAGGCGCGAAAGTCACCGCCCGCCAAGTTAAAGACCGCCTCGACCGTGAACTGATCGGTAACGTCTCGCTCAAGGTCCTACCAACCGAACGCCCAGATGCGTGGGAGGTCCAAGGCCGCGGCGAGCTCGCGCTTTCGATCCTCGTGGAGCAGATGCGCCGCGAAGGCTTCGAACTCACGGTCGGCAAACCCCAGGTTGTGACACGCGAGATCGACGGCAAGGTCCACGAACCGATGGAAGAAATCACGATCGACACCCCGGAGGACTACCTCGGCGGCGTGACACAGTTGCTTGCCGCCCGTAAGGGACGCATGCAGGAAATGACCAACCACGGCTCCGGCTGGGTCCGCATGGTTTTCACCGTGCCAGCCCGCGGGCTCATCGGCTTCCGTAGCACCTTCCTGACACTGACCCACGGCGCCGGCATCGCTAACACCATCTCCGCAGGCTACGAACCGTGGGCAGGGGACATCGAATACCGCAACACCGGCTCGATCATCTCCGACCGCGCAGGGGTCGCCACCCCGTATGCGATGATCAACCTGCAAGAACGCATGACGTTCTTCGTCCAACCAACCCAGGAAGTCTACGAAGGCATGGTTGTGGGGGAGAACTCCCGCAACGAAGACATGGAAGTCAACATCACCAAAGAGAAGAAGCAGACCAACATGCGCGCTGCTTCCGCTGACTCCTTCGAAGGCCTCACCCCGCCACGCATGCTCACGCTGGAAGAGTCCCTCGAATTCGCTGCCGAAGACGAATGTGTCGAGGTGACCCCGGAAGCGATCCGCATCCGCAAAGTGACCCTCAACTCCGCTGACCGTATGCGCGAGGCCCGCAAACGTGCAAAGAACTAACCACACGGACCGAGCATCAACCCCAACCGTGAAGGGCCCAACCGTGAAGGGACCGTCAACCATCGTGACTGTGGTCATGACGGTGCTGTTGGGGTTGATGTCCGGTATCTCCGCGGTACTGTGGCACACCCACTATTGGGCGGGCCTGGTGAACGAAACGCTCGTGGTGCTCCCGTGGGGTTCCGTGCTCTCAGCGTTCGCAGTGTTCGCCGCGAGCCTGTGGTGGGGTAGCTTCGCCGGCCGCACCTGGGTACCCGGAGCTATCGGGGCCATAGCGTTCGCGACCAACGGGGCGCTCTCGCTTTCGACAACCAACGTTGTGATCGCCCCGATCAACGAGTTCGCACGCCAAGCCGCACCCGGCGCCTACATCGCCGCACTGACCCTGTTCATCGGCGTGATCCTGGCCACCGTGCTCGCCTCGCTTGCCGTGCTGAAAATCCTCAGCCGCCGTGCGCGCGAGGCCCGCGTCTTTGAGGTGGAGGCGGAACAGGCTTAGCGTGAGTGATGCGCGAGGTCGGCACCACCACATCGCCGCGCCGCGTACGCACCACAACAACCCTGCCCGCACCAGCGGGAGCGGACGCTTGCTTGTCAGCGTCGAGGGCAGGCGCATCAGCGTGAGGGGTTTGTGCCTCTGCCGCGTCATGACGGTCGGCATCGGGCACATAGTCCTCGCCCGCCCCGATATAGACGATCTCACCCAGCGCATCCGTCAGCACGCCATCCGGCAAGTGATAGCGTGCAACAACACGCGCACCAACACCGAGGGCATCAAACAGATCAGCCATGCAGCGATCATCTCACAGCCGCGCTTTGCCTCATGCCGGTGCATCGTCGATGCGGTGCCGGTGCATCACCGGTGCCGGTGAGTCAGGACGGTGTCGGTGCGTCGGCAGGGTGCGGCTGGTGGCGCACGATGCGCGGCGGGCAGATATTCCCAAAAGAACAAATATTGCACCCGGGTGGGTTCTAGACGGCTAGGGAACTTACCCTGGTGGGCATGCATGCCACAATTGCGGAAACCTACCGCCACTTTGCTGAGGCCGAGGCTCGGGGAATCTCCGCAACTTATGACCAATGGGCGCAGGGAGTAGCCCAGGACCCTGCTGTGTTGCAGTTGATCGCCCAGCTGCCAGGTTTGAAGACCCAACCGAACCTCGTCTTCGCATCCGCCCGGCTACTCGGTGCCCCGGTAGGGGACTACGAACAGTTCCGTACCTGGCTGTTGAAGAACTGGGAACAAGTCAAGCCTGAAGTTCTGCAACGGGCAACGCAAACGAATGAGGCGAACCGATGCGCCGCGATGCTACCGATACTCTCGCGGCTCCACCGGCTGGATGCCCCAGCAACCGCGACCTCTGGAGCCAACACAGCCGCGGCCTCCGATGCGGGTTCCCGGCCCGCTGACAAGCAGGAGCCGCTCGCCCTGATCGAAGCCGGCGCGAGCGCCGGGTTGTGCCTCTACCCGGACCGCTACTCCTACGCCTACACGACCACTGCGGGGCAGACAGTCGAGCTCCACCCGGACGCTGGGCCATCCACTGTAACCCTGCCGTGCGCTATCGACGCGGACTGGGTTCCAGACCATATCCCGGAGGTTGCCTACCGTGCAGGGGCAGACCTCAACCCGCTCAACCTCGCACGCGACGAGGAGCTCGCGTGGCTGGAAACCCTCATCTGGCCAGAACACCAGGAACGCCGGCAACGGTTGCACGCCGCCGCTCAGATAGCGCTGGCCGAACCCGCCCGAATCATTGCCGGTGACCTCGTTGAAGCGATCCCGGATCTGATACGGCAAGCGCCACGCGAGGCCCGCATCGTGGTCTTCCACACCTGGGTTTTGTACTACCTCAGCCCAGACCGCCGGGAAACCTTCCGCACAGCACTGGCCGAATTCCCAAACATCACCTGGATCTCGTCGGAACCCTACGGAGTTCTGCCGTGGGTTGATCAACGCCATAAAACCCCTTTCGACCACCGCATCACCCTGGCCGTCAACGGCAAGCCTGCGGCACTGGTGGGCACCCACGGGCAAAGTTTCCAAGCATTACGCCGGGTTGACCCTTTCCTCTGAGCGCACCTTAGCGGCGGGGAAGCTTTAGGCATCAACGGCGCAGGCTACTAAACTGAGGCTCAACAGTTTCAACCGCTATCCCAGTCGTGGAAAGGTAAGGCGACCAGCGTGACCTACATCATTGCGCAGCCCTGTGTAGATTTGAAAGACAAGGCGTGCATTGACGAATGCCCAGTGGACTGCATCTATGAAGGCAACCGCATGCTCTACATCCATCCGGATGAGTGCGTTGACTGCGGCGCGTGCGAACCGGTCTGCCCCGTGGAAGCCATCTACTACGAAGACGATGTACCCGAAGAATGGGCGGAATACTACAAAGCCAACGTCGACTTCTTCGACGAGATCGGCTCCCCAGGCGGTGCGGCCCGTTCGGGTGCCTTCGATTTCGACCACCCGTTCATCGACGCGCTACCTCCGCAAAACCAAGACTGAACCGCTCAGGACAAGGAACACATGAGCACATCTGAGCGGTCAACAGCCCAGCCATCCGCATCGTTCGGGTTGCATCTTCCTGACTATCCGTGGGAGCTTCTAGCGCCGTATCGTGAGCGCGCGCACGCCCACCCCGACGGTGTGGTCGACATTTCGATCGGCACCCCGGTGGACCCGACGCCCCAGATCCTGCAGGACGCGCTCGCCGAGGCCACGAATTCGCCGGGCTACCCAACAACGCAAGGCACGGCCGAGCTACGGGAGGCGATCGCGCAATGGTGGCGCCGCCGCCGCAACGCCACGGATGTGACCGCGGATATGGTGATGCCCGTGGTGGGCTCCAAGGAGTTCATCGCGTGGCTGCCCCTCATCTTGGGGCTGGGGCCTCACGGTCGCGAGGAGGCCGCCGCTGGCGCAGATGCCGCCGCTGGCGCAGATGCTGCCGCTGGTCATGGAAACACTGATGTGGTGGTGTGTCCCCGCGTTGCGTACCCGACGTACGCGGTGGGAGCCACGCTTACTGGTGCTGAGGCGGTCTCAGCTGATTCTTTAGATGAGCTGGATGACGCGACACGTTCCCGCGTGAAGCTGATCTACCTGAATTCCCCGGGCAATCCGACCGGTTCGGTGCTCAGCCGTGGCGAGCTCGCCCGTTGGGTGCGTGATGCCCGCGAGATCGGCGCGGTCATCGCCTCGGATGAATGTTATGCCGAACTCGGCTGGGGCGAATGGGAAGACTCTGTTCCCTCGATCCTGGACACGGACGTCAATGGGGGAGACCTCACCGGGCTTCTGGGGATCTATTCGATGTCCAAGCAGTCCAACCTCGCCGGATATCGCGCTGCGTTCGTCACGGGTGCCCCGGAACTCATGTCCGATCTCATCAACACCCGCAAACACGCGGGCATGATGATCCCCGGCCCGGTCCAGCACGCGATGACGGTAGGTCTTGCCGACGATGCGCACGTTACGCAGCAGAAGAACCTCTACCGTGCCCGCCGTGAGCTCTTGAAGAACGCGCTCGAGGCGGCCGGGTTCAGCATCGAGCATTCAGAAGCCGGCCTGTACTTATGGGCCACACGTGGTGAGGACTGTTGGGACACCATAGGCTGGCTCGCCGAGCGCGGGATCATCGCCGGCCCCGGCGCGTTCTATGGACCGCACGGAACCCAGCACGTGCGCATCGCGCTCACCGCACCAGATGAACGGATCCAAGCCGCGGTAGAGCGGCTAAAGTAACCTCGATGCGGGCGGGCAGTCTGAACCAACCTGGGCACCTCCAGAACTAACACGGGTACCTGCAGAATTGCGCTGGAGTGCTTAGCGTGCGGCAAAAGAGCGCTTAGCCTGTGGCAAAATTAGCGCGCTCAGCTCGCAGCCGTGGCGCGGACAGGATACGGTATAAAGGAGCCACCCGTGTGCCCGGAAGTGACCGGCGCTACACGCGGCACGTCAACTATCTCACTCAGGAGGCACTCCACATGACTGATGCGAATGCACAGTTGAGCTATGCCGGGAAGCAGCTTGACCTCGGCGTTGTGGAAGCGGCAGAAGGCAACGAAGGCCTGGCAATCGCTCCGCTGCGTAAAGAAACCGGCGCAGTCACGTATGACCCGGGGTACATGAACACGGCCTCGACGAAGTCGGCCATCACCTTTATCGACGGTGAGCAGGGGATCCTGCGTTACCGCGGCTACCCGATCGAGCAGCTCGCTGAGAAGTCGAACTTCCTGGAGACCTCCTACCTGCTGATCAACGGCGAACTCCCGAACGCCGAGCAGTATAAAGAATGGGATCAGAGCATTCGCCGCCGCACCCTCCTGCACGAGGAGATGCGTAGCTTCTTCGACGGCTTCCCACGCGACGCCCACCCGATGCCGCTGCTGTCCTCGGCTGTTTCCGCGCTGTCTACGTGGTACCAGGATTCTCTGGACCCCTTCGATGAGGAACAGATCGAGCTGTCCACGATCCGCCTCATGGCAAAGGTTCCGGTCATCGCCGCATACGCTTTGAAGAAGTCGACCGGCCGAGCGTTGCTCTACCCGGATAACTCGCTGAGCCTTGTGGAGAACTTCATCCGCTTGTGCTTCGCTAACCCAGCTGAGCCATACGAGCTGGACCCGGAGACGGTGCGTGCACTCGACCAGTTGCTGATTCTGCACGCTGACCACGAACAGAACTGCTCGACCTCCACGGTCCGCATGGTCGGTTCCGCTGACGCGAACCTGTTCGCTTCCGTATCCGCTGGCATCAACGCTCTGTTCGGCCCGGCCCACGGTGGCGCGAACGAGGCGGTTCTGCACATGCTCAAGCAGATCCAGACCGAAGGCCTCGAACCGTCCGAGTTCATGGAGAAGGTCAAGAACAAGGAAGCCGGCATCCGCCTCATGGGCTTCGGTCACCGCGTCTACAAGTCGTATGATCCTCGCGCGAAGATCGTCAAGGAGACCGCACACCGCATCCTCAAGAAGCACGGCTCCAACGAGCTGCTCGACATCGCGATGAACCTGGAAGAGAAGGCGCTCAACGATGATTACTTCATCGAGCGTAAGCTCTACCCGAACGTGGACTTCTACACAGGCCTGATCTACAAGGCGATGGGCTTCCCAGAGAAGATGTTCACCGTCCTGTTCGCGATCGGCCGCTTGCCGGGCTGGATTGCTCAGTGGCGTGAAATGATGCAGGACCCAGAGCGTAAGATTGGCCGTCCGCGTCAGCTCTACACCGGCTACACACAGCGCGACTACCCGAACGCGTAAGCTAAAGCCTCAACGAGAGGGCGCCACCACGGTTTTCGTGGTGGCGCCTCTCTCGTTATGTGGAGAGCTAGTTATGCCCCGTAGCGGTTCCGGCGTTCTTTCCGGGACTGGTAGAGATCCAGCATGCTGAGCGCGGTAGCCAGTGAACCGATCACGAACACGGTTGCGAAACCGATCATTGTGGCGTGGTCCCAGTTGCCGGTTGCCGCCACACTCGCGAAAACGATACCCGTGACCAGCGCGAGCCCGATCGCGGTGCCGACGCGCTGGCCGGTCTGCATGACCCCGCCGGCGGAACCCGCGTACTGGACTGGCACATCGGCCAGTGTGAGGGTCTGGTTCGGGCTGATCACGGCACCTTGGGCGCCGCCGGTGAACGCGAGCGGCAGCATGAGCCACCACACTGAAATGTCCCAGGTTTCGATCATCCAGATCACCAGGATGCTCCCGAGCAGGCCACCGAGCACCACGAACTGCGCAGTCAGCACCAGGATGCGGCCTAAACGCACGATGTGCCGGCCAGCGATCGCGGACGTCACCGCGGAGATGATCGCAGCTGGCAAGCCGATTGAGCCGGCCGCGAGCGCGGATTCGCCGTGGCCGTTCTGCATATATACCGCAACCAACAACCAGATGGCCGGCATGCCGGTGAAATGTACGGAGATCAGCGCGGCGCCGTTGGCGAAAGAACGCGTTTTGAAGAGGTTGAGGTCCACCATGGGGGAGCGGCCGCGGCGTTCATAGGCGCGTTCCCAGAAAACCCAGACCACAAGCAACACGAGCCCTACAGGCAGCGCGGCCCAGAACCACGCGGAAGCGCGGGCCTCCATAAACGGCAACATGACCAGCAATACCGACAAACCGAACAGGGTGATACCCACCGGGTCGATGTCAGCTTTCGCGCGGCCACCTGAAACCTCCACGCCCTCACGCTGGATGCCTGCCGGTTGATCAGCTGCGGGAACAGGCTCCCAAGCGCCTGCCGGGAACCATTTCTTGGACATCAGGATCGCGAACGCCGCGATCGGGACGTTGATGAGGATCGAGGCGCGCCAACCCCATTCCGCGCCAAACACAGCAATCAGCACACCGCCCAGTACCGGGCCGATCGCCACGGAGACACCCACGACTGCGCCGAAGAGGCCGAACGCGCGCCCGCGTTTGCTTCCGCTAAAGAACTGTTGGATCAGCCCGATAATCTGCGGACCCAGTGCACCGGAGCCCAGTCCGGTTAGTGCGCGGGCAATGTTGAGCACCGCAGTGTTCGGGGCCAACCCCGCCAAGAGCGAACCCAGCCCGAACACGGCCAGGCCCGCCACGAACAGACGGCCGCGGCCGTACACATCGCCGGTCCGGCCAGCCGCAACCAGCAACACACCGAAGGCTAGCGCGTAACCGGAGACGACCCATTGAAGCTGGGAATCATCAGCTTCGAAGGTGTGCTTGATGGAAGGGAGAATGACGTTGACAATCGATACGCTCAGAAGCGTCATGAACATGGGGATTAACGTCACCACAAGCAAGTGGCGCTGAACGGTAGAGAATCCCTGATTGTCACTAGTCACGGACAAAGTATGTCACACAGCTCACATAAGAGCGCAGGCATAACGTCTGCATTCAGCTATGTGACTTGAACGTTCTCCATCTTCGCGCGAGCCTTCTTGGTGCCTGGCTGCTTGTTGATCCGGTATTCGGCGTAGCGGGCAACACCGGAGAGGATGAGGCACAAACCGATGTACATCACGGCGCCGACCATCGCCGCCGGGATCAACGGGTAGCCGAACGAGATCTGGTTGCCCACAAGCTTCACCTGATACAGCAGCTCCTGGTATGTGATCACGAAACCAAGTGCCGTGTCCTTGAGCGCCACCACGAGCTGGGAGATGATGACCGGCAGCATCGACTTCACGGCCTGCGGTAGCAAGATGAGCGTCATGACCTGATATTTACGCATACCGATCGCGTACGCGGCTTCCGCCTGACCCTTCGGTAGCGAAACAACGCCCGCGCGGATCGCCTCAGCCAGAACCGAGCCGTTGTAGGCGGTCAACGCGATCACGACAGCGGTGAACGGCGTCATCTTGATGTCCAACGTTGGTAGGCCGTAGTACAGCAACATCATGAGGATCAGCAGCGGGATGGCGCGGAACGTCTCAACGAGGAATGAGAAGATTGCGCGCACCCATGCGTGATCCGAGAGCCGCCCGACCGCAAGGATGAACCCGAGCGCGAGCGAAAGCACCGCCGCGAGCCCGAACGCGGTCAACGTATTCACAGCGCCTTGGATAAAGCCCTGCATGATGCGTGGTGACTGCAGGAACGCCCACTTTTGGGGCGCGAACTGCCCGGCCGCCGCGAACTGGCTGATGATGAACCACACGATCCCTGCAACCACAACGATGGTGGCCACCGCCAGGATGCGGTTGCGGACTTTGGCGCGCGGGCCAGGCTGATCGTAGAGAACTGAAGCCGCCATGGTTATGCCACCTTCCACTTACGTTCGAAGTACCGCTGCACTACGGAGAGAATCATCACGAGCGCCACGAAGATGATGGCAACCCAGATGAGGCCCTGCAGCTGCGGTTCGGAGCGTTCGGAGAGATACTGGCGGATCGTACCGGCCTCGACCACACCGAAAGCCGCTGCAACCGTCGTGTTCTTCAGCAATGCGATGAACACCGAGAACATCGGTGGAACGGTTGCCCGGAACGCTTGCGGCAAAATGATTTGGGTCATGGATTGGCCGAACGTGAGCCCGACGGCGCGGGCGGCTTCCGCTTGCCCCAACGGCACAGTGTTGATGCCGGAACGCAACGCTTCAGCAACATAGGTTGCGGTGTAGAGCGTCAAGCCGACGATCGCGAGCTGAACGAAATCCAACTTAGGCAGAATCGAGCTATCGCTGGATGCGAGCTTGGGGTAACCAAGCGCGAAAAACATGAGGATCAACGTCAATGGCGTGTTACGGACCGCGTTGACATAGAACGCACCCACCGCCCGCATCACAGGCACAGGGGAGACCCGCATCGCACCAACAATGGTGCCGAGGATGAGGGAACCGGCGCCCGAGACCACAAAAAGCCAGAGGGTCATCTGGAAGCCGCGGATATATATGTCGCTATTTTCGGTGAGTACTCGCCAGAACTCGGCTAGCGCATCCATCTAAGCGCTCCTTGTCTGCAAGGTAGGAGGGGTCTGCAAGGTGGGAAAGGTCTACAAGGTGGGGGAGAGTCCGTGTGAGCCCACGGCGTAGCGGTGTCCATAGGAAAGGCGGCTCGAGTTTTCAGCGCCCGAGCCGCCTTCCTTATGAGTCACGCACGACTAGCCGCAGGGAGTTAGTCGCACAGTGTTAGTCGCACTTGGCTGGGGTCGGCTGTTCAACCTTGGTGCCGGACTTGCCAAGCGTTGCGTCATAGACCTCGGTCCAGTGCTTCTTGCCGTCCTCGGAGGTCATCGCATCGGAGAGGGCCGTGCACAGCGCGGTGTCACCCTTAGGGATACCGACGCCGTAGAGCTCCTCAGTGAAAGGTTCGCCAACAACCTTGAGGTTGTCAGGATCGTTGGATGCGTAACCCAAAAGGATCGCCTGGTCGGTCGTGACAGCGTCAACGTTGCCGTCCATGAGGGCAGAGACACATGCCGAGTACTTGTCCATACCCACGGCCTTGGTGTCCTTGAAGTTCTCTTCGATGTTCTGCAGCGGGGTCGAGCCGGTTGCCGAGCAGACCTTCTTACCCTTCAAATCCTTCTCAGACTTGATGCTGTCATCGTCCTTCTTCACCAAGAGACCCTGGCCGGTCTCGAAGTACGGGCCAACGAAGCCGACCTGCTGCTTACGCTTATCGGTGATCGAGTAGGTGCCGACGTAGAGGTCAACGTCGCCGTTGGAGAGCGCCTGCTCGCGGTTTGCGGAGTCAACCACCTTGTATTCGATCTTGTCGGCCTCAACGCCGAGTTCAGCTGCCATCCAGCGCGCGATTTCGATGTCGAAGCCGGAGCGCTCGCCGGTTGCCGCATCGAGGTAGCCAAGACCTGGCTGGTCTTCCTTCACACCGATGACGACCTTGCCGTCCTTGGAGATCTTGTCGAAGGTCTTGGAGCCTTCGATCTTGACGTCCTTCTTAGCGTCGACGTCCACGTGCTCAGCCTGGCTGTCGCCGCCACCGCACGCGGTGAGGGCCAGCGATGCTGCAGCCAGGGTTGCGAAAACGGCGCTGGCACGCTTGGTGCTACGGCGTTTGAACATGAGAGCCATAATGGTTCCTTTCTGGGCCCCAGGGTGGGGTGGTTAATGGGTGATGAGCTTAGAGAGGAAGTCTTTAGCCCGGTCGGTTTGCGGGTTGGTAAAGAACTCTTCCGGTGTTGCTTCTTCAACGATCTCGCCATCTGCCATGAACACGATGCGGTCAGCGGCTTTGCGGGCAAACCCCATCTCGTGCGTCACCACGATCATGGTCATACCGGATTTAGCGAGCTGAACCATGATGTCGAGGACTTCGGTGATCATCTCCGGATCGAGAGCAGAGGTTGGTTCGTCGAAGAGCATGACCTCAGGTTTCATAGCGAGTGCGCGTGCGATAGCGACGCGCTGCTGCTGGCCACCTGAGAGCTGGGAGGGCATCTTGTTGGCCTGGTTGCCCACGCCCACTCGGTTGAGTAGTTCGAGGGCCTGCTTCTTAGCCTCTGCCGGCTTGACGCCACGAACCTTGATGGGACCAAGGGTCACGTTGTCCTGAATGGTTTTGTTGGCGAAGAGGTTGAAGGACTGGAAGACCATTCCGACGTCCGCACGTAGCTTGGCGAGTGCCTTGCCTTCCTCTGGCAGCTTCTTGCCGTTGATGAGGATCTCACCGTTGTCGATGGTTTCGAGGCGGTTGATAGTCCGGCACATGGTGGACTTACCGGAACCCGAGGGGCCAAGAACAACAACCACTTCGCCACGGTGAACGTCGAGGTTGATGTCACGCAGAACGTGCAGTGGGCCATAGTGCTTATTGACCCCTTTGAGGGAGACAACGGGTGTGGTGTCCGTCTCAACTGTTGATGTCATGAAAATAAAATAGCAGTTTTTGTGTGACCTATATCAACTCAGATGGAAGTTGAATTTTTTGTGTCAGCGTGCCAGTTGCGTGCGTACTGGATAGTGTTGAGACATGGACAGCTCTGACCGTTCGCCGCATCAACAGCCACAGCCTGGGGCTCAGCCGCAGCCCGGTACCCAGCCGCATCGCGAGTCTCAAGTGCACCGTGGGGCTCCATCCCACCGCGATGTTCCGTTGCCCGGCCGCAGGCAAGCCGACCACTTTGACCGAGATATGCTCAAGCGTTCTTCGCCGATCGATCGCGGCCGCGAAGCGTGGCGAGTTCTGCGGATGCAGTCCGAATTCGTGACCGCCTATGATTCGCTGAATGAGCTGGGCGGGGCGATCGCCGTGTTCGGTTCAGCTCGGCTCGGCGAAGGCACCCCGGAGTATGCGGCCGCCCGCGAGGTCGGGCGGCAGCTGGTCGAGGCAGGTTTCGCGGTGGTGACCGGCGGCGGTCCGGGAACCATGGAGGGCGTTAACCGTGGAGCTGCAGAGGCCGGTGGGCGTTCGGTGGGGCTGGGTATTAACCTGCCGTTCGAGACGGGCTTCAACGAGTGGGTGGACACCCCGGTTCCTTTCCATTATTTCTTTAGCCGCAAGGTCACGTTCGTGAAGTACACGGACGGCTGCATCGTGATGCCTGGTGGGGTAGGAACGCTTGATGAGCTCTTCGAGATCATGACCTTGTGCCAGACCCAGAAGATTAGCGGCTACCCGATCGCGTTGGTTGGTAAGGATTTCTGGAGCCCGCTACTTGAATGGATGCAACAGGTGCTTCTGGGACGAGGAACCATCAGTGAATCAGATATTCAGCGCCCGCTGATCACCGACGATGTTGCAGAAGCCGTTGAGTTCGTGACTGCGCACGCCCGCGGCCCAGCCGGGAAGCCACATGGCGATGCGGGTGGCAGCAACGACAACGCCGCATCGTAGCAACCGCATATCCTAGAGATAGCGGGCCCGACGCGAGCGGGCGCGGCAGACAAATGTTTTGAGTGTAAGTCGAGGCAGCGCACGCTGCGTTCTGTGAGGTTGATCTGATGCCGCTCTTTGTGGTGTTCATTGCGGTGGCGGCTGCGGCGGCGATCGCTATAGCCGTGTATCCGCGGCCGTCCCAGAAAACCGAACCGTTGGATGACACGCCTCCGATGTTTGGCCTGCCTGAACCTGACCCGGTGCTCCCGCCTGTTGTGCTTCCCGAAAGCCCGCAGGGTGCAGACGTTGAGGCTTTGCGTTTGCCGATCGGCTTCCGTGGATACCGCTGTGATGTGACCGATAAGGTGCTCGATGAGCTCGCGGCACGGATCGATGAGCTCGAGGTTGAGAACGCTCGCCTGCGTTCCCAGGCTTCTAAATCTGGCCGAAGCAGCTCAACGCACTAGAGGCTAAAAGTTACCAAGAGGTATCTAGGGCGTGGTCTGATTATCCTTCAATTGGTTGTGACACAGGTTATCTGGGATAATGAAGGTAACCCTTTAGGGGCTCGTACTTCGACGGGGTGAGCGATACCCCAATGGAACCTGAGGAGCGCACGAAAATGGCTGCGATGAAACCGCGTACGGGTGACGGCCCGTTGGAAGTTGTCAAAGAGGGTCGGAGCTTGATTATGCGGGTTCCGATCGAAGGCGGCGGCCGCTTGGTCCTTGAGATCAACGACGATGAGGCCGTGGCGATGCGTGATGCGCTCGTTGGAGTAACAGGCTAAGCCTTCACGTCACTAGTTTTGCAATGCTGGATGCGTCCACCACACCGGTGGGCGCATCCAGTGCTTAAACATTCAGCCTCCGCTAGGTGACATGCGGGTAGGCTAACCGTCAGATCCAGCGGGTGCGGAGGCTAACGGGCAACGCGGCGCTAGCAGCCAACGCAAGGCTAGTGGCCAACGCGGCCTTAGCAGTTAACGCGGTGCTAGCGTTGCTTGACGGCTAGCAGGACCCCGGAACCAGACGGAATGGTCACGGAGAACACGTCCTCGTGATCGCGCAGCCACCGTTGAGCCTTACGGGCCGCGATCGTTGAAGGCTTGCGTACGGCAGGTGCCAACACGCGGTCTGAATCCAGCGCATCGTTGATGATCAAAAGCCCACCCGGTTCAAGCAGCCGTAGCGCCTCCACAGCTTCTTTCGCGACCCGGTTAGGGTCACCATCGAGCAGTACGAGCTGATACGAGGAATCCGCGAGCCGAGGGAGGACCTCCTGGCTGCGGCCATTGATGGTGCGCACGCGGCGGCTGGGGATGTTCTCTTCCTTGAAGGCGTAGCGGGCGGCTTCGAGGTGATCGTAATCCTTATCGATCGTGGTGAGCACTCCGCTAGGAGCCATTCCACGCAGAATCGCGAGCGAACTGATCCCCACGCCCGTTCCGACCTCAACCGCGGCCTCCACTGCAGCGCTCGCGGAGAGTACTGTGATCAGTTGAGCCACGGCCGGGGTCACTGACTCCACGCCGAGTTCCAAGCCCCGGGCCCGCGCGGCGGTCAGCGCAGCGTCCTCGAGGGGAAGAGCCTCGGTATAAGACCAGCTGCTGTGCTTGGAAACTGACACGGAATCCCTCCGAGGATTGAAACGGGGCAGTGAAGGAAACAGGCGCGGAACTGCAAGGGCGTCTAAGACATCTTATGTCCAAGCGGTCAGCGGGGCCTCAACCTTAAAGGGGAGTGGCGTGCAACAACACCCAAGAGGGGGCAGTTCCTCTTGAGTTCTTTATCAGGTTTCGCTCAGGTGAACAAGGCAAAATGAGGGAGGATCCGGATCCAATTTAGAGCGGAGGTGGCACAGAGGTGACGAGCGAATCTAGCCACGAAGCCGCCTTCAACGCCACTTCCCGCGATGCGCAGGCGGGAACGGTAAGGGGATATTCGTCGGCTAGGCGTTGGGTTCCGCTCATGGGGGCGCTTGTAACGTTCTCTCTGTTGCTGGGAATGTTGGTTGCGGCATGGGCTGCTGGGGGAGTCCGGGAACCGCAACCGGTGACGTCGTCAGCGGCGCATTTCACGTCGCGTGGCGAGGCTCTAGGCGCCGAGCAGGTGACGAACTTACGTCACGCCGGCTGGCTGTGCACCGACTTACGCACTATCGGTTTCACGTGGGAGAGCGCATCGGGCCGCCACATCGGCAACACATACGAGTTGCAACAGACCTACTCCTCACCCGCGGGTACTGTGGTGATCGTTGAATCCCGCGACGCCCACGGCTCGGCAGTTCAAAGCCGTACACAATCGGAAGACGCAGACGCAAGCAACCAAGCGATCCACAGGTTGCGTGATGGACGAGGGCCGCTGTGGCAAGCCGAACTGAGCACCGACAGTGCCCGTTTCGTCATCGCGGCTGACCTGCCTTCGATCCACGAGAAGATCCTCGTGCACCAAGTCCGCACGCAAGCCACGGACAAGATCCGAGACCTCGAAGCCTCCAGAGCTGGCGGGCTGGAGCGGCTCACCCGTGGATTCGCTCGGCTCATGGAGCCGCGGTAAGGCTCGCTTAGAATACGTGTCAGATTCGTAAGCATCGCGTGAACAGGTAAGCTTCGGGCGTGGAGTTTTTTGGAATTAATGGTGCAGAGTTCCTGGTTCTGGGGATTCTTGCCGTTGTGATCCTCGGGCCAGACAA
The DNA here is from genome assembly GCF_022346425.1 of Pseudoglutamicibacter albus. Taxonomy (GTDB): domain Bacteria; phylum Actinomycetota; class Actinomycetes; order Actinomycetales; family Micrococcaceae; genus Pseudoglutamicibacter; species Pseudoglutamicibacter albus. Next base: position 52,278 of record NZ_JAKRCW010000015.1, read on the forward strand.
GCTGCCCGAGTACACCCGAAAACTCGCCGAATTCATCAAAGGGATCCGCAACTACGCGAGCACCGCTAAAGAACGCTTCCGCGAGGAAATGGGCGATGAAGTCAAGGACGTTGACTGGCGCAAACTCGACCCGCGGCAATACGATCCACGCAAAATCATCCGCGACGCCCTCTTCGAAGACGACGCTCCCGCTAACGCAACGACGAGCACCAACACAGAACCAGCCTCGGCACAATGGAAACCTCAAGCCCTACCGAATGTTGCAGGCCAGGATCGGCTGCCGGCGGACCAGCCGGCACCGTTCGATGACGAAGCAACCTAGGCTGTCCTGCTAGCGGTCTCACGCCGTGGCGTGGCTAGCGGTGCGGCGGCGTGGCTACCGCGGTGTGACGCCGAGCGATCTACCGGCAAGCCCGCGCGGGGCCGAGGCGAGCTCCTGCGCCAGCGCCCGGAGCGCATCGGCCGCCTCAGAAGCCTCAGGGTTCAAGACCACCGGGACACCCTCATCGGACCCGATCCGCAAACGCTCCTCGAGCGGGATCTGCGCGCGTACAGCAACCGGGTAGCCCACCTGCTCGCTCAGATGCTCAGCCACAAGCTGACCACCACCGGAACCGAAGATGTGGGACACGCTGCCGTCCGGCATCCGCATGAAAGACATGTTCTCCACCACGCCAAGCACCGTCTGGCCCACCTCATGCGCCATCGCCCCGGCACGCTCCGCGACCTCAGCGGCCGCGGCTTGAGGCGTAGTCACCACCAGAACACCGGCATGCGGCAACAACTGGCCCACAGAAATCGCGACATCGCCGGTGCCAGGAGGCAAATCCAGGAGCAAGAAATCGAGGTCACCAAAATGCACCTCGTTCACGAACTGCTCCAAAGCCCGGTGCAGCATCGGGCCACGCCACATGACAGGCCGGTTGCTGTCTAAGAACATGCCGATCGACATCACCTTCACACCGTGAGCCACCGGCGGCAAAATGAGGTCATCAACCCGGGTCGGTTTGTCCGTGACCCCCATCAAACCGGGGACCGAGAAACCCAAAACATCCGCGTCGATCACGCCGACCTTATAGCCTTCAGCCGCCAACGCGGCAGCAAGGTTCACCGTGACCGCGGACTTACCAACACCACCCTTACCCGAAGCCACAGCGATAATGCGGGTCAACGTATCCGGCCTCGTCAACGGTGAGCCCGTGCGTTTGAGCGAGCCCACCAACTCGGCGCGCTCTTGAGGCGACATGACATCCAAGACCACATCAACATCGGACACCCCAGCAACACCGCGCGCAGCTGCTTCGACGTCATCGGTGATCCGCGCCTTCATAGGGCAGCCAGCAACCGTGAGCTTGACTGTAACGCTCACCCGGCCGTCATCGGTGACCGTGACGTCACGCAACATTCCTAGATCAACCAGCGGGCGGCGCAACTCGGGATCCTGCACTGACGCGAGCGCTTCCCGAACCCGGTCAGAAAGATGGCCCCGGTCAGAATGGTTGCCTCGGTCAGAAAAGTCAGCTGTTGGCATACTTCCCAGGATAACTAAGGCCACGCACACACAAGGAGCGGTAAATTGGTGATCATGACAGCTACACCGCAGAGCTTCGGCAACATGTTCATGAGTATCCCGCGCGGGCCGGTCTTGGGACGTTTCAGCGACTACCAGGACGCCCAGAAGGTGGTTGACTTCCTCGCGGATAACGACTTCCCGGTCAACAACGTCTCCATCATCGGTAACGACCTCAAACTTGTTGAACGGGTCTCCGGCAAGCTGACCTACCCGAAAGTCGCGTTGCAAGGCGCGATGCAGGGCGCGATGATGGGCCTGTTCTTTGGGCTGATCATGATGCTGTTCTCGCCGCAAGGTGCCAACGTGGCGACGTTGATGTTCGCGGCCGTGCTGATCGGTGCGGTGATGTGGATGCTCTTTGGCATCATCCAGTACGCTCTACGCCGCGGCAAACGCGACTTCGCATCCACCCGGCAGGTGCTCCCGGCGAGCTGGGACGTGATCGTGAATCCACAAGTCGCAGGGCAAGCCCAGGCACTACTGCGGAAGCTTCAAGACCGCCCGGCGTCCCTCCCGATCAACGACGGCCCGAACTACAGCCAGGGTGGCTTTGGGCGGAGTGGCTATGGTCAGGGCGGCTTTGGACAGAACGGGGCCGGGCAAGGCGGTTACGGCCCGGGAACCAATGGTCAAGGAAGCAATGGTCAGGGCGCTGCGGGAGGCTACGGAGCGGGTCAGGGTCCATCGTGGCAAGGCTCTGCGGGTCAGGGCTCTTTTGGCCAGAATACGGACGGCCAGGGTTTCGGTGCTTCAGGCCAGCAGGGGAGCTCCGCTAGCGGTGAGCAAGGCGCTGAACAGTCTGCGGCATCGACGGCTCCGAGCGATCCGTTCTACGCCGACCTCGAAGACGGGCGTCCACGGTTCGGGGTCCGCCGCGAAGACCTCGCTGCGCAGAAACCAGTCGACGCTGACTCGAATGAGCCAGCGTCGACGGATTCCGAAGCCTCAGCGAAGCCTGAGGCAGAGCAACAGAAGTAGCTCTGCCGCGCCATCTTCACAGAGCGAGTTCACGGGGCGACTTCACAGATCAACTTCACAGAGCGACATGGACGGCGGGGCCTAGCTACGTTGGCCCAGCTACGTCGGCCTAGGTGCGTTTGAGCCAGGCTTCGACCTCGTCCACGGTACGTGGGATGTCTTTGGTGAGGGATTCCGCGCCGTCGGCGGTGACGAGGATGTCGTCCTCGATGCGTACGCCGATGCCGCGGTATTCCTCAGGTACAGCGAGGTCCTCAGCCTTGAAGTAGAGGCCCGGCTCGATCGTGAGGACCATCCCTTCGGCCACGATGCCGTCCTGGTACAGCTCCTGGCGGGCCTGCGCGCAGTCGTGGACGTCGAGGCCGAGGTGGTGGCTCACACCGTGCGGCATCCAACGGCGATGCTGCTGGCCGCTCGGCTTGGTCGCTTCCTCAGCGCTCACCGGCAACAGGCCCCACGCATCGAGGTGTTCAGCCAGGACAGCGGCGGCTTTATCGTGGATCATCCGGAACGTGATGCCGGGCTTGACGATCGCGAACGCCTGATCAGCGGCATCCAGGACCGCCTCATAGATCTTGCGTTGGACCGGGGTGAACGTGCCATCCACCGGAACAGTGCGGGTCACATCGGCGGTGTAGAGCGAATCAACCTCAACACCAGCATCGACCAGTAGAAGCTCACCAGAGTTCACCTGGCCGTCGTTGCGGATCCAGTGCAGTGTGGTCGCGTTGTTGCCTGAGGCCGCGATCGTGTCATAGCCGAGGTCATTACCTTCCTCACGAGCCCGAGCAAAGAACGAGGTCTCCACAACGCGTTCGCCACGCTTATGATCCACGGCGCGGGCAAGGTTGGCGATGATGTTTTCGAAACCGGAAGCCGTCGCGGCAACAGCCTCACGCATCTGCTCGATTTCCCACTCGTCCTTGATCAAACGCAGCTCAGAGAGCGCCTCGGTGAGCTTGGCGTCCTTCTTATCCTCAGCTTCAAGATCGGTGATGCCAGTGTTGATGCGGGAGGTGTCCACGAGCGCATCCACGGTGGGGTCCACGTCACGGACCACACGCACACTCAAACCGCCGAAGGCTGGGTGTCCAGCGTTCTCGGTGATCGCATCCTCAAGTTTCAGGTCCATGTGCTCGGTTGGCAAACCGGTCTGGGTCGCCATCGTTTCGAGCGTGTGGCGGGCACCGATCCAAAACTCGCCGGTGCGCGCGTTGGAATAGAACTCCTTGGAATCCCGGCCAGCCATCGGGCGGAAATACAGTGTGGAAACGTGCTGGGAGCCGTCATCGCCGGCGCCTTCTTCAACAGGCTCCATGACCAAGACAGCGTCCGGTTCTTGGTCCGTGCCCAGACCGGTCATATGAGCGAAACCGGAATGTGGACGGAAACGGTAATCGGTGTCATTCGAACGCACCTTGAGCGGGCCGGCTGGCAAAACCAGACGCTCACCCGGGAACATCGCGGACAAAGCGGCGCGACGTTGAGCGGCGTAATCGGCTGAGGCCGCGCGGGTCACACTGTGATCCGACTCTGCCCAGCTCGATGCCATGAACTCACGGAAAGCTTCAGAATTTGGTCGCATGGAACGGTTGTTAACCCTTTCCTCAATAGGCTGCTCAGAGCCCGCACCGGCAGCAGCTGCGGCGGGTGGCTGGGCAGGGGACTGCGATTCAGAGATCTCGTTACTCACACCTCTATCGTGTCACTCGCCTCTGACAGTTTCATCCTGAAACATGCGGGCTCTGCCGTAAGCTGAGGATCATGCGCATCGATCTACACACTCATTCGTGGGTTTCCGACGGTACCGAATCTCCGCAAGACGTCGTCAAACAGGCCTACGAGGCCGGCCTTGACGTGATCTCCCTGACTGATCACGATGCGGTTGAGGGCTGGGATGCCGCCCGCTCGGCCGCCCTTGAGGTGGGGATCGGCTGGCTCGGCGGCATCGAGGTCAGCTGCCGTGTCCCGGATACCGGCGTCACGGTGCACATGCTCGCCTACATGCCGGACCCGGAAGACGCGGCACTGGTTGCCGCGATGGAGGAACAACGGAATTCGCGTATGGCAAGGGCGCGCATGATCGTTGAGAAGCTCGCTGAGGATTTCCCGATCACGTGGGAGGACGTGCTCGCACAAACGAGTGATGGCGCCACGATTGGCCGCCCCCACATCGCCGATGCGCTCGTTGCCGCCAACATCATCCCGGACCGCAGCTCAGCATTCAGTGACCTGCTCTCAAGCAAGAGCCGCTACTACGTTGCTCAACCCGCCCCGAGCCCGGTCCGCGCGGTAGAGATGATCCGCGCCGCCGGGGGAGTGCCCGTGATGGCTCATCCCGCTGCCCCTGCGCGTGGTCGGGTGATCCGTGCCTCCGACCTCGAAGAATGCGTTGACGCCGGGCTTGCTGGGGTTGAGATCCACCACCGAGACAACAACCAAGCCGGGCGGGAATGGCTCCACAAGGTAGCCCGCGAACGCAACCTCATTGTCACCGGGTCCTCCGACTATCACGGCACCGGAAAACCGAACCGGCTCGGTGAAAACCTTACCGATCCGGAACAGCTACAAAAAATCCTTAACCAGGCCGCACCCGCCAATCGGAGCGCATACACCGCGGGGCTACCTGCAGAATGGGTGCGCTGAGCTCACGCCGCAGGTTCAGGCGCTACTCGGCACCTTCGCCCGAACGCGTGCGGCGGCGCTGACGGCCACCGGAGCGGCGCCGCGAACGGCTCCCGCCACGCGAACGCTGCGATCCAGAATCACCCTGCGCGCCTGCGTCTGAGCGCTGTGTTGGGTTCTTAGGCTGTGCTGAGTTCTTACCTTGCGCCGAACCTTGCGTTGAGTTCTGTTGCGTTGACTCGGCGCCTTCGCCCGAACGGGTACGACGGCGCTGACGGCCACCGGAACGGCCGCTACGGCCACCCTCACCACGACCAGAACGCTCGCCTCTGCCACGATCACTACGGCCACGTTCGCCGCGGCCACGGCCGGAGCGAGCCGAGCGACGGGAACCGGAGCGCCCCGAGCCAGAACGGCCACCACGGGACTTGCGGGAATCCGGGCCACCCAAATCCTCAACGTGCTCGGCATCCAAGCCAGCCAGAACACGCTTATCCCGAGGCAAGCGGCCCTTTGTGCCCTTCGGGATGTTCAAATCCTCAAACAGGTGCTCCGAAGAAGAATAGGTTTCGCGAGGCTCCTCAAAATCAAGGCCCAACGCCTTGTTGATCAGGCCCCAGCGGGGAACATCCTCCCAGTCCACAAACGTGACAGCCGTACCTTTGTGGCCGGCGCGGCCCGTACGGCCCACACGGTGCAGATACGTCTTCTCATCATCCGGGCAGTACAGGTTGATCACGTGCGTGACGTCCTCAACGTCAATACCGCGAGCGGCAACGTCCGTAGCAACCAGCACATCGACCTTATTGTTGCGGAACGCACGCAACGCCTGCTCGCGCGCGCCCTGCCCTAAATCGCCGTGCAAAGCACCCGCGGCGAACCCGCGGTCCTTGAGTTCCTCAGCCATCCGGTCAGCCTGGCGCTTGGTGCGCGTGAAAATAATCGTGCGGCCCCGGCCTTCAGCCTGTAGCACACGCGCAACAACCTCATCCTTATCCAACTGGTGCGCACGGTACACCAGCTGCCGGATGTCCTTCTTCGTGATATTCGCAGACTCATCGGGGGCGGAGGCCCGGATATGCGTCGGCTTCGACATGTAGCGGCGCGCCATTGAAATAACAGGCCCAGGCATCGTCGCAGAGAACAACATCGTCTGCCGTACCTCAGGCACAGCAGCAATCAGACGCTCAACATCCGGGAGGAACCCCAGATCCAGCATCTCGTCAGCCTCATCCAAAACAACAATTCGCACAGCAGACAAATTCAGGTGACGCTGCCGGTTCAAATCAATCAAACGCCCAGGCGTACCGACCACCACATCGACGCCCTTAGCCAACTGCTCAATCTGCGGCTCATACGCGCGCCCACCATAAATCGTGGCGATCCGCACCGAACGCTTCGACGCCGCCAACGTCAAATCATCTGCAACCTGAACCGCCAACTCACGGGTCGGCGCCACAATCAAAGCCTGCGGAGCCCCCGGATGCGGCAAATCCTCATAACCATCCTCACCCGGAGCAACAACATGCTGCAGAGCGGGGATACCAAAACCGAGGGTCTTACCCGTACCGGTCTGAGCCTGGCCAATGATGTCGTGGCCGCCCAAAGCAACCGGCAACGTCATCGCCTGAATGGGGAACGGATGCTCAATCCCCTTGGAAGCTAAAGCCTCAACAATGCGAGCATCCACATCAAAATCAGCGAAAGTCTGCTGAGTGGTTTCAGTCATTCAATACTCTCTATTACGCCTGATGGGCGAAACCGACCGGGCCAGGACGGCGGCCATCGAAATCAACATAAGCGATCGAATCGCCAGGCACAGCGATCTTACGGCCCTTGACACCGCTCAACTGCAGCAGCGAACCGTTCTTGACGGCCTCTTCAATCTGAGCAACCACATCGTCATAGCTGGCATCAGTTTCAATACCAACCTCGCGGGCCACGTGTTTCACGCCGATACGAATTTCCATGTGAAGAACCTTTCGCCTCTGACTCACAGCCGCGAAAGCGACCGTCATTATCATCGATGTCCACCACGCGTGTGGTAGGAGGCATCGTGCTTATTCCCTACGTTACGGCATCTGCGTGGTTGAGTGTTCGAGGTAGCCATCAATTCCGCGCCAAGCTAAGCGCCACACCAGCTCGCTAGCGCGCTCCCGGGTCATCTCATCCGAGGTCTGCTGCCACAAACCAGCGGCACGCTCCGCAGCCGCCGTGACAGCAAGCCCTAAATATGTGGCCTCAAACTGATCCAAAGACGTGAATGTAGCGAGCTTCTGGCCAATCTCAAGCCCGATCGTGTCGCGGAACTGACGCAAGCGACGAGCAATTGTGGCCTCATGCGAAAGATCAGACTCAAAAACTAGCTCGTGCGCGGAACCTTCCCGCGCCACAAAATCGAAATACGCCTCCACCGTAGAACGCACCGTAGTGAACGGATCATCAGACGCGTTCAACGCTTCACGGACAGCGAGAACCAAACTATCGAGCTCATGTTCAAGCAACGCCACATACAGGTCCAGCTTGCTGGAGAAATGCTGATACAAAACCGGTTTAGAAACCCCAGCGTTCTCGGCGATCAGATCCATCGACGCCGCGAAGTAACCGTGCTGAGAGAAAGTTCTTTGCGCAACACTCATCAGTTGTGCGCGGCGTTCCTCACGAGGCATGCGCCTGGCTGCTTGAGTCATGTCGATGTGTCCTTCCGCCTCAGACCGATGCGAACGGTTCGCAACCCAATGTACCGAATCTACCGGAGGAACCAATGGAGCGATGGGGCCGATGCAGTGGAGGCGATGGGGCGATGGTGGGGCCGAT
>NZ_JAKRCW010000016.1 GCF_022346425.1 Pseudoglutamicibacter albus
CGCTTCGAATGAGGTGCGGGGGATTATTAGTTTGGTGCGTGAGACGTTGGCTAGTAATGATGAGACGGCTGTGTCTACGCAGTCGCGTGCTCGTAATGCTGTAGCGAATATCGGCTAGCCAAGGGTGTGCCCCCTCTTCTAAGGGGGGTAGATGGACTGTTCTTTCAGAAAGTTGTGACACATGCACTTTGATATCCATCACGCGGCCGCTACGCAGACTGTTACAGCAACCAACAGCGCCGCTGATGATCTGGATGATGCTTTCGCTGATGTGAAAGCTGGGTTGGATGGTATGCAGGAGGTGTTGAAGCATTCTCCTGCTGTTGCTGGGGCGTTAGTTGCTGTTAAAGAGGGTGCTGTTGAGCCTACCGCGGATGGTGTGATGTCTAAGATCCGTACCGCAACAGGCTCCACGAGTGATGCGTTGAAGCTGTATTGGGGTGGGGACCAGCAGATGACTGCCAACGTGTGCCCAGTCCCAGGCAATATCGACATGCCGGGGTGAGGTGAGTGAGCTTCAACGTCGTAGAGGTTGATGATCCGGATGAGATCCGGACACGGGTATCTGGTTTGCACTCGAGGTTTGGTGATGCAGCTGATGCCATGAAAACCGTGCATGCTCGGTGGCGTCCTATTCAAGGCCAGTATGTAGCGCCTGAGGCTCCTACCGTGGTCGAGGCGATGAAGGTCCCTGAAAAGACGGTCGGTGAGTTTGATGACGCCGGCGAATCTATCAAGAGGGTGCTGGGAGACTATGCGACTAATCTTGATGGCCTGATGCAACGCCGTAGAGCACTCATGGACAAAATCAGTAACTATGAGGCGATGAATCCTGATGATGACGATGACGCGGGGCGTGACGAGAAAGAGAGTCTGCGTAAGGAAATCGAAGCTGATGCTTCTGTGTTGGCGCAGGATAAGGACGATGTCCAGAACCGATGCCGTGACAGCCTGCTAGCTATCAACATTGACGGTAAATCAGCTAAGAATGCACAAGACAAGGCCCCGCAAGCACATGAAGCCAACGGCGGGGCAGACTCGAACTTCTTTCAACAGACGTTGAATGAATTCACCGGAGCGAATGATCTAGAGGGCGTTGCTGGTGGGATCACGCAAAGCGTCGCGTTTGGGTTGAGTAGAACTGAAAATGCGTTGACCTTTGCAGGGGTGAAGTACACCACGCTTCAGGTTCGAAATAATTGGGCACCTGGGTGGCTGCAGTGGATTGCAAAAAGCAGCAAATTAGGTGAGCGCCTCGTTAAATGGACGACCGGATGGGAACCAGCGCTCCTCGTAAGAGTCGGGAGACGAACTGCGAGCAGTTTCATCAAGGGAAAGCACCCTGGCAACATCGCGCGTAAGCCAGAGAGCTTTAGGGACTTCCTACGTCTACTGGTAGGACGAACCATTTACGGAGTCAGTGAAGTAAAGAACCGCAAAGCGAACAAGTATCAAGCCAAACGGAAAGCCAAACTCATTACAGCCTCGAAGTGGGTTGGTCGCTCCTCCGTTTTGCTCGCTGGTGGCGTCAACTTCGCGAGCAGTTGGCAGGAAGACTCCAGGAAATACCCAAGTATGGGCAACGTTGAGAAGGGGTTGCGGGCGGGGGCAACCGCTGGGGTAACTGCCGGTGGGGCTGCACTTGGAGCCAAAGGGGGTGCAGCTCTCGGCGCCGCAATCGGCTCCTTCGGCGGCCCCGTGGGCACTGCTGCCGGTGCCGTTATTGGCGGTGTCGTCGGCGGTGTTGTTGGAGGGAATGTGGGCAGTTGGGTTGGTGACAGGTTTAAAGAAGGAATGGACTGGTTTAAGAATCTGTTCTGACTGGGCCCGTTTTCGCCTGGTTAGCGGGGCCTGTTGTGCTGCTGCTTTGGTGTGGTGGCTGGATTTTAGGTAAAGGTGAGAAACGTGAAGGGTGGCGTTGTTTATGGATTTTCCAGATGTTGAGATTAAGATTCCGGAGCATCCTGATGCGAAGTTCAGGTTGCCTATCCCGGAGGACTGGGAGGTCGATGACTCCGGTAGTGATAATGGGGTGTTCATCTATAAAGGACGGCCTTCTGAACTCTGGAGTGTTGAGGGGTTTCGTTCTAATTTCGTGATCATCCAGAGGGCTTATGATCAGCGGCACGCCACGGATGAGGGCTATTACAACGAGATCCTCGCCACGGATGCTGGGTTAGCAGACCAACTGGCGGAATACCGCAATATTCACCTGGGTTGGGACACTCTGGGTGGGGATGATACTGCGGCCGTGTTGCGTGTGGCTTCTTACCGCAATGAGGAAGGTACACCGGTGGTGTTGTATCAGTGGAATGCGATACGCGGCGGTATTGAGATGAATGTGGCGTTGACATTCCATGCGGCACTACTTTTCGCGTGGGCAGACGTTGCATATATGTGGGCGAAGGAATTCGAATGGGCAGTGTAGAGAACAATCACAAGGAACAAGAAACCAGAATCGTTCTAAGCTGGGAACAATACCAGTACATGGTTGGTGGTGAATACGAAGGGTATGGTCCCACACTTCATGATGTAACCGGCACTTGTGTGTTGACTAATGGTGAAGCAGAACCGGGCTATGAGCAGTTCTGGAAGATCTTTCACGCCACGCTAGGTGCGGTGAAAGTAGGGCGTCGACGTGCCGACGGCACCGTTAATGTTGCTCACGTGTGGACAGGCCCGGAAGGCGTTATCTCTACGGTAGAGAATCACACTGATGGCATCGTGACGATGATGGCTGCAGATCGTGACAGCCGGTTCACGCTTTTGATTGACAGTATGGTTTTAGGGCGGCGTAACTTCCGGCGGGACTATGAGCCAGGGCATGGAGTGATTAAGAAGAAAGACTTCCTGACTGTTCTCATCCCTGATGATCTACCGGCTTCTGAGCTCGCCGACTCTGTGAAAGCCCTCGCTGATTCCGTGAACCACATTCAGCCTGAGATGGCCAAAGATCTGGTGGATGGCCAATACGAGATGATCGTGGTCGAAGGAACCTATCAAGCAGGTGATCGTGACGAGGCCGGTGTGGTGATCTATCTTGATACTCCACACGGATATCTGCTCTATGACACCGAGCGCCGCATGTTGCGTAAAGAGCACCAGCTACACCCTGCACCCGGCTGGTACATCCTTCAACACGCTGTGGCTCTGCTTCCACCTCAATGGCTCATAGAAGTCTGGCAAGACGAATCCGAACCAGCGGCTAGCTGAGTCCGGGGAGGTAGGGGACAGTGTCTGTAGGAGACAATCTACTCTGGGGTGCCTTGCTGGTTTGTGCGGTGTTGTATTGGATTTACTATGTCAAGGTTGTACGTAAACCGAAATCTGATACGTGGTATGACTCAGTCTGGAGTCTTGGAAGCCTGTATATATTTCCGTATGGATGGCTCGCTGCAGGTTCTGTTTCGGCGGCGCTATTGCTCGCTCAGCTGGATATGCCGAAGTTCGTGCTGTTCTGGTTCGTAGGGGTGCCAATGTACGCTGGCATAGCTATTGGATTTATTGGTTTTCTCGGGGCGGGCGGTGTCCCTCTTCCTTATCCGTTCTTACCTAAGTGGGCGGTGAAGAAACAGAAAGAGGAATGGGCTAGAACCATAGGTTATGTCAAAGAGTACATGCAGAAATTGCGGGACCGCCTACGTTCCCGCAGAAGAAAGTAGACCCCTCAATGATTCGAAAACCGGCATTGTTGAATTCTAATTGAGCCCGGGGAGGTGGGGGACAGTGTCCGTAGGGGACAATCTACTTTGTGTTGCCTTGCTGGTTTGGGCGGTCTTGTATTGGATTTACTATGTCAGGGTTGTGCGTCATCCGAAGAACTCTTGGCGGTATGACGACTCCGGCTGGTGCATGACACATTTGCATTTATATCCATACGTTTTGCTCATGCTTGGTTCTATTTCGGCGGCGGTATTGCTCGTCCAACTGAATATGCCTAAGTTCGTGCTGTTCTGGTTCGTAGGGGTGCCAATGTACGCGAGCATAGCTCTTTGTTTTATTGGGCTTCTTGGGGCAGGCGGTGTTCCTCTCCCTTATCCGTTGGTGCCTAAGTGGTTTGTGAAGCAGCGTCGAGAGGAATGGGCTAGGAGCAGAGCAAGGCGGAAGGAACGGACACGAATACGGCGTGAACGTAGGCGTCTCCGCAAAAGAAAATGGCCCCCTCAATGATTCGAAAACCGGCTTGGCGGAGAGCTAAATGAGTCCGGGGAGGTAGGGGACAGTGTCTGTAGAGGACAATCTACTTTGTGTTGCCATACTTACATGGGCGGTCTTGTATTGGATTTACTATGTCAAGGTTGTGCGTCATCCGAAGAATTCCTGGCGGTATGACGACTCCGGCTGGTGCATCAGGAATCTGCACTTATATCCATACGTTTCGCTCATGCTCGGATCTATTTCGGCTGCGGTATTACTCGCTCAACTGGATATACCGAAGTATGTGCTGTTCTGGTTCGTAGGGGTGCCAATGTACGCCAGCATAGCTCTTTCTTTTATTGGGCTTCTTGGGGCAGGCGGTGTTCCTCTTCCTTATCCGTTGGTGCCTAAGTGGTTTGTGAAGCAGCGTCGAGAGGAATGGGCGAGGAGCAGAGCCAGGCGAAAGGTACGGGCACGAATTAGGCGTGAACGTAGGCGTCTCCGCAAGAGGAAGTGGCCCCCTCGCTGATTCGAAAACCGGCTTGGCGGAGAGCTAAATGAGTCCGGGGAGGTAGGGGACAGTGTCTCTAGGGGACAATCTATTCTGGGTCGCCATGCTTACTTGGGCGATATTGTATTGGATTTACTATGTCAAGGTTGTACGTAACCCGAAAAATGAGTCGTGGTGGGAATCGCCCTGGAGTGTCTTTAGCTTTTACCTATATCCCTACCTTGCGCTCATGTTTGGTTCTCTCTCGGCTACATTCCTGCTTGTGCAGCTCGGTTTGCCTAAGGTTGTGGGATATTGGCTCCTGAAGTTGGTCCCGTGGGGTGTCATCCTTTGTGTGGCTATTGCTTTTCTCGGGTTAGCCGGTGTCCCACTTCCTTATCCGTTCTTACCCAAGTGGGCGGTGATGAAACAGAAAGAGGACTTGGTTAGAACCATAGGTTATATCAAAGAGTACATGCAGAAATTGCGGGACCGCCTGCGTTCCCGCAGAAGAAAGTAGGCCACTCAGTGATTCGAAAACCGGCTTGGCGGAGAGCTAAATGAGTCCGGGAAGGTAAGGGACAGTGTCTGCAGAAGACAATCTACTCTGGGGTGTCTTGCTGGTTTGTGCGGTGTTGTATTGGATTTACTATGTCAAGGTTGTGCGTAAACCGAAATCTGATGCGTGGTATGACTCAGTCTGGAGTCTTGGAAGCCTGTATATATTTCCGTATGGATGGCTCGCTGCAGGTTCTGTTTCGGCGGCGCTATTGCTCGCTCAGCTAGATATGCCGAAGTTCGTGCTGTTCTGGTTCGTAGGGGTGCCAATGTACGCTGGCATAGCTATTGGATTTATTGGTTTTCTCGGGGCGGGCGGTGTCCCTCTTCCTTATCCGTTCTTACCTAAGTGGGCGGTGAAGAAACAGAAAGAAGAATGGGCAACTGCTATCGCCTGGCTGAAAGGTCGCGTACGAAAGCGGCGTGAACGTAGACGTCGCCGCAAAAGAAAGTAATGCACAGTCCCTGTAGAGAACAACCCGCTTCTTCCCCTTGAACTCGCCGGAGTACCTCCCGGGCATAGTTCAATCCTTCGCGAGCCGAAGTGCGCACCATTCCCAGGGCGCTTCAGGGTTCTAGACTTGAGAGCATGCCAGACTCCGTGCTCACGCCTCAGAATCCCGAACCGCGATACTCCAGCGAACACGCCCCTGATGCCCGTACACGGGAATCCCTGGATCAAGAAGTAGTGAGGATCTGCCGAGACCTGATCCGCATCGACACCACCAACCTCGGCAGCTATCCAGACGCCGCCAATGAACGTCCTGCAGCCGAATACGTCATGGAGCTGCTCCAGGAAGTCGGCCTCGAACCCACAATGTACGAATCCGCGCCAGGACGCGCCAGCGTCGTGGCCCGTATCGAGGGCCGCGAACCCGACCTGCCCGCGCTCGTAGTGCACGGTCACCTCGACGTCGTACCAGCCCAACCCGAAGACTGGTCCGTCAACCCGTTCGAAGCAGTCATCAAAGACGACATGATCTGGGGCCGCGGAGCCGTAGACATGAAAAACATGAACGCGATGATCCTCACCACCGTGCGAGACATGGCACGCCGCGGACTCAAACCACGCAGAGACCTCATCGTCGCGTTCTTCGCAGACGAAGAAGCAGGAGGCGAATACGGTGCACTATGGATGGTCAAAAACCACCCAGAAGTATTCGCTGGCGCAACCGAAGCCATCAGCGAAGTCGGAGGCTACTCAACCACCATCAACGGCGAACGCCTCTACCTCGTCCAAACCGCCGAGAAAGGCCGCGCCTGGGGCGCACTCACCGCCCACGGGCGCGCCGGGCACGGATCCGCCGTAACACACGAAAACCCGATCGTGCACCTGGCCACCGCTATCGCCCGCATCGCAGGCGATGACTGGCCCCGCGAATACAACGAAGCCACCACCGCCCTACTTGAAGGCATCGCGCACATCACCGGCACAGAATTCGACCCCGCCAACCCCCAGCCGCAACTAGAAGCCCTCGGGCCCACCGTGAAGTTCATCGCGAACACACTACAGACCACAAGCAACCCGACCGTCCTGAAAGCCGGCTACAAAGACAACGTCATCCCACAAGAAGCCCAAGCGCGGCTCGATGTGCGCACGCTACCGGGCAAACACGAATCCACGCTTGAACGCATCGCTGAACTCGCAGGCGAACACGTCACCTACAGCATCGACCACCACAGGCCATCAGTCAGCGCCCCGATCGATGCCCCCATCTTCGATGCGATGCGGGAGGCCCTGAACCGCCACGACTCCGGCTGCCACGTACTGCCATACATGCTCGGCGCAGGAACCGATAACAACGCTCTAGCCGACCTCGGAATCAACGGATACGGTTTCGCCCCACTGCTACTTCCCGCTGAACTGGACTTCACCGGCATGTTCCACGGGATCGATGAACGAGTACCCATCGAATCGATCACTTTCGGCCGCGCCGTACTCTCCGAATTCCTCCTCGACTACTAGCGCCCACAACCCATAGAGCCCCCACCAACGAACGAAAGGACATCACCGTGTCTGATCGAGTCACAGCAATCCTGACTCCCGGCCTGCTAGAAACCCTGCGTGAGCGCGCACCTGAATACGACCAGAACAACGAGTTCGCGGCCCAGGATGTGCGCGACCTCGCAGAAGCCGGCTACTTCACCGCTACGTTGCCAGTTGAAGAAGGCGGGGCAGGGTGGAGCTTCGCAGACCTGGTGCGCGCCGAAAGGATGCTGGCAGCCGCGGTACCTGCCACCGCGCTGGCCGTGAACATGCACCAGGTGTGGTGCGGCGTCGACAAGATCCTGCGTTCCTGGGGCGATGATCGGCTCGCGTTCATGCGCCAGTGGGTTTCCGAAGGTGAACTATTGGCCTTTGGGGTCTCCGAACCAGGCAACGACGCCGTGCTGCTGGACTCCTACACTCAAGCGACCCCAGGGCAAGGCGGCTATACCCTCAACGGCTTGAAAGTGTTCACCTCCCTAGGTCCGGCGTGGACGCGGCTGGGCGTCATGGGTAAACATGACGGCCAGCTGCTCTACGGGTTCGTGGAACCACAGGAAGGCGTGCAGCGAGTCGGGGAGTGGGACGCACTCGGCATGCGGGCTTCCGGATCGTTTGCCACCAAACTCACCGACGCGTGGATGAAAGAAGAAACCATCCACACCCGTTTTGAGCCGTGGGATGCCACCGAGCCGCTGGTTGCGGCGATCTTCGCCTCCTTCCTGACCCTCACAGGTTCGGTGTACGTCGGCATCGCAGACCGCGCGCTCGAGCTCGCACGTACCAGCGCGAATGAACGCACATCCCGCTCAACCGGGCTGGCGCTCTCACAACAACCGGCGCCGCGTACGCTTATCGCGGAGGCCGGCATGAAACAGATCGCGCTCGATGCAGTGGTCGAATCAGTCGTCAACGAACTGGATGCTGGACTCAGCCCGAGCCCGGCAACAGTCGCACGGTGGGTGACATTGCGCACGATGGCTACCGACACCGCCCAAGCCCACATCGAGACCGCCCGAGCGCTCTCTGGTGGAGCCGGGTTCACGCGTACCTCAGAGATCTCGCGTCTTTACCGCGACGTTGCGGCAGGTATGCACCATCCGTCGCAACGCCCATCGGCGATGGAATCTGTGGCTAACTGGCTGGTTGGTCCGGTGGAACACACCACTAACAGCTAGGTTGTGTCCGCTCGGCACGATACCCTGCAGTGGTGGAATGGTTATACGCAGCGATCCTCGGCCTCGTTCAAGGGCTGACTGAGTTTCTTCCGATCTCTTCATCCGCGCACTTGCGCATCACGGGGTCTTTCCTGCCTGGTGGGTCTGACCCTGGCGCGGCATTCACCGCGATCACCCAGTTAGGCACCGAGACCGCGGTCTTGCTGTTCTTCTGGCGAGACATCGTGCGGATCATCAAGCACTGGTGCCTGGCACTCGTGGGGAAGATGCCGCGCAATGACCCCGATGCGCGCATGGGTTGGCTGATCATCATCGGTTCGATCCCGATCGGCGTGCTCGGTCTGCTACTGGAAGAACAGATCGACACAACCTTCCGCAGTCTGTGGATCGTGGCGTTCATGCTCGTGTTCTTCGGCCTCTTGCTTGCGGCCGCGGACTCCTTGGGTAAACAACGCCGACAGCTACAAGACCTCACCGTCAAACACGGTATTTTCTATGGTTTCTTCCAAGCGCTCGCGTTGATCCCTGGCGTATCCCGTTCAGGCGGAACCATCACGGGTGGTTTGGCCCTCGGCTATTCGCGTGAAGCCGCTACCCGCTACTCGTTCCTGCTAGCGATTCCCGCGGTCATGATCTCCGGCGGCTACAAACTCGCGAAAGCACTCAAAGACGGTTTCGACGGCCCATACGGTGCAGGCCCCACCGCGTTGGCCACCGTCATCGCGTTCATCGTCGGTTTCGTAGTGATCGGATGGCTGCTGCGCTACATCTCAACCCACTCGTTCCGCCTGTTCGTGTGGTACCGCATCGCGCTGGGCTTCATCCTGTTCGTCCTGCTCGGTCTTAACCTCATCGACCCAACGGTCTAAACGGGCGAGCCACACGGTAGCCTCGAATGATAAGTGTTGTGCCCGCGTTCCGCCCCGTAACGTAAGGAGAGCCCGTGCAGTCTTGGCCACGACCACACGTCCCTCAGGTCCCCGGACAACCACCAGCGATGCGGTTGTTCGATACCTCGACAGGAAAGATCGAAGAGGTCAAGACGAACGAGCATGCATCCATCTACGTGTGTGGCATCACCCCGTATGACGCCACACACTTAGGGCACGCCTCAACGTATGTGACCTTTGACCTGCTGATTCGGCAGTGGCTCGATGCTGGCCTTGAGGTGAACTACATTCAAAACGTGACCGACATCGATGACCCGCTCCTGGAGCGGGCCGACGATACCGGCGTGGATTGGGAATGGCTCGCTGAAGACCAGACCAACCTGTTCCGCGGCGACATGGAGGCGCTGCGGGTCATCCCGCCGCAGCACTACATGGGCGCAGTTGCCGCGATCCCGTGGGTTGTTGAAGGCGTTGAGAAGATGCTCGCCGACGGTGTCGCCTACCGTGTGCACGGTACGGCCGGCGAGCCAGACGGGGACGTCTACTTCGACTCCGCGGCTGCAGCAACGGATGCATGGCGGTTGGGGGATGTGTCTCACTACGACGCCGAAACCATGAACGAGTTCTTCGCTGAACGAGGCGGCGACCCGGACCGCCCAGGTAAACGCGACCCGTTGGATCCGTTGCTGTGGCGGGTGGCCCGCGAAGGGGAACCATCCTGGGACGGCAGGACCCTCGGTGACGGCCGGCCCGGCTGGCACATCGAATGCTCCGTCATGGCGGCCCGCCTCAACGACGGCCCGCTCACCGTCCAGGCCGGCGGTAACGACCTCATCTTCCCGCACCACGAGTTCTCTGCAGGCCATACTGCCGCTGTCTCCGGTCACCGTCTTGCCGAACACTACGCACACACTGGCATGGTTGGCCTTGACGGGGTCAAGATGTCGAAATCGCTTGGGAACCTCGTTCTCGTCTCAAAGCTGACCGCCGAAGGGCGCGATCCACGAGCGATCCGCGCGGTCATCCTGGATCATCACTACCGTGACGACTGGTCTTTCGAACACGAAGATCTGGAACGCGCTGATCAGCGCATCGCAACGTGGGAGAGCGCACTGGGCCGTAGCACCCAGCAGCAGGCCGAGGATGTGGTGGCTCGCGTGCGGGCCGCACTTGCCAACGACCTCGATGCGCCAGCTGCCTTGGCCGCACTAGATGAATGGGCCGCGGCAACGCACGATGGGCCAGCTACTTCCGATGCGGCCGCTCGCTTGGTTGCAGACGCCGTCAACGCTCTACTGGGTATCGAACTGCAGCCTGCCGGGAACTAGGACTGTCTAGGACGTGAGGTCGTCGCGGCCGGAAAGGTAGCGGCGGAGCTCTTCCGCGATGGCCTCCCCATCGATGCGCTCCTGCGGAGTCTCGTGTTCGGCCTGTGCATGTTGTTGTTTAAGCTCTGAAAAGAGAGTCGCCAGCCGCGGGTCTTCAGCGGCCGCGGCATCGAGGGCTTCTTCCCACTCTTCGGCGTGCACGCGCAAACTATCGGTTGGCAGATCCAAACCGAAATGCTCATCGAGCGCCGCAATCAGAGCGATCTGGGCCTTCGGATCCTGTAGCGCGGCAACATAGCGCGGCACATCAACCCACACATCCAGAACAGGTAGACCCGCCGCCCACGCGGTATCCGAAAGCACCGAAACAATGCCGGCAGGGCCCACATCCACCGAACGATCCGCTGAGGTCAGCGAACGCAGAGCCCGCGAGTCAGAGGTCAAGCGCGCCTGGGCATTCGCTGAATGAGGTATCTGTTCAGCGGTGGCGTGCAAGGCCGTGACCATAACAACGTTCAGGGCTTCGGCATGCATCAAAACCTCACCAACAAACGAGATCCACCGCATGTTAGGTTCCGGGCCCAGAGCAACCACGACGTCCAAACCGGTAGGGGTGCGGAACCGATACAACCGCGTAGTAGGCCAAGCGAGTTTAAGGTTTCCGTTGACACCTGCAACACGTGAAGGTCGATTGACGAGGAAGTCGTAATATTCCTCAGGCTCTAACTTGGCCGCCAAGGTTGAATCGACATGTTCAAGGATCCATTCCGCGGCGCTGGTCGCGGCGTGGCCAGCGTTCTCAAAGCCACCGAAAGCCGCGATCAAAACAGCCGGACGCAACTTATCCGTACTCGAACCCGAGACTGGCTGGGCGCGCACCCACTCCTTGACCGAATCAAAAGGCACCGACTCATACGGTAATGATTCGAGCGGTTGAGTGCTCTCACGGTCACTGCTCACGTGCTCAGTCTCCTCACCTTCAAGCATTTATTCGTTACCCTAGTCACCCTCTCGGCGAGTGAAAAGACCAACCGATTAATCGGTTCGCGTTTTAGGACCTAAGATATGAGTCATGCCTACCGAAGGTGCCACCCAGCCGTGGTACAACCGTCCGCTCCCGCTCGGGAGTATCGGTGGCGTACCCGTTTCACTATCCACATCCTGGTTCTTCGTAGCCTTAGTCCTTCCCATCGCCGTGGTTGTGGTGGTCCAAGACTGGCTGCCAGGAACCACTACCGCGGTAGCGATCATCTTGGGGCTTCTACAGACAGTCGCCCTCATGTTCTCGGTTCTCATCCACGAGGTCGCCCACGCGCTCGTCGCTAAGGCACTCGGTTGGAAAACCACGGGCATCGAAGTCACGCTGTGGGGCGGGCACACGAGCTTCGATACGACGAAACCAAAAGCGTCGCAATCGTTCTTCGTCTCGATCGTGGGGCCGCTCACCAACCTTGCCCTTGCCGCGATCATCTATTCACCCATCTGGCTCGGAGCCCAACTTCCCGATGGGCCGCTGAAGTTCTTCATCATGATGACGGTCATCGCGAACCTCGCGATCGGCGTATTCAACCTCTTGCCAGGCCTACCCCTGGATGGCGGCAGGGTAGTTGAGTCAATCGTGTGGGGTATCGCCGGGCGTCAGCCGATCGGCACGATCGTTGCCGGATGGATCGGCGGGATCCTCGCTTTGGCCGGCGGGGTCAGCGTCATCGTCTTCTTGGTGCAAGCCCAGCACAACACCAAGTTCGTGACGCTTCTGATGCTGTTGGTCATGATCGTTCCGTTGCTTGATGGAGCGGTCAAGTCAGTTCGGTTGGGACACTTCCGTTTGCGGATCGAAGGAATGCAGGCCGGGCAGTTGATCAGCCCCGTCGTGCGCCTCGCACCTCACGCTTCAGTGGCCGATGCGGTTGAGGCAGGGGTCTTTGACGACACCGTTGTCCTGGTCCTAAGCCAAGACGGAACGCACTTGTACCGTGTGCGTCCGGAACCGCTTCAGAACATGCTTCCTGCTGTGTATGCAGGCACGCCAGTGATGCATGTTGTGATGGACGCGATGGACGCCCATGTAGTCTCCGCTGAATCAGATGGTGATATTTTGGCTCGTGCCGCACTTGATTCTGAGACGGGGACGGTGCTGGTAGTGGACTCGCAGCAGCAATGCATTGGTGCTGTGCGTCGCGAAAGCGTTGTCAAGGCGCTCGAAGGGCGCTGAGCGAAAGGACTTAAATAGTGGCTGTAGGTGCCCAGCACCGTCGCGGACCGTTCAAAGTGGGCGACAGGGTGCAAGTCACAGACGAGCGCCGCCGCGTACACACACTGACCCTCAAAGAGGGCGGGGAGTTCCACACCCACGTTGGTGTTTTGTTCCACGATCAGTTGCTCGGCCAACCAGAAGGCAGCGTCATCGAGAACTCCGAAGGTGTTCGGTATCAGGCGTTGCGTCCACTTTTGAAAGATTTCGTTTTGTCGATGCCGCGCGGCGCGACAGTGGTGTACCCGAAAGACGCCGGCCAGATCGTGACGATGGGGGACATCTACCCGGGCGCGCGCGTGGTGGAAGCCGGCATCGGTTCGGGCGCGTTGACGATTTCTTTGTTGCGTGCGGTTGGCGATACGGGCCTTGTGCATTCCTTTGAGCGCCGTGAAGAGTTCGCGGATATCGCTCGCGGCAACATCGCCGCGATGTTCGGTGAAGTTCCGCCCTCTTTCCGACTATCCTTGGGGGACTTCCAGGATCGTGTGGTCGAAGAGCACAAGCCAGGCAGTGTGGACCGCGTGGTGCTGGATATGCTCTCGCCTTGGGAATGCCTGGATGCGGTAGCCACCGTTCTGGCTCCAGGTGGGGTATGGGTTAACTATGTTGCGACCGTAACGCAGCTTTCCCGCGTGATCGAAGCGATCCGCTCCGACGGCCGTTTCACCGAACCTGAGGCTTTCGAATCGATGGTGCGCGGCTGGCACGTTGAAGGTTTGGCTGTCCGGCCTGATCACCGCATGGTTGCCCACACCGGTTTTCTGATGACTACCCGCCGGCTCGCTGACGGGGCCGTAGGCATTCCAGGGTCTCGGCGCGTCAAAGACGTGACCTTCCCGGCTGAAGATGTTTCCGCTTGGACCGCTGATCACGACCCAGAAGCCTGGACAGCCGAAGGGCTAGGGGAGCGGGGTCTTTCAGCCAAGAAATTGCGCCGCTCAGCGCGCGACGCGGTAGCGATGGGCCGAGCCGCCGGCGCTGATCTTCCAGATGCAGGCAGCGGAAGCGAAGTCAACGGAACCCACGCCACCCAGCCCGAAGACTAGGCTGCATCCTTTCACGGCACGGCGCATCGACTGCCGAAGCTACACTCACCATCGTGCTTGCTTTGCTGGGCAACACGTAGGGTGGATGCATGAGCGATCAAGCATCAACACCGCCACCTTCGCCGGAACCCAGGGAGAGTTCTTCCAACGAACTCGCCGACGTGCGTAGCCGCAACGTCGAGTTATCGCGCAGGGCAGAGGACCTGAGCCGACAAAACGCGCGGCTAGTAGATGCGTTGCGCCGCTCACGCGAAGCAATCGACGGTTTACGAGCTTCGCTGGAGCGGGACGGGGACTTCCCGCTGACTCACGCGGTAGTGCTGGCTCGCCACGAAGCGATCACGGACCGCACGCGTGCAATCCCAGGGGCAGCAGCTGCCGGGGTGGACATCCTGCACGCCGGAAGAACCGTGCGCACCAGCATTTCACCCCTGCTGGAAGATGAGTATGTAGTTCCTGGTGCGGATGTTCTAGTCAACGAGTCCCTCATAGTCGTGGCTGTTCTTGGGCGGCGAGAAACCGGGACTGTCATGACCGTGGCCGATACTCTGGGCGCGGATAAGATTGTCGTTTCAACCCGCACAGGCGAACGGCTCGTAGTCCGCGCGGCTACCGAGCTGGCCCGCCGCGGAGTCCGGGCCGGTGAGCTCGTGGTCGTTGACCCGAAGACGGACATGGCCCTCTCCACGGTCACGGTGGACTCAGGCACGTCAGGCCTGCAATTGGCCGAGGTTCCACAAACGACCTACCAGATGATCGGCGGACTGGATCAGCAGATCACCCAGGTTCGCGATGCGATCGAGCTGCCGTTCATTCACCGCGAGAAATTCGCAGCCTACGGGCTTGAAGCCCCACGCGGGGTTTTGCTCTACGGGCCTCCGGGGACAGGCAAGACGATGATCGCCCAAGCGGTCGCCCATGCCTTGAGCGAACAAACCGGATCATCCGCTTACTTCCTCAATGTCAAAGGCCCCGAACTGCTCGACAAGTTCGTAGGTGAAACCGAACGCCACATCCGGTTGATTTTCGACCAAGCCCGCGATCAAGCGGCAGCCGGCCACCCCGTCGTGGTGTTCTTTGACGAGATGGACGCGCTCTTCCGCACCCGCGGCACCGGCGTGTCCTCAGACGTTGAAACCACGATCGTCCCGCAGTTGCTCGCGGAGATCGATGGGGTAGAGAAGCTATCGAATGTGCTCGTGATCGGCGCGACCAACCGCGCCGACATGCTTGACCCAGCGGTGTTGCGGCCTGGACGCCTGGACGTCAAAGTGCGTATCGAGAGGCCCGACCGCGCCGCGACACTCGATATTTTGCAGCGCTACCTGAACGAAGACACACCAATCGCACGGACTGAGCTCACCCAATACGTCGATGCAGCGGCGGCGGCAGCGCATCTGTGTGAGGTGGTGGCACACGAAATCTTCGATGCTGACGCTCCATTGTTCGAATGTCTCGATACCGACGGCCAACCCCACTACATCGGCCGAGCCCAGCTGATCTCCGGCGCAGTTGTCAAAGCAATCGTTGACCGCGCAAAGCGTGCCGCCATCAAACGCGAGATCAACGGCGGCGAGACCGGCCTCGACGCGGGCCTTCTGCGTTCAGCGGTCCAAGACGAGTTCACGCACTCCGGCCACATGCCAACGCAAGGCTCACCGGACGAATGGGCCCGCATCCTGGGGCTAAACACACCAACCGGAACCCGCATCGTGAGCGTGCGCCGCCTAGAGAACGGTGAAGAAAACGGCGAAGAAACGGAACCGGCAGGGGATCAGTGAGGAACCAAAAAGCAGAGACCACACGCGTGAGTACGATCCAGCAACACGTCCCGGATGGTTTAGTAGCCGCCGGACTAGTAGGGCGGGCACCCGGTGAACGGATCATGGGCACCGAGACCGAATACGGGGTCATCGCCCCCGGTTCCGGGCTGACACCAACACAGCTCTCCGCGGCGGTAGTGACCGCGATGGGGGAGGCACTCGAACAGCTCGGCTCAGCAAGCGCTGCCGCCCCGTGGGATTACCTGCATGAGCGGCCGCTTGATGACGCCCGCGGCTTTTCGATGAGACGCGCAGACGCCCACGAATCCCAGCTGACCCATGAAGGCACCTCAGTTGCCCCAGGGGCTGCGGCTAAGGGTGGTTCGGGCAGGATTCTGATGAACTCGGTTTTGGGTAACGGTGCCCGCTTCTATGTTGATCACGCTCACCCCGAATATTCCTCCCCGGAGAGCACGAACTCCTACGATGCCGCGGTGTGGGATCAGGCAGGTGACCGCCTGGCGGGCGCGGCGGCGCGGATCGCTAGCGGGCGCATCGGGCACGAGATTCTTCTGCACAAGAACAATGTGGACGGTAAGGGTGCCTCGTATGGAACGCACGAGAATTATCTGACCCCGCGTGCGTTACCGTTCGATGCCCTCGTGTCAGGCCTGCTGCCGTTCTTCGCTACTCGGCATATCGTCTGCGGCTCCGGCCGGGTTGGGTTGGGGCAGTTCGGTGAGAAACCGGGTTTTCAGGTCTCCCAGCGTGCCGACTATTTTGAGCAGCGCGTAGGGTTGGAAACCACTCTGCGCCGCCCACTGGTGAACACGCGGGATGAGCCGCATGCTCAACATAGTCGTTTTCGCCGCTTGCACGTGATTGTGGGGGATGCGAATTGTTGGGGTGTTTCCGCTCGCCTCCGTATGGGTGCAACCAACTGGGTTTTGCGTCTCATCGAAGCAGGCCGATGCCCGCGCGTTGAGATTGTTGATCCGGTGGCCGCGGTGAAAATTTTCTCCCACGACCCTGCATTGCACGTTCAGGTGCCAACGATTGATGGCCAGCGAGTGAGTGCGCTTGATATCCAGGAGAGCTATCTCGAAGCGGCAGAAGCCTACGCCGCAAGCGACGCCGAGGCTACCGGAGCGGAGCGCGAGGTGTTGCCACTATGGCGGCGGGTGATCGATGCGTTGCGTGCTAACGACACTGTCGCTGACCGGTTAGTTGAATGGCGCGGTAAATACGCGCTACTGCGGGCCTATGCCGCTCGTGGCGGGCTCGACGTTGAGGATCCGGACGCCTGGGAAGCAGACCAGCTCAAGCTCATCGACCTGCAATGGTCTGACATGAGGGAAGGTAAAGGCCTAGCGTGGGCACTTGAGCGCGCCGGCAAAGCAGAAACCGTGCTTGCGGAGGCCCATATCGTTACGGCAATGACCACACCACCTGCCAACACACGCGCGTGGGCCCGTGGACAGGCCGTGACAACCTTCGGCAGCCAACTGAACGCCGCATCGTGGGAGAGCCTGACCTTCGAAACCAACGGCCGCATCGAACGCATCGACATGCCCGTGCCGTGGGCGGGCACCCGCGAGGAAGTCAGCGCCACATCCCCGAACGAATTCCGCTTGAGCGAATTCTGTGCATCCATCAACGCATCAATGAACGCACACACGGCGAGCGCGAGCGACCCGCACGCCCTCTAACAGGCGGGTTTGTAGCATGGAGGCACACAGCAACCGGCATGCAAAGACCACCGGGAACTGAAACGGCATAGGGAAGTAGGGAGTAGAACATGGCCCAGGAACGCATCAACCAACAGAGCGAATCACCCGCGGAACAGAGCAACGAAACCGCGGACACCCCGCAGATCAACACGCAGGGTCAGGACGCAGGCGTGGATTCGATCCTCGATGAGATCGACGGATTATTGGAAAGCAACGCTTCCGAGTTCGTTTCCGGCTACGTGCAAAAGGGCGGGCAGTGAGCCAGCAGTACCCTGCCGCGAACCGGATTGTGGGCTTGGAAACCGAATACGGTCTTGCCTACAGCGCTCGTAGCGGGCGTGCCCCTGAGGTCGATGAGGTTGCCAAGCATTTATTTCAGCCGGTGATCGAATGGGGACGAGCGACCTCGGTGTTCCTACCGAACGGTTCGCGGCTCTATCTGGATGTCGGGTCCCACCCCGAGGTTGCTACCGCCGAATGCTCGATGCTGGGCGAGGTGCTCGAACAGGACCGTGCAGGGGCGCGGACCCTGGAACAGCTTGCACAGATAGCCGAGGACTCCTGGGAGGATTCACCCCATCCAGGGACCGTGCACCTGTTGCGTAATAACGTGGACTCCGCCGGTAACGCTTTCGGTTGCCACGAGAACTATATGATCCCGCGTAAGCTGGCTGCTGCCCGGCTGGCCCATACGCTCATCCCTTTTTTGGTAACACGCCCGTTGCTATGCGGCTCAGGCCATATCCGTTTGTTCGATGACAAACCCCGCTATGTGCTCTCTCCGCGCGCCCGGCACATGTGGGAGGCCGTTTCCTCAGGTTCGACCCGTTCCCGCCCGATGATCAACACCCGCGATGAACCACATGCGGATGCGGCTAAGCACCGGCGTCTGCACGTGATTGTGGGCGACACCAATGTGTCTGAGGCTTCCACCTTATTGAAGGTCGCTTCGACGTGGCTTGTTTTGGATTGGCTCGAGGCCGGTGGCGGGTCTGATCTTGGCGAGATAGCGCATCCGGTGGATGCGCTACGTGCCGTGTCTGATGACGCGGACGGGCACACGCTTGTGAACTTCGACAACGGCCGCCGGCTCAGCGCTGTAGATGTTCAGGAGTATTTCTATGAACAAGCCGCAGCTCACGCTCAACGAAGTGGGGCTGTGGAGCGTGACCCGCTAATGGCCACCGCACTGACGTTGTGGCGCCGAACCTTGGATGCGTGGCAGGCCGAAGACCTCAGCACTGTTGCCACAACTTTAGATTTTGAGGCTAAACGCAGACTCCTAGAACGCAATGCTGCCCGCCGCGGAGTGGACTGGAGCCATGCCTCCATGCGCCGCCTCGAACTCGCTTATCATGAGCTGGCCCAACCGGGTAGTTCCTCGTTGCAAGAAAAACTGGAAGCCGCTGGTCTCTTGGAGCGGATAACAGCACCCGATGCGGTTGAACACGCACGTACCAATCCACCGCGCACCACACGGGCATTCTCACGCGGTGCATTGATCGCTGCAGCTAAGACGTGCGGGGCGGGGTATAAAGCTGATTGGATGAGCTTCCGGCTCACAGATACTGCCGAAACGAAAGTGCTCATGCCAGACCCGCTTGAGGCGACATCGCAGGCAGCGGCGGAGCTGATCGGTGCACTTCCTCTGAACCGGGAATCGCTTGGCTCCGGCGAACACGTGCGTGGCGTAGAGAACACCGCCACCGACATCGACACAGTTTTCGCTTCACTTCCCGCGCGAAACATGGTCCCAGGTGGACTGTAGAGTTAACCCACGAATATCCACCCTCGTCTCTGCTCATACTGCGAAGGAAGGTTTTCAGTGCGCAAACTAGCGACTGCAACCCTAGTCGGCACCCTGGCCCTGTCTTTGGCCGCATGCTCGGGCTCCAAAGATGAACCCGCTAGCTCGGCGTCCGGAGATAGTCAACTTCAAACAACAGAACAAGACACGGACAAG
Organism: Pseudoglutamicibacter albus; assembly: GCF_022346425.1. Classification (GTDB taxonomy): domain Bacteria; phylum Actinomycetota; class Actinomycetes; order Actinomycetales; family Micrococcaceae; genus Pseudoglutamicibacter; species Pseudoglutamicibacter albus. The sequence continues at coordinate 19,328 of NZ_JAKRCW010000016.1, forward strand.
GGAAACACTGGCGCACCTGCTGACTTGGACTCCGTGAAGATCACCCATGAGGGCAAAGACAAAGTCGCAGCGGACTTCAAGAACCCGCTCAAGGGCGAAAAAGCCACAGCCAAGCTCGTCAACAAGGGTGATGGCGCCAAGCTTAAGGACGGTCAGAGCGTCCAGTTGCGTCTGGCGACCTTCGATGCAGAAACGGGCAAGGAACTGCAGCCGGGTAGCTTCAAGCAGCCGCAAGCGCTCACACTCGACAAGGACGCACTCGTTGGTGTTGAAGGGCTCTACGACGGTCTCAAAGAAGCGACCGTAGGCTCCGACATCGCTTACTTCATCACCTCGCCTAGCGTTGACAGCCCGCAGTTGTGGGTCATCCATGTTGAGGATGCGAAAGACCCGTCAGTGAAGTGGAAGAAGTCTTCGGAAAAGGGCGATAAGCCAAGCTTAGACAAGGGTAAGAAAGACACCTACACGGTAACCATCCCTGAATCTGACGCACCTAAGAAACTCCAGGTCGACGTCATCGACGAAGGCACTAAGGGGCCTAAGGCCACCAAGGAATCCATGCTGACGGTGCGCTACTCCGGCGCTAAATGGTCCGATGCCAAACAGTTCGACGGTAACTTCGACGCACCTGAACCAAGCACGTTCGGGCTCAACCAGGTTATTCAAGGCTGGACGGAAGGCCTCGAAGGCCTCAAGGCCGGCACCACGGTATTGCTCACGATCCCGGGGGATAAAGCCTACGGCGAGGAATCCCCAGGGGACACCGGCAACCCACCAAAGGGCACGCTCGTGTTCCTCGTGACCATCGAGAAGGTTGAAACCCAGCGGGACGCAACCGACAACGACTAACCAGTCAAAACATCGACCTCACAGCCTAAACACCGACCTCCAAGACGCAGGAGAAAAGCAGTATGTCTTTTGGACAGCGGAACTTTGATATCGACCGCGAGAAACCAGAAATCGACTTCCCAGGTAGCGAGGTACCAACTGAGCTGAAAATCATCGATGAGATCGAAGGCACCGGCTCGGAAGTCGCACGCGGCTCGCACGTGACAACCCACTACGTCGGCGTTGCTTTCTCCACTGGAGAAGAGTTCGACGCGTCCTGGAACCGTGGCCAGCCACTCGAATTCACCGCAGGCATCGGTCAGGTTATTCAGGGTTGGGACGAAGGCCTGCTCGGCATGAAGGTTGGCGGGCGCCGCCGACTCGAAATCCCAGCCAACCTCGCATACGGCGAACACGGAGCACCTCCCGCGATCGGCCCTAACGAAGCCCTCATCTTCGTGGTTGATCTTCTGGCAGTGCGCTAGAAAAGGCGTGTTAGAAGCCCGGAGAGAATCTAGCGCACGAGGCTAAGAAGCAACAGTGAGCAGAAGCAACGTTAAGCCCGTGAGCCCTGCGGCGAAAGCCGTGGGGCTCATGCGCGTGCTTACCTCGACTCGCATAGGACTCACTGCAGCCATGCTCCGGGAACGTATCCCTGAGTATCGCGGCGTCAGCGACGCCGCTTTTGAACGTGCATTTGAACGCGATAAGAGCCGTCTGCGCGCGCTCGGGCTTGAACTCACTGTGGAAAGGCTCGAAGCTGACGGCTTAGGGGAGGTGCGCTACCGCATCGACCTGCCCGCGCACAGGCTACCTGAGCTTCATTTGAGCGAGACTGAACGGCTTGTGACCTCTCTTGCCGCGGCCGCTGTTGGGGGTAGCAGTTGGGGATCCCACGCGCGTCGAGCATCCGCTCGGCTCGTTGGTGGTGCATCCGATCGCCTCAGTGGTAGGGAAACCTCGGGGCTCGGAGCACGTGTCGAGCTGAGCAACCCGCCAGAGGCCGCTGAAGCGTTGATCCTGGCAGCCTTATGCGAATATCCGGTCGCGTTCGATTACCGTGCGGCCAACGGTGAACTGACCTCACGCAGAATCATGCCGTGGGGTGTGGGGCAGAAAGCGGGCCGTTGGTACATGTTCGGTGGGGACATCGAACGCGGGGGCGAACGGATGTTCAGGCTCGACCGCGTCCAAGGGCATGTCGCGCAAGCCAACGCACGCAAAACCGAAATGGTCCACGAGATCTATGGGCGCCCGGGTAAGTTTTCGATGCGTCAAGAGCTCGGCAGGTTGAGCGAGCGTGAGCCTCGCCATACGGTGCTGATCGCTGTTGCTGAAGGTACGGGAGCTGAGATGAAGGCTCGCGGCCGCAGCGTGGCTCACGGTGGTGGGGTAGAGGTCATCGAGATCCAGGGCGTCTATCCCGATGTGGTGCGGGAATGCGCGGCTATCGGGGCTGCCGTGGTCGATGCGGAAGCTGACATCGGTGTCCCGGAGCTTGATGTGACAGAAACCGATCAGCCCGAACGCGCAGCGCTCGAGGATGTTGAAGCGTTGATCGAGGCAGCCATTGCCGCGAATGCTGACCCAACAGGCGCTGATGCCGCGGCTCCGAGAGTGCGTATATCAGCAGGCGGAAGGCCTTCAACAGATCACGTCCTGGCTGATGTTGTGAGCTTGGTTGCTGTGATCCAGGGCGAAGGGATCACCGGCCTGGAAGACCTGGCGCATCGCTTCGGTGTGAGCGTCAGCGAAATCCAGCGACGGGTTGCAACCCTTGAGTTAGGTGCGCAGCTGACCGAAGACGCAGCGGGATCTCAAGAGAACTTTGCGTTGAGCATCGAGAACGGAAACGTTCAACTCACCGGAGGTGATGCGTTGAGGTACCCGCTCAACGTGTCATTGCAAGAAGCCACTGCATTACTTTTGGGCTGTCAACTGTTGGTTTCGATCCCAGGCATTGCCCCCACTGTCCATGCAGCGGCGCAGACTGTGATGCACAAACTGATGCAAGCACGCGAACAGCTCGGCGCCTTCGATAAGGTCGTCGCCATCGAGGCAGGAGAACCCGGCCACGAAACGGCAGGTTTTGCCCAGAAACTAGGCCAAGCGATCGCAGACCGGCGAACCGTTGAGCTCGAATATGCGGGCCTTGACGCCACCACGGAACGCAGCATCGATCCGCTCACTCTGATCAGGGTTGATGACAAGCTCTATGTGCGGGCGTGGTGCCATCTTCGAAGCGACGAGCGTACCTTCCTGTTGGAGCGCATCGTGCATATGAACATCACCGAGCGCGAAGCAACCCACACTCCGGTACGCCCGTACGGCGTTCAAGCGCGCGGTACCCAAGAGCAGGGCGAAGGGATCGACGCCCTGGTCGTGTTCGGCCCGAATGCAGAGTGGATGGCGCCCGCCTTCCGTCCCAGTGCCACCAAGCGCACCGAGCATGAACTCATCGGCCGCATCGAGGTGATCAGTGCTGAATGGGTCGCGCGTTCGGTCGCTGCAGCAGGCGGGGACATGCGCATCATCGCGCCGACCCAATTGCGGCACGACGTCAGCTTAGCGCTCGAGGGGTTACTCGATCGCTCACGGAAGTGCCGTACAGTGGGCACTGAACTGATTCGTGGCGTGACGGGATGCGCGCATTGAAGCAGATCCCGGCACACGATCCAAACCCCAACCATCAGGAGCAGAAGTGAATTGGTTCATGTGGACCTTGTTATGGCTCGCACTTTCCCTGGGGCTGATCGCGATGCTCGCCTGGGGCGCCCTGCACTTATGGCGTAAAGTGCGTGCTTCGCTCGTTGATGTGTCTCAAGCAAGTGAGAAGATCGCCGATGCGTTACAGACTGACGCTGAACCGGTCGCCTCGCTGAGCGCGGAAGGCCGCCACGGAACGCCCGTCGGCTGGGACGCCACCTTTGCTGACCCCGCCGTGGTGCGCGCGGCTCGAGCCAACCAACGCGATCATCGCGTTGAAGCGCGCCGGAAGCGCCGCATCGACATGCTGTGGGCCACAGGACGGCCACGCCGTTGGGAAGACATCCAGGACGTCGATGAGGACACCGCAGTCCGCTAGCGCCAACGATGCCGGCTATGCCCAGGCACAACGGCGAAACCTCAAGCCACACTCCGCCAAGCCTGAGTGCCGACGTCTCGGAACCGCGGGCGTCTCGCAATCACGGCGGTCTCGCAACCGCGGCCGTTGCTCACCTGCCTGGGTAGACCCCTGCACTAGAATAAGAGAAGTTAGATGACAACCCATGTTTGGCGGGTTGTCTCACCGAACGCTTGAAGGAGCAGCAACTATGCATCCGCCGTCACCCATGGCCTGGGCGATCATCATTGTCGTCATTCTTGTGCTCTTCGCGCTGCCCAAGTTGCCGACCATCGCGCGCAGCCTGGGTGAATCTACCCGCATCTTCAAATCCGAGATGCGGCAGATGAAGAAGGACGAAGAAGCGGCCAAGGCTTCCGAGAAGGATGGCAAGGCGGAATCCAGCTCGGCTGAGAACCAGCCCAAAGAGCCTCTTGAAGGCCGCATCGTAGACACCCCGCAGGCTCGGGAAGAGAACAAGTAAACCTTCAGTGGTGTCGAGCACTCGGCGGAAGAACACCGGCGGGCACATGCCCTTAAAGCGGCACTTTAAAGAGTTCCGCAACCGGCTCATTGTTTGCGTTATCACGCTACTGGTCACGTCCATCGTTGGCTTTTTCCTGTATAAGCCAGTCATGGCGTTCATGATCGAGCTCGTTTCCGATCTTGGTGGAACCATCAACTTCGGTTCAGCGATCGCCCCGCTCGATGTCATGATCAGGGTCGCCCTGTGGATCGGTATGGTCTTGGCGGCACCGATGTTCATCTGGCAGATCTGGGCGTTCATCGTCCCTGGCCTGTTACGGAAGGAAAAACGTCTCACGGTTTCCTTCATGGCGGCGGCGATCCCGCTGTTTCTGATGGGTGTGGCGCTCGGCATCTATGTGATCCCGCATGCGCTCCGGTTCTTCCTCTCGCTAACCCCTGACCAGGCGGACAACATCATCCCGGTCATGGACTTCTTGCCGTTCGTGACCCGCCTGACTCTCGCGTTCGGGATCGCGATGGTCCTACCGGTCGGGATGGTTGGGCTCAACTTGGTGGGTATTTTGCCTGCTAAGTCGATTCTGAAGCATTGGCGGATCACGGTGTTTCTGATCACCGTGTTCTCAGCTGTGGCCGCACCGGGTGGTGACGCGTTGAGCATGTTCTTCATCGCCGGTCCCATGCTGGTGCTGTTCATCGCGGCCACACTGTTCTGTTGGATCCTGGACCGGCGGCGGGCCAAACGCGAGGTCAAGAACCGCGAAGCGGCACCAACCGAGGTCGAGGCCGCTCGGGCCGTATCGGCGCCCAAAGGAAGTGATGAGCTTTAGACGACACCGCGGAAACCCGCCCACCGCGTCAACCGACCCCAGCAGGAGTCAAGAAAGCATCGAGGACAAGACGTGTCATCTGAAGTAGAGGGACTCAGCCCCGCCGAGCGCTTCCAAGCAGCAGCAGCCAGGCAACGCCGTAACCGGAACGAGGTCGGCCGGTTCACGTCGCAATTCTCGTTCGATTTGGATGAGTTCCAGCTCACGGCTTGTGACGCGCTTGAAGCCGGGCGCGATGTCCTGGTTGCCGCTCCGACAGGTGCCGGTAAGACCATCGTAGGTGAGTTCGCGGTGCACTTGGCGCTGGCCCGCGGCACTAAGGCGTTCTATACGACCCCGATCAAGGCGTTGTCGAACCAGAAGTTCTCTGACTTCGCCCACACGTATGGCGCCCATAACGTCGGGTTGCTGACGGGGGACACGAGCATCAACTCTGAGGCCCCGGTAGTTGTGATGACCACCGAGGTTCTCAGGAACATGCTGTATGCGGGCTCCACAACCCTCGAGGGACTTGAATATGTGGTCATGGACGAGGTCCACTACCTGGCGGATAAAGACCGGGGCGCGGTGTGGGAAGAGGTTATTCTGCATTTGCCGCAACGGGTCCAGGTGGTTTCGCTTTCGGCTACGGTTTCCAACGCTGAAGAGTTCGGCGGGTGGCTGAACTCAGTGCGCGGGGCCACCGATGTGGTGGTGACCGAGCACAGGCCTGTCCCGCTCAGTCAGCATGTTCTGGTGGGCAAGCAGCTGGTGGATCTGTTCGCTGAAGATGTTTCCTTCGAGGAGACCGCCGGTGTTGACCAACTGGTGAATCCGCACCTGCTGCGGCTTGCTCAGCAGCAAAACTCCCGTGGCGGTTTGAGGGATTGGCGCGCGCCACGAGGTAGCCGTTCACATGGTCGAAATGAGCGCGAGCGGCGTGGCCGCAACCGTCGTGGCGGGCGTGGCCGTCAAGGCGGGCGCGCTAAGCGTTCTAAAGAGTTCAAGGAAGATGCGCGGCGTTATAGCCGTGGGGAAAGCTACTCGGCGCACCGTGCTGAGGGGAGCGCTCATGCTCGCATTGGGCATGAACAGCATGAAGAACATCACCTCGTTCCGGCAAAGGCCCAACGGCCTGACGTGGTGATGACGCTGAAGAAAACGCACCTGTTGCCAGCGATCGTGTTCATTTTCTCGCGGAAGCAATGCGATCTCGCTGTCCAGCAGTGCATCAACGCGGGTCTGAGGCTTACGGACCAACACGAACAGAGGATCATCCGTGCCGAGCTGGATGAAGTAGCGCAGAATCTGCCTGCCGAAGACCTCGATGTGCTCGGCTATTGGCAGCTACGTGAGGGCTTGCTGCGAGGCATTGCCGCGCATCACGCCGGCATGGTTCCAGTGTTTAAGGAAGCCGTGGAGCGCCTGTTCGTGCGCGGGGTGGTTAAGGTCGTTTACGCGACGGAAACCCTCGCTCTGGGTATCAACATGCCCGCACGTTCAGTGGTGTTGGAGAAGCTCGATAAGTTCAACGGCGAAACACATGTCCCGATCACCCCGGGGGAGTACACCCAGCTCACCGGACGGGCCGGGCGCCGCGGAATCGATGTTGAAGGGCACGCGGTAGTGACGTGGCATCGAGGGATGGAGCCGGGCGAGGTTGCCGGGCTTGCCTCGAAGCGCACGTATCCGCTGAATTCAAGTTTCCGCCCAACCTACAACATGAGCCTCAACCTGGTTCGTCGGTTGGGGGCTCCGAAAGCGCGTGAAGTCCTTGAACGGTCTTTCGCTCAATACCAGGCCGATGCTTCTGTTGTGGGGCTTGCCCGCCAGCTGGATTCGCGTGAAGAATCCCTCGATGGCTACGCGGAAGCCATGCAGTGTCACTTGGGTGATTTCAAGGAATACGCGCAACTTCGTGCCGAGCTTTCTGCCGCGGAGAAAGCGGCTTCCTCGGGACGTAACCGTGCCCGCAAGAGCGCTATCGAGATGTCGCTGGAATCGCTAGTTCGCGGCGACATCGTTGAGGTGGGTGGCCGGCGCGGGCTTGGCGTTGTTGTGGTGACCCAACCCAGCCCGTCCTTGCGCGACCCGCGTCCGTTCGTGGTCACGATGGAAGGGGCGAGCCGCCGCCTGAGCGTCAATGACCTCGACGCTCCGGTTGAGGTTGTGGCGCGGGTCAAGGTTCCTAAGTCTTTTAAGGGAGCTTCCCCGAAGGAACGCATCGAGTTGGCTCGCCGGGCACGTAACGCAGCGGCCAACAGGTCGCCCAAGCACCGCCCGCGGACTGTGGGCTTCACGTTCCCGGGTCAGCAGGATGCGAACGAACGCATCGAAGAACTGCGTGCCAAGCTCAAAGACCACCCGTGCCACCAGTGCCCTGACCGTGAACAGCATGCGCGTTGGGCCGAGCGCTATCAGCGCCTCAAAAGAGAAACAGACCGCCTCCACGGAGAGATTCAGGCACGCACCAACTCGATCGCGCGAACCTTCGACCGTGTTCTGCACGTCTTGGAGGAGGTCGGCTACGTCAAGGGACGCGGCCAAGATGCGCGGGTCACTGACGCGGGCACTGTGATGCTGCGGATGTACGGCGAGCGCGATCTGTTGACGTGCCTGGTAGCTAATACGGGGTTGTTCTCTGGTCTTTCCCCTGCGGCGATGGCCGCGGCTGCGACGATGTTCGTGTTCATGCCTAAACGGGATGCGGATGTGGTTCCGCACGTGTGGCCTACCGGTGTTCGCCCGATCTGGGATGAAGCCGTGAGCATCGCTGAGGAGCTTTCTCACTTGGAGAAGAAGCACCACATCGAGCCGACGCCCGCCCCGGATTGTTCGCTTGTTCAGCCGATGCACAGTTGGGCGACGGGCGAGGACCTTGCTGATGCGCTTTTTGCGTCCCCGATTGAGGCCGGCGATTTTGTACGTTGGGCTAAGCAGACCATCGACTTTTTAGGTCAGGTTGCTAGCAACGAGGCGATTGCCCCGGATGTGTGTGCGAGTGCGGCGGCTGCGGCGGATCTGATCTCGCGAGGCATCGTGGAGGCCTCCTCGGTGGTCGAGGAAGCGTTAGAAGAAAAGGAGACGCATGACTAAGCCGGTCATGTATGTGGGCGCTGCGATTTATGCGCCGGAGGATCCGTTCGCCACTGCAATGTTGGTTGAGGACGGAACGATCGCGTGGATGGGTACCCACGCTGCTGCGAAGACGATCATCTCTGATGCCATGACGGTCGTTGATGTTGAAGGCGCACTCATCGCGCCGGCTTTCGTGGACTCTCACGCTCATATCACTGAGACCGGCAGGCATCTTTCGACTCTGCAGCTGGATCATGTGCGCTCCAAGACTGAGTTTCTGGATGAATTGTCCCGCTACGCGGCCGGCTTGGGCGAGAAACAGCGTGTTTTGGCGTCCGGTTGGGATGAGACGCTGTGGGATGAGGCGGCTTGTGAAGGTGACGCTGGAGTAGCGGACGGGGCAGCTTTGCCGACCGTAGCGGAACTGGACCGTGCGGTGGGGTCCCGCCCGGCCTATATTCTGCGTCGAGACTTGCACACGGCTCTGGCCTCGAGTGCGGCACTCACCGCGGCTGGCCTGGACGTTCCATCGGGTGATCTTGATGGTGCGTGGATGAGTGAACAAGAGCATCATGCGTTGCGAGAATGGGCGCTCACAGCTAGCGATGATGAACTGCGTGATTGGCAACGGAGAGCTTTGAGCAGTTTCGCTCAGACGGGGCATGCGCTGGTGACGGAGATGGCGGCACCGCACGTTTCGGGCGGGCGTGACCTCGAGGTTCTTCTGGCAACGTGCGAACAAGAGGCTCGGGCTTTCCCTTCGGTGGATGCGTTCTGGGCGCAGCTTGTCGAGACTGAAGAGCAGGCGCGCGAGCTCGTGGCGTCTTTCAGCTCCAACAGCCGTTACAGGCGTTTAGCTGGCATCGGCGGGGATTTGTCGATGGATGGTTCGATTGGCGCCTATACCGCGGCGCTTCGCCAGGATTATGCGGACGCGCCGGGGGAGAAGGGGCAGTTGCTGCTAACCCCTCGGCAGGTAGCGGCGCACGTGATCGCGTGCGTTACCGCGGGCGTCTCGACAGGCTTCCACGCGATCGGCGATGTGGCGCTGGACGCGCTCCTGGAAGGGTATCGGCTCGCCGCTGATGTGGTGGGTGCCCGTGCGATCCGGCAGCAACGGCACCGCATCGAACATGCTGAAATGCTGGATGCTGCACACATTGAGACGATGCTGGACTACGGCCTCACCGCGAGTGTTCAGCCGCGCTTCGATGAGTTGTGGGGTCATACAGGCGACATGTATGAGGCCCGCCTAGGCGTCGAGCGGGCTGGCGGTATGAACCCGTTCGGTTCGCTCTCTGCGGCGGGGGTTCCGCTCGTGTTCGGCTCGGATGCCCCGGTGACCCAGGCTCATCCGTGGAAGGCGATTCGTGCGGCGATGCATCACCACGATGCGCAACAGACTCTGCCTGCACGCGCGGGATTCCTCGCTCATACGCGCGCCGGCTACCGCGCCTTGAATAGTCCTGACCCTACGGCGGGCGTCTTGCGTTGGGGAGCTTCAGCCACGTTTGCGATCTGGGAACCGAGCGAGCTCGTGGTCGGTTCTGCTGATCAGTCGCGAACCAGTTTCTCAACGGATGCGCGGGCACGGACCCCGATGCTTCCGGACCTTGACGGTGAGAAGCTGCCGGAGTGCTGGGCGACGCTGCGGCATGGCGAAGTTTTATGGGACGCTCAAGGTTTGCACCCATAATGGTGTGGGCCGTTGCGCAGTCAGTGCTGTGCAACGGCCGCCTAAGCGTGGATGAGGATCGTGAAAGGTTAGACTAAACACTGTGCGTGTATTGACTATCATCCCTACATACAACGAGATTGAGACGCTCGAAAGCATCGTTAAGCGTGTTCGTGCCGCGGTTCCACACGTGGACGTTTTGATCGCCGATGACAACTCTCCTGACGGTACCGGCAAGCTCGCTGACGAGATCGCCGAGCACGATGAGCAGGTTTTCGTTCTGCACCGTCCGGGTAAGCAGGGCTTGGGTGCCGCATACCTCGCTGGTTTCGGGTGGGGTAAAGAGCGCGGCTATGACGTCTTGGTGGAGATGGACGCTGACGGCTCGCATCAGCCAGAGCAGTTGCCTCGCTTGCTGCGTGCGATCGAACGCGGCGCGGATGCCGTGATTGGTTCCCGTTGGGTTCCTGGGGGCGAGGTCAAGAACTGGCCGGCGTCCCGCAAGCTGCTTTCGAAGGCCGGATCGTTCGTCTCCCGCTTCTTCTTGGGCCTGAACTTGAAAGACATCACGGCTGGCTTGCGCGCATATAGGGTGGAGATTCTCACGGATGAGCTGCTCGGCTCGATTGAGTCTGTCGGCTACGGTTTCCAGATCGACATGACCTTCCAGATAGCACTGGCTGGACACAAGATCGTTGAGGTTCCCGTGACCTTCATCGACCGTGAGCTGGGCGAATCGAAGATGAGCGGCAACATCATCGTCGAAGCGTTGCTCAACGTTGTTCGATGGGGCCTGAAGGCTCGGGCGAAAAAGCTCGTTAGCTTGTTCAAGGGCTAAGCGTAAATCTGCTGAGCAACCCAACATACACGGTGAGGGGCGGTACCGATGTTCTCGGTACCGCCCCTCACCGTGTATGTACTCGGCCTTCTAGCGTTCAGCCGGTCGGGTGAGCCTTATTTCTTCGGCTTTTCTCCGCGGGCCTCACGCAACTGGTTCAAGCGGTCTTTGAGGATAACTTCGAGTTCGTCGAAAGAGCGACGCTCCAGCAGCATGTCCCAGTGGGTTCGAACCGGTTTTTCCTTGGTTGGTTCCTCTTCGCCACCGTCAATCCGCTTAGCCTTCTTGCCGGTCTTGGTGTACCAAACGGTCGGGACGTCGGCTTCGAGGGCGAAAACGACATCCATGCGTTCGCCGTCTTCAGTCTCGTAGGTTACGGTCTGACGAGCTGCAGGCTCGACACCTGCCTCAGACTCCATCGACTGAGATCCAAGACGCATACCGCGTAGGCTGCGATCGCTCACACATTCTCCTCAGTGTTTGCTTGTCGTTGTTTAATTCCAGTGAAAAATGATTCGCAGGGTGCAACAACGATGCCGGCGGAATTATTCCCGCACATCATGGTGCACCCTGCGAGCCAGGCAGGTTAGTTCTTCGCGTCCGTTCCAGCCGTCCCGCTGGCTTCGGAGGAATCCGAGGCGAAAGCGCTACCGAATGAAGCGCCAGGGCTGCCGAAGGCGTTGCCGAGGCCCTTCATTGCATCAGTGACATCGGTCGGGATGAACCAGAGCTTGTTCGATTCACCTTCGGCGATCTTTGGTAGCTGCTGCAGGTACTGGTACGCCAGCAGCTTAGGGGAGGCGTCAGCTGTGTGGACCGCTTCGAAGACGTTGCGGATCGCTTCAGCTTCACCTTGTGCACGCAAAACAGCGGCCTTCGCTTCACCCTCAGCCTTGAGGATCTGAGCCTGGCGTTCACCCTCAGCAGTCAGAATCTGGGACTGCTTGACGCCTTCTGCGGTGAGGATCGCGGCACGGCGGTCACGTTCAGCACGCATCTGCTTTTCCATCGAGTCCTGGATGGACATCGGCGGATCAATCGCCTTGAGCTCAACGCGGGATACGCGGATACCCCAGCGGCCGGTCGCCTCATCGAGAACACCGCGCAGCTGACCGTTGATGCGGTCACGCGAAGTCAGGGCTTCTTCAAGGTTCATGCCGCCGACCACGTTACGTAGCGTCGTGGTGGTCAGCTGCTCAACGGCGCGAATATAGTTCGCGATCTCGTAGGTGGCATCCTTCGCGTTAGTGACTTGGTAGTAGACAACGGTGTCAATGTTGACCACGAGGTTATCTTCGGTAATCACCGGCTGCGGCGGGAAGGTCTGAACCTGTTCACGCAAGTCGATGACCGGGCCGAGACGGTCGATGAACGGCACCACCAGGGTCAGGCCCGCTTTCGCGGTGCGGTGGTAACGGCCCAAACGTTCAACGATGCGTTCACGAGCCTGCGGGATGATGTGGATGGACTTGACTAAAACGATGAGCGCAATCACCACAACCACGAGCGCCACAACGAGCGCCGGGGAGAGGAACGGCTCCGAGGAGTCTACTGATGACATAGGTTAGCTTTCGTGTGTCCGGACAGGGGAGATGTAGGCCGTTGCACCCTGGATGCTGTCAATCGTGACGTATTCACCTGGTGCGATGCCTTGAGCAAGATTGGTGCGGGCGCTCCATTCGTCGCCTTCAACGCGGATGAGCCCGGTCTGCTTAGTGACTCGTTCAAGGACGAGGGCTTCACTGTTGATGAGCCGGGAAACGTTGGAGCGGGCGTCTGTGGTTCGTTTGCGCAACATCCGCATCGCGAAGGGCCGCAACGTTGTCATCAGGATCAAAGAAACCACACTGAACACGATGAGCTGCAACCAAAATTCAGCGTCGGCCAGCGATGTGAGGGTAGCGGCGAGGGCCCCACCTGCGAGCATCGCGAACCATAAATCGAGCGAGAGCATCTCGATTCCGAGCATGACGAGCATCACGATGAGCCAAAACGCCCAACCGTTTTCCATGATCCAATGCATCATGACCCTATCTTCGCATGAGTTAGGGAATTAGTGGATTTCACTGGTCTCATGGCTGCTGGTTCGCTGGGGACGCTCACTGTTTGAGCAGAATGATCAGTTTGAAAAGAATGTTCACTGTTTCTTGAAGGCGCTGATCATGACGTTGCATGTGACCTGCAAGGCTGAATGGGTCTGGGCCGTTTCGGGAACGTGCCTGTCCCATTCGCTTTCGACGCGCGCACGGATCTCATCGCGGCTGTGATGATGCCCGGCTGGACCCATGTGCGCTAGAGCCGATACCGCCTGAGGCTCTAGCAGCATCGTTTCTTTGAGGCTGTGTTCGCCCACAAGACGGAAACCGTGGCGAGCGGCATCAGCGAGCAGGTATTCCTGTTTTCCTTCTTGGATCGCTAAGAGGCCTGCGAGATCGCGTATCTCAGCCAGATGCTCAGGTAGGGGAGTCACCACGATCAGCGCGCCGGATGGTTTGAGTGCTCGGTCGAATTCCTCCCAGTTGCGAGGAGCAAATACATTGAGGATTGCATCGGCTGAATGTGTGGGGATAGGCCAAGTGCGCCACACATCCCACACGAGGGCCAAAACATTGTCGATGTGCGCGGCACGCTGCGCTGCGGCGGGAGAAATGTCGAACCCGATGCCGCGTGCGCCAGCGCCCAGCCCGGCGATTGCGTGGGCGAGGTAATAGCCTGTGCCGCATCCGGCATCGAGCACAAGGGGAGCGGAGCAATGATCCGCTCTCTCTTTCGTATCGCTTGTGTGGTCAAGGCTGGCGTGCTTTGTTATGGCCTCCCGGATGGTGCGCGCGATCGGTTCGTAGTGCCCCGCTTCAAGGAACTGAATGCGTGAGGCCACCATGTCGCGGCTATCCGGTGTGAACGAGGTGCCGCGGCCGGTCAGTAGATTGATGTGTCCTTGGCGGGCGGCATCGAAGCGGTGGCCTGAAGCACACGATGCGGTAGCTGGCTTCCCATTGCCCTTGTACTCGATGGTCAATGGCGAGGGCTCGATGCCACATACAGGGCAGGTCAAGGTCCACGAAAATCCGTGTGAATCTTGAGGGGCGACCTCTTTTGTATCATGCATTGTTATGCTAGTGTTGTTGTCAGCAGGGGAGAGGTGCGGTGAAGGGCGACTCAAAACTGCAACGCCTCGCGGACTTCATGAGGTGTCGGCTCGGCCCACAGCCCCGCGTAGTTCTCATCGGTGCAGATGCTACGGATGTGGGCTTTGTCGATATAGATGATGCCGGCCAAGTGGTCGGCCTCATGCTGGAAGATGCGAGCCTGCCAACCTGAAAGATCGCGAGTGTGTAGATTCCCGTCAAGGTCTTGCCATGTTGCGCGGATGTCAGCAGGGCGCTCGACTGCAGCCGTATAGCCTGGCATCGAAAGGCAGCCCTCGTAATGCGTAGCCGTTCGATCGCCGATCGGTTCATAGGACGGATTGAGTACGACCATGAGCTCGAGCTTTTCCCGTTCACGTGCCTCGGCGAAGCTAGCCGGTATTTCGTAGAGATCCTCGAGCACCGCCAAGCGAAGATTCACGCCGACCTGGGGTGCGGCAACGCCGACGCCCGGCGCGTCGTGCATTGTGGCGACCATGCGTTCAACGAGTTCGCGTAACTCAGGCGTATCAGATCCATCCCAGTCATCGCAGACCTGACGCAAGACAGGGTCGCCAACATGCACAAGCGGCAGAGGCTCTGAAGAAAACGGCGCGCGTTCTGGGGCGTCAGCTTGGGGCTCGTTGGAGTGGGTGCTGGAGTGATTGTTTGACTCAGAGGACATGTGCATCATTATCGCACTGGGAAATGGTTCACGATGGGCTGCATGGACTGGATGGACTGTATTGCGGCGTCGTCGCGGCACCTATATAAAAAGCGCCGATAATCTACATTATGTCAAGTAATGTTGTGGTGCCCACGCCCCACCGGGCTCTGCCCGGCATAGACTGATGTGTATGCAACGTTTCGTGTGGATCCTGTGGCTCATCGTCGATCTCGCCCTCATGCTTGTCTTCGCAACTACAGGGCGTAGCTCTCATAATGAAGAACTCAGCGCCGGCGGGATCTTCCAGGTCGCGTGGCCGTTCATGGTTGCGGTCCTGATCGCATTCGCAGTGACCCGCGGATGGCAAACCTACTGGAAGATCTGGCCGCACGGTTTCATCTATTGGGCGTTGGTCGTCGTGATTGGCGTTCTGCTACGGATCGTCGGCGGAGCCACTGCAGCACTGCCGTTCATTCTCGTGACAGCCGGTGTGCTGTTCCTGTTCTTGATTGGCCGCCGCATGATCAGCGGCCTCTTCATGCGCCACCGCGTCTGAACACCATTGGTGTGCCACTTCAGTGTTCATGTTTGTCTAAAAATGTATGGGCATATAGGTTGTGTGACTCCCCCGCGCGTACAGTGGTCTGCGAGTCCTAGATGCCCTGTCTAGGTTGCCCTGTCTAGATGCCCTGAATAAGTTGCCACGGATAAGGAGGGTCATGATTACCGCTTTTGTGATGATCGATGTTGAGGCCGAACGGATCCCGGAAACCGCCCAGGAGATTTCAGAGCTCGATGGCGTGGCTGAGGTGTACTCGGTTGCTGGTGGTGAATGGGACCTCATCGCTATCGTGCGTGTCATGAATCACGAAGACCTTGCTGAGGTTATCCCAAACCATCTCAATAAGGTCGAAGGTGTGGTCTCCACGACCACCAACATCGCTTTTCGAGCCTTCTCTCAACACGATCTTGAGGCAGCGTTTTCGCTGGGTCTCGAATAATAGATCCCTATATACGCGTGAGGCGTACCTAGCCGTTGGCCAGACCAGGTACGCCTCACGCGTTTAAGGATTTCCTCTTTATGCCTCTTGTGTCGCGGCAACCCAGGCTTCGAGAACCTTCTGAGCGGCACCCGAATCAGTCGATTGCTCGGCTACTGCGTACTTCGCGGCAATTCGCTCTTTGAAAGAGCCTGAGGCTTCCTTGTCAAAGGCGACCAACGCAGCGGCTGCGTTGAGCAGGACTGCATCCCTGATAGGCCCCTTCTCCCCCGCCAAAACCTCGCGAACCACCTGTGCGTTGTGTTCGGCGTCAGCTCCGCGCAGATCATCCAAGGTAGCTCGTGGAACACCGATGTCTTGGGCATCAAACATGAAGGTTTCGATGTTGCCGTCACGGACCTCCCATACTTTGTTTGAAGTGGTGGTCGTGAACTCATCAAGGCCATCCTCGCCACGGAAAACCAGCCCACGCTTGCCTCGCTTGGCAAGAACACCAGCCATGATCGGAGCCATCGGGGCGATCGCGCAACCAATAACCGAAGCGCTCGGGTCAGACGGGTTTGTGAGAGGACCCATGAAGTTGAAAGCCGTAGGCACCCCTAGTTGTGCACGTGCTGGAGCCGCGAACCGCATCGAGGGGTGAAAAACTTGCGCGAAACAGAACGTGAGGCCAGCCTTTTCAAGAACCGGAAGCAAATGCTCAGGCTGAACATCCAGCCGAACGCCAAGCGCGCCGATCACGTCAGCTGAACCTGAAGAGCTCGACGCGGCCCGGTTGCCGTGCTTCACCACACGCGCGCCAGCACCCGCGCACACAAGCGAGGCCATCGTTGAAATGTTGACTGTGTTCTGGCGGTCACCGCCCGTACCTACGATGTCGAGGGTCTCCCCCTCCACGTTGAGCGGTCGGGCCGCGGCGACCATCGAATCCACAAGCCCAGTGAACTCATCGACAGTCTCACCTTTGGTGCGCAACGCGATGAGGAAGCCGGCAACCTGCGCATCGGTTGCAGATCCCTGCATAATCTCACGCATCGCCCACGCTGCTTGGCTTGTCGTGATGTCACGACCCTCCATGAGGGGCGCGAGGATCTGGGGCCAGGTAAAAACTTCACTAGTCATCGTCACGTGGCCAGGTTACAAGGTCGAAGCGAAACAATCGGTGAACGTGACGCTAAGCACGTAACTCTGTTCCTCACACTGAACTCGGATTCTCTGAGACGGACACCGCCTTGCCTGGTTGTTTGTTTCGTAACCACGAGAACCCCGAGAGCAAGCGGTTAATAGGGCATGTACGACACCAGAGGCGGCGTGCCGTTGGGCAAAACGGGTCGAAATAGGGATAATGGGTCTGTGACCACTGCGACTTCATCACTCAGCAAGCAGGGGCAGGCCATTCCTCGCCGCCCCAACATGGTGGCCGTCGGAACCATCGTTTGGTTGTCGTCCGAACTGATGTTCTTCGCGGCTCTATTCGCCATGTATTTCTCCCTCAAGGCCACAAGGCCAGACGTCTGGGCAGCGGATACCCAGCATTTGGCCTTCCCTCTTGCCTTGATCAACTCGACGATCCTTGTGCTTTCGTCCTTCACCTGCCAGATCGGCGTGAACAAGGTCGAAGCGCACGGTAAGCCTGCGGTTCCGCGGCGTACCGGCGGCATCTTCGAGATTGGCAAGTGGGGGCTGGCGGAATGGTTCATCCTCTCGTTCCTGATGGGTGCCATCTTCGTTGCCGTCCAGGCCTTCGAATACACCGAATTGGTACAGGCAGGCGTGACGTTCTCGTCCTCGGCCTTCGGTTCCGCATTCTTCATCACCACAGGCTTCCACGGCCTGCACGTGATCGGCGGTCTGATTGCCTTCCTGATCGTCATTGGACGTACCTACATGGCACGCAACTTCGGTGCCCATGAAGCGTCCTCTGCCATGGTCGTCTCCTACTACTGGCACTTCGTCGACGTAGTGTGGGTGGCCCTGTTCATCATCATTTACATCCTGAAGTAGTCAACGGCTCCCACCGTCATCACTTCATTGCCCATAAACCCGAATTGAGGATCCGCACGTGAAGGCTTTGTCCCAGCGCCGGCGCTCCCCGCTAGCACTCCTCGCCCTGCTTGTGCTCGGCTTGGTTGTGACTGGTGGCGTATATACAGTTGCCGGTTCCGTAACTTCCGCCAATGCTGAAGCTCAGGCAACCGCCGAGGGCGACGTAGAAAACGGCAGCAAGCTTTTCTCCGCCAACTGCGCAACCTGCCACGGTGCTAACGCTGAAGGCTCCCCTGCTGGCCCAAGCCTGATTGGTGTTGGCGCTGCATCGGTTGACTTCCAGGTCGGTACCGGCCGCATGCCTATGCAGATGCAGGGCCCACAGGCTCAGATCAAACCGAAGCAGTTCTCCGAGCAGCAGACCGCTGACCTTGCGGCATATGTTGCATCCCTCGGTGCAGGACCAGCTGTCCCATCCAAGGAGACCCTGGATCACTCCAACCTGACTCCAGAAGAGATCGCTGACGGCGGCACGATCTTCCGCGTTAACTGCGCTATGTGCCACAACGCCGGTGCATCTGGTGGTGCTCTGACCCGTGGTAAGTTCGCGCCAACCATTCACGGTGTTTCTGAAAAGCACATCTATGAGGCCATGGTCACTGGTCCTCAGAACATGCCAGTCTTCAACGACACCAACCTCCCACCTGATCAGAAGCGCCAGGTTCTCGGCTACCTCAAGATGCTTGAGAACGAGGGCAACCCAGGCGGCTTCCCGCTCGGTGGTTTGGGTCCGGTGGCTGAAGGTCTGTTCATCTGGACTGCAGGTCTCGCCCTGATCATTTCGTTCACCATCTGGATCACGTCGCGTCGCGCCTAATGATCCACGTGCTCCCCAACTAATGTTGGGGACGCATCATGTCATCTCCACTTGCACATCTAAGAGAAGGTAGTAAGCCACTATGAGCGACGAACGTCACGGCAACCCGCACACGTCGGGTGCCGTCGATCCGGTCGGTCAGGGGGGAACTCCTAAGGAGTTCCAGAACCCCGGTCTACCGCCGCACACCCCGCGTATCACCGACGTAGATCCGAAGGCCGAGAAGCGCGCTTCTCGTCAAGTCTTCGTCTTGTTCCTGATCTCCATCTTGGGAACAATCCTGTTCTTCTTCGGTTACTTCGGAGTCGGCCACACCGGCATCGAAATCGGCACCAAGCTGCGCTTGCAGAACACGCTGATCGGTCTGGGTACCGCATTCGCGATGCTCGGTATCGGTCTTGGCGTCATCCACTGGGCTAAGTCCCTGATGCCAGACCATGAAGTTGTTGAAGAGCGCCACGAGATCGCTCCTGAGGCTGGCCGAGCTGAAGCTCAGCAGATGATCGAGGAGATCATCGAAGAGTCCGGCATGAGCCGCCGTAAGGTCCTCACCGGCACGCTCATCGGCGCAGCTGCTATCGCGCCGCTTCCAGCAATCTTCATGTTCCGCGACCTTGATCGCACCAAGAAGACCGCGAACCAGATGGTTGACTCTCTGCGTCACACTATGTGGCACGAAGGTGTCCGCCTCGTTCGTGACCCTTCAGGTCTGCCGATTAAGGCATCCGATATCCAGATCGGTTCTGCAGTGCACGTTATTCCTGAGGGCCTCAATGAGCTCAAGGAAGACAAGCTCAATGAGAAAGCCAAGGCTGTTGTGCTTGTCATGCGCCTGTCTGAAGACCGGATGCACATCTCCCCTGGTCGTGAAGACTGGCATGTCAACGGCATCGTTGCATACTCCAAGATTTGCACCCACGTTGGTTGCCCTATCGCACTGTACGAGCAGCACACGCACCACTTGCTGTGCCCATGCCACCAGTCGACGTTCGACCTCACGCAGGAGTGCAAGGTTGTCTTCGGCCCAGCGTCGCACGCTCTGCCGCAGCTTCCAATCACCGTTGACGACGAAGGCTTCCTTGTTGCGCGTAGCGACTTCCAGGAGCCTGTTGGCCCGAGCTACTGGGAGCGTGGTTGATCACTATGACTAATACGGTCACTGAATACGAGGCAAAGACCAAAACTGGTCGTATTGCCAACTTTGTGAACACCCGCACGGGCGCTCAGTCGCTCGTCAAGGAGTTCGGCCGCAAGGTCTTCCCTGACCACTGGTCGTTCATGTTCGGTGAGGTAGCCCTCTACTCGTTCGTGATCCTCCTTCTGTCCGGTACGTTCCTGACGTTCTTCTTCGATCCGTCGATGACGCACGTCACTTACGATGGCTCCTACCCTGGTCTCCAGGGAATCGGAATGTCCGCTGCCTACCACACCGCGTTGGACCTTTCCTTCGATGTGCGTGGCGGCCTGTTCATGCGTCAGCTACACCACTGGTCTGCACTGCTGTTTGTAGCAGCGATGTCCGTGCACATGTTGCGCGTGTTCTTCACCGGCGCGTTCCGCCGTCCACGTGAACTCAACTGGGTTGTCGGTTGCGTCCTGTTGATCCTTGGTCTCGCAGCTGGCTTCACCGGCTACTCGCTACCAGACGATCTGCTTTCCGGTAACGGTCTGCGCATTATCGATGGCGTTATCAAGGCCATCCCGATCGTTGGCACGTACATCTCGATGTTCCTGTTCGGCGGCGAGTTCCCAGGCGAGCACATTATTCCTCGCCTCTACGTGCTCCACATCCTCGTGGTTCCAGCGATGATCCTCGCGATGATTGTCGTCCACTTGATGATGGTCGTCGTTCACAAGCACACCCAGTACCCTGGCCCGGGCCGCACCAACAACAACGTGGTCGGCTACCCGGTTGGTCCTGTCTACGCAGCTAAGGCTGGCGGCTTCTTCTTCGTCGTCTTCGGTGCCTTGGCATTCATCTCGGGTGTCTTCCAGATCAACGCGATCTGGCACTACGGCCCATACGACCCATCGCCGGTCTCCGCGGGTACTCAGCCTGACTGGTACATCGGTTGGGTTGACGGCGCGTTGCGTCTCATGCCAGGTATGCTCGGCGACTTCTCGTTCGAGCGCGTCGTATCGCTCCCATGGGGTGACAACACCTTCGCATTCGCAGTGCTCTTGCCAGCGCTTGGCCCGGCTCTGTTCCTGTTCGCGCTGATGTTCGGCTGGCCATGGATCGAACGCTGGATCACCAAGGATAACCGCGAGCACCACATCCTCGACCGTCCACGTAACGCTCCGTTCCGTACGGCCGTTGGTGTTGCAGGTGTGATCTTCTACTGCGTCATGTGGGCTGCAGCGTCCTCTGACCTCGTAGCAACGCACTTCAAGGTTTCGCTCAACGACGTCACCTACTGGTTGCGTGTCCTGTTCTTCCTGGGCCCAATCCTCGGTTTCATCATTACCCGCCGAATCTGCATCGCGCTTCAGCGTAAGGACCGCGAGACCGTCCTGCACGGTAGCGAATCCGGCATCGTTCTGATGAGCCCAGACGGTGGTTTCCACGAGAAGCACAACGAGCTCAGCGAATACGACCGTTGGCGCTTGGTCTCCTACAACTCCCCTGCCTACATCCCGGCCCAGCCGGATGAAGACGGCAAGATCTCCAAGAAGGAGCGCCGCCGCGCCAAGTGGGCCAAGTTCTTCCTCGAGGACCGTGTTGCACCGGTCACCCCGGCAGAACTCGAAGCAGCTCACGAACACCACGATGAGATCGAAGGATCTGATCACCGTTCGGTAGAGAAGTAAGCTTCACTCCACACAACAGCTGAGGGTGGGTTCGAAACGAAAGTTTCGGACCCACCCTTTTGCGTTACCCGGTTCTTTCGACAGCATCCTTGTAGCCCGTAGTGCCTCATGTCAAGTTGATCGCGTAGCCCTAGTCGTGCCTCACAGAGATTGATTGCGTAGCCCTGCTTAGGCAGTATGGAGTTTCACCCCACCGGTTTGTCGTTTCCGTCGGTTCTGTTTCGCGTCTTCGACCTCAGCTGTGAGGACCTCAGTCTTCCAACTGGCTTTGGTGATG
>NZ_JAKRCW010000017.1 GCF_022346425.1 Pseudoglutamicibacter albus
CGACCAGCCCTCTACGACAACGCTATCGACACCACCTACACACACTCAATCGGCATCCAAAAAGGCCACACCTAACCCCCGCAACACACCCAAACCAGACACACATTTTGACCCTTAACCCTTAGAAAAGGGCTACTTTGCGTGTTTCGTAAGGGCCATCACAGGCATCCCGCGTCACGATGGGCGCGCGGGCTGAGCCGGCTGGGCGCTCAGGCAGGGTTGCCAAACATGCGCGCGGACAGGGCCAGCTGGTTGCCGTGCGGGGTTAAACGAGCGGGTGGCCCGCCCCAAAGGGACGAGCCACCCGCGCATACACACTCCAGCGGGAGGTGTGTGAGCGAAAATTAACGCTTCGAGTACTGTGGCGCCTTGCGTGCCTTCTTCAGACCAGCCTTCTTCGACTCGATGACGCGTGCGTCACGGGTTAGGAAGCCAGCCTTCTTGAGTGCTGGGCGGTTGTTCTCGCGGTCAATCTCATTGAGCGCACGAGCGATACCGAGACGCAGGGCACCGGCCTGGCCGGATGGGCCACCGCCGTGGATGCGAGCGATCACATCGTATGCGCCTTCGAGTTCTAGAACGGTGAACGGATCGTTCACTTCCTGCTGATGCAGCTTGTTCGGGAAGTACTCGGCGAGTTCACGGCCGTTGAGGGTCCACTTGCCGGAGCCAGGGACAACGCGAACGCGTGCGATCGCGCGCTTGCGGCGGCCAACAGCGGAACCAGCAACGGTCAGGTTGCGTGGGGTTGCTTCGGTTGCTTCTGCAACCGGCGCGGATTCAGTCGTGTAGGTCGAGGGAACCTGGCCCTCGGTGAGCTCTTCGTTCTGAGCCACTTTAGTCTCCTTAGAAGATGTCCGTTATCGGGTGGCCCAGTGTTACTGGGAGACCTGCGTGATTTCGAAGGTCTTAGGCTGCTGAGCGGCGTGTGGGTGCTCTGCACCGCGGTACACCTTCAGCTTGGTCAGCTGCTGCTTACCCAGGCGGGTGTGAGGCAACATGCCCTTGACAGCCTTCTCCACTGCGAGCGTCGGGTTCTTCTCCAGAAGCTCAGCGTAGTTGGTGGAGCGCAGACCGCCCGGGAAACCGGTGTGGCGGTATGCGCGCTTCTGTTCGAGCTTGGCGCCGGTGAGGGCAACCTTCTCAGCGTTGATGATGATGACGTAGTCGCCCTGGTCATTGTGTGGGGCGAAAGTCGGCTTGTGCTTACCGCGCAGCAGGGTTGCGGCCTGGCTTGCGAGGCGGCCCAAAACAACGTCCTCAGCGTCGATGATGTACCAATCGCGCTCGACGTTTTCGGCCTTAGGAGAGTACGTACGCACTGTTCTTTTTGCCTTCGGTTGAATACTGGTCAGACGGTCTCGAGCTGGTTGTCGTGAGGTAACCAGGGTTCGCACCGCCGTGCGGATGATGCGCCGGCGCACACGCGCTACGGGTGAGGGCCGTAGCCGGTTCGCTTACTCTCTTGCGCTGTTCACAGACCAGAGGTCCTGCAACTGGACCGTCACGTAAACAGGTGGTGTCAAGAGCGCACTGCGCAACAGCTATCTAGTCTAGCTTAAACTCCTCGCCGATGACCAACCTATGGTGACCAGCATCTCCTAGCTCGGCTGTCCTGGGCCAACTCCCCCACACCGAGCCCCTATTCCTGATCCCTGCGGGCGCGGGTCGCATCTGCGCGGGCCGCCGCCGCATCGTCGTCAGGGTAATCAACATCTATCAAGACCAACGCGTGCCCGGCGGCCATCTTGGTGTTCGCATCGCGCACCCGCTCCCCTAACCGTTGCGCAGGCCAGTCCACGGGGCGCGTACCTTCGCCTACGCTGATGAGCGCACCGACGATCGTGCGGACCATGTGGTGGCAGAACGCGTCCGCGCTCAGCCGAGCCTCAACGAAGCCATCCGGCGAGCGTGTCACGCTGATCTCTTGGAGGTCACGGATCGTAGAGGAATGCTCGCGCGGCTTACAGAACGACAAGAAATCGTTGAGCCCCAAGAGCCCCTGAGCGGCTTCGTGCATCGCCGCTGGGTCGAGTTCGCGTGGATGGAACAGCACGTCGTTGCGGCGGAGCGGATTCCAACGATGCGGCCCGTCAGCGATCAGGTACCGGTAATGCCGGCGCAGAGCGGAGAACCGCGCGTCAAATCCAGGCGGTACCATGCGGGCTGAGTCGATGATGACGGCTCGGTCCGTGGCGCGGGCGAGCACCGCGTTGAGGCGCCGCACCAGGGTTTCCTCGATGCGCGCCGATCCGTCCCGTACGGTCAGTTTGGCGGTCGCTTCCGGGGAGAGGTCGCAGTGGATCATCTGCCCGAGCGCGTGTACCCCGGCATCCGTGCGCCCCGCAACCACCGTGCGCACTTCGGTTCGAGTGATCGTGAACAATGCATCTTCGACAGCTTGCTGCACACTCGGCTGATTCGGCTGCCGAGCCCACCCGCTGAAAGGCGTGCCGTCATACGAAAGCCGAATCGCGAACCTCTGCATATCCACGAGCCCCATCCTAGCCGCGGTGCCACTAACCGAACGTCAACGCATAGATGGAAGTACGCGGCACGGCCAAATAGGGCCGTCGGCTATCCTGCCCTCAGCTATTTCGCCTTAGTTGCGTTCTTCTTCCGGAAGACCAGCAAAAGCACAAGCCCTGCGAGGACGAGCGCCGCCAGCACACCCATCGTGATGAACCACGCCGAGGACGGGCCGCTATAGACGAAGTGCTGATGGGCTTCGCTCAGGTCATAGCCTTGATCCGGCACCTCATCCTTCACCCCGTGCATGAACGGAAGCTCAACCCTGAGCCTCGGCGTGGTTTCGATGGTGGTTTTCAGGTCACGTTCCGGGGCAAACCGTACCTGCGCCCTAGTTTCTGGCCACAGGCCACCCTTGCGGCTCTCACTCATTGTAAAAGATGTGAAGGTCTGCCGAACCTTCTCAGTGAGTTCCTCAGGGTCCTTCCCTTCCCACGTGAAAATGAAGACCTGTTGGTCACCTTTCTTCTGCAACGTCAGAGAGCCGTTCTCCGGTGTTAAAGCCTCTTCAAAGTTTTCGCTTCCTCCGCCCAGCTCGGACTCCGGAACCGTTACCGAAACTTCAAAGGAAACCTTTTCCCCTGAGCCCGGTTTCACAACCGCCGTTACGCTCGTTAGCTTCACTCCTCTCGCCTCACGAGCGCGGAACGCATTATCTCCATCCCTCTTGATGAGCTGAGTAAACGTTGCCCCTTCGGTGAAACCGAGACCCTTCATCCTTGAAGCGTCGATGTACTTCTCTCCGCCTATCCCAGGGCCGGGAGTCGATACGTACGGAGATAGCACCAGCTCTGGCCGACCTCCGCAGATGTGCGAGCAGTCCGTCTCAAGCGCGTACTCGTAGCCGCGTGCAAACGATCCAGGCGGCTCTGCCAACTCTGTGATACTGACCTTAAGGTTCTTGTCCCCCAGCAAAGCACGTAACGCGGTTTGGAGCTCCGCATCGTCCTTGGCATCCATCACCACAGCGGCTTCTTCGCGCCCCAAGCCGATTGTGATGGTGGATTTCACCTTCCGAGCGTCTTCCGGCATCGTGGAGTCAATCCACCTCTCACGCGCCTTCTCCGCGTCTTCGCCTTCCCCATCTAGTCGATAGACGACCGCGAGCCGGTATCCATCAGATCGCTTCTTGATCAGCGGGACGATCTGTCTGAAACCATGTTCTTTGATCTTGGGCTTGCGCAAGGGGCTGTTACTAGGCGTATTCGATGCCTTCTCGGCAGCCACAACTATGCTGCGGGTTCCCTTGCCGTACGCACCCACGTCTTGATCGGTCTCGATATCCACCGCGCATGCCGTCAACACCAGCGAACACAAGGCCAACAAGACAACGAACAGCACCGGCCAGCGGCGTTGACACCGCTCGGCATCAGGTCGCTGAGCAAGGGGCCGGCGTAATGCGTTCATGCAAGACTCATTTCTCCGGTAGAGGCGGAGGCGCTGGCGGCCCAGCGTCTTCAGTTGAAGGCACTGGAGGTGCGGGCGGCACGGTCGGCGCGGGCGGCGCGGGACTATCACCTGGAGGTGCGGGAGGCGCGGGAGGTGCGGTGCTATCAGCTGGTGGAGCCGGAGGTCCGGCATCACCCGCCGGTGGTGCCGGCGGATTGTATTGCGCACGCACGGTGTTGTAGACATTCACCTGGGAACTATGTCCGTCTCTGTTGCCTTCCCCGGCGCTCTTCAACTTAGCTGCGATCTTCTTGCGGAAAACCACCAGCAGCACAATCGCTGCGATGACGATGAACAACAGCACGCCCATCGTGATAATCCAGGCCAATGCCGGGCCACTATAGGCGAACTCGGCATGGCCGTTGTGCAGCCCGAAGCCGTCCTCTGGTACGCCCCCCTTCACCCCGTGCATCAACGGAAGCTCAACCTTGAGCGTCGGGATGGAACTGATCGTGGTGTTCAGGTCTCGCTCAGGGGCAAAATCAACCTGAACTGTCGACTCAGGCCACAACCCACCCCCACGGTTCTCCTGCATCGAGAAGGATTTGAACGTCACCTGGACTTTTCGTTCAAGCTCCTCAGGGTTCTTCCCCTCCCATGTGAAAGTGAAGACTCGTTGGTCATCCTTCTTCTCCGAGGTCAGAGAACCGTTGCTCGGGGTAAAAGCCTTCTCTAACTTTTCAACCTCTGTGCCCAGTTCAGATTCTGGAACCGCTACCGCAACTTCGAAGGAAACTTTGTCCCCTACCCCAGGCTTCAACAGTGCGGTGATGCTCGTCATTTTCATGGGCTTCACGTCAAGAGCATGGAACCTGTTGTCACTTGACACCTCGCTGATCGCGGTAAATATTGCTCCGTCGGTGAAACCTAGTTCATCAAGCGTCGATTGGTTGGGATATTTATAACCGTCTGTGCCTACACCCGGGGTCGAGACGTATGGTCTAAGCGGTATCGAACTCCCGCCCTCACATATCTGGGAGCAGTCCGCCTCTAGCGTGTATTCGTAGACGCGGGTAAACAACCCCTCCGGCTCGTCCAGATCGGTGATGCTAACCTCCAGGTTTTTATCCCCGAGCAAAGCACCCAAAGCGTCTTTGAGCTCGGTCTCGTCCTTGACGTCCATCACCACAGCGATATGCTCACGATCAGTTCCCACAGAACCGGGTAGCTCAACCTTTTGGGCACCGTCCGGCATTACGGAGTCGATCCACTTCTCACGCGCTTTCTCTGCCTCTCTACTTCCAGATTCTACTCTGTACACGACCGCGAAGCGGTAGCCATCAGTACGCTTCTCAATCAGCGGGGTAACTGCTATGAAACCGTGATCGGTAACCTTAGACTCTTGGAACGGAGTCCTCGGAGCCTTAGTGGACTCATTTCCAACCGACAATGTCCCGCCGCGGTCCTTGGGCGATACAGCATCGGCCTTCTTCTTGCTCACAATCTTGTTATCGAGTAGCGCCTTGCGCACCCATTGCAATAGCTGCCCGCTTGAGACATTCTCCTCCAGCGTGAGTCCGTGACGTAGCTGCGCGTTGATGGACTCAAAGTCAACTCGTACAGACGGGCTCAGGCCACCAGCATCCAACGCGTTATTGAGAACTTTCTTATAGTCCTCAATATCCTTGAATGACATCGTGACGCTGACCGTGAGTTTCCGGCCCTTCTTCTTGACACTGTCAACCTTGGTACCCTCAGGCGCAGCTTTCTTGAGTGTCTTCTCGATCTTCTTCACATCGACCTTGCCGGCTTCTTTCTTGCTCAGCTCAGCCACCACAGTCATGCTGCGGGTCCCCTTGCCGTTGGCGTCCATCTTCTGGGTGGTTGTGATATCCACCGAGCACGCCGTCAGAACCAGCGAGCACAATGCCAGCAGAACCAGGAACAGCGTTGGCCAACGACGTTGGCTTTCTTTCGAGTGCGCGTGCGAGGCAACGCTTGCTTTCAGTGCGTTCATGCGGGCTTCTTTTCTGTGTTCTTGAGGTGTCAAGGGGTCTTGAGGTGAAGACTGACCGAGAAGAGTGATGCTTGTCTCAAGCGTGATCTAGGCACCCAGGATATAGTGCCTCACGTTAAAAACATAAGTCCCCGCACCGTCTTACGATGCGGGAACTTATGTGTGGTCTAAGCGGCGCTTAGCTCAACGTGGAAAGGCTTAGGCCTGGAAGGACTTACTTGTCTTCCTTGGCCTCAGTCTCTTGTGCCTCATCAGCCGGAGCCTCGGCGGCTTCAGTCTCGGTGGCCTCAGCCGGGGTTGCGGCTTCGTCCATCTCAGCTACGTTGGCTGGCGCGTCTTCCTGGGTCTCCACCTCAGGTGCTGCCTGCTCGGTAGCCTTCTGGGCTTCCTTCACAACAGCCTGCTTAGGGGAAACCGGCTCCATGACGAGCTCGATAACAGCCATCGGCGCGTTATCGCCGGAGCGGTTACCGATCTTGGTGATACGGGTGTAACCACCGTTGCGCTCTGCCATAGCCGGAGCGATGTTGGTCAGCAGCTCGTACACAGCGTTCTTGTTCGTTGCCGAACGCGGAGCGATCGCAGACTGCACGCGGCGGCGAGCGTTGAGATCGCCAGCCTTAGCAGTCGTGATCAGCTTCTCCGCGAACGGACGCAGACGCTTGGCACGGGTCAGCGTGGTCTTCAGACGGCCGTGAGTGAAAAGCTCACCTGCCATGTTGGACAAAATGAGGCGCTGATGCGCCGGGCTACCGCCGAGGCGTGGGCCCTTAGTTGGGGTTGGCATAGTCGTAAATCTCCTTGAGTGAGGCCTGACCCGTTACCGCGGGTGAGACCATGCGAGACGCTTCAGAGAGCGAACTCAGAACTCTTCAGTTTCGTAGTCGTCATCCGCCAGAGGAGCTTCGTATCCTGCTGGTGAATCCTTGAGTGCAAGGCCCAGCTCGTCGAGCTTGGACTTGACCTCGTCAATCGACTTTGCGCCGAAGTTACGGATGTCCATGAGATCCGCCTCAGAGCGGGCTACCAACTCACCAACGGTGTGGATACCCTCGCGCTTCAGGCAGTTGTAGGAACGCACCGTAAGCTCAAGATCTTCGATCGGCAGTGCCATGTCAGCGGCTGCCTGCTCATCCGTTGGGGATGGGCCGATCTCGACGCCTTCGGATTCCTTGTTGAGCTCGTGCGCCAAGCCGAACAGACCAACGAGGGTCACGCCGGCGGAGGCTACAGCGTCACGTGGAGACATCGACGGCTTGGTCTCGACATCGAGAATGAGCTTGTCAAAGTCAGTGCGCTGCTCAACACGGGTTGCGTCTACGCGGAACGTCACCTTGAGAACCGGCGAGTAGATCGAGTCAACCGGAATACGGCCGATTTCGGAATCTTCACGCTTGTTCTGAGCGGCGGACACGTAGCCGCGGCCGCGCTCAATGGTGAGCTCCATATCGAAGTTTCCGTTTTCGTTGAGCGTTGCGATCTCAAGCTCTGGGTTGTGGATCTCAACACCTGCAGGTGCAGAGATGTCACCAGCGGTGACAACGCCAGGGCCCTGCTTGCGCAGGTACGCAACAACTGGTTCGTCGTGCTCAGAGGAAACGGAGAGTTGCTTCACGTTGAGAACGATCTCGGTGACGTCCTCCTTGACACCCTCAACGGTCGTGAACTCGTGCAGAACACCCTCGATGCGCACGCTGGTTACAGCGGCACCTGGGATGGAGGAAAGCAGAGTACGGCGCAGAGAGTTACCGATCGTGTAGCCAAAACCTGGCTCAAGCGGCTCAAGGGTGAAGCGTGAACGGGTCTCAGACAGCTGATCTTCGGTCAGGGTCGGGCGCTGTGCAATTAGCACGGATGTTGTCCTTTCAGCGAGCGTCCGCTATATGACGCTGCAGATGGCGACTGGGTGAATGAGGAACTGTTGCTCCCCACTCCGGGGGAAGAACATCGGATCTTCCGGGACAGGACACCACAACACATTTTGTACTGCATTGCGTTGTCCAGCGCGCAACCCGCGTACTAGACGCGACGACGCTTCGGCGGGCGGCAGCCGTTGTGTGCAACCGGGGTGACATCCTGAATGGAGCCAACCTCGAGGCCTGCTGCCTGAAGCGAACGGATTGCGGTTTCGCGACCCGAACCCGGGCCCTTCACAAAAACATCGACCTTGCGCATGCCGTGGTTCTGCGCTTCCTTAGCGGCCTTCTCGGCAGCCATCTGCGCAGCGTACGGGGTCGACTTGCGCGAGCCCTTGAAACCCATCTGGCCCGAAGAGGCCCAGGAGATCACAGCACCGGTCTGGTCGGTGATCGAAACGATGGTGTTGTTAAACGTGGACTTGATGTGCGCATGACCCTGCGCAACATTCTTCTTGACTACGCGACGCGGCTTACGTGCCGCGCTCGTGGCCTGACCCTTTGGGGGCATTTTTACTCCTACCTGAAAGTCTTCTCTAAATTGGGCGAGCTAACCGCGTGGATTAGCGGGCCTTCTTCTTACCGGCAACGGTCTGCTTAGGACCCTTGCGCGAGCGAGCGTTGGTCTTGGTGCGCTGACCGTGGACCGGCAGGCCCTGACGGTGACGCACACCCTGGTAGGAGCCGATTTCAACCTTGCGGCGAATATCGGCTGCAACCTCACGGCGAAGGTCACCTTCAACCGTGTAGGAGCCCTCGATGTGGTCGCGCAGCTTCACGAGCTGATCGTCGCTGAGATCCTTGATGCGCGTGTTCGGGTCGATGCCCGTTGCTTCGAGGGTCTCGGCGGCACGGGTCTTGCCCACGCCATAGATGTAGGTGAGTGCGATGATTGCGCGCTTATCGCGCGGAATATCAACACCGGCGAGACGAGCCATAGTGGTCTCTTCCTTACTGTGTTCAGGAGGTGTTCGGCAATACCCTCCGCACCTTCAGGTGCGGCCCCGGCCTCCTGGTAGCCCGAGGGTAGACGGTAGCGGTACTACCCGGTACTGCTTATTTTCAATGTGTGGCGTGGTGCCGTGCGTCGACTGTTTCGCTTAGCCCTGGCGCTGCTTGTGGCGAGGGTTGGAGCAAATAACCATAACGACGCCGTGACGACGAATAACGCGGCAGTCGTCGCAAATCGGCTTCACGCTCGGATGGACCTTCACGTCGGTTGTGTCCTTACGTTTCTGATTGATCAGTTTTTAGTTGTTCAAACATCACGTCAGACTGCAAATTCCTCTTCAGACACAGACCAACGGCGGACCCTTCCGCAGGGTTCGCCGTGACTGGATCTTCGGAGATCACTTGTAGCGGTAGACAATCCGTCCACGGTTGAGGTCATACGGGGTCAGTTCAACGACCACGCGGTCCTCGGGAAGAATTCGGATGTAGTGCTGGCGCATCTTTCCAGAGATGGTCGCCAAAACTACGTGATCATTTTGCAAACGAACACGGAACATCGCGTTTGGCAGGGCCTCCGTAACGGTGCCCTCCAGCTCGATGACTCCTTCTTTCTTACCCATATCCTCCGCTAACGTCCGAACCCGCCAACACCACGAGCGTGATGCCAACGGATAGCGATGATTGACCAGCTACTTTGCACGTTAAATGCGTGGCAAAGCAACCAGCTATCCATCCTAGCCCACTAGCACATATTCAAGCAACCGCGTGTGAGGCGGATCGCCCTCGCGTGCCGGCCACTACTGGCGCGTGTGCTAGGCCTGAACCGGCGCCGGGGTGACGCCGTAGCGAGCTAGGTCAGCGGCGCCGCCGTCTTCTGCGGTCGATACCCAGATTCCGCCACGGTGGATCAGTACCGTGTGTTCCCACTGCGAGGCCCGGCCACCATCGGTAGTGACCACGGTCCAGTCATCGGCCAACGTCTTGGTATCCAAGCTTCCAGTGACCAGCATCGGCTCGATTGCTAGCGCCATGCCCGGCTTGATGCGCGGGCCGCGGTAGTCCGCGGCGTAGTTGAGAACATCCGGGGCCATATGCATCTCGGAGCCGATCCCGTGGCCGCAGTAGTCCTCGAGGATCCCTAGATCATGCCCGCCCTGTTGGTGCACCGACGCCTCGATCGCCTGCCCGATCTGCCCCACGAAACGGGCCGATGCGGCCGCAGCGATGCCAGCCCACATCGCCTCATGCGTGATGTCAGACAAGCGTCGGTCCGCCTCCGATGGCTTACCGATCAGAACCGTGCGTGCAGAATCGGCATGCCAACCATCGACGATCGCGCCACCGTCGATCTTCAGAACATCGCCGTCCTCAAGGACCTTCTCCCCCGGGATCCCGTGAACAACCTCTTCATTGACGGAAGCGCAGATCGTGGCCGGAAAACCGTAATACCCCAAGAAGTTACTTTTCGCCCCGTGGCGGTCAAGCACTCCGCGGAACACCTGATCCAGCTCCAGCGTGGTCACTCCAGGCTTAGCTGCGGCGACCGTCTCATCGAGTGCCTCACGTAAAACCACACCCGCATCAGCCATCCGCTTCAGCTCCGCCGGCTTCTTGTATTCAATCGAGCGCACCCTAGCGCCCCTCCTCCATACTCCAGAAACGAAACAAACAAGCGGCGCCCGGCCCCGCAAACGAGGACCGGGCGCCGCCCAAACAATCTCTAAACCTTCAACGCTTCAGGCCTTCTGAAAATTAGGCCTTCAACGCGTTCACGATGCGTCCGGTGACCTCATCGAGCTCACCGAGGCCATCGACCTCACGGACCAGGCCGCGTTCACGGTAGGCCGCAACCACATCGGCGGTCTGCTCCTTGTAGACCGTCAAACGGTGGCGAATGACCTCTTCGGTGTCATCCTCACGGCCCTCGATCTCTGCACGCTTCAGAAGACGCTTAACCAGTTCGTCCTCATCTGCTGCCAGCAAGATGACTGCATCAAGCTCCTGGCCTTTGGCCTTCAAAACCTCATCGAGAAACTCAACCTGAGCAACCGTACGTGGGTAGCCATCCAGCAAGAAGCCGTCCTTGACGTCATCCTGGGCCAGACGGTCTTCAACCATCGAGTTCGTGACCGAGTCCGGAACGTAGTCCCCGCGATCCATGTACTTCTTCGCCTCAACACCCAGCGGGGTCATTTTTTTCACGTTGGCCCGGAAAATGTCGCCGGTCGAGATCGATACAACACCCAAACCCTCGGTGATACGTGCAGCCTGAGTACCCTTACCTGAGCCCGGAGGGCCAACAATCAACAAACGCTTTGTCATCGCAGAAGTCCTTCGTAGTGTCGTTGCTGCATCTGAGCGTTGATCTGCTTGACCGTCTCAAGACCAACACCAACCATAATCAGCAGCGAGGTACCACCGAATGGGAAGTTTTGGTTTGCCCCGACCGAAACCAACGCAACCACTGGGATGATCGCGATCAACGCCAAGTAGACGGCGCCAGCAAACGTAATACGGGACGAGACGTAGCTCAGATACTTAGCGGTCGGCTCGCCCGCGCGGATGCCCGGAATAAAGCCGCCGTACTTCTTCATGTCGTCTGCAACATCAACCGGGTTGAACGTGATGGAGACGTAGAAATAAGTGAAACCGAACACCAGCAGCAGGTACAGAACCATGTGCAGTGGCGCCGAGG
Organism: Pseudoglutamicibacter albus; assembly: GCF_022346425.1. Taxonomy (GTDB): domain Bacteria; phylum Actinomycetota; class Actinomycetes; order Actinomycetales; family Micrococcaceae; genus Pseudoglutamicibacter; species Pseudoglutamicibacter albus. Next base: position 11,498 of record NZ_JAKRCW010000017.1, read on the forward strand.
TGGTAGCGAGGTTAGCGTTGATCCACTCAACCCAGCCAGGCATATTGCCCTGCGGGTCCTGGTTGAACTGGACCATCATCATCGGCAGCGTCAGCAGCGAGGACGCGAAGATCACCGGGATCACGCCGGCCATGTTGACCTTGATCGGGATGTACGTGGAGGTACCGCCCACCGTGCGGCGACCAATCATTCGCTTGGCGTACTGAACAGGTACGCGACGCTGCGACTGCTCAACGAAGACCACACAACCCAGAACCACGAGGCCAAGGATGATCACGACGATGAAGATGAACCAGCCCTTCTGCTGAAGGATGTTCATCATCGAACCTGGGAAGCCAGCGACGATCGAAACGAAGATCAGCAAGGACATACCGTTACCGACACCGCGTTCGGTTGCCAGCTCACCGAGCCACATGATGAAGACCGTACCGGCGGTGAGCGCGACGATCGCAAGCGAAATAGTCCACAGAGTGCTCTCCGGGAAGATCTCAACAGGGCAACCCGGGAACAGGTTGCCGGTGTTAGCGAGCGTGACCAATGTGGTGGCCTGCAAAAGGCCCAAACCGACCGTGAGGTAACGCGTGTACTGAGTCAGCTTCGCCTGGCCAGCTTGGCCCTCCTTATGGAGGGCTTCAAAGTGCGGGACAACCACGCGCAACAACTGCACAATAATGGAGGCAGTAATGTAGGGCATAATGCCCATCGCAAGGATCGAAACCTGCAGCAGCGCGCCACCGGAGAACAAGTTAACGAACTCGTAGAGACCACCCGTGGTCTCTGAGATCGCTAGACACTGGTTGACCGCGGAATAGTCCACACCTGGGGACGGAATGAAAACGCCGATGCGGTAAACGATGATAATGCCGATCGTAAACAGCAGTTTGCGCCGCAGATCTGGGGTTTTGAAAACCCTTGATATTGCGCTCAGCACGCGTGGACTCCTTGCATGTGGACTATCTAGCTGCGTTCTTAGGACACAACTGTCCAGAACACAGTAAAGCTCTTGGGATTCTACCGCTAAGTGTAAGCCGGGGCTAATCTATCACCTGATAATTTCCAGGGAAACTCTTTGCGCAAGCGCGAAACGCAGGCCCTCGGCACACGGGGCAGAAAACATAGGTGAGAAAGGGGGCCTCTCCCGACTTCTACGGAAGAGGCCCCCTTGACGAAGAGCGCTATGTGAGAGTCATCCGCTCACACAACACCCAACGAATCATTAGACGGTGGTAGCGGAACCGCCAGCTGCCTGGATCTTCTCAGAAGCCGATGCGGAGAAGGCGTTGACCTTCACATCGAGCTTCACGTTCAGTTCGCCGGTGCCAAGCACCTTGACTGGCTGGTTCTTGCGTACCGCGCCCTTAGCAACGAGTGCCTCAACGGTGACCTCGCCGCCCTCTGGGAACAGTTCCTCAAGGCGGGTCAGGTTCACAACCTGGTACTCGGTGCGGAATGGGTTCTTGAAGCCGCGGAGCTTCGGCAGGCGCATGTGCAGCGGAAGCTGACCGCCCTGGAAGCCTGCAGGTACCTGGCGACGAGCCTTGGTGCCCTTGGTACCGCGACCTGCGGTCTTACCCTTGGATGCTTCACCACGGCCAACGCGAGTCTTGGACTTGCGGGAACCTGGTGCCGGGGCAAGATCGTGGATCTTGATCGGGTTCTCAGTGTTCTCAGACATGGTTACTTGGCCTCCTCGACCTCAACCAGGTGCTTCACCTTGTTCACCATGCCAACGGTTACTGCGTCTGCGGTGCGCTCAACCGTGTGGCCGATGCGCTTGAGACCCAGCGAGCGGACCGTCTCACGCTGTGCCGGGGTGCGGCCAGCGACGGAACGAACAAGGGTGATGTTCAGCTTTGCATCAGACGGAGTCAGGTTCTTCATAATTAGGCACCTGCCTTCGCGTTCTGCATCTTGCGGATCATCGCGCTTGGAGCAACCTCATCGAGGGCCAAGCCGCGGCGAGCAGCGACAGCTGCTGGCTCTTCAAGCGACTTCAGCGCAGCGATGGTGCCGTGCACGATGTTGATCTGGTTCGTGGAGCCCATCGACTTGGACAGCACGTCGTGAATGCCAGCGCATTCGAGTACTGCACGAACCGGACCGCCAGCGATAACACCAGTACCCTCAGCGGCCGGGACAAGGAGAACGACGCCTGCAGCGGCTTCGCCCTTGACGCGGTGCGGGATGGTGGTGCCAACGCGTGGAACGCGGAAGAAGTTCTTCTTAGCTTCTTCCACACCCTTCTGGATGGCTGCTGGAACTTCCTTGGCCTTACCGTAGCCGACGCCAACCATGCCGTTGCCGTCACCTACTACGACAAGAGCGGTGAAGCTGAAGCGACGACCACCCTTGACAACCTTGGAAACACGGTTAATGGTTACGACGCGCTCGAGGAACTTGTCTTTGTCTTCGTCCTGGCCACGGCGGTTGTCACGGCCACGGCCGCGATCTTCGCCACGTCCACGGCCTTCACCGCGACCGCGGCCTTCGCCACGTCCGCGACGCTGACCGGCGTCTTTCTGCTCTTCGCCCTGGGTTTTGTTCTGCTCTTCCACAGGGGCTTCGTTCTTCATTTCTTCACTCACAGTGCCAGCCCACCTTCACGCGCGCCTTCGGCGACCGCGGCCACGCGGCCGTGATACTTGTTACCGCCGCGGTCGAAAACCACGGCTTCGATACCGGCTGCCTTCGCGCGTTCAGCGATGAGTTCGCCAACACGCTTAGCCTTTGCGGTCTTGTCACCCTCGAAAGCACGAATATCGGCTTCCATGGTGCGGGCGGACGCGAGCGTCACGCCGCGGCCATCGTCCACGATCTGCGCGACAATGTGGCGCGCGGAGCGGGATACGACGAGGCGCGGACGGACAGCGGTGCCCACGATGTGCTTGCGCACACGAGCGTGACGACGGCTGCGGGAGGCAGCCCGGGAGCTCTTCTTTGTAGCCAGAGCCATAGTCACTTACCTGCCTTTCCGACCTTGCGGCGGATGACTTCGCCCTCGTACTTGATGCCCTTACCCTTGTAAGGATCTTGCTTACGGAGCTTGTGGATTTTCGCGGCGGCTTCGCCGACGCGCTGCTTGTCGATACCCGAAACGGTCACCTTGTTGGTGCCTTCCACGGTGTAGGTCACGCCTTCGGCGGCCTTCACCATGATGGGGTGCGAGAAGCCGAGCTGGAACTCGAGATCCTGGCCCTTGGCCATAACGCGGTAACCGGTACCGGTGATTTCGAGTTTCTTGGAGTAGCCCTCGGTGACACCTACGATCATGTTGTTGATCAAGGTGCGGGTCAGGCCGTGCTGGCCGCGGGTTTCACGCTCGTCATCCGGACGTTCGACCTTGACGGTGTTCTCTTCCTGAGAAACAGTCAGCATCGATGGAACGGTGTGGGAGAGTTCGCCCTTTGGGCCCTTCACGGAAACCTCTTGGCCGTCGATCTTGACCTCGACGCCCGAGGGAATGGTGATCGGAAGACGTCCGATACGTGACATAGTGTCTTCCCCTTCCCTTACCAGACGTAAGCGACGACTTCGCCGCCAACGCCCTTGGACTCTGCCTGCCGGTCGGTGAGAAGACCGGAAGACGTGGACAGGATCGCGATGCCAAGACCACCCAATACCTTAGGCAGCTCAGTGGACTTCGCGTAGACGCGCAAGCCCGGCTTGGACACGCGGCGTACGCCTGCGATGGCGCGCTCACGGTTTGGGCCGAACTTCAGGTCAATCTTGAGGTTCTTACCAACGCGGGCTTCCTCTTCGGCGTAGTCGGCGATGTAGCCTTCAGCCTTGAGGATTTCCGCGATGCGGACCTTCAGCTTGGAGGACGGCATGGTGACGTCCTCATGGTGTGCAGAGTTCGCGTTGCGCAGACGCGTCAGCATGTCTGCGACCGGATCTGTCATGGTCATGTGGGCTTGTGCCCTTCCTCGTCGGGGTTTCCTCGCTGCCTGTTAGGGCTTGTTGCTAAGGACCTTCGACGTAGTTGGTTTAGTTTTCGTTCTTGAACGGGAAGCCCAGCGCCTTGAGCAGTGCGCGGCCTTCTTCGTCGGTCTTAGCGGTGGTCACGAGGGTGATGTCCATACCGCGGGTGCGGTCGATCTTGTCTGGATCGATTTCATGGAACATAACCTGCTCGGTCAGACCGAAGGTGTAGTTCCCGTTGCCGTCGAACTGTTTAGGGTTCAGACCACGGAAGTCACGGATACGTGGCAGTGCCAGCGTGACGAGGCGGTCAACGAACTCCCACATGCGGTCGTTGCGCAGGGTCGCGTAGGCGCCGATTGGCATGCCTTCGCGCAGCTTGAACTGTGCAATCGACTTACGAGCCTTGGATACAAGTGGCTTCTGGCCAGTGATCGCGGTCAGGTCGCGTACTGCGCCTTCGATGACCTTCGAGTCACGTGCGGCTTCGCCAACGCCCATGTTCACAACGACCTTCACAAGGCCTGGAACTTCCATGACGTTCTTGTAGTCGAACTGCTTCTGCAGTTCGTCGCGGATCTCGTCGCGGTACTTCGTCTTCAGACGCGGCTGGATCTTGGTAGTGGTCTCAGTCATCACAGATCCTTCCCGGAAGCCTTGGCGTAACGAACGCGGACGGTCTTTTCGCGGCCGTCCTTGGTTACGGTTTCGAGGCGGAAACCAACACGGGTTGGCTTCTTGGTTTCTGGGTCAACGATCGCGACGTTGGATACGTGGATCGGTGCCTCTACCTTCTCGATGCCGCCGGTCTTGGAACCGCGGTCAGTCTGGCCTACTCGGTTGTGCTTGGTGACGACGTTGACGCCTTCAACAATCACGCGCTGCTCAGACGGGATAACCTTCAGAACCTTGCCCTGCAGCCCCTTGTCCTTGCCGGACAGGACCTGTACCAGGTCGTCTTTCTTGATCTTTGCACCCATGAGTCAGAGCACCTCCGGCGCCAGCGAAACGATCTTCATGAAACGCTTATCGCGCAGCTCGCGGGCGACTGGCCCGAAGATACGCGTACCGCGTGGCTCGTTGTCGTTCTTGAGGATTACGGCTGCGTTTTCGTCGAACTTGATGTACGAACCGTCAACGCGGCGACGTTCCTTCTTGGTACGGACGACGACGGCTTTGACGACGTCGCCCTTCTTCACGTTTCCGCCAGGGATCGCGTCCTTGACGGTGGCGACGATGACGTCACCAATTCCTGCATAGCGACGGTTGGTTCCGCCGAGAACGCGGATGGCCAGGATTTCCTTGGCGCCCGTGTTGTCGGCGACCTTCAGTCGCGATTCCTGCTGAATCACTAGTCTCTCCTGTGTCTCGCTGGTTCTTCGTACTCGAAGCCTTGCGGAACGGAATGAATGGACTTCTCAGACCATCGCTTACCCCTGAACCCATGCGTCGGGCAGGTGTGCTGCTCCAGTGGAGGGGTTCAAGGCCGAGGCTTTCGGTCTGAGCCCGTGCTTGAGATACGCAAGCCGCCGATGGTGTGGCTGGCTGATCTTCAGTGTCAGCTGGTTGGAGGTGGATAGTCTCCATTCACGTGCCTTTCACGGATGTTTCAGACCATAGGTCTTGCTTCACCTGTTTTAGGGCGCGCGTAGCCAGCTGACGCACGGACGTTCCAGTCTAACAAAAAGAAGGCCGGAACCGTAATCGCGTTATCGCGATCACAGTTCCGACCTGTCCGGGTCAGCGTGCTACTGCCCCGTTAGCTATATAAGCTGCAGATGGTTCTGGCTTACTTCGCCTTTTCGACGATCTCAACCAGACGCCAGCACTTGTCCTTGGACAGTGGGCGGGTCTCAGCCACGATGACCAAGTCGCCAACACCAGCGGTGTTGTTCTCGTCGTGGGCCTTCACGCGCTTGGAACGGCGCATGACCTTGCCGTAGAGGGCGTGCTTGACACGGTCCTCAACGTTGACCACAACGGTCTTGTCCATCTTGTCGGACACCACGTAACCGCGCAGGGTTTTGCGGTAACCGCGGGCTTGTGCCTCTTCGGCCACAGCGTTCTCCTTTTCGCTCATCACTTAGCGTCCTCCGCCTTCTTGGATTTCTTCTTGGTCTTCTTCTTCTCGTCAGCCTGGGTTGCGACGACATCCTCGCGGATGCCGAGCTCGCGCTCACGAAGAATCGTGTAGATACGAGCGATGTCGCGCTTGACGGCCTTGAGACGACCATGCTGCTCGAGCTGACCGGTTGCAGCCTGGAAACGCAAGTTGAACAGTTCCTTCTTTGCGTTTGCAAGCTCCTCGTTCAGACGAGCGTTGTCCATGCCGTCGAGCTTATCGACTGCGAGATCCTTAGAACCGATAGCCATTGGGATCATTCACCACCCTCGCGGCGCACAATACGCGCCTTCAGCGGAAGCTTGTGGATTGCCAGGCGAAGAGCTTCGCGTGCGACCTCTTCGGAAACGCCAGCCAGTTCGAACATAACGCGGCCTGGCTTGACGTTTGCAACCCACCACTCCGGGGAACCCTTACCGGAACCCATGCGGGTTTCGGCAGGCTTCTTGGTCAATGGACGGTCTGGGAAGATGTTGATCCAGACCTTACCGCCACGCTTGATGTGGCGGGTCATCGCAATACGTGCAGCTTCGATCTGGCGGTTGGTGACATATGCGGGAGTCAGGGCCTGGATGCCCCACTCACCGAAAGTCACCTCGGTGCCACCAGAGGCCATGCCTTTACGGCCTGGGTGGTGCTGCTTGCGGTACTTGACGCGACGTGGAATCAGCATCAGGCGTTGCCTCCTTCAGCTGCTGCTGGAGCTGCTGCACCACGATCGTGACGACGGCGGCGCTCGCCACCGCGGCCACCACGGCGGTCGCCGCGACGGCCACCACGGCCTGGTGCTGCTGCCTGCTGTGCAGCCAGTTCCTTATCAGTGACGTCTCCCTTGTAGACCCAGACCTTCACGCCGATGCGGCCGAAGGTGGTCTTTGCTTCGAAGAAGCCGTAGTCGATGTTCGCGCGGAGGGTGTGCAGTGGTACGCGACCTTCGCGGTAGAACTCGCGGCGGCTCATTTCTGCGCCACCGAGGCGACCGGAGCACTGGACACGGATGCCCTTGGCGCCGGCGCGCATCGCGGACTGGATGGCTTTCTTCATTGCACGGCGGAACGCCACGCGGGAGGCAAGCTGCTCAGCGATTCCCTGAGCTACCAGCTGCGCATCGGTCTCTGGGTTCTTGACCTCGAGGATGTTCAGCTGAACCTGCTTGTTGGTGAGCTTCTCGAGCTCGCCGCGAAGACGGTCGGCTTCCGCGCCGCGGCGGCCGATCACGATGCCCGGGCGTGCAGTGTGGATGTCCACGCGTACACGGTCACGGGTGCGTTCGATCTCGACCTTGGAGATGCCGGCACGATCCATGCCGTCAGTCACCAGCGAACGGATTTTGACGTCTTCCTTGACGAAGTCAGCGTAGGACTGACCCGGCAGCTTCGAATCGGCGAACCAGCGCGACACGTGGTCGGTGGTGATTCCGAGTCGGAAGCCGTTTGGATTAATCTTCTGACCCATTTACTTCTCCCCACCCTTCTCAGGCGTGGCAACGACCACGGTGACGTGGCTGGTGCGCTTGTTGATGCGGAATGCACGGCCTTGGGCGCGTGGCTGGAACCGCTTCATGGTTGGGCCCTCGTCTACATAAGCTTCGCTAATGTAGAGCTCGTCCTCGTTGAACGGCAGGCCCTGCTGATCGGCCTTCTGGCGCGCGTTCGCGACAGCGGAGGCGACAACCTTGTACACAGGCTCCGAAGCGCCCTGCTGGGCGAACTTCAGGATGGCCAGTGCCTCGGTCGTCTGCTTGCCGCGGACAAGATTGACGACGCGCCGGGCCTTCATCGGCGTAACGCGCAGGTGGCGCGCAATTGCCTTGGCTTCCATTGCTTTCCTTTCCTAAGGAAGGAGCTGCAACCTCTGACCTATGGTCAGCGGCGCTTGCCCTTCTTGTCGTCCTTCACGTGGCCGCGGAAAGTACGCGTCATAGCGAACTCGCCGAGCTTGTGTCCGACCATCGACTCAGTGATGAACACTGGGATGTGCTTGCGTCCGTCGTGCACAGCGATCGTGTGGCCGAGCATGTCCGGCACGATCATGGAACGGCGGGACCACGTCTTGATGACGTTGCGGGTACCTGCTTCGTTCTGGTTCAGGACCTTCACAAGAAGGTGCTGATCAACGAAGGGGCCCTTCTTAAGGCTGCGTGGCATCTAAGAGCTCCTATCGCTTGTTCTTGCCAGTGCGGCGACGGCGCACAATGAGCTTGTCGCTGGACTTGTTAGGACGGCGCGTGCGGCCTTCCTTCTTACCGGCTGGGTTGACTGGGTGACGGCCACCGGAGGTACGGCCTTCACCACCACCGTGTGGGTGGTCAACCGGGTTCATGGAGACACCGCGAACGGTTGGGCGTACGCCCTTCCAGCGCATGCGGCCGGCTTTACCCCAGTTGATGTTGATCTGCTCAGCGTTACCGACTTCGCCGACGGTTGCGCGGCAGCGTACGTCAACGTTGCGGATTTCGCCGGATGGCAGACGCAGCTGTGCGTACTTGCCTTCGCGGGCTACCAGCTGAGCGGATGCACCAGCGGAACGAGCCATCTTGGCGCCGCCACCTGGGCGGAGCTCGATCGCGTGCACAACGGTACCCACTGGGATGTTGCGCAGCGGCAGGTTATTACCTGGCTTGATGTCAGCGTTCGGGCCGGACTCGACGCGGTCGCCCTGCTTGAGACGTTCCGGCGCTACGATGTAGCGCTTGGTGCCGTCCACGTAGTGCAGCAGTGCGATACGGGCGGTGCGGTTCGGGTCGTACTCGATGTGCGCGACCTTCGCCGGTACGCCGTCCTTGTCTGCGCGACGGAAGTCGATCAGACGGTACTGGCGCTTGTGTCCACCACCCTTGTGACGGGTCGTGATGCGGCCGGTGTTGTTACGGCCACCGGTCTTGTGCAGCGGGCGGAGAAGGGACTTCTCTGGCGTGCTGCGCGTAATTTCTGCGAAGTCGGCAACGGACGCGCCACGAAGGCCCGGCGTTGTCGGCTTGTATTTGCGAATTGCCATTTATTGTTCCTCGTTAAAGTGGTCTCCGGTTGCCTTAGGCGACCGGACCGCCGAAGATGTCGATGGTGTCATCGCCCTGGAGGGTGACGATCGCGCGCTTGGTGTTCTTGCGCTGTCCCCAACCGAAACGGGTACGCGTACGCTTACCCGGGCGATTGCTGGTGTTGACCGATGCAACCTTGACGCCGTAGATCTCCTCTACTGCAGCCTTGATTTCGGTCTTGTTCGAGCGTGGGTCCACCAGGAAGGTGTACTGACCCTCGTCGATCAGGTTGTAGCTCTTCTCCGAAACGACCGGAGCGACGATCACGTCGTGGGCCGTGCGACGGTTGATGTTAGTCACTTGGCGTCCTCCTTACCGGTGAAGGCGTCGAAGGCAGCCTTCGTGAAGATGACGTCATCAGCGCGGAGCACATCGTAGGTGTTGAGCTGGTCCGCGAACAGGGCGTGAACGTTCTCAAGGTTACGCACGGACAGAGCTGCGACGTCGTTGGCGCGTTCAAGCACCACGAGCAGGTTCTTCCGGGTCGTGAGGGACTTGAGGTTTTCGCGTGCCTGCTTGGTCGACGGGGTGTCGCCCGTGATGATGTCCTCTACGACGTGGATGCGATCGTGGCGGGCACGATCGGTGAGGGCGCCGCGCAGTGCAGCTGCCTTCATCTTCTTAGGGGTGCGCTGGGAGTAGTCGCGTGGCACTGGGCCGTGTGCGATACCACCGCCGCGCATCTGTGGCTCGCGGATGGAGCCCTGACGTGCACGGCCGGTCCCCTTCTGGCGGAACGGCTTGATGCCGGAGCCGGAGCGTTCAGCGCGGGTCTTGGTCTTGTGCGTACCCTGGCGGCGTGCTGCCTCTTGCGCAACAACTACCTGGTGCAAGAGAGCAACGGAGGCCTCGGTATCGAAGATCTCTGCTGGGAGATCAACCTTTACGGTTTTGATAGCCATTGGTTAGGCTCCCTTCACTGCAGTGCGAACCAGGACAACCTGGCCACGCGGACCTGGGACTGCGCCCTTGATGAGCAGGAGGTTGTTTTCTGCGTCAACACCGTGAACCGTGAGGTTCAGGGTGGTCTGACGCTCAACGCCCATGCGGCCCGGAAGCTTCTTGCCCTTGAAGACGCGACCTGGGGTCGACGCCTGGCCTACGGAGCCTGGCTTGCGGTGGTTCTTGTGCTGACCGTGGGATGCGCCTGCGCCGGAAAAGCCGTGGCGCTTCATTGCACCTGCGAAGCCCTTACCTTTGGTGGTTCCGGTGATGTCTACCTTGGAACCGGCTTCGAACTGTTCGACGGTCAGTTCCTGACCGAGTTCGTAGTCTGCGGCGTCAGCGGTACGTACTTCAGCTACGTGGCGGCGTGGGGTCACGCCTGCGGCCTTGAAGTGGCCGACGAGTGGCTTGGTGACCTTGGTTGGGTCTACCTGGCCGTAGCCGATCTGGATCGCGGTGTAGCCGTCGCGCTCTTCGTTGCGCAGCTGGGTGACGACGTTAGCGTCAGCCTTGACGACGGTGACCGGGATCAGGTTGTTGTCTTTATCCCAGACCTGGGTCATGCCGAGCTTCGTGCCCAGCAGGCCCTTGATGTTGCGGCTTGCGGTCATAGTTATCTCAGCACCTCCCTATTAAAGCTTGATTTCGATGTTGACATCCGCTGGCAGGTCGAGGCGCATGAGCGAATCGACGGCCTTTGGAGTTGGATCCACGATGTCGATGAGGCGCTTGTGGGTGCGCATCTCGAAGTGTTCGCGGGAATCCTTGTATTTGTGTGGGGAGCGAATCACGGTGAACGTGTTCTTCTCCGTTGGCAGCGGCACTGGGCCGACGACGGTTGCGCCGGCGCGAGTGACGGTATCCACGATCTTGCGGGCGGAGGTGTCAATGACTTCGTGGTCGTATGACTTCAGCCGGATGCGGATTTTCTGTCCCGCCATGCTGTCTTCCTTACGTTGTTAGCACTGTTATTGATGTGTGCCTCACGGGTCACAGCGGTGGCAGTTAGTTCCAGGAAGGTCTGGTTCTCTATGCGCTTGCTGTAACCGGCACGCCCGGTTGCGAGCCAAATCCTAAATACTTCAGGGTTCCTTGCCTCGGCCGAGCTCCGATCCACGCACTCGGGCGTGTCTTCACCGGTGTGGTGTTCAGCGCCGTCTTCTATGCAGGGACCGTGTTGGCATCTTGGTTCTAGGCCCAAAAAGCCAACTTATCTAGTGTGGCACATCCTGTGTTGATTCACAAAATAATGTGATGGGCTCAACCCCGGTTGCCTCATATCGGGTGTGGGCGGCGGGGACGCGAAAGGGGCCCGACTCCCCTTGCGGAGAATCGGACCCCCTTTCGTTATGGCGTTTCGTTATAGCTGGTTCACATCATGTCGATGTGGCCTGCGCCAGATCAGTAAGACTGGTCCTACTTGATGATCTTGGTAACGCGGCCCGAACCAACGGTGCGGCCACCCTCACGGATAGCGAAGCCGAGGCCCTCTTCCATAGCGATTGGCTGGATGAGCTCGACGGTCATCTCGGTGGTGTCACCTGGCATAACCATCTCGGTGCCCTCTGGGAGGGTAATAACACCGGTCACGTCAGTCGTACGGAAGTAGAACTGTGGGCGGTAGTTCGAGTAGAACGGGTTGTGGCGGCCACCCTCGTCCTTGGAGAGGATGTACACGTTTGCCTCGAACTCGGTGTGTGGGGTGATCGAGCCTGGCTCGACAACAACCTGACCGCGCTCAACGTCTTCACGCTTGAGACCGCGCAACAGCAGACCACAGTTCTCGCCAGCCCATGCTTCGTCGAGCTGCTTGTGGAACATCTCGATACCGGTAACGGTGGTCTTCTGCAGTGGGCGCAGACCAACGATCTCAACCTCGGAGTTAAGCTTGAGGGTACCGCGCTCTGCACGGCCGGTAACAACGGTACCGCGACCGGTAATGGTGAAGACGTCCTCGATTGGCATCAGGAATGGCTGATCCTTCTCGCGGACTGGGTCTGGGATGTACTCGTCAACAGCGTTCATGAGCTCCATGATGGAGTCAGCCCACTTCTCGTCGCCCTGCAGCGCCTGGTAAGCGGAAACGCGGATGACTGGAGCCTCATCACCGTCGAAGCCCTGGGAGGACAGAAGTTCGCGAACCTCCATCTCGACGAGGTCGAGGAGCTCTTCATCGTCAACCATGTCGCACTTGTTGAGTGCAACGAGCAGTGCAGGAACGCCAACCTGGCGTGCCAGCAGAACGTGCTCGCGAGTCTGAGCCATTGGGCCGTCGGTAGCAGCAACCACGAGGATTGCGCCGTCCATCTGAGCAGCACCGGTGATCATGTTCTTGACGTAGTCAGCGTGGCCTGGAGCGTCAATGTGTGCGTAGTGACGCTTCTCGGTCTCGTACTCCACGTGGGAGATAGAGATGGTAATACCGCGCTGGCGCTCTTCCGGAGCGGAGTCAATGGTATCGAAGTCACGCTGGACGTTGGTGTCAGACGGGAAACGGTCTGCCAATACCTTCGAGATAGCGGCGGACAGCGTCGTCTTACCGTGGTCAACGTGGCCGATGGTGCCGACGTTTACGTGCGGCTTAGAGCGGTCAAACTTTGCCTTTGCCACAGATTCCTCCTAGAACTGTTTTCAGCAAACTTCCTACTGCTCACTCTTTTGGTGAGCAAGCTATCAATCAGTTTACTGATGGCGTGTTGGTTTATGAAAATTCAGCGGGATCCAGTGAGATCTGCCTCACCTTAGCGGTGATCCCTGTTCGTCCGCCGGCCAGCCTGTAAAGCTGCTCCGGCGGTGAACGAGTGGGCGGTACTACTCGCGGCAGTGCCGCCCACTCGTTCTACCCACAGGAATTACTCGCCGCGGGACTTCTGGATGATCTCGTCCGCGACGCTCTTCGGCACCTCGGCGTAGCTGTCGAAGACCATCGAGTACACGGCGCGTCCCTGCGTACGGGAACGCAGGTCGCCGATGTAGCCGAACATCTCCGAAAGCGGAACCTGAGCCTTGACGACGCGAACGCCCTGAGCGTCATCCATCGACTGGATGGAGCCGCGGCGGGAGTTCAGGTCACCGATGACATCGCCCATGTACTCTTCTGGGGTGCGGACCTCAACGGCCATGACCGGCTCGAGCAGAACCGGGTTGGCACGCTTCATGGCTTCCTTATAAACCTGGGAGCCTGCGATCTTGAACGCCATTTCAGACGAGTCAACATCGTGGTATGCACCGTCGAGCAGGGTTGCCTTGACGCCGACCATCGGGTAGCCAGCCAGGACACCGAGTTCCATGGCTTCCTGGATACCCTGGTCAACGGATGGGATGTATTCGCGTGGAATACGGCCACCGGTGACGGCATTCTCAAACTCGTAGATGGTGTCGCCTTCGACCTCGAGAGGTTCGAAAGTGACCTGGACCTTTGCGAACTGGCCGGAACCACCGGTCTGCTTCTTGTGGGTGAAGTCGACCTTCTCCACGGTGCGGCGGATGGTTTCGCGGTATGCAACCTGTGGCTTACCGACGTTCGCTTCAACCTTGAATTCGCGCTTCATGCGGTCGACGAAGACGTCGAGGTGCAGCTCGCCCATGCCGCCGATTTCGGTCTGGCCGGTTTCGTCGTTAAGAGAAACGGTGAAGGTTGGGTCTTCAGCGACGAGCTTCTGGATCGCGTTGGAGAGCTTCTCCTGGTCGCCCTTGGTCTTCGGCTCGATAGCAACGAAGATCACTGGCTCTGGGAAGGTCATCGATTCGAGTATGATCGGAGCATCGGATGCGCACAAGGTGTCACCAGTGGTGGTGTCCTTGAGGCCGATGACCGCGTAGATGTGGCCTGCTACGATCTCTTCGACTGGCTGTTCCTTGTTCGCGTGCATCTGGAACATCTTGCCGATGCGTTCGCGCTTACCCTTGGTCGAGTTCAGGATCTGAGCACCGGATTCGAGGCGGCCCGAGTAGACGCGGATGAAGGTCAGGGTGCCGAAGAATGGGTGGGATGCGATCTTGAACGCGAGAGCCGAGAACGGCTCGTCGACGGATGGCTTACGGGTCAGCTCAACCGTCTCGTCCTTCGGGTCGGTACCGTGCATCGGTGGAACGTCCAGCGGCGATGGCAGGTAGTCGACGATGGCGTCGAGGATTGGCTGAATGCCGCGGTTCTTGAACGCGGAGCCGCAGAAGACTGGGTAGGCTTCGTCGGCAACGGTCAGCTTGCGGATACCGGCCTTGAGCTCAGCTTCGGTGATTTCCTCGCCTTCGAGGTACTTCTCCATGAGCTCTTCGTCAGCTTCTGCGACGTCTTCGACGAGCTTTGCGCGGTATTCCTCAGCCTTGTCCTTCAGATCAGCTGGGATCTCTTCAGTGGTGTACTTCTGGCCGAGGGATACGTCACCCTTCGAATCAGCTTCCCACTTGAGAGCCTTCATGCTGACGAGGTCAACAACGCCAACGAAATCGCTCTCAGCGCCGATTGGCAGCTGCATCACGAGTGGCTTAGCGCCCAGACGGGAGACGATGGTTCCTACCGTGTGGTAGAAGTCAGCGCCCATCTTGTCCATCTTGTTGACGAAGCAAATGCGTGGAACGCCGTACTTGTCTGCCTGACGCCACACGGTCTCGGACTGCGGCTCAACGCCTTCCTTGGCGTCGAAGACAGCGACAGCGCCGTCGAGAACGCGCAGGGAACGCTCAACTTCAACGGTGAAGTCAACGTGGCCTGGGGTGTCGATGACGTTGATCTGGTTGTCATTCCAGTAAGCGGAGACTGCAGCGGAGGTAATGGTAATACCGCGCTCCTTCTCCTGCTCCATCCAGTCGGTCGTCGATGCACCGTCGTGCGTCTCGCCGAGCTTGTGGTTCACACCCGTGTAGAACAGGATGCGTTCCGTAGTAGTGGTCTTGCCCGCATCGATGTGGGCCATAATGCCGATGTTGCGGACCTTCTTAAGGTCGGTGAGCACGTCGAGTGCCACGGTGTCTCCCTTACGGTTGAGGTGTCAATACCCGGTGGCGAGGATCGCCACCGGGTAGAACGTGGATTACCAGCGGTAGTGAGCGAACGCCTTGTTGGCTTCCGCCATCTTGTGAGTATCCTCGCGGCGCTTGACTGCTGCGCCGAGGCCGTTGGAGGCGTCCAGGATCTCGTTCATGAGGCGTTCGGTCATGCTCTTCTCGCGGCGGACCTTCGAGAAGCCGACCAGCCAGCGCAGCGCGAGCGCAACCGAGCGACCAGGCTTGACCTCAACAGGGACCTGGTAGGTTGCGCCACCGACGCGGCGGGAGCGAACCTCAAGTGCAGGCTTGATGTTTTCGATGGCCTTCTTGAGGGTGGCTACCGGGTCGTTACCGGTCTTAGCCTGGGTGCCTTCAAGTGCGCCGTAGACAATGCGCTCTGCGGTGGACTTCTTACCGTCTACGAGCACCTTGTTGATCAGCTGGGTGACCAGTGCGGAGCCGTATACCGGATCGTTGACAATTGGACGCTTGGGAGCTGGACCCTTACGAGGCATTACTTCTTCTCCTTCTTAGCGCCGTAGCGGGAACGGGCCTGGCCGCGGTCCTTGACACCCTGGGTGTCGAGTGCGCCGCGGACGATCTTGTAGCGGACACCTGGCAGGTCCTTCACACGGCCACCGCGAACGAGCACGATGGAGTGTTCCTGCAGGTTGTGGCCCTCACCTGGGATGTAGGCAGTTACTTCGGTGCCGCCTGCGAGGCGGACACGAGCAACCTTACGAAGCGCGGAGTTCGGCTTCTTAGGGGTGGTGGTGTACACGCGGGTGCACACGCCGCGGCGCATTGGGTTACCCTCAAGCGCCGGGGTCTTCGACTTGTTCTTGTGTGGAGCGCGACCCTTGCGCACCAGCTGCTGAATTGTAGGCAATCTATGTCCTTACGTTGCTGATCGGACTGTCCGCTTGCCCACCCGGTTGCCTCACTATGTAAAGCGCGGCGGGCGATGCGTGCGGTTATCGTTTTCTCGCGATCTCTAAACCGCTTGGTCCGAGGCGTGCGAAAGTGTGGAGTACGTCATTCAACCTGCGAACGACACGGACTGAGTCCACTTCTCCACACGAAAACTCTGATCATCCACTATATCAGCATTTTCGTTCTCGCCACAATCTGCACGTTCGCGGCCGCCAAGCCCGTATCCGCAAGCGTGCATGCCACAAGAGTGCCAGCGCCGCCCCAACGCCAACGCAACACGACATGGCCGGAGAATAAACAGCTCTTAACGCCGATGCGGCAGGCACCTCCCCTACGGAAGGCACCCGCCGCATCGTACTTGTTCTCAGCTAACCGGCGCTTACGTCACCAGCCAGCGAGGCTAGAGATCAGTTGAAGTCCTGACCGAAGTTGCCGTACTCCTCCATCGAGATCGCGGAGAACTCGCCACCGAACGCTTCCATCCCCTGATAATCGAAACCAGAGAAAGCGGATGGGCCGGAGTAGAAGGAAGCCTTCGCTTCCTCAGTCGGCTCAACATCAACCTGGGTGTAGCGATCCAAGCCAGTACCGGCAGGGATCAGCTTACCGATGATGACGTTCTCCTTCAGACCCAACAGCGGATCAGACTTAGCCTCCATAGCGGCCTGGGTCAGAACGCGCGTGGTCTCCTGGAAGGACGCGGCGGACAGCCACGACTCGGTAGCCAGCGAAGCCTTGGTGATACCCATGAGCTCGTCACGGCCCGATGCCGGGCGGGCGCCTTCAGCGACAGCCTTACGGTTAGCAGCCTGGAAGACCGCACGGTCAGCCAGCTCACCAGGAAGCAGATCCGTGTCACCCTGATCAATCACGGTGATGCGGCGCAGCATCTGGCGAACAATAACCTCAACGTGCTTATCGTGAATACCCACGCCCTGAGACTGGTACACAGCCTGAACCTCACGGACCAGGAACTTCTGTGCCTCACGCGGGCCAAGAACACGCAGAACCTGCTTCGGGTCAATAGCACCCGCAGCCAGCTGCTGGCCAACGTCCACGTGATCGCCTTCCTCAACCAAGAGGCGGGAACGACGCAGAACAGGGTAGGCCTCTTCCTCAGAGCCATCATCCGGGGTCACGATAACGCGCAGGGCGCGCTCGGTGTCCTCGATCGAGACACGACCAGCAACCTCGGTGATCGGCGCCAAGCCCTTAGGCGTACGCGCCTCAAAGAGCTCCTGAATACGAGGCAGACCCTGGGTAATATCGCCAGACTCAGCAACACCACCCGAGTGGAAGGTACGCATCGTCAACTGGGTACCAGGCTCACCAATCGACTGAGCCGCAACGATACCCACGGCCTCACCGATATCAACGAGCTTGCCGGATGCCAGCGAGCGGCCGTAGCACAACGCACACGTACCAACCGCGGAATCACACGTCAGAACCGAACGGACATTGACCTCGTCAATACCGGCATCGAAGAGGCGCTGAATCAGGACATCGCCCACGTCCTCGCCGGCCTCAGCCAACAGCTCACCGTTGGCGTCCACAACATCCTTGGCAAGGGTGCGGGTGTACGCCGAGTTCTCGACCGTCTCATGCAGAGTACGGACACCGTTGACCTCATCCGCGATAGCGACCTTAAGGCCACGGCGGGTACCACAGTCATGCTCACGCACGATGACGTCCTGAGAAACGTCAACCAGGCGGCGCGTCAAGTAACCCGAGTTAGCGGTCTTCAACGCGGTATCCGCAAGACCCTTACGGGCACCGTGAGTAGCGATGAAGTACTCAAGAACCGTCAAACCTTCACGGTAGGAAGACTTGATCGGGCGAGGAATAATCTCACCCTGCGGGTTCGACACCAGACCACGAATACCGGCAATCTGGCGCAACTGCAGCCAGTTACCGCGAGCACCGGAAGTCACCATGCGGTTAATGGTGTTGTACTTCTCCATGCCCTCCTGCATCTTGGAGGCAACCTCCTCGGTGGCCTGAGTCCAGATGTCAATGAGTTCGGTACGGCGCTCATCATCAGCGATCAGACCCATCTCAAACTGAGTCTGAACCTTCTGAGCACGCTCCTCATACGGGGCCAGGATCGCGGCCTTGTCCATGTGAGAGGTCACGTCAGAGATCGCAACCGTGACACCCGAGCGGGTGGCCCACTCGAAGCCCTTGTCCTTGAGGTTATCGAGGGTACGAGCAGTATCGACCTTCGGGTAACGCTCAGCGAGGTCATTCACGAGGTCACCCAAGGTGCCCTTGGTAGCGACCTCAGCGAACCACGGATAGTCCTCAGGCAACGTGTCATTGAACAAGGCGACACCCAGAGTGGTCTCCAGAAGCGCCGGCTTGCCTTCAACCCAACCCTCAGGGGCAGGCTGCGAAGCCGACGGAACAAAGTTATCCACCGCAATCGTGCAGACCGCGTTCAGATCAAGCTCGCCCGCATCGAACGCCATGATCGCTTCAGCAACAGAAGAGAAGCTACGGCCCTCACCAACAACACCCTCACGGCGGGTAGTCAAGTGGTTCAAACCGATGATCATGTCCTGCGCAGGCAACGCAACCGGGCGGCCATCCGAAGGCTTCAGAATGTTGTTCGAAGACAACATCAGGATGCGCGCCTCAGCCTGAGCCTCAGGGCTCAACGGCAAGTGCACAGCCATCTGGTCACCATCGAAGTCAGCGTTGAACGCTGCACACGCCAGTGGGTGCAACTGCAGAGCCTTACCCTCAATGAGCTGCGGCTCAAACGCCTGAATACCCAGGCGGTGCAGGGTTGGTGCACGGTTCAACAGAACCGGGTGCTCAGCGATGATCTCTTCAAGAACATCCCACACCGCAGGGCGGAAACGCTCAACCATACGCTTAGCTGCCTTGACGTTCTGAGCGTGGTTCAGATCAACCAGGCGCTTCATCACGAACGGCTTAAACAGCTCAAGCGCCATCTGCTTAGGCAGACCACACTGGTGCAGCTTCAACTGCGGACCAACCACGATGACCGAACGGCCAGAGTAGTCAACACGCTTACCCAGCAGGTTCTGACGGAAACGACCCTGCTTACCCTTGAGCATGTCAGACAGCGACTTCAGCGGGCGGTTACCCGGGCCAGTCTGCGGGCGGCCACGGCGACCGTTGTCAAACAACGAGTCAACCGACTCCTGCAACATGCGCTTCTCGTTGTTCACGATGATCTCTGGAGCGCCCAGATCCATGAGACGCTTCAAGCGGTTGTTGCGGTTGATCACACGACGGTAGAGGTCGTTGAGGTCCGAGGTAGCGAAACGGCCACCATCAAGCTGAACCATAGGGCGCAACTCCGGCGGAATCACCGGAACAGCGTCAAGGACCATACCCTCAGGCGAATTATCGGTCGTCAAGAAAGCGTTAACAACCTTCAGACGCTTGATCGCGCGAGTCTTACGCTGACCCTTACCGGTAGCGATCACCTCACGCAGCGCCTCTGCCTCTTCCTCGAGGTTGAAGTTCTGCAGGCGCTTCTGGATCGCCTCAGCACCCATCAAGCCCTCAAAGAACAGGCCATACTTGGCGCGCATCGTGCGGAACAGCGACTCGTTACCTTCAAGGTCACCCACCTTGATGGTCTTGAAACGCTCCCACACCTCGGTGAGACGCTCAATCTCGGCGTCCGCATTCTTACGGACGTTCGCCATTTCCTTCTCAGCGGCGTCGCGAGCCTTCTTCTTCTCAGCAGCCTTAGCGCCCTCACCCTCAAGGCGAGCGAGCTCTTCCTCAAGCTCCTTAGCGATCTCAGCGATATCAGCGTCACGCGTGTTAGCGATGTTCTTGATCTCAACATCGTGAGCAGCCTGCAAGTTCGGCAGCTCCTCGTGACGGCGTTCCTCATCAACCGAGGTGATCATGTACGCCGCAAAGTAAATAACCTTCTCGAGGTCCTTCGGCGCCAAATCAAGCAGGTAACCCAAACGCGAAGGAACGCCCTTGAAGTACCAAATATGCGTCACAGGAGCAGCCAACTCGATGTGGCCCATACGTTCACGGCGAACCTTAGAACGGGTCACCTCAACGCCACAACGCTCACAAATAATGCCCTTGAAACGGACACGCTTGTACTTACCGCACGAGCACTCCCAGTCACGCGTAGGACCGAAAATCTGCTCACCAAACAAGCCATCCTTCTCAGGCTTGAGTGTGCGGTAGTTAATGGTCTCCGGCTTCTTAACCTCGCCGTAGCTCCATTCGCGGATCTGTTCAGCCGTAGCCAAACCAATACGCATCAATCCGAAAGTCGATTCGGTGGACATAAGTCCTTACTCTCTTTCGTCAAAAAATTGAAGTCTTCATCAGGTGGTTCACCAGCCCAGCAACACAACCAGACTGGACAAAGGTCCGTAGCCGGTGGCGGGCACCCCAGCCCGCCACCGCATCGAGCGCTACTTAGACCTCATCAACCGAGCTCGGCTCAACATTGGACAAGTTGATACCCAGCTCCTCTGCGGCCCGGAAGACTTCCTCGTCCGCATCGCGCATCTCAATCGTCTCGCCGTCGGTCGAAAGAACCTCAACGTTCAGGCACAGCGACTGCATTTCCTTCAACAGAACCTTGAAGGACTCCGGAACGCCAGGGGCAGGGATGTTATCGCCCTTAACGATCGCCTCGTAGACCTTCACACGGCCGTGGATATCATCCGACTTGACCGTCAGCAGCTCCTGCAGGGTGTATGCCGCGCCGTACGCCTCAAGCGCCCACACCTCCATCTCGCCGAAACGCTGACCACCGAACTGGGCCTTACCACCCAACGGCTGCTGCGTAATCATCGAGTATGGACCGGTCGAGCGAGCGTGGATCTTGTCATCAACCAAGTGGTGCAACTTGAGGATGTACATGTAACCCACGGAGATCGGCTCCGGGAACGGCTGGCCGGAGCGGCCATCGAACAGGGTCGCCTTACCGGAGTTATCGATCAGACGCTCGCCGTCACGGGACGGCAGAGTGTGGTCCAGCAGACCGCGGACTTCCTCTTCCTCAGCACCGTCGAAGACCGGGGTGGCAACCTTGATCGGAGCCTGCTCACGCGGCAGGTTCGGAAGGTTCTTGATCCACTCAGGTTCACCTTCGATGTTCCAGCCCTGGGATGCGGCCCACCCGAGGTGCAACTCCATGACCTGGCCCAGGTTCATACGGCCCGGAACACCCATTGGGTTCAGGATCACGTCGACCGGGGTACCGTCAGCCATGAACGGCATGTCCTCAACCGGGAGGATCTTGGAGATAACACCCTTGTTACCGTGGCGGCCAGCGAGCTTGTCACCAACGGTGATCTTGCGCTTCTGTGCAACGTAGACACGGACCAGCTGGTTCACACCTGGTGGTAGCTCGTCGTCATCGTCGCGATCGAAGATGCGGACGCCGATGACGGTACCGGACTCACCGTGCGGGATGCGCAGCGAGGTGTCACGGACTTCGCGGGACTTCTCACCGAAGATCGCGCGCAGCAAGCGCTCCTCCGGGGTCAGTTCGGTTTCACCCTTAGGTGTTACACGACCCACGAGGACGTCGCCGGCTTCTACCTCAGCACCGATGTGGATGATGCCGCGCTCATCGAGCTGCGAAAGCACTTCCTCGGACACGTTCGGGATGTCGCGGGTGATCTCTTCAGCGCCGAGCTTGGTGTCACGGGCATCGACCTCGTATTCCTCGATGTGGATCGAGGTGAGGACGTCGTCGGAGACCATGCGCTCGGAGAGGATGATCGCGTCCTCGTAGTTGAGGCCTTCCCAGGACATGAACGCAACGAGGAGGTTCTTACCGAGCGCGAGCTCGCCCGCCTGGGTTGCTGGGCCATCAGCGATGAGGGCCTGAGCTTCCAGCCGGTCCCCTTCCGTGACAACGACCTTCTGGTTGTAGCCGTTGCCCTGGTTGGAGCGGGCGAACTTCATGATCGGGTAGTTCGTCTGCGTGCCGTCATCGTTCATGACGGAGACGAGGTCAGCCGAAACGCTTGTGACAACGCCTGGCTTCTTCGCCAGAACCGCGTCGCCGGAGTCAACCGCGAGGTACTTCTCCATGCCGGTACCCACGATTGGGGAATCCGGTTCCAGGAGCGGAACGGCCTGACGCTGCATGTTCGCGCCCATGAGCGCGCGGTTGGCGTCATCGTGTTCGAGGAACGGAATCAGTGCGGTCGCTGCGGAAACCATCTGGCGTGGCGAGACGTCCATGTAGTCGATCTCGTTCGGAGCGACCAGGACTGGTTCGCCGCCGCCACCGCGTTCACGGCAGAGAACGAGGTCTTCTTCGAAGGTGCCGTCTTCTGCCAGCGGCGCGTTTGCCTGCGCGATCTGGTATTCGAGCTCTTCGTCTGCGGTCAGGTAGTCGACGTGCTCGGTCACCACGCCGTCAACAACGCGACGGTACGGGGTTTCGATGAAGCCGAAGGAGTTGATGCGACCGTAGGTTGCGAGCGAGCCGATCAGGCCAATGTTCGGGCCTTCCGGGGTCTCGATCGGGCACATGCGGCCGTAGTGAGACGGGTGAACGTCACGGACTTCCATGCCTGCGCGGTCGCGGGAGAGACCGCCTGGGCCCAGAGCCGAGAGGCGGCGTTTGTGGGTCACGCCAGCCAGTGGGTTGTTCTGGTCCATGAACTGCGAGAGCTGGGAGGTTCCGAAGAACTCCTTGATCGCAGCGACAACCGGGCGGATGTTGATCAGGGTCTGCGGGGTGATCGCCTCGACGTCCTGGGTGGTCATACGTTCACGTACAACGCGCTCCATACGGGACAGGCCGGTGCGGACCTGGTTGTCGATCAGTTCGCCGACCGCGCGGATGCGGCGGTTGCCGAAGTGGTCGATGTCATCGACGTTGATCGGGATGTCGGTCTCTTCGCCCTTGCGTACGCCCTTGATGGTGCGCTCGCCTGCGTGGAGTGCGACGATGTAGCGGATCATCGCTACGATGTCGGCCTCGGTCAGAACGGAGGACTCTGGGGTGTCCATCGGCATGTCCATGCCGAGCTTGCGGTTGAGCTTGTAGCGGCCCACCTTAGCGAGGTCGTAGCGCTTCGGGGTGAAGTACATGTTCTCAAGCAGGTTGCGTGCCGCTTCAACGGTCGGCGGCTCGCCCGGGCGTAGCTTGCGGTAGATGTCCAGTAGCGCTTCTTCCTCGGTGTGGACGGTGTCCTTCTCGAGGGTGATGCGGATCGACTCGTAGTCGCCGAATTCAGAAAGAATCTGGGATTCGGTCCAGCCCAGCGCCTTGAGCAGTACGGTCACGGACTGCTTGCGCTTACGGTCGAGGCGGACACCGACCTGGTCGCGCTTATCGATTTCGAGCTCGAACCAGGAACCGCGCGATGGGATGATGCGCGCGGAGTAGATGTCCTTATCGGAGGTCTTGTCTGGGGTGCGCTCAAAGTAGGCACCTGGGGAACGGACCAGCTGGGACACAACGACGCGCTCGGTTCCGTTGATGATGAACGTCGCGTTGTCGGTCATGAGCGGGAAATCGCCCATGAAGACCGTCTGCTGCTTGATTTCGCCGGTCTGGTTGTTCATGAACTCGGCACGCACATAGAGCGGTGCCGAGTAGGTGGCGTCGCGGTCTTTGGCTTCCGCGATCGTGTACTTAGGGTCCGCGAATTCTGGCTCGGAGAAGCTCAGGGACATGGTGCCCTGGAAGTCTTCGATGGGTGAGATCTCTTCGAAGATCTCGGCCAGCCCTGGTACTCGTGGGACGCTGGTGTCCCCTGTTTCTTCTGCCTTCGCTACGCGCTGCTGCCAGCGTTCGTTACCGATGAGCCAGTCGAACGATTCGGTCTGCAGTGCTAGCAGATCCGGGACGTCGAGAGGCTCGTGGATTTTCGCGAAGGAGATGCGGCCCGCTGCGGCGGCGGTACGAGCCGATGTAGCGGTTGAGTTCTGAGAGGTGCTCGAGGCGACCAAAGGTTTTCCTTCCACAGACCGTCATGTTTCCGGGTGCGGCTTTGCCCTCGCTATGCGTATTCTCTATGCGTTGACTAGCTCGTGAGGCTAGGATTTCGCGTGAGGTTGTAAACGCCTGATGAGACGTTAAAACATCGACCCACCGCTATATGAAGGTCGATGTAACAGGACAAGAAGAGCCGCAACGATCCATCTTAGCGCAGTTCATCAAGCGTGTCGAATAGTATTTTGAGCTCGCGTGCGTGATACCGAGCACGATGCCTGCCGGGCTTGCATGGCTAGCGCACCTTCGATCGTGAGATGCTGGTCACATTCGTGTGCGTTTTTCTTACGATGGAGGTTCATATGTCCGGTGGCGTGACTGGCGATTCCACCCCTGGTGGCTTGCAAGGCATCACGGCTTTGAGCGGGCGGGACGCGGTGATCATTGGTGCCGCGCGCACGCCTTTTGCGCGTCTTTTGGGCGGGCTCAAGGATTTTTCTGCCGCCGCGCTGGGTGAGCGCGCTATCGAGGCCGCGCTCGGCAGGGCTGGGGTCGGCGCGGAGTGCGTCGAGGCCGTAGTGATGGGGCAGGCGGTTCAGGCTGGATGTGGGCAGAACCCCGCTCGGCAGGCAGCCCTTTCGGTTCCGGGCCTACCTGCATCCGCTCATGCTGAGACGGTCAACAAGGTGTGCCTTTCTGGTCTTTCCGCGGTGATTCACGCCGCCCGCCTTGTTCGCCTAGGTGAGGCTGATGTTGTGGTTGCTGGCGGGATGGAGTCAATGTCGAATGCACCTCATCTTTTACCAGGCTCCCGCACTGGCTGGAAGTACGGGGACGTAGCCGCGGTTGATTCGCTGGCTCATGATGGGCTCACGGATGCGACTGATCAGGTCTCGATGGGCTCGCTGACTGATGCCGGCAACGATGCTCGCGAGATTTCGCGGGCAGAGCAGGATGCGGTGGCCGCCGCCTCACATCAACGAGCAGCTTCTTCCCATGAGCACCTGCAGCAAGAGATCGCCCCTGTTGAGTGGGTGGATCGCCGCGGCCGACAGCATACTGTCACAGACGATGAGGGCGTGCGTGAGGATACGAACGCTGAGGCCTTGGCTCAGCTGCGACCGGCATTCTCGAAAGAAGGAACCATCACTGCCGGGAACTCCTCTCCCCTATCGGATGGAGCAGCGGCCGTGATCGTGACTTCGCGCATCTGGGCTGAACAGAATAACGCGACCATACTGGCAACCATCGGCGAGGCAGGCCAGGTTGCCGGGCCGGATAATTCCCTGCACTCCCAGCCGGCCCGAGCGATCAAGAGGGCCCTCGACCGTTCCGGCATCGATCAGGGCGCCCTCGATGTCATAGAAATCAACGAGGCTTTCGCATCCGTGTCCGTGCAGTCCCAACGCGAGCTAGGTGTGGACGCAGAGGACGTGAACGCATGGGGTGGCGCGATCGCCTTGGGACATCCGCTCGGGGCGAGTGGCGCACGCCTCGTTGTGACAGCGTGCTACCAACTTGAGGAGAAAGGCGGATGCACCGCGGCCGTCGCGCTGTGTGGCGGCGGAGGTCAAGGCGAAGCACTCTTGCTGCATCGCTAGGATGCCGCCCCTAGCTCCCCCCGATCATCAGCCAGGGCC
Organism: Pseudoglutamicibacter albus; assembly: GCF_022346425.1. GTDB lineage: Bacteria > Actinomycetota > Actinomycetes > Actinomycetales > Micrococcaceae > Pseudoglutamicibacter > Pseudoglutamicibacter albus. The sequence continues at coordinate 37,006 of NZ_JAKRCW010000017.1, forward strand.
CTTAACAGAGTTTGGCCCGTGTCACCAAATGGTGACACGGGCCAAACATTCATTCACTGTGAGCGGCACACTCTCACGCCGCGGCGCGTGAAAGGAAATTACTTGAGGGTGACGGTTGCGCCAGCGCCCTCGAGAGCTTCCTTAGCCTTCTCTGCATCTTCCTTGGAGACGCCTTCGAGAACAGCCTTAGGAGCGCCGTCAACGAGCTCCTTAGCTTCCTTGAGGCCGAGGGAGGTCAGGCCGCGAACTTCCTTAATAACGCCAATCTTCTTATCGCCAGCGGCTTCGAGGATGACGTCGAATTCGGTCTGCTCTTCAGCGCCGCCTGCGGCACCGCCTGCAGCAGGAGCTGCAGCAACAGCAGCTGCGGTGACGTCGAAGGTCTCTTCGAACTGCTTAACGAACTCGGAGAGTTCGAAGATGGTCATTTCCTTGAACGCGTCAAGGAGCTCTTCGGTGGTGAGCTTCGCCATAGTGGCGTCCTTTCGTCGATGCGGAGGCTTTGCTCCGCGTAAAAGCTTGTCGGTTGAAACTGTTGGGCTCAAGCGTCCCGCGCCGCAACGGATGTTGCGGGACAACGGGTGCTACGGAACCGTGACTACTCTGCAGCTGGGGCTTCGGCGGTTTCGCCGGCCTCTTCGCGCTTGAGACGCAGCGCATCGATGATGCGTGCAGCAGCGGATGCTGGTGCCTTGAGGACACCGGCAACGCGAGCCAGCTGGTGTTCGACGGACTCGAGAGCAGCAAGATCCTTGATCTGCTCAGCGTCCATCTTCTGGCCGTCGTAGTAGCCGCCCTTGATGATGAGCTTCTCGTGGTCCTTAGCGAAATCGGTGAGGCTCTTAGCGGCTGCAACTGCATCCCCGCGTACAAACGCGATAGCAGTTGGGCCGTTGAGCATGCCCTCGAATGCGTCGACACCGGCGTTCTTAGCAGCGATCTCGGTCAAGGTGTTCTTGACGACTGCGTACTTGGTGTCTGGGCCCATGGAGCGGCGAAGCTCCTTGAGCTGTTCCACGGTGAGCCCACGGTATTCGGTCAGGACTGCAGCCGAGGACTCCTCGAAGTCCTTGGTGATCTCCGCTACGGCGATCTCCTTGACGTTCTTAGCCATGACACTCCTTCCGGGGTTCTAAGATGGTTCATCCCGGTTGGTTGCCCCGAAAAGCAAAATAGCCCTGGCACATAGGCACAGGGCTACACGGTGAACATCGACGGCGCTGAACGCCTCGGTTCGTGAAGTAACTGTCCCTACGTGGGCTGTCCTGCAAGTGCGGGAACCTTCGATGAGCGCACGCGCCCATAACCAACGGTCTTTGGTACAGCGTCCAGTCTAACGCAATGGATAACGATGCGCCAATCGGCGGCGTACCTTACATATATTGATCGCGTAGCTACAGTCGTGCCTCACATACTTTGAGCGCGTACTCCTACGCTGAACAAGTATGAACAAGGGTGTGGTCTCAATGTCGACACGTA
>NZ_JAKRCW010000018.1 GCF_022346425.1 Pseudoglutamicibacter albus
TCGAAACACTCAACCAACTGCTCACGCTGATGTTCGCTCAGCGAACTTCGTGCTCTCAATGAAAACTGCTCCCCACTAGTCGGTAACTGATTTCTCAGTCCAACTAAAGGGGAGCAGTTCAACGGGGAACGGGGCCTCTAAATATGCCGAAGGTAGGCCGCCACCTCGGCGGCCTACCTCAGGACACGATGTTGATCAGCGTAGAGATCAGCGGTAGAAGCGGGCCAGGAAGACGGCCACGACGGCCGGGCGCTCCTCGCCCTCGATCTCGAAGGTCGCCTCAACCACGAGGTGCAGGCCGTCGCCCTTAACCTCCTGGACGTCGGCGAGCTTCATGACTGCACGAACGCGGGAACCGACCTTGACCGGGGAGGTGAAGCGGACCTTGTCCAGGCCATAGTTGACCTTGGTCTTGACGTCGGAAACGTCGAACAGCTCTCCCCAGAACGGGATGATCAAGGACAGGGTGAGGAAGCCGTGGGCGATCGGGGCGCCGAAAGGGCCGTCCTTGGCGCGTTCTGGGTCCACGTGGATCCATTGGTGGTCGTCGGTGGCGTCGGCGAAGGTGTTCACCATGTCCTGGGTGATCTCACGCCACTCGGTGGCGCCCAGCTCGGTGCCTGCCATGGTCTTGACGGCGTCGAAGTCGACGACGGTGCGTGCGGTGGTCTCGGTCATGTTGCGGTCCTCTCAGGGAAGGGGTGAAAAGGGTGGTTAGACGAAGGCACTGACGCCGGTTACGGCGCGGCCCACGATCAGCGCGTTGATCTCGTGGGTGCCTTCGTAGGAGTAGACGGCCTCGGCATCCGCGTGGAAGCGGGCCACGTCGGTGTCCAGGGTGATGCCGTTTCCGCCGCAGACCTCGCGGGCCAGGGCCACGGTCTCGCGCAGACGCAGGGAGGTCATCATCTTGGCTAGGGCGGAGTTCTCGTCTTTATAGATCCCCTGCTCCTCTTGCTCCGTGAGCTGGACCATCAGCCCCAGGGAGGAGGTCAGGTTGCCGAGCATGATGGCCAGCTTCTCCTGGATGAGCTGGAATCCGGCCAGCGGACGGCCGAACTGCTGCCGCTCGCGGACGTAACGCAGGGCGGCCTCATAGGCGCCCGCGGTGGCGCCCACGGCCATCCAAGCCACATCCGAACGCATGGCCCGCAAGCAACGAGCCACGTCCTTGAAGGAGTTGATCCCCTCCAGACGGGCCGAGGCCGGAACGCGTACCCCGCGGTATTCGATGTGGGCGTTCTGCATGATGCGCAAGGAGGCCTTGTTCGGGATGATCGACATGCTCACCCCTTCGGCGTCCCGCGGAACCAGGAAGCACTTGACCTGGCCATCGGCGGTGTCGCGGGCGAACGTCGCGACGACGTCCGAGATGGTCGCCCCGCCGATCCAGCGCTTGGCGCCGTCGATCACCCAGGTGTCCGTCTCCGGATCATGGGTCGCGGTCGTGGCGAGCCCGCCGGCCACATCGGAACCGTGGTCCGGCTCGGTCAGCCCGAACACGCCGGTCAGCGAGTAGTCGAGGATCTTCGCGTCCAGCTCCTTCGCCTGCTGTTCCCCGCCGCCCAGGGTGCAAGCCGTGCGGAACAGGCCGGCATGCGCGTTATACAGGGTGCCGACGTTGATGTCGCAGCGGGCCAGCTCGAAGTTGCGGAACCCGGTCAGGATCCTACGGATGGGCTCTCCAGCTTCCTTGAGGGCTGGCGGGTCCATCAGCGGCAGCGCGCGGACGGCGTCCACCAGCTCCTGGGGAAGCTCCGCAGCGTCCCAAGCCGGGTTGACCAGCGGCTTCACGGTCGTCTCGAGCCGTTCCCGGAGGTCCAGGATGACGGCGCGCTCGGCTTCGGTCAGCCGCTCGGCGTAGCCGTAGAAGTCGGATGGGATGATGCTTCCAGTCACCGGTTCAGCCATCTCAGTCCTCCTTCGTCTCGGTCGCGGACTCACGGTCCAGGCCCAGCAGCCGCACCGCGTTGTCCTTGAGGATCCAAGGCCGAACCTCATCCTTGAGCGGCAGCTCCGCGAAGGCAGCCAGCCACTTGTCCGGGGTGATCAGCGGGAAATCGGTTCCGAAGAGGACCTTGCGAGCCAGTACGCTATTCGACTGGCGGACCAGGGACTCCGGGAAGTACTTCGGGGACCAGCCGGAGAGGTCGATGTGCACGTTGGCTTTGTGGGTGGCCATCGAGTTCGCCTCATCCTGCCAGGGCACCGATGGGTGGGCCATGATGATCTGCAGGTCAGGGAAGTCGGCGGCGACGTCGTCCAGCAGCAGCGGGTTGGAGTACTTCAGTTTGATGCCGCGCCCGCCGGGCAGGCCAGCGCCCATGCCGTTCTGTCCGGTGTGGGAAACGATCGGCAGCCCCAGTTCCTGGAGCCGCTCCCAGAGCGGGTAGTACTCGCGGTCCGAGGGGTCGAAGCCCTGCACGGACGGGTGGAACTTGAAACCGCGCACTCCGAGCTGCTCGGCCTGGCGGGTGGCCTCCGCCAACGCGTCCGCCCCGGTACGGGGATCCACAGAGCCGAACGGGATGAGAACGTCGTTGTTCCGGGCGCAGCCGGCCACGAGGTCATCGATGGAGTTCGGTTTGTGGCCAAACTGGGTGCGCGCGTCCACGGTGAAGACGACGGCGGCCATCCGGCGTTGGCGGTAGGTCTCCGCGATGGTGTCCACGCTCGGGGTCCGCTCCGCGGATTTGAAGTACTTCGCGGAGGCTTCGAAGAAGTCTTCCGGCAGCGCTTTGTGGCCGCACGAGTCCACTTCGAGGTGGACGTGCATGTCCACGGCCTCGATGGCCGAGGCGTCCACGCCCAGCTCGTAGCGGACTGGGGCGGGGCCGGGGGTTGAGGCGGGGCCGGGAGCAGAGGTTGAGGCAGGGCCGCCGTCCATGTTCCCGTGCTCAGCCCCCTGCGGAGCCGTGTCCTGGGTTCCGGTCATGGTGCTTGTCCTTAGTTCTTCTGCTCGGGTTCGAGCTCAGCAGGCAGAGGAGGCATTTTCTCGCCGACCTCCTGGAGATTGCCCCTGACCAGCTCGGCGCCCTGGGTCTGCATCGTGGCGTAGTCCCAGCCGCCCTCGTGGTACTCGGTGGCCACCGGCTCAGGATGGGACCAGACCTGCAAGCGATCGCCACCGACGCCAATGGCCTGGCCGGTGATGCCCTCGGCCTCCTCGGAGGAGAGGAAAGCGATGAGGCCAGCGACGTCGTCGGCGGTTCCGAAGCCGAGGTCATGGCGGAAGAAGGACGGCATGGCCTCGCCGCGCTCGTCCGCCTCGACGGCCTTCTGGAAGTATGGGACGGTCTTGGTCATGGCGGTGGCGGCCACTGGGATGACGGCGTTGACCATCACTCCGGCCCTCTTCATCTCGAGGGCCCACGTGCGGACCATGCCGACGATGCCCGCCTTGGCGGCGGCGTAGTTGGTCTGGCCGAAGTTGCCTCGCTGGCCGGTCGGCGAGCCGATGCAGACGATGCGGCCAGCCACGCCGTTCTCCTTGAAGTAGGCGTAGGCGGCGCGGACGCAGGTGAAGGTGCCCTTGAGGTGGACGCCGATGACGAGGTCGAAGTCCTCGTCAGTCATCTTCAGCAAGGACTTATCCCGCAGGATGCCGGCGTTGTTCACCAGGATGTCCAGGCCGCCGAAGGTGTCCACGGCGGTCTTGACCAGCTGGTCGGCGGCCTCGCTCGTGCCGACAGGGACCACGGCGGCCACGGCCTTGCCGCCGGCTTCAGTGATGGAGGCGACAGCGGCGTCCGCGGTCTCCTGGTTGACGTCGTTGATGACCACGGAGGCTCCCTGGCGGGCGAGCTCCTGGGCGTAGGCGAGGCCCAGGCCTGCGCCCGAGCCGGTGACGATGGCTACCTTGCCGTCGAGGGACATGGGGTTCTCCTTCGGTGGTGACGTGCTAGATGTCTGTTCTGCTCTGAGAGCCTGCGTGCCGCCTCGCGGCGGATACTCCCGGGCGATCCTGGTGTGGCGTTCACCACACAAGAACCATGACAGTACATATAATTGAAATTGTCAATTATTTTTCGAGGCTTGCATTTCGCGTACGATCCTCTGCAGGGGACAAGCCTCTACATGGGCAAGATCAGCCGGATCGCGTCCTCAACTACACGGACCAAGGAAGCAGGCACATGACGACCACCCAGGACACCTCCGGAGCCGCAGTGAGCCCGGCCGAGGCCGCCCAGCGCTTCCCCGCCCCTTCCACCGCCCTTGAGGCTGAGCGTATGGCGGAGTTCACGTCGTCAGAGCTCGCCGGCCAGGTCCAGTTCCTGGCGGCCCGGCTGCGCAGCATCGGCCACAGCCACGCCAACCGCGTCCTGCAGGAGGAGATGGGATTGAAGGTCCGCCAGTACTCCGTGCTGGCCCTGGCCGCCGCGGACGTGAACCCGTCCCAGCGCGAACTCGGCGACTTCCTGAGCCTGGACCCGAGCCAGATCGTGAACCTGGTGGATTTCCTGGAGAAGCGGGGATGGGTCGAGCGCCAGGTGGATCCGCGTGATCGTCGTTCCCGGATCGTCGTCGCCACACCGCAGGGGCAGGATGCCTACCGGAGGGCACGCGCGCTGACCATGGCCTCCGACGACGTGGTGCTCGCCGCGCTCACCTCCGACGAGCGGCAGGAACTGAGCCGGCTGCTGGAGAAAGTCGCGTTCTGAACTCTGGTCTCTGAACCCCGCCTGCTGACCCCCGCTAGACCTCACGAAGCGCCCCGCGGGGCCTGCTTAGATGCAGGCGCCGCGGGGGCGCTTCTTGTTGACGTTTTGTGACGCGCGTCGCCTGGCGGGCAGTTGACACAGCTCGAGGCCGGGCTATAGAAATGATGCTTGTAACCCATCCAGAGCGACTGAGAGACCTGGCTCGTTGACGTCGCAGCAACCGGTTTATGCACGGTGCTCCCGCCAGGAACGATGGAAAGGAATAACTGTGTCATCGTTGTCCACGCACACCCCTGTCCACCCTGCAGCTGGCGCTGAGATCGCCGCCGATGCGGAAGCCAGCACCGACGCCGGCAACGCCAGCACCGCGGTTTCCTCGGCTGACCTGAGCTTCGCTGAAGGGCTGCGTTACGTCACCACCCAGGATGCTCCGGTCACCCCGTGGGAAGCCGGCCACAAGCCAAGCCTGGCTGAGCTGCGTGAGCATTTCGGGCCGATCTTTGACCGCATCGCGAGTGGGGCTTCTGAGCGGGAGGCGCATCGTGTTTTGCCGTTCGTTGAGATCGCAGAGCTCAACCGGGCCGGCTTCACCGTGCTTCGCGTTCCTACCGAGTACGGCGGCCCGGGCGTGAGCTTCACCGACTGGGTGCAGCTGCTGATCGATCTGGCGGCGGCTGACCCGAACATCGCGCATCAATACCGTTCCCACGCGGGTTTCGTGGAGACGCTGCGGTACCAGGATGAGCAGACCCGCCAGTATTGGTATGCGAAGGTTCTTGCCGGCGATGTTGTGGGTAACGCGTCCACGGAGATCGGCGGGAATGCGTTGAATACGCTCAACACGACGCTGGCCGTGCAGGCGGACGGCACTGGGGTGCTCAATGGCGCTAAGTACTACTGCACTGGCACCGCGTACGCGACGCATACCCGGGTTTCGGCCACGCTGCTTGATGCGGACGGCACGCCGACCGAGGGTCGACAGTTCGCTGTCGTTTCCACGCGCGCCCCGGGTGTTGAGCTTGAGGACGACTGGAATGGTTTCGGACAGAGCCTCACCGGTACCGGAACCACGCGTTTCACCGATGTGAAGGTTGCGCCCGAGCACATTTTGAACCGCGTGCCTGGCAGCGCTGAGGCGCAGTTTGAGGCGCCGCTGTTCCAGCTTGTCTTGCTCGCTGTATTGGCCGGTATTGCTCGCAACGTTGTGGACGATGCGGCGGCTGGCGTGCGGCGGCGGACCCGCTCCTTCAATACCGGCTTAGGTGTTCCGCACTCTGAGGACCCGCAGATTCTGGGGGTTGTGGGCCGGCTTTCGGCGCAGGCTTTCGTAGTGGAGTCGGCGGTGGTTGAGGCTGCGCGGCGGCTTGAAGCCGCCGAGGGCGTGCTTTCGCTCGAAGGCGAGGACGCTGGCACCGGCGATGGCAACGGTGACGCCGATACTGGCGCCGCCGCTACTGGCAACACTGACGCTGGCACCGGCGCCGCTACTGACACAGCGCAGCGTCTGCTGACTGAGGCGGAGCTTGCTGTTGAGCGTGCGCACGTGACTGTGCCCGGCATCGTGACCAGTATTTGCTCTGACCTGTTCCTCACGGGTGGCGCTTCGAACACGTCGCGGGAGAAGAACCTGGACCGGCATTGGCGCAATGCGCAGACGGTCGCGACGCATAACCCGCTTGTGTTCCGTGAGCGGATCATCGGCGACTACCTGGTCAACGGCACCGTCCCGGAGGGTCTCAACGCGATCGGTGAGGTGCGCCGTGCTTCTTAACGCGTTTGAGATGGCCACGCCGGTGCATCAGTCCCCTGGTTTGTGGCGGCATCCGGAATCCCGGGCAGCGGATTTTGATCAGTTGAGCTACTGGACCGGCCTGGCGCAAACCTTGGACAAAGGCGGTTTCACGGCCCTCTTCCTGGCCGATGTGCTGGGGACCTATGACGTGTACGGCGGAAGCGACGCGGTTTCGCATGAGCGCGGCGTGCAGGTTCCGTTGCTGGATCCGTTCGCTGCGGTGTCTGCGATGGCTGCGGTCACCCGTAGGCTCGGTTTCGGGTTGACGGCGTCGTGCGCGTATGAGGACCCGTTCCTCTTGGCGCGTCGGTTTGCGAGCCTGGATCACCTCACGGGTGGCCGGGTTGGCTGGAACATTGTGACGTCGTATCAGGATTCCGCTGCCCGGAACCTCGGTTTGGAGCGGCAGCTACCGCACGATGAGCGTTATGACCGCGCGGACGAGTACATGGACGTCATGTACAAGCTGTTCGAGGGCAGTTTCGCTCCGGGTTCGGTGCTCAAGGATGCCGATGCGGGTGTATTCGTGGATCCGGCGGGTGTTCGGAAGGCTGAGCATAAGGGCGAGTATTTCTCGGTTGATGGTGCGTTGTTGACGCATCCGGGGCCGCAGCGGACGCCGTTCTTGTTCCAGGCGGGTGCCTCGGCGCGGGGCTTGCGTTTTGGTGCCGAGAACGCTGAGGCCGTGTTCATGATCGGTTCTGAGCCAAGTGTCGTGCGCGGTTATATTGACCGCTTGCACGAGGCGCTTGAGGCCGCGGGCCGGCCCGCCGATGCGGTGCGCACGTTCGCGATGGCCACCGTGGTGACGGGCGCGGACGACGAGGAGGCACAACGCCGCTTCGAGTCCTATCAGCAGTATGTCGACGTCGAGGGCGCGCTTGCGCTGTTCGCGGGCTGGACCGGCGTTGACTTAGCCGGTCTGGATCCGGATGCCCCGTTGGCCGAAGTTGAGACGGAAGCGAACCAGTCCGCCCTGCGTTCGGTGACCTCTGGCGACACAGCGCGCGAGTGGACCGTGCGCGACATTGCCGCGTTCGTGACGTTGGGTGGCCGTGGCCCCGTGATTGTGGGTGGCCCCGAGAGCGTTGCAGATCAGTTGGAGGCGTGGCAGGCGGCTTCCGGCGTGGATGGCTTCAACGTGTGTAGTGGTGTGCGGCCGGCTGATCTTGAACGTTTCGTTGAATACGTGAGCCCCGAGCTGAGGCGCCGCGGCCTGTTGGCTGACGCGGGGCTGTTGGCTGACGCCGGCGCTGAAGGCGACGATGCCGGTGCCGCGGAGACCGTGACGTTGCGTGCCGCGGTGACGGGGCAGGATTGGTTGCCTGAAACGCATCGTGGTTCCCGCTTCCGCACTGGCGCTTTGGTGGAAGCTGGCAGCTAAGCATTTCCGCACCGGCCGCGCAAAGCCGGCGGGCGGGTTCCGTGGGATGCCCCACGGCGCCTGCTGCCGCATCGTAATTCTGCAGCCGCGGATTGTGATGACGTGTTGTGACGGTTGCCGGCTTGCGCGGCGCGGGAAGGGCGATAACGTTACGGAATGAAGAATTCTTCGCATGATGGCGCGAGCCAGCCGCTTCCGGAGCAGTCGCGCCCAGCGGCGGGCGTTGCGGCGAGGGCCGTGAGCCCGGCTTTGGCGATCGCAGGTATCTTGTTGATCGCTACGAATCTGCGGATGCCGATGACCAGCGCGAGCCCGCTGCTGCCCCGCATTAAGGAAGACGTGGGGCTTTCGGCGGCGTCCGCATCGTTCCTGATTTCCTTGCCGCTGCTGTGTTTCGCGGTGTTTTCGCCGATCGTGCCGCGGATTGCGGCGCGTTTCGGGTTGGCGCACGCTTTGTTCGGCGCTCTGGTAGCGGTCAACGTGGGGATCGTTTTGCGTTCCTGGGTTGGTTCATTCGGTTTGTGGGCCGGCACCGTATTGATCGGTGTTGGGATCGCGATCATGAACGTGTTGCTGCCGGCGCTGATTAAGCGTGATTTCCCGGATCATGCCGGAACGTTGACGGGTGTGTATTCGGCGTTTCAGTCGCTGATGGCGGCACTTGCGGCGGCGGTCGCTGTCCCGATCGCTGGCCTGCCGGGTTGGGGTTGGCAGGGCGCTCTCGGTTTGACGTTGGGCGCCGGTTTGATTGGTATGGCGGTGTTCGCTCCGCAGGTTCGTGCCGACCATGTGATGCGGCGAACAAAGATCCTGGACCGCCAAGCAGCTGACGCCGCGGCCGCTGGCGAAATGTCCGGCGCTGAAGCCCCCGATGCGGTGGCCTCCCCCGCTACCCCGGCGTCCGCATCGTCCCCCGCCCCTGCACCTGCGTCCGAGACAGCGCCGCCGGCGCGTCCGCGGAGTTTGTTGCGTTCCCCGTTGGCGTGGGTGATTACGGCGTTTATGGGTTTTCAGTCGACGCTGTTTTATTCGATTTTGGCGTGGTGGCCGGCTATTGAGATGTCGTCGGGGATTTCTGAGGAGAGCGCCGGTTTCCATATTGCGGTGATTCAGGCGTCCGGTATTGTGGGTTCGCTTGTTGCGGGCTGGTTGATGAGGCGCGACGTGGTGGGGCCTACTGTTGGTGTGGCGGTTTCCACGGTGATTGTGGTGCTTGCGGGGACCATGCTGGCTCCACAGTTGGCGTTGCTGTGGGCGCTGTTGATAGGTACTGCCCAGGGCGGGTTGTTCACCGTCGCGTTGACGTTGTTTGGGGCGCGGGCGCGTACGCCGATGTCAGCTGCACGGCTCTCGGGTATGGCGCAGACGTTCGGTTATGTGATTGCGGCGTCTGTTCCGCCGGTTTTGGGTGTGGTGCGTGAAGCAACGGGTTCGTGGACGGCCTCGTTGTGGATCATGCTGGGTATTGCGGTGATCACGTTGGTTGCGGGGCTGGTTTCAGCTAAGCCGCGCTACGTTGAGGAGTATTAGCCGCGGTTTTGGGGACCGTGGTCGCGGGCCACGGTGCGCTGCGGAGAAATTAGCCTCGTTTTTCGCGGTTTTCGCGGGCGCGTTGTGCGCGTTCGCGTGCTTCGATGGCGTCGAGTTCGGCGTCAGTGAGTTCGGATGAACGGTTGACGCCGGAGCCTTTGCCGAGGTCGTCCGGGTTTTCTTTGGCGACCATCATGAGCAGGGAGATCACCAGCAGGCCCGCGACGAACGCGATGAGGAAGAACGTTGCACCGATCTGAAGGTTGAGGCCGTTGCGGGTTCCGCCTGCACCGGCGAATGCGGAGATGACGCCGGCGACGATACCGAAGGTCAGCGACAGCGCGAGTGCAGGTTTGACGCTTTGCTTCCAGCCGGACTGCTTCGAGCCAGACGTGGATGGCTTGTTGGCCACGGATTCTCCTTTACGCGGGTTTCGTGCGAGGTCTGTGTACAGGTTTGTGTGCGGTGCGCTCTGGTGTTGTTGTGTGTTTTCAGTCTAGTTGCCGCGGCGTTGGTCTTGCATGTAGCCGACCGCGGAGATCAGCAGGTGCACTGCGATGAGCGCGGTGATCATGGAGGCCATGCCGAAGATGCCGTGAGGGTCGCTGGTGGTCATGAAGATCATGATGATGCCGCCGATGACGCCGAGGCCACCGGAGATGGTGGTGTCTTTGCTGGGGCGGCCGGTTTCGCGGGTTGTGAGCCCGCCGTAGAGTTCTGATGCTCCGCCGATGGTGTAGCCGAACGCTACGGCGAGTGCCATGCCGGTGGCGTCGCGCATGATGATCGCGAGGACGCCGGCGATGGACCACGCGAGGACCGCGGAGGTGACGGCGGTGCGATAGCTGGGTGCCAGGGAGAGCCGCATGATGGGCCAGTAGAAGAGTGCGCTGGCGAGGAAGAGGACGGCGAAGGCTGCGCTGATCGCGCCGACGGTTGGGGTGGTGTTGAAGAAGACGCCGACGAGTGCGAAGAGCGCGCTGACGATGCCCCGGTAGAGCATCGGTTTGGCGAGGACTCGTTTATAGTCCGCCGTGGTTGCTTCTGTGCGGGTGTTGCTGGCACCGCTGTTGCTGGCGCTGTCCACCATGTGGTTTGTTCCCCTTGTTTTTCGGGTGTGTGGGTGCGGGTGGGCACCAACTTTCAAGTTTATCTGATGCCGATTGTGTGCTTATTTCTGGCGGAGTTTGCGGTTGGTGAGGTGGGTCGGTTGGGCTGTGAGTGGGTCTTCCGGCCAGGGGTGTTTGGGATATCGGCCGCGCATTTCCGCTCGGACGTCGGCGTATGGGCCGGTAAAGAAGGAGTGCAGGTCCGAGGTAACCGCGAGAGGCCTGCCTGCCGGTGAGAGCAGGTGGAAGAGGACGGGCGCGCGGCCGTCTGCAAGGCGTGGTGTTTCAGTCCAGCCGAAGGTTTCTTGGAGCTTCGCGGCGACCACCGGTTGCGGAGGCTCTGCATTTGTCGGCTCCGCACTGTCCCCTTCTGCACTGTCCCCTGCCCCGCTGGCTTCATCCGCGTCCCCGTATTCGCTCACATCTGGGTAGTGGATGGCGGCGGTGTTGCCTGAGGGCAGGGTGATGCGGGCGGGCGCGAGTTCGTCGAGGTTCGCGGCTTCTGGCCATGGGAGGAGCCGGCGGAGTGGTTCGGTGAGGTCGATGTTGTTGAGGCTTGCGCCGTGTGCGACGTCGTTGAGTTCTGGGCCGAGCCATTCAGTGACGGTCGCGGCTAGGTGGTGTTCGTCCATCGCTGGCCATGGGTCGCCGATGTGGTGGTGGAGGAACGCGAGCCTGTTGCGTAACGCAGTGGCGGTGCTGTTGAAGGTGAGCGCGTTGAGGCCCTGGGTTGCGAGGTGTTCAGCGAGCGCTTCCGCTGCTTGGGTGGGATTGGGTTTGGTGGGGGTTGCGCGTAGTTCGATCACGCCGATCGCTTCGATGTTGCGTGCGCTGATGGTGCCTTTGGGTGTGATGGTGATGCGGGTTGTGGTGCCGGCGAGGTTCCCGGCGGCGTCGGTGGCTTCGTCGAGGGTGAGGGGTGCGGCTGCACGGATGATGGCGCCGGTTCCGGCGGCGGCGTTCCCGTGTGCTCGGGTGACGTCGGCGATCGCGAGCCATTCGGGGCGTCCGAGCGTGGCGTCCGGTGGAAGTGCGGCACGGGTGCCGGAGGCGAGGAGGTAGATCCCCTCCCCCATGTGTTTCGCGATCCGGTCAGGCCAGGCCGTGGCTGTGACGATGCCGGCAAGTTCGGCTGCGTTGGTGTGGGCCGCCGCGTGTTTGTGTGCGAGCCGGGTGAGGCGTTGTGTTTCGCGTTGGGTTGGGCGGTGGGGGTTGCGTTGCTGGTGGCGGATCGCGTCGGGGAGGTTGGCTCCGGGGATGCGTTGTTCGCCGGTGGCTACGGCGATCACTGTCGCGACCTCCTCCGCCCCGTAACGCGCCGCGTTGTGTGTGAGTGCGTGTGCCCATCGTGGGTTGAGTGGGATCGCGGAGAGGGTTCGGCCGTGGTCGGTGATGCGTCCTGTGTTGTCGATCGCGTTGAGGGCGTGGAGTGTTTTTTCGGCGTCGTTGAGGGCGGCGGCGGGTGGCGGGTTGATCCAGCGGAGGTTGTGGCCGCGGGGTGCTCCCCATGCGGCGAGGGTGAGGGCGGTTTCGGTGAGGTCTGCGGTGGTGATTTCGGGGGTGATGTGTGCGGGTGCGGCGGCGTGGGTGCGTTCGCTGTAGCAGCGGATTGCGGTTCCGGGGCCGAGGCGGGCGGCGCGGCCTGCGCGTTGTTCGGCGCTGGCTTGGGAGGCGGATACGGTGACGAGTCCACTCATTCCGCGGGTTGCGTCGCGGCGTGGTTCGCGGGTGAGGCCGGAGTCGATCACGAGGTGTACGCCGGGGACGGTGAGTGATGATTCGGCGAGTGTTGTGGAGACGATGATGCGTGGTTTCCCGCCGGGTTCACGTCCGCGGATGGCGTGGTCTTGTTGTTGGGCTGGTAGTTGCCCGTGGAGTGGGAGCACGTCGATGTCTGTTGTGGCGGCGCGGAGTTGTTGGGTGATGTGGTCGACTTCGCGGGCGCCGGGTGCGAACACGAGCGCATCGGTGTCTGGGTTGGTGGTGAGCGCTTCGCGGTGGGTAGCGAGCGCGGTGGTTGCGACGTGGTTGAGGAAGCTGGTTTCGACGCCGTGCGGCCCGATCCGGTCTCCCGCGTGTGGGGTGTACGTGATGGTGAGTGGGTGGAGTGCGGTCGCGGAGCTGATGTGCGGGACGGGTTCCACGCGTTCAAGGTCGGTTCCGGCGCCGGAGCCAGCACCCGCATCGGACCCTGCTCCCCCGTCGTTTTCTGTGCCGTCGCTTGCGAGGAGGCGGGCGAAGGTTGGGGCGTCGACTGTTGCGGACATCGCGATGATGGTGAGGTCGTCGCGGACTTGTTGGGTTTCGCCGGTGAGGGCGAGGAGGAGGTCGGTTTCGAGGTGGCGTTCGTGGACTTCGTCGAGGATGATCGCGGCGGTGCCGTCCGCCATAGGGTCTGCGAGGAGCCGGCGGACGAGGATTCCGGGGGTCACGAATTCGATGATGGTGGCGGCGCTGGTGTGGGAGTCGCCGCGGACGGTGTAACCGATGTAGTCGCCGAGTTTAGTTCCGGTGAGTTGGGTGAGGCGGTGGGCAGCGGCGCGGGCGGCTACGCGGCGTGGTTGGGTCACGATGATCCGGCCAGGCGGCGTGCCGGCGCCTGCGGTGTCGCCGGCGCTTATACGGGCGAGGTGGTTCGCGACGGCGGGTGGTACGAGTGTGGTTTTGCCGGTTCCGGGTGGGGCTTGAACGACGGCGGCGCGGTGGGTTGTGAGGGCGGCGTCGAGTTCGGGGAGGGAGTCCGCGAAGACGAGCCCTTCCCCGATCACATCCAGGTCAAACAAGGGATGCACGTTTGAGCTGTTCCCGGTAGAAGCCATGCATCCATTGTGAAGGAGGGGTCTGACAGTTTGGTCCACCGCAGCACCCGCTTCCACCGCATCGGCATTTTCAACCGCAGCACGGCGCCCACCCGGCGTCACGCTCGTTCCCAGTTCTCGCCGGTGTCGTGTTCTTTGAGAACCCACCCGACAGGGCTGCCGATGTGGTTGATGCGTGGCGTGAACCAGTAGGTTGTGTCGGGTCCCCAGCCGGCGATGACACTCGCCGTGTCCGCATCGGCTGGGATCGCGGTGCCCGCGGCGGCGAGGTAGGTGGCGACGGGAAGGTGGACCGCATCGTAGTGTTGGGCGATTTCGGCCCAGTCCGGGGTGACCCATTTACCGTTGCGTCCGGTGGTGCGGTACCAGTCGTGGCGTTTCTGTGCGGTCTGGTTGAGCGGGAAGCGGCGGCATAGTTCGGCCCAGGCTTCTGCGGAGTCGATCTCGTAGATACGCAGCCCTTCGGGGATGCTCAGGCGGAGTGTTTCGGCGGTTTCCCATCCCATACTGTCTTCGACGAGCCACAGCCCGGCGGGGGTTGTGTCGCAGAGTTCGCGGGTGGATGCGGGGACGCCGTGGGGTGTGGACCACCATTCGCCGCTCCAGGATGCTGTCGGGTCGGTGGGGCGTTCGCGGGCAGCGAGGCGTCCCTCTTTAACGGCGTGTACCCGCGCTGTCTTCAGCACGGCGAGCGGGTCCTGTGGGATGGTGCCGGGTTCGTTGTCCCATTGGACGGTCCACTGCGTGGATGTGTCGATGGGGGTGTTCCACCAGGCGGTGTGTTCCGATGCGACGATGTGCTCGGCGACGCGGCGTAGCCCGTCACGCATGGCTTTGGTTGCGGCGAGGACGTCGGTGCCGTCGGGTTCTTGCCAGTATGTTGCGGTTTCGACTGTGTTGGCGAGGCATGTCAGTAGGAGCCGCGGGGTCATGTCGGCGAGGGGGACGGTTTCGAGCCGCTCGGCGACGTGCGCGGGAGTGATGGCCGGGATTTTCGGTATGGAGTCTCCAGGGCCAACGACGCGGAGTGCGCCTGTTCCGTGGTTTGGGTCTAGGCGGCGGGACGCGAAGAACTCGAGCTCGGCAAGTGAGCCGCCGACTTCCTCAAGTCCCGCGATCCGTTCTGATTCCAGGGCATACTCCAGCAGCAAGCGCCGCCCGCGCGGGCCGGCTAGCAAGCCGTGCGCGGCTGAGTTCTTCCCGGTAGAAACCATGCCTCCATTGTGAACGAAGGGCCTGACAGTTTGGAGCGCCCGACGTATTGGAACGCAGCCAGTTTCAAACTGTCAGACCCCCCTCGGATACTCAAAGCGTGGAAACCTTCGGTACCCGGAGCCCCGCAAGCGCAGGGATTACTGCTACTTACACCCCATCTAAGGGTCATCCCGAAACCGGTTTTCGGGATGATTCAAGCATGTCATGCAGAGCCTTTCCCTAAGAAGTTCGAAATAAATCTAACTAGATAGGGTGAAAGTTTACCGATGCGGAAAATTCGGCTATATTTCCAGATAGACAGATAAACCGAGAGGAGGCATAAATGCACATCTCCGATGTGGAGTCACTTTGGGCTAAAGCTCGCCCCTATGTCTCGAGCGACCTTGAGCCACTGCAGACCCTTTCGATTCGACAGCATCTCGAAGACACCGCCGCTATTGCCGGGCATATTTGGGACGACTTTCTTGCCCCGCACATTAAAGAAATGCTCGCAGTTGAGCTTGGCTCGGATGAAGTGGCGCGGGCTTCTTTCGTCTTCCTCGCCGGTGCTCATGACACCGGAAAAGCCGCGCCCGCATTCTCAGCCCAACATCGACGCGCAGCAGATCAAGCACAGGCCGCAGATTTCATCCACCCACCACAGCTGGCCCCAGGTACGTTACTGACACCACGGTTGCGCCACGAAGTTATCTCCGGCGTAGCTTTGCGGGAATGGTTGCGGAACACATTTGCAGTGAAGCGGCTCCCTATTCTGCATAGCTGGCTCGGGCCGGTTCTTGCGCATCACGGAGCACCGGCGTCCAAACAAGTCTTTAGCGTAGCACTGCTCGATTCGTTGAGCCTGGGCGACCAACGGTGGGCCGATGCCCGCACCGCTTTGCTTGATCATATTGATTCCGTAACGGGCTTCTCGAAGATCATCAAAGAAAAGCTTCCAGCTCTCCCCCGTCTGACCGCTCACGCTCAAACCATTCTTTCCGGCGCGGTCATCATGTCCGACTGGATCGCATCCAACGAGCATTATTTTCCCCTGGACCTTATCGAGGCAACCCAGCAGCGAGCCCAGGAAGGTTGGGCATCGCTAGCCCTGCCTGGGCCGTGGACATCATGGGATCACCCCGCCGGCGCTGATGAGCACCTCCAGGAGCGCTTCAACCTCGATGCTTCCGCCCGGGCCCGCCCGATGCAGTCGGCGGCCCGCGAGCTCGCCTCAGAGTCACAAGAGCCGGGGCTGATCATCATCGAAGCCGGCATGGGTGAAGGCAAGACCGAAGCGGCGCTCATGTGCGCAGAAATACTCGCCAAAAGGTTCGGCCACGGCGGTGTTTTCGTTGGTTTGCCAACCCAGGCCTCCACCAACGCGATGTTTGAACGAGTCACCCAGTGGCTCGAGCAGTTCCCACTCGAGGAAGGCCAAGCATCTCCCACGACTTTCCTCGCCCATGGGAAGCGGGACCTAAACGAGACGTATCACGCCGCATATAAAGAGGCCTGGCGCCGGTACTTTGGCCCTCATGCGCGCGATGAGTCGACCAAGAAAGAGCTTCATAGTTCAGTGGTCGCTCACTCGTGGCTGACCGACCGTCGCCGCGGCTTGCTGGCACCTTTCACTATCGGCACCATCGACCATGCGTTGATGCTGGCCCTCAAAATGCGTTTCGTGACCCTGCGCCACCTCGCGTTCGCAGGCAAAGTTGTGGTGCTGGACGAGGTCCACGCTGCAGACACCTATATGTCCCAGTTCCTCGAAGACGCACTCGACTGGCTCGGCGCGATGGGCGTTCCCGTGGTTATGCTCTCCGCAACCCTGCCAGCCAGCAGAAGGGAGGCGTTCATCCGCGCCTACCAGGGGCACACGAACCGGAACCAAGCGCCCCGGCAGCAGAGCCTCCCTGTCGAGGCTTATCCGCGCCTGACCTTGGCGGAACGTTCGGGCCGTGTTGTGGAGCGTTCCTCGGAAAGCACCGGCGTGGTTCGCGAGCTGACTGTAAGACGGCTAGGCAATACCCCGGCTGACCTCATCGAACTCATTAGGGTAAAAGGCCGCGACGGAGGCCGAGTTGCTGTCATCCGCAACACGGTGCGCGAAGTCCAAGAGACCTCAGAGTTACTGCGTGAAGCGTTCCCGGATGCTCACCACTACATTTCTCATGCTCGGTTCATGGGCAATGACCGTGCAGAGCGAGACAACGTGTTGCTGGAGCAATTCGGCAAGGGCGGTTCCGCACCCGAGGGTGAGCTAAGCATCGTTGTGGCAAGCCAGACCATTGAGCAGTCGCTGGACCTGGACTTTGACCTCATGATCACCGACCTCGCCCCGGTGGACTTGATACTGCAACGCTCGGGGCGTCTCCACCGCCATACACAACGGGACGCTATCCGCCCACCCCTGCTGCGTCAGGCTGAACTGTGGATCAGCGGAGTGGACTGGAATACAACTCCGTTCGCTCCATCGCGAGGTTCCGTTGCGGTTTACGGCGAGCACCTCCTGCTGCGTACAGCCCTGGCACTCGGCCTCGTCGACAAGAGCGAAGTCCAAGTTCAGATCCCGGCAGACATCCCCGATCTGGTCGACAACACATACGAAAAGCCTGTTCAGGCGCCCGCCGGCTGGGAGGATGCACTCGCCAAAGCTGAACAGAAGTTTCTTGAAGAAACGAAGGAGGCTCGCAGAAAACCTCAAGCGGCCCTGCTTCACGAACCTTCCACCATGAAAGACATTTTCGGGCTCGTTTCAGGTGGCTTGAGCGAAGATGGCACCGATGAGCGGGTCACTGTTGGCGTGCGAGACGCCGCAGACAATGTGGAAGTTCTGGTGGCCCAGATGATTGACGGCCAGCTGTGCATTCCTGCTTGGGTCGCCGAGCACGGAGGAACCCAGTTGCCGATGTATGAGCCACCTCCCGCTGACGTCGCACGTGTCCTCAAACGGTGCAGCCTCAACATCACCGAGCACATGCTTCACAAGACAAGCATCGATTCGTTCATCGAGCACCTGGAACGGACTTCTGAATTTGATTGGCGGGATTCACCCGAACTGCGTGGCGAACTCATACTAATTTTTAATGAAGATCTAACGTATTCAACAGATTGGTTCACCATGCACTATGACCCAACCTTCGGTTTGAAAGTGGTTAAACATGACTGAAGCAACACGTGAGCGGCCCACGTTTTCGCTTATCAGCCAGCCGTGGATTCCATGCCTTGGAATGGACGGCGCCGTCAAAGAGTACTCGCTTCTCGATGTGTTCAAGGAAGCCAAAAACCTCAAGACCATCGCGGCGGAGTTGCCGATCACCGACTTCGCTCTGCTGCGTCTCTGCCTGGCGATCATCTACGCTGCGAACCGAGGTCAAGCTCTGGATACCGAGCTGTGGGCAGACTGGTTCGAGGAAGGGCTTCCGGTAGACGATATCGAGCACTACTTTGAAGAGCACTCGGAATACTTCGATCTGTTTCACCCAGAAACACCGTTTTTCCAAGTGGCGGGCCTACGGAACTCCAAAGACGAACGCTTTGGCCTAGAACGCCTGATTCTGGACGTCCCGTCCGGCAAACCATTCATGACCACGCGCATCGGCGCAGGCTTAGATTCAGTCTCCTACGGCGAAGGCGCCCGTACCCTTGTCACCTTGCATGCCTTCGACATTGCCGGCATTAAGACCGGTGCCGTAGGTGACCCCCGAGTCAAGGGCGGTAAAGGCTATTCGATTGGCCCTAGCTGGGCCGGCAGGCTTGGTGGAATCTTCTTCGAAGGCGCCAACCTGCATGACACATTGATGCTCAACCTCGTGGGAACTCACCCGAGCAGCGGCACTCGTTGGGCCAATGATGCGCCCGCGTGGGAGACCTTTCACTGGGAGGCAGGTGACGCTCAGGCTGCTGAAAATCCAGACCTCGAACCCACGGGGCCGCAAGCGCTATACACGTGGCAAAGCCGCCGCGTCCGCCTCTTCCCGGAAGACGGGGTCATCAAACATGTGATCGTTGCTCAGGGCGACCCTCTAGCACCGCAAAACATGCTCGATCTCGAGCCTATGTCCGGCTGGCGCAACAGCCCCGCTCAGCAAAAAGCCCTCAAGAGCCCCACCCCCGTCTATATGCCTCGGGAACATGACCCTGCTCGAATGCTTTGGCGCAACGTAGGTACGTTGCTACCTGCTGGGCGAACCAACACCTCAGTAGAGGAACGATTTAGAACTTCGGTTAGCTCTGAGTGGCTCGGAGAGCTCTACCTCGATGAGATGCTCCCCCACGAATATCCGGTGCGCCTACACGGTGTTGGTCTTGTCTATGGGAGTCAGCAAGCAGTCGTTGACGAACTGTACGACGACGTTGTCAGCGGCCAACTGGCAACATTCGCGAGCACAAATCCACAGGTGCAGCAGGCGATTAGTAACGCCGTCGAAGCGTCCGAGCAGGCCGTTCTGGCGTTGCGTAATCTTGCGGCAAATATTGCCACCAGCCGGGGCCTTGATCTCGAGGGGCCACGCGAGGAAGCGAGCACCCTTGCTTATGCTGCACTCGACGCACCCTTCCGTGAATGGTTTTCCCGAGCCACCCCGGAGAACATCGTTGAGCTTCTTCCCGAGTGGGTCGAGCGGGCTCTCTCACTAATCCTGGCTATCGGTCTCGATATGACCTCCCGCGCCGTTTCGATTTCCTTTTTCGGCAGGGAGCATCAGGACCGCCGCTATAACGCCCCATTGTCTGAAGCCTGGTTCCGTTCCGCGTTGGCGAAAATTCGTAAATCTTTTATCCCCACCACACATACTGAAGAGAGGGCGTAAGCATGTCTACGGTTTCATCTGGAAGCCGCGGGACCACCGCGTCAGAGCTCGTTCGTTTCGTACTTCACCGCTCGCACGTCTTGGGCGAGGGCTACCGCTCTAATCGCGCAAGCGCAGTCGAAGCTATCGCGATTCTCGCTCAGGCGGCAGGGCGTCCCATCGGTTCATCTTTACAAGCATTGAAATGGACCATCGACGAGGCCCCCTCCGGCTGGGTCAGCAACGATGGCCAAGCCTCCCGGGCTGAGTTGGCGGCTTATGCCGCGCTGACATTGTTTGCTGTTCATCACCGTTCCCGGAAGGATACCTCGCCTCACACCGATGCCGTGAAGTTCGGCCAGGCCGTGCGCCAGGCTGTTGATTCGGCCACCAATGGCACCGGTGTTGAACGCCGATTTGAACAGCTCGGTGCAGCGACCTCCTGGGAACAGCTGCTAGGCCGACTCCGCTCCCTGATTCAACTGCTGAAACAAGACCGCCGCGCCTTCGACTATGGGCAGCTGGCTAAGGACCTTTTCGACTGGCAGTTCCCTGAACGTCGAAACACAGTGCGGCTCCGTTGGGGCCGTGACTTCTACAACCTTCCCTCATCAGCTTCTCTAAAGACTTCCGTTTCCTAATCCACTCAGAAAGGCCCATCCCATGACCCGCACCATTATCGACATCCACGCTTTGCAGACGGTCCCACCTTCTAACTTGAACCGTGATGACACGGGATCTCCTAAAACAGCACTTTTCGGAGGCTTGACTCGTGCACGGGTTTCTAGCCAGGCTTGGAAACGTGCAGCCCGCATGATGTTCCGTGACATCGCAACTGACGATCTGCTAGGTGTTCGAACCAAGAAGGTAGTGGCTCTTCTAGCATCGAAGATGCTCGAAATCGATCCAGATATCGCTCAGGAACAGGCTGAAGCGGTAGCCGTCGAGGTCGTGACTGCTGCCGGTATCAAAGTTGCTAAACCAAAGGGCCGCAAGGAGGAGGGCGAGAAGCTCGAGGAGGCAGGTTACTTGGTTTTCCTCTCCGCGGCGCAGGTGAACAACCTGGCGCAACTTGGTGTGGATGCCCTCGCCTCGGGTGATGTCAAGGCCTTCGTGAAGGACCGCGAAAATAAGAAGAACATCCGTGCGGCCGCAGTCCAGGACGCGTCGGTGGACGTCTCGCTGTTTGGCCGGATGGTCGCAGACGATGCATCCCTCAACATTGATGCGGCAGCTCAGGTTGCGCACGCCATCAGCGTGCACGATACCCCTACAGAAGCTGACTACTTCACGGCCGTAGATGATATTCGCGAAGCCGATGAAGATGGGGGCGAAGATGCCGGCGCAGCGATGATCGGCACCATCGAGTTCAACTCATCGACGCTGTACCGTTACGCGACTGTGGATGCGAACGCGCTTGCTGCCAACCTTGGCAATGTTGAAGCCACACGTATTGGTGTCGAGGCTTTTGTGCGTGCGTTCTTGACGTCAATGCCTTCAGGAAAAATGAATACGTTCGCGAACCGTACCCTGCCTGAGGTGGTTGTGGTTCAGGTCCGTGATTCGCAGTCAGTCAACTTGGTGGGCGCGTTTGAAGAGCCCGTCCGTGGTACCCATATCAGCGATGTTGCTGCAGCTCGCTTGGCCGCGTGGTCGCAAAAGATCGACGAAAAGTACGGCACTACCCCAGTGAAGTCGTGGGTGATCAGCCTCAACGACGGCCTCAAGGAGCTGGGCGAAGCGTCCTCCCTTGAAGGGCTCGTTACGGCACTGGGTGAAACCGTAGAGAGCCGTCTGGGGGCTTAGTGATGACGCACACCCTCGTACTTGTCTTGCGGGGTCCGCTGCAAGCGTGGGGTGCCCGGAGTAGGTATAACCGGAGAGCAACACAACCTCAACCAACCAAGAGCGGTGTGGCCGGTCTGCTGGCTTCAGCGCTTGGTTATGATCGGAGCGCTGATCTCTCCGAGTTCCGTGACCTTCGCTTCGGTACACGGACAGATATTCCGGGCACCTTAACTGTGGACTTTCAAACCGCTAGAACCTTGGGGCCAAAACCATCACGTATGCCCCTGACTCACCGTCACATGCTTCAGGATGCAGTTTTTGTGGTCGGATTCGAATCTTCCGACCGGGAGCAGCTTGAACGGTACATCAAGGCCGTCCAAGCACCCGTTTACCCCTTGTACTTGGGGAGGCGGGCCCTGCCTCCGGCGGGCCCTATTCAATCGGAAATTTGCGAAGGCGGCCTCGAGGACGTTTTGAAGAGTTATCCGTGGCAGGCGTCTGATTACCAGGCAAAGCGGTTGGCGAATATGCGGCGGAGGGGTTCTGAACGCCTCCACCTGACGTTCGAGTCGCGTCCGGGTGACCCTACTTTCGCGACCGCGGAAACGATTGCCGATAACCCTGTGAGTTTCTCGATGGAGCATCGCCAATACGATTTTCGGGCTATGTCGCATGACTATGTCCCGTTGTCTGCGATCACGACTCATGACAATGGATCGGCGGATTCTGATGATGTTCATAATCCGATGGCATTGCTTGCTCCGGTTGATGACGAAGGAGTGTCTTGATGTCTATCACTCTGACCCGGGTTCCGCTGGATCTGACTCGTAGCGGTACGCGACGGAAGCTTGCAAGCGAGCAGGTGATGCACGCGGTTATCGCTGCCGCAACGGATGCTGGGGCTGAACGTCGTGTTTTGTGGCGCATCGATGGAGAAGCTGCGCAACGTACGTTGTATGTCGTTTCGCCGGATGTTCCAGATGTCTCTCGCCTGTCGCAGGAGCTGCTTGTCGACGAAGACGCGATCGATTCGCGGGATTACCAGCCTTTGTTGGATTCCTTATCGAATGGTCAGGAGTTCCGTTTCCGTTTGCGTGCCAACCCGATCATCAATAAATACCAGGAAGGGCGGGATCAACGTTCTGCCCGAGTCCCTCTTGTGGGGCTGGACGCGCAACTCGGTTGGCTTGAGCGTCAAGCCGGGCGTCACGGTTTCGAGCTGGCGCGTTCACGGATGGGACAGCCTGAAGTTCTGGTTCATGGCCAGGAGAACATGCAGTTCTCTAAGCAGAATGGGCGGATTGTCACTATTCGTGCAGTGGTTTTCGAGGGGATCCTAATGATCACTGATGCGGAGCGCTTCACTTCTGCGCTGGTTTCGGGTGTTGGTCCTGCGAAAGCGTACGGCTGTGGCTTGCTGACGTTGGCCCCTGCGAGCGGCTTAAGCGATGTCTAATACGCCGCCGGGGTTTGTGCCGCCCGAGCTTCCGCAGTTGGCTCGGGCGGCTGACAGGTTGACTTTCGTCTACCTGGAGCGGTGCCGTGTGCACCGTGACGCTAATGCGATTACGGCGACGGATGAACGCGGCACGGTTCATATCCCGGCGTCTACGCTTGGGACGCTGTTGCTGGGACCGGGTACGACGGTGACGCATCAGGCGATGACGTTGCTTCACCAGTCGGGTGTTTGTGCTGTCTGGACGGGTGAAGAGGGTGTCCGTTATTACGGTCATGGGCGTCCTTTAGCGGAGTCTTCGCGGCTGCTGGAGGCTCAGGCGAAGTTGTTCTCGACTACGCGGGGGCGACTCAAGGTAGCTAGGGCTATGTATCAGATGCGTTTCCCTGGCGAGGATGTTTCTGGGTTGACATTGCAACAGTTGCGGGGGCGTGAGGGCGTTAGGATGCGCCGCGCATACCGTGCGGCTGCAGAGAAATATGGCATCCAGTGGTCTTCACGTGAGTATGATCCGAATGATTTCGCAGGCGGCGATGCGGTTAATCAAGCGCTTTCCGCGGCTAACGCGGCTCTCTATGGAGTGGTTCATTCAGTTATCGTCGCGTTGGGTCTATCGCCTGGATTAGGGTTTGTTCACACTGGGAATGTTAGGTCATTTGTGTTGGATGTCGCTGATCTGTATAAGGCGGAGTTGATCATCCCTCTGGCTTTCCGGTTGGCCGCGGAGCAGCCGCCCGATATGGGTTCGGCCGCTCGGCGTGCAGTGCGTGACCTTATGGTTGGTGGAAAGTTTCTTCAACGGTGTGTGAATGACCTCCGTGTTCTTCTCCTTGATGAGGGGGCGGATAGTGAAGAAGACCCTGATTCTTCACCGCTGTTCCTCTGGGGAGGGTTCGGCGACGATGTTGCGGCAAATACCAACTATGGCGGCTGAGTCATGTTGGTGTTAGTTCTGTCCGCGGTGCCTGCTGGGCTTCGGGGGCATGTGACTCGGTGGTTGTTAGAGATTTCTCCTGGCGTTTTTGTTGGGAGTGTTTCCCGGAGGGTGCGTGAGGCTCTTTGGGAAGAGGTTCGGGGTTCTGTCCGTTCTGGGCGGGCAATCCTGGTTTGGCAATCGAATAGTGAACAAGGTCTTGAGTTTTTGGTTCACGGGCATCATTGGGAGCCTGTGGATTTTGATGGGATAACGCTCATGATGCGCCCGAACCAGCCTTCCGCGAACTCGGCCAGGGTTGGCTCTAGCAACGCGTCGAAATGGCGCCGCTACGGACGCAGATCAAACAGATGACTCTCGGCTGTTGTCCAAAGTGAATCTTTTGACCGCACCAAGGTACATTGGACCCAATGGGATCCAAGTGAGTTCCCCGCGCCTGCGGGGATGATCCCAGCGCGCGACTGGCGCACACCCATCACCGTGTGAGTTCCCCGCGCCTGCGGGGATGATCCCATCCCAGACGCTGGGGTCGACTGGACGTGATGGAGTTCCCCGCGCCTGCGGGGATGATCCCACGGGAGTCGGACAGGGTGGTGGCTGTCGGACGAGTTCCCCGCGCCTGCGGGGATGATCCTGATCGTGTAGGTCTGGAAGCCGAGGGTGGTGCGAGTTCCCCGCGCCTGCGGGGATGATCCCTTCGCGGCGGCTTGAGGCCACCGAGCGGAGAGGAGTTCCCCGCGCCTGCGGGGATGATCCCGGGTGCGGTTGCAGGTCCGTGTGCCTATAGACGAGTTCCCCGCGCCTGCGGGGATGATCCCAGCCCGGCGGACGTCGCGATCCTCTTCCACCAGAGTTCCCCGCGCCTGCGGGGATGATCCCTCGAACGGACCTAAGTGTTGGGGGACCCCGGCGAGTTCCCCGCGCCTGCGGGGATGATCCCACCGGCCTGGCATGAAGCCCGCGCCGGACACGGAGTTCCCCGCGCCTGCGGGGATGATCCCATCAACCTTGATGCGGGTGTTGTCCGTGTTGAGAGTTCCCCGCGCCTGCGGGGATGATCCCCCTAACTTTCCACGCCCAAAAGGTTCCACACGGAGTTCCCCGCGCCTGCGGGGATGATCCCGGGATGTACCGGGCGATGCTCGCCCTCGGATGGAGTTCCCCGCGCCTGCGGGGATGATCCCGGCTGATTGCGTTGGAGGATCGGGAGCAGACGGAGTTCCCCGCGCCTGCGGGGATGATCCCCCATTCATGGTGCGCGGCAAGAAGGTACGCGTGAGTTCCCCGCGCCTGCGGGGATGATCCCGGAGCTAAGGTTCCGGAGGGTAATTACTTAGTGAGTTCCCCGCGCCTGCGGGGATGATCCCGTGTCGCCTGGGACACGCACTACGCGGTGGATGAGTTCCCCGCGCCTGCGGGGATGATCCCAACGTGTAGCGAATCTTATTGCCCTCCTACCGGAGTTCCCCGCGCCTGCGGGGATGATCCCTACGAAAGGCACACACGGCGTTTTTCCGCATGGAGTTCCCCGCGCCTGCGGGGATGATCCCCCCGCTGGGCAAGCCAGGAGCTACTGGCAATTCGAGTTCCCCGCGCCTGCGGGGATGATCCCAGGAGCAACCATGACCGATCACTACACCGAAGGAGTTCCCCGCGCCTGCGGGGATGATCCCTACAGGGGGCGCACCTATAAGACGGTCTATGAGAGTTCCCCGCGCCTGCGGGGATGATCCCAGTGCATTCAGCTGATGACTTCGAGACAAAGAGAGTTCCCCGCGCCTGCGGGGATGATCCTTACTGCTGTCTCATCGAGCGAGCACTGGGGATGAGTTCCCCGCGCCTGCGGGGATGATCCCCCGTCTAATAAACGACGTTCACACACGTTCACGAGTTCCCCGCGCCTGCGGGGATGATCCCGGTCACCGTGCGCTCGGTTCACTCACGATAGGGAGTTCCCCGCGCCTGCGGGGATGATCCCGTCATGAGCCGGTACAAACACATGTGGGCCAAGAGTTCCCCGCGCCTGCGGGGATGATCCCGCGCCCTGCAGGGTCTTGCCGGACTCAGCCGCGAGTTCCCCGCGCCTGCGGGGATGATCCCCCGGGTGTGTTCCTCACGGTGGGGCTCATGTAGAGTTCCCCGCGCCTGCGGGGATGATCCCGCGAAGCGTTCAAACACTGCGGCCGCGCAGCGGAGTTCCCCGCGCCTGCGGGGATGATCCCGACACAGACACCCTATAAGGAAGGGAACCCCCGAGTTCCCCGCGCCTGCGGGGATGATCCCCAACGTCACTAACTCCGACAACGAGCCTTTACGAGTTCCCCGCGCCTGCGGGGATGATCCCTGCTTGGCCACATCTTCGAAATCGCGGCCGCCGAGTTCCCCGCGCCTGCGGGGATGATCCCGGCTCAATCGTCTGCTTACTGGTTTCTGCCGCGAGTTCCCCGCGCCTGCGGGGATGATCCCTGAACAATCGGGATGCCGCGCTCATTCAACTGGAGTTCCCCGCGCCTGCGGGGATGATCCCAACATTGTTTTGTATCCGTATAAGCCCACAACGAGTTCCCCGTGCCTGCGGGGATGATCCCCACACTCCACACGGAGTATGGGGACGACGTCTGAGTTCCCCGCGCCTGCGGGGATGATCCCCCTCCACGTGAAGTCATGGAAATCGATGTAAGGAGTTCCCCGCGCCTGCGGGGATGATCCCATCGTCAGGCCGCTACCCGCTATGGCTGAGACGAGTTCCCCGCGCCTGCGGGGATGATCCCAAGGTTCGGTTTCACGTCGTTCTTCTTCGCATGAGTTCCCCGCGCCTGCGGGGATGATCCCGACACCACCGACGGCGACCTCACCGCGGCGC
>NZ_JAKRCW010000019.1 GCF_022346425.1 Pseudoglutamicibacter albus
ACCGACGGAAACGACAAACCGGTGGGGTGAAACTCCATACTGCCTAAGCAGGGCTACGCGATCAATCTCTGTGAGGCACGACTAGGACTACGCGATCAACTTGACATGAGGCACTACGATCAGAAGTAAACAATCCACGAGTGCCGTTCATCACTCCTAACGAGCGGTGGGTGGGAACTCAACACGAGTTCCCACCCACGCATCAGATCAACGACGCCTCAGCATCGTGCACCCAGGCAGCCAGCTGAGCCTTCACAAGACTACTGATCGCCCTGCTGTTGATCCTGCTACTCATCTCCTTGCTGACCATCGCCCTGCTCCTCACCTTCCGGCTCAGCATCAGCGGCATCGTTGGCAGTCCCATTCAGCTCCTCATCAGCCGCGGTCGCGTCTTCAAGAGCCTTCTGCAGCTCATCCTGGGCCTTACCGTAAGCCGCGAAGTCCTGCTTACCGAGCGCATCCTCGCCATCCTTGATGGCCTTATTCGCGCGCTTCAAAGCATCCGAAAGTTTCGCGTTGGCATCAACCGGTGCAGAGCCGGACCCTTCACCGTCCTTGCCACCTTCGGAGTCTTCACCCTTGATCGGGCCGGACTCCCCGGTTTGGGCACCAGAATCGCCACCGAACACCTGGTCCAAGGCTTCAGACAACGAATCTGCGTAACCCACCGAATTACCGTAAGAAACCAGAACCTTACGCAGCGACGGATACGACGTCTCACCCGTGGACTGAACATACACAGGCTGGACGTAGAGAATACCGCCACCAACAGGCAGGGACAGCAAGTTACCCTTGATAACCTTCGTCGAGCCACCCGTACCCGAAAGCAAGTTCAGATCCTTAGAGATCAACGGGTTCGAGTTGAAGTTCTGCTGAGCCTGACCAGGGCCAGGAACAGTAGTCTGGGTCGGCAACTTCAACAACGTGATCTTGCCGTAATCAGCATTGACCTTACCCGGCGTAGAACCAGCATCACCGTTCGCGGCCAAGAAGCCATACATCACGTTGCGTTGGTTCCTCGAACCAGCCGACTGCTCCGGAATGAAGCTCGAAGTCAACGAGAACGAATCCTCTTTCTCCCCCGGCAGACGCAGCGACATGTAGTACGGCGGCTGCTTAGGTGGGTTCTCCGCTCCAGCAGTCGGATCATTCGGGACCTGCCAAGCATCGTTACCCTCATAGAAGTCATCAGCCTTCTGGACGTGGTACTTACCCAGCAGCTCACGCTGAACCTTGAACATGTCCTCCGGATAACGCACATGCTCCATGAGCTTCGGAGACATCTCGCTCATCGGCTTAATCGCGTTCGGGAACACACCCGACCAAGCCTTCAACAACGGCTCATCCGGCTCCCACGCATACAACTCAACCGAGCCGTCATACGCATCGACCGTGGCCTTGACCGAGTTACGGATGTAGTTCACGTTGTCAGCGAACTGGTCCGCGCCAGCACCCTGGCCACGCGTGAGAGTGTCCCGCACCGCATCACCCAACTGTTGCGAGGTCGAATACGGGTAGTTATTCGTGGTCGTGTACGCATCCACGATCCACTTCACCCGGCCATCGATGATCGCCGGGTAGGCGGAGGTATCAACCGTGAGGAACGGAGCGACCTTCTTCACACGCTCCTGCGGATGACGATCATAAAGAATCTGCGACTCCGAGTTCACATCCCCCGAAAGCATGATGTCCATCGACCCGAACTTGATCGCATACGACAACTTATTCAAGAACGAACCAACGTTCGGGCCACCATCACCCGAGAAGGTGTTACGACGCTCGCCCTGACCATCCGAGCCCGCCGGACGGTCCAGCTCACGAGGCTCCCAATCCTCAGGGCCACCCACAATCGAATACTTCGGCGAAGACTTACCGAAGTAAATACGAGGCTCATACGTCGAGTCATCACCCAAAACACCTTCAGACGGGATGTTCTCCAACATGAACTGCGGGTCACCAGTCTGCGACACCTTATTGCCATAAGCCGCAACCACACCATAACCGTGCGTGTACGTGATGTGCTGGTTGACCCACGAGTTCGTCACCGTCTGCGAATTCACAGCCAACTCACGCGCCGCAATCACAGTGTCCTGACGCTCACCATCGATCTCATAACGATCCACCGCAAGCGTGTTAGGGAACGTGTAATAGCCACGCTGCTGCTGCAACTGCGCGAACGTAGGAGAGACAATATTTGGATCCAACAAACGAATATTCGTAGTCGTCGCCACATCGCGAGTCAACGCGTTCTTCTCCGGCTGAGTCTTCGCGTCATAGCTCTCAAGCTTGACGTCCTCCAAGCCATAGGCTGCACGTGTGGCATCAATATTGCGCTGAATATAAGGACGCTCCATCGACTTCTGCGAAGGCTTGACCTTGAACTGCTCGAGTGCGGCAGGGAAAGCGAAACCCGCAACGAGCGCCACAACAGCCAACATCGCAGTCGCGATCAACGGCAGACGCCACTTACCGCGCAAACCAGCCACAACGAACAACGCCGCAGCAATCAACGCGGCCCCAGCAAGAATGAACTTAGTGGGGATCACTGCGTGGACATCCGAATACAACGCGCCCGGAACACGGCCCAACTGGTTCAAAACCGTGCTGTAAGACTCAAGCCAGAAACGCAGACCAAATGCGACCAGCACCAGCGCACCCGCAATACCCAACTGCAGGCCCGCCGCACGGGTCACCGAAATCTTCCCCGAATCCGAGAACGAAATCCCACCTGTCAAATAATGCGCCACCACGCCAGCGATACCGCTGATCAGCGTCACCGAAATCAGGAACGCAACCACCATCTCAAAGAACGGCAAAGACATCACAAAGAAAGAGATATCCAAGCCGAACTCAGGGTCCTTGGCGCCAAACGGAGTCCGGTTCAGCCACAACTGAACAATCTGCCAACCCGAGGTCAACGTGATGCCCGAGAAAACACCTAACAGAGCCGGAACCAAGATCAGCCCCAAACGGCGGAACATCGGGGTCTCTTCCAGCATCTTCACCGTCTGGCCAGCAGCCGAACCCGACTGTTTAGGACGCTTACGCCACGCATTATTCAAGTGAAGCCACACAGCCCCACCCGTAATCAACGCACCAATCACGAACAACGCGGCCTGCGTCAGAGTCCGTGTCCAAAACACGTCCGCGAAACCGAGCTGGTTAAACCACAGCACGTCCGTATAGAAATGGGCGAAAAGAATAAACAACCCCACCAGCGCTGCAACAATAACCAGTGCAGGCAACAACGCAGGGGTCTTAGGGCTCTCATTCTGGTTCCGTGAACCGGAATCATTCTTACCATCCCCGCCAGAATCACGGGATGGGAAAGGGAACGCGGGGCCTGAGGTCACGACAATCCTTCAATCGAATACGAACAGCTGATCAGATGCCCAAACCAAACTCGGGATCAGACACATCCATTACCATTCTGCCAAACAGTGCCAGGGCCCACACGCCGCAGGGTAGATGACGGGGCAGCTAAGCCCCGCAACGTGGCGCCTCGGGCTCCTTCCCCTGCGCCACCGATTCAAGGATTTTCACGGCGTCATCCAACGTCTTCATCGAATACGCCTTGACCCCCTCCGGAACCCTGCCCTTCAGCTGCGCGCAATTCTGTTCCGGAGTCAAGAACACCTCCGCGCCCGCCTTCCGGGCGCCCACAATCTTCTGCGCCACACCCGCGATCGGGCCGACCTTGCCATCGATATCGATTGTCCCGGTGCCAGCAACCTTCGTATCCCCCGCCAACGAACCAGGCGTCATCTTGTCGATAATGCCCAGCGCCATCATCGTGCCCGCAGACGAACCGCCGATGTTCTCAATCGCATAAGAAACCTCGAACGGGAAACGCGGATGCGGAGAAATAAACACACCCAACGAAGGCTTACCCGTCTCCGCAGAAACCTTGGTCTGCGCTTGAACCGTCATCTTCTTGCCCTCACGGATGATGCCCAACTCAACCGAACCGCCATCAGCCCCAACTTTCGAAGCCTGGATCGCTTTCTGAACCTGTGTGACGCTCGAAACCGACTTCCCGTTCACCGCAACCACCGCATCGTTGGCCATCAACGTGCCCTCATTAAAGGGTTCAGCGAAACCAACAATCCGAGTCTCCATCGAAAAATCGATACCCAGATGCTTAACAGCGGCAACCTCAGCGGTGACCTGCGAGCTCGTCATCTGCAACTCGCTCTGCTGGCTGCGCTGCTCAAACGTGACACCCAAAGGGTAATAGAACTCCTGCGGCTGCATATCCGTCACCGGATCAAACCACGCCGCAACAGCCTCAAAGCCGGTAGGTTGCCGGCCCGGACCACCCGCGACAGACACCGTGGTCAACGCAAGCGAAGAATCCGTCGGATACGTCTTACGCCCATCGATCGAAATGATGTCAACACCCTCGATCTCACCTACCGTGTCCACCACCGGGCCTGGCTTCTCAATCATGAACGCCGTAGGCAAAGACAAAGGCACCGTCAACAAAACCATCGCAGCCAACCCGGCAAGCCACTGAACACGCGAACCATACCGTTCCTTACGCTGCCGGCGCATCGGAGGCCGCGGCTGGCCCGAACCGGCGCCGTGCAGGAGCCCCTGTGTTTCCTGGGTACGCTGTGTCTCCTGCGCGCCCGGTGTTTCCTGCGGGCCCTGTGTTTTCTGCTCACGCGGGGAGTCTGTACCCTGCAAGCCCGGGCGGCCTGTGCCCTTCTCGCCCGGGAAATCTTCAGCCATGCCACTGCTCATAACTGAAAGACTACACAGCAAGGATTGACACGACCGCCAACGCGGGCCTACACGAGCCTGTGGCGCGCTGAGCCACAAGCGAAACCACCCGGTGCTCACGCCCATAGCCAGGTAGCGTAGGAGTATGGCTGACGATCCACGCTCACACGACGACCGCGAGAACAACGAGGACCGCGAACGCCGCGATGACCGCGACAACAACCGCGAGCACCCAGACCGTACCGGTCAAAACGGCGCTGACGGTTCTCAGTCTGGCACGGGCGGCGCTGGTAGCTCTGGTGGCGCGGGCGGCGCAGGTGCTAACGATGCGGGTAGCAACGGCAACAGTGATGCCAACGGCCCGAGCGATCCGCTGAGCCAGATGTTCAACCAACTCTTCGGCGGGGCCGCACCGCAGGGCTTCTCGATGCATATGGGTCCCGGAATGGGGGCAGGCATGGGTAGCGGCTCAGGTGACGATGACCCCCGTCAGCAACCCGATTTCAATGCGATCTTCGGGCAGCTCCAGCACATCTTCGGGGCCCTAGCCCAAGGCAATTCGGGTGGGCCCGTCAACTGGAATATCGCGACGGAATCCGCTGAGCAGGTCCTCGGTAGCGATGACCCGAAGGTCACGGACGAGGAACGCCACGATGTTGAAGAGGCCGCCCACTTGGCTGGCATGTGGCTCAACGAAGTCACTTCTTTCGAGGCACCAGCTGCTCAACCCCAGATTCTGCGCCGTTCCGAATGGATCAAAAAGACACTGCCTGGTTGGCAGCGCCTCACCGAACCTGTAGCTCGCCGCGCATCCGAAGCCGTAAGCCACTCACTCAACGATCAGATGCCGGAGGAAGCCCGCGCGCTACTCGGGCAAGCGGGATCGTTCCTGACCTCGCTCGGCTCAACCATGTTCGGCGCCCAGCTGGGCCAAGCCGTGGGTTCGATGGCGTCTGAAACTTTCGGTGGAACGGACGTTGGTCTTCCGATGGCCGGCCGCGGTTTCGCCCTCGTCCCGGCGAACGCGAAAGCCTTCGGTGAAGGGCTCGCCGAGCCTTATCTTGAAGTCCTGTTGTATCTAGCGATGCGTGAAGCCGCTACCGTGCGCCTGTTCAATTCGGTCGAGTGGCTCGAAGACCACGTGGTGGCACTCGTTACCGACTTCGCTGAAGGCATCAGCATGAATACCTCAGCGATCCACGAACAACTCGACGAGATCGACCCGTTCAACCCGTCCGCGTTCCAAGAAGTCCTGCAGTCCGGGATGCTGGAGCCAACCAAGACCCCTCAGCAAGAAGCAGCGCTGGCACGGCTAGAGACCACGCTGGCCCTGATTGAAGGTTGGGTTGATTCGGTAGTGACGCAAGCGGCTCACCGTTTGCCGTCCGCTCCCGCGCTACGGGAGATGATCCGCCGCCGCAGGGCAACCGGGGGCCCTAAAGAGCTGGCTTTCGCGGGGCTGGTCGGTTTGGAGATGCGCCCCCGCCGCGCCCGCGACGCCTCCGCTGTGTGGGAGTTCATCGCCCAGGAACGCGGTAACGAGGCCCGCGACGAAGCGTGGGCCGATATGGCGAGCCTCCCTACCGCTGAAGACCTCGACGACCCGACCGGGTATTTCGAACGCCGCGCGCTGCTCGATGCCTCAGACGAAGACTTCGACGCCGCCGTGAGCGC
Organism: Pseudoglutamicibacter albus; assembly: GCF_022346425.1. Lineage (GTDB taxonomy): Bacteria > Actinomycetota > Actinomycetes > Actinomycetales > Micrococcaceae > Pseudoglutamicibacter > Pseudoglutamicibacter albus. The sequence continues at coordinate 6,400 of NZ_JAKRCW010000019.1, forward strand.
TTGGCTCGACGGCACCTCTGCTGATGGCGGCGATTCCTCCAATGGTGGCGACTCTTCCGATGGTGGCGCTAGCGACAACGACCAGGGCGAGGACGATTCCGAGAAGTAACCGCTAAATAGCGGCTAGGACTCCTCAGCTTTCCCTCCGGCGACATCAGGGGCGCCGCCGTCGCCGAGCCTGCGCGCCCACACGACGCCATCGAGGAAAGCCTTAGCCTCCGCTACTCGCGGAAGCTGATGCTCGAGCGCTTTGAACTGGGCCCCGTGCCCGTCATACGGCACTATCAGATGCGCCATCTCGTGGCCAATCACGTAGTCGATAACCCACGGCGGCATGTGCTCAAGCATGTGTGAAATCCGGATGGCTCCCGTTGAGAGCGTCGCAGAGCCCCACCGCATCCGCTGATTCGTAACCCACCGGATCGAGGTCGGGATGCCCCGCCCATCGAACACGCTGTGGGCGATCTTTTCAGCGCGCCGCATCAACTCCTCATCCGTGCGAGCGGCCGGTGAGGCACGGGAGCTAAGCCGTTCCCGCATCGTACGCGCCCACGTCTCAACAGCGGTAGGGCTCATCGTTGCAGGGACCGCAAGACACAGGATCCCGTTCTCCCACCGCGCGCTCACGGTTTTGTGGCGGCGCGATGAACGACGCACCAAGACAGGTAGTTCATCCACGGTGATGTGGTGCTCGGTTCTCACTACACAACTCCAAATCCGCAAGGCATCGGGGAAAGTACATCCATTGTCGTTGATCCTCCCCCACGTTCGGTTGTGGACATCCGAACCTGTGGATGACTCGCTGGCCTGCTGCGCGAAACTGGCACGATAATCACACCAGCTCCCTCAATGCGAAGGACAGACCCATGACAGCGTTGCCTACAGCGAAAGCCCCCGAGCTAGACCACGCCCCAGCGCCTCATACCCGGGTTTTCGCCTACCCGGACGGCCGGATCACTCTCGGCGACGGACCAGAAACCACACAGATCACCGGCGTCAGCGCCGAGGAACTGGCATCCCTCAAACAGCTGCTTACGGCGCTGCCCAAACCTAAACTTCCTGCCCCAGGGCTACTTGGGGAGCGGCTCATCAACGACGCCCGTTACCTCCACAAAGCACCTGTTCAGCACCGCACAGCAGGCCGCCAAGAAAAAGCTGACGCAGAAGAACTACCGGGCGCATATCAACGCCAACGCCGCAGCGTGTGGATTGACGGCCTCGACCGATGCGGGATGAGCGTCGCGTTCGGGCTCGCTGCCGCCGGGGTAGGCCGGATCCTCAGCGGCGACACCCAACGCGTGCAATCCTGGGACCTTGGAACCACACCACTACGGCTCACCGAACTCGGGCTCAGCCGCGCAACAGCCCTTCAACGGCAGCTGGCTCGGATACATCCGCACACCACCGTGATCGGTGCACTCGAACTCAGCCACGTAGCCCACTGCCTCGATGCGGTCATCTATATACGCAACGACGGCCTCACAACAGACGAATTGAGCCAGCTAGCAAGCCTCAACATCCCCGTGCTGCCCATCGTCTTGCTGCACGATCACGCACGCATTGGGCCTCTCATCCGCACCCCACACGCCGGTGATAGCGCTTCCCCGCTCTTATGTGCCGAATGCGTAACCAACACGTGGCCGCTACGAGAAGAACGCACCGAACTGAGCAGCCCACACCTCAGCGCCCCAGAAACAGCGCAAACCAACGTCGTGGCGGCCATCGGCGTTCAGCACGCCCTCCACATCCTGGATGAGCGCATACCCCCACCGAGCACCAACCACAGCATCAGCATCGACGCTAAAACCTCCGCGATAACCTACCAGCCGGCCTCATGCAACTGCCCACGTCAACGGCACGCGCCGTGAAGGTGTCAGCGGCACGCGCCGTGAGGCTATCAGCGGTAGTCCGAGAGCAGCGACAAAATACTTTCGCCATGACGCCGCATCTTTGCAGCCCCAATACCTGGGACCTTCAAAAGCTCCTCAGGCCCGTCCGGCATGATCTCGGCGAGCGCCAGAAGCGATGCGTCAGTGAGCACAACGAAGGCAGGCATCCCGATCTCACGAGCGGTTGCGGTGCGCCATTCACGCAGCGATTCGTAGAGTTCCTGGTTGATTTCTGGCGCGCAGTTATCGCAGCGGCGCAGTTTACGTTCCGTTGCGCTGGTGAGGATGCCGTCGCATTCCCGGCAGCGCAGAACACTCGTGGGTTTGCGATGGGCCTGCCTTGTTGGCCTAGCGGAGGTGCCGCCTTGTGGTGTTGGCGCGATCCCGTCGAGGAAGCGTGTGCGCCGGCGGCGGCCACGGCCACCAGTGGTGCGGGAGCGAGCCCAGGAAATGATGAGCCGGCGCTGGGCACGCGTTACACCCACATACATGAGGCGGCGTTCCTCATCCACGCCCGCTTGGTCTTCAGCGAAAGAGATCGGCATGAGTCCTTCAGTCATGCCCGCGAGGAACACGGTGTCCCATTCAAGACCCTTCGAAGAGTGCAGGGACGCCAACGTGACACCTTCAAGTTGCGGAACGTGTGCTGTCTGGGCGCGTTCCATCAGCTCATCAGCGAACTGCTTCATCGTGATCTGTTCGCCCTCACCCAACGAGGCACCCATGCTCTCTGCCAGCGAGATCAGTGCGGACAACGATTCCCAGCGGTCGCGGACCGCACCTGTAGCCTGCGGGGCCTTAGCCGACCAGCCCATCGACCCCAACAAATCCCGCACCAGTTGCGGCGCCGGGTGATCCGGGGCCTGCCGTGCCGCCGTGCGAATCTGCGCCATCGCCTGCAGAACCTCAGAACGCTTAAAGAAACGCTCAGCGCCGCGCAACTGGAAGCTAATCCCGTGAGCGTTCAACGCACGCTCAAACGCTTCCGATTGCCCATTCGTGCGGAACAAAACAGCGATGTCTTTCAGCGCGACACCATCGGTCTCGTGCAACTGGTTGATCCGCTGGGCAATGAACTCCGCTTCCGCATCGTCGTCTGCGGCCTCGTGAAACTCAGGCTGTGGGCCCGCATCACGTTGAGCAATCAACTCAAGCGGTTCAGCCCACACCGCGCCCCGCTGATCCAAGCCGCGCTCAACCCTACGGTGTGCGAGCAGACGGTTAGCGACCGAAACCACCTGCGGAGTCGAACGATAATCCCGCACCAAACGCACCTCGCGGGCATCCGGATGCTTAGAACGAAAATCCAGCAAGAACCGCGGTGTAGCTCCCGTGAACGAATAAATCGTCTGCGACGGATCCCCCACAACACACACGTCGTTACGGGTACCCAACCAGGCGTCCAAAAGCCGCTGCTGAAGCGGGGAAACATCTTGATACTCATCCACCGTGAAATGCCGATACTGGCTGCGCACCTGCGCGGCAATCCGCTCATCATCTTCAAGGATGCCCACCGTCAACAACAAAACATCCTCAAAATCGATCATCCCGCGGTCCGTTTTAACCTCCTCATACAAGGCATACAAACGCGCCAAAGCCTGATGATCAACATTCCCAACCGGCGGACGGTTCAACGCAGGCGACGCATAAGCCTCCGGCGTCAACATCGAAACCTTCGCCCACTCAAGCTCACCAGCAATATCGCGCACCGCCGCACGATCAGCCGAAACCCGCAACCGACGGGCCGCCTCCATCACCAACGGAGCCTTATGGTCAATCAACGCCGGAAGCTGCCCACCCACAGCCTGCGGCCAAAAATACTGCAACTGCCGCAACGCCGCCGCATGAAACGTATGCGCCTGCACCCCGTGAGCACCCAAAGCACGCAGACGAGCCCGCATCTCCGCAGCCGCGCGCGCCGTGAACGTCACCGCCATCACCTGATTCGGAACATACGCACCCGTTGCCACCCCATACGCAATCCGGTGCGTAATAGCACGAGTCTTACCCGTCCCCGCGCCAGCGATCACCGCCATCGGCCCATGAATATTGGAAGCAACCTCGTGCTGCTCGGCATCCAAGCCATCCAAAATCTCTTCAGGGCTCGGACTATGCACGCCCATCAGCCTCCCTCTCAGGCAACGCTTCCCCATACCAGTCCGCCAACAACGCATACGAGATCGAAGACGACCCCGGCAAACGCATCACACCACCAGCCACCGCTTCACGCAACTCATCACGACTGAACCACCGGGCCTCATCAATCTCATCAGGCTGGGTCACAACACCACACGATGCGGCCCGTGCCGTGAACCCAACCATGAGCGAACGAGGAAAAGGCCACGGTTGCGAACCCCTATACGTGATCTCGGTCAGTTCCAGCCCGACCTCCTCACGCATCTCCCGACGCACCGCGTCCTCAAAGGATTCCCCCGGCTCAACGAACCCAGCGAAAATCGAGAACCGTCCAGCCTCCCAGGCCGCGTTATGCCCCAACAAAACCCGGTCAGCATCATCAGTGATCCGCACAATCACCGCAGGGTCAAGCCGCGGGAACTCCTCATGCCCCGCACCACACACCCGGACCCAACCGGCGTCGATTGCACGCATCGACTCACCACACCGGGAACAGAACCGATTCGCGGCACTCCACGCCAGAATCGCCACCGACGTTGCCGCCAACGCCGAATCCTGCCCCGACAACTGAGCCGCAACCCGGCGCACATCCGCCCACGCCACACCCGCAGGCACCGTGGTCTCAAGGCCTGATGCGGCCGGGACCGCAACCCAATCCTGGCCATCCACGCGGCCAAGCCACACAGCATCAGGCCACGCAACCGGCGCATCGGCGGCAGATGCAACACCCGCCGTTTGCAGGACATCCAGCGAGTGCAGGTCACCAACCGTCAGCTGAGCGAGACGCACCCCGTCACCCTGCGCGGGGTTGACAGTCAAGACACCGCTGTCCACTAAGACGCTGTTGCGTTCTACCACCACAACCCGGGTCGCAGGATCAGTCACTGCAGCCTCAAGCCAGGCGTGCTCACGGCGGTCCATACCACCGCGATCCCACGCGAACCCCGAGAACGGAACTGACAGAAAAGACATACACATACCGTAACCGGTACACCCGATACGCCCAGCAAAAAATAGGTGTCCCTTCAGGGTGTCTCCAGTCAAGCAAAGAGCCTCATAACAACGTAACGTTATGAGGGTGAAACGCAGTACGCTCGACCTCGCCGCCATCGCTACAGCCGCAGTCCCCGGGCTTTCAGCCGTCCAAGCGGGCCGCTTGCCGGAAGACTCTGCTGATTTCGATTCTGCGCTCATCGTGGACTCTCAAGGGAAACGGTGGCGCGTGACGAGCCCCCGCCACGCGGACGCGAGCATGAAACTTGAAACGGAGCAGAGCGCGCTCGACACGCTCACCGCGGCCGCGCGAGCGACCCTTCCGTTCTCTGTGCCGACAATCGCAGGCACCGTAGTCCAGGGGCAGCTGCGTACCTTCGTTTACCACCATTTGCTGGGGCACGTACTGGATTTGCAAGAGCTCGAAGCCGATGGCGGGCGCCAGCTCGCACAAGGCATCGGCCGGGCGATCGCCGCGATTCACGGGCTCAAACACGAACTGGTTGAGGCATCCGGGCTTCCGGTGTTTGAAGCTGAAGAATTGCGCCGAGGCTTGCTGTCTCAACTGGACCACGTCGCAGAATCAGGCAAGGTCCCTCCCGAACTGTTGCGCCGTTGGGAAGAGATGATGGAAAACGTTGCCTGGTGGAGGTTCAACCCCACCGTGATCCACGGCGACCTTCATGAGGAACGTTTGTTCATTCACGAGGGGCGCTTGCAGGCGGTCACCGGCTGGTCTGCGTTACGCGTTGGTGACCCGGCCACTGACTTGGCGTGGGTCTTAGGCATCGATAACCCTGACACGGTGGATGCGATCTTCGAAGCGTATGGGCAAGCCCGTGGACAGCTGGGCGATGACGACCTACGTAACCGTGCAACACTTGCGGCCGAATTCGCGTTAGCTTCCTGGCTTTCCGGGGCACTCACTCACGCTGACCAGGCCCAAATCGACCAGGCGGAAGCCTCACTGAATCAGCTGAACGAAAACATTCTGGCGGTTCAACGCTATGAAGCTGAGCTTCAACGTGCCGCGGAAGAAGCCGAACGCCGCCGCATCGAAGAAGAAAAACGCCAGGCAGAAGAGCGGCAACGCCAAGAAGAGGAACGGCGCCGCCTGGAGGAAGAACAGCTGGCAGCGGCTGAAGATCTAGATACCACCGCAATCCCCGTTGTTGATGCGTCCGCAGGCCCTTCCACGGATGAACGCGACACTCCACCCACGGATACCAGGGAGACCACGGACGCCACTGAGACCACGGACACGCACGAGAAGCCTTGATCAACTGACGTGAGGCCCGGCCCTCGGCCCCGCCTTGCTAACTTTCAGGTCCCGCGCTTGGCCCTGTTCCCCCGCTCGTTTCCGGGTTCAGGGTGCGTTGTAGTGCGGCTTCGAGTTCGGCTTCTGTTGCGAGTTGTTCTTCTTCCGGCCACACGGTGGTGCCGTGCCCCACATAGTAGAACGCGGTCTTGATCTTCTCGATGGGTGTACCGGTGAGACGCGACCAGGCAAGCCGATAGACAGCAAGCTGTCTAGCTTTGGCTGGCAGTTCTTTTTTCGAGGGAACGCGGCCAGTCTTCCAGTCGACCAGCAGCCAGCCGTCGTCCTCTTTATAGACTGCGTCGATGAACCCGCGGACACTGACTCCGGCGATCGCGGTTTCCACGGGAGCTTCGACTTGATGCGGGATCCGGCCGGCCCATTCCGAGGCGAGGAAACCTTCTTTGAGGGCATCCAGCGTCGCTGAATCTTCCGCATCGGCATACACGTCCAGATCCGGGATGAGTTGGTCATCAAGACCGAAACCTGATGCTTTGTTGAAGTGCTCTTCGACCCATTCGTGGAACTCTGTTCCCTGCTGGGCGGCGATGCCAGGCCGATGAGGAACAGGCCGGACGAGGTTGCGGAAAGCGCTGTCTGGGTTCTGTTCCGTTTCGACTAACAGCGAGGCACGCACGTGGCTTGGCTTCCATGTGTGTTGCTGTTCAGACGCGGCGCGCTCCAGCAGCAACAGGTGTGCTTCTTCGGCCCATTCTCTGCCAGCCTCGGTTCTCATGTGTTCAGCGACTGTTTCACCGTTCACACCGCTGTTTTGAAGACCTCGAGCGGCGCTACGCACGTGATCCGCGGCGGCTTCCACTGCGGCGCGGCGTCCCGCGGCAGGCGCCGCAATAACGCGTTGCACAAGCTTGTGGGACATGGGGCCGCGTGGCTCTGAACTCTGTGCGGCTTGCGCTTGTGATACGAGGTCTTCGTCGAGGGATGCGGGCTGAACGTGGCGGATGGTTGGGCCTTCGAGTGGATCGTAAGGCCACGCAGCCTCCACGATGGTGGCGGCTTCCGGATTTTCAGCGGCCTGCCCCTCTTCCGCCGTGAGGCCTCGCGCGATCTGGACGTTCGAGCCTGCCCCCTCGCTGTTGGCCATGTTCGTGAGTTCGGTGAAGAATTGCGAGGACTCGCTCGGTTTCTTGTTGGTGCCTTTGAACCGACTTGAGCTGCACAGCACGAGACTGCGGGCACGCGTCACACCAACGTATGCGAGGCGTCGTTCCTCATTGACTGCATGCTCGGCTACGGCGGTCTTGTATTCCGGGGCACCCTCTTTTTTCTTCTTACTGCTACTAGGTAGGGAGTTCAGGTCTGTGAGGTCGCGTTGATTCTCCACCCATTGTTGAGGGTCTTCTAACGCCGTGAACTGAGGCAGCCCATCGCGGTCGCCGCGCAACGGCCACGGGAACTCGCTGACGTCTGTAACCCAGTTCGTTGCCCTGTCGCTTGGGAAGTCTCCTTCGCGCATGCCTGGGAGTGCGACGACGTCCCATTCGAGGCCCTTTGATCCGTGAACCGTGAGGATCTGCACGGTCCCGTCGGTCGCGGGTTCGGGGGCTTGTTCGATGCCGCCTCCGTGATCGCTTGCGATGCTGAGCCATTCGAGGAACGCGGTGAGGTCTGGGGCTTCTTGTGCCGCTTCGAATGTCACGACGAGGTCCATGAACGCATCGACGTGGCGCCGCGCACTCGCTTCATGAGCGTATGGCCGGGCAAGCAGTTCGATGTCGAGGCCGAGGACTCGCTCGATTTCTGTGACGAGGGTCGGTAGATCTTCGTTGGCGAGCGAACGCAGGTAAGTGAGTTCTTCTTTGAGGCGGGTCAAACGACGATGCGCGGCCTCACTCAGCGTGCGTCCCGCTTTGGAGACCCACCCGGGTTGAGGAAGGTTGTGGAGCGCTTCGATGAGGCTTGCGCTTTCAACGATTTCGCCGGTGTCGGATGCGAATCCGCGGTCGCTTTCTTTGGATCCGTCTTCGGATTCGAAGTCGGCCGGGAGCTGGTGTTGGATTGCGTAGGCTCGCCGCTTGGCCCTGTATTCGGCGTAGTCGTTGAGCGCCATGAGGTCGGCGGGACCGATCCTCCAGCGGGCGCCTGCGAGCAGACGCATGAGGGAGTCTGAACGGCCCGGGTCATTGATCACGGTGAGGGTCGCGATGATGTCTTGAACTTCGGGGGTTTCCGTGAGCCCCTTGAGTCCCACGACCTCAACCGGTATTCCGCGTTCGCGTAGTGCTTCGGCGTAGGTTTCTTGGTTGGAACGCACACGAGTCAGCACCGCAACACTCGGCCAGGTCCCGTGGCTTGCGTAATACGTTTCACGTTCCGTCTGGATCGTGTCAGCAAGCCCTTCTGCTTCGTCTCGCTCAAGCAGGTAGGACGCTAGCCGCACTTCGGCGGTCTCGGCGTGCGCGTGCGCCCGAAGTGGCGAGACGTGGAGGCTGCCTCGGCTCGGCAACGTGATCTCACGCTCGCGACGGGCGATGGGCCCTGCAGCTGCCCCACTCGCATCGGCTGTCGTTTCCAGGACAGCTTCAGCCTCGTGATCACTGCCATGGTCTCCGCCGCGTAACGGTTCGGAGATGCGGTTGGCGGCATCGAGGATGCTGCGGCCGTTGCGCCATGCGATGGTCAGTTCCATCTGCGGCGCGGGTGTGTGCGTGCCGTCTTCTTCGGTAGTGCCGAAGCGGTGTTTGAAGGATTCAAGCTGGCCGGCTGATGCGCCTCGGAAGGAGTAGATGGCCTGGTTGGGGTCCCCGACCGCGGTGATGCAGTGTTTACTGTGACCGCGATTGCTGTGCCCGAAAAGCCGATGGAAGAGCTCCATTTGCGCGTGGGAGGTGTCTTGGAATTCGTCCAGGAGCACTACGGGGAAGCGTTCCCTGTAGGCTGCACTGATCTCCGGGAACCCGGCAAGGGTTACGGCGTGTTTGATGAGGTCGCCGAAATCGAGCAGGGACCGTTCCCGTTTGAGTGTTTGGTAGCGGCCGGCTAGGTCCGCGATGACGGCTTTGCTACGAAGCTTGCCGATCAGTGGGCTTGGGTTTTTCGTCCGGGCTGTGGCTCCTGGTGGAAGTTCCGCGATACGGTCGGCGTGTTCGTGGAGCCAGTCGACTGTTTCAGCTGGTTCAACGAGGTGTTCGGCGGCCTGGCCGGAATAGTTCAGAGCTGCTTCAATGAGTGTCGCTTTAGCGTAGGCGACGCCATCGAGGTTGCCGTCGTAGCTGTTGGCGATCCGGGTCATCAGCATCCACTGGTGTGCTTCGTCGATGAGTGTGGCGTCGGGTTCGATCCCGATGCGCATCCCGTGGTCGCGTACGAGTGCTTGCGCGAATGAGTGGTAGGTCGAGATCTCGGGGCCTAACCCGCTCTGGAGGCCTTCGATTTCTTCGCCTGTGCGGCGACGGAGGTCTTCAAGGCGTCCTCTCACGCGTTCGGCGAGCTCGCCTGCGGCTTTGCGTGTAAAGGTGAGGCCGAGGATCCCTTCGGGTTGTACTTTTTGATTTGCGACAAGCCAGAGCACGCGGTCTGTCATGGTGGCGGTTTTCCCGGAACCGGCTCCGGCGACGACGAGCAACGGCTCCATCCCGGCCGAGATGACTGCGGCTTGTTCGCTGGTTGGTTCGTGTGCTCCGAGGGTTTCGGCAAGTTGGCTTGGCGTGTAGTTTTCGGCGCTCATGGGTGTGTTACCTGCCTTCCTGAAGAGCACAGTGGGCATGTTCCGGGGTTTGCGCAGGGGAATCCACCGGGCAGGTGCCGGGCCAAGAAGTCTGCGGCAGACATGATCGCTGCGGCTTCGCGCACGCGCTGTTCAGCGTCCTGGACTTGCTTTGTTTCCACGATGCTTTCCTGTTCACGCAGCGCAGGGCCTTTAGATGCTCCTCCCAAGCCGACGATGCGCCCTCCCACTGGTCTGTTGCGATGTTCCTCGGGGATCTGGGTGAGCTCCTTGAGTGCCCCGTGGATGACCGCTAACTGGTAGGTGCGTAACTGATCGTGGGTTTTGACTGCCTCTTGGGTGGGAAGGTTCTTACCTGTTTTGAGGTCGGTAATGGTGGGGCGGCCGTTGTCGTCTAGGTCGATGCGGTCGATTGAGCCACTGATGGAGATCGGGTGTTGATCGCCTTCAGCTGGCGGCAACGCTACCTTGAATCCGTGTTCCTCTTTCGCTGATTCCCTCGGTGGTGAGCCAACGTAGGCTGCGAATTTCTCGAGGATTTCCCGCGCGTATTCGTATTCGCGTTTGCTCTCCCAGTCGGAGTCGAAAGAGAGCTCTTCCCAGCTGCTGCTGAGTTCTCTCAGCATCGAATCCATGTTGGCTTCTGGGAAGCGTTCCGCGATCCGGTGGATCAGCGTTCCGAGGGATCTCGCGAAGTCGGTAGGTTTCACTCCTCCGGCGGCCCGCATGAACCAGGTTTGCGGGCGTTCGATCGCGTCTTCTACCTTCGAACCGGAGACTTTGATCTCGTTTCCGGGTGCGATCACCGGATCATGTGAGCTCAGTGGTGCCAAACCCCACCACTCTTCCGGTGCCGCACCCCGTACTGGCGCTGTGCTGTCCGCTGGCTCTTTACCCCGTTCTCCTGTTGTGCTGAGGTATCCCAGGACGGTCGCGGCGTCCTCGATCAAATCCGCGTTCTCCCCTGCTTCTGCGGTGCGGCGCAGCACCGCAACAAGGGACGCAAGTGTGGCTGGCCGCGGCACTTGGATGGGTGTGAGTTTGCTGGCGTGTGGCCCGCGCATCGTATCGAGGAACGTGGATGGTGTGATGTCCTCGTCCATGACGGCGGTGACGTAGAGCTGTTCTCTGGCTCGGGAAACCGCTGAGGCGAGCTGGCGTAGCTCGTCTGCACGTACGGCTTTGAGCTTGTCTGCCACGGTGGTGCTGTGCAGTGTTTCCGGCCCGTGTTCGAGCACTGCCGCAAGGTCTTGCGAACGCAAGAGTTGCCCGCGTAGCCCGGTGGATGGCCAAACGCCTTCTTGCAGCCCTGCGATGATCACGGTGTTGTATTCGGTTCCGGCGGCTGCCGCTGGGGTGAGGACTTTGACTCGCCCGCTTGAGGAGCCTCGTTGGGCAAGTGAGTCCGTGGGGACGTCATGGTCTTCGAGGCTTTCAATGAAACGGATCACGGACCCTTTCGGGTTTTGTTCCGCGAAACGTTCGGCGGCTTGGAACAGTGCCATCACTGCGTCGAGGTCACGGTGTGCTCGGCTGGAGCGCAGGCCGTTGTCTTTCAGTGCCGTGCTGCGCCAGGCTTCACCCATTCGGGCGTTCTCCCACAGTGACCACAGCACGGTTGCCGGTGTTGTGGGTCCGGTGAGGTGTTCTCGTGTTGCCGTGATCATTCCTTTGAGTCGTAACGCGGCGTGGCCGGCGGCACCCCAGCTTTGATAGTCCTCTTGCGTGTAGTCGGCGTCCAGGAGGTTTCCGAGGAGTTCGTCGCTCGTGGGCGGTTTGATGCCTGGGCCGTCCTCCTGGTTGTAGAGGTGGGCGTTCCTGAGGCGGTCGTAGCCGAGTAGGTCTTGGCGAATACGGCGGATGTCGATGCTCGTGACGTCTCCGTAGCGGCCCAGCAGGAGGCGTTCCCCGGCCGCGGCGCGCGCCGCGTTGGTCTTGTTGGCTTCGTGGGTTCCGTTCCGTGGCCCGAGTTCCGTTGGCCGCAGCGCGATGCGCGCCATGTCAAGTAACGGCGCTACCGCGGCTTCTTCTTTCAACGGCCGTGATGCTGGCGGCAGTTCGGTCGCGATTCCGTTGAGTTCCAGGGCGCGCGCGAGCCGGGATACGTGTTCTTGGTTGCGCGCGATAACCGCGATTTCTTCGTATGGAACGGACCTGCGAATATGTGAGTCGATGACGTGCCGGGCCACAAGCCGGTGTTCATCAGCCACGCTGGAAACCAGTGAAACTTCAGCGCTGGCGTCGAACTGTGCTTCATAGGGTCGCCGTAGCGCATCCGCTCCGATGGCGGGTAGCCGGTTTACGATGGCGCGGTACATGCTGTGGATGCCTGGGCTCATCCGTGTGGTGCTCATCTGGGTGGAGGTTTCCAGCACGGTCACCGCGTTCTCGCCGGTGCGTTGTTTCGCTGTTGAGATGAGGTCATCGACTAGGTCTGCCCGTGCGCCGCGGAAACCTTGAACTACGGTATCGGGGCATGCGAGTGCGATGACATCGCGGGCTCCGGCGCGGCTTGGTGTGTTCATCAGTAGGCTGATGAGCCGGTTTTGTGACGGGGTCGCTTCTTGAGCATCGTCAATGATGACGAGCTCAAGTTCCGCGAGGAACCGTGCTGCGAACTCCGTGTTGGCTTCCAGCGCTACGATCGCCTGCATCATGAGCTCAGCGGGGGCGAAGGCTTCCGGGTGTTGGAGGCTTGCTACATCGCGGAACTCTTGAAGGAACTGGGCTGTCGCTTCCCATTCTGGGATCCCTAGCCGCCTGCCTGCCGCCTGGATTTCTTCGGGGCTTGCGCTGAATTCGTCAGAGCGGTCCATGAATTCACGTAGCTCGCTACGGAAACCGCGAGTGCGTGGGGCGTCACCGAGGGAATCCGGCCAAGCTGGCCCGCCACCTTTTTCTTGGTGACCAGTCAGAAGCTCCTCGATGAGAGTGTCTTGCTCAGCACCGCTGAGAAGGCGGGGCGCGGTTGGCACCCCGGCGAGCGCCCCGGATTCCCACGCTTGGGATAGGACGTCATATGCGAAGCCTGCGAACGTGCGCACGACGGGGGAAGAGAACGTGATGTTGCTGCGCAGTGCCAGCTGGTCACGCAGACGGTTCGCGGCGGCACGGTCAGGCACCAAGATGATGCCCGCGCTTATGTCCATCCCGGCACGTATCCGGTGGACCATGAGGCTCAAAGCGAGCTCGGTTTTACCTGTTCCTGGTTCGCCGAGAATCACACGGGGACCGCAACCGGGGTTCTTCACGTACTCCGGCAATTTGTACCATTCCGGCACCTCAGGCGGAGCTTCTTTCAGCATCGTGGTTCCTCCGTTGCTTCACTCGCGGCGGTTACGTTGCCGGCGGTTCCGCGCGCGTCTGATTCGTCCGCACCCATTTCGTCCGCACCCATTTCGTCCGCATCCGTTTCGCCCGCGTCGATCGCTTCAAGCTGCGCAACCCGGTCTCTCAACGTGCTCCATTCGCGGCTGTCCGGATGCCAGAACGCCGCCTCACGTACTCCGCGCGCGCCATAGGGCGTGCCTTCATCTTCCCAGTGCCGCCGAGCACGCCCCAACAGTTCAGGAATCAGCCCGCCATCGGTACGCACATGCCGCCACCACGGGATGCCTTCCGGGGCACGGCGCATCGCCGCAGCTGCCCTCCGAGCGTTGGAAAGCCCCAGCCACGCCGCAACGGTTCCGTATGCCACCACCCTGCCGGCGGGACACGCTTCCAGGACCCGAAACACGGCCTCGTCCACCACCTCAGGGTCGCGCCTGCCCTCCCCAGACAGAAGCGCCCCACCCCGAGCAGCACTTTCTGGCCGTGCCCGGCCGCCAGGAACGTTACTCATCGCGGCCTCCTCTCAACGCCCAGCTTTGGTTCCACTCACACTGCATCACAGGGGTCTGACAGTTTGAAACTCCCGCGCCGCACAGCCTAAGAGAAAACCACAGCATGCAAACCACCCGCCCCCGCCGCGCAACAGCCCAGGTAGGTTAGATGCATGACCTCATCTTCTGCTCACAATGCACCGCATCCTTGGCATGAGCTTCCGCGTGCCGCGTTCGATCTGGAGACGACGTCTCCGAACCCGCACGAGGCCCGCATCGTTTCAGCGAACATCAGCATCATCAACGGCAAGGCTGAACTGATGCAGTCGCACAACTGGCTTGTGAACCCGGGGGTTCCCATCCCGCCAGAAACCACGAAGATCCATGGGACTTCTGACGCCGATGTTCAATCCGACGGCCGCGATCCGGTTGAGGCTGTACGCGAGATGTCTGAGCTGTTATCGCAACTCTTCCAGACCATGCCGGTCATCGCGTTCAACGCCCCGTATGACTTCACCGTGTTGCGTTCGGAAGCTCAGCGTCACGGAGTTGAAACCATTGATGCGAGCCCGGTCATCGACCCGCTCGTTCTGGACCGTAAACTGGACCGGTTCCGCCGCGGTAAACGCACGTTGAGCGTGATGAGCGAGTTCTATAACGTCCCGTTGAATAACGCCCACACCGCCGATGCGGATGCCCTAGCCGCTGTTGGTGTGGCCGATGAGATTGCCCGCCGCTACCCTGCCGAAGTTCAGATCGACCCGTTGCTACTGCATTCGCAGCAGGTTCAGTGGCATCAGGAGTGGGCCGCGAACTTCCAGGACTTCTTGCGCCGCAAGAACCCTTCGGCCCGCGTAGATGGGAGCTGGCCGCTGACCTACGGCGGAGCTGCCTAGGCGCCTGCGTCCAGGAGTGCTTGAGCGGCGCGTTCCCCGAGCTGTTCAGCTTGAGCCAACGTTTCGACGCGGCCTGCGGCTCGTTGCCGCAGTGTGCGGCTTCCGTTGGCCACTACCGCGTTGACTGCAGCTCGCACGGGCCCTGCCCCGGCTGCGGTTGCGCTCATGCGAGCTCCGTTCGTGCCCGCAGTTGCGGTTGCCAGGCATGCGAGCGGTGCGTGGATGTGTCCGTCCAGGTAGTTCGCTACGGCGGCTTCGCATGCCAGCGCAACATCCTGGGTTGTCAGTTGACTGTCTTTCTCGCGTTGGCGTGCCGCATCAAGGCTCCAGCCTTCCGGTGCCGCCTGGAGCGGGGCGGGCATCAACACGCCTACGTCGATCGCTTCAGCAACCCGACTCTCGGCTCCGGCATCGAGCGCGGCCTGCAGGCCCATGACAGCCCACTGCGTTCCCTGCTCGGCACCTACGCGCATCAGCGCTTCCCATTCGCTTTCACCGACCTCCGGCCCACACAAGACCACGCGGGCATCCGGCCGGGCGATCATCAGCTGGGCTTGCCGCAACCGCGTTGTCGTGAGGATACGGACACCGGTGGCAAGGCCGTCGATGCTCGTCGCTGCTGAACGCGTGAACTCGGCTTCCGCACCCAGCCAGACGAGCGCCTCGCGCGCATCGAGTCCCGAGCTTGCTTGGTGAAAAGCCGTAGGGTCTGGACTAGCTAGATTCTCCATGCGGCCATGATCCCACGTACACGTTAAGCTCACCCGCACGTGCGCAACACTCGGTTCCGCGAAACCACGTGCGCCCACCGCAGGCCGATCCCTCCCCCGCAGGCCGAGCCCTCCGCCGCCTCGCCC
>NZ_JAKRCW010000001.1 GCF_022346425.1 Pseudoglutamicibacter albus
ACGGCGGTTATAGCGTGGGGGAAACGCCCGGTCCCATCCCGAACCCGGAAGCTAAGCCCCACAGCGCCGATGGTACTGCAACCGGGAGGTTGTGGGAGAGTAGGACACCGCCGAACACACTTCACGAACGTGACAGGAGAAGAGACCGATTATCGGTTCCGCTTGAGCCACCCCACCACCACCGGCTCGCGACCGATAGCCCCTTTCGGTCCTTCTCCTGTCACTTTTCTTTTTAACCAATCGCACAAACACAACCACGCAAACACCAACACATCATCCACAGCCCACCGCTGCACTTTGGAGCCCGTGCGCGGTGCCCGGTAGCGTTATATACATGACCGCTACAGCTAACACTCACATCGAAGCCACCGACGTGCCGCGTCCGCAAGACGACCTGTACCGTTGGGTCAACCACGAATGGCTCACCAGCAACGAGATCCCCTCAGATCGCGGAGCTTACGGTGTCTTCCACGAACTACGCGACCGCGCAGAAGCAGACGTGCGGAACATTATCGAAGAAGCTGTAGCACGCCACCATCAACGCCAAGCCAACAACGGCAGTAGCAATACCGCCGAAAGCAACGGCGGCAACACTGCCGATAGCAGCGACGAAGAAGCCGCGCGCGACGCCCGCATCGCTGGCCTATGGGACTCCTTCATGGACGAAGAACGTATCGAAGCGCTCGGAACCAGCCCCGTGGGCGACCTGCTGGAGAAAATCGACAACGTCCACGACGTCGAACACCTTATGAAGCTCGCAGGAGAGTTCGCGACCGTTGGGATCGAGGCGTTCTTCAGCATCGGAGCCTCCAACGACGCCAAAGACACAGATGTAAACCTCTTCACGATCCTCCAAGGCGGCATCGGCCTACCAGACGAGGCCTACTACCGCGAAGACGCCTACCAGGACATCCGCGAGGCCTACCGCGCCCACATCGAACGGATGCTGACCCTCTTCGCATACCCAGACCCAGCAGGTACCGCTATCCGCATCTTCGATCTTGAAACAGCGATCGCCAAGCACCACTGGGACATCGTGAAAACCCGCGACGCCCAAGCCCGCTACAACAAGATGAACAGCGACGAACTGCTCGAGCTGGCCCCGCTGTTGCGGAACTGGTTTGACGGCTCACGCATCTCAGAAAAATACTGGTCCGTTGTAGACGTGTGGCAGCCAAGTTTCCTCGAAGGGCTCAACAAAGAGCTCACCGAACAACCCCTTGAGGCATGGAAGGATCTGCTCGCGTTCAACGTGATGCGCGCACGCGCCCCGTACCTCAATAAAGACGTCGTGACCGAAAACTGGTCCTTCTACTCCCACACCCTCGGCGGGGCCACCGAACAGCGCGAACGCTGGAAACGCGGCGTAGCGTTCGTCGAATCCGGCGTTGGTGAGGACATCGGTCAGATCTTCGTGGCCGAACACTTCCCGCCGGCAGCGAAAGAACGGATGGACCATCTTGTCGACCGTCTGATTGAGGCATACCGCACCTCGATCACCGGGCTGGACTGGATGGGTGAAGACACCCAGAAGCGAGCACTCATCAAGCTCGAGAAATTCCGCACCAAGATCGGCTACCCGAGCGAATGGATCGACTACAGCACCCTCGAGGTCGACCCTGAAAACCTGGCGGGCAACGTCGCCGCGATCGCCCAATCCACGCTCAAGCGAGAACTGAAGAAAATCGAGGACGGCGTGAACCGTGAACTGTGGTTCATGTACCCGCAGACCGTCAACGCCTACTACCACCCGTTGCTCAACGAAATCGCGTTCCCTGCAGCGATCCTGCGGCCACCGTTCTTCGACCTCAACGGCGATGACGCAACCAACTTCGGTGCGATCGGCGCGGTGATCGGCCACGAAATCGGGCACGGCTTTGACGATCAAGGCTCCCGCTTCGACGGCGACGGAACCCTCACCGACTGGTGGACCGAAGACGACCGCAACGCCTTCGAAGCCCGCACCAAGAACCTGGTTGAACAATACGGGGCACTCGTCCCGCCAGAAGCGCCGGAGCACACCGTCAACGGCGAGCTGACCCTCGGTGAGAACATCGGCGACCTCGGCGGGCTCGGAATCGCCCATAAGGCTTATCTTGCCGAAATGAAAGCGACCGGCCGCGACCCTGGGGAAGAGACCGATGGGCTCAGCGGCAACCAACGCTTCTTCACATCGTGGGCAAGGGTGTGGGCGAGCCTCACCCGCCCAGAGTCCATGGTCACCATGGTCTCGACCGACCCGCACTCACCAACCGAGTTCCGGGCCAACCAGACCGCCCGCAACGTGGACGCCTTCCACGAAGCGTTCGGCACCAAGGAAGGTGATGGAATGTGGCTGGCACCCGAAGAACGCGTCAGCATCTGGTAGCCAGTTAGCCGGCAGACTCACGCCCGCCTTGAGTTACGGTCAGCGACTGGGTTCTATACAGCGCTTTGAGTTCTATCTAGCGCAGAGGTGCCAGCTAGAATGGTGGGCGTGACTGCCAACGCTAACTCTTCTGAAACGACATCGACCGTTGACAACCGTGACCAGCGCGCCGTGCGCCTGGCCAAGCGTCAGGAAATCCTTGACTCCGGTAAGCCGGCGTACCCGGTAGGGGTCCGCCGCACCCATTCACTGGCGACCGTGCGCGAATACTGGGCGCATCTTGCAAGCGGTGAAGAAACCGACGATGTGGTTGGTGTCGTGGGGCGCGTTGTGTACCAGCGCAACACGGGTAAGCTCTGCTTCGCTACCCTCCAAGAGGGCGGCGAAGACGGCTCGACCGTGCAGTTGCAGGTCATGATTTCGCTCGCGGAGGTCGGTCAGGAAGCGCTTGAAGACTTCAAGCACCTCGTTGACCTTGGCGACCACGTGTTCTTTGAAGGACGCGTGATCTCATCCCGCCGCGGGGAACTGTCCATCATGGCTCAGCGGTGGCAGATGGCCTCCAAGGCGCTACGTCCGTTGCCTGTTTTGCACGCTGACCTCAACGAAGAAACCCGCGTACGTCAGCGTTACGCAGACCTCATCGTGCGTGAAGAAGCGCGCCAGATGATCTATAAGCGGGCCGCAGTCACCCGCGCGATCCGCCGCGTACTCGATTCCCACGGCTATGTGGAAGTCGAAACGCCGATGTTGCAACTCATCCACGGCGGCGCCGCGGCGCGTCCGTTCGAGACGCACCTGAACGCGTTCGATCAGGACATGACGTTGCGTATCGCGACCGAGCTGTACCTCAAGCGCACCGTGGTGGGTGGGGTGAACCGCGTCTATGAGATGGGCCGTATCTTCCGCAACGAAGGTGTGGATTCGACCCACTCGCCTGAGTTCACGACACTCGAGTTCTATGAGGCGTACGCGGATCAGTTCGTGATGGCCGCACGCCTCAAGGAGATCATTCTCGCCGCCGCCGAGGAAATCGGTTGCGGCCTACAGATCCCCGGACCAAACGGCACCACGATCGATCTTTCCGGTGAATGGGCTTGGGTGAGCGTCTACCCGGCGCTATCTGAAGCTGTGGGCCGCGAGATCACCCCAGAAACCGGCATCGACGTGTTGAAGGAAGTCGCTGCTGAAAAGGATGTGGCCTGGGATGAGAACTGGGATGAGCAGAACGCTGTGATCGAGCTGTTCGGGGAGATCGTCGAACCAACCCTGATCAACCCGACGTTCGTCTACGACTACCCGCCGGCAGCCCAGCCGCTCGCGCGCCAGCACCGCTCCAAGGACGGTGTCATCGAAGCGTGGGACCTCATCATCGGAGGTATGGAGCGCGGCACCGCGTTCTCCGAACTGATCGACCCGGTGATCCAGCGGGAACGCCTCACGCATCAGTCCGAGCTCGCCGCAGGTGGCGACCCCGAAGCGATGCAGCTCGATGAAGACTTCCTGCGTGCACTCGAATACGGTGCGCCACCGATGGGCGGCACCGGCCTGGGTGTGGACCGCCTCGTCATGCTGTTCACCAACGTAGGCATCCGCGAGACCATCCTCTTCCCGCTGCTGAAACCGGAGGCATAGCCATGGCCGAAATCTGGGACGCTATTTACCCATACGTTTCAGTACTGTTGCCGACCATTACCCTCGCCCTTATTTTCTGGTGGGTTATGCGCTCGATTGTCAACGCCGACCGCCGCGAGCGTGAAGCCGCAGCTAAGGGCAAAGAGCTCACGGACGCGCGGTTCGAAGACGCCGTTGAGAAGCGGATGAAAGAAATCGAATCCGAAATGGCTGCTAAGAACCAAAAATAGCGAAAACCCGTCAGAAAATATCTGACACCCTCAACGGCGTAGCGTAGTATTTTTATTCGAAGCTTATTTTGATGACCTTTCAATTTAAGCGAACTCAATAATGAGTGGAGAAGTATTTATGGCACGCCAAGTTCAAGTCACGCTGATCGACGATATCGACGGCACGCCAGCAGAATCGACGGTTTATTTCGGCCTCGAAGGCATGCACTACGAAATCGACCTTTCCCAAGACAACCTCAACAAGCTCCGGGAATTCTTACGCCCCTACATCAAAGCCGGCCGCCGCTCCGCGCCGCACTCATCCGATGAAGCAGCGCGCATCCGCGCATGGGCCAAAGAAAAAGGCTACGACGTCTCCGACCGCGGACGCCTCAGCCACGAGATCATCGTGAAATACCGCGAAGCACACCGCAGCTAAGGCGTCCACAGACTTCGAAGCCAAGGCACAGACTTCTGCTATCTGCGTACACGGTCACAAACTGTTCACCTGATGGTGAACACAGACCAATCGACTGCTTTCGATGCGTAGCATCGGAAATAAGTCATTAAAGGAGTGTGCGCATGTTCGAACGTTTCACGGACCGTGCCCGTCGTGTTGTGGTGCTCGCCCAAGAAGAGGCGCGCATGCTCAACCACACCTACATCGGCACCGAACATATCCTGCTCGGCCTCATCCACGAAGGTGAAGGCGTAGCAGCAAAAGCCCTGGAATCCCTCAACGTGTCACTCGGAGCGGCACGCGAACAGGTCCAGGAAGCCATCGGTCAAGGCTCGCAAGCGCCAACGGGACACATCCCCTTCACCCCGCGCGCCAAGAAAGTCCTCGAACTTTCCCTACGTGAAGCCCTCCAACTGGGCCACAACTACATCGGCACCGAACACATCCTGCTCGGCCTCATCCGTGAAGGCGAAGGCACCGCAGCCCAGGTACTCGAAAGCCTCGGCGCCGACCCACAAGCCGTACGCCAAGAAGTCATCCAACTCATCTCCGGCTACCACTCCTCCAAGGAACCAGCCGGAGCCGGCGGCGGCTCCCGCGACCAGAAAGACGGAACCCCGTCCGGTTCCGCCGTCCTCGACCAGTTCGGTCGCAACCTCACCGCCGCAGCACGCGAGAACAAACTCGACCCCGTCATCGGGCGCGAACACGAGATGGAACGCGTCATGCAAGTTCTATCTCGCCGCACCAAAAACAACCCCGTGCTCATAGGTGAGCCAGGCGTCGGTAAGACCGCGGTCGTTGAGGGGCTCGCGCAAGCGATCGTGCGCGGCGATGTGCCAGAGACCCTCAAAGACAAGCACCTCTACACGCTTGACCTGGGTTCCCTCGTGGCTGGCTCCCGCTACCGCGGTGACTTCGAAGAACGCCTCAAGAAGGTCCTCAAAGAGATCCGCACCCGCGGCGACATCATCCTGTTCATCGACGAAATCCACACCCTCGTCGGTGCCGGCGCCGCCGAAGGCGCGATCGATGCCGCGAGCATCCTCAAGCCGATGCTCGCCCGCGGTGAACTCCAGACCATCGGCGCAACCACGCTCGATGAATACCGCAAACACATCGAAAAAGACGCGGCACTGGAACGCCGCTTCCAGCCGATCCAGGTACCGGAACCATCGGTCGAGCTCACCGTCGAAATCCTGCGCGGCCTACGCGATAAATACGAGGCACACCACCGCGTATCCATCACCGACGAAGCGCTGCAGTCCGCAGCCCAGCTCGCCCACCGCTACATCTCCGACCGCTTCCTGCCGGACAAGGCCGTCGACCTCATCGACGAAGCCGGCGCCCGCCTGCGCATCCAGCGCATGACCGCCCCGCCAGAGCTCAAAGAGATGGACCAGAAAATCGCGGAAATCCGTCGCGAAAAAGAATCCGCGATCGACGCCCAAGACTTCGAAGGAGCGGCCAAGCTCCGCGACGAAGAGCAGCGCCTGATCACCGAGCGCCAAGAAAAGGAAGCCGCATGGAAGAACGGCGACCTCGACGAAATCTCTGAGGTCACCCCAGAGGTCATCGCCGAAGTCTTGGCTTCCTCGACCGGCATCCCGGTTGTGCAACTCACCGAAGAAGAGTCCACGCGACTACTCAACATGGAAGAGGAACTGCACAAGCGCGTCATCGGCCAGGACGAAGCGATCAAGTCGATCGCCCGCTCGATCCGCCGCACACGCGCCGGCCTCAAAGACCCGAACCGTCCAGGCGGCTCGTTCATCTTCGCAGGCCCAACCGGTGTAGGTAAGACCGAGCTCGCTAAAGCGCTCGCCGAGTTCATGTTCGGTGACGAGGACGCCCTCATCACCCTCGACATGTCCGAATACGCAGAGAAGCACACCGTTTCCCGCCTGTTCGGTGCGCCTCCGGGCTACGTCGGGTACGAAGAAGGCGGTCAGCTGACCGAAAAGGTACGCCGCCGCCCGTTCTCGATCGTGCTGTTCGACGAGGTTGAAAAGGCCCACGCTGATCTGTTCAACTCGCTACTGCAGATCCTCGAAGACGGCCGCCTGACCGATTCGCAAGGCCGCGTGGTCGACTTCAAGAACACGATCATCATCATGACCACCAACCTCGGTACCCGGGACATCTCCAAGGGCGTGATGACCGGCTTCCAATCCACCACCGACGTCCAAACCGGTTACGAACGCATGCAGGCCAAAGTCCAGGAAGAGCTACGCCAGCACTTCCGGCCAGAGTTCCTCAACCGTGTTGACGACATCGTAGTCTTCCCGCAGCTGCAGCACAGCGAGATCGTCCAGATCGTGGACCTGTTCACCAACCGGCTTGCCGAACGGCTCGTCGAACGTTCGATCTCGCTGTCCGTCACGCAACCTGCACGCGACCTGCTCGCAGACCGCGGCTTCGACCCAGCGATGGGCGCCCGCCCACTACGTCGCACCATCCAACGCGACGTCGAAGACCCACTGTCCGAGAAGATCCTCTTCGGAGACCTGCTGCCAGGCCAGACCGTTGTTGTAGACGTCGAAGGCGAAGACGACGCTCGCAAGCTGACCTTCACCGCAGTCGACGGGCCAGACCAGCTCGAAGGCAAACCAACCCCAGCCGCGATCCTCGCCGGCTCCACCGAACCAACCGGCTCGGAAGAGACCGGTTCAGGTTCGGACGAGACAGGTTCGGGTTCAGGCGAGTCAGGCTCGGGTACTGGCGAGTCAGGCGCCGGCGCAAATGGCCAGGGTGAGGATGGCACCGGCGAGTCAGGCTCCGGTGAGGCAGGCACCGGCCGCCACGCCTACAGGCCAGGCACCTAGCGCATCGAACGCATGAGTGAGCTGTGCCCCGCGTCCCGTGAGGGAAGGGGGCACAGCTCAGTCAGTTAACAGGGCATAGTCTTAACAGGGCCTAGTCATAATACGGCCCAGTCATAACTGAGCGCAGCCTTAACAGGCCTTTATATTGAGGCCACCAAACTACGATGGACACCATGGCAACCCCAGCAACACACAACCCCAACGCGATCACCGTCCGGCCAGCGCGCTCACAAGACGTGAAATTCATCCGAGACCTCGTACGCCCATACGCCGAACAGCGGATCCTGCTGGAAAAAGAAGCCGTCGCCTACTACGAATCCTTACAAGAATTCAGGGTCGCCGAAGACGCCGACGGGCGCATCATCGGTTGCGGAGCCTTCCACGTCATGTGGGAAGACATCGGCGAAATCCGAACACTCGCCGTCCACCCAGACGCCGCCGGACGCGGATGCGGCGCAATGCTGCTGGAACACCTACTCCAAGACGCCAGAGACCTCGGCATCCACCGGGTCTTCTGCCTCACATTCGAAGTCGATTTCTTCAAAAAACACGGATTCGAAGTTATGGACCAACAAGACGCCGTAGCCCCCGAGGTGTTCCAAGAACTCCTGCGCTCACCCGACGACGGCGTCGCCGAGTTCCTAGACCTCGCACGCGTCAAACAAAACACCCTCGGCAACACCCGCATGATCACCTCGCTCAAAGACGTCGAAGAACGAATCACCCCGCTCATGAGCCAAAATTAAGGTGCGTCAGGGCTGAGCTGCGCGGGAATTGAGCTGGAGTTGAGCGGTGCCGGAATTGAGGGGTGCGGGGCATATATCCACGCTCTCAGCGGTCGCCGCCGGAAGCCACCTAGCCGGGAAGTGACACCTCACCGTAAGTAGTCAGCACCGCCAGCCCATCCTCAATAAGTCCGCGGGCGCACGAAGCCCGCTGCGCATCGTCGGCACCAAGCAAAGCTAACTGAGCCAAAGCAGAACGCAAATGCGCCTCCGCGACTTCCTGCGCGGCCCCTTCCGCACCATCACGCGTAACGAGCACACCGTACGGAACCGGGCCATCGGACTCCCGTAAAACCGCCATCATCCGGCCACGCACCTGTCGGTCCGTCCCATGCCACGCCTGCCCACGCGGAACGTAATCCGCTGCCGGCTTCCCTGCAGCAACCCACGCACACACAGACTCCACGGGGCACTCACCACACCGCGGATCCCGGGCCGTGCACACCAGCGCACCCAACTCCATCGAGGCCGCATTCCACGTATTCGCCTCAGCGACCTCCGCAGACGTGAACGACGCATCCGCCGCATCCCCCGCCTCATTCGGGTGAGCCGGCATCAATGCTTGAGCCTCACGATACTGCGCCCGAGTCATCGAAGGCCCCGGCAGCGCCTTAGCGTGAAAAGCGCGACCCACAACCCGGCGAATATTCGTATCAACCACGGTCGCCGGGACCTGGTATGCGAAACACGCGACCGCCGCGGCCGTGTACTCGCCGATACCGGGCAGAGAAAGCAGGGTCGGAAGATCGCGGGGAACCACGCCAGCGTGCTCCGTGACGATCGCCTGTGCACAAGCATGTAAACGCAACGCACGGCGCGGATAGCCTAAGCGACCCCAAGCGCGCAGGACCTCACCGGCGGGCTCAGCCGCGAGATCATGCGGGGTAGGCCAGCGTCGCATCCACTCCTCCCACACCGGCTGAACCCGCACCACCGGGGTCTGCTGCAACATGATCTCCGAAACGAGGATGCTCCAGGGGCTCGCCTCAGGACGGCGCCACGGAAGGTCACGGCCGTGGGCTTGGAACCATTCGTTGACGCGTGCGCGGACCACGCTGGCGGAGGGCGTTGTGGGGACTGGGTTCTGGATGGACACGTGTGTCATCATACGGCGGCTAGCTCGTCAGGGATGGTTAGCCGATTATCCTGGAGGCATGGCCACCGAGAACCAGAAACCGTCTGCAGCCACGTATCGACGTCGCCGTATTGTGGCACTGATTATTCTGCTGATCCTCCTCACTTTAATAACCTTGGGCATCGTGAGTGTCGTTAAATGGGTTTCCGGAGTCTTCGGTGGAGGCAAAACCCAAGCGCAAGAACAAAGCCAGCAGCAGCAAGCCGCGGAAGGCTCGAAACAGTCGGGCGAAGAAAATAGCAGCACTGGCGATGCTAAAGATAAGAACACTGGTGATGCCGAAGATAATAAGAGCACTGGTGATGCTAAAGATGAGAAAGAGGGGGAGGGGCGGCCCAGCCCTCGGCCCGACGGCAGTCAAGAATGCGCGGACGGCGACATCAAAGTCAGCGCAGCAACCGACAAGAAATCCTATGGCGCGGGTGAAAACCCCGTACTGATCCTCAAAATCAAAAACACCGGTGACGTCCCCTGCACCATGAACGTCGGCACCAGCCAACAAGAGTTCGTAGTGACCTCCGGCTCCGACCGGATCTATTCGACCCGCGACTGCCAAAAAGACGCAGAAGACATCAAGCTCAAGCTTGAAAAAGGCAAAGAGGAAAACGCCCGTTTCACGTGGAACAGAGAACGGTCCCTGCCGGAATGTCAACCGATTTCCGCAAAACCGCTACCAGGTACCTACAAACTCAAAGTCAGCCTAGGCTCCAACGAATCCGAACCGGCCGCGTTCCTGCTGAAGTAGCCACCGCGCCAGCCCCCACCTGCCGGCAGGGTCAGCGGTAGCGCTCCAACAGACTGTCTTCAGCGAAACGGCTGAGCCCCTCGCGTACGCTGCGGGCGCGGCTTTCGCCGACCCCTTCAATCTCTTGTAGCTCATCGACGTTCGCGGCCATGAGCTCCTGCAGGCCATCGAAACGCTGAACCACCCGCTCCACAAGATGCTGAGGCAGCGAAGTAATACCGGACAGCAGCCGGAAACCGCGCGGTTCAACATGACGGTCAAGATCCGAGGCGCCCTCCGGGAAACCCAAAAGCATCGCGATCTGCCCAAGGTCCACCAGGTGTGGAGAGTCCATGGCAGCAAGTTGTTGCTCTACCTGGTTGATGTCCACAAGCGTCTCACCGATACCGGCACGGCGTGCCGCGTTCGCGTAGTCCCGCAAAACAACCGAAAGCGACGGCCCAGCGCCCGTGCTGAGCTCTTCAAGGTGCAAATCAACGAGCCGCCCGTTAACACCCAGTTCAAGGATGTCGTCACGGATCTCCTCTGAAATACGGCGCACCATCTCAAGCCGCTGGAGCACCATCGCGACATCGCGCACCGTGACAACGTTCTCGATCTCCTGATTCGATAACGCGTTCGTCACCTCAACCAGGCGTGCCTTATACCGCTCCAGGGTCGAAAGCGCCTGCGTTGCCCGCGCAAGAATCGTCTCAGAACCCTCAAGCTGGTGACGCTGCCCATCAACATAGATGGTGATGGTGTTCATCGACTGCGATACCGCGATCACCGGATAGCCGGTCTGAACCGAAGTCTGCTCTGCCGTGCGGTGTCGGGTTCCGGTCTCCGTCGCGGGAATAGTCGGGTCAGGAACCAGGTGGATTCCGGCATGCAAGATGCGGGTGACATCCCGGGAGACGATGATCGCGCCATCCATCTTGGCAAGCTCCCGCAGCCTAGTCGGAGAGAACTCAATATCGATCGGGAACCCGCCAGTGATCAGTTGCTCAAGCCCGCGGTCGAAACCCAGCACGATGAGCGCGCCGGTGCGACCGCGCACAATCCGTTCAAGCCCGTCGCGCAACTCAGTGCCGGGCGCGAGCCTGATCATCGTCTGCCGCAGAGCCTCAGCCTGCTCAGGCCGAAGGTCATCGGCCCGGTAGTGCTCGGCTCGCACATGTTCTGAATAACGAGGCGTCACGTGGGTTGGGTACCTTTCACATCGCGATGCGCAGCCCCGAGCCAGCGGAGCGCGCACGAACATTCATCTTTATTCTAGAAGCGCTCGCCGGCGGATGGGGCCTCATTTAGGATGAGCCGGCCGGTGTGAAACCTGCTAAATGTAGAGCTTCCGCGAGGCTCGTTACGGTCCTGACTTCCATTCCGTCAGGGATTTTCCCGGGCCCGTTGGGGGAGGTGGGGACGATCGCTCGCTGATACCCCAAACGGTGCGCTTCAGCGATGCGCCGGTTAACATCCTGTACCGCACGCACCTCGCCTGCAAGACCGACTTCACCGAACACGATCATGCGTTGGTCCAGAGGGTGGTTCGCTACCGCCGAGGCCACGGCGAGGCACGCCGCAAGGTCGATCGCGGGCTCAGTCAACCGGACACCGCCCACGGTTGCTACGAAGCAATCTGTCTGGCCTAAGGCGAGCCCTGCTCGGGATTCCAAGATAGCTAGCAGCATCGAAACCCGGGAAGAATCGAGGCCGGTTGTACTACGACGCGGTGACGGCGTGGTCGCCGCCGTCACTAGCGCCTGGACTTCAGCGATGAGTGGGCGGCGGCCTTCAACGGTCACGGTGAGGCACGTGCCGGCAACGGGTTGGATGGTGCGTGTACGAAACAGCCCGGACGGATCGGCTAGCCCCTCGATACCGGAGTCAGTCAGGTCGAAGCAGCCGACCTCATCGGTGGGGCCGTACCTGTTCTTGACCGCGCGTAGAAGCCGCAGGCGTGAGTGTTTCTCGCCTTCAAACTGACACACCACATCCACCAGGTGCTCAAGTAGACGCGGCCCGGCGATGGTGCCTTCCTTGGTCACGTGCCCCACAACGATTGTGGTGATGCCTTTAGTTTTAGCGGTACCGATCAACGCGGACGCGACTTCACGCACCTGTGAGACCCCGCCCGCTGAACCGGAAACCTCGGCAGATGCCAGGGTTTGAACCGAATCCACGATCAACAAGTCCGGCTCAATCTGTTCAACCTGGCCCAACGCGGTCCCCAGGTCTGTTTCCGAGGTTAGATACAGATCATCCGAGATGGCTCCGATACGCTCAGCCCTCAACTTCACTTGCGCGGCGGACTCTTCACCCGAGATATAGAGGACCTTCAAACCAGAACGGGCAGACCGTGCCGCCGCATCGATCAACAGGGTCGACTTACCCACGCCAGGCTCCCCGGCGAGCAGAATCACCGCGCCTGGAACCAAGCCTCCACCTAAGACCCGGTCGAATTCACCCACGCCAGTAGCCCGATGCACCGCCGGCTGCGAATCGATGTCAGCGATTTTCTGAGCCGGCTTAGCCGCTGAACGCACCTGAGTCAGCTGACCCAGCTCAGGGCCAACTTCTTCAACAGATCCCCACGTCCCGCACTCAGGGCAACGACCAACCCACTTGATGGTCGCCCACCCGCACTCCTGGCACCGAAACTCACTCGACTTTCGGGACGCCTTTTTCCCAGAAGAACTCATGCCCCAACCCTACGCAGATACCCTGACACTTTGTTCACGCAGGCCCGCTCCGCCAAAGCATCCCGCCACAGCAGCAACCCCGCCGCAACAACGCACGCTAGATGCGGGGCAGGTATTCCGATGCGGCGTCGCGCGGGACTCCGGTTGCGTGCAGAATATCCACGGCAGTAGGCCGCAACAGCATAATCAGCGTGGTCAACTGCATGGTCTCGGCACGCCACGAGGCCGCATCCAAGTCGCCCACGACCTCCTCCATGATCGAGCGGGCACGGCGCCGCATCATGTTCGCAGACCCCGTTGAGGTCTCCGCTGCCGAGTTCGCCAAAGCGTTCATCGCATCAGCGAACCCCTCAAACAGAGTGTGTAAGCGTTCCCGTTGTTCCGCATCGGGCGCCAAGGTGTTCAAAAGCCCCGCGGCACGCCGAGCCACCACGTTGAGCCCACGCAGAATCAGGTCAGCAACCTCCAAAAGCTGCTCCTGATCACTCAACTCATGACGGTGCCGCCGCCCCAAAACACTCAACTTCGCGTAATCGTTGGAGGTCTTGATCTCTTGCCGCGCCTGATCAACCAGCGTGCTAGCGTTACGCACCCGCACCAGCGTGTGCCACGCGGCCTGCGAATCTGAACGCTCAAGCGCTTCACCCAACTCACGGAAACACTGACTGACCTCCCGCAGCAGGCCCGAAAGTTTCGCCGCTGGCGCTCGCCGTGGGTCGCGTGGCCACATCAGCATCAAGAGTAGGCCCACGGTGCCGCCGATGATCGCGTCGATGGATCTGGTGAACGGGCCGCCGTAGGGGATGGGTAGCAGCACAACCAGCAGGGATTGGACGCCGAGTTGGGTTGCGAAGATCACGCCGGGGTCAAGGAAGCGTGCAAGCACGAGGGAGAGGAACACGACGATCGCGGCCTGCCATACGCCCCTGCCCAACAGCGTCATCAGCACGTCGCCTAACACGATGCCGAGCGTGCACCCGAGCGCGACCTCAAGGGTTCTGCGCAAGTGGGACGATGTCGCGAAGCCGAGCACGATGAGGGCGCTGGTTGCGGCGAAGATCGGTTGTTGGTGGCCGAGCACTTTTTCTGCGAACCAGAAAGAGAACACTGACCCGACTGTCGCGAAGATGATCCGGGTCATGGAGATCTGTACCCGGCGGAGGCCACCTTTGAGGCGGGCCTTGAGGTGGCGCATGGCTGCGCTCGATGCGCGGGGTAGCTTCCGCTTGCTGCGTGTGCTCATCCCGCGCACCTCCTTACACCCAATGTGATCAATATCTATCCTCCATTCTTACACCACCCCAAATAGTTCACCTGTTGTTCACATAAGGCCACAGGTTCCGTTACCTTGCGTGGTTAGCGTCTAGAGCGTCGCCGCAAAACCGCGGCACTCGCCTCCCCAGGAATGAAAGAGAAAGACCGTGCAGATTAAGCACTTCGGCCGTACGGCTGCAATCCTGTCCATCGCGGCCCTGGGCCTCACCGCATGTGGCCAGGCAAACAACACTTCCGGCTCCTCGGACAAAGACTCCGGCAACGGCGACGCCAAGCAGGTTTCCGGCACCCTTTCCGGTGCTGGCGCTTCCTCGCAGGAATCCGCTATTGGCGCATGGACCGCTGGTCTGAAGGAATCCCAGAAGGACCTCAACGTCCAGTACAACCCAGCTGGTTCCGGTGCTGGCCGTAAGGCATTCCTCTCCGGCCAGGCTTCCTTCGCAGGCTCCGACGCTTCCATCAAGGAAGAAGAAGTTGCTGACGCAGAGAAGATGTGCGGCCCAGAGGGCGCAATCAACATCCCTGCATACATTTCCCCAATCGCGATCGTCGTGAACCTCGAGGGCGTTGACGAGATCAACCTCGATGCCGAGACGCTGGCGAAGATCTTCGCTGAGGACATCACCACCTGGAACGACCCAGCGATCGCCGCACTCAACGAGGGTGTTGACCTTCCAGACACCAAGATCATCCCAGTGCACCGCGCTGACAAGTCCGGTACCACCGACAACTTCACCGATTACCTCGCTGAGAACGCTAAGGACGCTTGGCCAGCAGGTAACGTCGAAGAGTGGCCATCCGACCTCGGCGGCGAAGCGGCACAGGGCACCTCCGCACTGGTTGGTGTTGTCCAGAAGAGCAACGGCGCTATCGGCTACGCCGACAAATCCGCAGCTGGCGACCTGACCCTTGCGAAGATCAAGGTCGGCGAGAACTTCCAGGCCCCAGAGGAAGAAGCAGCAGCTAAGTCTGTTGAAATCTCGGACCGCGTTGAAAGCAAGAACGAGAACGACATGGCTGTGCGCATCAACCGCACCTCCACCGAAGAGGGCACCTACCCACTCGTCCTCGTCTCCTACCACATCTACTGCTCCACCTATAAGGATCAGTCGACCGTGGACATGGTCCAGGCATGGGGCCACTACGTGGTCAGCGAAGACGGCCAGAACGCTGCCCAGGCAGCTGCTGGCTCCGCACCAATGACCGAAGCAATGCGTAAGGACGCCGAAAAGGCAATCGACGCCATCAAGGTCGCCGAGTAACGCATACCTGTGACGGGCGGCCGGCTTGAATGCCGGCCGCCCGACCACGCATCTAAGCCCCCACATCCCACTGGATTCACCCGCACAGGAGCAATCTCGTGACTTCCCCATCGCTGGCACCAAAGAGTGGCCCGCTCGATGAAAAGGCGAAAGGCCGAGTCGGAGACAAAGTATTCTCCGGCACCGCCTTGGTAGCCGGCATCATCATCCTTGTCATCCTCGTCTTCGTCTCGGTCTTCCTGGTCACCCAGTCCATTCCGGCGCTGACTGCAGACCCAGCAGACATCACAGGCGGCAAGGGCTTCCTCAACTACGTCCTGCCGCTAGCGATCGGTACCCTCATCGCCGCCGGCATCGCATTGCTCCTAGCAACACCAGTCGCAGTTGGTGTTGCATTGTTCATTTCCCACTTCGCGCCCCGCCGCATGGCGAAAACGGTCGGCTATGTGATCGACCTTCTCGCAGCGATCCCATCGGTCGTCTACGGTGCATGGGGCATGGCCGTGCTCGGCCCAGCGATGGTCGGGATCTTCAACTGGCTGCACGACAACCTCGGATTCATCCCGATCTTCGGTGACCCATCCCAGACCGGCCGAACACTCATGACCGCATCGGTCGTGCTCGCGGTGATGATCCTGCCGATCATCACCGCGCTCTCCCGCGAAATCTTCGTCCAAACCCCTAAACTTCACGAAGAAGCAGCGCTGGCACTCGGCGCAACCCGTTGGGAAATGATCCGCATGGCAGTCTTCCCATTCGCCCGCGCCGGCGTCGTCTCCGCAATCATGCTCGGCCTCGGCCGCGCCCTCGGCGAAACCATGGCAGTCGCAATGGTGCTCTCCGCAGGTGGCCTTACCATCAACCTCATCGGTTCCGGTAACTCCACCATCCCGGCAGACATCGCCCTGCACTTCCCAGAGTCCTCCGGCCTACGCGCCAACGAACTCATCGCGGCCGGCCTGGTCCTCTTCATCATCACCCTCATCGTGAACCTGATCGCACGGTGGATCGTGTCCCGTCACAAAGAATTCGACGGAGCTAACTAACATGACCCGCCCGAATCACGAACACAGCTCCCAAAAGTCTGAGGTAAAACCAGTGAACGCGACCGAACAGCGCACCAAAACCACACCAGAGGGGGAACGTCGCCACGGCCGTAGCCGCCTCACCTCCGGACAAATGCCACGATGGGGCGAGCCACTCATCGGCGTCATCTCGCTGATCCTCGGCGCCGCCATCGTAGCGCTCATCGGCTTCAACATCGCAGGCTGGCTCTGCGTCTCCGCGATCATCTTCCTGATCGTCGACTACGTTGCAACCCTGCTGGTAGCCAACCGCCGCCAAGCGGCCAACACGCTAGCCCGCAACCTCATCGTCGGCGCGTTCCTCATCGCGCTGGTCCCACTCGTCTCAGTCATCTGGACCGTTGTCGCCAACGGCTCCAAAGCGATCGTCGCGCCAGGGTTCTTCGCATCCGACATGCAAGGACAGATCGCGATCGCCGACATCCAGCACGCCCGCGAAGGCGGCCCGCTCATCGGCGGTATCAAGCACGCACTCATCGGTACGTTGCTCATCACCCTCGCAGCCACCGTGATCTCCGTGCCGATCGGTCTGCTGACCTCGATCTACCTCGTCGAATACGCACGCGACAACTGGCTCTCTAAGGTCATCCGCTTCTTCGTTGACGTCATGACCGGTATCCCATCAATCGTCGCGGGTCTGTTCGCGGCCGGTATCTCCGCCTACGTGATGCTCGACCTGTTCCAGATGCGGCCAGGCTCCCAGCTGATCGGTTTCTCTGCAGCGATCGGTTTGTCAGTGCTCATGATCCCGGTTGTGGTCCGCTCAACCGAAGAAATGCTGCGCGTTGTCCCGAACGAGCTGCGCGAAGCGTCAGCGGCACTCGGCGTACGCAAGTGGCGCACCATCATGAAGGTTGTCCTCCCAACCGCGCTATCCGGTATCGCATCCGGCGTCACCATCGCTATCGCACGCGTCATCGGTGAAACCGCACCGATCCTGGTGACCGCAGGTACCGCATCAGTCGTGAACTTCAACCTGTTCAAGGACTGGATGATGGCGCTACCGGTCTTCATCTACCGCCAGCTGAACTACCCGGCAGCACCAGCCGCGCAAGACGCATCGACCCTACGCGCATGGGGTGCAGCGCTTGTCCTGATCATCATCGTGATGCTGCTGAACCTGCTGGCACGCATCATCGCTAAGATGTTCGCACCGAAGCAGGCCGGCCGCTAAAGGAACCGGGTGGTACGGAACACGCCAGCCACCCCACACACGAGCTCTCATAGACCACTGACCACAGGTCACACCAACCACTGACCACCAGGTCAAAGTGAAGGAAATAAAAACTATGGCAAAGCGCATCGACGTCTCAGACCTCAACGTCTACTACGGCAGCACGCACGCGGTAAAAGACGTCAACATGACGATTGACCCTTGTTCCGTTACCGCGTTCATCGGCCCATCCGGTTGCGGTAAAACCACCTTCCTACGGACTTTGAACCGTATGCACGAGGTCATCCCGGGTGCACACGTCAAGGGCAAGGTGCTACTCGATGGCGACAACATCTACGGTTCAGGTGTTGACCCAGTGCGTGTCCGCACCGAGGTCGGCATGGTTTTCCAGCGCCCCAACCCGTTCCCGACCATGTCCATCCAGGACAACGTCCTCGCCGGGTTCAAACTCAACGGCAAGCGCCTCTCTTCCTCCGACCGTGAGGAGATTGTCGAGAAGTCGCTGCGCGGCGCGAACCTGTGGAACGAGGTCAAGGACCGCCTGGATAAGCCAGGTTCCGGTCTCTCCGGTGGTCAGCAGCAGCGTCTGTGCATCGCCCGCACTATCGCAGTCCAGCCGTCCGTGATCCTGATGGACGAGCCGTGCTCCGCGCTCGACCCGATCTCCACGCTCGCCGTCGAGGACCTCATCAACGAGCTCAAGGACACCTTCACCGTGGTGATCGTGACCCACAACATGCAGCAGGCAGCCCGCGTCTCTGACAAGACCGCGTTCTTCAACATCGCAGGCACCGGCAAGCCAGGCGAGCTCATCGAATACAACGACACCTCGACGATCTTCAACAACCCACAGCAGAAAGACACCGAGGATTACGTGTCCGGCCGCTTCGGCTAAACCACGCCGCGGAGCTACGAGCGTGCAGTAGCGGCGGCGAAACAATAGCCACACCACGATGGTGGCGCCTGCAGACAGCGGGCGCCACCATCGCTGTTTAAGCGGAAGATGTGCTGGCTGGGTGCTGGACGGGTTGGCCGCGGCGCAGGCTGGCCGCTGCGCAAGGCGGGGCAGCGGTGCGCTACCCGATGAGTGGGGACGCGGCGAGGTACAGGACGGCGCTGACGAGGAAGGTCACCACCGGTGTCATGAGCCAGTAAGCCGCGACTTCAACGGCGCGGCGCTGATTCACGGTCATGTGACGTTGTGTGAGGCCGGCACCGAGTAGCGAAGTTGTGACGGACTGGGTTGAAGAGATCGGTAAGTGGAAGGCGATCGAACCGAAGAACACGAGCAGGGAAGAAGAAACTTTCGCCATGCCTGCCCGCAACGGGTCCAGCTGCACGAGCCGCGTTGAGAGGGTATAGGTTATGCGCCAACCTCCCACAAGCATTCCCGCACCCAGGATCACCGCGGTGATGATCTCGAAACCATGCATGTCACCGTAATCGAAATCTAATCCGGCGGTAGCGGTCATAACAAGCAGGAAGACAGCCAAACGCTGGCCGTCCTGCAGCCCGTGAGCGAACGCCACCGCAGCGGTCGCGATCGCCTGGGAAACCCGGCCAATCCGGTCAGCAGATTTCGGTGTCTGATACCGCATGAGCCACGCCGCCGGGATCATGATCAGTATCGACAACAGTGGCGCAACAAGCACCGTGACCGCAAGCGGAATAAGGATCGCCAACAACAAGGTCAGCCACACGCCCGTGTTCTCCATGTGGCCCATCGTTATCGCCGCTACCAAGGCGCCTACAAGCCCGCCGTACATCCCGTGGGTTTGGGAGGTCGGTTGTCCACGCCACCACGTGAACAAAGCCCACATAGCCGCCGATGCCAGCGCCGCCATCGCCATCACGAGGCCCGCAGGACCGGGCGCCAAAGCCAGCTCGAATTGGTCTTGAAACGCGATCCCCAGCCCCGTCGAGAGAAACGTGCCGGCCGCAGCGAAACCGGCCACAACAATCGTTGCGATACCAGGGGTCAAAGCACGTGTACGCACCGAGGTCGCAACAGCGTTGGACGCGTCATGGAAACCGTTGAGGAACGTGACCAAAGCCCACAGCAGGCACGCACACACCAAAAGGAAACCCATTTACGATTCCTTGACCAGGATGGTCCCAAGATGGTTCATCGCCTGAATCAGTTCGTACTGGGCTTCACGCACGTCATCGAGCAACATGGTTTGAGACAAAGCGGTCTGTACGCGAGTGGTTTCGCTGATTTCGAGTTTCCAGGTACGGATCGTGTGGCGGCCGCGGGTCGTGAGCCCCATGAGGTCCAGCCAATCGTCTTCGACGTTGTCCAGCTGCGCCAGATGCGCGAAAACTTTCCGTAACACTTTGGCTTGCTGGCCCAGAAGCTCAAGAAGCTCAGGCAGCGACGTTGAACGCATCGGGATCGCATCCGGGATGAGGCCCGCCGCATTAGAGACAGCACCGATGGATGCGCGAAGGTGGCGAGAGAACGTGAACAGGTCTTCCCGAGGCAACGGGTTGATGAACGAGGTACGCAAATGCGTGAGCAATGTATAGGTTTTGTCATCAACCTCGTTCAGGTTTTCCTTGATCGCTTCACGCAAAGCGGTCCGTTCCGTTGCAGGCGCAGAGATGAGTTGGGCGGCCGAACCGATGGCCTCGTATAACAGCTCAGACATGCCGGCCAGCAACTTGAGGCTTCGAGCCTCAGAAGGAAACAGCCGCAAACGCACGGAAACCTCATTCTCAAAGGGGACGTTACAGCTGGCAGTCTAATGAGTGAAGGTTAACAGACAAACGCGTTGAGCGGCGGGGGATCTGCGCAGGCAGCGATGCGCGAACTAATGTGCGGCGACAAAGATCCCGGACGTTGACAGAAGCCAGGATTTGAAAGACACCGGGCCGGGGGCGCCTCTCGGCGGAAGGCCGCTCGAAGCGGCAGATATTTGGAGCCCGGGGCCTCCTGCGGCCCGGTGTCCCCTCCAGTGTGGCAGACGGGGCCGGGTGCTCGTCAAGCGCTGCGGGGATACCGGTAGTCCTTGCGCCAGGTTGGTGTGGCCGCGGCGGGGCTATTCGAGTTGGTTGCGGCGCCACATTTCAGCTGAGGCGACGAGGTCCGACGCGGTGGAAGCTAAGCGTCGCGAACTTTCAGTGAGTGCGCGGGCATGCTGTGTTGCGTGCGCCTCGGCGCTGTCGGCGTGGGCTGCCTGCCCGGCGGCGACGAGCCGGCAGAACGCGGCGGCGCGCTCGAGCGCGACGGCGAAGTCTCCCGTATAGGCGCCCGTGAGGATCGCGGTGGTGACCTCGACCACCTCGGTAGGCCCCGGCGGGTCCGCGACCCCGGCAACCACAACCGTGACGTCATCCACAGACATACCGGCGCGGAACAGCGCGGACCAGCGGTGCGCATCGTTCATGACAGCCCGGCGCAGCACATACAGCCGCCACAACGTACCCGGCAGCGAAACGGCAGGGGAGGCCGACCACAGTTCGGCGAGCTCAAGCAGACCATCCGAGTCCGCGAGCTTGATGAGGCGGTCCAGAACCTCCGGCTCAACCCCCGAACGGCCCTGATGCACGATAGCGTGGGCAGTCAGGTGTGCCGCCTCGGAATGATGTGCCGGATCCGAGCCGGGCGCCTCACGATCCAACAGCTCGGGAGGCATCACGGCTGGCTTGTGGTGGGTGCGCGCCGAAAAACTCATCCCCTCCAGTGTAGGAACACGCGCGATCGCGGCCGGGTTGGTGCCGGTGGCGGGGGCAGGAGGCAGCGATCGTGACGGGCGGGTTAGGGAAACTGCGGTGGTGTCGTTTACGATAGGGAGCTGGGGCCTATAGCTCAGCTGGCAGAGCACCGGACTTTTAATCCGTTGGTCCCGGGTTCGATCCCCGGTGGGCCCACACAAAGATCAGCCTCGGAACTGAGCAGACGGTACGCCGTCGATGCGTCAGCTCCGAGGCTGATGTGTTTTTGAAGCTCGCGTGTGTTCACACCCTGAGCACGTTCACACCCCGAGCATCGTGGACAAGTGGCTGTTGAGGAGCACCCCGTTGGGGTCTACTTGTTTGCGGACGGTGAGCCAGTCGCCGAAATGTGGGTAGCGCTCGTGGAGGTCCTCTGGCCCGAGGGTGTGGAGTTTGCCCCAGTGGGGGCGCCCGCCGGCGGCTTTGAAGATGTCTTCGAGCACGGCGAAGTATTTTCTGTGGTCTTCGCGGTAGAAGCGGTGAACCGCGATGTAGACGGAGTCGCGGCCGTGAGCGGTTGAAAGCCACACGTCATCGCCTTTGGCAGTCCGGACTTCCAGCGGGAATGTGATCCCTTCCGGGAACGCGTTGACGGCGCGGACCACTTCGCTGAAAACCTCGTGATAGTCGGCAATGTCGATTGCGTATTCCATTTCGCGGAACCGTGTGCGCCGTGGCGAGACAAAGACCTTATGGGAGGTGTCAGCGAAACTGCGGTTGCCCATCGTGCGTGCCGCGAGTTTATTGAGCGCCGGAACGGTTTTCGGCGCGAACCTGCCGAGCTCGCAGATGGCGCGGTGCCCGCCGTTGTTGAGCAGTTCGTCCCCGAGCCAGTGTTTGAACGAAGACAGCGGTTTATCGCCTTCGAGGCCGGGGGAGCGGCGGTTGATTTTGCGGGCCACGACGTCAGTGTGCTGAAACCAGTAGAACTCGACGTGGTCGCGTTCGCGGGAGAGCTCAACGAAGTTCTCGAGCGTGTCGGCCAGCGGCACGGGCCGTTCCTCTGCATGCAGGATGAACGCGGGCACGACGGCGAGGGTTGCGTGGATGATGACGCCGAGCGCGCCGAGACCCACGCGTGCGGCCTCGAAAAGCTCAGCGTTTTGGGTGGGGGACGCGGTGACGATCTGCCCGGTTGGTAGCGCGATGCGCAGTGCACGGATCATGCCCGCGTAGCCGGTGAATCCGAGGCCGGTGCCGTGGGTTGAGGTTGACAGTGCGCCGCCGATGGTTTGCCGGTCGATGTCTCCCATGTTCGCTAACGCGAGCCCATAAGGTTCCAGTAGGGCTGGTAGCTCCCACAAGTGGGTTCCGGCGCCGAGCGCTACGGTCCCGCCCAGTGGGTCGACTGCGTAGAGGCCGTGGAAGTTCCGCATGTCGAGCAGGATCTCGTCGGTGTGCGCTAGCGGGGTGAAGGAGTGGCTTCCACCCACAGGGCGGACGGTGCGTTTCTCTTCTGAGGCGCGCACCAGCAGTGCCGCGAGCTCGGCTTCATCACGCGGGGTGAAAACCTCGGCTGGTTCGCTGCGGTAGAGGCGGCACCAGTTGGTCCACTCTTTACCTCGGGTTACGGCGCGGGCGGTCTTGTTGGAAGCGCGGGCGCTGGCCCGGCTGGCGCGGGTGCCGGCCTTTTTGGTGTGGGGATTGGTTTTCATAGGAATGCTTTCCCTTCGCCACGGTAGGTGGGCCATTCGTCGATGACTTCTGAGCCTGAGATGACTACAACGCTGTTGAGGCGTTCCGATACTTCGCCGGCTTTCGCGTGCCGAAACCACACGACATCGCCGATTGCAAGGCCGCGAGCGCCTCGTCCGGTGAGCGGGGTCTGCACTTCACCGGGACCTTCAGTTGCGCGGTAGGTGACGTTGGGTGGCCACGCGACCCTCGGTAGCCGGCTTGGACCGGGCGGCCCGGAGGCGACCCAGCCCCCGCCGAGCACTGTTGCGGTGTTCTTGTTGGGGCGGCGTACAACATCCATCCCGAACGCGAGGGCCGGCGCTGGTTTGAAAGCGGTGTAGTGGTCGAATAGACCGGGGCCGATGAGCCCGGAGCCTGCCGCTACCTCCGTGATGGCAGCTTCGGTCCCGGTGGTCTCGATCGAACCGGTCCCGCCGCCGTTGACGAAACGCAACGGAGCGATCTCGGAGACAGCATCGACGGTTTCAGCACGCCGTTGCGCGATCTCTTTCGCGGAAGCCGTCTGGATGCGCCGCAAGATCACTTGCCGCGGCGAGCTCCCCGCGTTCGCCTCGCCTGCGATCTGCCCCTCGTAGGCCATGAGCCCATCCAGCGTGAAACCCTTCCTGCCCACGATGTGGGCCGCCAGCCTGGCCACCTCCTCCGGGCTGGATAGCGGCGAACGTGCCGCACCCACCATGACGCCGCGTACGGGACGGTAAGCCGCATCGAGCTCTATAGCGACCTTGAGGTCCGGATGGCCGGGGGCGAGGTGATCGATAATCTCCAGCTGCTGCGGATCATCGACCATGAGGGTCACGTGCTGCAGCGCGGCCTCGCTCGCCGTCCACGCCGCAATCGCTTCGGCATTCACGCTCGGGTACGCAACCACGATGTCCTGATAACCCTTTTCGGCAAGCCACACGGCTTCCGCCAGCGTGAAACCCAGAATCCCAGCGAAACCAGGAGTCTGCAGTGCGGCATCGAGCGCCTTACGGATGCGCAGCGACTTACTCGCAACCCGAACCGTAGGGGACAAGCCGGTGTTAGTGCCGGTGTTAGTGCGGATGTTACTGCGCAGAGTGGAAGCCTTCTTGAGACGCTTGACAAGGCTTTCGGCATTCGCGTGAAAATGATCCGCGAACAAAACACCCACAGGGCGCGAGGCGTAGCCGGCATCAACCAGGATGTCCTTGAGTGCCGGCCAGTCAATCTTCACATCAGAGACGCGACTGTTGCGGAAGCGGTGCATGCTTAGTCCTCCGAACAACGAGACTTCAGGTCACGGAATGGTCACGATTAGATACCGATAACCACCCCTTCAGGTTACGTCGCGCGGGATTGAACACGCCAGATCGGCGCGATTGCAAGGCAAAACGCCGATAACAATCAAACTGTGAACACCCTGTGCAGTCTTAGTTTTTCTTGCATCTGAGCCGAAACCTTCTACCGTGGAAGTATGCGACGTTTCTATGCGGCCGCCGCAGCGGCCCTGTTCGGCATCACGCTGGGCGTCGCCCCACAAGCAACAGCGGCAACGCTGAACCTCAAACCTGAAGTGCTTACCGTTGGGGCGAACGCCTCAATGGTGCACACCGGAAAGCAGCACACCGCAAAACAAGACAGCGGCAAAGCATCGCTTCGTGTAGCTACCGTGAGCGCCGGCCTGAGTGAAGAGCGAGAAGGGGCGCTCGCCGAGCGCCTCGAAGGCGGTAACGACACCGCCGCTCAGATGCTCGCCCGCAGCGTCCAGCAGACGCGCCCGGATGTTCTCCTGGTCACTGACATCGATACGGACAGCCACGTCGCTGACATCTTCAATGAACAGTACCTCGGCCAGGCACAAACCGACGGCGCCGAAGCAAACGCCGATGCGGGTGCTGATGCAGGATCCAAGGAACTTTCCTCGATCGAGTACAAGTACGTCTACTCCGCAACAACGAATGCGGGCGTGCAGGCCGGTGCCGACCTCAACGGAAACGGCACAACAGGGGACCCCGGAGACGCTTTCGGTGCAGGAGACTTTGAGGGACAACGCTCGATGGTCCTGTACTCGCGTTACCCCATCGATCAGGACGAAGTCCGTACGTTCAATGACCTGATCTGGGATGACGTACCGGGCAACAGCCTCGATACTGAGAAGTACTCGAAGCTTGTGAGGTCGGTTCTTCCGCTGAACTCAACGAGCATGTGGGACATCCCGTTGAAAGTTGACGGCGAGACCCTGCACGTGATCGCAACAGACCTCACCCCGGACAATGGCGAAGGCGCTGACCCTGTGCGCAGGCTTGACCAGTTGCGTTTCCTCAGCATGTACCTCAACGACAACGCTAAGTTGCGGGAGCTGACCGATGACGCCGGGCAGTACGGCGGCTTGGATAAGTCCTCTAGCGCGGTTGTGCTTGGCGCCCTCGGTCCGGACGAGGCATCCTTGGGTAACGACGCAGACCAGATGCGTCAAGACGCATCGGCCGAACTTGAAACGCTCATGGATTCGAAATCCCTAGAGGTTGCGAAACCCTCCATGGCTGCTGGGCAGTGTGAGAACACGTTGCCGATACAGATCCGCACGTTCATGGACTTCATGTGCGCAACCCAGTATGCGACCCGCATGGACGGAGTGGCTAGCCGCTCCGACTATGTTGGGGTCACGGCGGGTCCCAAGATCGTAGAATCCGGAATTGAAACCGCGATGAGCGATGCGGGAGACCACCACGAACACGGCTCAACCGATCACCTGAGCGGTGAGCGCCGCATGGTGTGGGCTGACATCACGCTCAAGCGTGACTAAGAGCCCCCGCCCAGCACGTTAGGCTGGGAACATGTCTACTGAGAACACGCCCCGTACTCAAGCGACGCCGCGCCGCGCCCGTAAAGCGCGCCAACGTCGCAGCGCGGAGGTAGTTCTACCGCGTGAAGCAACCGAAATGCTCGCCCGCAGCATCGTGACCGATGGCGGCAAGGTCAATGACGGTTTCGAACGAGGCCTCAAACGCGTCGTTGGGTGGCAGAGGCCGGTAGTCGTCGCCTACATCCGCCGGTTGAGCAAGAAGCACCCCACCGCAACCCCAGCTGAGCTCGCACGCATCATCGAAGTGAACTATGTGCGCACCGTAACAACCATGGGTGCCGCGGGAGGTGCCGCCGCCATCGTGCCTGGGCTAGGCACACTCGCATCACTCGGGCTCTCCGCAGGTGTGGCCATCGGCTACCTGGAAGCGACCGCGCTCTATGCGCAAGGCATGGCAGAACTGCACGGAGTCGCCGTGGATGACCCGGAGCGGGCAGGCGAGCTCGTGATGGCCCTCATGCTGGGCGAAGAGGGCATCAAGATCCTCAAAGACATGTCCGGCGTTATCGCATCCGGCGGCAAAATCGGGATGCGCACCTTCTTCGCCACAGCGATCGGCGCGGGCGGATCATATGCCTCACTCGGCAAGCAACTGCATTCAAAGTTCCTGAAGAAATTCGCCAAACGACAATCCGCGTCCGCGCTGGGCCGCGCGATGCCGTTCGGGGCAGGCGCGGCATTCGGCGGGGTAGCGAACCGGGTTCTTGCCCGCCGCGTGGTGCGAGCCGCCCACGAACTGTTCGGCGATATGCCCACGGTCACGCCGCGTGACGTGAAAGCTACAGAGCCGCGAGACGCACTGGAAGTGGCCCCGGAAGCGATCGAGAAGTGAGCCGTTAACTTCCATCACGGATGTGCTGGTGGCCCACGGTCGATGTAGAATCTTGTGTTGTATTTCACCCATCTCGCGCCACCACTGTGCCCTCGCGGCTCCGCACGTGCAGTATGCCTTAGTCAACATGTACTGGAGCCTGGGTTGAGACCGTCTGCGGGCCTGACATCGGCCGCCCGCAGGTGTTACGCATAGCTATGTGGCGCGGGGTCTCTAACTAGTTCTAGAGCGGAGCGCATATGACCTGGGGTCCTCACCTCACATCTGCACGCAGCGCAAGTCGCAAACGACGTGCACGGGGCGTACTAGCCCTCATCGCTTCATTCGGCCTCATCGGATCGATGGCTACAGGCGCAGTCACCAGCCACGCAGCCCCGGAACAGGCCGTCAACAGCTCCGTGCTTGCCACGAGCAAGCAAGCGGCTAAGCCGCGGCAGATCACCGGGACCGTCTATAACGACGTCAACCAGGACAAGACCCGCAACGAGGGCGAAAAGGTGCTATCCGGCTATGAGGTGGCACTGTTTGAAATGCGGACGCTGGCAAAGGCTGCCGGGGTGCCTAAACCCAAAGATGCTGTAGCCTCCATGAGGTCAGATAGGGCAGGAAAGTACGTCTTCAACGACGTAGCGGACGGCACATACGTCGTCGTCATCTATCCGGTGGAAGCCACCGACGGACTCACCCACGCTGGCAGCTTTGTCCCACAGGAACAGGGCCTGTGGCACACCGGACCCATCGGCATCAATGGCACCACAGGGCACGCGGGCATCGACTTCGGCATCATCAAGCCTCAGCTAGGTTTCAAGGTGACGAAGAAAGTCAACGGCGCCAACAGCGTGACCCTGGAGGCCGGTAAGAAAGCGACGTTCACCACGGAAGGTGAAAACACCTCCAACGTGACGCTGGATCGAGTAACCCTCACCGACACCTGGATGAGCGGACGC
This sequence comes from Pseudoglutamicibacter albus, assembly GCF_022346425.1. Taxonomy (GTDB): domain Bacteria; phylum Actinomycetota; class Actinomycetes; order Actinomycetales; family Micrococcaceae; genus Pseudoglutamicibacter; species Pseudoglutamicibacter albus. Next base: position 27,664 of record NZ_JAKRCW010000001.1, read on the forward strand.
GAACCGCTGTCCCACACATGCACGTTCTATAAAGCGGATGGCACCCAGTACAAGGGTCAGGCGCTGCGCGAGACCTACATGGGTTTCCCGAACACCAAGACAACCGTCAAGATGAAGGCGGGCGAATCCTTCAAGTGCTCCGCAACCTACGTTGTGACGCAAGCTGACGTCGATGCGAAACAAGACCTCACCAACGAGGCCAGTGTTCGCGGCGCCTACGACTACCTCGACAACTTCGGTAGCAAACAGAGGCCAAGGGAGACACTGGACGTGAGGGCCACCGACAGCGCAGTGATCCGCCTCTCCGACGAGGAGCCAACGCCGGAGCCAACCGAAAAGCCTGAACCAACCGAGAAGCCTTCGCCGACGACGGAGCCGACTGACAAGCCTGAGCCGACCGAGAAGCCTGAGCCTACTGAGGATCCGACCGAGGAGCCTGAACCGACCGAAGATCCGTCGCCGCAGCCAGGCGGGGACGCGTCGATGAAGCTCGTGACCCTCATCGACGGCGAAAAGTCTGTTGAGAAGAACGTTGGCGATGCCGCGAAGTTCACCATCAAGCTCGAGAATACGGGTGCAGCTGACCTTCACGACGTCGCGTTCACCGGTTCCTGGGTTGACGGTAAGGAACCGCTCGAACTCTATTGCGAGGTCGACGGCGACTACGTTTACGCAGACGACGAGAAGTTCGCGCTGAACGTCGGTGAAGCCCTCAACTGTGAGTCCGAATACCGGATGACGCAAGGAGATATTGACGCGGGCGAGCCTCTCAAGAACACCGTGACTGCTGAGGCCGTGACCCGCCCAGCATCCGGTGAGCCACAAAACCTCAAGGAAACTGACTCCGCGGAAGTCATCCCAGCAGCCGCAGACGCACAGCTTGAGGTAAGCAAAGAAGCGTGGGGCGAATACGGTGACGACAACAGCACGGTCGGCGACGAGATCGAATACTGGTTCACGGTACGCAACACCGGCAACGTGACTGTTTCCGACATCGAAATCAATGACCAGATGCTCGCCGACGCGGGCGAGGACGTCGTCTGTGAAGACGACACACTCGCACCGAACGGCCAGACTGAATGCTCCGCGACCTACACCGTCACTGACGGCGATGTGGCGGACGGTAAGACGGAGATCATCAACACCGCGACCGCGAAGGGCAAGACCCCTGCCGGCGAGGACGTCGAAAGCGATGAAGCGACCGCGACCTCCCCAGTTGGCCTGCCCGCTTTGCAGATCGAGAAGAGCATCCTCGATGAGCCAGCCGAAGGCTTTACCGCTGGCGATACGGTGACTTACAGCATCGTGGTGACCTCCACCGGTACCGGTAGCGTCGAAAACGTTCTGGTCAACGACCAGATGCTTTCCGACCGCGGCTCCGAGCTGACGTGTGAATGGAACGGTCGAGGCATCGCGAACGGGCGGATTTTCCTCGACCCGCAAGACACCGCAACCTGCACGGGTTCCATCACTGTCACTGAGGAAGATGCTGCCGCTGGCAAGCCAATCGTGAACACGGCAGAGGCAAGCGGCGGATACAACGACGTCGAAGCCGACACGGTGACCGCTACCGCAGAATTCACGCCGGCAGCGACGAAGGAACCTAAACCGACGGAGGAGCCGACCGAGGAGCCTTCGCCGACGGAGGCGCCGACTGAGCAGCCTTCGCCGACGGAGGAACCGAGGCCGACGGAGGAACCGACCGAGGAGCCTTCGGGTGAGCCAACGGCTGAGCCGACGGAGGCACCTTCGCCGACTGAAGAGCCGACTAGCGAGCCTACGGAGGAACCGACTGAGGTGCCTGAGCCGACCGAAGAGCCTACGGAGCAACCTTCCCCGACAACGGAGCCGACGGAGGAACCGACCGCAAAGCCGACTAGCGAGCCTACGGACGAACCGACGGGTGAGCCAACGGCTGAGCCGACCGAGGAACCGACGGGGAAGCCTTCGCCGGAGCCTACTGAGGCACCGAAGGCCCCTCAGCTGTCGCTGACGAAACTCCTGAAGGACCCTGCCACGGGCAAGCTCGTAAGCGAAGCGGAGCTCGGCGCGGGTGAGACCGCTCAGTTCACCATCACGGGTATCAACTCCGGTGAGGTCGCGGTTCAGCCTGTCAGGCTCGTTGACACGTGGGTTGAGGGTAAGGCTCCGCTGGACCTCGCATGCCAGATTGACGGCAAGAAGGTGAATGTCAAGGACGCGTTGCTGCGGCTTGAGCCGAAGCAGTCGCTGATCTGCATCACTGAATACACCGTGACCGAAGCCGATGTCGCCAAGCAGGAAGACCTGGTCAACAAGGCAACGATCACCGGCGACGCCGTCAAGAACAAGGCGGGGGCGCGCGCTGCGAAGAGCGTGACGACGTTCAGCGCAACCAAGGCCGATGCTGGCGAGAAGGGCGCGGGCGCGAGCGCGTCTGCTGAAGCTGTCATCAAGATGCCGGCACCAGCATCGACCCCGGAACCGACAGCGGAGCCAGAACCGACAAAGGAACCAGAACCGACAGAGGCGCCAACGAACGAGCCGACCGAGAAGCCGTCGCCGGAGCCATCGGAAAACCCATCCGAGGAACCGAGCGAGAACCCATCGGAAAAGCCTTCCGAGAACCCTTCTGAGGCACCTTCCGAGAAGCCGTCTGAAGCGCCGTCTGAGAACCCATCCGAGGAACCAAGCGAGAAGCCATCTGAGGAATCAAGCGCGGACCCGACGGTGGAAGCATCTGAGGACCCAGCAGGCGATTCAGGTAGCGAAGCCAGCGAGGACTCCGCCGACTCGGGTTCCCTCGCAGCAACCGGTGCGCAAGTAGCGGGTGCCATCGCGATCGCCGTAGGCCTCATCTTCCTGGGGATTCTGCTGACGATCATCATGCGTCGCCGCAATAAATAAGGCGGCCTCGACTAGCCCGGCAGCCGGCCTGCCCCATTAGAGCAGGCCAGCACAACAACAGGGTGGGAACACGAAAACCGTGTTCCCACCCTGCTGTATCTGTATTCACTTCTCACTCGCAGACGGAACTGCCGGCTAGGGCGGCGCTGTCGGTCCAGGTGGAATGACCGGCCAAGAGGGACCCCACATCCGGCCCGCCACAGAACACACTCAACGCTAAGAGAGCCCGGCACTCACCAAACTAGCCAACGCAAAAATAGCGACACCAGCCAACGAACCCACGACAGTACCGTTGATCCGGATGAACTGAAGATCCCTACCCACCATCAGCTCGATACGATCCGTAGCCTGAGACGCATCCCAATCACGCACAGTATCCGTAATCAGCTCAACAGCCTTATCCCTATACCGCACAGCAGCCCACCGGGCAGCCTGAACAGCCCACACATCGACCTTCGCAGCAAACGGATCGCCACCAACCAACCGCCGGCCAAGATCAACCAAGCCATGCGTCAAAGACTCACGCAACGGCGCATCAACAGAAGCCGCAGCATCGGACACAGACCGCTTCATCTGAACCCACACATCGGAGGCAACCTGACGCAACCGCGGATCCGAAGCCAACGAAACCTTCAAAGCCTCAAAACGCTCCTGCGTCACAGCATCCCGCTGCAAACCATCAGCAACAGAGGCCAACCAACCATCCACACTCACACGCAAAGGGTGAGCCGCATCAGACCGCGCCGCCTCCAAAACACTGACCAACTCCCGATGCAAACGCTCACCGATCAACCGATCCACCCGCGACGGCAACCAGCCAGGCGTCCGATCAGCAACCAACCGATGAACAACCTCCGGATGCTCCCGCAACCACCCAGCCGCTTGATCGACCAAAGACTCCACCGCCGCAACATGCTGCCGATCATCCACAACCCGGCCCAAAACCATGCCAACCGTGCTAGCCCACTGCGGCTCAACCACATGCTCACGAACCAAACCCTCAGCGACCCGCTGAAAATCATCATCCGCGACAACCTCCATCAGCCCAGACGCGATCGTCAAAAGCTCGCCCGAAAGCTGCTCAGCCCGCTCACGATCAGCGATCCAGCCACCCAACGGCTGCGCAACACGAAGATTCGCCAAACGCTTCTCAAGAACCTCATCATTCAAGAAATTCTCACGAACAAAAGCGCCCAAACTATCGCCAATCTGATCCTTCTTCCGAGGAATCAAACCCGTATGCGGGATCGGCAAACCCATCGGCCTACGAAACAAGGCCGTCACCGCAAACCAATCCGCCAACGCACCAACCATGCCGCCCTCAGCGCCAGCACGAACATAACCAGCCCACACAAAACGATCCTGCAACGCAAAACCGACCGCAAAAATCACAGCCAGTATTGCGAGCAGTGCCGTCGCGACGAACTTCATTTTGCGAAGAGCCTGGCGCCGCTCTTCATCGGTAGGAGCACTCAGGTTAGGGCTAGTAGCGAGCTGGAACGGGGAGGGTTCCTTGCTAGTTGGCTCTTTGTCGGCCGGTTGTTGATTGAGCGGCTGTTGGTTGGGCGGCTGTTGGTTGAGTGCAGGGGTGGACGGCACGGAATCCTCCTCAATGAAAATGAACAATCCAATCTAAACACCTGCGCCGCATCGTTAACAGCTCAGGGCGTAAGAAGCTAGGCTGAAGGCGTGCCACGCATATTTGCTCACCGCGGATCATCAGGCCGCTATGCCGAAAACACTCGCGCTGCCTTCATGCAAGCAATCCAGGACGGAGCCGACGGGCTGGAATGCGATGTGCGGCTCACCGCCGACGGCGAGGTTGTGGTGCATCACGACGCGAAACTCGGGCGGACATCGAACGGGTCAGGTCCGGTGAGCGAGCATAGCTTGGCGCAACTGCGCGGAATGGACTTCAGCAGCTGGAAGAACCCGAGTTGGCCAGCCGAATACGGGGGAGTACGCGAGCAGCTCTTGACGTTGGATGACCTGCTCGATATCGCGGAGGCGGCTGGCCGGCCGATCGAGGTAGCGATCGAAGTGAAACACACACCCGCACACAACCCGGCCCTCGATGAAGCGGTGTTGGCGATCCTGGAGGCCCGCTCCACCCCCTCCTCTTTAACCTTCGGCAACGTGAGTGCTTCTATTATGAGCTTCAGCCCCACCTCGGTACGGCGCATGATCGAGGTCTGCGGGGCCGAAAAGGTATGTATGCTCATTGAAAATAAGCGACTGACCAAGCTACAAAGGTCGCGACAAAACGCTGCGATGAAAATGCTCAATGAAACTGCTCAACTCATGGCGGGCCCAGGAGTATCGTTCATCCGGGCGCATGAAGAACATGTACGCCGATGGATACGCCAAGGCACGAAGCACCGTGTGTGGACAGTCGACACGCTCGAAGACGCCCACTACCTACTCGATCTAGGGGTCGAAGAGCTCACCGGCAACTACCCAGCCGAGCTGCGGCAAGCACTACAAGACGCACCCACCCCCACGCCCTAACTAACCTTCGGCACCAGGTATGTAACCTTCGGCACCAAAATTGCAGTTATTAACCCCGCAACGATTAATTTCAGCAATTACGTTGCCCAAGATTAAAACGAGGGGCAGACCGCACCGCTGCTCAACACGCCCGCGCACTAGGATGGCAACCAAACCAAACCCCATCCCACAGGAGCTAGCATGCAGAAGGAAACGCGCCCCCGCATCGTTATCGCAACCCCGCTGAACGAAGAGCTCACCAGCCGCATCAGCACCGAACTTCCGGAATGCGAGATCGTCAGCGCACCTGACCTGCAACCGCCAGCGCGATACCCCGGAGACTGGCCCGGTGACCCGAACTTCACCCGCACCGCAGAGCAACAACAACGCTACGAAGAGCTCCTCGCAACTGCCGACGCACTCTTCGCAGTACCAGACGAATCCGGCACTCTCCTCGGCAAAATCGTGGAGAAAAACGACAAACTCCGTTGGGTTCACACCACCGCGGCCGGCGGCGGGGCACAAATCAAACGCGCCAACATCAGCCCTGAACGCCTCGAAACATTCACCGCCACCACATCGGCTGGTGTCCACGCGCAAACCCTCACCGAGTACGCGCTATTCGGGATCCTCGCCGGCGCGAAAGACCTGCCCCGCATCCAGGAAGATCAACGGAACTCTCATTGGCCGGAGCCTCGCTGGACGATGCGTGCACTCGCAGATATGACCGTTCTGGTCCTAGGTTTGGGCGGCATCGGCTCCCGCACGGCAGCCGTGTTCTCTGCTGTTGGCGCCCGAGTCTGGGGTGCTTCACGTTCAGGGCGCCCAGTTGACGGGTTGGACAGGGTCATCCCGATGGATGAGTTGCACGGCGCGCTGGGCGAGGTGGACGCGCTCGTTGTGACGCTACCCGGCACGTCAGCGACCCGCCACCTCGTGGACACTGAGTTTTTGGACGCGTTGAAGGACGATGCGGTTGTGGTCAACGTGGGGCGCGGCTCGGTGATCGATGAGGCAGCTTTGGTTGAGGTGCTTGATCGGGGGAAGATCAGTTTCGCTGCGCTGGATGTGACGGAGCGGGAACCGTTGGCGCCGGAGAGCCCGCTGTGGCGACACGAGAAAGTGATGATCACCCCGCACAACGCCGCGCTGTCGAACAAGGAACCGGAGAGGGTCGTGAACTTGTTCATTGAGAACGCGAAAGCCTGGCTCGCCGGTGAAGAGATGAAAAACGTGGTCGATAAGGTCCACTTCTACTGACAATTTTGTACCTTCGGCATCGCTAGTGCAGAAAAGGCCCCCTCGGGGCCGAATTTCAGCACTAGCGATGCCGAAGGTGGTTAACGGGGGTGGTCAGGCTCCCTGGTCTTCCTCAAAGCCGAGTACATTGCCGGGGATGGACGCCAACAGTTTCCGTGTATACGGGTGCCGCGGGTTCGTGAAGATCTCCTCCGAAGACGCAGCCTCCACCAGTTCACCCGACTTCATCACACACACATAGTCCGAAATCAGCCGCACCACCGCCAGGTCATGCGAAATGAAAAGATACGACAGCCCCTTCTCTGCCTGCAAGCGTCCCAGCAACTTCAAAATCTGGTCCTGAACCAACACATCGAGCGCCGACACCGGCTCATCACACACAATCAGATCCGGCTCCAACGCCAAAGCGCGCGCAATCGCCACACGCTGCCGCTGCCCACCCGACAATTCAGAGGGATAACGCCCCAACAACTCGAGCGGCAACGCAACCTCATCCATCAACGAACGCACCTTCTCGCGACGCTGCCTAGAAGAACCCACCCTATAGGCGTCAAGCGGCTCCCGGATGATGCGGCCAATCGTATACATCGGGTTCAAAGACGAATAAGGGTCCTGAAAAATCGGTTGCATACGGCGCCGGACACCCCTCCAATCCGCCTTCCCCATACGCAACATGTCCCGGCCATCAAACTCAATCCGTCCACTCGAGGGCTCAGTCAACCCCAACAACATGCGCGCCGTCGTCGTCTTCCCAGACCCAGACTCACCCACAAGCGCAACCGTCGAACCACGCGGAATCTCAAACGAAACATCCTTCGCCGCGAAAAAATCCTCACCGCGCCCACCACGCCTCGGATACGACTTCGACAACCCCTCAACACGAACCAACGGGCCACCAGCATCCGCCACAGCCGCCGCATCGGCCGCAGCTGCCGCATCAAGCCCCGACGCCGAATCAGCCCCACCGGAACCTGACCTCGCGCTAGACCCAGCCACCGCATCGTAAGCCCCAGCAACACCAAGCATGCCCGCATACGCGCCCGGCACCAACCGTGCCGCAGCGACCGACGGCGCCGCCGTCACCAACTCACTCGTGTAAGGGTGCTGCGGGCTCTCCAACAACTGGCGCGCAGGGCCCGCCTCAACAACACGGCCACGATGCATCACCACGATGTCCTCGGCGCGCTCTGCCGCAAGACCAAGATCATGCGTAATCAACAACACCGACGTACCCTGCTGAGCCGTCAAAGTGTCCAACTCATCGAGGATGACCCGCTGCACGGTCACATCGAGCGCAGACGTCGGCTCATCAGCGATCAAAAGACGCGGCCGGCACGCAAGCCCGATAGCGATCAAGACACGCTGGCGCAAACCACCCGAAAGTTCGTGTGGATACTGCCGGGCCTTATCCTCAGGGTCAGGGACCCCCGCCTCCCGCATCAGCTCGAGGACGCGCGCATCAACCGTGCTCTTAGTGGCTGCCCTGTTGATGAGCAGCGTCTCCGCGATCTGCGCACCGACCCGCGCCACCGGGTTGAGATTAGACATCGGATCCTGCGGCACAAGCCCGATGTGGTTGCCGCGTAGCCGCTGAAAGTCGTGGTCAGAGTAGGTCGCGAGGTCAACGCCCTCGAAGAGGATCGAACCGGACGTAATGGAGCCGTTCTCGGGGAGTAGGCCGATGACCGCCATCGCGAGGGTGGATTTACCCGAGCCGGACTCACCAACGATCGCGAGCGTCCTGCCGGGCTTCAACGTGAGGTTGGCGCCTTGGACCGCGTTGACTTCGCCATGACGAGTTTTGAAACTGACGGAGAGGTCTTTGACGTCGAGTAGCGGGCCCTCAGCGGTGGTGTTAGGCGCTATATCGTCCTCGCAGGAAGTGACGTGAGGCATAGGCACCATTTTGCCTTATGAGTGTTGTTTTCCCTCAGACGTTAATCTTCGGCACAAAAATTGTAGTTATTCGGTAAAGCTATGCGGGTCAGCGCGATGTCGAGCCGAGGGCGAAGCGGCCGAGCCGCAGCAGGGCGGCGGCATGGTAGCGATTCGCTGGCGGGCCAGTGGCCAGGCGGCACGGTAGCGATTCGATGGCGGGCCAGTTGCCAGGCGGCACAGTAGCGAGACGACGGCTACGCGACAGTTTGGTGGCAGCGTGCCTGTTGGCGAGTCTATTTCAGCAATTTCGTTGCCGAAGGTTCCTTAAACCGTAGTTTTGGAACACTCTTGTTGCTAAAGGTTAGAGAGGAGGTGGGCGGTGGCTTTCGCGATCGCGACCTCCTCGTCGGTTGCTACGACCATGACTGTAATGGTTGAGTGTTCGGTGGAGATGATGGTGGGTTCTGTGCTGGCGTTGTTGTTCGCGTTCTCATCGATCTCGATCCCGAGCGGCGCGAGGCCTTTGCAGACGATGTCACGGAACGGCGCGGAGTTTTCGCCGATGCCGCCGGTGAACACGAGTGAATCTGCTCCGCCGATCGCTACATGGTAGGCGCCGATGTATTTCTGTAGCCGGTACGCGGCAACATCGAGCGCGAGCTGCGCTTCGGGGTTTGTTGCCGCCGCATCGACCACTTCTTTCATGTGTGAACGTCCCGCGAGCCCAAGCAGGCCGGAGCGTTTGTTCAGCATGATATCCAGCTCGTCGGCGGTGTAGAGGCCGCGTTCGATGAGTTGCGTTACCACGGAAGGGTCGAGGTCGCCTGACCGTGTCCCCATTACCAGGCCCGCGAGCGGGGTGTAGCCCATCGAGGTGTCGTAGGACTTGCCGTTGCGGATTGCGGTGACGGATGCGCCGTTGCCGAGGTGGGCGACGATGCCGTTGAATTCAGCACTAGTGATGCCGAGGGTTGCGGCGGCGGTGTTGGCGACGTATTCGTGGCTGGTGCCGTGGAACCCGTAACGGCGGACACCGTGTTCTTTGTAGAGGACGTCGGGGATGGCGTATCGCCAGGCTTTTTCTGGCATGGTCCGGTGGAACGCGGTGTCGAAGACGACGACTTGCGGCAGCTCCGGCCACTGTTCGGATACGGCCCGTAGGCCCGACGCAGCGGCCGGGTTGTGTAGCGGTGCGAGCGGGGAGAGCGCTTCGATTTCTTTGATGACGTCCGGGGTGACGAGCGTAGGCTCTGAGAATTTTTCTCCCCCGTGCACGACACGGTGCCCGACAGCGTCGATGCCGTGGTCGTCGCCGAGTTCCCGCTGCATGTGTTCAGTGACGAGGGTGAGAGCCTCCCCGTGGTCGTCGACGCCGCCGAGCCCGATCTCTTCAACGTTCCCAGAAAGCGCTTCGTGGCCTGTTTCTGGGTCGAGGATCACGTATTTGAGGGACGAAGAACCCCAATTCATCACGAGAATACGCACCGCAACCTGACCCTTCTACACGCTGTCTTGAGGTGAGGCGCATGTGCGAGGCGCCCACCACATCGTAGTCTAACTGGGATTAGAGCACTCCCGTTGCCGAAGTTAATCGTCTTGGTGTGGGGTGCGCTCGCGTGGGGTGAGGCTTTGCGCTTGGATCGCCGTGATGGCGACGGTGTTGACGATGTCGGCGACGGTGGTGCCGCGGGAGAGGTCGTTGACGGCTTTGTTGAGTCCTTGGAGTACGGGGCCGACTGCGACTGCGCCAGCGGATTGTTGCACGGCTTTGTACGTGTTGTTGCCGGTGTTGAGGTCGGGGAAGATGAGGACGGTGGCTTGGCCTGCAACGTTGGAGTCGGGCAGTTTGGATGCGGCGATGCTGGCGTCGACGGCGGCGTCGTATTGGATGGGGCCTTCGACGGGGAAGTCAGGGTTTTGGGCGTGGACGAGTTCGGTTGCTTCACGGACACGGTCGACGTCTTCGCCGCTGCCGGAGGTTCCGGTGGAGTAAGAGAGCATCGCGACGCGCGGGTCGACGTCGAATTGGCGTGCTGTTGCGGCCGATGCGGTGGCGATGGACGCGAGTTGTTGCGCGGTCGGGTTGGGGTTGACGGCGCAGTCGCCGTAGACGAGGACTTTCTCCGGCAGGCACATGAGGAACACGGATGAGACGATGTCTGCGCCTGGACGGGTCTTGATGATTTGGAGGGCTGGGCGGATCGTGTCGGCGGTTGTGCCAACCGCTCCTGCGACCATGCCGTCCGCGCCGCCGGTGTGCACCAGCATCGTGGCCCAGAACGTTTTATCAGACATTTTGGCGCGCGCATCGTGTTCGGTGATGCCTTTGTGTTTGCGTAGTTCGTAGAATTCGCGCGCGAACTCTTCGGTGCGCGGGTCGGTTTCGGGGTCGACGATGGTGACGCCGGTGAGGTTGATGCCTTTTTCACGGGCGAGGGTCTCGACTTCTGGGCCGCCGAGGATGATGAGGTCGCAAATGTTGCGGCGGGTGATGATTTCAGCGGCGCGTAAGATGCGTTCGTCTTGCCCCTCGGGGAGCACGACGGTGCGGCGGTCTTGTTGGGCTTTGGTGATGAGCCGGTGGAGGAACCGGATGGGGGTCACGACGTCGGGGGCGGGCAGTTCGAGGCGGGCGAGGAGCTCGTCTTCGTCGACGGATTCTTCCCACGCGGAGAGTACGGCCGCGTTTTTGCGGGCGATGTTGTCGGTGATGTCGCCGTGGATGTTCGCGACGGTTTGCGCGGTGGTGAAGGTGCCTTGTTCGGTCGCGTAGACGGGGAAGGGCGCTTCGGCGAGGACGGGTAAGACCGCGGAGTCGACGGGGCGCGGCCCGGTGACGAGGACCCCGGCGGTCGAGTAGAAGTCGAGGGTGCGGGAAGCGGCGACGGCGGCGAGGAGGACGTCGCTGCGGTCGGATGGTGTGATGAGGAACGTGTCGTCGGCTATGTAGCGTTCCAGTAGGTAGCCGACGTTCATGCCGGCGATGATGGTGTTGTTGATGGTGCGTTCGGGGTTGTTGGTGCCGGCGATGAGGCGCGCGTCGGTTGCTTTGGCGATGTTTTCGACGGTGGGTGCGGTGACGTCGGTGAGTTCGGGGATGACGTAGACCTTGCGGTGGGAGCGGCCTGGCCGGACTTGGGTGCGGATGTCGTCGAGGAGGGCCGGGTTGGCGCGGTTGACGATCATGGACAGTAGGGACACGTTGGCGTCGTAGAAGGCGTCACGTGCGAGGTCGACGGCTTCGGCGACGTCGTGGGCGGTTTTGTTGGAGCCGTTGACGACCCCGATCATGTGGCTGCCGAGGTGGTTTGCGAGGCGAGCGTTGAGTTCGAATTCGCTGCCGTAGTCGTGGCCGGTGAGGTCGGTGCCTTCGATGACGATGACGTCGGTGTTCGCGGCGAGTGTTGAGTAGGTTTCGAGGGTGCGTGTATAGATTTCTTCGGTGCGGCCGGAGGCGATGAGTTCGTGTGCTTCGCTGCGGGTGAGGCCGACCCCGGAGTTTTCGTTGGTGAGGCTGTAGTTGGCGCGGAAGTACTGGAGCGAGGTGTCGTTTTCGGGTGTGTCGGCTTCGGTGATGGGGCGGAAGAAGCCGACGCGGGTTGCGCGACGGTGGAGGAGTTCGGTCACCCCGACGGCGATGATCGTTTTGGCTGCGCCGGGGGCAGTGGCAGAAATGTACAGGCCGCGGGTCATGAAGTCCTCGCTGTGTGGTGGGGGATGTACGTGTGACCCCTACATTTTCCCACCATTTTTCATCTTCGGCACTTTAACTGCTGCAAAAGTGGCGATAACGACAATGTTGATGCCGAAGGTTAAGAAATGGAGTAACACGGCATGCCTGAACGCTACCGGGTGGCTAGTTTTGCGGCAGCTACGCGAAGATGGCCACCGAGTTTGGTGAATGTCTGGGTCATTGTTGGGGAAATAACAGCACACTCGGTGCCGAAGGTTAGAGATAGGTAGGGTGGGGCGCAGATCATGGAGTTGGTGTCAGGCCGCTAACGCGTAGCCGAGCGCTTTACGGATCTGGCGGATAACAGGTGACTGCGCCAGCGCCGGCGCCAACCCCATTGAGGCTGGCTGCCATACCCGCAGTTTGATCCCGTAATGCCCGATGCGTACCCCGAGCGGCCGCATCGGCCTCTGTTTGTTTTTGCTGAGTTGGTTCCAGGCGGTGAGGCGTTCCCGGGTCAGCCAGCCGAGGCGCTCCTGCGGTGATATGTCTTTTTCTGTGACGATGATTTGCTTCCATCCGAGCCGGGCTGTGAGTGCGTTGCGGCGCGCGTCGGTGACTTGTTTCTTTGCGCTTGTGTGGATTGCGCCGTCGTATTCGCACGCTACTTTCGTTTCGGGCCAGGTGAGGTCGGGGCGCACGATGGGGTGTCCGTCGTGGTCTTGGATCCACCGGTTGACGGCAGGTTCGGGCAGTTGAGCTTCGCGGCAGGCGAGTCGTAGGCGGGTTTCTTGGGGCGAGTCGGCGCCGATGCGTGCGAGGCGTAGTGCTTTTCGCGCGATTCTGATGCCTGGAATGTGGGGGTGCGCGTCGATGAACGCCGCGATTTTCGCGGGCGTGGAGAGTGGTTTTTCGCGGTTTTCGTATTTTGGGTTGGGGATGCGGATGATGTGGTCGAGGGTGATGACCATGTTTTCGAGGTCGAGGATGTTGGCGAGGTCGAACCAGGTGCGTTCGACGGTGGTGATGTGTATGTGGGTGGGGAATTCGGGGTCGGGGAGGGTTGTGACGTCGCCTGGTTTGAGGCGTCGTTTGTTCCATTCGAGGTGGTGGCCTGGGTGGTCGCGGCGCCAGGTGCGTGACCAGAGGCTGATGCGTGGTGTTGGGGTGTTTGGGTCGGTGGTGGGGTTTTCGATCCAGTGGGGTAGTGGGAGTTTGTAGTGTTGGGCTGCTTGTATTCCTGTGATGACGATGCGGGGGCGGCTTCTGCTGTAGGCGCGGGCGATTGCGGTGGGGGTGGGTGTGGTGTTGCGGTGGCAGTAGATGCTTGGGGCTACGCGTGTGTATTGGTGTGAGCGGAGTTGGCCGGGTGTGAGGCCGGCTTGGATGGCTTCTTGGCGCGTGAAGACAGTGTTGTGGAGTGCTTCTGGTGGTGGTGTGAGTTTTCTTCCCATGGATGCATCATGGGGTGTTTTTGTGTGGCGTGGAGGTGATTTCTAGAATCTGTGGATAATTATTCTTTGGCAACGTAATTGCTGGAAAATCTGTGGATAGTGGCCTGGGTGCGCGGTTTTGTAGCACTGGTGTTGCCGAAAGTTAAAGGGTGTCACTTGGGTGGGCTTCGCCGGGTAAACGTGGCACGCTGTTTTTTATGATTGTTGCTTTTTCTGTTGCGCCTTCCGGTGCTGGTGCTGACAGTGATGGTTCGGTCGCTGAGGCTGTTGCCGAGGCGGTGAAGGTGGTCCGTGATTCGGGGCTACCGAACCGCACGTCGAGTATGTTCACGGAGATCGAAGGCACTTGGGATGAGGTGTTTGATGTGATCAAGCGCGCCACCGAGGCGGTGGAGCGGTTCGGTTCCCGTGTTTCGCTGGTCATCAAGGCTGATATTCGTCCAGGGTTCGATGGGGAATTGGACGGTAAGCTTGAGCGCTTGGAGTCCGCTATAAGCAAGTCGGATAGCTGATTGTTGTGGCGACGCGGTACGCACGCGTCGGTCGAGTTCGCGTGGCCGGTTCGGGTTCGCATCGTGGTTGTGGGAGGTTTGAGTGACTGACGTTCCTGTTGGGGGTTTCTCTTTTCAGGGGTTGCTGTCTTCGGTCACCCATGAACCTGAGGCGTTGGCTACTATTCGCCGTCAGTTGGAGGCGGAGGGCGATACTCATGCGAGTGCTTCTTTCGGGAAGTTGTTGGCGTTGTTGACGACGTTGACTCGATCTCGGCGTGTGCTGGATATTGGTGCGGGGCTGGGGTATTCGTCTGGTTGGTTTTTGCAGGCGTTGCCGGCGGATGGGCATTTGCATGCGTTGGAGATTGACCGTGACTGCGCTGCCCGGGCGCGGGAGAATTTGCGTCTGTTGGACCCGGAGGGTGAGGCTTCGGGGCGGTGGACTGTTGATGCGGGGCCTGCGGTTCGTGCGTTGCATCAGTTGACGTGGAATCGTTTGGCTCCGTTTGATGTGGTGTTGATTGATGCTGATCCTGAGTCGGCTGCGACGTATTTGAAGTGGGCTTTGCGGTTGACGACGCCGGGTTCGGTTGTGGTTGTGCGTGGGCTGGATGCGTTGGCGGATGCGGATGTTGAGGCTGTGGAACGGGCGTGGGCTGAGGAGTCAGCGTCATCGGAGTCTTTATATGCCGTTACGGGTAAGAAATCAGCCTCGATAGATGCCGCTACGGGAATGTATGGAGCGTTGCAGCTTTTGCGTGACGATCCGCGGTTCGCTTCAACTGCGTTCGGTTGTTTGAGTGAGCAGGTTTCCTCCGGCACGGCGGTCGCCTTGATTACCGCGGCGAGCCCGCCCGCGTCGGCTGGCACTGATGTGCGCATCGAGCCTATGACTGCGGAGACAGTCAGAGATGCTTTGCGTGTCAAGAATCAGGGCTGGCGTGATACCTATGACAAGTATTTGGGTGAAGAAGACCTGAATGAGATGGATGCGCGCCTAGATAAAGATGTGGCTGCGTGGTCGGCTATGCTGGCGCGCCCAGGTAATCAGTCGCGTTTTGCGGTCGCGCGTACCTCGGATGGTCAGGTGGTTGGTGTGGCGACGGCGGCGCCGATTCTTGATGACCAGGATCGTTTTGAGACGCACGCAAAGTGGCAACTGTTCACTTGCTACGTGGACAAGGCGTGGCATGGCAGTGGGATTGCGTCGCGGCTGGTGGATTTTGTGGTTGGTGAGGATTCCTGCATTTTGTGGGTTCTGGAGGATAATGCTCGTGCGCGCGCTTTCTATACGAAGCTTGGTTTCGTTGCCGATGGGGCGGTGGAGAATCTGCCGGATGAGTGGTCGGGCGCGCGAGAGATTCGCATGATCCGCAATGTTCCAACGAAGAATTTGACGACGCATTCATGAGCGGGGGCTCAACGCGGCGCGTGGGTGTATCGCGTAGGAAGCGGGGGAGGGCTGCCCGTCGATCACGCTTGCTGCAGGGCGAGAATACAGCGTCCGATGTGGGCGCTGATGCTCGCACCGATGTTCCGCCGGCAGGGCCGGAGGATCTGCGGGAAGGCCAGTGGCCTGTTTCGACTGGTGTGGTGGCGCTTGAACGCGACCCGTATACACCGGATACTTGGACAGTTTTGGTGAATGGTGTGCCGTCCTCGAGCATCAATCTTTCTGATCCGTTTCACCTGGATTTCGAGTATATGCGTTGGATGGCATTGATTCTGGGCAATGTTTTTGATGCTGAGGCACGTCTTCGGGTTTTGCATTTGGGTGGCGGGGCTGCGGCTTTTCCACGGTATGTGAATGCGGCGTTCCCGGAGTCGCGACAGGTTGTTGTGGAGTTGGATGCCCGGCTAAACGAGTTGGTGCGGGGCTGGTTCGATCTGCCGCGGGCGCCGATGCTGCGGTTGCGTTCGGGGGATGCTTTGGATGTTGTTCCGACGCTGACGGCGGCTAGCCGTGATGTTGTGGTCCGGGATGTCTTCGTGGGAGATGTGACGCCGTCGGGATTCGTTGATGCCGGGTTCGTTGGTGAGGTTGCGAGAGTCTTGGCGCCGGATGGGTTATATCTGTTGAATGTGGGTGATGGCCCGGAACTGGTGAATGTGCGCCGCGAACTCTCAACCCTTAAAGGAACCTTCGGCAACATAATTGCTGTTTCGGATCCCGCGGTATTTAAGGGAAGGCGCAGAGGAAATATCGTGATGGCGGCGTCGAACCAAGGCTTCGGAGATGCGGCGCGCCTTGTTAAAGGATTGCTTTCCGACCCTTTGCCGGCTCAAGTGTTGGCAGGCAACGAGCTGGAGTCACGCTTCGGCGCGAAGTGAAGGTTGCGTTGATGGCTGACGAGGAACTGCCGCGAACGTGCATAGGTGCCTGATTTCTTCGACAAAGTAGTCCCGCTCGCGTCAAGGACAGTTCTTCCGGATAAGGCGTACTGCACCGCTTAGTGAAACTCAGCTGTCGATGATGGATGGTGTGATCGTACTCGAGTTCAGATTCCCCGCAGGTTACCTGGTGGGTATAGCAAGAGTAGCGTAAACAGCGGCATTGACGCATCGCCGACATTGGTTATTCAACTGAACCCCAGAGGGTATGTTCAGGGCCGGCCGCGAGAAGCGGCCGGCCCGTTTTGTGTGTTGTGTTGTGGGATTGTGGTGCGCGGCGGCTGAGCGGTTATGTGGGGCTCGCGCCGTGTGGGGGTTAGCGTGTTTGGCGGGGTTTGAAGATGGTGAAGTCTTGTATCTTGCAGGTCGGATCATCACTCGGGTTGCCTGGTTGGCAGGGACCGGAGACATTGACGGACCTCATACTCCAAACCCGTATATCCAAGGGTGTAGCTTGGGTTTCCAATGTGCCGGGGATGGTGTCCCAGGTTTCACCGTTATCCAGGGAGTATTTCCCGGTATAGGTCACGGTGGCTTCTACTCGGTAGGTTCCTCGTTTCTGGTACATGTGGGAGGTGGGAGTTTCTTTCTCCCACACATCAGCTTTAGTGGGCAGCATCTTTCCAGCGGTTCTGGAAGTGCGTGCTTCACCGTCGCCGTATTTCCACCGATACTTGATCGGGGTCAGTTCCACGGTGACGTCCTCATCTAGCACGTCGATGGTTTCCCGCACCACACCACCAGCACCAGCATCAGCGGCGGCGGTGTCGCTGTTGTTCTTGTCTTTTTTGGTGAGGTAGAAGTTGGTCCAGGCGGTGGTGAGGGTGTTGGGTTTGATCGCATCCGTAGTCACGGCTCCGGGGTGGATGCGGATGCGTTTGGTTTCGGTCGCGACAAGGGTTCGGATTTCGGTGATGGTCAGCGGAGCCTGCTCAGCCGGAGCCCCGTTCTTAGATGGTTTACTTTTAGCGCGGCAGGCGAGTTGGGTGGTGGCGGTGTTGGTGGTGTAGAGCAGGTCATCACGCTGACCGCACTCATCCACCGCTCGGCGGGTGCAGGCCTGGGTTTTAGCCGCGTTACGAGCTCTAGAGTCCACCATCTCGGCTACATGCAGGTCACTACCAGCGACCTTGGTTGAACCGGTCACAGCCCCGGAGCGATCCAACGCGCCCGCGGTACAAGCCTGGTGCCACACAGGACGGTGAGCAAAAGACTTAGGAGCAGCCGCCGGCGCATGAGAGGGCGCCCCCGCCTTGGAATCCGAGGACGTTTTGGTTACTTTTCTTTGCATTTCGCGAGTCATTAATGTGGACTCGACAGAATGTGAGTCTTGGTCGAAGCCCACATTAGGCGTGGCAGAGGCATATCCTGGCGCTAGTAGTAGCGGGAGGACGCAAAACAAGGCGATATTCCGTCTATTTCGCATCCCGATAGATCCCTTCCAGACGCCATTGCCCGTCGATTCTGCGTAGTTCTAGGAAAGCATCGTGCATCGTTCCTCCGGGAAATTGCTCGACTGGCTTGGGGCTTCCAGGAAAGTACCGTTTACGTGGCTTCTCACTAATGGATAGGTGGACTTCGTAGATGCCGTTGTCGAGTTCTTTCAGGTTTGGGCGAACCTTCTTTGGTATCAAGTCTCCGCCGATGTTCCAGGACCCGTCTTTCTCCATCATTTTCCTGACCCTTTGAACCATCTTGCAGTAGATGCAAGATTTATTGGTCATTTCCCAGAACTCGAGCCGTAGCTTGTTGGTTTCCAGTCCGTAGTTGAATTCTTTGAACCAGTGCTCGATGAACGCGACTTGCCCAGCTTTGCTTTCTTCCTTCGCTACCTCCGGTAGTGGTCCAGGGACAGGCACGTTCTGTGCTGGGCGTTTCGGGGTTGCTGGCTTATAGGGGCCCTTCGGCGACGGACTCGCGGAAGGTTTAGATTTCGCGGGGCTCTTGTCCGTGTCGCTTTCGGACGTGTTCTTATTCTTGGCTTCCTTATCACTCGGCCTTGCAGACGGCGAGACTGAAGTAGCCGCTTCGGCGGGCTTCGTATCGTCATTGGTGCCGCAGGCAGCCAGACCGGAAACAAGCGTGAACGTCAGGGCTGCGGCGATAGTGCTGCGTTTTAGATCTGTCATGGTGTCGCCCCTTAGGCATGTGTTTCTGTTTAGAACCTAAGGTAGCCAAGCGCATCAAAAAGCACCATAGACAAACGAAATGAAATTTATCTTTCACGTTTCGGATGCGAGCAGATTCCTCAAAGTCCCGCATAAACACGGGGAAATCGAATCTTCAGCAATCGAGTTCGCACCCAATCTTCTGTCCGGTATCCCGGAAGCCATCGAGCGTGACCGCTAGCCACAAACATAAAACAAGGCCATCAACACAGGTGTAAGCCAGCTCATAGCAGTGCAAGATCTAGGTCGCCACCGTACGGCAACGCGAAAGCGGGACTGTTGCGACCAGTTCACACTGGCTGCAACAGCCCCGCCCACTTATTCAGGCTAACTTCCTGACCGGCATCGTCCCTGACCGGGCTCGCCCGAGCCCGGCATCGCCCGTGCCCGGTCGAGTCTCTGCCGGCCAGACCAGCCGGGCCTGGCCAGCCCCGGCCCCGTCGGTATTATTTCTACAATTTTTGTGCCGAAGGTTGGGTTTGGTTAGGCGGAGGCGCCCGTCCAGCCGTCTACTAGCCCCATGCCGAAGAACACGAGGAAGAACCCGGCGACGACCCACATGAGTGGGTGGATGTCTTTGATGCGGCCTTGGACGAGGCGCACGAACACGTATGCGATGAAGCCTGCGCCGATGCCGTCTGCGATGGAGTAGGTGAACGGCATCATCAGGATCGTGAGGAACGCTGGTAGTGCGATGCCGATGTCGTCCCAGTCGATGTTGGTGACTTGGCTCATCATGAGGAACCCGACGGTCACGAGGGCCGGAGCTACGGCTTCGAATGGCACGAATTGCACGAGCGGGGTCAGGAACATCGCGAGCAGGAACAGCACACCGGTGACGATGGCCGCGATACCTGTGCGCGCACCTTCAGCAATACCGGCGGAGGATTCGACGAAGATCTGGTTGGAGGAAACGCCCGCGCCACCACCGGCGACGGCGCCTGCCGCGTCGACGAGAAGCACGCGGTCCACGTTCTCTATGTGCCCGTCTTTGTCGATGGTGCCGGCGGCGGTCGCGAGGCCGACCATGGTGCCCATCGCGTCGAAGAAGATGGAGAGCAGGATCACGAACACCAGCAGGATCGCGGCGACCGCGCCGATGGACGACGGGGTGAACGCTTCTACAACGTTTGCTTGGCCGATGAGGGAGAGGTCAGGTAGCTGCCACGTGAAGTTCTGGCCTGGGACGACGAGCGCCCACCCTGTTGGGTTGTCTTCGCCGCCGGCGCCGATTTTGAGGGTTGCTTGCAGGATGTTCGCGAGGATCGCGGAGGCGATGATGCCGATGAGGATGGCGCCGCGGACTTTGCGGACCATGAGGGCGATGGTGAGGAACAGCCCGAAGAGGAAGACGAGGGTTGGCCAGCCGACGAGTCGGCCGTTGATGCCAAGCGTTACGACGGTGCCTGGGCCGGCGCGTACGAAGCCTGCGTTGACGAGGCCGATCAGCGTGATGAAGGCGCCGATACCTACCACGATGGCGGTTTTAAGCCCTGCGGGGACGGCGTTGAAGACCGCTGTTCGGAACCCTGTGAGGACGAGGATGAACATGATGGTACCGGCGATGACGACCAGGCCCATCATTGCTTGCCATGAGAGTCCGGGGTTGGTTGCGACGGTGACGGCTACGAGCGCGTTGACGCCGAGGCCTGTTGCGAGGGCGAAGGGTTGTTTCGCCCAGAGGCCCATGACGATTGAGAGGAGGCCGCCTACGAATGCGGTTGCGGCTGCGACTCGGGCGATGCCGAGTTCGTAGCCGTTGGTGTCGGCGCCTTGGAGGATGAGCGGGTTGAGGACGACGATGTAGCTCATCGCGAAGAATGTTGCGAAACCGCCGCGGATTTCGCGGCCGAGTGTTGAGCCCCGTTCGGTGAGCTTGAAGTATGTGCTGAGCCCACTGGTGGCTTGATTGGTGCGTGCTGATGACATGTTGTGAATTCTACTGTTTGCGCGGGCGCGTGTGGGGCTTGATGTCGCGGGTTTGCGTGGTGTTGGTGGTTCCTTTGGGTTGGTTGCGTCCGATGCGGGGCGGGCTTGGTGCGGTTGTAGGGCCACTCAGGTGAATGGAATTAGTCTCGCTCATTATTCAATTTAGTGTTGATCATGTAGTGATTTCTTCAATGATTTGCCTGTGTATATTTCAGTTCCTTGGGGAGTGAGATCCTCGGCGGGCAGGCGCGGTGCTATAGGCTTCTTTATAGTTTGCGTTGCGGTACATGACCTACTACAGACTCGTGGCCTGATGGGCGTTATTTCGTCACTTTGTTTTCTCTATATTCTCTATACTCGGCTGGTATCATTAAAGCGTTACATCAATCCACGAATCGCAAGAAAAGGGTGGAGTTCAATGGCTCGAGTTATTGTCGTAACAGGTGCTGGGTCTGGGATCGGTAAAGCCACTGCGGATCTTCTGAAGCAGCGTGGCGAAACCGTGATCGGCGTCGATTTGAAGGGTGCTGACCTCGAAGTTGACCTAAGCAACGCAGAGTCGCTGCAGGCCATGGTCAACAAGATCAGCGAGGAACACGACCATATTGATGCGATTGTCGCCAACGCAGGTACCGCATCGCAGACTCCGCTCGACGTCAAAGTGAACTTCTTTGGGGCTATTGACACGATTGAATCGCTCAAGCCTCTGCTTGAGAAGTCGGAGAACCCACGCGTAGCTGTTACCGCGTCGGCTGCTTCCCTCCAGCCAACTGATACCAACCTTGTGAACCTGCTGCTGGAGGGCAAGCGTGAAGAAGCCGTCGAGTACGGCGCTGCGCTCGCTGAGAAGAGCCAGGAGATCGGTTACGCGAACTATTCGGCATCGAAGCGTGCCATCGCGACCTGGGTCCGTAAGGTCGCACCGACCGAGGAATATGCCGGCAAGGGCATTGCAATCAACGCGGTAGGCCCAGGTGTTGTGGAAACCCCGATGACCAAGGATCTTCTGGCAACCGAGGAAGGCCGCAAGGCTGTGCTGGGCGTCATGCCGGCTCCGCTGAACGGTGCTGTCAAGCCGGAAGCGGTTGCTGAAGTGCTCGCGTTCCTCGTATCTGAAGGTAACCGTTCGATGGTCGGCCAGATCATTTACGTGGACGGCGGCTTCGACAGCTTGGATCAGGGCCGCGGCGCGGACCTCTGGCATGCCCCGAAACGCATGGACGAAGTATAAAGCCATCGGAATATAAGGCGTCTAAGCCTGCGCCGCAGTGAGGCTGACGTGCTTCATCTGTCTCGCTGTTGCCGACGCCGTTGTCGCTGGCCGCGGATTCTAGGCGGCAGTTGCCGGCGGCCGCGGATATAGTGGCAGGGGCATCGTCAGTGTCGGGGAGCATCAGCTGTTCCCCGACACTGCGTCGTTAACAGCAAGTCTTTAACAGCATCGCGCGTAAGCCGTGACCAGCATCGCGCGCATCCCTCACACCACCCGCCCCAACTTAATCTTTAGCATCGTGAGTGCTGTTATTAATCTCGGATTTTTATTCAATGGATTCTCCCCGTGAGGTGCGTTTGGCCTGTACGGTGGAGGTAAAGCGTGCAAAGCGCAATGAATCTGTAGGAGTTTCACCATGACCGATACCCCAGAGAACACCCCAACCCCGAACACCGGTGAACCGAACGTTGATACGTCGGCCTTGGATTTGGCTGCGATCCGTCTGGAGGCCCGGAAGCAGGAGGACAGCCGCAACCGTGAGGAGGCGCAGAAGAAAAACACGCCTGGCGCTGGAGCTGTAGTGGTGGGTGTCGATGGTTCCGAGCAGTCGCTGGAGGCCCTTGCGTGGGCGGCGGCTGAAGGTGGGCGTCGTGATCTGCCTGTTGAGGCCGTGATGTCCTACACGATCCCAACGTTCGTTGCTACCGCGATGGATGCCGGCTATTCGGCTTTGGATGATGAGACGTTGCGTTCCGGCGCGGAGACGGTTTTGCGTGAGGCGCTTGCGGATCTGGATCGGCGCCGTCGTGAGAACCCGGAGATCCCATTCGCTCCGGCTGACCGTGTGCGTGCGTATGTTGAGACGGGCGACGCGGCGGGCACCCTGCTGGAGTATTCGCAGCACGCTGAGATGGTTGTGATGGGCGCCCGCGGCCGTGGCGGTTTCTTTGGCCGTATTTTGGGTTCGGTTGCTTCGGCTGTTCCACCGCACGCGCATTGCGCGACCGTTGTGGTTCCGAAAGGTTCGTTGGCTCGTAAGGAGGCATCGGACACGGTGGTGGTTGGTGTCGACGGTTCGACGGCGGCTCGCTTGGCGATGTTGGATGCGGCTCAGGAGGCTGTGGCTCGCGGGTGTGAGTTGAAGGTTGTGTGGGCTTTGCCTCCTCTTTCGGGCACCCAGATGTGGGCGGCGTCTGCGATGGACCAGCAGTCGGTGGTCCGCGAGATGAACACGCAGCTTTCTGCTGCGGCTGATTGGTTGCGTCACCACTTTGATGGTTTGCGTGTTTCGACTGCTGTTGTTGAGGGTGTGCCTGCGCAGGTTTTGATTGAGGAATCGAAGCGGGCACGCTTGCTGATTACGGGTACGCGTGGTCGTGGCGGTTTCGCGGGCATGCTCTTGGGTTCCACATCGCAGTCGGTTTTGAACCATGCGAAGTGCCCGGTTCTTGTGGTTCCTGCGCGTAAGGATGAGCGAATTGAGAACCGTGGAGAGTTCGGTCCGATGCCGCAGGAAGAAGCCGAAGGTGAAAAGAAGTAGCCGTGCGTTCGCGGGCGGTTGCGTGGTTTCTGAAGCCGCGGTTCTGTAGCGGTTTTCTATAGCGGTAGCGGGGCCTGGTCATGCTGATGGCATGGTTAGGCCCCGCTGCTTTTTAAAACCTTTGGCATCGTGAGTGCTGAAATAATTTCAGCACTCACGATGCCAAAGGTGAGTTGGCGGGCTTAGTAGCGGGCCGCTAGCGGGTAGATGTTGTTGACGTAGCTGATTGGGGTTACGCCGATGCCGGCGCGAGGGTTGCGTGCGTGGACTACTTGTCCGTTGCCGACGTAGATCGCTACGTGGTAGATACCGGATGGTGCGCCGTTGTTGGAGGAGAACACGAGGTCTCCGACCTGCAGGTTCTTGAGGCTGACTTGCTGCGGCGCCCCGGTGAACTGTGCGCTCGCTACGCGCTGGGTGGAGATCCCGGACTGGCGGAATGCGTTCTGCACGAAGGACGAGCAGTCGAAGTAGCGTGGGCCGTTCGCCCCGAACACGTAGCCGTATCCCTGCGAGCCTGCGATGTTGAGTGCCCAGTTGAGGGCGGCCTGCTTACCGGCGCCTGCACGTGCAGCTTGCTTCTTCTTCGTAGCTGCCTTCTTAGCGGCAGCCTTCTTGGCCGCGGCTTTCTGCTGGGCTGCTCGCTGCTGAGCCGCCTTCTTGGCGGCTTGTTCCTTGGCTTTCTTCGCGGCAGCTTGCTTTGCGGCGGCCTTGCGGGCTTCTTCAGCTTTCTTGGCTGCGGCACGCTGCTCGGCTGCGCGCTTTTCTGCAGCCTTCCGGTCAGCTTCGGCGCGAGCTGCTTCTTGCTTGGCCTTCTGCTCGGCGGCCTTGCGTGCTTCTTCGGCTTTCTTCGCGGCAGCCTCACGCTCAGCGGCTTCGCGCTCGAGGCGTTCACGCTCTGCCTTCTTCGCTTCTTCAGCCTTGCGCTGGGCTTCTTCCTGCGCCTTGCGGGCCTCTTCAGCCTTCTTGGCGGCTTCGGCTTGCTCAGCTTCAAGCTGCTTACGCTTCTCTTCAGCTTGGCGTTGCTTCTCGGCCTGTTCGGCGGCTTCGCGTTCGGCTGCGGCGCGGGCGGCTTCTTCTTCGGCCTTGCGTTGGGATTCTGCTAGTTCTTCATCGCTTGGCCCGGCAGGAGCTTCAGATTCCGATGGGCTAGCGGCTTCTTCTGTACCGTCACTGTCAGCATCGGAGGCAGCGCCATCATCGCTAGCGCCGGCATCGGCGTCTTGGGTGCCAGTATCGCCGGTGTCCCGGACGCTGGCGGGGCGTTCGATGCCGTCAACGGTGGTGTTTGCCTGTTCAGCGGCTTCGCGTTCCGCTTCAGCGCGGGCGGCTTCGGCTTGGGCGCGGGCTTCTTCTTCACGCTGTGCTGCCTGGGCGGCTTCGAATTCGCGCTGGAGGCGTTCGTCTTCCCGCTTCTGGAACGCTTTGGTTTCTTTCGCACGCGAGGTCCCGTTGAGGTCTGCGAGGCGGTCGAGCAGCTCGTTCTGGTCCGCGGTGGTTTCTAGCACGGTGACGCGGGTTTCCGCGGCGACCTTCTGCGCCTTGGTTTCGGCTTCGGTCTGTTCGCCGAGCGCCTTCTCGGCGGCGCGAGCGGTGGCTTGCGCGTAGGCGTCCCATTGCTTGGCTAGCTCTGTCGCGTTGCGGGCGGTAGCGAGGTCGCGGGCGCGTGCGTCGGAGAGGTGACGTAGCGCGTCGGAGCGGTTCAGGATCTCCTGCGGGTTATCTGCGGCCAGCAGCTCCCCGGGGTCTACGTTGAGGCCGCCGTTGCGGTAGGTCTCGGAGGCGATGCGGCCGAGGTCTTTACCCGCACGCTGTTCGGCTTCGCGTGCGGCTTCGAGTTCGCGCTTGGCCTCAGCGGCTTCTTCGCTCTTGCGTACTGCGCGTTGCTGTGCGGCGCTGAGGGCGTCCCAGGCGAGTTGTGCGTTGGCCTGGGCGGTGTTGAGGTTCAGCGACGTCTGTGTCAGCTGCGTCTCGAGGGTGCGCCGCATTTCCTTGGCGGCAGTGGGGTTGAGTTTTGCGGTTTTGACTTCGTGCGCGGAAGGTACGCTGGCGCGCTGTTTTTGCACAGGCTTTGTGGTGGGGGCGCCAGGGAACGCGGATGCGGTGCCGACGAAGGTGGTTGCGGTGATCGCTACGGCGGTGACCGCTGCGGCAAGGCGGAATCGCTGTGCCATGTAAGAAGTCCTTTTGTCCGGGAAAGCTCTGAATGGACTGAATAGTGAAGCTCGTTTGTCACAGGAAAATCACAATTCAGTAAAGGTCTCCAAGACACTTTACGAAACTTCCATCACGTTGGCAACACTACGAACATAATCCACACTATTCACATGAGTCACACGAGTAACATCCGCCCCATACTTTCATCTTTGGCAACGTAATTGCTGTTATTCGTCGAGGCAGCGGGTGGGTGACTTTCATCCCGGTGTTGCCTCCGTAACGTTTCCGTAACCTCGCAGCGGGGCTGGTGCTTCTCCGCCGCGGGCCACGCGGCAGCGTGGCCAATAGCAGCACTGTTGATGCCGAAGGTTTAGATAGGGGAGGGGCGGGTGCAACCTGGGGCGTTCCTTTGAGTAACGAAAAGGAATGTGTGCAACGGTGGTGCAGTGGGCGCTTAGAGTAGACGTATGGACGTGATCATCTCTAAGACAAGAACAGACGCTGAGAAAAAGGCTGGCGCCGCCGTTGTTGACGCCATCCGCCGTAAGCCAGATTTGGTTCTGGGTTTGGCTACCGGCTCTTCGCCGATCGGCATTTACAACTATGTCGCGGAGCATATTCGTGACCACGGGTTGGATGTTTCGAAGATCACGTGTTTCGCTTTGGACGAGTACATCGGGCTAGAGCCGACCCACCCGGAGTCGTATCACGCTGTTTTGAAGAAGTACGTGATTGATCAGTGGGGTTTGCGGCCAGAGCAGGTATTTGTGCCGAACGGTATGGCTGAAGATCCGCGCGCTGAGGCCGATAATTACGAGGCCGAGATGGCTAAGCGTGGTTTCGCTGACCTTCAGATTGTCGGCATTGGCAGCAACGGCCACATTGGTTTCAATGAGCCGGGTTCGGCGCTGGGTTCGCGTACTCGAGTGAAGACGTTGCATCCGCAGACGCGTCAGGATAACTCCCGGTTCTTCGATAACGATATTGATGCGGTACCGGTGCACTGCATTACGCAGGGTATCGGCACTGTTATGGACGCGGACCGCGTGCTCATGATTGCGACGGGTGCGGCTAAGGCGGTTGCGGTTGCGGGCATGGTTGAGGGGCCTGTGGCTGCGATGGTCCCGGCGTCGGCTCTTCAGTTCCATCGCCGCTGTGATGTT
Source organism: Pseudoglutamicibacter albus (assembly GCF_022346425.1). GTDB lineage: Bacteria > Actinomycetota > Actinomycetes > Actinomycetales > Micrococcaceae > Pseudoglutamicibacter > Pseudoglutamicibacter albus. The sequence goes on from NZ_JAKRCW010000001.1 coordinate 54,357, forward strand.
TATGTCGATGCGGTGGCTGGCGCTGCGTTGAAGGCGCGTGATTACTACGATTTCGTTTCCGAGAATGAGGATGCGATTCCGAGCCCGCGCCGCTGAATCTACATAATCCGCTACTCCCTTTTTCATCTTCGGCATCGTGTGTGCTGCTATTTCGGTCGTGGAATAACAGCACACACGATGCCGAAGGTTTTAATGAGGGATGTTTAAGCGGGCGGGCCGCCTGTGTTGCTGGGGCTTTTAGCCCCACCCGAGTTCGTGGAGCTCGGCTTCGCTGAATCCGAGGTGGTGTCCGATCTCGTGAACGAACGTGATGTGGAGTTCCCGGACGATGTCCGTCCAGTTTGAGCATGTCTCTTCGAACGTGTTCTTGAATAGGACGATGCGGTCCGGGAGTTGCCCTATTTCGTTTTCGCCGCGTTCGGTGAGCGGGGTGCCGTCGTAGTAGCCGAAGGTGAGGCCGTGGGGATCTTCACTCAGTTCCGGTTCGGGGGTGTCTTCGATGAAGATCTGGATGTTGTTCATCGCGCGCGTCAACTCCTCCGGGAGCTGCTCGTAGACGGAGTGCGCGGCGTACTCGAAAGCTTCGTTGGTGACACGGAAAGCCATGTTTCCACCATAAGCAACGCAGGCTGGCTGGCCGATTAAGCCCCGGATTTCCGCGGTTCTAGGTTAAATCTTGTGCTCGATTAGTCTACGTGGCGTTTATGCACTACACTGGTATCTCGGTGCACAACGCACTAGGCCCCCATCGTCTAGCGGCCTAGGACACCGCCCTTTCACGGCGGCGGCACGGGTTCGAATCCCGTTGGGGGTACGTTCATAACTTTGGATTTGGACTGCAGGATAAGTCCTGATAGAGTTTTGACCTTGTGAGCGTATTCGCTTCACGGCCCTGTAGCGCAGTTGGTTAGCGCGCCGCCCTGTCACGGCGGAGGTCGCGGGTTCAAGTCCCGTCAGGGTCGCAAGATCTTCGAAAGAAGTATCTGAACGGCCATCGCAAGATGGCCGTTCGGCTCTGTAGCTCAGTTGGTAGAGCGTTCGACTGAAAATCGAAAGGTCACCGGATCGACGCCGGTCGGAGCCACGTTTGAAACCCCCACCCGGCGTGGGGGTTTCTTTTTGTCTGCTGCCCTACCGGCCTAGGCTGCTGCCTACGATGCGGTGCAGGCGGGTTAAGGGTCAAAATGTGTGTCTGGTTTGGGTGTGTTGTGGGGGTTAGATGTGGCCTTTTTGGATGCCGATTGAGTGTGTGTAGGTGGTGTCGATAGCGTTGTCGTAGAGGGCCGGTCGTCCTGTTTGGTGGTCGGCTTGGTTCTTGTTGTGGGTCAGGGCTGGTACTTTGGCGAGTTGGTTTTGGCCCCAGTTGGACTGCCTGGCGATTTCTGTTGGATCGTCAGGCAGTTCTGTTTTCTGGTAGAGCCACCATTCCAGCATTTTACGTTGGTATTCTCCGGCTCTGCCGCGGTGGGTGCGGGTGAGCAGTTTCAGTTCGGCGTTGATCGCGCCTTCAAGGCTGTTGGTGGTGGATTTGATGCGGTGCCGGTGCTGTAGTTCGGTCGGTGGGTTGAGGTAGGTGAACAGGAGGTTGTTACGCCATAGGTGTAGCAGGCTGTTGTAGGCCTTACGGGTGTTCGGGTGTGTCCAGGCCCAGTGGCGTTGTTGGGTGATTGGGTCTGTGGTGAAGGTTTTCTGGTTGAGCCAGCCCCGGTAGAAGGTGCCGTATTCATGGAGTTGCCTTGAAGTGTCCCGGGTTTTGTTCCTAGGCTTGTGCCTTAGTTTCTATTATTTCTTGGGACGGGGTGTTCTCCCGAAATGCTGATTCGACTTCCGCCGGGGTTCGGTATCCCAAGCTTTGGTGGAGTCGGGTTTCGTTCCACCATGACACCCACTCAAACGTCGCGATTTCCACCTCGACTACGTCATTCCACGTTCGAGTATGGATGAGCTCATTCTTGTAGGACCCATTCACGTTTTCAGCTAGAGCGTTGTCGTAGGAGTCACCGACAGTTCCGGTGGAAGCAGCTATCCCATGGGCAGCAAGCCGTTGGTTGTAGACAACGCTGACGTACTGCGAGCCGTGATCAGAATGGTGCACCAAACCTGTTGTTTCTTCAGCGCACACGATCGCCTGGTTGAGGGCTTGCAACGGCAACAGTTCGGTACGCATGGAATCGGATAACGCCCAGCCGAGGATGCGTCGAGAGAACGCATCAGTGACAAACGCGGCATACACAAAGCCTGTCTTCGTGCGCACATAGGTAATATCTGCCACCCACAGCCTGTTCGGGCCTGGGGCTTTGAACTTTCGCTCCACCAAATCCGGACGCACATCCGGCACGTTCGGCTTGCAAGTGGTTACCGGCAAGCGTCCTTTACTCTTGCCGGATACACCGGCCAGGCGCATCAGCCGGGCAGTTTACTCCCGACCAATGCCAATGCCTTCGCGTCGAAGAGCATGCCATATTTTCCGACCGTAATTGTCGCTGTGAACCTTGCGAATATGTTCAACCAGGGCGGTATCGCGAAGAGTACGAGAACTTAGACCACCGGCTTTGGATTGTCGGTAACCACGCGAGGTGATAAAGCCACCTTCACGATTGTTCTTCAACGTCGTACAGATGAACTCGATGCTGAAACGATCCCGATATTCATCGATGAACCGGATCATTTCCGACGTTTTGGGTCGAGTTCTGATGCGAAAAAAGCTGACGCGGCCTTCAACAACTCGTTGGTGTCGCGAAGCTCTTGATTCTCACGACGTAGCCTAGCGTTCTCGGCTGCTAAGTCTTCCGGCATCCTTTCATCAACGCGTCCATCGCGTCGAGCTGCCTGTGTCCACTGCCTGGCAGTGTGCCACGAAACACCCAGTTTCGGCGCCACAATCTTGCACGCATTTTGCATAGAAAGGTTCTCTGCCAAGATGCGATCCTCAACAAGGCGGACCACGCGATCCTTGGCATCTTGGTCAAATTTCTTTGGCATATCCCAGATCTTCCCATCTACTCAAACGGAACAAAACCTGGGACACCTCAGCCTCGCCCAGGTGGCTGCTTCATCCAGGGTGGTGATCCGGGTCAGGTTCCGTGCTAGTTGGTAGATCGCTTTGCCCGCATCGGTACGCGGGTGTGAGGTGGTGTAGCGTCGTACAACTCGTTGTGCATGCACCAGGCAGCGTTGGATCACGGCGGCAGGCCAGCATTTCTTGATAGCGCTGGCGGCTCCTTGCCCTCCATCGATGACAGCGATCACCGGTGCGGGGATACGTTGAAGTAGTCGTTGGTATTCCAGGCTGGTTTCACGCTTGCACCAGTGCCAGGCCAGGACATGATCGAAGGTGGCCGCCACGATAAGACACCCGGCACCGGTGTAGGTTCCATCGATAAAGATCTGGTCATAGATCGTCCCGGCGTGTTTGATCATCGGGTCGGGTACTTCAACCAGCCAGCACCAGCTAAACCGTCGCTTCAACGTCGAAGGGCTCACCCCGGCCTGTTGTGCGGTGTCTTTCAAGCTACGGGTCGAGGTGCAGTGAGCGATGAACTGCTTGAACACTGCGGCTTTGGTGATGTCAGTCCGGGTTTTGGTGGTTGAGGCTCCGCAGAGTTTGCACCGCCACCTTGTCCTACCTTGTGTGGTGGTGCCATTGCGTTTCATATCGCCACCGCAGTGGCATCGTGGTCTGTTCTTCGGCATCCAGCCACCACACCACTAGCCGGTAGCACATCAAGGGCACCACACCGAGGAATGAACGCTCACACCACCGATATATGCCCAGCAGCCATATATATCCGCTGAAACCCGCGCCAACACAGCCGAAAACACCGACCCCAGACACACATTCTGACCCTTAACCCGTGCAGGCCGGGTATTCTGCCCCCGTTAGCGATGCCGTGAGCTGGCTTGTATCAGCCTCGTTGGTGTTGGATTCTGTTCCCGGCTAGCGGTCATGCCTAGTGCTTCGGAAGCGGTTGGCTAGCTTAGAACCCGATCACGGAAGCATGCCAAAGGGCGCCTTCATGACACATGAAAAACGTAGCGCTATCGCCGAGTACCAGCCTTGGCCCTTACCTCCGGGCTAGCGGCTTGTGGGACCAATGACAATGCCAAGCCTGCCGAAACGCCCGGCCTAGAACCCGCCTGTCCCGGGAACCTTGCCCGAGGTAGCTAAACAGGGAAGATCCAGCTAGCCCTGGAGAGGCTGGAGCGCGGCGTCGACCAAATACGACTCACTGTCATTCAGAAGCCACAAAACCGCCACCCTGGGAACCACAAACGAGTCGAACAATTCCCCGGAGCCACTTTGCATTCTTGTGTATAGTTCTTCTCAAGCAACGCTGGTGCTTGTCGGGGCAGTACTTTCAGGGCCTATCTATATGGAGAAGTCCCCACTGGAATGAAAGTCATGCCTACTACTTCGGCTGAAGCTAAGCTGCTTACTTGATCACTGCATTATGGAGGCGCGGAGAACGACGCGGATTGGAGTCATATAGACGACTCTGTTCTTCAGCGATTCCGGACCACTCGTGAATCGGGCGTTACGAATGTGCGGTGTCCCATAGCAACCCTTACTTTTAGTAAGTTTGGAACTGCTGAAAATTCTGACAGATGGTCTCGATGGAAGGGAGACTCGGGTGGCTCTCCGTAGAAATTTGACAGTTAGCACCTGAGAATATGCTTGAGGTTCTAAGAAATAGGCTTTACAGAATTTTCTTCTACAGCTTTACGCTAGGGAATTTTGCAGAAGGTCTCCTGGTAGTCACTACGCCATTCCTTATCCTCCGAACCACCGGCAGACCCGCCGACGTGGGCATAGGGTTAGCGGCGCAAACCATAGGAGTGCTATGCGCGCTTCTCCCAGGGGGCACCTTGGCGGATAGGTTCTCGAAGATAAAGATAATTTCTCTATCTTATATATTAGGTGCACTATCTTTGCTGCCAGTATTCCTATTGAATAGCGTCCAGAATAATATTGTCTTATTAGCATTATGCTTATTTATGTTTGGCGTGTCTACTGCAATCTATGGGCCTATAAGTGATTCGTTGACGCCAGATTTAGTAGATGAAAGCAACTTACATAGAGCTAATTCTGTCGAGTCATTTAGTCAGCGCGTTGGGCAAGGTATGGCAGGTCCAGTAGCTGGTGGCGTTCTGATAGTTCTAGATATGGGCACTATCTCTTACGCGATTGCTAGCATGTCGCTCCTTCTTGCGGCAGTAAGCATTAGAAGGATAAATATTCCGACACTTAATACTAGGGATGAAGATGGGCAGGGGCCATCTTGGTCAAGCGCCTTGAGATTTCTTAGAAAATGGCCTTCGTTTACGCTGCTTCTCGTGTGGGTCAGCGTCGCGGTGATGCTGCAGATGGGAGCGAAGCCTGTAGTAAATACAACCTGGGCAGATGGCTATCAGGGTGGATCTATGATTTATGGATCTGCACTGGCTATTGGCGCTGTAGCTTCGCTAGCAACAAGTGTGATTGTCGGCAATGCACGCCTACCTAAAAATTACGTTCTATGCATGATTCTATGCTGGTCTATTGGGTCCTCAGCGGTAATCATCTTATTGTTTAACAAAAGTGCAACTGCATTTGCGGTTACATTTATTGTGTCAAGTATATTTCTAACTATTGGCAATATATACTGGTCGACATTCATGCAAAAGAGTATCCCTCGGACACTGTTGCCTAGAATGCTAAGTATAGATTGGTTTGCATCGCTCGCGCTTGTTCCTCTGGGAGCAGCTTTGGCTGGTTTTGGTTTAGAGCGCATAGGACTAGAGAAGATGTTTCTCGTACTATCCACTCCAATCCTATTTAGCGGTTTTATAATGATGATTCTGATGCGACGCTCGTTTACGCTACGCGACTAATGAACCACTGACATGCCCATGAGCCATGTACCAGGAAGCTCCACCGAGAAGGCATCTCCTCTACTGAAACATGAGGGTGCCTTTTCGATAAGGTCAACACCGTGAATGCCACCAAATCCGATATGCAAGGGTCTCCACCGGCGACTAAGCTGACCAACCCCAAGACATGGCCTTAGCTGCTGCTACTTACTGGCAGAGCTGCACCGACAGCAGCAGAACTGGCCGAGCCATGCCCGTCCTTATGGCGAAGTAGATCTGAACGCTCAGCGAGTAGAAGACGCTTTCACTGCCTGGGGTCTGGACCGCTTGGGACCTAACTCGTGCTGGCTCTCAGGGCCGTTAAAGGACCTAGAGGCATGGGACGTCTTCATTGAATCGCTCTCTGAAGGTATAGATAATTCCCAGAACATGCGAGAGCTACCGTTTCATATTCTTGTTGCTCCGGTGGGATGAAAATGACCTTGACTTCTGAGCGTACAAAACCCGGAATGGCTGTGATGAGAGAAGGGGGCTGATGTTGGACCTGGCTGCCCGCCTCGGTTGTCTGAGGAGTAACGCTTGCAGCCTATTCCAGTTCGCAGGTTAATCCGGTGACGAGCAGAGCGTGGGCGAAGCGAGAGCCGGCGGGGTATCGCTCGGTATGAGCGTTCATTCCTCGGTGTGGTGTTGTTGCGGCGGTACCGGCTGGTGGTGTGCTTGTTGGTTGAAGGACTCGACCTGAGCTAACCCGCGTCCCCCTATCGCTACCGAGTGTTGGTCTACATCAGTCTTTTCATTTTGGATTCTGTTCCCGGTTAGCAGTCACGCCTGATCCTGTCCGGAGTATCGGACAAAGAATCCCAGGGCTCGAACCGTTCTTCAGTACTCGCCCTCCCCGCGTTCATGCGGAAGTTGGACTAATCCGGCTGCAACTGAAGTGTGAAAGAAAAATTTCATTTTGTTCTTCTATGGTGCTTTTGGGTGCGGTTGGCTACTTTAGGTTCTAAACAGAAACACATGCCTAAGGGGCGCCATCATGACAAACCTGAAACGCAGCGCTATCGCCACCGTATTGACGCTCGCTCTCGCTTCCGGACTGACGGCTTGCAGCAACAACAATGAGGACGCGAAGCCAGGTGAAGCGGCACCGTCCGCCTCGCCGTCTGTCAGTCCGAGCAATAAGGAAGTGAAAGACGAAAACGCTTCCGGTAGCGGCAAAGAATCTGCGAAATCCAAACCTTCTGCGAGCCCGTCACCGAAGGGCCCCTATAAACCTGCGACCTCTAAACATAGAGCTCAGAACGTGCCGCCTCCTGGCCCGCTACCCAAAGTGGCGAGAGAAGACAGTAAGGCTGGACAAATTGCCTTCGTTGAGCATTGGCTGAAAGAGCTCAACTATGCATGGGAAGTCGGCTCGTTCCGTAAAGAGTTCTGGGACATTACCTCACGTAAGTGTGAATACTGCAAAGACATTGACAAAGCTTTCTCACTTATGAAGCAAGACAAGGCTTGGATTGTTGGCGGACAGTTACGTTACGAGGACATCCAAGCACCAAATGAGGAACTAGACGACGGAAACTTCTACGTGACATTCACTGTCCACGAAGACAAGCGCTCCTTCTATAGGCCGGGGAAAACTAAACCTGTCGAATCAACCTCGGCCGGCTCAGCTGACAACGGAATGCTCGTCCTAGAGCGCAAAGATAACGGCTGGAAGGTTAGGGGGTTCTACGGTGCCGATCGCTAGCAGACACAAGAAGACCAATGCTGCTACTACACTCGCTGCCGCTCTTCTCCTGTTCTTCACCGGAACTAGCGCATATGCCGCTAACGTTTCCTATGGCGGAGATGGACTTGATGTCGATAGAAGTGTGGAACGCAAATATGAGACCACTACGAAGAAGCCAGGGGCATCCGACTACACTCCCGCGGTTGCTCCTAAGTCTTTTGCGAATCGTCCTGTGTGGCTCCAGGCTTGTACCGCTTCTGCGTTGGATCGGTCCGGGGCTGTGACCGGTTCCACCAAGGTTGCTGGTAGTGACCTGCATGTAGCCGAGATGGTGGACCTGAAAGCTCGTAATGCGGCTAAAACCCAAGCCTGCACCCGACGGGCCGTGGATGAGTGCGGTCAACGTGACGACCTGCTCTACACCAGCAACACCGCCACCACACAACTAGCCTGCCGCGCCAAGAGTAAACCGTCTAAGAACGGTGCCCCGGCTGAGCAGGCTCCGCTGACCATCACTGAAATCCGCACCCTGATCGCGACCGAAACCAAACGCATCCGCATCCACCCCGGAGCAGTGACTACCGACGCGATCAAACCCAACACCCTCACCACCGCCTGGACCAACTTCTACCTCACCAACCCCAAACACAACACCGACGACAAGAACGGCGGCAATGACAAGAACAGCACAACCAGCAACAGCGACACTGCCACCGTCGATGGTGTGGTGCGGGAAACCATCGAGGTCCTCGACGAGAACGTCACGGTCGAGCTGACCCCGATCAAGTATCGGTGGAAATACGGCGATGGCGAGGCACGCACTTCGAAAACCGCAGGGAAAATGCTGCCCACACGTGCGGATGTGTGGGAGAAGGAAACCCCGACCTCTCACATGTACCAGAAACGAGGAACCTTCCGGGTTGAGGCGACCGTGACCTACACGGGGAAGTACTCCCTGGATAACGGTGAAACCTGGGACACCATCCCCGGCACATTGGAAACCCAGGCCACACCCTTGGATATACGGGTGTGGAGTATGCGGTCCGTCAATGTCTCTGGTCCCTGCCAGCCAGGCAACCCCAATGATGACCCGACCTGCAAAATACAAGACTTCACCATCTTCAAACCCCGCCAAACACGCTAACCCCCACCACAACACGACACGGACGAAATGAGGCACCTTCATGCCAGAAAGAATTCTGGGACATCACCTCACCAAAGTGTCAATACTGTAAAGCCGAGGACGAAGTTTTCTCGCGCATGAAGAAAGACAAAGCCTGGGTGGTCGGCGGAAAGGTGCGGTTAGAAAACGTGGGCATACCAAATAAAAAGCTCAAGAATGGAAAGTGCTACGTGACGTTCACAGCGCACGAGGACGAGCGTTCCTATTACGTGCCCGGGAAACGAAACCAGTCCAAGCTGTCGAGGGAGGCTGGGGAGACGGTGCCGCTATGGTCTTGGAACGCAAAGCAGGCGGCTGGAGAATACGCGGGTTCTACGCAATCGACGAGTTGCCGCGAGGGAAGTAAGCATCCCTCGCAAGCGCGGGGTAGCGACTAGCTCTACTCAGAGCGGGGGTCGCTACCCCGCGTGCGCCCACATCGAAATCGAATCCCACCGCCGCCGTAAACGGAAATAAGCAGCCACAGCACCAGCCATGTCCGCGTCCATCAATGCATCCAACCCATCGGCGACATCCAAAACCGAATCATCCGGCCATGCCCTAGCCGTCAACAAACCATAATCCAACTCAACAACCGAATCCGGATGGAACTGCTGCAACCAGTCATGCAACTCCACAGCCGAGGCTAATAACCCAGTCGGGTCCACCGCATCGACATCATCCATGCCAGAACCGTCGAGGAAACCAGTGGCATCGACGTCCTCGTCCGCTTCCTCGTCCTCTGCAGGACTGCCGCCCCATGAATCACCCTCACCGAAGCCATCAGCGTCGGTGACCATCGAAATCGAAGACAACGCGGCAACGGCATACGCCGCCCGCTCCAGAGCCAACACCAAAGGAACCCGAACCGCAACCGAGAGCGGCTGCGAATCCTCGCCCTCGAGGACCTCCTCCTCATCGCCGGAACGGAACAACGCGAACCAAGTCAACGGGATCCGCCACGTAGACATCCGCGTGAACAACGGCGATTCAGCAAGCCACATCCCGTGTTCCTGCAAACGCTCACTATGCGCCGCGGCCGAAGCCGGAGGGAACCACACATCTAAAGCGTCCTCAGGCACGTAGTCCTCTAGCAAAGACGCCGCGATACCCGCACGCAACGGCTCCTGCGCCGGGCAAAACATCACGACATCGCCATGCTCCCTATCGAGCACAATCATGCGATACTGCTCAACAGTCCCATGCGGAAACGGATCCACCCGCGGACGCGAAATACGCGCCAAAGAACGCCACAACGCGGCCTCGTCATCAAACGATGCATCCAGCGTGTGCCCTGGCGTAGCAATCAACAACTGCTCAGCGTCATCGAAACTGCCCAACGGCGAATACACGCGCAAATATGCGGTGGGAGGCATATTACGACGCGCGCCCACCGGCATACGCGGAAACCCGCCCGCGCCGCCGTTGTCGCCAGAGTTGCCGGCGCTATCAGTGCCGCCAGCCCCAGCGCTGTTGCTCGCGCCGGCCCCGCTGGCGCCGTTCCCATCCATGCCGCCAGCCCCAGCGCCGCCGCCCGCATTGTCGTCTGAGAAAGTCCCCATCAGAGAGCTAGACCTAGCAGGACCTCAAGCCAACGTCACGACGACCGGCGCGTGGTCCGATGGGCCCTTGCCTTTGCGTTCTTCACGGTCGACTGCCGCATCCGTCACCCGCGCCGCCAAGGCGGGGGAGAGTAGTTGGAAGTCAATCCGCATCCCCTCACCTTTAGGGAAACGTAGCTTCTGATAATCCCAGTAGGTGAACACGCCGGGGCCGGGGTGGCGCTCCCGCATCGGATCAACAAAACCCGTATCCAGGAATGCGTGGAAAGCGTCACGTTCAGGCTGTGACACGTGCGTCAACTGGTTGTCGAGGAAGTACTGCATATCCCACACGTCCTCATCGCGCGGGGCGATATTCCAGTCGCCCGTCAAAGCGATCTGCGGCTGAGAATCCTCCGCCAGCCAGCCGGCCGCTTGACGGTTCAGCTCCGCAAGCCACTCCAACTTATACGGCATGTGTTCATCGTCCAGGGCGCGCCCATTCGGCACATACAAGCTCCATACGCGCACACCGTTACAGGTCGCCGCGATCGCACGAGCCTCCTGAACAGGATCCACCCCACCCTTACCGAACGCGGGCTGCCCAGGGAACGTCCGCTCAACGTCCTCAAGCCCCACACGGGACGCGATCGCAACACCATTCCACTGCGAAAAACCGAAATGCGCCACATCATAATCGAGCGACTCGAACAGCTCCCACGGGAAGTTCTCGTCCTTGCATTTGGTTTCCTGGATGGCCAGAACATCAACATCATTCTGCTCAAGCCACGCCTCAACACGGTCAGCGCGGGCCCGCAGCGAATTCACATTCCACGTTGCAATCTTCACGCACACAACCGTATCAACGCCCGCGCGTGGCGCGCCCAACTTTCACCGGCCCGGCGCCCGCATCGGCATCTACTTAGACCGGACCGACTTTAGCGCCGGGAAGTCTCGTTCGGTGTATTCGGTGCCTTGCGCGTCAGGTAGCAGCTGCCCGTCGGGGCCACGCTTTTCGGACTCTTCGTTGCGCAGGTCAACGCGGCGGATCTTGCCGGACACGGTTTTCGGCAGGTCCGCGAACTCGAGGCGACGGATCCGGCGGAACGGCGGCACGTTTTCCTTGCAGTAACGGAAGATCGCCTCCGCGGTTTCCGGGGTCGGTTCATGCCCGGCAGCGAGGATGATGTAGGCCTTCGGCACGGACAAACGGATCGGGTCCGGCGACGGCACTACCGCGGCTTCTGCGACGGCCGGATGCTCAACCAGGACAGACTCCAGCTCGAACGGTGAAATACGGTAGTCCGAAGACTTGAACACATCGTCAGCGCGCCCCACATACGTATAGATGCCGCGCTCATCGACCTCAGCGATGTCTCCCGTATGGTAGATGCCTCCGCGCATCGCCCGCTCGGTGCGTTCCGGCTCGTTATAGTAGCCGGCCATCAAACCGCCGGGGCGGGGATCCAGCCGCAGGCACAGCTCACCCAGCTGCGCCTCTTCACCGGTGGTCGTGTCGATCAAGACTGGCTCATAGCCCGGCATCGCACGCCCCATCGCGCCGATCTTGACCGGAATACCTGGAGGGTTCGCCACCTGGACCGTGGATTCGGTTTGCCCGAAGCCGTCGCGGATCGTCTGACCCCACGCCTTCGCGACCGTATCGATCACTACGGCGTTGAGCGGCTCACCCGCGGAAACCAGCTTCTTCGGAGGGTTTGTCAGGCGCGTCAAATCAGCCTGGATCAGCATGCGCCACACGGTTGGCGGTGCGCAGAAACTCGTGACCGACTCCTCCGACATGTGCTCCATCAACTTGATCGCATCGAAACGCTCATAGTTATAGATGTATACAGTTGCTTCGCCGATCCACGGCGCGAAAACATTCGACCACGCATGCTTACCCCAGCCCGGGGATGCCACGTTCAGATGCACATCGCCCGGTTCAATCCCGATCCAGTACATCGTGGATAGATGCCCCATCGGGTATGAATAGTGCGTGTGCTCAACCAGCTTCGCTTGCTGTGTGGTGCCCGATGTGAAGTACAGCAGCATCGAATCGTCACTGGTAGCTTTGTGTTCCGGAACGAACGATTCCGGCGCGGCATCCGCATCGGCCCAATGATGAGCCCCAGCGAACACCGAATCAACATCGATCAGTGAATACTCGCCCTCGATGTCCGCGAACTTCTCCAAATCGTTGTGGTCAGCGATGACCCAACGCGCACCGCCACGCGTAATACGGTCCTGAAGGTCAGCCCCCACCATCTGGGTAGTGGTCGGGATCAGAACCGAACCGAGCTTCACCGAAGCCAAAACCGACTCCCATAGCTCGACCCGGTTGCCGAGCATCAAAATGATCTTGTCGCCAAACTTCACGCCCAGCTGCGCCCACCATGACGCCACCTGATTCGACCGTGCCGAAAGCTCACCCCACGTGCGCGTGGTGCGTGTCTCATCGTCCTCAACGATGATGAGCGCTGGGTCATTCGCGCGCTCGCCGGACGCGATCTGATCGAACCAGTCGAACCCGAAGTTGAAGCCCGGGATGTCCGGCCACGTGAACGTTTCACGCGCTTTTTCGTAGTCCTCCCGGTAGGTCAGCAACTGGTCGCGTGCGGCCTTGTACTGCTCGAATTGTTGCGACATGGGTTCCTCCCGGGGGTTCGTCTATGCCTGCTGCCGCATATGTGGGTGGTTGCCCTGCGCGGCTGGCAGTTGACGAGGTTGGTATTGATTGGATTGTTGTTGTTTAGATTATCGATAAAAAAGTGCTGGGGCTGGAAAGATACGGTCCATGACGGGGCTCAGTTTCGCCACCGCTCTAGTTCCACTAGAGGTTCAGTCCTGGACCGACTGAGTTCCGCCGCCTCATTCCTTCCACCATGTGTCCGATGGGGTGGTTGGGGTGCGGCGCTTATGTCGGCTACGTAGGTAGGCGGCCTCGATGCGTTCCGCGGCTTGGCCGGGGACGGTTTCGCCGCGAAGGTAGGCGTCAAGGTGGGCGTAGGAGACGCCCATTTCGTCCTCGTCGAGCCGGCCGGGCTGGCCGTCCAAGAGGTCAGCGGTTGGGGCCTTGCCCACCACGCGTTGCGGGGCACCCAGGTGGCGCAACAGTTCACCGACCTGCCCCTTCGTCAGCCCCGCCAACGGAAGCACATCGGCACCGCCGTCACCGAACTTAGTGAAGAACCCCATCGTCGATTCAGCCGCCTGATCCGTACCGACCACCAGCTGGCCGCGCTCACCCGCAAGAGCATATTGGGCCGCCATCCGCATGCGAGCCTTCAGATTGCCGCGGTTGAAATCCGTGAGCGGGGCGCCCGTGGTGGCTTTGATCTGCTCCTCAAGACCAACGACCCCCGGCGCGATGTCCACTGTGTGAGGGTCATCGGGCTGTATGAAATCCATCGCCGCTTGCGCATCAGCCTCATCAGCTTGAACCTCGAACGGCAACCGAACCGCAGTGAAGGTGGCGTCAGTGTTGTGCTCGGCGCGAAGCCGCTCCACCGCGAGCTGCGCTAGACGGCCCGCGAGCGAGGAATCAACCCCGCCTGAAATACCTAGAACATAGCCGCGCGCATGCGCTACGAGGGCGTAATCCACTAAAAACTGGACGCGATCCTCAACCTCCTGAGCCGCGTCAATCTTCGGTTTCACACCCATTTCAGCGATGATCTGTTGCTGCAGAGACCTCATAAACCCAGCTTAGTCCGTGGGGTGCAGGTGTGGTTGGGGCGGCGGTGCGGGCCTGGGGCGGGAGGCGGCCGATGCGGTAGGAGGAGGCGCCGAGGTCCCGGCGCGTGGCGGTGGGGGCCTTGGCTTACGGTGCGGGTGGCGCTGGTGGCGGCGGCAGGAAGCCGCGAGGGGTTGAACCTTCCTGTGCAGTGTTTTCTGGCGGTGTTGTGCTTTCTGCTGGCTCTGCGTCCGCGGATGTTGCGGTGTCCGCTTCCGGTGTCGCCTTCTCTGGCGGGGCCGGCGGAGGAGGCAACGTGACGGGCGATGCGGGCGCTGGGTCCGGAACGTCAGCTTGGTCCGCGTGAGGGGCTGCGGGTGCTGGGTCCACATCGGGAGCCGCTGGCGCATCGTTCGTTTCAGGCGCATCAACCGAACCGGCATCAGACCCAACTGTGCCGTGGGCGATCTCCTGCCCAACCTCGGCAGCGGCGGCCTCAACCACGCCGCGCATCGAAACCTTCTCCGAAACCGGGGCATCCAGGCCGACCTCGTCGGGAACCTGCGGCGCAGGAATCACCGGTTCAGCCGCGCGAACATGCGGATCCGCGATCGCATCAGCCTGCTGCTCAGCGGCACGAACAGCCGCATAAATGTCCTCAGAATCCACACCGAGACGTTTCGCGATAGCGGCATCAACCGCATCGGAATCAGGTTCCCAATCAGTCGGTTCCCAGTCCGTCGGCTCCCACGAAGACTGCGGCGCAGGAACATCAAGCTCGGCAGGAGCCGCCTCAAACGGCTCCACATCCTGACCGGCAGGCCCAGGAGGAGTAGGAAGAGACATCGAAGACCCCCAAAAACGGAACGAATCCCAGAATCGACTAACCCAAGAAACAACTAACCCCAGAATACGGGGGAATAAGGCGTGAGGGAAATGAGCAAAAACCGGTGTAGCACCTAAACTAAGGAACATGACCAGCAACGAACGCGCACGCCTGCAGCAGCTCATCAGCGACCTCGCCGTGGTGCGAGGCAAAGTGATTCTCTCCTCAGAGAAAGAAGCCGACTACTACGTTGACCTACGCCGGGTGACGCTGCATCACGAAGCCTCGATCTTGATCGGCCGCCAACTGTTGGCAGCATGCGACGACGCCGGCATCACCTTCGAAGCCGCCGGCGGGCTCACGATGGGTGCTGACCCCGTAGGTACCGCGATCATGCACGCGGCACGGGAAGCCGGGTGTGAGATTGACGCGTTCGTGGTGCGGAAAGCCGCGAAAGACTACGGCATGGGTCGGCAGGTTGAAGGGCCGGGCGTTGAGGGGCGCGACGTGCTGATCGTCGAAGACACATCCACGACCGGCGGCTCCGCCCTCACGGCAGTGGAAGGGGTGCGGAAAGCGGGCGGCAACGTGGTCGCGGTAGCGGTGATCGTTGACCGGGACACCGGCGCGGCCGAACGCATCAAAGAAGAAGCCGGCGTGCCGTACATTGCGCTGTTCAGCAAACACGACCTCGGCCTCTAAACCTTTAGCAACAAGAGTGTCGAAAAACGTTAAGACCTGTAAGTGCTGAATAACCTTTAGCACCGAGAGTGTCGAAATAAAACGTGGCTGCCGCCCCTTGCCGGGGTGGCAGCCACGTTTTATGTGCCGATTATGTGCGCGGATGGCTACGGCAGAGAAATAACAGCACACACGATGCCGAAGGTTAAACACGGAGCGGGGCTGGCCGTGGAATAACAGCACACATGTTGCCGAAGGTTATTTCGGCACTCAGTCGGCTTGACGTTATTTCAGCAATTTCGTTGCCCAAGATTAAAAGGCTGGGCTAGATGACGCTGAACTTATGGCCTGCACGCAACCGCGAACGAGCGATCTGCACCATCAGCAAACCTAAAACAGCCCACGCCACGCCGCGGCCCACATCGAACGCAAGCACAGACCACGCCACACTCGAGTTCAAGCTGCCTACAGCATCGACCACACCAGTCAGCGGGATCACCGCACTCAACGGTGCCAGCCATTGCGGGAACAACGCGACCGGCACAATCACACCCGCCAAAACCGGGACAACAGCCCCCGCGAACGCAGCACCTTGATACGGGTCAGACAACGCCAAGCCAACACCCGACATCGAAATCCCCAACAAGCCGCCCACCAGCACAGCGCACCCCACCAACAAGGCCAGTCGCGCCACCACCGCAAAGCTAGCGTGCCCGGACATCACGGTGATCACCACAAGAGAGGCCACACCCGCCGGCAGCGCGAGTAGCACCGGCATCACCAGCGACGCCAGCCAGTACGCGAGATCCACCCGCCGGTATTCATGCACAACCTGGAACACTCCGAGGTTCCGGTCGGTCGCGGTCTTGGAAACCACCCCGGAACACACGCCCAAACCGATGCCCACCAGCGTGGACGCATACGCGGTACGCAGCACATCCATGGACCCGACGTCTTTGGCGAGCAGAACACTGAACAGAATCTCTAACAACGGGATCGCAAGCATCGAGACCAGCAAGGTTCCGACGGTCGCGTACGCAATCGATGACGCCAAAGAAACCCGGAACGCGGCTCCAAAACGCGATGCGAAACTCATCTAGATCACCGCCAATGTGCCAGCGGAACGGGCCTTGCGGATAGCTGATTTGCCGAGCCAGTACGATGCGGCGAACCAGCACGCTGTCACGCCCAGGCCGATGAGCAGACGGATCATGACCTCACCTTCCGGGACTTGGCCCAACAAAACCTGGGTTGGTGCAGATAACGGAATGATGTAGCTCAGCTCGTGTAATACCGGTGGCGCGTCCGTAGAAGTGAAAACAAGACCAGAAAGAATGAAAACAGGAATCAGAAGAAGTTCCTCATACGCAATAGCGTTCGGCGTCAGCACGAAAAGCGCCGCAATCACAAAAGAAATGCTGAGGCATGAAACCCACAACAACAGGATACTGACCGCAACCGACGCCCCTGAAGCCGGGGGAGTGCCGTGGCCTACGTCAGTCGCAATCCACAGTAGGCCCCACGCGAGCCAAGCGACCGCGAAGGATAAAAGCCCGAAAACCGAGGCCGCAGACACAACCGCAGCCGCCGGGGAAAGAACGCTGATGCGCGCACTGAATAGGTGGACAAGCGTGCCTTTGAACCGTTCGAATCCAAGGATTCCCGCGGCAACAGTTGTTGTGGTCCACATGCCAACGATGCCGCTACGCATCCACGCAACCCACGCGTCGCCACCCCACGCGTAGTATGCAAGCGCTTGAATAGCGAGAATGCCGAGGGTCGATGTGGCCATGAGTGAAACGAAAAACGGGACCCGAGCGAACTCGCCCAGGTGGAAAGCAACCATACGGAAGTAGCGCATCATGGGCGTTTGAGCTCACCTGCCAATGACAAATAGGCTTCCTCAAGCGTGGGTTGCCTGGTGACTAAATCGTTCGGTATTTCGATGCTGTGTTCCCGGAAAATACGCTGCACCTCAGCTTGAATCTGTGCGGGCGTTTGGCTGCTTTCCCAGAAAACAGTGAGCCCCCATCGTGCACCTTTCGGGGACTGACGCAGCTCCTTCACATGCGGCTGGGAGCGCAACGTATCAACAATGTCCTTGTTGCGCGCGTGGATCGTTGCAGTGGTTGTAGCGGTGACACCTGCGTAATTCACGACTTCCGTGAGCCCGCCCGTGAAGTGGATGCGGCCGGCACCGATGACCGAAATGACGTGGGATACGTCCTCGATTTCAGACATCGTGTGGCTGGTGAGGAAGACGGCGTGCCCGTTGTTAGCGAGCTCCTTCAGCAAAGCACGGATGGATAGCGCGATGTCTGGGTCGAGTCCGTTCGTTGGCTCATCCATGACAAGTAGGGCCGGGTGCCCGAGAAGTGCGCGGGCGATATGAAGACGCTGCACCATTCCCCGCGAGAAAGAATTGACTTTCTGGTTACCATTTTTAGATAAACCGACGGCTTCAAGAACTCTTTCAGTCTCTGCAGGAATGTTTTTCGCTGGGATGCCTGCAACGTTGGCGAAGAAACGCAAGTTCTTGATAGCGCTTGCCCTAGGGTAGAAGCCGAGTTCGCCGCCGAGGGCCAGCCCGACGTCGCGGCGGGCCTGCCGCGAATGTGTTGTGGCGTTGTGGCCGTTGACGATGACCTCACCCTGGCTTGGCTCCAGGATGGAAGCGGCCATCTTCACCAAGGTGGTTTTTCCTGCGCCGTTCGGCCCGATGAGTGCATGGATCTGGCCAGGTTCAACGGTGAGTGAAACCTCGCTGACCGCAGTGAACTTTCCCTTGTCATACGTCCGCGAAGCGTTGCGGAACTCCAGAGCGGGAACTTTTGAATCGTTCGAATCAGTAGAAATTTTTTCCCCTATTGTGTTTTCGATGAGGTGGGTGCAAAAGCTGGTTGGTCTTCTTGCTGGCGGAACATCCGCCCTTTTGCCGCCGCTTTCGTCTGCAGTGGTGGGCGCCTGTGGTGCTGGGTGCCTGTAGCACTGCGTATCTGGTAGCGCCGGCTAGCAAGGCGCGCGAGCGTGGGACGGCACCACATCAGTGTGACATAGGCCATATAGGGGGGGCAAGTGGTGTGACTGGACTGTAATGACGGTTGTGGTGCCGAAATAGCAGCACTGGCGTTGCCGAAGGTTAGTTCAGCGCGCAATCTACTCAACGTTATTTCTGCAATTTTGATGCTCAAGGTTAAAGGGTTGCCCAGGATTGGATGGGTCGAGGTTAGCGGGAATGAAAAGGGATGCCCGACGGTTGATATATTTGACACGTCAACAAAGTTCGGGGTTTGAACCCCGGCACCTAGGAGAAACCACCATGGAATTCGGTATCTTCACCGTCGGAGACCTCACCCCGGACCCCACCACCGGAACAACCCAAACCGAGCACGAACGGCTCCGGTCCATCCAGAAATACGCAACCAAAGCCGAAGAAGTCGGCCTCGACTTCTTCGCACAAGGCGAGCACCACAACCCGCCCTTCGTCGTGTCATCACCAACCACCAACCTCGCCTACATCGCCGCGAAAACCGAACGCATCAAACTCACCACCTCAACAACCCTCATCACCACCAACGATCCCGTCCTCATCGCAGAGGACTACACGATGCTGCAGCACGTCTCCGGCGGCCGCATCGACCTCATGATGGGCCGCGGCAACACCGGCCCCGTCTACCCATGGTTCGGCAAAGACATCCGCCAAGGCATCCCACTCGCGATCGAGAACTACCACCTGCTGCGCAAACTCTTCCGCGAAGAAACCGTGAACTGGGAAGGGAAATTCCGCACACCACTACACGGCTTCACGCTCGCACCCCGCCCGCTCGACGACACCCCGCCGTTCGTATGGCACGGCTCCATCCGCTCCCCAGAAATCGCCGAACAAGCCGCTTTCTATGGCGACGGTTTCTTCCACAACAACATCTTCTGGAAAATGGAACACACCGCCTCCATGGTCCAGCTCTATCGCGAACGATACGAATACTACGGTCACGGCGGAGCCGAGCAAGCCATCGTAGGCCTGGGCGGCCACATCTTCGTAGGCGAAACCGAGAAGAAAGCCAAGGAGTTCTTCCGGCCATACTTCGACAACGCGCCGGTTTACGGGTACGGGCCGTCCCTTGAAGAGTTCACGCGGGATACACCGCTGACCGTCGGCACCGTGGAGCACGTGATCGAACGGACGCTCGGATTCGCCGATGCGGTGGGCGACTACCAGCGGCAAGGTTTCCTGATCGACCACGCAGGCCTGCCGGAAGAGGTGGTCCTGGAGCAGATCGAGATCCTCGGCCGCGAGATCGTGCCCGTGCTCCGCCGCGAATTCGAGACGCGCCGCCCCGCCGGCGTCCCGTCCCGCGCGCCAAGCCACGAAGAGCTCGCCGCCCTACCGAAGGATCACGACTACTACCAGGTGACCTCCTCGCCGGTCGCCCGCGCGGCGGAAGCTGCGAAGCGGGAACACGCGGCGGAGAACGACAACTAGAAGGACGGACGTGGCAGAGGAGGGGACATGGCACTGAAACTCGTTGCAGTAACAGCTGGGCTATCGCAGCCATCGAGCACCAGGCTTTTGGCCGATCAGATCGTCAATGCCGTCCGTGCCGCGGTGACCGCGCGCGGCGAGGACGTTGAGGCGGACGTCATCGAGGTTCGTGAGATCGCCCAAGACCTCACGCAGTCGATGCTGACCGGCGGGATGCTGACGCCGAAGCTGGCTGAAGTTCGCGAAAAGCTTGCTGCGGCCGATGGGGTTGTTGCGGTGACGCCGGTGTTCACCGCGAGCATGTCGGGGCTGTTCAAGATGCTGTTTGATTCGCTCGATGTGGATACGCTGCGGGGCGTGCCGGTGCTGGCGGCGGCGACGGCGGGGACGCCGCGGCATCAGCTGGTGATCGACCACGCGATGCGCCCGATGTTCGCCTACCTGCACGCCACAGTGGTCCCGACCGGTGTGTTCGCGGCGACCGAAGACTTCGGGACGGAAGCGGGGAAGGGCCTTGCCGGACGTATTGCGCAGGCAGCGGATGAGCTGACCCAAGCGATGATGAGTTTCGGCAACACAGTTGCTGGTTTCACGGCAATGCAACAGCCAGCTGCGAAGCGCGGACGCCAACGGACATCCGGGAATGAGCCGACGCACGTGGTGGACTTCGCGACCCTGCTCGAGGGGCACGACGGTAACCCCACGTCTAAGGCTTAACGACCGAGAGAGTAACCTTCGGCACAAAAATTGTAGTTATTTCGCCAGACGGTGTGTGCCAGCCGGCGCCGGAAGGGTGGCGGCCGCCACGGCCGCTGGTGGCAGCGGTGCCGGAGGGCAGCGGTAGCGGAGGGCAGGGCGACGCAACCGTGGGGGAGCGGGACGGGCGCACCGCAACGGAAGCGGCCGCGAGAAATAACAGCACTAGTGATGCCGAAGGTTAAAACGTGCGGGCGGGGGCATCGAAATAGCAACACTGGTGTTGCCGAAGATGCAAATAGCAGCACTCACGTTGCTAAAGGTTATGTCAGTAGCTGCGCCGGGGAACGTTATTTCAGCAATTACGTTGCCCAAGATTAAAACTGGGGACGTACAGTTGTGTTTCGTGAGCGAGAACCAAACCCCGAGCGAAAACAATACCCCGAGCCAGAACAACACCCCGCGCGAGAACAACAGCCCCGAAACACCTGAGCACGTCGTCGGTGTCGGCCCGTGGGAAGGTCCTCACCCTAAAGGCGCCCACTGGGACCCCGAACTCCTCGCTCACGGCGACCGCCGCAACGTTCTCGACCAATACCGGTACTGGAAACACGATGCGATCGTCGCCGACCTCAATTCTCGCCGCCACCCACTCCACATTGCCATCGAAAACTGGCAGCACGACTTCAACATCGGCACCGTGGTACGCAACGCCAACGCATTCAACGCAGCCGCCGTGCACATCGTAGGCCGCCGCCGCTGGAACCGCCGCGGCGCCATGGTCACCGACCGCTACATGACCGTCATGCACCACCCCACCGTCGAAGACTTCGTGACCTGGGCCCGTCAAGAAAACATCCCGATCCTCGGGATCGACATCTTCCCCGACTCCGTCCAACTCGAAACCTACAGCCTCCCAGAACGATGCGTGCTCGTGTTCGGGCAAGAAGGCCCGGGACTCTCCGAAGAGATGCGCACCGCCGCGGTCGACACCCTCTCCATCGAACAATTCGGTTCAACCCGCTCCATCAACGCCGGAGTCGCTAGCGGCATCGCGATGCACGCCTGGATCCGCCAACACGTCTTCAACCAACATCCCTAAACGCCAGCCCGTGCCGCAAACAGTAACCCGCCCCGCGGTGCGGCACCTGCCCCTGCACCGCCGCCGCAACCCCTCACCGCGGCCGCAACCCCTCAACACAGCGCACGCAACACCGCGGGTCGGTAGCATAGAGGAAGACGGCGGCACCGCCTACCAGCGGGACCGTTGCGTGCGCGCACGCTAGCCTGCACGCAAGACTACGCTGGCTAGAACATCGCACGCCGAACCAGCCGCGCCAGCCCCTATATAGAAGGAGCCCACATGGGTGTTGCAACACCGGACCAGTACAACCAGATGCTCGACACCGCCAAAGCCGGCGGATTCGCTTACCCTGCGTTCAACGTGACCAGCTCCCAGACGGTTTCCGCGGCGCTCGCCGGTCTCGCGGAAGCAGGTTCTGACGGGATCCTGCAGATCTCCACCGGTGGCGCGCAGTACTTCTCCGGCTCCACCGTGAAGGACCGCATCGCAGGTTCCCTTGCTTTTGTCGCGTACGTGCGTGAGGTTGCGAAGAACTATCCGATCACCGTCGCGTTGCACACCGACCACGCGCCGCGTGAGCAGATCGACTCGTGGGTTATGCCGCTCATCGAAGCCTCCAAGGCAGAGGTGCAGGCGGGGCGCGACCCGCTGTTCAACTCCCACATGTGGGACGGCTCCGCTGAGACGCTGAGCGAAAACCTGCGCATCGCGCGTGAACTGCTCCCGTTGACCGCCTCGAATAAGCAGATCCTCGAAGTTGAGATCGGCGTTGTTGGTGGCGAAGAGGACGGCGTTGAAAACGAGATCAACGAGAAGCTCTACACGACCATCGAAGACGCCGCAGAAACTGTTGAAGCGCTCGGCTCCGGCGAATACGGCCGCTACATGACGGCGTTGACGTTCGGTAACGTCCACGGCGTTTATAAGCCGGGTAACGTCAAATTGCGCCCTGAGCTGTTGAAGGAAATCCAGGACGAAATCGGTAGCCGTCTGGGCAAGGATAAGCCGTTCGACCTCGTGTTCCACGGCGGATCCGGCTCCACCGAGCAGGAGATCGCTGACGCGGTGTCCTACGGCGTGATCAAGATGAACATCGACACCGACACCCAGTACGCGTTCACTCGCCCCGTGGTTGAGCACATGTTCCGCAACTACGATGGCGTGCTGAAGATCGACGGCGAGGTCGGCAACAAGAAACTGTATGACCCTCGCTCGTGGGGTGCCGCGGCAGAGAAATCGATGGCGGCCCGCGTGGTTGAGGCGTGCCAGGACCTCGGTTCCGCCGGGAAGGCGATCAAGTAATGATCGGCCGTAACTTGCTGGGGATCCCGGAGACGCGGATCCCTGAAAACCCTGAGCTGGTTGCCCGCTACGATGCCGGCGATGAGGCCGAGGATTTGGTGCGTCAGTTCCCTGCCGAGCAGCTTCCGTGGGCTTTGCTCGCTGAGGATGCTGCCGCCGATGGCCGCGATATTGAGGCGTATGCGTTCGCCCGGGTGGGTTATCACCGTGGCTTGGATGCGTTGCGTCGCGCTGGCTGGAAGGGGCAGGGCCCGGTTCCTTATGAGCATGAACCGAATCGTGGATTCTTGCGCTGCTTGTACCAGTTGAAGCTCGCTGCCGAGCGGATTGGCGAGGTGGACGAGGTTCAGCGTATCGGTGACTTCCTGCGGGATGCCGACCCCGAAGCGGAAGCAAAACTCGCCGCCGAATAACCGCCTTTCTCACCTTCGGCACCGAAATTGCTGCAAATTTATGCGATGGCATTAATTTTTTTACAGCAATTTCGGTGCCGAAGATGCTTAAACCAGGTGGGGCGGCGCCGTACAGCGCCGCCCCGCCGGCTACTAGCCCGGACGCCCCGACCAAGTCGCGTCCTGCCCAGACCAAGCCGCTACCCGCCGCCCCGCTCAGCTCGCTAGTTCGCGAATGCGCTGATTCCGGTGAGCTTTTGACCGATGATGAGCGTGTGCACCTCGTCGGTGCCTTCGTAGGTGCGCACTGATTCGAGGTTGTTCGCGTGGCGCAGCGGCGAATAATCGAGCGTGATCCCGTTGCCGCCACACACGGTGCGGGCCTCGCGTGCGATCTCGATCGCGGTCTTGACGTTAGCGAGCTTTGCAACCGAAATCTGGTGGAACTCCAACGTCCCCTCATCCTTCGCCCGCCCCAACTGCAACGCCAGCAACTGGCCCTTATTCAGCTCGACCGTCATCCGGGCGAGCTTCTCCTGCGTCAACTGGAACCCCGCGAGCGGCCGCCCGAACTGTTCACGCTCCAACGCATACCCCAGCGCAGCCTCAATCGAATCCCTTGCGGCCCCCATCGCGCCCCACGCGATCCCGTACCTCGCCTCGTTCAGGCACGCGAGCGGGCCACTCAACCCCTGAGCGCCAGGCAGCAAAGCATCCGCGCCAACCCGCACCCCATCCAGGGTGATGTCGCACTGAAGTGAGGCGCGCATCGAAAGCTTCTGCGTGATCGGGGTCGCCACAAACCCATCGGAATCAGTCGGCACAATGAATCCGCGCACCATCGAGTCCACGCCCGGCTTCACGCGGGCCTCATCCAAAACGCCAGCGGCCGCGGCGTCCTCGTTGCTCACGTGCGCCCAAATCACTGCAACCTGCGCTAGGGATGCCAAACCGATCCATCGCTTAGCGCCATCCAGAACCCACTCGCCATCAACCCAGCGGGCACGGGTGAGCATCGATACCGGATCAGACCCCGCGGTTGGCTCCGTCAACCCGAAGCAGCCGATCACCTCGCCCGCGGCCATTCGCGGTAGCCACTGCCGTTTCTGTTCCTCGGAGCCGTGCTTATAGATCGCGGACATCGCAAGCGAACCCTGCACCGAAACCACGGTGCGCAAGCCAGAATCCCCGGCCTCTAGCTCCTGCATCGCAAGCCCGTACTCGACCGCGGACCTCCCCGCGCACCCGTAACCGTTCAAGTGCATCCCGAACAGGCCTTCCGCCGCCATCTTCGGCAGCAATTCCACCGGAAGCGTAGCCGAATCGAACCACTCAGCGATGTTCGGCCGGATCTCGGCGTCCACAAAAGCTGCCACACGGTCGCGGGTTTCACGTTCGGTTTCACTCAGCATCCCGTCAATATTCATGAGGTCTGTCTGGTTGCGTGGCATGGGTTTCCTTCCGTGATGATGCCGATGCGGCACTTGCTGCGCCGCGGCGGTTGCGTTGATGGTTGGTTGCGTTGGTGGTCAGCGCACGATGCGGCCTCCCGCAAACTGTTATGTTGCGTGGGTCACATCTCAGGTTCCATCTTGCCACCGGATGCCGTGCGGCCGAAAGCCGGGGCTGGCTGTGCGCAGGCGCAGTTTGCCGCGCTGACCGCCGCGCGCTCCACCGCCCCCGGGCTCCGCCGCCGCCGCGCTGACCGCCGCACTCTCCGCCGCCGCGCGGGCGACGGCTAGATTCTGGACAGCCTGGTTTCGCCCGTGATAGTCATGTGACTATGGTCACAGCGGATGCGGGTAGGGTGAGCGGCCCCTTGAAGGGCTTGGTTGTCGCGGATTTCACGCGGATCCTTGCGGGTCCGTACGCGACGATGCTGCTCGCTGACCTCGGCGCCACCGTCATCAAGGTTGAGTCTCCCAGTGGGGATGACACCCGTACGTGGCAGCCGCCGGCACGCGACGGGGAAGCGACCTACTACCTGGGCGTCAACCGCAATAAGCATGCGATCGCCCTGAACCTCAAAGACGCCCACGACCTCGAAATCGCCCACCGCATCGTGGCCAAGGCCGATGTTTTCATGGAGAACTTCCGCCCTGGCGGGCTCAAGCAGTTCGGCTTGGACCCGCAGAGCGTCAGGGAGAAGCATCCTCACGTAGTCCATGCGAGCATCACGGGTTTCGGCTCCCGCGGCGGCGCGGACATGCCCGGCTACGACCTGCTAGCTCAAGCGACCTCTGGGTTCATGTCTCTGACCGGGGAGCCGGATGGCGATCCGCAGCGCGGTGGCGTCGCGATCTTCGACATTATGGCTGGCCTTCACGCCGCCGTCGGCGTCCTCGCCGCTCTCCGCCAGCGCGAACAGACCGGCCGCGGCCAGCACATCGAAGTCAACCTGCTGAGTTCTGCGCTGTCCGGCCTCGCGAATCAAACCTCGGGCTTCGTCGGCGCGGGCGCTGTTCCGTTCCGGATGGGCAACGACCATCCGAGCCTCTTCCCGTACGGTCCGTTCATGTGCTCGGACCGGCACGTGGTGATTTGCGTTGGTAATGACCGCCAGTTCGCGCTCCTTGCCACAGCGCTCGGTGTGTCTGAGCTTGCGGACAACGAAGACTACGCGACGATGCCTGCCCGCAACCGCAACCGGGATGCGTTGCGGCCGCTGATCGAGCAGCAGCTCGCACGTGCCACGGCCGATGAGTGGGCCACACGGCTACGCAAGGTGGGGCTTCCGGCTTCGCCGATCCTCGGGGTCGATGAAGGTGTCGCTTTCGCTGAATCGCTGGGATTGGAGCCGGTCATGACGCCGGTGGGGGAGCCCGATGGGGTGCCTACGGTGCGCACGCCGTTGTGGCTTTCGGACGCGGAGCCTGCGTATCGCAAGGAGCCGCCGGGTATAGATGAGGACCGTGATGCAATCTTGGCGTGGCTCGAAGACTAACCGCGCCACTGACAAGCCGGCGCTCCACCGTACGCGGCAGGCCCGTAAAGCAGGGTTCGCGGCGTTCATCGGCACGACCATCGAATGGTATGACTTCTATACGTATTCGACAGCGGCCGCGCTGGTTCTAGGGCCGCTGTTCTTCCCTGGCGAGCTCGGGGTCCTGGCCTCGTTCGCAACGTTCTGGGCTGGGTTCCTCGCCCGCCCGATCGGCGGGGTGATCTTCGGCCACTGGGGCGACACGTTCGGCCGCAAGAGTGCCCTCATCACCACCCTTTTGCTCATGGGCGGCTGCACCACCGCGGTCGGTTTGCTCCCCACCTACGATGTGGCCGGCTGGTGGGCGCCCGCCGCCCTGGTCGTCTTGCGGCTGGTGCAAGGCATTGCGATGGGCGGGGAATGGGGTGGGGCCGTGGTGCTCGCCGCAGAGCACGCCCCAAGCAACCGCGGGATCCTGTACGCCGCCTTCGCCCAACAAGGCTCCCCGGCCGGTAACTTGTGCGCCTCCGGCATGTGGTTGCTCGTCGCGATGCTGCCGGATGACGCGTTCTTCACGTGGGGTTGGCGCGTTCCGTTCCTGATCTCTGCGGCACTCGTAGCGATCGGGTTGTGGATCAGGGTCTCGGTCGAAGAGTCCCCGGAGATGATGCGCGGGAACCTCCACCGCCACGACGACGCCACCCCCGCAACCGGCAACAGCCCCGCCGCTGCCAAGGCAGTCACTGCCGACGCCAGCCCCGCCGCTAACCCAGCTACTGCCAACAGCAACACCCCCGCCACCGGCAGCGGCCGCGCTCGCCGTGAGGCTCCCATCGTGACCTTGTTCCGTGAACATAAGGCGACGGTTTTGTGGGGTGTGGGTGCGAGTGTTTTGGCGACCACGGTCACGTACTTCAAGGCCACGCTCGCGTTGTCCTGGGCCACGGACGCTGGCTTGTTCACGCGGCAGGGTTTCCTCGCGATGGTCACGGCGGCGTTGGTCGTGCAGTTCTGTGTTCAGCCGTTGGGTGCGTTGCTGGTGCACCGCGCGAAGGAACGTGGCAGGGTGCGGCGCGCGGTCGCCGGGATGCTGATCCCTGAGATCGTGTTGCTTCCGCTCATGTTCGTTCTGATCAGCACGGGTAACTCTGTGCTCGCAACCGCGGGGATTTTTGCGGTCACGATCCCGCACGCCCTGTATTTCTCAGCGCTCGCTGGCTTGCTCTCTGAGTCTTTCCCTCCCGAGGTCCGCTACACGGGTATTTCGTTGAGTTACCAGGTCGCCTCCTCGGTGTTCTCGGGTTCAGCACCGCTGGTGGGTTCCGCGATGATCACGATGGCCGGCGGGCACATGTGGCCTGTCGCTGTGATGGGTTCACTATTTGCTGTGCTGACGTTGGTCTCGGCGCTCAAGCTGTGTGGGGGCCGGATTGATAGACTCAGCGAGTAAGGCCCTCATCGCGGGAAAGCGCACGCCACAAGCCGGGTTGCTTGCGGCATCGTGTCTTGAGATGGCGGGTTCGCTTGAGGCGGGCCCCGGTGATGGGGGTGTTTCCCTGCCAACGCACTAGAGCACGCACTAGGAGACAGTGCGCGAGGAGTAGATGCATGCCGGCCGTCGTTATTGTTGGCGCCCAGTGGGGCGATGAAGGCAAGGGCAAAGCAACCGACCTTCTTGGTGGTCGTGTTGATTACGTTGTGAAGCCGAATGGCGGTAACAACGCGGGCCACACCGTTGTGGTGGGTGGTGAAAAGTACGAGCTGAAGCTCATCCCGGCCGGTATTTTGGCCCCGAATGTGATCCCTGTTCTGGGGAACGGCTGTGTTGTGAACCTTGAGGCCCTCTTCGAGGAGATCGACGCGCTCGAGGCTCGCGGCGCTGACACGTCCCGGCTGCGTGTTTCTGCGAACGCTCACTTGGTGGCCCCGTATCACCAGACACTCGATAAGGTCACCGAACGTTTCTTGGGTAAGCGCGCGATCGGCACCACCGGCCGCGGCATCGGCCCGACCTACATGGATAAGATCGGCCGCCTCGGCATCCGTGTCCAGGACATTTTCGACGAATCGATTCTGCGCCAGAAGATCGAGGGCTCACTGCGGCAGAAGAACGAACTCTTAGTCAAGGTCTATAACCGCCGTGCGGTGACAGTCGAAGAGATTGTTGAATACTTCTTGAGCTTCGCTGACCGTTTGCGCCCGATGGTGATCGACGCTGAGCTGGAACTCAACAAGGCGCTCGATGAAGGCAAGGTCGTGCTCATGGAGGGCGGGCAGGCAACCTTCTTGGATGTGGACCACGGGACCTACCCGTTCGTGACCTCATCGAACCCGACCGCCGGCGGCGCCTCGGTGGGTGCCGGCATCGGCCCAACCCGCATCCAGCGCTCGATCGGCATCATCAAGGCCTACACCACCCGCGTGGGTGCTGGCCCGTTCCCGACCGAACTGTTCGACGATATGGGTGAGCGCCTACGCACCGTGGGTGGCGAGTTCGGCGTCAACACGGGCCGTCCGCGCCGCACCGGCTGGTATGACGCGGTTATGGCTCGCTACGCGTCCCGCGTCAACGGTTTCACCGACTACTTCTTGACCAAGCTCGACGTTCTGACGGGCATCGAGAAGATCCCGGTGTGCGTCGCCTACGACGTGGACGGGGTGCGCCACGACGAGGTCCCGATGACGCAGTCCGAGTTCCACCACGCCAAGCCAATCTATGAATATTTTGACGGCTGGACCGAAGACATCTCGGGGGCCCGGAGCCTCGATGACCTGCCGGAAAACGCCCGCAAGTATGTTGAAGCGCTCGAAGCGATGTCTGGTTGCCGCTTCTCCGCGATCGGGGTGGGCCCGGACCGTGACGCGAGCATCGTGGTGCGGGATCTGATCGGCCCGGTTGAAGACAACTGAGCTCACTCATCCGGCCTTGAAAGAGACCGCTAGTAGCATCTGATGCCAGCGTGCATAGAACCTTGTTTCTATGCACGCTGTGCTTTATCCGAAGGTGTGTAGAGTAGGGCTCACACCGCTTGTTGCAGACAGCAAGGAGAACGCGATGAAGATTTCCCTTGGCCAGTTCAGCCCGACCGCCGATGTCTTCGAAAACCTCGAAACGTTGGATAAGTTGGCGCGGCAGGCCGCCTCTGAGAAGGCGGACATGATCGTGTTCCCTGAGGAGTCGATGCTTTCGCTGGTCCAGGCTGGCGATGATTTCGCTGGGCTTGTTGAGAAGGGGTGGGAGCGTTTCGCCCGCCAGGTCGGTTTGATTGCGGCGAGCCACAGCATCGCTGTTGTGGTGGGCGGCTATGAGCCGAACGAAACCGGCAAGCCGTACAACACGGTCCTTGCAGTGGATGCGAATGGCCAGGAGCTTGAGACGTACCGCAAGATCCACTTATATGACGCGTTCACGTCCAAGGAATCGAACCGTATTTCTGCAGGCGACCCCAACCAGGTCGCTACGTTCACGTACGGGAACCTGACGTTCGGGATGATGACGTGCTACGACGTGCGTTTCCCCGAGCTCGCGCGCAACCTTGCGTTGGCTGGCGCTGATGTTCTGTTGGTTCCAGCGGCTTGGTATAAAGGCGAGAACAAGATCGACCACTGGCAGACGCTACTGAAGGCCCGCGCTGTGGAGAACACGGTATGGGTTGTGGCCGCCGGTACGGCCTCGAACCAGACGATCGGATACTCGGTCATCCTGGATCCGCTGGCCCAGCCTGTCGCTTATCTTGAGGACGAGCCATTCGGGTTGGTCACGGGAAAAGTGGGCCGCAAGAAGGTCAAGAGCGTGCGCGAATACCTGCCGGTTCTTCAGAACCGCCGCGTAGGGGTCGACGCGCCAAAGGCCTGATCGCTGACCGCTGGCTAGCCGCGGCAGGGCTAGCCAGCGCCGCTACATCCAGTCTTTCTTTTTGAAGACGATGAACAGGAACAGAGCGAACCCGAACATAGCCGCGAGCGCGAGCGGGTAGCCGTAGGTCCATTCGAGTTCGGGCATGTTCGTGAAGTTCATACCGTAGATCGCACCGATGAGCGTGGGAGCAAAGATGATAGCCGCCCACCCGGAGATCTTCTTCATGTCTTCGTTTTGCCGCTGCGAAACGAGCGTCGCGTTGACCTGCAGGATCTGATTCAGCGCATCCCGTAGTTCGGCGATGTCGGGGATGATCTGGGAGAGATGATCAGAGACGTCATCGAGGTACATACGCAACTCGGTGTCGGTCCCATAGCGGGTGGTTCCGATCAACAGGCGGCGGATCACGGTCGCTAACCCGTTGGACATTTGGCGTAGCTCGATGATCTCGCGCGACAAGCGGTAAATACGCTCGGCAGCCGCCGGGTCACCCGAGAACACCTGGCGTTCAATCTCTTCTTTATCGGTTTCCAGGCCACGCAGCACGGGGCCGTATCCGTCCACGACCGCATCGAGCACTGCATGCAGCACGGCTTCCGGGCCGTGCTTGAGTAGCTCGTTCTGTTCGCCGAAGCGGTGTTCGAGCCGGAAACCTTTCGCCTGCCAGGCTCGCACCGCGGCCTGATCTTGGCACAAAACCGCTACCTGGTTCCCGCGCATCAACAGGTTGAATTCGCCGAAGACGACCTCTTCGATGTCATCTTGATAGGCAACAGAGTGAGTCACGACGAACAGGGTGTCGCCCTGACGTTCGGCTTTAGCGCGCCGCGATGGGGCCTGTAGGTCTTCGAGCAGCAGCGGGTGAAGATCCCAGGCTTCCGCGAGGTCTTCAATCTGCTGGTCAGTCGGCTTATCCATCGAGATCACGACGACCTGGTCAGGGTGTTCTTCCGAATACCTGCCAGCGGTTTCGATGGTGTGGCCGCCGGTGAGCGGAAACGCGCCTTCGTTATCGAATGAGACTGCGCGGATGTTGTCTTTCACCACGTGCGGGGTCGGCGGCGCAACGGGGGTTCGCTTATGACTGGCACGTCCCGAAACGAGGGGGAGGCCGAGTTTGGAGCGGATCTTGTTGCGAGCAGACATGCCTCTATTCTGGCACCAGTTCCGCTCGTTCCCGGCCACCGCGACGCGCTGGACGTTCAACCCCGCGGCGCCGCGGTGAGACGGTCACGCGGTAGCCACCGCGCCACCGCGCCGCCGCGCAGGCGCCTCAAGCGTCGGTGCGCGATCGTGCCGCGCAGCGACGCAACAGCAACCGTTATGCGCGTAGCTGGCGTTTGGAGGAGATGACTCCGGTGTCGAAGCCTGCAAGGTGGAGGCCGCCGTGGAAGCGCGCGTGCTCGATCTTGACGCAACGGTTCATGACCGCGGCGAGCCCGCCGGCTTCAGCGATGCGCGCGGCTTCTTCGTTCCACAGGCCCAACTGAGCCCAGAACACCTTCGCGCCCACACGCACGGCGTCCTCAGCGACGCTCGGGAGGTCTTCGTTACGGCGGAACGCAACCACGATGTCGGGCACTTCCGGCAGGTCATCGAGGCTCGGGTACACGGGCTCCCCGAGCAACTCGGTGGCTCGCGGGTTGATGAAGTACAGCTTGTAGGGGGCGGAGGACTGCAGGTAGGTCGCCACAAAGTACGCGGCACGCGCCGGGTTCGTGGAGGCACCCACGATCGCAACGCTCTTGGCGGCACGCAAAAGGTTCAATCGTTGCGGGGCTGATGGGCCAACCCACGTGCTGTTGGCCTCTGTTGTGGTGGTTTCGTTGCTCATTACGCTTCCTCCCCGTTCGCAGCACCGTTCACGGCGGCTTCGAGGGCCTGGTCGAGGTCCCAGATGATGTCCTCAACATCCTCAAGGCCCACCGAAATCCGGATCAGGTCTTCACCGATCCCGCCCGCAATCAGCTGTTCTTTACTTAGCTGCTGATGCGTTGTGGATGCCGGATGCAACACGAGGGTCTTCGCGTCACCAATGTTGGCTAGGTGGCTGGCCAGCTGCAGGTTCGCGATGAACTCAGCCCCGACGTCGCGCCCACCCTTGACACCAAAGCTGAACACGGAGCCCACACCGTTCGGCAAGAGCTGCTTGCCGCGTTCGTGGTAGGCGTGGTCTTCCAGGTCGGCGTAGGAGACCCACTCGATGCGGTCATCGTTAGCCAGCCAACGCGCGACCTTGCGGGCGTTGGCGATGTGCGCATCCATACGCTGCGGCAGGGTTTCGATGCCGATCAGCAGCTGCCACGCGGACTGAGGGGCGAGCGATGCGCCGATGTCACGCAACTGTTCGTTGCGTAGCTTGGTGAGGAAACCGTATTCACCGAAGTTGCCCCACCACGACAAGTCACCGTAGGAAGGCACCGGCTCCGTCATGGATGGGAAGTTGCCGTTGCCCCAGTTGAAACGGCCTGATTCAACGACGACGCCGCCCAGGGTGGTTCCGTGGCCGCCCAGGAACTTGGTCGCCGAGTGGATCACGATGTCCGCGCCGTGTTCCAGCGGACGGAAAATATATGGCGGGGTCAGGGTTGAGTCCACAACCAGTGGGATCCCGTGTTCGTGGGCGAGAGCGCCGAGACCTTCGATGTCGGTGATCACACCGGACGGGTTGGCGACCACCTCGGTGTAGAGGACCTTGGTGTTCGGTTGGATCGCGGCCGCGAAGTCCTCGACCTCGGTTGAGTCGATGAACGTGGTCTCCACGCCGAATCGGCGCAGCGTGACATCCAGCTGGGTTACGGTCCCGCCGTAGAGCTTCGAGGAAGCGACCACGTGATCGCCCGCCTGGCATAGCGCGGCGAACGTGATGAACTCAGCGGCCATACCCGAAGACGTCGCGACCGCGCCGATACCGCCCTCAAGGGACGCGACGCGTTCCTCGAACGCCGCAACCGTAGGGTTAGCGATACGCGAATACACGTTCCCGTACTTCTGCAGCGCGAACAGCGTTGCCGCATCGTCCGCGTTTTCAAACACGAAAGACGTCGTGTTATACAGCGGGACGGCACGCGAACCGTGCTCCGAATCAGGGGTGGCACCCGCATGCAGGGCACGGGTACGGAAACCGAATTGACGGTCGGCAGAAGACATGGAACTCCTTCAACTCCATCGATCCCGGCATGAGCACCATTCGCTGCAGCGGTGGTGCTGCGTCGATGGTTGCTGCGGCGTCACAGGGCCAGGTCCCTCGACCGCTCTAGATGGTCAGCCACCATTATGCGCACTCGACTCGAGCCAGGGCAAACGCATGTGACGTACTAAGGCGCGCCGGGAACAGTGCGGCCGGCATAAGCTGGGGATATGAGCACCAGCCCTCACCACGTCCCGTCTCTCGCTTTGGTCCGCCACGGGCAAACAGACTGGAATAAAGAACGCCGCTTCCAAGGAAGCGCGGACGTCCCCCTCAACGCGACCGGCATCGAACAAGCCCGCGCCGCGGCGGAAACCCTGGCGGCTGACGCGACATCACGATGGGGTAGCCCGTGGGACGTCATCTTCACCTCCCCACAACTCAGGGCGCGCGAAACCGCGGAGATCATCGCTGAACACCTCGGACTTGAGGGGCCGCGCGTCGTCGCTGGGCTCAAAGAACGCTCCTACGGCCCCTACGAAGGCCGTGCCTACGGCGACCTCGACAAAGAAACCTTCACCTACCTCTTCCCGGCACACCTCCCCAACGTCGAAGAGATCGAGGCCCGCGGTAAAGAGCTCGGGATCCTCGAAGGCGTCGAAAGCTCCAAAGACGCCGGCCGCCGTAGCGCTACAGCGCTCGCCGAAGCGCTCCAGCGCAACCCAGGCCAACGCGTCATCGCCGTATCCCACGGCTCGACCACCCGCTGCCTGCTCAACACCCTGGACGAGTGGAACATCAGCAACCCGGGGTTGCGCAACTGCGACATCCGCTACCTCACTCCAGCCCAAGAAGCGCACTTGCACCACATCCGCAGCGCACTTTCCTAACCCGGCGCTGCATCACAGCCACCCACTACACTGACTGTGACGCCGTTCACGGACACCAGCTAAGCCAAGGACACCCATGATGAGCACCGCCAGTACATCAGCGAGAAACACGTCAACACCGGGGCAACAGCTTCCGGCGGTACATCCGGCGGCGCAAGAACCGATCCCGGCGGAACTCAACGGGCACATTGTCCGGTTGCGCCGCTATCTGCACGCGAATCCCGAGCTGGACCGGCACCTGCCCACGACTCAAGCGGCGGTGCTGGATGCGCTCGAGGGAACCGAGGGGATCGAGCTGCACACCGGGAAGGCGCTGTCCTCCGTGACCGCTGTTCTGCGTGGTGCTGCTCCGCTACCTGACGGCACGCGCCGCCCCGTAGTCCTGTTGCGTGGCGACATGGACGCGCTACCGGTCACCGAAGAAACCGGGCTTGAATATTCGCCCACCGAAACCGGGAAGATGCATGCGTGCGGCCACGACATGCACACCGCCGGCCTGGTGGGTGCGCTGCTGTATCTCGC
This sequence comes from Pseudoglutamicibacter albus, assembly GCF_022346425.1. GTDB lineage: Bacteria > Actinomycetota > Actinomycetes > Actinomycetales > Micrococcaceae > Pseudoglutamicibacter > Pseudoglutamicibacter albus. Next base: position 89,103 of record NZ_JAKRCW010000001.1, read on the forward strand.
GCAGCGCCGCGATGAACTCACCGCCGATGTTGTGGGCATGTTCCAGCCTGCCGAAGAAACCGCTGGCGGCGCGAAAATCATGATTGAAGAAGGCCTACTGGAAGCCGCAGGCCAGCCGGTCGATGAGGCGTACGCGATCCACGTGTACGCCGACCGCTATCCGCACGCAACGTTCGTCTCCAAGCCGGGAACCATCCAGTCCGGTTGTGACGACCTCGTCATCACCGTCCACGGCCAAGGCGGCCACGGATCCGCCCCGCACCAGGCCGCGGACCCGGTGCCAGTCGCGGCAGAGATCGTACTCGGCCTACAGACCATGGTGACCCGCCAATTCGACCCGTTCGACCCCGTCGTGGTGACTGTCGGCTCGATCAAAGCGGGCTCTGCGCCGAACATCATCCCGTCCACCGCGACCATCCAGGTCACGCTACGTTCCTTCAGCCCGGCCTCACGTGAAAAGCTCGTTCCGGCCGTGCAACGCGTCGCCAAAGGCATCGCGGAAGCCCACGGGATGAGCGCAAGCTATAGGGTCGAATGCGACTTCCCTGTAACCGTGAACTCGGCCGAACACGTGGACTACGTGGCCGAAACCGTGCGGGACCTGTTCGGGGATACCGCCTACCGAGACCTGCCGCGCACCGAAGCCGGTTCAGAAGACTTCTCCGAAGTGCTCCAGCGCGTACCGGGCGCCTACATTTTCCTCGGTGCCGTCCCGGAAGGCGAAGACCCCACGAAAGTTGCGGGCAACCACTCGCCGCACGCGATCTTCGACGACCGCGTGCTGGGCCGCAGCGTGCGGCTTTTCGCGGAACTCGCGCTACGCCGCGGGCCTCTCGCACAGTAACGATCAGCCCGCAACGACAAGCCCGCGGCGGCTACGCGCGTCAGTAGTGGTAGGTGTCCGATGGCGCAGGGGCCGGGTCGGATGCCTTGCGCCATTGCACGTTGTAGGCCTTCGCAAGGGCGAGGATCTTGTTCGCGCGGGAGAGGCGCGGCAGGTCGGAGCCGTTGCGGATCTCTCCGCCGGCTTCCTCGAATTCTGTGAGGAACTCGTGTGCCCACGCGACGTCCTCGCTGGAAGGGGAGAGGCCTTCGTTGACGGTTGCGGTCTGTTCCGGAACCAGGCACAGTTTGCCGGTCATACCGAACTCGCTTGTGACCGCGGCGGCTTCGGCGAGTTTGACGCCCGTGGTACCCACGGTCGGGCCGTCGATCGCGCCCGGCAGGCCTGTTGCGCGGGATGCGATCGTGAACTGTGAGCGGGCATAAGCCAACGCCATCGGGCCGTCCCCCATCCCGGTGTCGCGGCGGAAGTCACCGATACCGAACGCCAAACGATAGGTCCCCTTCGCCGCGGCGATCGAATCGATGCGCTGCAAACCGCGCGCGGTCTCAACGAGTGCAATCACGGGAATCCCAGGCAAGCGGCGTGCGGTCTCGTTGACGTGGTCGGTGGATTCGACCATCGCAAGGATCACACCGGCCAAACCACCCTCAGCCACAGGCCCACCCACAGCAGAAGGCAACGCGGCAGCTAAAGCCTCAACGTCGTCTTCCCAATACTTGGTCGCATAACCGTTCATACGAACCCACGCGGTGTGGCCGCTAGTCATCCACTCAACCGCGGCTTCACGAGCAGCAACCTTGTCTTTCGGCGCCACCGCATCTTCGATATCCAAAACCACCACATCGGCGGCGGAATCTTCGGCTTCAGCGAAACGGTCAGGATGCGCCGCGTTCGTCAAAAGCCACGAACGCGCAAGGTCTGGGCCGATCTTCTGACCGGCCGCCGTAGGGATCTGTGCAGGGTAAAACGTAGGAGCCATGACCACACGTTACTGACTCTGGCGGCGCTTGAGCCACGTTGTGACAACATATATCGCCGAAATCAGCGCGATCCACACGGCACCCGCTATGAGCGAGACGCGTGTGTTCGGGAACCACGCCATCAACACGATCACCAGAACCAGGAAGGCACCCGCGAAAATCGGGGTGATGGGCCACAACGGCACCGGGAACTCAAGGTCCTTCTTAGGGACACCTGCGCGGCGTAGTTTGATGCGCATCGCGGTGTGGGACAGCAAAACCATGCACCACAGCCACGTGATCGCAAACGCGCCGACCGAGGCAACCACGGCGAAAGCGGACTCCGGCATCAGGAAGTTCAACACCACACCCACCGTGAGCGCGCACATCATGAGCAGTGCCGCAGCCCACGGCACGCCCTTGCCCGTGGTCCGGGTGAACGCGCGTGGGGATTGCCCCAGGTGTGCCATCCCGAACAGCATGCGGCCGGCACCGTACGAGTTCGCGTTGATCGCAGAGATCGCGGCCGTGAGCACCACGATATTCAAAATATGTTGCGCCGCCGGGATTCCTAGCGTTGCGAAAATCTGGACGAACGGGGAAGTGTCCGAGCTCATGTGGTTCCACGGAACCAGCGTCATGATCACACCCAAAGCCAGAACATAGAACAGCAGGATGCGGATCGGAACCGAGTTCACGGCGCGCGGGATCGCGGTGTGCGGATCGTTAGCCTCACCCGCGGTCACGGCGATGGTCTCGATGCCACCGAAGCTGAACACGACCATCGTCAAGCACGCCAGAATGCCCATCCAACCGTTAGGCGCCAAGCCACCGTGATCGAAAAGATTATGCAGGCCCGGGGTTGCTTCGCCCGGTACGCTCATACCGAAAATCAGGATCGCGATGCCGCCGAGGATCATCGCGATCACGGCGCCGACCTTGATGATCGACATCCAGAACTCCATCTCACCGAACACCTTCACGTGCCGGGTGTTGATGCCCGCGATGAGCAAAACGACCGCTGCCGCCCAGATCCATTGCGGCGCGTTGGGGAACCACAACCCCATATATACCGAGACCGCGGTGACGTCCGCAATCGAGACGACGAGCATACAGAACACGTACGTCCAGCCGGTCGTGAACCCCAGGTAGCGGCCCAAATAGCGGGTCGCGTAGTCAGAGAACGCGCCAGCGACGGGGTTGCGGACCGCCATCTCGCCCAGGGCGCGCATCACGATGAATACCGCGGCACCCGCCACAATATAGGCGAGCAGAACGATCGGGCCTGCGGCCTTGATCGCATCCGCTGAGCCATAGAAAAGCCCGGTCCCGATCGCCGAGCCCAGCGCCATGAACTGGATATGGCGCCCGGTCAGGCCCTTATCGAGGGAGGTCTTCCCAGCCTGAGGCGAATCCCCGGTTTCTGACGACGTGTCTGTGCTAGAAGCCGTGTCTTTGCTAGAACGCATGCATCGAGACTAGAACGATGCGTGATCCAGTGCACATTCGCGATAGGGCTTGGGCGAGCCGGCCGCCTAACCCTGGACGAACTGACTTCAAATCAGCTCAAAGTACGCATTTTCTCTTGCGGGCACGGCCTCCCGCTGTAGCCGCGGGCCAGTTCCCCGGTTGGTACGGCCTAGCTGCGGATACAGCTAGCCGCGGGCGGCGGAGAGCACGTCCGGGATGCATTCTTCGTTGCGCAGGCTCGTGGTGTCGCCGAGTGTTTCACCGGTATAGGCCTGGGTGAGGATGCGGCGCATGATCTTGCCGGAGCGGGTTTTCGGTACGTCGGGCACGAGGATGATGCGGGCCGGTTTCGCGATGGGCCCGATCTCCTTGGTCACGGTGGCGCGTAGCCGTTGCACGAACTCGGCGACGGCCTCCTCGCTCGCGTCAGCGCCGAGCAAGGACTGATCGCCGGGGACCACGAACGCGATCGCGGCGTGCCCGGTCTTCGCATCCGGTACCGGGCACACGCCGGCTTCCACAACACCCGGGTCGGTCACGAGCGCGGACTCGATCTCAATGGTTGAGAGCCTGTGGCCCGAAATGTTGATGACGTCATCGGTGCGGCCGAGGATCCAGGTGTCACCGTCGGCATCGACTTTCGCGCCGTCGCCTGCGCTGAACCAACCGTATGTGGCGTAGGCCTTCCAATAAGAGGTGTACCAGCGTTCCGGGTTGCCCCACACGGTGCGCGCCATCGAGGGCGGGAACTGGGTGAGCACGATGTTGCCTTGGGTTCCAGCCGGTGTCGGGTTGCCCTCGTCGTCGACGACCGCGGTCGCGACCCCTGGCATGTCACGGCCTACGCTGCCGGGCTTGACGGTGGTTGCGCCGGGTAGGGGAGTGAGGATGGTGGAGCCGGTTTCTGACTGCCACCAGGTATCGACCATGCTGATGCCGCGCCCGGGTTCCCCGGTTTCAGGGTTGGCGGGCTGGTAGGTGTCGCGGCCGATCTGTTCGCGTAGCCACCGCGCTGCCTCAGGGTTGACGGCTTCACCTACGGTTCCGCCGAGGCGGATGCTCGAGAGATCGTATTCGGCGGGGATCCCGTCCGGGAACCAGCCCATGAGCGAGCGCACGAGCGTTGGCGCGGTGTAGTACGAGGTCACACCATAACGCTGGATGACTTCGAAGTGCCGGCCCGGGTGCGGCGCGTTCGGCACGCCTTCGTAGATGACCTGGGTCGCGCCGGCCCCGAGCGGTCCATAGATCTCGTAGGTGTGGGCGGTGACCCACGCGAGATCTGCAGTGCACCAATGCACGTCGCCCGCGCGCTGAGCTGGGTCCGGGTGAGCGAAGATCTGGTTATAGGTCGCTACAGCACCGGTGAGGTAGCCGCCGGTCGTGTGCACCAGGCCCTTCGGTTTCCCGGTGGTCCCGGAGGTGTACATGATGAACAGCGGATTTTCCGCGTCGAACGCTTCCGGTGTGTGCTGCCGTGGCTGGCCGGGCACAATCTGGTCCCACCAGATGTCACGGCCTTCGGTCCACGGGATGTCGCGGTGGCCGGTGCGGTCGATCACGAGCACATGCTCGAGCTGGTTCTCCCCGGACGCGGCCTCATCCGCGATGTCCTTGACGGGCACGGCCTTGCCGCGGCGGTACTGGCCGTCGCTGGTGACCAGCAGCTTGGCGCGGGTGTCTTCAACCCGGAAACGCAACGCTTCCGCGCTGAATCCGCCGAAAACAAGCGAGTGGATCGCGCCGATGCGTGCGCAAGCCAGCGTGATGATGATCGTCTCAACGAGCACCGGAAGATAGATCACGACGCGGTCGCCGCGGGTGATGCCCAGTTCCGTGAGCGCGTGGGCGGCCTGCGAGACTTCTTCGGTGAGTTCGCGGTAGGTGACGGTGCGACGGTCGCCGGGTTCACCTTCGAAGTAGAGCGCTACTTTGTCCCCGTTGCCGGCCGCTACGTGGCGGTCTGCGCAGTTGACAGCGGCGTTGAGCGTGCCTCCCGCGAACCAGGTTTGCTGCAGACCTTCCTGAGTTTCAGGGTTAGGCGGGGTTAGCGTGTGCACCGTATCCCACGGGGTCTCCCACGTGAGCTGCCCGGCCTGTTCGGCCCAGTACGCGCTGTGCTCTTCATCGCTAAGCTGCTCTTCATCGCTAAGCAGCGCGCTGCTGAGGTTTGCGTTGCTGAGCTGAGCCTGGGCGGCCTGGTGCGCGGGTGCGGACGTTGCGGTCATGCGTTGTCACTCCATCGATCCTGGCGTGAGCACCATGCCCGGTAAAAACCCGGGGTGGTTGCTGCGGCGTCGTAGAGCCAGATCTCTCAGCCGCTCTGGATGGTTGTGCTGTCCATAGTGGGTGACGAAGGCGGTTGCACGCAAATCGGGTCAGCGTGTGTGTCATGTTGCTCAACACGGCTGGCGAAGCAAAGGCGTCCGATGCGGCGGGCGATCACCCCACCCATGATCCCGTTGATGATTAGCGCGATGATATCGACGGTAAAGGACACTTCTGGCCGTGCAAATTCCACGTCGCTGTAGCCCTTTCACCTGCAGAAACCCGTGTTATGGCATGGGGTAATACTTTCGCAAGTGTAGCCGCCGATGCGTGCTGTCATTCTTTGTCATCGGTCACGAGCGATTTGCGTGATGCCCATGGTGTGCCTCTATGCTGAATCCGTATCCATCCAGAGCGGCCGAGAGATCTGGCTCTACGACGCCGCAGCAACCATCCTGAAGGGTTCCGTAGCAGGAATCGTGAGGGAAAGGTGCTCCCGCCAGAAGACGATGGCGCAGCGTTTGAGGGCTGCGGGAAAGGGTTAACATGTCGTCTGAAAAACCGATTCTTCTCAACGCTTTCGCGATGAACACGATTGGCCACCAGTCCCCGGGTTTGTGGAAGCATCCGGAAGATACCTCGCGGGATTACAACAAGCTTTCGCACTGGGTTGAGCTCGCCAGGATCCTGGAAGAGGGCCGTTTTTCCGCCCTGTTTTTGGCCGACGTGATGGGTGTGTATGACGCGTACGCGAACTCCCCGGAGACGGCGTTGCGTTCCGGTGCGCAGATCCCGTTGGCTGATCCGGCGGTGATCGTGGCGGGGATGGCTGCAGCGACGAAGAACCTCGGTTTCGGTGTCACGGCAGGCACCGCGTATGAGCATCCGGTGGGGCTCGCGCGCCGCATGGCGACCCTGGACCACATCACCGGCGGGCGAGTCGGCTGGAACGTTGTGACCGGCTACCTCGAGTCCGCGGCGAAGAACTTTGGCCAGACCCGCCAGATGGAGCACGACGAACGCTACGATCACGCGGATGAATACCTCGAGGTCGTGTATAAGTTGCTCGAGGGGTCGTGGGAGGACGACGCGGTTGTAGCTGACCGCGAATCTGGCTTGTTCGTTGACCCGGCTAAGGTGCACCCGATTGAACACGAAGGCAAATGGTTCAACGTTCCAGGCATTGCGATCACGGAGCCTTCCCGCCAACGCACCCCGGTGATCTTCCAGGCCGGCGCGTCCTCGCGCGGTATGGCTTTCGCGGGGAAGCACGCTGAGGCTGTGTTCGTTTCGCAGGCAACCAAGGAAGGCCTCGCGAAGACCGTGAAGAAGATTCGTGAAGCAACCGTGGCGGCGGGCCGTAACGCTGATGACGTCAAGATTTTCGCGATGATCACCCCGGTTGTGGGTAAGACGAACGAGGAAGCGTGGGAGAAATTCCGCGAATACCAGTCTTATGCCGATGAGCAGGGCGCGTTGGCGTTACTCGCAGGCTGGACGGGCATCGACTTGTCCGAATACCCGCTCGATGCGGTGATCGGTGAAGACGTGGAGTCCAACGCGATCCAGTCCGCGGTGAACATGTTCCAGGCGGCTTCAGGCGATTCTGATAAGCCGTGGAACGTGGGCCAGCTGGCGCGCTACATCGGCGTGGGTGGTTTCGGTCCGGTTGCCGTGGGTACCGGCCGCGAAGTCGCCGAACAGTTCCACGAATGGGTGCGTGACACCGGGGTGGATGGCTTCAATGTCGCCTACGCGGTCAAGCCTGGCACGTTCCGTGACGTTGTGGACTACGTGATTCCAGAACTCGAAGCGCTCGGCGTGTACCCGAGCGCTGAGGAAGCCGCCGATGCCACGGTTGCGTGGGATGCAGACCGCCCAGTGGAGGACCAGACGGGTTCCTCCTTGCGCCACGCACTGTTTGGTCGCGGCGACCGGCTGCCGGAGAACCATCCGGGCGCGGCTGTCCGCCGCTAGGTTGCCACGCTGGCGGGCAGGAGACAGCGCCCGCCAGCTGGGGCAGGCCGTACAATTCACGGCCGCGAATACGACATGGCTGTGGGCGCCAGGATAAACCTGGCGCCCACAGCCATCTCTTGTTATCGACGGTGCCTGCTAGCGGTGTGCTGTAGCCGTACGGCACACCGCTAGCAACAGGCGTTAGCCGAAGTGGCGTTGCATGGTTGCGCCCCAGCCTTCGCGGATTTCGTCGAGGGTTGCACAGAACTCGCCTTGAACTTCGATCGCGTTCGAGGAAGCGTCCACGACACCCAGGCGGACGTGGGCGAACCCGCGTGCCGCGGCCATCGCGGTGAAACGTTCTTCCTCGGAACGCGGCAAGCACACCAGCGCGCGGGCCTGCGATTCAGAGAACAGAGCGGTGAAAGCGTCAATGCCGTCACGCTGCTTGAGTTCATCCAGGTTCACGCGCACGCCGACGCCGTAGCGCATCGACATCTCGACTAGCCCGGCTGCGAGGCCGCCTTCGGAAAGGTCGTGGGCGGCATCGAACATGCCGTCGCGAGAACCGGAAACCAGAAGCTGGCCCAGGGTGCGTTCCGCATCGAGGTCGACCTTCGGCGGGACTCCACCGAGGTGGTCACGCATCGCGGCGAACTCGGAGCCATCCAGCTCATCGCGGGTCAGACCAAGCAGGTAGACCGCGTTGCCGTCGTGCTCTTCACGCCAACCCGAAACCGTGCGCGCGGTGACGTCATCGAAGCGACCCATCACGCCTACAACCGGGGTCGGGTGGATCGGGGTCTCGCCGGTCTGGTTGTAGAGCGAAACGTTACCGCCGGTCACCGGAACCTGGAGTGCAAGGCAGGCATCCGAAAGCCCCTCGATCGCCTGGACCAGCTGCCACATCACATTCGGGTCCTCAGGGGAACCGAAGTTCAGGCAGTCAGTCACAGCCATCGGGGTAGCGCCGGAGGTCGCGACGTTGCGGTACGCCTCGGCCAAAGCCAGCTGAGCGCCAGCGTAGGGGTCGAGGTAGGCGTAGCGGCCGTTCGCATCCGTTGCGAAACCGACACCCATGCCGGTGTTTTCATCAACGCGGATCACGCCGGCGTCGTCAGGGGAAGCCAACGCTGTGTTGCCTCCAACGTTGGAATCGAACTGTTGGGTGACCCACGACTTATCGCACAAGTTAGGGCGCGCCATGAGCTCGAGCATCGCCTGCTTGAGGTCCTCGCCCTGCTCCGGTAGGTTCTTACCGGCCTCGGAGGAACGGAACGTGTCAGCCTGCAGCGTGTCCTGGTAGTCAGGGCGAGCGTATGGGCGGTCGTATTCAGGGCCCTCTTCAGCGGCGGTCTGCGGATCGATGTCCACGATGACCTCGCCGTTCCAGGTGATGATGAGGCGTGGTTCCTCGGTGATCTCACCGATCCAGGAGTATTCGACACCGTAGTGTTCCATAACCTTCTCGAACGCTTCAGCGTTCTCGGGGGTCACGACGGCCATCATGCGTTCCTGAGATTCGGACATCAGGATCTCGGACGGGTTGAGGCTCGGATCACGCAACAGCACGTCCCTGAGCTCAACGTTCATGCCCACGCCACCGTTGGAGGCGAGCTCGCTGGTCGCACACGAAATACCGGCCGCGCCGAGGTCCTGGATCGCGACGACGAGCTCTTCACGGAACAAGTCGAGGCAGCATTCGATGAGGACCTTCTCAGCGAACGGGTCACCCACCTGAACGGCAGGGCGCTTGGATGGCTTGTCTTCCTCGAAGGAAGCGGAGGCCAGAACCGAGGTGCCGCCGATGCCGTCGCCGCCGGTGCGCGCACCGAACAGGACCACACGGTTGCCTTCGCCCTTAGCGTTCGCGAGGTGGATGTCCTCGTGACGCATCACGCCCACAGCGAGCGCGTTGACGAGCGGGTTGCCCTGGTAGACGGAGTCGAACACGGTTTCGCCGCCGATGTTTGGCAGGCCGAGCGAGTTACCGTAACCGCCGATGCCGGCGACGGCGCCGTGCACGACGCGTGCGGTGTCTGGGTGGTCGATCGCGCCGAAACGCAGCGGGTCCATGACCGCTACGGGGCGGGCACCCATCGAGATGATGTCGCGAACAATACCGCCGATGCCGGTAGCGGCACCCTGGTACGGCTCAACGTAGGACGGCGAGTTGTGGGACTCGATCTTGAAGGTCACGGCCCAGCCGTCACCGAGGTCGGTCACGCCAGCGTTCTGGCCCATACCAACCAGGGTGTGCTTCTTCATCTCGTCGTCGACCTTCTTACCAAAGGAACGGAGGTGAATCTTCGACGACTTGTAGGAAGCGTGCTCCGACCACATCACGGAGTAGATCGCGAGCTCAGAATCTGTTGGGCGGCGGCCGAGGATCTTCTTGATGTCCTCGTATTCGTTTTCCTTGAGCCCCAGTTCAGCCCACGGCTGTTCGACGTCTGGGGTGGATTCGGCGTCAGCGACGGTGTCAAGGATGAAGTCTTGGGTGGTCACTTGGCGTCCTCCACAAAGTTGCTAATCAAGGAAGTGAACACGGTCAGGCCGTCACGGCCGCGGCCGTCGTCGGGACCAAAGCCCAGCTCAACTGCGTGCTCTGGGTGAGGCATCAGACCAACCACGTTGCCGGCTTCGTTTGTGATGCCAGCGATGCTGCGGCGGGAGCCGTTCGGGTTCCAGCCTTCGTAGCGGAACACCACGCGGCCCTCGGCTTCGAGCATGTCGAGGGTCTTTTCGTCAGCGACGTACTGGCCGTCCTGGTTCTTCAGCGGGTAGACCACGCTCTGGTTCTTCTCGTACAGGCGGGTCCACTTGGTCTCGTTGTTTTCGATGGTCAGCGGCTGATCGCGGCGAATGAACTTGAGGTGATCGTTCTTGATCATCGAACCCGGAAGCAGGTGAGCTTCCGTGAGGACCTGGAAACCGTTGCAGATGCCGAGCACTGGGAGCTTATCGTCCGAGTTCGCGGCGTCGATGATGCTGTCCATGACCGGCGCGAAACGAGCGATAGCGCCCGGGCGCAGGTAGTCGCCGTAGGAGAACCCGCCGGCGATCACAACAGCCTGAACATCCTTGAGGTCGCCATCCGCGTGCCACAGGTTCACTGGCTCGCCGCCGGCCAAGCGCACCGCACGGCACGCATCGCGGTCATCGAGCGTTCCAGGAAACGTGACAACGCCGATCTTGACGCCCGAGTTCGGGTAGGTGTCCACGGAGTTATCAACCAAGAAAGGGAAATCAGTGGTGCGGGGCATTACTGACCGTCCTCAACCACAGCCACGTTGACAACGTCTTCGATGACCGGGTTGGACAGCAGGGTCTCAGCGGCTTCGCGAGCTGCTGCCAAAGTATCTTCTGTCACTTCACCGTCCACGGTCAGTTCAAAACGCTTGCCCTGACGGACTTCGCTGAACTGGGTGAAACCGAGGCGAGGGAACGCACCGAGAATAGCTTTACCCTGCGGGTCCAGAATCTCGGGCTTGGGCATGACGTCAACGACGATCCGGGCCATGATGTGGGATCTCCTGAGATGGCAGTTTCTTGCCGCGAGCACACAGAAATGGTGCTTGCGCACTTGCCTCTCTATCTTATCCGTTTAGGAACACGCGTGGGGTGGGCTCCCGCTAGATGATGCCTTGGTTGAGCATCGCGGTTGCGACACGGCTGAAACCGGCTACGTTCGCGCCGAAAACATAGTCGCCGCCGCGGCCATACTTATCCGCTGATTCGAGGCAGGTTTCGTGGATGTCTTCCATGATCTCGGTGAGACGCTGGACCGTGTAGTCGAACGTCCAGGAGTCACGGGAGGCGTTCTGCTGCATCTCAAGCGCGGAGGTCGCAACGCCACCGGCGTTCGCAGCCTTACCTGGGCCGAAGAGCACCTTCGCGTCACGGAAAGCCGCCACCGCATCGGGGGTTGATGGCATGTTCGCGCCCTCGGAAACCGCTTTGACACCATTGCGGATCAGGGTGTGGGCGTCACGGCCGTTGAGCTCGTTCTGGGTTGCACACGGCAAGGCGACGTCGGTTGGCAGGTCCCAGATGGAGCCGTCAGTGACAACGCGGGCGCCGTTGCCCCGGCGTTCGGCGTAATCAGAGATGCGGCCGCGCTCCACTTCCTTGACCTGCTTGATCAGGTCAACATCGATCCCGTTCGGGTCATAAACATAACCCGAGGAATCCGAGCATGCCTGCACGGTGGCACCCAGCATCTGGGACTTCTGCATCGCATAGATCGCGACGTTACCGGAACCGGACACGGTCACCTTGGCGCCGTCGAAAGATTCACCACGGGTTTTCAGCATGGACTCCGCGAAGATCACGGCACCGTAGCCGGTCGCCTCGGTGCGGGCGCGAGACCCGCCCCACAGCAACGCCTTACCGGTCAGCGCGCCGGATTCATAAGCGTTGGTCATGCGGCGGTACTGGCCGAACATGTAGCCGATTTCGCGGGCACCCACACCGATGTCGCCAGCCGGGACGTCCGTGTACTGGCCGATGTGGGAAGCCAGCTCAGTCATGAACGACTGGCAGAAGCGCATGACTTCCGCATCGGACTTACCGTGCGGATCAAAGTCAGAGCCGCCCTTACCGCCGCCGATAGGCATACCGGTCAGTGAGTTCTTGAAGATCTGCTCGAAGCCCAAGAACTTGATGATGCCGATGTTCACCGAAGGGTGGAAACGCAGGCCACCCTTATACGGGCCGAGTGCGGAGTTGTATTGGACGCGGAAGCCACGGTTGATCTGTACCTGGCCGTTGTCATCAACCCACGGCACACGGAAGATGATCTGACGTTCCGGCTCGCACAACCGCTGCATGATCCCGTATTCCATGAGCTCGGGGTGCTGTTTGACGACTGGGCCGAGGGAATCGAAAACCTCTGCAACTGCCTGGTGGAACTCTGGTTCGCCAGGGTTGCGGCGAAGTACGTCAGCGTATGCATCCTCTAGCTGTGGTTCCACAGTTCCTCCTGAAATCGTGTTGCGGCTTCCCAGTCTAGAAAAATTTGTGCGCTCGCCGGTTTTTTATTTCTTAACGTCTGGGAATGTGAAGGCTCAGGACAAACCGTCTGGGAATCGTGTATGGGGCAGGGGTTAGGCCTCGGTTTCCGGCCCGGTGTGGTTGCTGTTTCGCGGCTCAGATTGTTCCGTGTTCTGTTCCGCGGTTTGTCCAGGGTGCGCCACTTGTGGGTGGCGGATCCCGGGATGGGTTTTGGGGATGGAGCCGAACAGTGCCCAACCGGATGCGATGAGGCTGAGCGCGAAGAGCGGGTAGCTCAGCAGGATGTGGGCCACCGAGAGCCCGATGACGTGGCCGGTAGCCCAGAAGTAGCCGAGCACGATGACGCGGACACCGTATTGGGCGACCCAGAACCAGGAAGCGCGGTTGTAGGCGCGTAGGATCACGGGGTCCTTACGCCACGTGGTTTTGGTTCCGAGCAGTGCCCCGAGCACGATCCCAAGGAACGGCCAACGGACCATGATGGAGGCTATCCAGGCCAGCATCGAGGCCGCGTTGGAAAGCAGCCGCAACAGGAAGAAGTCCACGGCGTTGCCGGTATAGACCGCAACCGCGGCGGATGCGACCACGGCGAGCAACCCGAATATGACGGAGGTCAGTCTGCGGCGTTGGTAGAGCGCGAAGCCGGCGATGATGAGCCCGGACAGAGTAGCTGCCGCGCCCCCGATGACGATGTCGTTGCCGCTGAGCATCCACGCGAGCACGAACACAACCGGCGGGATGGTCGCCTCGATCGCAGGGCGCGCACCACCGAGCAGCTGAAGCAGGGACTCTGAGTTGGCGTGTTCGGCGCGCTCTGGTGGGGTGGGCATAAGCGCTAGTCTAGTTTCCGACCATTGTGTGTTCTGGCTCATACCCAAGCTGTGGGGAAGGTGAGGTTTCATGGCTGAGGTGGCTCCGGCATCGGAGGCAACTGTTTCTGCATCTGCAGCTGTTTCGCCGCTGGTTTCACAGACGGCGCTGGATTCGCTACGGGAGGCGATGCGCGGCGGCATCGCGACGGATGAGCCGACCTTGCGTGCGTACTCGATTGACCGTTCGGGTGTTGAGCCGGATGGTGTTCCGGTTGCGGTGGTGTGGCCGGAGACCACGGAGCAGGTTCAGGCGGCGGTGCGCTGGGCCTCGGAGCATGGCGTGAGTGTGGTTCCGCGGGGTGCCGGCACGGGCCTGGCGGGGTCTGCGACGGCGGGCGCGGGATCGCTCGTGGTGTGCCTGGAGCGCATGAATAAGGTTCTGGAGATTTCGGCGGATGACCGTTTGTGTGTGGTCCAGCCGGGCATCTTGAACGATGAGCTCAACGCGGTGCTACACAAGGATGGTCTGTGGTGGCCGCCGGATCCGGCGTCGAAAGCGATCTCCACGGTGGGCGGGAACATCGCGGCGAATGCTGGCGGGTTTTTGTGCGCTAAGTATGGCGTGACGCAGCAGTGGGTTTTGGGGCTCACGGTGGTTTTGGCGGATGGCCGCGTGGTGTCGATGGGTCGGCGCACCGTGAAGGGTGTTTCCGGCTATGACGTCACCTCGATGCTGATCGGTTCCGAGGGCACGCTGGGGATCATCGTCGAGTGTGTCTTGAAGGTGCGGCCGCTGCAGTCCGCTGAGGTTGCCACGCTGGTTGCGGTGTGTGATTCGGCGGTGGATGCCGCAGCTGCCGCGAGCGCTGTGACGGCGGCGCATCTTCAGCCGGCGATGATGGAGCTGCTCGATGAAGTGACCTCGGCCGCGGTGGTGGGGCACTTGGTTGCTACGGATGAGGCGTTCGTGGACCCTACCGAGGGCAGGCCGGCGTCGTTGCTTTTGGTGCAGACAGATGGCCTGGGTGCCGCGGCAGAGTTGTCCCAGGTGCACGATGCGGTGGCTGGTTTCGCGCGTCACGTGCGGGTTGCTGAAAGCGTTGAAGAGACTGAAGCGTTGATCGGTATGCGGCGGGCCGTGTTCCCTGCGATTGAACGCATGGGTGGCAGTGTTTTGGTTGAGGACATCGCTGTTCCGCGGACCCGGATGGCGGAGGCATTCACGCGGATGCGTGAGATTGAACGGAAGTATGGAGTTGCGTTGCCGAGCGCGGCCCACGCCGGCGATGGCAATATGCATCCGGTGTTCGTGTTCGAACCGGTCGCGGGTGAGACGGGGCTGGATGCGGTTCCGGCTCACGTGTGGGAAGCCGCTGACGAAGTGTTCAGTGTTGCCCTCGAGATGGGCGGAACGCTCACCGGCGAACACGGCGTGGGCTTGTTGAAGAAACGCTTCCTGCCCTTGGAGCTCGGCGCAGACCAGACGGAACTGCAGCAACAGTTGCGGAAGGTCTTCGACCCGCAAGGGATCATGAACCCCGGCAAGGTCCTCGACTAGGCAGCGCTCGCGCGGATCGCGGCGACCGCATCGAGCCCCCGCTGGCGTAGCTGCTGGGAGCGTTCAGAGAATGCGCGTTGCCGTTCAACATATTCGGCCTTGCCGTGCGCGGTTTCGATCCGGATGGGTTCGAAGCCCCATTCACTCAAGTCATAGGGTGAGGCCTGCATGTCCATGATGCGGGTCTCCCACGCGAGCTCGAAAGCGTCCATGATGAGCCCCGAATCCACGAGTGGCGCGAGCTTATACAGCCACTTATAGACGTCCATCCCGGCGTGCAAACATCCAGGCTGTTCAAGCTCAACCTGCCGCTCCCGCGTAGGCGTGAGCTGGTTCAGCCCGCGAGCCTGCGGGGCATAAAACCGGAACGCATCAAAATGCGTGCACCGGATCTGGTGGGTCTCAACCACCTCATCCGTACCGCTAGAACCCAGCCGGAGCGGAACATAGTCGTGGCGCATACCGTTCTCTTCCGAGTTATACGCCATAGCCCACTCGTGCAAACCAAAACACGAAAAACTCCCTGGCCGCGCCGCGACCGCACTGAAGATCGTGTCCGCGAAGTCCACCATCCGTCCCCGAGCCGCCACGAATTCCGCGGCATCCACCGTAACGCCAGGCCTCCCGCTCCCATCGGCATCCTCAACCACCGAATAAAACCGCCACCCAGACCGCTGCGCCACCGCATCGTCGCCTAACAACACCACGCCGGGGCCGGGATGCCAACGTTCCAGCTGCGCCGGCGGAAACGAGTAATACGTGAACAAGAAGTCATAGACCGGGTGGGTCTGCTGCCGCGCTCGCCGGTGCCGGAACGGCTCGGTGTATGCGCGGGCGCGTTCGGCGTGAGCGTGCTCGCGGGCACGCCACTGGTCGGGATAGAGCAAGGTGGGCATACATCCATTGTGGACGATGCGGGCCTGGCCAGCGCTCGCGGCAGCTGCCAGCGGGTGCGGATGCGGCCGATTGCGTGCTGTCTGCGTAGACTCATCAGTTGGTATCTGTTGTTGCAAACCGTTGGTTTGCGGTTCTCAGGAGCATCATGTCGTTTTTGCCTCTGACGGCCCCTGCCGAGTTGCGGGCCGCGCTTGAATCCACCGAAACCCGTACCGAGAAGGACTCGCTGGGGACACGTGAAGTCCCGGCGGAGGTTTTGTGGGGTATTTCCACGTTGCGGGCGGTCGAGAACTTCCCGATCACGGGCCGCACCGTGGGCCAGATCCGGGAGCTTGTGTGGGCTTTGGGTGCTGTGAAGCTCGCGGCTGCCCGGGCTAATCACGAGTTGGGCCGGCTTGATGATGCCCGCTGTGAGGCGATCGAGGCCGCGGCCCAAGAGGTCATGGACGGTAAGTGGGATTCGCAGTTTGTGATCGACCGTGTTCAGGGTGGTGCGGGAACCTCAACGAACATGAACGCGAACGAGGTTATTGCGCATCGTGCCCAGCAGATCATCGGGGACGAATCGATGGTGATCAACCCGATCGATCACGTCAACGCCGCCCAGTCCACTAACGATGTGTACCCGTCCGCGCTGAAACTTGCGCTGCATTGGGCGATGCGTGGGCTCATCGAAGAGGTCGGGTTGCTCGCCGAATCCTTCGGGAAGAAGGCTCAAGAGTTCGCGGAGATCACTAAGATCGGCCGCACCCAGCTCCAGGATGCCGTCCCGATGACGCTGGGCCAGGAGTTCGGTGCGTTCGCAGATGCGATGCGTGAAGACGTCGTGATGCTCACGAACTTCATTCCGCATCTGCTGGAACTCAACCTGGGTGCCACCGCGATCGGTACCGGGATTACGGCGCCGGTGGGGTATCGCGAGCTTGTGCTTAAGCACCTGCAGCAGATCACTAAGAACAACGTGATCGGTGCTCGTAACCTGGTTGAGGCGACCTCGGATACGGGTGTTTTCGTGCTCGTATCCGGTGGGTTGAAGCGTACCGCGATCAAGCTTTCCAAGATCTGTAATGACCTGCGTTTGCTTTCATCCGGCCCGCAGGCTGGCTTGAATGAGATCAACTTGCCGCCAGTGCAGGCGGGTTCTTCGATCATGCCGGGCAAGGTCAACCCGGTGATCCCGGAGGTCGTGAACCAGGTCGCGTTCCGCGTGGTCGGTGCTGATACAACGGTTGCGATGGCGGTTGAGGCGGGTCAGATGCAGCTCAACGCTTTCGAACCCGTGATGGCTGATGTGTTGTTCGATGCGATCGATTCCCTGCGTGCGGCATGTGCGACGTTGCGGTTGCGTTGCGTGGACGGGATCGAGGCGAACGAGGACGTGCTTTCGCGTCGTGTGGCTGAGTCTGTGTCCGTGGTGACTGCGCTTTCGCCGCTGATCGGCTATGAACGTTCCGCTGACCTCATGAAGCAGGCGCTCGAAGAGAACGCGTCCATCATTGACCTCGCGGTTCAAGAAGGCGTGCTCGATGAAGTCACCATTCGCCGCGCGATTGCCGATGCGACGGGCCACACCCAAACCGTGGAATAAAGCGCGCCCTCAACGACGATGCGGTGGGCGCGTTCACGGATCGCGTTGAGGCTGCGTTCACGGAGGGCACTGAGGATACGTGGAGCAACGCTAGCGGGCTCATGCTTGAGCTTCCCACTTAACTTCCCACTCAACATAACACTGTGGGAAGTTAAGTGGGAAGCTCGGTAATGCCGGGCCTTCTTGGCTGAATGACTATGTTTTGATCCGGTAGCGTTGGCGCGGGCTTCGTAGCGGTTCAGTGCGCTCGACGGCACCCTCGGCGATGAGTTCGTTCACTGCTTTTTGGACTGCTGTACGGCTTAGTTTTGTGCTCTTGACGAGCTCAGCTGTGGAGGCAGAGACTTGGCTCTTGAGAGCGGTGAGCACTTGGTCAAAGGCGCTTGCATACCGCTCTTTCTCCGCGACTCTTCGCCGGTGGAAAATAATGGTGAAGCTGTCTAGCCGGTTGATGTACTCAGGTGGCGGCATGAGGGCATCAGCGAGTGAGCGTTGAATGACTGCGATTCCCGTGCCCCTGTTTTCAGCAACGACACCTGCCGCGCCATCATCGTCGTGAAACTTCACGTCCTCGAGGAACGCAGAGAGCCGTTGGTTTCTAGTCGAGCTCACTCCTGGTTTCCCTAAGTTTCTAACGGTAACGCCTCCATATAGTCCTCCTGGACTGGTGATTTCGAGGCGATCAACGAACATGTTGATCTGTACCTGGCTACCTTGCACGAGCGGTGAGTAATCGCGATGCATGAGTGCATTCACAAGAGCTTCGCGTACCGCGACAGGCGGATAGTCTGGCAAATCTGAGCGGTACTTTTCGCCGATGAGCGCGGCAGTGCGCATGTTTTTTCTGACGACTTCAATTCCTTCATCAACGAGCTCCGGAATGGTGCCGGTGAAAGTCTTGCTGTCTAGGAGACGGATCCCCTCAGTAACAGAGCCCTTGGTTGTTCCAGGGAAGTTAGCAAATGTCACCGTAAGGCGCGGATAAAACTCCTGCGGATATTCGCCCATGACAAGCAATGACGCCAGGGTTGGGTGTCCGTCTTTGAGGATACGCAAGCGTTTCATCGCGGTTTCGATGCCATCGTTGAAGGTTTTAGGACGACGCTTGCGTTGAACGCTCAGGTAGGCGTTCACGGTGCCCGAATGCAGGTCTTCAGGTTGCGCATCTGTGACTGACTGTTCGTCCCATTTAGGCTGGGTTCGCTCCTCAACGAGGCGGTCGACTTCGTATTGCGTAAGCCGTATGTCACCGTCGCCAACCCGTATATAGCTACCGCCATATTTTCCCTGGTCAGTTACGTAGCAAGGCTTGTCTTCGGAGGTCATTTCACTGACTTCCGCTACAACAACTAAGGAGTTCTCAAAGGGCACTGTGTCGATGAGCGGACGCACTGGGGGTGTGGTTTGGGCGCATCGGGTTTCTAGCGCGTCCTGAGCTTTTGCGGCATCGAAGCCCTCTACCGGCAAGAAGCCGTTTGACTCATCGAGCCCCAGGATGATGAGGCCGCCGTTTGCGTTCGCGAACGCGCTGAGAGTTTCGCGAATTGACTTGCCCACATTGCTCTTGACCTCGGTTGGCTGGTTGTCTGTTCCAACCAACCGCAGTGTGTGGACGATTGTCTCTAAGTGTTCGGTGTCCATCGAGTGCTCACTAACTCCCCACTTAACTTCCCACTCAACATAACACTGTGGGAAGTTAGTGGGAAGTTAAGTGGGAAGCTTCTGGGAAGTTCTTAAGAGCGCGTGCGAGAACCGAACCGCGCGGCGGGCGGCAGGGAGCTTAGCGGCCTGTGCCGCCGTAGACCGTGGCTTCCTGTTCGGTGTCGAGTCCGAATGCGGTGTGGATCGCCTCGACAGCTTTGGTGAGTTTGTCTTCGTGAGTCACGATCGAGATGCGGATCTCCGAAGTGGAGATCAGATCAACGTTGATGCCGGCCTCGTGCAGGGCGCGGAAGAACGTCGCGGAGACGCCCGCGTTGGAGCGCATCGCTGCGCCAACCAGGGAGACCTTACCGATCTTGTTGTCTTGTTCGATGTCCTCAAAACCGATCTCGGTCTGGGCTTCACGCAACGCGGTCACCACGCGGTCGCCTTGAGTCTTCGGTACGGTGAACGTGATGTCAGTCTTGCCGGAGCCTGCGGTGGAGACGTTCTGGACGATCATGTCCACGTTCGTATCCGCCTGGGCGATGACCTCAAAAATGTGGGCGGCCTTACCCGGGATGTCTGGGACGCCGATCACGGTGACTTTCTCCTCGGAGAGGTCATGAGCTACGCCGGCAACAATCGGTTGTTCCAATGGTTCCCCCTCCGGGAGTTGGATCTTGTCAGAAGCGTCAGGGACAATCCAGGTCCCCTCATTGTGGCTAAAGGACGAACGCACGTGAATCGGGATACCGAAACGCCGCGCATACTCAACGCAGCGCAAATGCAGGATCTTCGAGCCGTGCGCGGCAAGCTCCAGCATCTCCTCGCTCGAGAGCGTATCGAGCTTCCGCGCATGGTGAACCACGCGCGGATCAGCAGTGAAGACGCCGTCCACATCCGTGTAAATCTCGCACACATCGGCATCCAGGGCCGCAGCGAGCGCAACCGCGGTCGTGTCAGAACCGCCGCGGCCCATCGTCGTAATGTTCTTCGATTCCTTCGACATGCCCTGGAAGCCAGCCACGATCGCGACTGAACCGAGCTCAACCGCGCGGCGGACACGCGCAGGGGAGACCTCGACGATGCGGGCCGAACCGTGCAGTGCGTCAGTGATCATTCCGGCCTGTGAACCGGTGAAGGAGACCGCTTTGCCGCCTGCGGCTTCGATCGCCATAGCGAGCAGAGCCATGGACATGCGTTCGCCAGCGGATAGCAACATGTCCATTTCGCGGGCGGGTGCCTTGTCAGTGATTTCGGCGGCCAGATCCAACAGCTCATCAGTCGTGTCACCCATCGCGGAAACAACAACGACAACATCGTTGCCGGCTTCGCGGGTTTCCAACACACGGGCGGCGACTCGCTTAATACCTGCGGCATCCGCAACGGAAGAGCCGCCGTATTTCTGCACGATCAGAGCCATGAGCGCCTTTCGCTAGTCGATGGGTGCGCCTAAGCCATGCCGGCACCCCAGGGAAGTGTTGTGTTTCAGCCTACGGTGCGCAGGCATGGCACACACAATAAGTGACGCGCGTTGCAGCGGGTATCGTAAGAACATCAAGTGTGACGCATGCAACAGAGGTCAAATGGGTGACGAGTCAAATATTTCGTGTCAGAGACTCTCAGATCCCAGGATTTACCCTATCTTTGACTATTATCTTTACCGGAGGACGCTCCAAAGGTGATTTGTTCCCGTGGATTAGGATTGGTTACGTCTTAGTTGCGGCCGATCTGTACTTCATTCGACACGACACGATCGACACCAGCAGGATCGACACAACAGGACAGGGGCGTAAACGCGATGGGTAGCAGGGAAGACCTTCCTCAGCCATTCGGCCTAGAAATCACGGCTAGCCGGCTCGACGGGCGAAACGTTGCGGGGCAACTCACGTTCGATCAACCCGCAGAACGCGTCTCAATCCAGGTAGCAAGCCTGCGCCACCGCAAAGACCACGTCTTAGTCACAGACACCGTGGGCCAAAGCTACATGTTGGATCCCGAGCAGATCGTGTACGCAACCCGACTGCAAGCGGATCAGCACCTGTTCCACATCCTGGCCGCTCTCAACAATATTCAAGACGAGCTCGAGCGCGGCTAGGCCGTCCCGCCGTGCGGCCGGCGCGAGACCGGGCCGCACGGTGCTGGCTACCCGCTGGGCCCATCGGCCGGTTAGTTGATCGTCAGCCGCTTAGTTGATCAGTGAGCGGCGGCCTTCAAGTGCTCGCCCGAGCGTGACTTCGTCCGCGTATTCCAGATCCCCGCCCACCGGCAGTCCGGATGCGAGCCGGGACACTTTGACGCCGATGCTTTTGAGGATCCTCACCAGGTACGTTGCGGTGGCTTCGCCTTCAAGGTTCGGGTCCGTTGCGATGATGAGTTCCTGGATCGCATCATCCGAGAGCCTAGTGAGTAGCTCCTTGATGTGCAGCTGATCCGGGCCAATACCGGCCATCGGGTCGATCGCGCCACCCAGTACGTGATACCGGCCGCGGAATGCGCGCGTCCGTTCGATCACCATGACGTCCTTCGATTCCTCGACAACGCAAATGGTGCTGTCGTCCCGGTTAGGGTCGCGGCAGATCGCGCACTTTTCGTCTTCGGTGATGTTGAAGCACACCTCGCAGAAAGACACTTTGTCTTTGACGACCTTGATCGCGTCAGCGAACCGCCGCATATCCTCTTTGTCTGCTTCCAGGATGTGGAACGCGATGCGTTGAGCAGACTTAGGGCCAATGCCGGGTAGACGCCCGAGCTCGTCGATGAGGTCTTGGACGGCGCCTTCGTACACGGTGCACTCTCCTGACGGTTGCGGTGAGGCGAATCAGCGACGGTGGGGTAGCGGATTGCCTTCGAGGTCTGTTTCTTCGATGAGCTTCGCGTTGAGGATGTTCTCGAACGCGGCACGCCCGAACGAGACCGAGTTCTCGAGCTGTTCATCATCCTCGCTCGGAACAAAGTCATGCTCTTCAACGGGCGCCGGTGCTTGCGGCGCTGGGGCACCCCAGCCTGGAGCCGGAGCCTGGCTGTTGTTCTTGCTTTGCGCGAGCAGCTGTTGATAGCGGCTGAGCTTCCCGCCCGATGGCGGCGTTGGGGGCGCAGGCGCAGGTGCTGATGGGGCAGCAGACGATGGTTCTGTTGGGGCCGGGGCCGACGATGGGGGTGGCGCCGCTGGTGACGTTGCAGGTGGTACTGGAGCAGCAGGTGCTGAGGATGGTGGCGCGGGTGCTGCCGGTTGTGGTGGCGCTACCGTAGGCGGAGCCGGTGCCGCTGGCGCCGCCGATGGTGCAGGCGCGGATGATGGTGTTGGCGCGGCGGGCGCCGCCGCAGGTGATGAGGCAGCCGGCGTGGGAGCGGTGGGTGGCTCTGGAGCGGGAGTAGCCGGAGGTTCTGGCTGAGGCTTCGGCGCATCGTGCTGTGGCTCAGCTGGCGGTGGCTCATCGTGCCGCGGCGCGTCCTCGTACTGCGGTTCTTCGTAGGGCGGCTCGTTGTGCGGTGCTTCGTGGTGCTGTGGTTCTTCCGCGGCCGGAAGGTTGTTCCGGCCGTCAGCTTTTGGGCTGGCATCGCCGCCTTCAGCGACGTCGATGTCCGGTGTCACTCCTATCACTGCACTGATGGAAGCCTTGAGTGTTTCGGCGGCATCGGCACGGTTGCGGAACGCGTTCATCGGGCCAGGATTGCTGAACCCGAGGGTGAGCGTCTTCCCGTCATAGCCGGCGACCGAGACGTCTTGCTGCAGGATCGACCACACGAATCTGCGGTTCTGTTTGACGTTCTCGAGGATCTGCGGCCACGCCCTGCGGAACATCTCAACGGAACCCTCGGAACCCGCCGCGGGCCGTTCGGGTTGCTGTGCAGGTTCAGGCTCGGTTGCCGGTGGAGTCTCCGGAGCAGGTTCAGGAGTATAAGCGGGCTCGGAGGCAGAGGCAGGTGCCGGCATGGCAGCAGGTTCGGGAGTAGGTGCAGCTTCCGGTTCGCGGGCAGGGGGTTGTGTTGGCGTGGGCTCCGGCGTTGCTTCAGGTGCCTGCGCAGGCTCGTGTGCCGATTCCGGTGCTGGTGCGGCTGGTTCTGTTTCCTCTGTAGGCGCAGGTTTCTGCGCAGGTTCAGCCGAAGCTGGCGCGGGTGCGGCAGGTGCTGGTGCGGCTGCGGTTGATGCGGCTGGGCGGGGTGCAGCCGGTGTAGCCTGTGCAGCCGGTGCCGCTGGCTCTTGCATCTGGCGAGGCTCAGGATTTTGTGATGGCTGAGGCGCGGCCGGAGCCGAGTCCCGCAGTGCGGCGCGCGCGGCGGCAGCACCACGTCCCGCAGCCGGTGCCGCATCATTGGATGCCGTTGCGGGTGCCGGTGAAGATGGGCCGGCTTGCGCATCGGACTGTGTGGTTTTCTTATCTGGTGCGGGTGCAGGGGAGGCGCTGCCAGCTTCCATGGGGCCGCCGCTGAAGCTCAAGTGGCGTTCCACACGGTCCATGCGGGCGGCGAGGCCACGCTCGGTGTCATCGGTGGACGGCAACAATAGGCGTGCGCACAGGAGCTCAAGATGCAGGCGAGGGCTTGTTGCGCCGGTCATTTCGGTGAGCGCGGCGTTGGTGATGTCGCCCCACCGAGACAGCTCTGCCGGGCCTAGGCCGGAGGCTTGGGTTGCCATCCGCTGGATCTGGTCTTCGGGCACGCCGTGCAGAACATCGGAGGCGTTCTCGGGGACGGCGCGCACCAGAATGAGGTCGCGGAAGCGTTCCAGAAGGTCCTCAACAAAACGGCGAGGGTCCTGGCCAGACTGGATCACGCGGTCCACGGCCGCGAACACGGAAGCGGAATCGTGCGCGGCCAACGCATCCACCACATCGTCCAGAAGCTCACCGTGGGTGAAACCCAACAGTGCGACAGCGAGGTCGTATGAGATGCCGTCATCACCGGAGCCGGCCATGAGCTGATCGAGGACGGAGAGTGTGTCGCGGGCGGAACCGCCGCCGGCACGCACCACGAGAGGCACTACCCCGGGTGCGATCGCTACATGCTCAACATCAGCAAGATGCTGCACATATTCAGTCATGGGTTCCGGCGGGATGAGCCGGAAAGGGTAGTGGTGGGTGCGCGAACGGATGGTGCCAATGACCTTCTCAGGTTCGGTTGTCGCGAAAATGAACTTGATGTGCTCCGGCGGCTCTTCCACGATTTTCAGCAACGCGTTGAAGCCGGCCGAGGTCACCATGTGGGCTTCATCGATGATGAAGATCTTGTAGCGGTCGCGTGCAGGAGCGAAGGATGCACGCTCGCGTAGCTCGCGGGCGTCATCCACACCGCCGTGGGAGGCGGCGTCGATTTCGATTACGTCAAGGGAGCCCGAGCCGCCCGTCGCAAGATCGCGGCAGGACGGGCATTCGCCACATGGATGCGAGGTGGGGCCGTTCTCGCAGTTGAGGCAACGGGCGAGGATGCGTGCCGAGGTCGTCTTACCGCAGCCGCGGGGCCCAGAGAACAGGTACGCGTGGTTGACACGGTTTTTGTCCAAAGCCATTTGGAGCGGTTTGGTCACGTGATCTTGCCCGATGACGTCTTCGAACGTGTCGGGTCTAAACCGGCGGTATAGCGCTGTGCTCACCCCACCAGACTACCCAGAGACCACAGCAGACCCCTAGCAAAGGGTGCACGATGGTGGCTGAATATTCGTTCTAAGCAAACAAAGTAGCAAATACCTAGACATGGGCGGGTGAGTGTGGAAGTGTCACAGATAGAAGACCTCGGGGAGCTACCCCGGTCTCAGCGTGAAAGGAGTATCCCATGAGCTTGGGAGACAAGTTGGAAAACGCTAAGGACAAGGTAGTCGGCGCCGCTAAGGATAAGCTTGGCGATCTGCGCGATGACAAGGGCCAGCAGGCTGAAGGCAAGGCCCAGAATGCTAAGGGCAAGGCCGGCGACGCTGCAGAGGACGTCAAGGACAACCTCAAGTAAGCCTCGCGCTACACAAGTTTGAACGGTAGTTGCGGGCTTCGAATATTCGGCTAGTTGACTACTGGAATATATGGACGAGGGGTTCACGGCGATGACCGCCGTGGGCCCCTCGATCATTTAAGGATTCTTATGTGCGCCTCGGTTGCCAGTGTGTGGGCGGAGGCTGGCGGGCTGTGCGGCGGAGGCCGGAGGGTCGCGCGGGCGGAGGGGCAGAGTTAAAAGTAACGACCCCTCACGCACCTGCCAGAGCCCACTTACCCTTGCTACCTTCCGGCCCTGGGGGAGTTCAGCGAGATAACACCACGTGAGGGGTCGCGTATCAGTCTAACTGAGAGGCTAATGGGACGCGAATCAGCCGTGTAGGTAGTCTCGATTGGCCCTTAGCTGTTTAGTTCGCTAAAGTATGTAAAGCCTTGTTCAGGCCTGAGGGTCTGACGCGGGTATCCGAGGAGGATTCGCCTAGCGGCCTATGGCGCACGCCTGGAACGCGTGTTGGGTTCACGCCCTCGGGGGTTCAAATCCCCCATCCTCCGCGTTTGTAATGTGTCGGGACATCGTTCACACGATGTCCCGACATTTTTTATGCCCAGGGGCGTGGATGTATCGCGGGTTAAGGGTCAAAATGTGTGTCTGGTTTGGGTGTGTTGCGGGGGTTAGATGTGGCCTTTTTGGATGCCGATTGAGTGTGTGTAGGTGGTGTCGATAGCGTTGTCGTAGAGGGCTGGTCGTCCTGTTTGGTGGTCGGCTTGGTTCTTGTTGTGGGTCAGGGCTGGTACTTTGGCGAGTTGGTTTTGGCCCCAGTTGGACTGCCTGGCGATTTCTGTTGGATCGTCAGGCAGTTCTGTTTTCTGGTAGAGCCACCATTCCAGCATTTTTCGTTGGTGTTCTCCGGCTCTGCCGCGGTGGGTGCGGGTGAGCAGTTTCAGTTCGGCGTTGATCGCGCCTTCAAGGCTGTTGGTGGTGGATTTGATGCGGTGCCGGTGCTGTAGTTCGGTCGGTGGGTTGAGGTAGGTGAACAGGAGGTTGTTACGCCATAGGTGTAGCAGGCTGTTGTAGGCCTTACGGGTGTTCGGGTGTGTCCAGGCCCAGTGGCGTTGTTGGGTGATTGGGTCTGTGGTGAAGGTTTTCTGGTTGAGCCAGCCCCGGTAGAAGGTGCCGTATTCATGGAGTTGCCTCGCCCAGGTGGCTGCTTCATCCAGGGTGGTGATCCGGGTCAGGTTCCGTGCTAGTTGGTAGATCGCTTTGCCCGCATCGGTACGCGGGTGTGAGGTGGTGTAGCGTCGTACGACTCGTTGTGCATGCACCAGGCAGCGTTGGATCACGGTGGCAGGCCAGCATTTCTTGATAGCGCTGGCGGCTCCTTGTCCTCCATCGATGACAGCGATCACTGGTGCGGGGATACGTTGAAGCAGCCTCTGATAGTCCAGGCTGGTTTCACGCTTGCACCAGTGCCAGGCCAGGACATGATCGAAGGTGGCTGCCACGATAAGACACCCGGCACCGGTGTAGGTTCCATCGATAAAGATCTGGTCATAGATCGTCCCGGCGTGTTTGATCATCGGGTCGGGTACTTCAACCAGCCAGCACCAGCTAAACCGTCGCTTCAACGTCGAAGGGCTCACCCCGGCCTGTTGTGCGGTGTCTTTCAAGCTACGGGTCGAGGTGCAGTGAGCGATGAACTGCTTGAACACTGCGGCTTTGGTGATGTCAGTCCGGGTTTTGGTGGTTGAGGCTCCGCAGAGTTTGCACCGCCACCTTGTCCTACCTTGTGTGGTGGTGCCATTGCGTTTCATATCGCCACCGCAGTGGCATCGTGGTCTGTTCTTCGGCATCCAGCCACCACACCACTAGCCGGTAGCACATCAACGACACCACACCGAGGAATGAACGCTCACACCACCGATATATGCCCAGCAGCCATATATATCCGCTGAAACCCGCGCCAACACAGCCGAAAACACCAACCCCAGACACACAATCTGACCCTTAACCCTGTATCGCGTCATCGTTCCGCTTTTTCGGTGGATGTGTCAGGACATCGTTCCGTCTTTTGGTGCAGCCCAGGTGGCCTCGAAACGTGCTCGCAGCCTGGCAACTACGGTGCTCCTAGTGCCGCTCTGAGGTCGCACTGTTTCTATTGTTCGCGGCCGTTATGACATGTATTTCTGCGTAGCCGCTGTCTCGAGCTGGGCTGTGCCAGTGGAGCGGTTGCGCCTTGCGGTGGGGTGAACGATGTCGTGATACATGGGTGAAGGATGTCGTGACACATGCTTGGAAGGATGTCGTGGGAGATCTGTGGGTGGGTTGGAGTGGTGAGGGGTGAACGATGTCGTGAAACCAGACACCTCCGTCTCCGCTTTTGTTAAGTCTCGCGTTGAGGTGGCTGTACTGGTGCCGCTGTGTGAGTAACGTTGCGGGACGGCTTCATCCTCGTAGCGTGAAGCGCTTCATTCATTCGCTACTTCGCCTTGCTGTGAACCGAATTACACCCTCAGTTTTATGTGTGTTTTACGCTCCTAGCTAGCTTCAGGTCTAACGCTTTCCGGGGTACCGGACAGAGAAACCTGTACACAAACGGTTCATCAGCATCCAGCTTCCGCGTATTTATAAGGAAGTTTGGCCCTTCGGGCTGTAATCGGGTTATGAAAGATAAATTTTCTTTCGCCCTTCTATGGTGCTTTTGGATGCGCTTGGCTACTTTAGGTTCTAAACAGAAACACATGCCTAAGGGGCGCCATCATGACAAATCTAAAACGAAGCGCTATCGCCACAGCCCTGACGCTCGCGCTTGTTTCCGGGCTAGCCGCCTGCGGATCCAGCGACGATGCGACGCCCGCCGAAGCGGCACCGTCCGTCTCGCCGTCTGTCAGTCCGAGCGATAAGGAAGCGAAAGACAATAACGCTTCCGGTAGCGGCAAAGAATCTGCGAAACCCAAACCTTCGGCCAGCCCCTCACCAAAGGGCCCATATAAACCAGCCACCCCGAAACGCCCAGCCCAAAATGTCCCTGTCCCCGGACCCTTGCCCGAGGTAGCGAAAGAAAAAAGCAAAGCCGGTCAGGTCGCGTTCATCGAGCACTGGACCAAGGAATTCAACTACGGGCTAGAAACAGGCAAAATGCGACCGGAATTCTGGGAAATAACCAGTAAGTCATGCGACTACTGCAAAGGAGTTCAAGAATCGCTGGAGCTGATTTCCGAAGATAGGTCCTGGAATATCGGTGGCGGCCTCACCATGAACGATATTCGCCCCGATCTTAGAACGTCGGACAACGGCAATTACGAAGTCGGTCTTTCTATTACCGGTTCTGCACGCAAACGCTATATTCCCGGGAAAACCAAACCGGTCGAGCAGTACCCCGAGATCACGTTGGAGGAGGCCTTCGTAGAGCTCCGACGAGTCAACGGAAAATGGCAAATGGAAGGACTGTACCAACTTGAGAACTAAACGAATCATCACCTTACTTACCGCCGTTCCGCTGATACTTCTCCCAGTAGGCCCTGCCTATTCGTCGCCGGACACAACCTTCGACCAAGACAAGAAAAGCGTTCAGGTAGCGGCATCTCAGATATCCAAAAGAAAATCTGAACTGGTGATGTCCAGAGCACCGAAATATACACCTGCTACTGCTCCTAGGTTTTTTGGGAAGCGTTTGTTGTGGGATCCAGCTTGTACCCCGGGCGCGTTGGATCGGTCCGGTGCTGTCACCGGTTCCACCAAGGTTGCTGGTAGTGACTTACATGTGGCTGAGATGGTGGACTCTAAAGCTCGTAACGCGGCTAAAACCCAAGCCTGCACCCGCCGGGCAGTTGATGAGTGCGGTCAACGTGACGACTTGCTCTACACCAGCAACACCGCCACCACCCAACTCGCCTGCCGCGCCAAAAGCAAACCATCTAAGAACGGTGCCCCACCTGAGCAGGCCCCGCTGACCATCACCGAAATCCGCACCCTTGTCGAGACCGAAACCAAACGCATCCGCATCCACCCCGGAGCCGTGACTACCGATGCGATCAAACCCAACACCCTCACCACCGCCTGGACCAACTTCTACCTCACCAAAAACAACAAGAACAACAGCGACACTTCCAGCGCTGATGGTGTGGTGCGGGAAACCATCGACGTCCTCGATGAAAACGTCACAGTGGAACTCACACCTGTGAAGTATCGGTGGAACTACGGCGACGGTGAAGCCCGCACTTCCAGAACCGCAGGGAAAATGCTGCCCACTAAAGCGGATGTGTGGGAGAAGGAAACCCCGACCTCGCACATGTACCAGAAACGAGGAACCTACCGGGTTGAGGCCACCGTCACCTACACCGGGAAATACTCCCTGGATAACGGTGAAACCTGGGACACCATCCCCGGCACCTTAGAAACCCAAGCCACACCCCTAGACATACGAGTCTGGAGCATGCGATCAGTCAACGTCTCCGGCCCCTGCCAACCAGGCAACCCCAATGACGATCCGACCTGCAAAATACAAGACTTCACCATCTTCAAACCCCGCCAAACACGATAACCCCACAACACCACGACGGCATCAGCCTCACCAAAGCGCGAGCCCGACAAAACCGCTCAGCCGCCGCCCGTTGGTTCCGGCCTGCCTAGTCATCCCCGGTGCCCGTTAGGCGGGGAAGGGACGGGATATTTGTAGCAATTTGGCGAAATCTTGTTACTAGCGGCTTCTTTACGCAGGTTTTGGCATATCGTGGGTGCAGTAGTAATACGGTTCATCCTTCACGAAATTCTTGAGGAGTGCACTATGGCGGATCAGAGTATTCCGCAACCGCCGCAACAGCCCGGCGGCGGGCAGCAGCCGCAGAACAATCAATACGGCGGCTATCCGCAACAAGGTGGACACCCACAACAGGGCGGATCCCCACAGCACAACGGCTACCCGCAACAGGGCGGTTACCCGCAGCAAGGTAACTACCCGCAGCAACCTGGTTTTCAGGGTGGTCCGCAGGCACCTAAACCGAACCCGTTCCAGGGCATCGGTAAAGACGTTTACATCAAGCTCGGCACCGTGCTCGGTATCGGTGTTGGCGCAGCGGTTGTCTCCTCACTGATTTTCGGTTTCCTCTACTGGGCCGTATATGAGAAGAAGTCGTGGGCCGGCATGTCAGCGTTCATGCATGAAAACTTCTTCTCGTTCATGCATTTGCCGGCTGCCGGTTTCCGTAACGTCCTCCACTATCACGGCGACAGCGCGACTTTCTCTCCTCTGACGATCTCGGTTCTCACCTTGATCGCGATATGGTTCTTCGGCCGCAAGCTGCGTTCCACCACGTTGGTCTCTAACTGGATCGCAAAGCTCGTGATCGCTGCCGCATCCGGCCTGGCGTTCTGGGGCGCACTGGTGATTCTCTCCGCGATCTTCGCGTGGGCTCCCGGCGGCGGAAGCGGTGCCTGGGCCGGCTCGTTCGGCGGCGCCGTCTACACCCTTGTGACGGTTGGCGGTCTGGTCTGGTACCTGCTCTCCCCGAAGGGCATCCCGGACAAACTCAACATCGGTGCCGCTGTGCGTTTGCTCCTGGAACACCTTGCCGTTGTCGGTGTTTTCGGGTTCCTCTTTAGCCTCTTGAACATCCTGACCGCTGGTGGCTACGCCCCTAAGGGTGAGATGTTCATCAGTGTCCTCGCGGGCATCCCGCACGTCGTCTTCAGCTGGTTCAACGCGATCTACTTGGGCTCCTTCTCGACCGGCTACGGCAGCTCATTCGGCTACGGCGGCTACGATTGGTGGGCTGTACTCGTCGGCGTCATCGTCGCGCTTCTCGCGCTGGCTATTTTCGCGTTGCGCTGGGCAGCACGCGGCCAGGCTGCCGCTCCACTGAGCGCAAGCTGGCGCCTGCCAGCGGTCTACGCGGCAGGTGGCTTGTTCATGCTCTTCGCCCTGTTCTCCGGGACGGATGCTGACTTCTCCGCTGGCGCTAGCCTTGCAGGCTGGAACTTCATCCTGTTGGCGCTCGTCGGTGCCGCCATCGAAGCGTTGGCACGCTATGTTGTCCCGGCATCCATGGGCTTCCTGCCTGGCACACTACTCAGCTGGATCAACGTGGGTATCCCGGAAGGTCCACAGAACTTCCAGCAGCTGGGTCAGGTTGCGCAGCAGCGCCGCCAAGAGTCCCAGGCACGCATGCAGCACATGCAACAGCAGATGCAGCAACAAGGCCAGCAGTACCCTCAGCAGAACCCGTACGGTTACGGTCAGCAGGGTGGAGCTCCGACGCCACCACAGCAGGGCCAGTCAGGCCAAGCAGGTCCTTATGGTCAGCCAGGCCAGCAGGGCGGGGCTCCGATGCCTCCGCAGCCAGGCCAGTCAGCCCAGCCAGGGCCATATGGCCAGTCGGGCCCGTACGGTCAGGCACCTCAGCGGGGTGGCGCGCCGATGCCTCCGCAGCCAGGCCAGCCACCTCAGCAAGGCCAACCGGGCGCTTACGGCCAGCAGGCTCAGCAGGGTGGTCAGCAGGGTCAACAGGGCGGTCAGGTGCCGCTCCCGCCGCAGCCGAACGGCCAGAACGGACAGAACAGCCAGGGCAACCAAGGTGACCAGGGTGGTCAGAACAGCCAGGGTGGTCAGCCGCAGAACCCTAACGGTCAGAACCAGTAACGGTTGAATCACGGTTCGCGTGGGCCTCAGCATCGATAAGGTGCTGAGGCCCACCGTTCGTTTACCGGCGCCGTTCGTTTAAATGCACCGCTGTAACCGCTCCGTTCGAGCTGTTGTGTGGGCGGCATCGGACGTGTTTTTAACCGCTTCGCTCAATCTGGCGGAGTTCGGCTGAGGTTTTGCGCGAGTTCTCGCGTAATGTGTGAGGCACAATGATTTTCAAGGCTGTCGGCAGTTCTCGTCCCTATCCAGATCACGGGTACAACACGTCCCGTGACTGGGCTGGCGTGTCTCCGCGGCAGGTTCGCTTGGCGGACCTGATCACAACCAAAGACACGCTGGACCTCACCCAGCTACTGAGTGAGGACTCGACGTTCTTCGGGGACCTCTTCCCGCACGTCATCAAATACAGAGGTGAAATGTACCTCGAGGATGGCCTGCATCGTGCGCTACGCACGGCGCTGTATCGCCGCGAAGTCATGCACGCTCGTGTACTGGACCTGGATGCCTTGAATTCTGGTGGTGCCCAGACGAGGAGGCGCGGCGCATGAGCGTCAAGAACTCTGACTCGATGCCCGCCTCCACACCGCCAGAAGATCACGACGCAGAAACCCGCAACACAGACGAGCACAGCACGGGCGAGCGCAACATCGGCGAGGACCGGGTGGTGGCTTCTGAACCGTTGCCGCTGTTGATCACGGAACAAGACCAGGGGGTAGCTAAACGGGCGCGCGCCTGGGTTATGGCTGGCCTGATTGCGCTCAGTGTTGCCGGTACCACGTTGGGGTATGTGTGGTGGCAACGTGGAACGTGGTCACCGGATTTCCGTGCACCGAACCCCGCGGTTGTGTGCCCGGTATGGTCTCTGACGCCAGCGGAGCCACGTGAGGTCACGTTGAATGTTTTCAACGCTTCACAGCGCGAAGGCATCGCGACCGATGCGGCGAATCACCTGCGTGAGCGCGGCTTTGACGTCAAGACGGTCCGTAACGCGACGCTGGATCCCGAAACCGCGGAGTCCGTCGCGATGATTTATGCAGGCCCGGAAGATACCGGGAAGGCCCTGGCCGTGCAGAAGCAGATCCCAGGCTCGCAGGTTGTGTTACAGCCGGACCGGACCAACGGCATCTTGGATCTCGCGTTGGGTGTCAAATACAAGGGTGTTGCCCCGGTGGAGAAGGTCCGTCACGGCAACGGGATGCTCAACTGCACCAAGCCGTGGTTTGAACGCTGAACCCTGAACCCCTTCTTATTCACCCTGGTGGTCGGTTGTTCCTCGGTTCGTCATAATTCATATACGATTTATTGTGATCCGGCGCACGGGGACTACGATGGCGGCAACGGCCTCTACCGGCCAGTAACTTTCGGCCCGTGAATCATGTAAGGGGATTCAGCGATGCCTAACGCCGCAGTACGCGCCAATCGGACTCGTGTTGCTTTTGCGACGCTCGTGGGAACCACTGTTGAGTGGTATGACTTCTTTATTTATGCCAACGCTGTTGCGCTCGTGTTCGCGCACCAGTTCTTTGCCCCGCTAGGCGATACGGGTGCGCAGCTGGTTGCTTTCGCATCGGTCGGTTTGTCTTTCTTGTTCCGGCCGCTTGGTGCCTTCCTTGCTGGCCACTATGGCGATAAGCTGGGGCGGCGCAAGATGCTCGTGATCACGTTGCTGTTGATGGGTGGCGCGACCACGGCGATCGGTTTGATCCCAACCTATGCCGCGATCGGTGTCGCGGCTCCGCTGCTGCTGTTGGCGATGCGCATTCTGCAGGGTATTTCCGCAGGTGGTGAATGGGGCGGCGCCGTCCTGATGGCGGTCGAACACGCTGGCCGTGAACGTCGCGGTCTTGCAGGTGCAGTCCCGCAGCTGGGTGTCCCGCTGGGTATGTTGCTGGCTTCGGGCACGATGGCGCTCATGACGGGCGTGATCGCCCCGACTGAAGAGGCGTTCAACTCGTGGGGTTGGCGTGTCCCGTTCCTGCTGTCCTTCCTGTTGGTGTTCTTGGGCTACTGGGTCCGCCGTTCGGTTGATGAGTCGCCTGTGTTCCAGGAGATCGCTGAACGTAAGGAGCAGATCCACATGCCGTTGGTTCAGTTGTTCAAGAAGTACTGGTACCTCGTGGTTTTGGGTGCGCTCGTGTTCGCGGGTAACAACGCCTCCGGCTACATGACTACTGGCGGGTTCATCACCAACTACACAACCAAGTCGCTGGGCATGAACCCTACGGATGTGCTACTCGCGGTGACGGCGGGTTCGTTCTTCTGGTTCGTGTTCACGCTCCTTTCGGGTTTTATGGCTGACGCGATCGGGCGTGTGCGCACCTACCAGATCGGGTTCATCATCCTGGGTATCTCTGTGTTCTTGGTGTTCCCGATGATTTCGACGAAGTCGCTGGGGATGCTCTACCTCGCGCTGTTGCTGTTCTCGGTTGGTTTGGGCCTCACGTATGGCCCGCAGTCGGCCCTGTATTCGGAGATGTTCCCGGCTTCGGTCCGGTTCTCTGGTGTCTCGGTTTCGTACGCGATCGGTGCGATCATCGGTGGCGCGTTCTCCCCGATGATCGCGAAGGCGATCTTCGATGCGACCGGCTCCACGGTCATGATTTCTTGGTACTTGCTGATCTTCGTGGTGATCGCTTTGGTTGCGGTCTCGTTGATCCGTGATCGTAAGGGTATTGACCTCTCGATTAGCAACGAGGCCGAGCAGGCTCACGGTGCTCTGGTTTTCCATAAATAGAATTGCTGACTAGGATCCGTCACTAGGAGGCGTCATGCGACAATCAGCGGTAGGGATTGTTGCATCGGCGCTTCCCGCGTAACTTAGTGAGTCAGGGGCCCTAGGTAAACGGGGGCCTAGCTGAAAGGGAACTACGAGCGTGATGCGACGCAGTTGGAGCGAGGTCATCTGATGCCCGCTATGCAAAAGTTCGCTGCACATGGCAGCAAGTATGGGCAGTTGACGCTGTTCATGGTCCCGTTGGGGATCGCGATCAACTTCATTGCTGGGCAGATTGTTCTTCTGCTCAAGCTGCCTGTGTATATGGATGCGATTGGAACCATCCTGGTGGGTGCGGTGTGTGGCCCGCTGCCGGGTGCCTTGGTTGGTTTGCTCACCAACCTGATCAATGCGATCACGTTGCCGACGCTGGTGCCGTACGCGATCGTTTCGGTTCTGATCGGTTTGGTCGCCGGTTGGCTTTCCCGTGTCGGCTGGTTCCGTAACGTGTTCCATGTGACGTTCGCTGCGTTCATTTTCGCGCTCATCGGTGGTTTCATCGGTTCGCTCATCACCATCTGGGTTTTCGGTGGCTTGTCCGCCTCCGGTGTTGGCTGGGTGACCGGTATTCTCCGATCGCTTGGCGTGGGTGAAACCGCGGCTGTGTTCTTGGCCTCGATGCCGCTGGACTTCATCGACAAGGTCCCGTCTGCGTTCATCGCGTGGCTGATTATTCTGCGGATGCCTACCCGCGTGTTGGTCAAGTTGCCGTTGGGCGACAGGTATTTGAAGCCGCAGAAGACGCACGATGCGTTGGCTGATGAACAGAAGCATCCGGGCGAATTGACGTTGGGTCGGTGATGGGAATGACTCAGAAAGCTCAGACTCAAGCCGCGCAGGTCGAGGATCTGCGTGCCTACTATGTGGATCGCTATTCCCAGCCGTACCGGCTAGGGAACCCGATCCGGGACTTGAACCCGCTGGTTCTGTTCGTGTTCCTGTTGGCGATTGCGATTGCGTCAGTCGCGTTGCCATGGCCTGTTCTGGCGCCCACCATCGGCTGTGTGCTGTTCGTGGTGATCGCGATTCTTGCGGGCCGCGCTAAACAGTTCATTCCTCTGTATCTCAAGCTGTTCCTCGGCGTGGGTTCGGTCCTGTTCATCCTGCGCGTGTTCTTGATCGCGCCGGAAGAAGGCGCGACCGTCTACTGGAGCTGGGGCGACAACCTGGCGCTGTCTAGCACCTCGATCGCTGCGGCCGCCCGCTTCACGCTCGTCGTGATGTCTTTGTGCGGCGCTTTGGCGTTGTTCTTCCAGCTGGTCCCAGCTAAGAACCTGATGCTCGCGTTGCAGGGCGTTGGGTTGTCTTCCCGCTCGACCTACGTTGTGCTCTCTTCCTTCCAGTCGATCACTGATCTTCAGAAGATGTCGAAGGTTGTGGTGGATGCGCAGAAGGCTCGCGGTATTGAGATGGAGGGCGGTTTCTTCCGCCGCGTTGCAGCGTTCTTCCCGATCATCACCCCGGTGTTCCTCGCGGCGATCGGTCAGACGGAGGAACGTGCGCTCGCTTTGGATGCGCGTGCGTTCAACGTTCCAGAGAAACCTTCACAGTTGTCGTTCCTGCCTAAAGTTGGCGTGGGACAGTGGCTACTGGTTTTGGTCTCGTTGGTGATTGCTGTGGGCTCCATCGTTCTGGCCGTGGTCCTGTAGGGGGTTCTTGTGAACATTGTTGAGCTGAAGAACGTTTCGTTTTCGTACACGCATCAGCAGGAGCGCGCGCTGGATGGCGTGAACCTTGAGCTGGCCGGGGGGAAGCTGTATGGCGTGGTGGGCAGCAACGCCGCAGGTAAGTCCACGCTGGCTTCCCTGATGCGTGGTTTGATCCCGTACTTCCACTCGGGTGATCTGGAAGGTGAGGTCTTCTTGTGGGGCCGCGCGCTTGAAGAGTGGTCGCCTGCCGAGTTGTCTCGCCGGATCGGTTATGTGTTCCAGAACCCGTTCACGCAGATCTCCGGTGTGCGTGAGACGGTGTTTGAGGAGATCGCTTTCGGTTTGGAGAACCTGGGGCTCACGCGCGAAGAGATCGTTGATCGCGTGCTGCAGGTCGCTGAGCGGATGGACCTGCTCCCGCTGATGGAGAAGGACCCTAACGGTTTGTCGGGTGGTCAGCGTCAGAAGGTCGCGTTCGCTGCGGTGATCGCGATGGACGCGGACTTCATTGTGATCGATGAGCCGACCTCGCAACTTGACCCGGAATCCTCGGAAGAGGTTTTCCGGATCATCGCCCAGTTGAAGGAGCGGGGTAAGACGCTGGTTCTGGTTGAACACAAAGTGGACTTGCTCGCCGAATACGCTGATGAGCTGATCGTGATCGATAAGGGCCGTGTCACGGCCGCTGGTCCTGCGCGTGAAGTGTTTGCTTCGCAACAGCTGGTCGATGCGGATGTTCCGCGCCCGGAGGTCACGCAGCTTGCGTTCGCGTTGCGTGAGGCCGGTGTTGCTGTTGATCCGTTGCCGATCACGTGCGCGCAGGCGCTGGAGGCGTTCGCTTTCGTTGGTGGCGGCACTGCTACTGGTAGCACGGTTGCTGGCGGTGGCGTTGTGAACGGCACCGCGCTGGGTAACAACACGTCTGTTGATGGTGGTTTGAAGGGTGAAGGTGGCAACTGATGTCGATTGAATTGAAGGATGTCGCCTTCGAATATGACGAGCTCTCCCCGGTTCTGGCTGGGTTGAACATGTCGATCGCCGCGGGTGAGCGCGTTGCGATTGTGGGTCAGAACGGTGCTGGTAAAACCACCACGGTGAAGCTCATGAACGGCCTGCTGAAGCCTACGCGCGGTAGCGTTTTGGTCAACGGCACGGATACGGCGAAGATGACGAACGCGAAGATGGCGCAGACGGTTGCCTACGTGTTCC
This sequence comes from Pseudoglutamicibacter albus, assembly GCF_022346425.1. GTDB lineage: Bacteria > Actinomycetota > Actinomycetes > Actinomycetales > Micrococcaceae > Pseudoglutamicibacter > Pseudoglutamicibacter albus. The sequence goes on from NZ_JAKRCW010000001.1 coordinate 126,314, forward strand.
AGAACCCGGATGATCAGCTGTTCCAGTCGGACGTGTATTCCGAGCTCGCCTACATCCCGAAGTATCTGAAGTGGGGTAAGCAGGACACGGAGCAGCGTCTTGAACGCGCGATCTCGATGACGGGTATCCGCCCGTTCGTGGACGATAACCCGGCGGACCTGCCGTTCGCGATCAAGAAGTTCGTTGCGATCGCTGCCGTGTTGGTTCCGCGCGTTGATTTCGTGATTCTGGATGAGCCAACCGCGGGCCTTGACGGCCGTGGCCTCGAGATCCTGCAACGCATGCTGGACCGGCTGCATGCCGACGGCATCGGGGTCATCACCATCACCCACGACATGCGTTTCGTGGCTGACTCGTTTGACCGGGTGATCGCGATGGCGCACGGCAAGATCCAAGCGGACGGCACCCCATCGGAGGTTTTCTCCCGCGACGATGTCCTGGCTGAGTGCCGCCTACAGAGGCCAACTGCGGCCCGCATCGCACGTGAACTTGGCTTGGGCGATCACTTGGGTATCGAAGAGATCGCAGCCGCTATGACCGCTAAGAAATAGCCCCGGTAAGCAATAGACCGAGCAAGCAGTAGCCCTAGCAAGAATTACTCCTAACCTATTGACGGCGTTGAGCTGAGGAGGATCATGTCTACTTTTCCTGTTGTGATGGATGTTGATACCGGCATCGATGACGCGATGGCGTTGATGTATGCGGTGCGTAACCCGCATATGGATGTGCGTGCGGTGTCCACGGTGGCTGGCAATGTGTCGCTCAAGCAGGTTGTTGAGAACACGTTGAAGATCCTGGATCTGATGGGTGCCAGTGACATCCCGGTTGCCGCGGGTGCTGTGGCTCCACTGAATTCGCCGGCTCGTGACGCCTCCTATGTGCACGGCGCCGATGGCTTGGGTGGTGTCGAGTTGCCTGCGCCAACGCGTGAGCCTGTGGCTGAGCACGCGGTTGAGCTGATGCGCCGGACCATCATGGAGTCGGAGCAGAAGGTCACCCTGATCGCGTGCGCCCCGCAAACCAACCTCGCGTTGCTGTTGCGGATGCACCCGGAGGTCACGGAGAACCTTGAACGGATTGTGTTCATGGGTGGTTCCGCGAGCGTGGGTAACGCAACCCCAGTCGCTGAGTTCAACATCTGGCATGACCCTGAGGCCGCGGACATCGTCGTGAAGTCTGGCGTGCCTCTGGTCATGTATGGTCTGGATGTTTTCAACCACGTGGCTATCCCGGACGATGTGGTGGCTGGGTTGAAGGCCTCTGACCATCCGGTGGCGCGTGCCTTGGGTGGCATCGCGGGCTTCACATACGGCGATGACGAGGATGAACCGCAAGCGTATTCGTTGATCGGTGACGCCGGCGCTGTCGTGGCCGCGGTGCATCCGGAGATGTTCGTGTCTTCCGAGCACCGCATCGAGATCTCGTTGGCTGATGAGATCACGCGCGGGCAGACCGTGGTGGATCAGCGAGCCCAGGTGGGCGAGGACCGCCTGCACGGTAAGAAGATCGACGACATCCCGGTAGCTGAGGTCGTGTTCTCGGCGAAGGATGAGATGGAAGTGATCCGCGAATTCCTCGACGTAGTGCTCGAAGGCGAGCTCAAGGAACTCTACTCATAGACAGCGGTTCCTAGACAACGGAGCCTAGACGAAGAGTCCTAGACAACGGAGCCTAGGCAACGAGTCTCAGTCCCCGAGTCCTAGTTCACTGGCCGGTCAGCTAGATGGTTAGCTGACCGGCCAGTGTGCTGGTTATGTAGTTACTTGGTCGTGCGGAACCCACTGGGGTTGCGGAACTTATTTCGATTTCTTTGACCAGGTGCCGCAACCCATCGAGGTGAAGTAGTCGCCTTCGCGCAGGTCAACGGTGGGGGTGCCCTTATCGATGGAACGGGAGAACTTCACATTCGAATAGCTGGAGTCTGAATAGACCGCGTAGATGCAGCGTTGTTTCACGCCGGATTTGGTGCGGTAGGTGCCGGATGGGATGTCGTCTCCGACCTTCCAGCGGCCGCTACTGCTTGCCGGGCGGGACGTGATCTTGATGTCTTTGTCGAGCTTCTTGCGATCCTTTTTGAGTTTCTCTTGGTCCTTCTTGAGCTTCGCGCGATCTTTTTTCAGCTTCCGCTGATCACTTTTCAGCTTGTCTTGTTCTTTTTCTTGGTCTTTCTGTTGCGCGTTGAGTCCGCTCTCTTCGTCTTCGTAGGACGAGATGGTTTGCTCGAGCTCTTCGCGTTCCTGCTCACCCTTGGCCGCGCGGGAATCAACCTGGGACTTCTCGGAGGCGAGCTTCAAGTATTCCTCGGAGCGGGTCGGGTCTGGTGCGAGCGCGGCTTTGCTCAAGATCACACCGCCACCGATGCCCAATAGAGCCGCCAGCACAGTTGCGATCACCATGTTCTTGCTCGGCTTGCCCGACGAGCGGGTTGAGGAAGCCTCTGCCTCCTCTGTTGAGGCGGAGGCCATGAGCCCTGCCGCGGTCACGCCGGCGGCAACACTGGTGGCGCGGGCGGCATCGTTATCGTCTTCGTCACTGAGGTAGTCGTTAGAGGCAGGCGCGGTGACCGCGGCGTAGTTCGCGGTGTCGAAGGTCGCGGGGGAGTCTGAATACCACATCTCGGAGTCGAGGCCCTGGTACTCGCTGGTCGGCTCGGCCTCATCGAGTGCGGCTTGGCCCTTGAACGCGTCTAACGGCAAAGGAGCAGGCGGCGTTGAGTCGGCCGGGGCGGATTCCGTTGGCTCAGAATCAGCGGGCTTGGATGCTGAGTCTTCCGGAGCGGAACCCTGGGCGGCGGAATCCTTGTCGGCATCGGGTGTGGACCCTGCCGGAGTCTCGGTCGCGGGGTCCTTAGGGGTTGGAGGCAATGCTTGGGTAGCGTCGTCCTCAGGGCCAGGCGGAGGTGGGAAGGCCGGCTGGTTCGGCTTTGCCGCCTCGTCAGGACGTGAAGAATCAGACATTGTTCCATCCACATTCATAACGATGACACATTACTAACTCTCCATTGTGGCCTGTTGACAGCGATATTGCATAGCCGGGTAAAGTTCCGGCATGACGTACATCACATCGCCACAGAAGAAAAAGATCATCCCCGCAGTCCTCGCTGCCCCGGCTATTTTGGCGCTCGTCGGTGCACTGAGCGGATGCGGCAGTACAGGCCCGGCAAAAGACACAACCGAGCAGAGCAGCACTGAGCAGAGCGGGCAGGCACAGAACACAGGGGAACAGGGCAGTGGGGAGCATGAAGAGCCGGAATCGCGGCTGGCTTCCATCAAGAAAGACGGCGTCATCACGGTCTGCACAACGGGGGACTATGCACCGTTCACGGTTGAAAAGGATGGAAAATTCAGCGGGATTGATGTGAATTTGGCTGAGAAATTCGCCGAAAACTTAGACGTCAAGGTTGAGTTCGTTGGGACTGAATGGAAGAGCCTTATGCCGGACTTCCTCAGCAAATGCGATATGGCGGTCGGCGGTATCTCTGTGAACGATGAGCGCGCAAAGAAAGTTGATTTCAGTACGTCGCTTCTCAAGGATGGCAAGACGCCGATCGCTCGCTGCGAAGACAAAGACAAATACAAAAGCATCGAACAGATCAACAAGCCCGGCGTGGTGAGCATCATGCCGGAAGGCGGAACCAACCAGGAATTCGCGAAGAAAAACTATCCGCAGGGCACGCTGAAAACTCACGACAACAAAACGATCTTCGACGAGATCGTCAAAGGCAACGCTGACGTCATGACGACCGACCGCGCCGAAGTTCTCTACATCGACGAGAAGTATCCGGAACTATGCGCGACTAACCCGGATCGTCCATTCGACCAGTTTGATAAGGCGTTCATGTTGCCCAAGGGCGACACTGAATTCAAGAAAGCCGTGGACGATTGGCTCGAAACGAGCTTCAAGGACGGAACCTACCGCAAGATCGAAGAACCGTGGGTAGGCGACCAGGAACTCAGTTACCGTACAGAGAAGTAGCCTCCGTGAAGCAACCCTGAGAAATAGCCTGTGACGTGGCCATGGCAGTAGCTCCGCGGTGCCTGCGGTGGGCCTCACCAGGCTAGTTGTTCCGGCTAGGTTGTTGCGGCCACGAGGCGGGGGAGCACATCCTGGATCGGGTCGTTGACCACGGCGTCAGCGATCGAATCGAATGGGGTCGGTTCCGCGTTGATAATCACGACCTTCGCGCCGCACTCGGCAGCCAACGGGACTAAGCCAGCCACCGGGTACACCGTGAGGCTCGTACCGATCGCGAGCACCGCATCGCACGCTCGGGCCAGTTCGATGCTCGCTTGCATCGTCTCCTGATCCAGGGCCTCCTCAAACAAGATCACCGTCGCGCGAGTAATGCCACCGCACTCAGGGCACCGCGGATCAGTATCGCCGGCATGAACACGAGCGATCATCTCCGCCATCGGGCCTTCAACGCCGCAGTCCTCGCACCGCCACCGCCGCTGATTCCCATGAACCTCATGCACCAACTCCGGCGAGTTGCCCGCCACCAAATGCAACCCATCCGTGTTCTGCGTGACAATGCCGGCCAACCGGCCCGAACGCTCCAACGCAACCAGCGCATCGTGCCCAGGGTTCGGTTGCGCCTTCAACGCGACCGAATCGGCACGCGCCTGCCACGCCTTACGGCGCACCACCTCATCACCCAAATACCACGACAACGTAGAGATACGTTCCGCCTCCGGGTCCTGAGTCCAACGGCCCTGTGGGCCACGGAAATCAGGGATGCCCGATGCGGTCGAGACACCCGCGCCCGTCAACGCAAGCACACGCTTCGCACCCGCGAGCACGCCGACCGCGGCATCGAAAGCATCAACATCGAAGTTCTCAGAGCCAGATTCTGGAGGGGTCATTCGGGTACGGTTCCTGTTGCGTCGTCGCCTTTGAGCCATTCGCGCACGGCTTCGTGGCCGCGTTCGATGAGTTCTTCGTTGTCGTCGCTGTCGAGGTTGAAACTGATCGACGTGTAGGGTGCGGTGTCGATCACGATCACGTTCTGGCCGATCTCCTCATTGTCGAGGCGGCGGGTCTCCCGGCCCTCCAAAACGACCTGGCCCAACGCGCGCAACTGCGCCATCGGTTTACGTACCGACTCCAACTGTTCCTTGCCGGGGGTGCGCGGCGTTAAGTTGATACCGATGGTCGGCCAGTCAGCTTCCTTCTCCTCGTTATTGGCCAACAGTTTGATTGGGAAGTTAGAAACCAGGCCGCCATCCGCGAACGTGACCGTTCCGCGTTCACCCGTGATCTCGACAGGCTGGAACACGCCAGGTAGAGCGGCGGAAGCGTGCACAGCATCGGCCACTGAAATCTCGTCCGGATCCAAGCCGTAGTCCTCGGCGTCCCACGGGAACACGGCCATCCGGCGCTGGCTGAGGTCGGTTGCGATCGTCACGAAACCGTAGCGGTGCGTGATGTCCTCATCAGCGTACGGGGAACCATCACGGCGGAAGTCGCCGAACTTTTCCGTCCCCAGGTCTTTCATGACTCCGGCGACCCACGAGTTCATGTAACGGCCCGGGTGCATACCGCCGTAGCGCATCAACCGGTACGGGATCGCCAGCTTAGACAGCGGACCGAACTTGCTCGCGATCGGCCCCGCATCCAAGATCTTACTGAAATCGAAAGAGGTCACCAGGTCAGCGAACTTATCTAGGCCCTCACCCGAATGCTTCAACGCGGCAAGCAACGCGCCCGCAAGTGAACCGGACGAGCAACCGATAATCCGCTCAAACGTATAACCCGCCGCACGCAACTCATCCACCGCGCCCGCCAACGCGACAGCTTTCGCCCCGCCACCTTCAATCACCAGGTCGACCGGCTGCGGGGCTAGCCGCGCCTCCCTGAACGTTGCTTCAGACACGTCCCCGGTTACACCGCCATCGTGATGAGTTTTTCGATCTGGTATTCCTCAATGCCGTTGTGGCCGCCTTCCTTACCCAGCCCGGAAGCCTTCACGCCACCGAACGGGGCGGCAGGATCAGCCACGGCAGGGCGATTCAGACCCACCATGCCGACCTCGAGTGCTTCAGCCGCGCGCATAGCCTGCATGATGTCCTGCGAATACACGTAAGCGACCAAACCGAAACGGGTGTCGTTGGCAATCCGGATCGCTTCCTCGTCAGAATCGGCGATATACAGCGACGCGACGGGCCCGAAGATCTCGGTTGTCGCGATATCGGAATCCAGTGGAGCGTTCTCAACCACGGTCGGGTTCAAGAAATAACCGGCACCCTCGGGGCAGTCGCCACCGGTCAGAACCGTGGCGCCCTTCTCCTGCGCATCCGCAAGCAAGCCCTGCACGCGGTCGCGCTGCTGGTCTGAGACCAGCGGCCCCACCGTCGTGTCCGGATCTGTCCCAGCACCCACGCGCAGGCGGGCGACCTCCTCGAGGAAGATCTGCTTGAACTCATCGGCGACATCCTTGTGCACGATGATGCGGTTGGCAGAAATACACACCTGGCCTGCGTTGCGGAACTTCAAGCCTGCCGCGCCTTTAGCGGCCCAACGCACGTTGGCCTTGGACAAGACGAGGAACGGTCCGTTGCCACCCAACTCCATCGAGGAGGCCATCACGTTATCGGCCGCCTGCTTCAAAAGCTGGGTACCCACCGGGGTCGAACCCGTGAAAGAGACCTTCCGCAGCCGCTCATCTTTCATGAGATCCGCGGACTGGGCCGGGGCATCCACGGTTGGCACGAGGTTCACAACACCGGCCGGAACACCGGCCTCGTGGAGGATCTGAACGAACAGCGACATCGTCAACGGCGTCAGATCAGACGGCTTGAGCACCACGGTGCAACCCGCGGCGAGCGCGGCGCCGGCTTTGCGGGCGCCCATCGAGACAGGGAAGTTCCACGGGGTCACCAGGTAGGAGGGGCCTACCGGCTGGTAGGTGGTGATGATGCGGTAGCCGCCTTTCGGGGCGGGGGCGAAGTTGCCGGTCTGGTGTTGGACTTGTTCGGAGAACCAGCGCAGCATGTCTGCGGCGTCGGTGGCTTCGGTCTTGGCTTCGCGTAGTGGCTTGCCCATCTCCGTAGCGATCACGTGGGCGATGTCATCGGCGCGTTCCAGGATCAGTTCGTAGGCTGCGCGGAGGATGTCGGAGCGTTCCCGGGTTGTTGTGGCGCCCCATTCTTTCTGTGCCGCAACAGCGGCATCTAGGGCGCGGCGCGCGTCTTCGACTCCCGCATCGGCCACCTGCGTGATCTCCTTAGCTGTGGCCGGGTTCAGTACAGGAAACGATGCGCCACTGGCGGCCGCTGTCCACTCGCCGTCGATGAACAGGCCGGTCTGGACGTCGAAAGAACCATTCGGGCTGGTGAAGGATACAGAAGTCATACATTGAGTCTCCCACGTCGCAGTCGCACACGTCACCACGCGTCACACCTGCGGAACTGTATGTGAACTGTGGGTGTCATTGTGTACTTATTGCACGCGTTTCCGCGAATACACGGGGTTCACCTGCCTACAATGGTCAACAGCAAAAACACAGCAGCACGGATAACGGTGGCAGCCGGCGCTGGGTGACGGTGGTAGCCGTTGGGCAGTGGTGGTGGCGCAGTATCGTAAGCACGCAGCGAGGGAAGCGGGGAGAGGGATGTCTCGTTCACCTATGGCCTCGACGTGGCGTACCGATTCCCGTGCCGTGCAGCTGCATAAGTCGGTGCGGGTGACGGTCGGTTCGATCGTTACTAACCTGATCCCTACCGCGATCGTTGCGTTCTTTGTCTATACCTCGGTTGCGGGCGCGGCCGTGGGTAAAGCCCTCATGTATATAGGTATCCCGTTGGGTGGCTTGATTTTCCTGATCGCGATCGGTGGGGCCGTGGTCGCGCTCGTCGTGGCTTATACTGAACGCCGCCGCATCCGGGGCGAATCGGGAACGCATGTGGCAAGCAACGGCTCCAGTACAGAGGTGACGGGGGCTCGGATCCCTATGCTGCGCCTCTGGATCCTGCTGGTGGTGACGGTAGCGGTGACGGTTTCCCGCATTATCGCTAACTGGTGGTTCTTCGAAACCAACGGGGCGGGTTCCGCGGCACGCACCGAGGTAGGGCCAGGCCCTGTGGTTCTGACTTCGTGGATTCTCTATATCCTCGCCACGGTCGTAGCGTTCTGGACGTTCTTTGGGGTCCGCCGCTACGAAGACGCCGTAACGCTGCCGGCTGGTACGGCGGGATCAGAGCAGCGAGCCAGCTAACGTTCCATAGCGGCCGGCTAACGTTCCATGGCATCTAGGGCCGTGAGGAAGTCCGCGAGCGATACCATCGGTGTTCCGTACTTGCGTGCGTTGCGCGCCTTGCCTGATTCGCTGTTGATGTCCGCGAGCACTAAAAGGTCGGTGCGGGTTTTCGTGACGTTCGCGCTCGTGACGAAACCGCGTGCCTCGATGAACTTCGCGAACACGTCCCTATCCCACGCCTTCCCCTCCAGCGTGATGCTGCCGGTGAACGCGATCCGCGCCCCCAGCTTCAGGATGTCTTTGAGCGCGGGGCCGGCAGCTGGCGGCTCATAGGGGATCACGACGCCGTACTCCGCCTCAATGCTGCGTTTCAGTTGTTCTGTGGCCGGCCCGAGCGTGCGGCCGGCAAGCCGCGCCGCCAAGTGCTCGATGTGCACCCGCGTCATCCTCCCGCCCGCCGGTATGAATGTCAGGGGCTCGGGGTTGCTGCTGGGTGCGGCGGCAGTGTTGGGGGCGGAGACCGTGTCAGACCGGGCGGCGCGGGTGAGGAGGTAGCCCGAGGATGTGGTGTGTTCCCATGCGGTCCACGGGTCCGGATCGCCAGGCGCCTCGCTCGTTTCGACGAAGAGCGGCATGCGTTCTAGAACGCCGAGGCGGCGGAGCTCGAAGTCGATCAGCCCACGCAGAGTATCCGCGTTTGTGGCCACGACTGTCCTGCCCTCAAGCAGTGGACCGAGCGCGGTCAACGCTTGCGCCGTATCCGGGGCGAGGGTCAGCATGTCCGCATCAATCCCGTGCGTTGCCGCCGCATCTCCTAAGTCACGGCCGGGGTTCACCAGGGTTGAAGCCTGGCCTCCATCCGATGTGACTACCGAGACCTCGAGCGGCCGCGGACGCCAGCCTCGACCTGCGTCCCCCACCGTGAGGACCGTGAGGAAGGCAAGCCCACCATCGTAAGCAGTGTTGCCGGGCCCAGGGTTACTGTTGGGTCCAGTGTTGCCGCCTCGGTTCAGGACGCGTTGGGTGCGCAGGAAGCGACGTAGCGAGGGGGCTACTTGGATGTCTTTCGGGAGTACGGTTCGCCGCAGGACGAGCCCCTCCAGCGAACGCACGCGGGAGAGCGCGACATAGAGTTGACCGTCGGTGAACACGCCGCCGCGGATGTCGACGATCGCGCGTTCGAGGGTTTGGCCTTGGGCTTTGTGGATGGTGATGGCCCAAGCGAGCCGCATGGGTAGCTGCCGGAACGTGCCCTGCACCGTGTTGGATAGTCGGCCGCTCTCGAGTGCGATAGGGGAGAGGACTTCCCACGTGTAGGGCCGGGCGATGAACATGTCCCCGCCGGGGGTCGCGACGGCGGCCCACGGTTCGCCGTCTTTGTCCCAGCCGAGGTCTGTGATTTCGCCGAGGGTTCCGTTGACCCACCTGTCCAGCGGGTCGTTGACCACCATCATGACTTGCGCGCCGATCCGCAGCTGAAGTTCGTGCGGGACGGGCGGGTCGAAACCGGTAAGGTCGCCCACGGTATCGGCATCGGAGGTGAGTGAGAACGTAGCGAGCTTTTCGAGTTCGCGCCGGTTTGCGGCATCCGCCATCCGGTTGGTGGTGGTCAGGGTCATCCACGGTTCGTCGGCGGGTGGTGTGAAGTGCGGGTCGACGCGTTCGTTGAGTTCCGCGAGCCCGCGCTGGGTCAGCGAGCCATCACGCACTCCGTTGAGTAGTTCCGTGAACCGGGAGCCGTGCTCTTGCCGGAACACGTGGCTGAGCTCGAAAACCGGGAAAGAATTCTCCGGGAAATGCCGCGCGGAAAAGAAATAGGGGCTGCCGTAGTCCCGCTCAAACTGTGCTTGTTCGGTCGGGGCGACGACGGGCGGCAGCTGATACACGTCCCCCACCAGAACCAGCTGGACCCCGCCGAACTGCTCGCCAGGCCTCGGCCCATACAGTTCCAGCGCGGCGGCGAGCGCATCGAACAGATCGGCCCGCACCATCGAGGCCTCATCGATCACCAGAACATCCAGTTGCTCAAGCACTTCACGATGCGCGGCCGGCGAATAGCGCGGCGAACGGACGAACTCCTCCGTCACCCCAGGCCGGAAACTGAACAGCCGATGCAGGGTCAGCCCGCCGACGTTCAACGCCGCCATCCCCGTGGGGGCGGCAACCAGCACGTTGCGTGTGGTCTGCTCCATGAACAGCCGCACGAGCGTGGACTTACCCGTGCCTGCTTTACCCGTGATGAACGCGTGATTGCCCGCCTGAAGATGGTTGAGCGCGGCCCTTAACTCCGGGGTCATCACGATGCCAGACATGCCCCGATCCTATCCGTGCCAGTTGCGTGTGGATCGGGTCTGGGTGTGCGAAGCCGGAGCGAGTGTGGTAGGAATGTATAGCTATTGCAAATGAGTCTCAATAGCAATAACGGTATTCTTCTCACTAGAAAGCGCACAGCCATGCCGCCACTAGGGACACCAGGGAATCAGCTTCCCGCCACCAACCCCGCTGAACGAGTCAGCGCTGACACACGTACCAGCGCCGATACCTTCAGTGTCGCCTCGCGTTCTGCTGACGTAGCTTCCAGCACCAAACAATTCGCCGCCAAGGGCGCGAAGGTCCGCATCGCCTCAACCACGGGTGTGTTGGCCCTGCTGTTGGCGGGAATCTCGCCGGTAGCGGCCGCGTACGCCAACACCGCGCCAGCCAACACTGCCGCGGCCCAGACATCGGTTGCGGGTTTGGGTGCTCATAACGCAACCGCGGGCTTGGCTGCCTATAACAGCGCTGCGGTTCCGGCTGCGGACCACCTGATCTTGGAGGCGGGCCACGTTGATGCGTTCAATGTCACCGCATCGAACGGTGCTTTGAAGCTCAATCTCAAAGAAGACGTCACTGGCTCCCATGTACACCGCGACCCGTCCAAGGTTGAGCTGCATGTCAAGGATGCCGCTAAGCGGAACATCCCAGCAGGCTGGCCGGGTGCTGGGCAAAGCTATTTCTTGCCGCAAACCCAGGACCACAATCTGCTGTGGCCGGGGTGGGACACCCTCGGGACCCAGGGCGGCGGGGTCGGTAAGCACGTGGATCTCGTGTTCACCTCTGTCCAAGGCCCGGGCAAGGTGTACTTGTTTGGGACTAACGGCTTCGGGCAGATGAGCCCACTTTTGAAGAACGGCGCGACCCAACTCACAGCGGGTGCGGTGCGCGAACAAACCTATCCGGCCCATACCCACGCGAACTGGGCCTTCACCAAACCGGGCCTGTACAAGATCACGCTCAAAGCACGTGGAACCCAAACCAGCTCCGGGGCGACCATCGAATCCCCGGCGCAGACTTACTACTTCACCGTAGGGTCCGCCCACAAGGGAACAGCGTTCACCAAACCGGCACCCGCACCTGCGCCGACACCAACGCCGACGCCGAAGCCGGCTCCGGAGAAACCAAAACCGGCACCGAAGCCAAAACCAGCGCCGAAACCGACGCCTCAACCAACTCCGACGCCAGCTCCTGAGAAGCCAACGCCAGCGCCGTCTGAGTCAGCCAAGCCGACCCCAGCGCCAGCTCCGGAGAAACCAAAACCGGCACCGGAAAAGCCGAAGCCGAAGCCGGCGCCGAAACCGGAACCATCTGAGTCGGCCTCGCCTGAGAAGCCAGCACCGAAGCCGAAGCCTGAGCAGCCGAAGCCAGAGAAAACGGCCCCAGCGAAGCCTGCGCCTGAGAAGCCAGCGCCAGCGCCGGGCACCGGAGAAGCTCCAGCTGACACCTCACCGCAGGCGCCGGGTGATGCTGCGCCGCAGGCACCCGCTCCAGAAGCTCCGGCTCCAGGTGCGCAAGTTCCCGGCGCGCAGGCTCCAGGCGCCCCGGCCGATGTGCCAGCACCGGGCGCGCCAGCTCCAGCGCCAGTAGCGCCTGCTGCGCCGGCGACCCCGGAGTGCACCCCGGTCGAGGAACCACGTGAGGCAACGCAGGCCGAAATCGATGCGGCCACATCGTCCGAGGATTCCACGGCAGAAGATTCCGAGGCGGAGGATTCCAAGACGGAAGACTCCACAGCCGAGGGTTCCAAGGGCTCTAAGGGCTCAACGGCCGACCGTTCCGCAACTACCGGCGGCGTCACCAGGGGCGGCACCAGCCTGTTCTCCGTGGCGGGTCTGCTGCCGACGTCACGGGTCAGCGGCAGTGTGACCATCCCAGCGAACTCGCACGTGCACCCGAACTGGGTGTTCTCCAAGCCGGGTTCCTACACGGTACAGATCCGGCAGAACGCAACCCTCAAGAGTGGCGGAACCGCCTCAGCGCGCGCAACGCTGCGTTTCAACGTCGGCCCAGGTGCCGCCGGTGTGACGGGCGGACACTTCGACCTCGGTTCGCAACTGAAAGGCTCCACCCTCAAGGCCTCGCTCAAAGACGACCGTAAACAGCCAGCCGCGTGGGTTGAGCCAGGTTCGCTCTCTTTCGCGCTCGGTGATGCCGCACGCACTTCCGCCCCGGCAGGCATCGACTTCGTGGCACCGCAAGGCTCCAACGTGTGGATGGTCCCGTCCACACAGATCCCAGGTGTGCCGTGGATCGGCGCGAACACAATGCACCCATCCCTCAAAAACACCACCGGACCGGTTACATGGACGCTGGAATCCGTGTCCGGCCCCGGCAACGTAGCCGTGTTCACCTCCGGGAACTTCGGTCAAATCGTCGGCCAACGCTGGTTCCACTCCACCGCAAGCACCCCAACGCCAGGCCAGAAACCAAGCCAGCCACAGGGTGCCAAGCCAGGCCAGCCTGAACAGCAAGGCACAGGCCAGGGCGCAGACAAGGGCCAGGGTGCAGGCGGCGGCGCAGGCCAAGGTGAAGGTTCAGATGCGGCAGGTGGCACATCGGACGCTGGGGGCTCCGCACCCAAGGTGACGGTGCCCGGGATCGCGAAAGACCAGGCCTCCGCCAAGGAAGGCCAGTTGTTCAAGAAGGACGGCAAGGTCATGATCATGGACACCGTGGGCCGCACCGCGGACGGCCAGCCGTGCGCACTGCCTGACGCTGGCGGGGCATCGCTGGCCCGCACCGGCGTGGACGCCGCACAGCTCGGCGCTGCCGGTGGCCTACTGACGGTGATCGGTGCGGCAGCGTTCATGCTGTACCGCCGCGCACGCCGCGCGGAGTAACGCGTGCGCGGACACCAACCGGATAACAGCCAGCCCGCCCCCAACGGGCCGGCACATGCGCGGGGGCTCTCGCGGCGAACGTTCATCACGCTCGCCGCGGGAGCCGCCACCGCGGCTGTTTTCCTTCCCGGCACAACAAGTCGAGGCCTCACATCCGGCGGGCTACGGATCGTCGCAACCACCGGAATCCTCGCCGACCTGACCCGCAACGTAGTCGGAGCCGATGTGCACGTCAGCGCTTTGGTGCCCGAAGGCGCTGACCCGCACTCCTTCGAACCCACACCACGTGCGATGCGCGACATCGCGCTAGCCGACCTCGCGTTCTCCAACTACCTCATGCTGGAAGAACAATCCATCATTCGCGCGATCGACGCCAACATTGGCGCGGACGCAACCCACATCGCGCTCGCCGAAGAAGCCTCCGGCTACGGCGCCGAAATCATTCCACTCGTTGAGTCACGATCCCTCGACACGGTCTGGCTCGGTTTGCGGGTCGCGACCGCCAATGTGGGTGAGGCTGGCGGCGGTGGTGATGCTGGCGGCGATAGTGGCGTCGGCGGTGGCGATGCTGGAAAAGCTGGCGGTAAAGGCGGTGGCACTGGCTCGGGGGCCCGCCGCGGTGATGCGACAAGGCTCGGGCTGGTATCGGCGGAGGGCCCGGGGACGGTGTTCGCGTTCGTGACGGGAACGTTCGGGCGGCCAGAGAAAGTCTTCGACTCCTCCCTGCCGGAGAACGCGCGCGAGAACATCACGAACCTGCCGCCCGGCGCCCACACGCATATGTCGTGGGCGTTCACCGAACCGGGCATCTATACGCTTTCCTTCCGCGCCACACCTGCCGCAAGCGGGACGCTTGGCAACAACTCAGGCGGGACACTCGGCGGCGAGGCCCGCGGCGCCGGTGCTGATACGGCCTCACCGGATGCCGCCGATGCTTCTGGCGCCGTGGTCTCGACGTTGCGGATCGCGGTGGGCGTGAACCCTGAGGAAGCCACCGCAAACATGCCGGCGGGGGTTGCGGGGGCGGGGCCGCGCATCGTGGGCAAGGGGCATGCGGACATCACGGTGGACACAGCGAAGCGGCGGCTCGTGTTGCGTGTGGATGAACCGCAACCGGAGGACATTCCGTTGGAGAACACGGTGATCCATGTGCCACCGAAAGCGCTGCAACCGATCCCGGCTGACCCGGCGTTCAGGTTCATCGGCCGCCCCGGTACTGATGTGTATCAGCTGCCGCAAGCGGTGCTCGGTAAGCATGTTCACGGCGAAATCGACCCGCATTTGTGGCATGACGTAAGCAACGCGCAAGCCTATGTCGAGGTGATCCGTGACCAGGTGATCAAGAAAGATCCACGGAACGCGTCCCGTTACCGTAGCAACGCATCGGCCTATATCGCCCGCTTGGACGAGGTCGATGACTATGTGGCGCGTTCCATCGCTTCCATCCCGGAACGCAACCGGAACCTCGTGACCACACACGAGGCCTACGGGTATCTCGCGAACCGGTACGGGCTGGATGTTGCGGGGTCGGTTTCACCCTCGCCGGGGCAGGAGCCATCGCTGGCTGAACGTCGCAGGCTCGCTGCGACCCTGCGTGACCTCAACGTTCCTGCCGTGTTCATCGAACAAACCGCGGGCGGTACCGCTCAATCCTTGCGAGACGCCGCGCAACTGGCCGGGGTGGGCGTCGCGCCGATCTGGGGTGACGCATTCACCCCCGGAGTCAACACATACGAACTCTTGATGCGCGCCAACGCTGACTCGCTCGCTCGTTCACTCGGCGGCAAACCCCTAGGTGAGCACGATGCGCCCGGCCGCTAACTGCGCACCGGCGCTGGCCCCGTTGCATGCTGGCGGCCGCCGTTGCCTGCCGCCGGGCCCGAGGCTAGCTGCCTCTTGCCGCTGACCCTACTCACTGCTGAAATCTGGAATTAATAAGGACACTCACGATGCTGAAGTTACATACGCCATCGCATACAGCCGCGCCTGCAGCACACAGCGGATTGCCCCGGCTGTCCACGCTTTTGCTGGCCGCCATGATCGCTTTCGCGCTCGTCGTTGTTGGGGTTCTCGCGGGTGGCCTCGGGCAGGTTCCTGCCGCGCACGCTGAGCCGTCCTCGGATGATCCAGCACTCGAGCAGACGGTGGAATCGGATGAACGCACCGTCACGGGCGAGGCCGCGGTTTTGGATGTGGGGCACGCTGATCTAGGGATGCGACGCGTGGATGGCAAGTGGGTTATGCAAGTGCGTGATGACCGGACTTCCCCTGCGGTGTGGCGCAACCTCGAAGACGTTGTGATCCAGGTGCATGACGCCGGTAAACAACAGATCCCGAAGAACGGCTACGAATTCACCGGCGCGAAAGGCGGGGATGAGGCCTGGGTTGTTCCTCAGGTGGAGATTTCCGGTGTGGTGTGGCTCGGCTGGAACACCCAGGACCCCGAGCTCATTAAACACGCAGACCGCGGCGTGACCATGAAGTTCAGCAAAGCAACCGGACCCGGGCAGATGACCCTGTTCCTGCAACCCGGTAACTTCGGCGACCCGCAGCTACTGGTGGATAGCTCCAACCTCGCCGAACACAACAGCGTGTTCATCGAGAAGAACACGCACACGCACGCGAACTGGGTCTTCGCACGCCCCGGCCAGTACACGGTCCAGCTCACGATGACCGCCGAAGACAAGGACGGTAAGAAGGTCTCCGCCTCAGGTTCGCTCGTGTTCGCGGTAGGGGACTCCACGAACACCGAAGAGGCGCTCGCCGCGGCCAAGGAAACCAACAGCGCCACTGGCAAGGATGCGGCGGGAGAGGCCGCCGGGCACGATGCGGCAGGCGACGATGCAGAGAACGATGGTGCGAACAACGGCTCCGGCGACAGCAAGGCGGCCGATGCCGCAGCCGATGCGGGCGAGACCAAGCCGGCAGGCGCGTCGTTGGCGTGGTGGCTTGCCGGTGGCGCCGCCGTCGTGATCGCGGCGGGCGTGGCTGTTGGTGTGGTGGTGCAACGCAAGCGCCGCGCAACCGAGGCGGAAGTGTGGGGTAGCGGTGCCGGTGAGTGAGAATAACGGCATCGCGGTGCTTGAGGGCCGCGATGTGTGCGTGAATTTGGGGCAGCGGCCCGTGTTGGAGCACGCCTCGATCACCGCTTCCGCTGGTGAGATCCATGTTTTGCTTGGCCCGAATGGTGCGGGTAAAACCACGTTGATGCGTGCGTTGCAGGGGCTGGTTCCGTTAGCGGGCGGTTCGGTGAGTGTGGCTGGCCGTTTGGGTTATGTTCCGCAACGCCACGACATCGACTGGACGTTCCCTGTGACCGCAGCGGACGTGGTGCGGCTCGGTCTGGTGCGTTCGGTTTCCCGCTGGCGTCGCCTCAGTGTGGGGCATATGAAGCGGGTTGCGCACGCGTTGGAGCGGGTTTCGATGACGCACTTACGAAACCGTCCGATCTCGGAGATGTCTGGTGGGCAGCGGCAGCGGGTCATGATCGCTCGCGCGCTGGTTCTAGAGCCGAGCGTCTTGTTACTCGATGAGCCATTCACGGGGCTAGATATGCCTACCCAGGAAGAACTGTCGGCCTTGTTCGTGGAGTTGGCGCGGCAGGGTGCGGCGATCGTGATGTCCACGCACGATCTCAGCCATGCCCTGACCATCGCCGACCGTGTCACGCTCTTGAACCGCACCGTGATCGCTAACGGCCCACCACACGCACTCGGCGATCCGGGGCTTTGGCAACGCACCTTCCAAGTCAGTGAAGCTTCGCCACTGCTCACCCAAGTCGGCGCCTTCACCGGCGCCGCCGCGGAGGCAGCAACCGCGCCGGAAGTAGCAACAGGATCGGAGGCTGCCTTCACATCGGCCCCAGCCACCGCATCGGAGGCTGCAGTCATACAAGAAGGGGTGCGCTCATGCTGACGCCGTTGGATTTTCTACAGGATCTGTTCAACCCGCAGCTCGCGTTTCTGCCGAAGGCGCTGGTGGTTGCGACGTTCTCGGCACTGGTGTGCGCGGTGGTGGGCACGCACGTGGTGTTGCGGGGGATGACGTTCATGGGGGACGCGATTTCGCATGCCGTGTTCCCGGGGCTTGCGGTGGCGTTTGTGTTGCAGGGTTCGCTGCTGTGGGGCGGGCTGATCGCTGGCGTGGTGACCGCGGTTCTGATCGCGGTGTTGAGCCAGAATGAGCGGCTGCGTTCGGATACGGTGATCGGTATTTTGATGGTCACGATGTTCGCGATCGGCATTGTGGTGATGTCTCGCGCGCCCGGCTATTCGGGAAGCCTCAGCACGTTCTTGTTTGGTTCGTTGACCGGTATCCCGGATTCGGCGCTGGTGACCACGGTGCTGGGGTCCATGCTGATCCTCGCTGTTTTGGCGGTGTTCCACCGTGATTTGGTGATGGTCGGGCTGGACCGCGGTTACGCTACGGCGATCGGGATGCGGGTCATGGCGTTGGATATTGTGCTGGCGGTTGTGGTGACCTTCGCAGTGGTCATGAGTGTGCAGACGATCGGCAACATCCTGGTGATTGCGCTTCTGGTGACCCCGGCGGCGGCCGCGCGGATGGTGTGCGACAGGATGGTTCCGATGATGCTCACCGCCGCGTGCTTTGGTGTGCTGGGTGCGTTCGTGGGGATCTATGTTTCGTGGGCTGTTGACCTGCCGACGGGTGGCGCCGTAGTGCTGGTGTGCGCGGTGATTTTTGTGCTGGCGTGGCTTTTGGGACCGCGCCACGGTGTGCTCGCCCGGCAGCGCGGCGTACGCGAACGCGGTATGCGTGAACAGAACGGCCGGGGAAGCGTCCGCGCGGGTGCAGTGGCGACCGACGCCTAGATTTATCTCGTGCGCTTATCAATTCACTCCAAATATATATTTCAGTTCCTATTGATTGCTCCTTATTCTTAAAGAAGAGTTATCAAAGGAGGTGGCTGTGGAAATCAAAGCGTTGAGGTACTTCACGGCAGTGGCTGAAACCCTCCACTTCGGCGAGGCCGCGATGCGGTTGCATATCGCTCAGCCCGTACTTTCGCAGACGATCGCCCGGCTAGAAAAAGAACTCGGCACAACGCTGCTGAACCGTACTACCCGCAAGGTTGAACTCACGGACGCTGGCGCTTATCTGAACCGGGAGGCCCGCCGCGTTCTGGCCGATGTGGATTCGATGTTCGCTGGTGTGCGCAACATCGCCGGCGGCTCGGCAGGCATCATCCGCATCGGGTTCACCGGAACCACGGGTTTCGCACAACTGGCCCGCATCAAACAAGCCGTGGGTGAAGCCCTACCGAACATCACGCTGGAAGTGCACACTGACCTGCTCACTCCGGCCCAGCTTGAACGGATCCGCAACGGCCAACTGGACATGGGGATTCTGCGTGGCCACACATCGGACCCTGAGCTGGAAACCTATCCGTTAGGAACCGAGAAGCTCGTGGCAGCGATGCCGGAAGGGCACCGGCTCGCATCCGTAGAAGGCGAGCTCGCTCTCAAAGAGTTCGAGGAAGAGCACTTCATCGCTTTCGGCGACCCGCGCTCCAACGTCAACGCCCGTGCGGCAGCAAGCTGCCATGCCGCGGGATTCACCCCGCACATCGCGCACACCGCCCCAGGCACGGCAGGGCTACTCGCGTTGGTTGCCGCGGGAGCTGGGGTCGCGTTCATCCCCGAATCCGTGCAAGCCCTACGTCCGCAGGGTGTGGTGTTCAAGTCCGTGCCGGAAACCCTGCCGACTGACCTCGCGCTCGTGACCCGCGCCGGAACATCCAGCCCCGTAGTGAAGCACGTCATCGAAGCGCTCGTGGACAACGACGTCGTCAGCGCCGACGCAGACAATCCAGACCGACTCAACAACAAACAAATACCCGTAACGCAGGCTTAGGTAGGACTCACTGAAGGGAGATCGATGTGGCACAGACACGGTTCCATGAATCCGCGCTCGCCGCAGTAGAAGGCATCAAGGACGGCTCGACTGTACTGATTGGCGGTTTCGGTATGGCGGGGATGCCCGTCACGCTGATTGACGCGCTGATTCAGCAGGGGGCGAGCGACCTCACGGTCGTATCGAACAACGCTGGTAACGGTTATACGGGACTCGCGGCGCTGCTGCAGGCGGGACGCGTACGGAAGATGGTGTGCTCGTTTCCACGCCAATCCGATTCCTACGTGTTCGATGAGCTCTACCGCGCGGGCAAGATCGAGCTTGAGGTGGTGCCGCAGGGCAACCTCGCCGAGCGTATGCGTGCCGCTGGTGCCGGCATCGGCGCTTTCTTCTGCCCAACCAGCTACGGAACCCCGCTCGCAGAAGGTAAGGAAACCCGCGAGATTGACGGCCGTAACTATGTGCTGGAGTACCCGATCAAGGGCGATGTGGCGCTGATTCACGCGGAGACCGCGGACAAGATGGGCAACCTCGTGTACCGGAAGACGGCCCGGAACTTCGCGCCAGTCATGGCGACCGCCTCGACCCGCACGATCGTTGAGGTCAACAACGTGGTTGAGGTGGGCGAGCTGGACCCAGAGAACATTGTGACCCCGAAGATTTACACCGACGACGTCCTCGACTTGTCGGCCCTGCCAAAGGAGGAGACCGCAGCATGAGCCAGGACAACGTGAAGAATCAAGCCGTAGGCGCCACTGACGCTGTAGGCGCTGACGTGGCGGGCGCTGACGTGGCGCGCGGCACGGTTGAGCACACGGACCGCGGCCCACTGGAGAAGACCGAGATGGCGCAGATGGTGGCGCGGGACATCCCGGATCACTCGTTCGTGAACTTGGGTATTGGGCAGCCGACGCTGGTCGCTGACTACCTGGATGCTGATTCCGGCGTGACGCTGCACACCGAGAACGGGATGCTCGGCATGGGCCCAGCCGCTAAGGAGGATGAGGTTGATGAGGAGCTCATCAACGCCGGCAAGATTCCAGTGACCGAGTTGCCGGGGGCGAGCTTCTTTCATCACGCGGATTCGTTCGCGATGATGCGCGGCGGCCACCTGGACGTGTGTGTTTTGGGTGCGTTCCAGGTTTCCGGTGGCGGCGACTTGGCGAATTGGTCCACGGGCGCCCCGGACGCGATCCCGGCGGTGGGCGGCGCGATGGACTTGGCGATCGGCGCGAAGGACGTGCTGGTCATGATGACGCTGTTCACCAAGGACGGCAAACCGAAGCTGGTTCCGGAATGCACCTACCCGTTGACCGGTACGGGCTGTGTTTCCCGCGTTTACACGGATCGCGCGATCTTCGACCTGACCGACGACGGCGTGGTTGTTCTGGAGACGTTCGGGATGAGCTTCGACGAACTTCAGGAAGCCCTCGACATCGAACTCAAGCGCGCATAGTTAGCGCTCGATTAGTTAGCCCGAGAGGCGGCGACGGGGCCGGCTTGGTTGCGTACCAGGCCGGCCCCGTTGTTGTTGGTATAGGATTCAGGATGTTGTGTTGTAGGTCACATTGTGGTCGCGCTGTTGAGGGGCTGCGGTGATGAGGGCTGTGTTGTTGAGGGGCTGCGCTGTTATCTGGGTCCCATTGCCAGAAATGAGTTGTCATGGGTGTGGTTAATCGCCGGTTGCGGTTGGCGAAAGCCTCGAACGCTACTGACGCGTTTTTCGTGCAGGCGTTCGGGCCGTGGATTGAGATTGTCGCGGTTGCCCTCCTCGCCGCGAGCGCGTGGCAGATGGGTCTACTGAACGCGCTGACCATGGTGGCGTTCATGATTCTGGGCATCCCCATCGGCGTTTTTGTTGACCGTTTCGAGGCAGTCCGGGTTTTGAAGCTTGCACTCGTGGCGAAGGTTGCGCTCGCCGCAGTGCTTGTTGCGGTGGCGGCGAGTGGGCACCTGAGCATCCCCTTTCTACTCGTGTTCGCGACCGTCATGGGTATTGTGACGGTCGCGACGGAGACCGCGCAGGTGTCCACGGTCCCTGCTCTTGTGGATCATGACGGACAGATCAGCCGGACTGTAGCGAACATCGCCACGTGGGACCGGATCGCTTCACTTGTTGCGCCGGTCGCTGTCGCTTATGGCGTCACGAGGTTGGGCGCTAACTGGACGCTGCTGGCGGCCGTCGGTTTCGCGGTGCTCGCGATGATTCTCGCGCTCCTGATTACGAAGCCAGCCGCAACGCAGGCTGCGCCGGAAGAGTCGGACGCATCGGACGCGGACGTAGAGGCCGGCGTCGACGCCGAGCCAGCCGCCGCGCAGGCACCTGCGAAGCAGACGTTTTGGGAACAGGTCAAGGATGGCTG
Source organism: Pseudoglutamicibacter albus (assembly GCF_022346425.1). Classification (GTDB taxonomy): domain Bacteria; phylum Actinomycetota; class Actinomycetes; order Actinomycetales; family Micrococcaceae; genus Pseudoglutamicibacter; species Pseudoglutamicibacter albus. The sequence continues at coordinate 147,901 of NZ_JAKRCW010000001.1, forward strand.
GGCGGTTTTGGTCGCTGACCGTCAGTTGGCGGGTATGACGTGGCTTTCGGCGTTCACTAACGCCGGCTTGTCGATGGGTGCCGCGGTCGAATCGATTCTGGTCATTCAAACTTTGGATTTGGGTGTCGAGTGTTACGGCATTCTTGGTTCCTTGGCGGCTGTTTCGGGGGTTGCGGCGTCGTTCGTCTCGGGCCGTATTGCTGATGCAGTTCCGGTCAGGAAACTGTACGTGTGGGGCGGTATGGGGCAGTGTGTTGCCGCGTCCTTGCCGCTGTTCGCGTTCGCGGCGCCGCAAGCGGCCGTCGTGTTGCTGATTATTCACACGATGGCGTGGGGCCTCATCTTGACCATCACGAACGTGGCCTCGCAAATTTATGCCGCGACCACCGTCGAACAGCGCCTGCTTGGCCGGATTTCTGCGTTCCGCCGCACACTCACGAGGGGGTTGGTTCCGCTGGGCAGTATTCTCGGCGGTGTGCTGGGCACGGTTGCCGGACTATGGTTACCGCTGCTTTTGTGGCCGGTTTTCACGCTGTTCGGTGTGCTGATCTACATGACGCTGGATCGCCGCCGCGGCCCGGACACAGCCTAGAGAGGCGACTAGGCTCAGGCGGCGGTGAAGACTTTCTTTCCGGCGAACCACGTGCTGACCGGCTGAATCGTGATGATGTCCTCGACCGGGCAGGTGAGCGGATCGGTTTCTAGGATCACAAAGTCCGCCGCCTTACCTTCAGTGATGGAGCCGGTCTGTTCACCGAGGCCCATCGCGCGGGCGGAGTTGATCGTGTAGGTAGCCAGCGCTTCCTCACGGGTGAGTGCTTGTTCCGGCCACAGCTCGCCCGGGAATTCCCCGGAAGGGTCTTTGCGGGTCACGAGCCCATAGATCGCTTCCCACGGATTCGGTGAAACGGACACAGGCCAGTCGGAACCGGCCGCGATCAGCGCCCCAGCCTCCGTCAAGGCACGGTTCGGGTGTGCCTTGCTTCCGCGTTCTTCACCCAGGACAGACTTGATCGCTTCGATGATCACGCCAGGGAACCACAGCGACGGCGAAATATCCGCCGCAACATTCAGTTCAGCGAAGCGCGGGATGTCTTCTTCGGTGATGAACTGGCCGTGCGCAACCTGGTAGAGCACGTCGTCGTAGCCAGCTTCGCGGACCTTCTGCACCGCATCCAGGACGGAACGCACCGAGGCATCGCCCGTGCAGTGGATCTTCGCGGAGATCCCGCGTTCAGCGGTACGCAGCAGCCACGTCTCAAGCTCCTCATACGGCATGGTCATGTGGCCGTGAGTGCACGCGTGCCCGTCCGTGGGAAGGTACGGTTCAACGAACGCCGCCGTCAAAGCCGGCGGGACGCCGTCGAGGAAAATCTTGATGAAATCAGGTTTATGGTGCTCGCTACGGGTGTGCTCCATCCCGAAAATGACGTCTTCCCCGACCGGCTGATAACCGAAAATGAACTCCTCAACCGGGGTGCTGGAAACAACCCACGAGTTCAACTCGCCAGCATCATCCAACGCCTTGACGGCCTCCATGATCTGCAGTGAGGCGGCGGCATCCTGGAAACCCGTGATGCCGTACGCGTTGAGCATCTCAACCGCTTTGGCCGTGGACGCCTTGAGAGCCTCCGCCGACTCCGGCTGATCCGCCGCCTTAGCCAACTCCACTAGAACGCCCGCGGATTCGATGAGCCAACCCGTCGCGTTGCCGGCGCCATCGCGGGAGATGACCCCGCCGTCGGGGTTAGGGGTGTCCGCGCTGATCCCTGCCTTCTGCATCGCCAGCGAGTTAGCCCACCGGTTATGAAGCGAATCATCCGTGAGCAGCACAGGGTGGTCGCCCGAGGCCTCATCGAGTGCGGCTAGGGCTTCGGCGGTGTCGATGGTGCCGATGAGGCCAGAACCAGCGGAGCCGCCGTAGATCCACTCACCTGCAGGGATAGCGGACGCGCGGGAGCGTACCGCAGCGAGGATTTCTTCCAGGTTGGCGGTGGGCGGGAACGTGAGGTCGGTGAGCTCGCGGCGGCCACCATGATTGTGGTGGTTATGTACGTCGATGATGCCCGGCAGGACCGTGTAACCCGTCAGATTGACGGATTCCGCGCCCTGTTCTAGTAGCGCGCGGGCGGCGTCACCCACAGCGACGATGTGGCCGGTGTCCACCGCGAAGGCATCCGTTTCCGGGGCGGCGGCGTCCATAGTGTGAACCGTGGCGGAATGAAAAACAGTCGTCATCGAAACCTCCAAAGCATCTTCGGGTGGGGCGCGGGAATTTGCGGATGGGGCAGAGCTATTTGTGGACGGGGCGGATGGCTAGGTTTTCGATCATCGCCTCCGGCGTTGCGTCCACCGCGAGCCGGACCGTCGCCGCAACCGATTCGGGGCGGATGTACAGCGAGCCGTCGTAGTTGTGGTTGCCGTAGGAGGCCTGCAGTTCGACCTGCATGTCAGTATCCACGCGGCCCGGATGGATCGAGGTGACCCGCACCGATCCGCGTTCCTCCTCCCGCACCGCATCCGAAAACGCACGTAGAGCGAACTTAGAACCCGAATAGACGGCAGCCCCCACGCCGGAGAAGTAGCCGGAACCGGAGTTGATCGTCACAACCTGACCACGCGCCGCACGCAGCGCAGGTAGCAACAGACGCGTGAGCTCAGCGACCGCGAAAACATTCACGGAGAACACCCGCTCATACACATCCCATTGAGTCTCCGCGACCGTCTTGCCATCAGCCACACCCGCCGAATGAACCAACACATCCAGCCGCGGGAGGGCATCCGCGCCCTCGCCAAAACCGCTTGCGGTGGCACCTTCGCCGGAACCCGCGCCCTCGCCGGAACCCGCGCCCTCGCCGGAACCGCCGCCGAAGCCGGCGTCCGCGACAGCGCGGGCGATCGCGTCCTTATCTGTCAGCTCGGCGATGAACGGGCGGGCACCCGGGAACTCGGCCAGCACATCGGCCAGTGAATCCTTACTAGAGGCGCCCAAGATCAGGTCATGCGTCGAGGACAGCTCGCGGGCGATCGCCAACCCGATCCCACGCGAAGCACCCGTAATCAACGCAACCGGCTTACCGGATTCAGCAGCCTCGGCAGATTCAGCAACAGAACCATGTGAAGTACTCATGCAACCAACGTAGCGGGTCAACGTCGCGCGGGAAACAGGTGGCATGGAAATCGCTGACCAAAGGGACAGAATCGCTGACCAAAGGAGCAGCCAACCGGGAAACAGTCACCGGGCAACCGTTGCGTTGGGTGACCGCCGCTCTGGAAGTCGAGTTCCGGATTCGGACCGCTTACGTTTAGCATGAGAGGCACATCACTCTTTACTGTTTCATTAACAGTTCTTTGTTGTTCGCGATAGGTCGGGTGCCAACGGACCGCTGTCGCTCGATTCTGCGTTTGAACTATATGCACCCAGGAGGTTGGCATGGCTGAGCCGAAGATGCCGGAGTATCTGGAGAGTCTTCGTCCGGACCCGTCGAAGGGCCGTGACGTTAAGCAGAAGTCGCCGGGCGAGTTGGATCCGGCCGTTGAGAAGCGCACGGTGAATGTGCGTTGGGGTGGGCTCGCGCTCGGTGTGGTGTTGAGCGTGCTGATCTATTTCATCCTCCCGGATTCGATGTCGCATAACGCGCGTTTGACTGCCGCTACCGCGATTGTGATGGCGGTGTGGTGGATGACCGAGGCGCTACCGATCCCGGCTACGGCACTGCTGCCGCTCGTGATTTTCCCTGTGCTGGCTCAGCCGATTCAGGCGGAGGGGAAGGACCCGGAGCCGGTCACTTTCAACATGTTGGGTGCCTCGTATGGCTCTGACACGATCTTCTTGTTTATGGGCGGGTTCTTCATCGCGTTGGCGATGCAGCGGTGGAATCTGCACCGGCGGATCGCGTTGGGTGTTTTGCGGGTCATGCCGAATAGGCCTGGCGCGATGATCGCGGGCTTCATGATTGCGACCGGTTTCGTTTCGATGTGGGTTTCGAACACGGCTACCGCGGTGATGATGTTGCCGATCGGTATGTCTGTGTTGTCGCTGGTGAACCAGATTACGCAGAATGATGACGCGAACCCGAAGACCGGTTCGATCGCACTCAACGCAGATGGCGAACCGGTGACGTCCGCGGTTGATTTGATCCGCACTAACTTCGGTTCCGCTTTGATGTTGGGTATCGCGTATGCCGCCTCGATCGGTTCGCTGGGCACCCTGATCGGTACTCCGCCGAACGCGTTGTTGGCGGGCATGATGAGCGATAACTTGGGCGTCACAATCGGTTTCGCTCAGTGGATGGTCGTGGGTGTCCCGATTTCTATCGTGATGATGGCGGTCGCATGGTTCTTGCTGGTCAAGGTTCTGTTCAAGCCGGAGATCGATGAGATCCCGGGTGGCCGTGATCTGATCCGTTCGGAGCTGAGCAAGCTTGGCCCGATGTCCCAGGGCGAGATCCGTGTGATCGTCGTGTTCATTGCGACTGCGCTTGCGTGGATCATCATCCCGACGGTCGCTCAGCTGAATGGTGGTACGGCGATTATTTCTGACGCGGGCATCGCGATGGTCGCGGGTGTTGTGTTGTTCATGATGCCGGCTGGTGCTGAGCGCGGTGTGCGCCTGTTGGATTGGAAGACCGCTAAGGAACTTCCGTGGGATGTGCTGTTGCTGTTCGGTGGCGGCCTGGCGCTTTCCAGCATGTTCAGCAAGTCCGGTTTGACGAAGGACATCGGTACGTTTGCGGGCAAGCTGGACGGTGTCCCGCCGGTTCTGGTTGTCGCGATCCTGGCGGCGGCGATCCTGTTCTTGACTGAGCTGACCTCGAACACGGCTACTGCGGCGACGTTCATTCCGGTGGCGATGGGTATCGCATCGGGTATGGGCGCTGATCCGTTGCTGTTCGCAGCACCTGTCGCGTTGGCTGCCACGTGCGCGTTCATGCTTCCGGTGGCGACCCCGCCGAACGCGGTCGCCTACGGTTCCGGTTACGTCACGATCGGCGAGATGGTCAAGGGCGGCGTGTGGCTGAACCTCATCGGCATCGGCGTCATCACGCTCGCGTGCTCGACCCTGCTCGTGTGGGTGTTTGGTCTCGCGCTGTAAAACAGCGTGACTGTGTAGAAGCGAGCTGACCTCGTCAGCATCCACATCAGCGGCCCCACAACCAATGTTGGTTGTGGGGTCGCTTTTGATGTTGTGGTTGCGGTCACGGTAGTGTGAAAGGTTCCTCAACGAAAAGAGAGAGCATGGCTGCCGAGAGTCCCGGCGAAGCAACATACGGTTCATCCCTCACCAAGGCGGAGCCGTACGGAACGGAACAGATCCCCGATGTAGAGAGGCACGGTAGCCCACGCAGCCAGTTCACGCTCTGGTTCGCCGCGAACATGGTGCTCGCGGTCATGGTGTCCGGTTTCTTCTCCGCGCAATTCGGGTTGTCAGTGGTGCAGGGCCTCACCGCGGTTGCCGCTGGAACGCTGTGCGGCGTGCTGGTCATGGGGTTGCTGGCCGGTATCGGCAGCAAGCTGGGTGTCCCGCAGCAGGTCCAGGGCCGCGGCCCGATGGGTTTCTACGGGAACTACCTACCGATCACGTTGCTCACCATTGTCTCCGCGATCGGGTGGACGGCCGTGAACACGGTGTTCGCGGTGATCGCGCTCCAAGTTTTGGTGGACATCAACTTCGCGCTCGCCGCGGCACTCATGTTCGCGGTGCAGGCGGTGTTCGCGGTGTGGGGCCACAACGTGGTGCATGTTGTGAATAAGGTAGCCACCGTCGTACTGACGGTGTTGTTCCTGGTGATCTCGGTGCTTTCGCTGCGTGAGGCTGACTTCACGCTCGCCGCTAACCCCGATGCGGGCAGCTACATGGGCCCGGTCGCCGGCTGGATCACGTTCGCCGGTTTCTTCTTCGCCTACGTGATGACGTGGACTCCGTTCGCATCGGATTTCTCGCGGTATCTTCCGCGCCGCACCCCGCATTCGAAGGTCGTGCTCTATACCGCTGGCGGCAGCTTCTTAGCGCTGACGTGGCTGGGCAGCATCGGGGTTCTGGTTTCCAGTTTCGCGGGCGAGCTGGATGCGATCCCCGCGTTGGCGCAGCTGACGGGTTCGTGGACGCCGGTCGCGATGATCACGGTGGTGCTCTCCACGATCCCGGTGAGCGCGATGAACCTCTATGGCGGCGCGCTATCCCTGTTGACGTTGAAGGTCCCGGTGAGCCGTATTGTTGCGGTGGTCATCGTGGCTGTGGTGAGTCTCGGCATGACCTTGTTGATGCAGGATGACCCGTACGGCGGGTTCTATAACTTCCTCTCAGTGCTTGCCTACCTCGTGGTTCCGTTCAGCACGGTGTTGCTGTTGGACTATTACTTGCGGATGCGTAAACCCGCCGTGGATAGCTCCGTGGAGCTGTATAACACCGGGCGCCGGTTCGAGTGGGGCTTCTTCGCATGGATCGGCGGATGCTTGGTCTCGATGCTGTTCTGGGATACCGAACTGCTGGCCGGCCCGCTCGCTGAACTCTCCCGTTCAATGGGGGACCTCGGGTTCCTCGCCGGGATCCTGGGCGCCGGGGTGCTCTATATGCTGATGTATAAGATGCCTGTGCCGACGGGCCTGTTGCGTACGCGGAAGGCGGCCCGCCAGCAGGCAGAAGCCGGGGCGGCCGCTGAAGCTGACTCCGCCGTCGAAACTGGCCCCGCCACTGAAACTAAGCCCGCCACTGAACTGGAAGGTTGAGGATTGATGAGTACCGCATCGGACGCCGCTGCACCGGCTGCAGGGCAGCAAGCACCTGAGACGGGCACGCCGCACAAGGGTGCGCTGGTGTTTATTGATATGCAGAACATTTTCGCTGACCAGGACGGCCAGTGGGGTGTCTCGAATTATGCCGAGGTTGAGCAGGCGATGGCGCGGTTGCGTGAGCGGGATGGTTCGCCGGTGATTTGGACTCGCTTTGTGCGGGACCCGGACGAGCATGGCGCGTGGGCGGACTATTACGACCGCTGGGACGAATGCCGCGCCGAACCCGAATCCGAGGTGTGGGACTTGACCTCCCCGGTGCGCGAGAGCGACCAGGTGTTGTCGATGCCGACGTTCTCCAAGTGGGGCGAACAGCTCGCCGAAATGACGAAGGACTATGACCGCCTAGTGTTGGCGGGGGTCGCGACGGACTGTTGCGTGATCGGGACCGCGCTGGGCGCCGTGGATGCCGGCAAATGGGTTACGGTGCTCACGGATGCGTGCGGCGGCGGAACCAAGGAAGTACATGACCAAGCGATGGCGATCATGGACTGCTTCAACCCGATGCTCACGCTCATGACCGTGGACGAATACTTGAACGCGTGAGCGGACTGAAACGCGTAACTGGAGAGGACGTGGCCGTTGTGGCTGGTTCACCGCGCTGGAAGACGGTGCTGTTTGACCTGGATGGGACGCTGATCAACACGATCCCGTTGATTGTGGCGACGTTCCACCGCACCTTTGAGCATTTCGGGGTGCAGGCCCCGGATGATGAGGTCATGAAGTCGTGGATCGGGTTGACGTTGGAGGACACGTTCCGCCCCGTGGCCGGCGAGGACGCGGCCGATGAGTGGGTGGCTGTGTACCGGAAGTTCAACCAAGAGATGCACGACGACGCGGTGGCCCCATTCCCCGCCGTGGATAAGGTGCTCGCTGATCTTGAGGCCGCTGGCTGCACGGTGGGTGTTGTGACGGCGAAGCTGCCGGAGATGGCGCGGCGCGGCCTGCGGGTGTGTGGTTTGCCAGAGCTGAGCCCGCTGGTGGGTAACGGTGATGTTGAACGGCATAAGCCGGCACCCGATCCGGTGTTGAAGGCGCTCCAGTTGGCGGGCGTTGAGGCGGTTGGTGGCCCGGGCGGGGCGGTGTACGTGGGGGATGCGCCTACCGATATTCAGGCGGGCAACGCCGCCGGTGTGGACACGGTGGGCGTGACGTGGGGCGCGGCGACGCGTGAACAGATCGACGCCGCGCACCCAGGCCAGGTCGCTACGAGCATGGCGGAGCTACACAAGATCCTGCTACCGGGCGGTTAGTCCAGCTTTTCTTAGCCCGTGAGGCAACTACTGCTTTGCCGGCGTCTGTGAGTAGGGCCGGCTTTCGGGACGGGCGCCGCCTTCGAACACGGCAAGGTAGGAATCGGAGATGTGCCCAACATCGACTGCTTGGCGTCCGGTTTCGGCGATCTTGTGGGATAGAACCGTGCCTGCGGGGCCGAGCGCGACTAGGAAAATGTCCGTATCGGTGGCCTTGTGGACCTCGTTCATGATCCGTGGGATGTCCGCGTAGGCGTGACGGTCTTGTGAATCGATGCGGTCAGAACCTGCCAGGTTGCCGAACAGCTGTGGGATCAGGTCGAATCTTGAGCTTTTACCGGTGATGATGGTCGCTTTCTTGCCAGCCCAGACGCTACGCCATGCTTCCACGCCTTGCTCGCCTTCGGAAGCGAAGAACAACGGCCGGGTCGCGTGCGCGTTGCCAAGGCGGGTGGCTGGCGCGATGACTTCGCGGAATTCGGGCCAGTATTGGGCCCAGATCATGCTCCAGTGGCGGTCACGGTAGGTGTGCGGGGTGCCGAAGATGATGTCGTCACGGTTGAGGCTTCCGCTCATGGCTTCGTTGAGGTCTTTTTGAAGTGCCGTTGAGTTCTTCTGGAAACCAAGGTTTGCGGTGATGTCGAAAGCGAGCTTGAGTTCGCCGTCGCCGATGCGCACAAAGGAGAGATTGTTTTCAGAAACGGTCTGCACTGTTTCAAGCAGACCCAGCTGCTTCGCCCGGTATTCCTTCCGCATTTCTTCAAACAGCGGCATCGTAGCCAGGCTACGCATCGCATCGTCGTGGCGGCGCTGAAGTGTGGCTTCCTTGCGTAGCGTTTCCAGTTCCTTCTGGATCTGCGCAAGTGCTTCATTGGTGGACGTGTTCGCGGCATCCAGTGCCTTCTTGATGGAGCCGAGAGTCCTGTTATTGGTTTTCAGGCTCTCGGTGTAGTTGAAATTGAGCAACCGCCGAATATTGCTTATGAACTTTGGTTTTGCCATGCCTGTAGCTTCTTTCATCAGGGTTTCTTCAATTCTGCCTGAGTTTGCTCGCGGGCTGGTTAAAGGAAGCGTGTGGTGTCACCTGGCGGGTCGCGAAACTGTAACCCGGGCGCGGTGCCTGCAGCGCGGGGCGCGGTGCTGCAATACCGGGCGTGGTGTCTGTAACGCCGGGCGCGGCGTCTAGGAGTTTCCCTCTTCCTTGGTTATGATCAATCCGGGCACTGACTCTTTTTCGTTACTTTAATGCCGATTTGAACTTGTACACATCTGGACTGGGGCAGCTTCATCATCGAATTCGTTGAGTATTTCTGCGCCCATATTTAGCTCGTTCTAGTTTGAGGAATGTGTATGAAACGGTTCTTCCGTGCATTCGCGATTGTTCTGGTTGCCGTTGGGCTGAACGCCGGCACCGCGGTCCCAAGCCAAGCGGCACCACGCCTGGTGGACGTGACCGGGTTCAGCGCCAAGTCCATCGTGGTTTCCAACTATTCCAACTCCAACTGTCGTGACGTGGCGGTCGCTATGCGGAAAACCATGTCCCCGAAGGTTGGCTCTTGGGACGTCATGTCCGGTGTGTACCGTGGTGGCAGCTCGGTGGACACGGCATTTTATTCAGACTCTGGCGACCGCTCAAAGACTCGTGTTACGGTCTGTCCTTGGGTGCACGGCCTCGGTAAGTACACGGTTGGTCCTTCATACGTATCTGCCGACACCCGGGACGGCTACGACTACCAGTCCTATACCGACTGGACCAAGGGACACTTCTACGTCCGGGCTAAGGGCAAGGCCGCGCTGAAGGGGAAGCGTAAGGGGAACACTGTGACCCTGACCGCGTCGGCTCAGCGCTATAACCCTAAGCCCAACAAGTACGTCGCGCATGGGGCTAAGAAGGCTCGGGTGCAGGTGAAGTCGGGGAAGAAGTGGAAGACCGTGAAGACGGTCAAGCTGAAGAAGGGTAAGGCGACTGTCAAGGTGAAGACGAAGCTCAAGAAGCAGTACCGCTTCGTCTTCGATCAGACGAGTGCGACCACTGGCGCCACATCGAAGACCATCAGGATCTAGCCACATCCGGGCGTATGGTCAGCTGAACTATGCGGTCAACAACGCGGGAATCGGTGACCCGGCAGCACCGGCCGGTGAGACTGACCTTGAGGCTTGGGACAAGGTCATCGGCATCAACCTCAACGGTGTTCTGTACGGGATGCGTTACCAGATCCCTGAGATGTTGAAGGCTGGCGCGGGTGAGTCCGCGATTGTGAACATGGCATCGATTCATGGCTCGGTCGCGGCGATCGGCAATGGCGCTTACACCGCCGCGAAGCACGGCGTTGTGGGTATCACCAAGAACGCGGCCGCGGAGTATGGCCCGGAGGGGTTGCGCATTAACTCTGTTGGCCCGGCCTATATCGATACCCCGTTGCTGGCTAACCTGTCGGAAGAGATCCGCGATGCGCTCGTCGCTAAGCATCCGATGGGTCGCTTGGGTCGCCCGGAGGAAGTCGCGAACCTGGTTCTGTACTTGCTCTCGGATTACGCGTCCTTCGTCACGGGCGCCTACTACCTGGTTGACGGCGGCTACACCGCCGTCTAAGAAACGAAGAAAACCCAACCGAAGAAAACCCAAGAGAATCTGCGGTGGGTGGTTGATACACGCCGGTAGAGGCGGGTGCAACGAGAACCGGATGGAACGGGTGCGGCTTGGGCCGCACCCGTTCCACGTTTAAGTGCTGTGTCTAGTAGCTGTGTTTAAGCGCCGTGTTTAGGCGCTGTAGAGCGGCGGGACGGCGCGGTCTGTGCGTTCCAGGATGAACCAGTAGTTGCCGCTTTCGGCCGTCCGCTGTTGTTGCGCATCGAGCGGTTGGAATTCGTCTTCGTCGACAACGCTGTGCACTGTCCAAAGGCCTTCGGCGGTGAAGAGGCTGTGCCAGCCCGTGATCGACGAGGAGAGCTGGAACAGGAGTTCATCGACAATGAGTTCCTTGCCACTCCACACGCGTACCCGTTCCGTTTCGAGGTCGTAACCGTCGTGAGGTTCCCGCTTCGCCAGCTCCCAACGCACCGTGATGTCCTGGTATTCGGGATTCTCGGTTGGGTCGCCGAAGCCTTCCCATTCGCCGTATTCACCGGGCTGTGGGCGTTCGGTCAGGTCAGCGCCGAAGGAGTCGAGGTGGATCAGGTATTTGCCGCCGGTGGTGACGCTCATCGCGGCGCGACGCAGGTGGGCGGCAACCAGTTCGGGGGTGGGGAGGCAACGCACGGTGTTGAGTGCGGAGAAAGCCCCCGGGTATGTGGGTAGGAGTGCGACTTCGGTGAGGTCGCCGAGGATCAGCCGTGGGGTGTGTTTGGTTTTCCGTTCGGCCGCCGCTTCGCTGAGGTGGGTGAGGGCGTCGCTCGAGGAGTCGATGCCGTCCACTTGGTAGCCGCGTTCCAGCAACGGAAGTAGCACGCGGCCGGACCCGCACCCGAACTCTATGAGCCGGTCGGCATTGGTGGTGGAGGTGATGAAGTCGAGTTCTTCGCTCGCGTCCCAGCCGAAGATGTTGTCGTAGAGAACCGGGTTATCGAATAACCGAGCGCCGGGTGCCTCATAGTTTTCGGTATCGCTTGGCGGTTCAGATGAGTGGGCCACCATCTTGGCGACCTTCTCGTGCGGGCATGGTGACTGCGCGGGTGACTGGGTGTGTGTCTGGTCGGTGCCGGCGTCGTGGTCCAAAGCGACCTTGGGCGTCCACGTGCCCTGCGGGGTTTCAATGATCAAGGAATCTCCTCGGGTGATGTGCTGAATCCTTGCACTAGAGAATAACCGCAACGAGCCGCGAACGACTAGGCCAGACCAGGCCGGGGCTGGCCAGGTCGGGCGCTTCGTCCAGGCGGTGTTTGGCTGGCTACCGCGTGAGTAGCCCTGGGATCATGGTTCGCGGCCGATGGCGTGGGTGACTTCCGCTGCCGGGCGCGGCTGAATCAGGTGTGCGTTGGCGCCGGCCCAGTGTGGCGCCATTCCTGCGGAGCCGCTCTTAGCGGCCGCGGCAGACAGCGCTTTGTTCGCCGAGTAGGCGACGGGGAAGACCGGCGGGGTTGGCGCATCGGGCGCTTCAGCGAACTCCATAAACGCGGTAGGCAACCCGCGGGCTGGCCGCCCCGAGAACACGCGAGTCAAGCGAGTTTCAGCGCCGCCGCTTGCGTGCTGAGCGGCGTGCGCGGCTTGAACTAGAGCCTCACGGTAGGAATCTTTGGCCCCGGATTCGGGGCTCGTGATGAGTGCGGTGCCGACCTGAACGGCGGAAGCCCCTAGGCTGAACATGTGCTCGGCGCGTTCGCGGGTCATGATGCCGCCCGCTGCGACCACAGGCAGCTGTGTTGCTGAGGCGATCTGCTGAACGAGGCGCCCGGTAGGGGTCTGTTCATCGGGGCCGTTTTCGTCGAAGATTCCTCGGTGCCCGCCGGCCTCGATCCCTTGGGCGATGACCACATCCAAGCCCGCTTCCTCGATTACGCGCGCCTCAGCCTGGCTAGTGGCGGAAGCCATCAACAGGGTGCCGGCTTCGTGCAGTGCGTTGATGGTTGCGACGTCGGGGACACCGAAGTGGAAACTGACCACGGCGGGTTTTTCGTCCACGAGTAGTTGGAGCAGCGCGGTATCGCCGAGGAACGATTCATAGGACGGGCTGAGCTCTGCTGGCGGTTGGGTGCCGAGCGAGCGAAAGAGAGGGGCCAAGTAGTCGAGCCATGCGGACTCGACGGCGGGGTCCCGGTGAGGTTCGGCGTGACAGAAGAAGTTCAGGTTGAATGGCCGGGTGGTGAGGGCTTTAAGTTCGCGGATGGCCTCGCGAACCTGGTCAACGTTCTTACCCGCCAAACCAAGTGATCCGAGCCCGCCTGCGTTGCTGACCGCCGCGACGAGTTGCGGGGTGGAGGTGCCGGCCATCGGCGCACCAATGAACGGCAGTTCGATTCCGGTGAGGTCAGTGAAAGCGCTTGGGTTCCGCAACGTGGGCTCCTCGGCGTATCGCGTGGTGTTGGATGTTTGCTGGGTGTTGGCTATTCCAACTGTGCCATGCGGCGGGGCCCGGGTGGGAAACTTCGCGACGCTGTCAGGTACTGCGGAGGCCGGGGGCGGTGACGTAGGTTAGGTGAGGTCACCGCGGGCTGGCCGCGGTGTGTGTTTCAGGAGCCTGAACGATATGGCCACACCGACGTCGATTGAGTTGTTCCTCGCCGATGGGACCCCGGGCGGCCTGATTGCCGCGGAAATTTCCGGGTGGACCGGCAAGATCATCGCCGCGCCGCGGCAGTCGCTGAGCGCGATGCTGGCCCGTGAAGAGGCGCAGTCAAACGGCGTCTACATACTCTTGGGCGAAGACGCCGAATCCATTAACAACACGTGGTGCTACATCGGCAGGTCGGAGAATTTCGCGGAGCGGTTGCGTAACCATCACGCGAATAAACCCAAGTGGCAGCGGGCCATCATCATCCTGAGCCTGCACCATTCCTTCAACGAAGGGCACTGGGGATACATGGAAGCCAAGCTGCTGCAGATGGCGCGGAAGGCCGGCCGGTGCAGCTTGGATGAGAACAAGAACAACCCGCGCTCTCGGAAGCTGTCCGAATCGCAAGAGGCTTCCGTCAACGATTTCATTCGCAAAGTGAAGTTGATTTTGCCGATGCTGGGCGTGAACATCTTGCGGTCCGCTGTCGGGGAGGAAAGCGCGACGCCTTCCGTTCAGCGTGGGGTCAAGGATGAATCGCCGCTGTTTACGCTGGTGCACCCGAGCCGTGGTGTGGATGCGCAGATGCGGCCGGTGGATGGCGAACTGTTCGTGCTGGAAGGTTCGCGCCTGATCAAGCAGTGGGACACCAGCGCGGCGCGCTCGGAGCACACCCGCCGCAGCTATGAGGCGTTGGCACAGCAGCATCGCAAGCTGATTGCTGACGGTTCGCTACGGGTGGAGGACGATGCGTGTGTTGCTACCCGCGACATCGTGTTCAACTCGCCGTCCACGGCGGCGGCGATATGCCTCGGCCGTAGTAGTAACGGCCGGACGGCCTGGAAAACCAGTGACGGAATGACGTACGCGCAGTGGGAAGCCGCCGCGCAGTAGCGGTGGCGTGAGGAATGAGGCAACACCGATGAGTGATGAGTTTGTGGACCCTCTTTTGGTAGGTCTGCGTGAAGACCTGGTCACTAGTGACCTGCGGCGCGCACTGGATGCGACGGCGCTTGAAACTCAGATTGCTAAGGTTGACAAGGCCGATTTCCCGCACGTCGCAGCCCGTTTTGTTGCAGAACGCCTCAAGCAGGAACTCCAGCTAATCAGCGGCGCAGAAGAACGCATCGAATTCGTGAACCGACTTCTGGCAACCATGAATTCCGTGAACCACGGAGACCACATCGAAGGGCCGGAACCTCAGCAACTATTGAGTACCGCTAAGCCCCCGCACGCGGCACCGCAGTCACCGTCAATTCCGATCTCCGAGGTCGCCTTACTGACGAATGCGCAAGGCGACCCCCGCCTTGGCCCGGAGCTCAAAACCGAAATGCTCAGCGCTGACGCCGTCGACGTGGTGATGTCCTTTGTTCGCTGGTCCGGCATCCGGCTGATCGCTCAGGAACTCCAAGAGCTCAACCGGCGCGGAGTCCCGGTCCGCCTCCTCACTACTACTTATATGGGTGCAACCGAGAAACGCGCGCTGGACTATCTGGTGAATGAGTGCGGCGCCGAAGTCCGCATCAGTTACGACACCCAAACCACCCGGCTGCACGCCAAAGCATGGGTCTTCCGCCGCAACACCGGCTTTCACACCGGCTACATCGGCAGCTCCAACCTCAGTAAAGCGGCGATGGTGGACGGGCTCGAATGGAACGTGCGGGTCTCCAACATCCAGACCCCAGCGTTGGTTGAAAAGTTCGAGGCCACGTTCGAAAGCTACTGGCAGTCGCCGATCTTCGAACCCTACATCCCTGAAAAGGATGGGGAACGACTCCAGCAAGCACTCAACAACGGCGCCGCGGACAAGGTTCCGGACTCGCTGTTGGCCACGAACCTGGATGTTCGCCCGTACCCGCACCAGGCGATCATCCTGGACGATCTCCAACACGAACGCGAAGTCCTCAACCGTCACCGCAACCTTGTGGTTGCGGCCACCGGTATCGGTAAGACCGTGATCGCCGCGCTGGACTATCGCCGCCTATGCGAAAACACCAAGGGCCCGCGTCCGCGGTTGCTGTTCGTGGCGCATCGTCGTGAAATCCTGGAGCAATCCCTGCGAACCTTCCGAGACGTGCTGGGTGACGGCTCTTTCGGCGAGCTGTTGCGCGGGAACTACCGGCCTACCAAGTGGGACCATGTGTTCGCGTCCATCCAGACGCTGTCTCAGGAAACGGTCTACACCAAGCTGGACCGTGATCACTTCGATGTGGTGATCATCGACGAATTCCACCACAGCGCAGGCGCTACGTACGAACGCGTCATCAAGCATTTCGATGGGTGCAAAGAGTTCCTGGGGCTGACCGCAACCCCTGAGCGGATGGACGGCCAGAACATCGCGGCCGAATACTTTGACGGCCGGATCGCGAGCGGACTCCGGCTCTGGACGGCTTTGGACAACGACCTTCTGGTTCCTTTCCACTACTTCGGCATCGCCGATGGTGTGGACTTGTCCGGTGCCCAGTTCAGCGCCGGCGGCTACAGGGTTGCAGACCTGGACCGTCTCTATACCGGCAACGATCAGCGCGCTAAGAAAATCATCCAAGCCACCCGCGAGATCGTGACCGACACCGGCAACATGAAAGCCCTCGGCTTCTGCGTCTCCGTTGACCACGCCACCTACATGGCCGAGGTTTTCAACCAGGCCGGCATCGCATCCGGCGTTGTCACGGGCAAGACCTCACGCGAGGACCGCGACCAAGCGATCAAACGGCTAGCCACAGGCGAACTCAACTGCCTCATGGCGGTCGATGTTTTCAACGAGGGCTTCGACCTGCCAGCCATCGACACGGTCCTGATGATGCGGCCCACCCAGTCCGCGACCATCTTCATCCAGCAGCTGGGGCGCGGCCTGCGCCGAGCGAAGAACAAGAGCGTCTTGACGGTTCTGGATTTCGTAGGGCACCAGCACAAAAACTTCCGTTTCGACATCAAACTACACGCACTCACCGGCCAAGACCGGAAACAGTTGCAGCGGTCGGCGGAACACAACTTCCCGGTGCTGCCGGCGGGATGCCAGATTGTGCTCGATGAGGTCACGCAGAAGGAGGTTGTCGCTAACCTTCGGAGCCAGGTGACGATGAGCACCAAGGACTTCCTGGTGGATGTGCGACAGATGAGCACGGCGGCTGAGGTGAAGGCTGGCCTGCACCTCAAGGACTATTTGGAGCGGTCTGATCGTGACCTGCCGTCGGTATATAAACCGGGCGCGACCCGAACATACCTCGGCGATAAAGGCCCGAACGCTTGGGTTCAATATGAAGCGTGGGCGAATGATCGGAGCTCGTTCCGTCCGAGCGAAGCCGAAAGCAAGCTGCTGCAGCGAGCCAACAAGTTTGTGCACGTGGATGACCCAGCCCGTTTTGAGGGATATCTGCGAGTATTGAACAGCGGCAAGGTCACGCCTGAGTTGCTGCAGGATCCGCTGGCGTTGATGCTGTATTACTCGTTCTGGCCGTCTGGTCATGAGAAGGGACTGGCCGCTGGGATGGCGGAGCTTCTGAACGCTCGGTTTGTGAGGGAAGAGCTGGCGCAGATCATGCAGTTCCGGGAAGTGGTTTCGAGGGTCGTCCCGCGGCCACTATCCGGCGGTCTTGAGACCCAACCCATCCGAAGCCACGCGACATATACGCGTGAGGAGCTGCTCGCGGGCCTGGGTGTGGGGTCGCTGAACTCGGAGAAGCCCGGCAGTATCCGCGAAGGCGTGAAGTGGATTCCGGAACTGCAGACGGATGTGTTGCTGGTGACGTTGAAGAAGTCGGAGGCCGACTATTCGCCGACCACGATGTATCACGACTACGCGTTGACGGACACGCTGTTCCATTGGGAATCGCAAAGCCTCACTCGGGAAGCGTCGCCTACCGGGCAGCGCTACATCAACCACGAATCGGAAGGCTCTAATGTGGTGCTGTTTGTCCGCAAGGCGAAGAACGGTGAGATCGGAACGGAGCCGTACACGTGCCTCGGTAACGCCCGCTATGTGAAGCATTCAGGGGAGAAGCCGATGCAGATCATTTGGGAGCTTGAACGCCCGATGCCTGCGAGCTTATTCGAAATCGCACGCGCAGCAAAATAGCTGCGTGGTTAAGAGTGGCCCGGACTGATAGGTGTGGCAACCAACCTGCCGCGGAAGGCACTTGCAACGGTTAGGCTAGCGACGTGCCCATCACCCGCTCCATCCACGCGACCGCCGCCAAGCATCCCGAACGGCCCGCCATCACCACCAGCAACCGTTCCCTCACCTACCGCGAACTCGTGCGCGAAAGCCGCCACACCATCGCCGCCGCCAGCTGGCTGCACCGCAAAGTGCGGTTGGAAACACAGCCGACGACGAGGCGGGCTGCGTCGGTAGGTGCGGCTGCGGTGGCGGGGCGGACTGGTTCGGCGGGGAAAGCTGAGCTAGCGGCGCGGCCGGTGACCGCGGTATGCACCGCATCGGCGTTTGCGGCAGCACGGATCATGGCGGCGCTCGCCGGCACCGACCACATCTTCGCCGCGATTGACCCACGCTGGCCGGCCGAACACCAACGCAACATCGTCCTCGCGGCGGGCATCGGCGTAGTGATCGTCGATGACACGCAAGCCGCCACAACCCTCCGTAGCTCCCTCGGTACAGACTGGGGCGGGGTCATCTGCACGATGCCGGAGTTCCGCAACCTCGAACACACGGCTGCTACTGACAGCGGCGAAGCAGGGGACAGCACTACGGGAGACGGTGCGGCCGGTGTTGCTGATGTTGCGGAGCGCCGCCCCGACACTTCTCGTCCCGATTCTGAGCCGTTCCTGATGCTGTTCTCCTCCGGGACCACCGCCGCGCCGAAAGCGTTCCTCAAGACCCGCGGGCAATACCGGGCGAACCTCGCCGTCTCCAAGCGGCACCTCGGGCTGGGGCCTGGCGTGGTCACGTTCGCTCCGGGACCATTCGCGTACTCGCTCACCCTCTACGCCGCGGTCGAAACACTCGCAACCGGCGGCACCATCCACCTCGCAAGCAACACTGACACTCTCACGTTGGCCGGCCTGGGGGAGCGAGTCGCGCGCGAAAACATCACCCGCATCGTGACCGTTCCCGCGATGCTGCGCGGCATCATCACCCAAGCCACCCGCACGCCTGAACAGTTTGCAGACCTGGACCTCATCGTCGTGGGCGGCGCCGACCTCCCCGAAAACCTCCGCAACGAGCTCGCCGCCGTGCTCCCTCACACCGAACTCATCAGCTACTACGGGGCCGCGGAAATCGGGTTCATCGGCCAAGGAATCCCCGACCACCCCGGCTGGCACGAGGTCTACGACGGGGTGGAGGTCCAGATCCGCAGCGAGGACGGGGAGCCCATGCCCGATGGTGAACTGGGCACAATCTGGGTGCGGGCCGCATCGTGCTCGGACGGGTATGTGGTCGGCGGCGGCCCTATGGATGGCGGCGGTGCTGGCAGTGACAATGCTGACGGTTCTGCCAGCCGCCTGCTGGATGAGCACGGATGGGCGAGCGTCGGCGACCAAGGCCGCGTCCGCATCGTGGACGGTCGGCAGCAGGTCCAGGTTGTCGGCCGGGCCGGAGACACCATCAACACTGGCGGCCACAAAGTCGCACTCCCGGAAGTGACTCGCGCCTACGCCGGCCTCACCGTGGATGGACAGGCGTTCGAGGCTGTTGCGGTGGGGCTGCCGGATGCGACGCTTGGGACGGTGCTCGCGCTCGCCGTCGAAGACTCCGGACTGGGGACCGGGGGCGGTGGCGCCCGCGTCAACCCCCGCCTGACCAAGGCCGCGCTGCGTGAGTGGGGTCGCGCGCGGTTGGCGCCGCAATTCGTTCCAGCACAGTATTACGTGGTGTCGCGGATACCGCGAACCGTGGGCGGCAAGGTCAAGACCGCTGAACTCGCCGAACTGCTCCGCTCCGGCGCGACAGCCCGAACAAGCAGCGAAGGAGTGCAACGCTTGTGACGCACGAACGAGTCACCATCACCGGCCTCGGCGCCATCACCCCGAGCGGGCTGACCGTCTCCGAAATGTGGGACGCCGTCGCCAACGGCCGTAGCGGCATCCGCGTCCTGGAAGGCGACGAATTCGAAACCCAGCACGCCCGCGAACTTGGGGTGCGCATCGGCGGTCAGGTCCGCGGTTTCAATCCCGAAGACTACGTACCGCGCCCGCTCGCTCGCCGTCTCGACGACATGCACGTGTGGGCCATTGCCGCCGCCGACCAAGCCCTCGCCCAAGCCAGTGGTGGCCCCGCCGCAACAACTGCCGCTGTAGCCGAAGCAACAGGCGTCGCACCCGGTGCAGCGTTGCCGTGGGATCCGGCGCGGGTCATGGTCGTGGTGGGTACGGGGTCGGGGCCGTTGCGCTCGCATCATCAGGCGGCGCTCGCGTTCGAACACAAGGGCCAGCGCGGCGTCCCGTTGAGCCTCACGATGCACGGCGCATCCGACGCTCCCGCCGCGCTCATCAGTCAGCGGTACGGGGTCACGGGGCCGGCCCGCGCGGTGTCGGCGACGTGCGCGTCCGGTGCCGTTGCGCTGGGGGAGGCGATGCGCGCGCTACGCCACGGATACGCCGATGCAGCGATCGTGGTCGGTGTTGAGGACTGCGTAAACCCGATCAACGTGTCCTCCAACGCGAACGTTCGGGCGCTCGCCGCAGGCTACGAGGCCCGCCCGGCGCAAGCATCGCGGCCCTTCGATCGCAGCCGGACCGGGTTCGTGGTCTCCGCCGGAGCCGCAGCGATGGTTCTGGAACGGGAAGCCGTTGCGCGCAACCGCGGTGCGAATGTACTCGCGGAACTCGCGGGCTACGGTGCGTCCTCGGACGCCCATCACGCCACGGCCCCTCTGCCCGATGGTCGCGGCGCCGCGTCCGCGATGCGCGCGGCCCTCGCTGACGCTGGCCTCACGCCGGAACAGTTTGCCACGGGCGCTCCCGATGGCGGCCCGCTCGGCCACGTGAACGCGCATGGAACCGGGACAGTTGCAGGCGACGCAGCTGAAGCAGCCGCCCTCACAGCCGTGTTCGGCGGCGGTGTCGAAACGAGCCCGGCAAGCAACACCGCTCCCCAGGTCCCGATCACCGCGACCAAGTCTTCGACCGGTCACCTGCTGGGTGCCGCGGGTGTCCTCGAAGCGGTGATCAGTGTGTGTTCGCTGCGGGAGGGGATCATCCCGCCAACCATCAACCTCGACGATCCCGCGTTCCCGGAGCTCAGCATCGTGCGCAAACCGTGCCCGGTGGCGGCGGAGAACAACACGATGGTGCTATCCAACTCCTTCGGGTTCGGCGGGCATAACGCCTCGATCCTCATTACGACGAGGTAGCCGCGTTGGCGGGGGGACGCCCTGCCAACGTGGCCCGCTCGGCAGTGGTTTAGTGCTGGCGAGCGCGCCTCATCAGAAGCAGACCGCCTATCAACACCGCGGCCGCAAAACCGGTGAGCCCCGCGACCTCCGCGCTGGTCGGAGCCAAGCCGCGCTCACGGGCTTCCGGTTGCTCCGGAGTAGGTGAAGGCTCCTGCGACGGCTCCTCAAGTGGCGTCGGTTCGTCGCTTGGCTCCGGTTCGCGGGTGTCTATGACGGTGAACTGGGCGGAGGTGCGCATCCGCATCTTCGTGTTCTCAGCACGGCCCACAGCCTTGTTGACCACAACATCGCCGTCCTGAGCCTCGCGCAGCTCAGCTTTGACGGTGATGGTCTGCTTCTCGCCGTAAGCCAGCGGCGCCTCGGTCACTACGCGGACGAGTCGGGGTGCTGAGCGGCGAGCCGGGGAAGGTGGTGAGCGTCAGGCGCTGGTGTTGAGCCCCAGTCGAGGCAGAGCGACGTTCAGAATCTCCTCGGCAGGAGTTCTAAGGCATTCCGTTGCAGTACGGCCGGTCGCATCGAGGTACTCCTGTACGATGCGCGTTCCAGCGGCGTAACCGGCGCCGGTCGGCAGGCCGACGGGCGATGACCCAAAGAGTCGGGCACTCGCGTCGCCAAGCACCCAGCCCGCAAAGTGCTGCATGCCCGTGGTGTTGAGACCTTTGGAGACGCGGCGAAGTACGTCATCGCTTTCTCGTGTCTGTTCAGAAACAAAGTGGGTGTAGCCTCGCAGGCCGCAGTAGCGGACAGCGAAAAGGTCGGCCAGACCTTCAGCCACGACGTGCTCTCCAACAGTCACGGTCATCGGATTCCATACAATCCCGCCGGGTGAATAGCGGAGGTTGTGATGTAACTCGTGTAACGCAATAGCTTCAAGCCGGTTGAGGATCACATCGGTGGGCCAGATGGTGATTGCGATGTAGCCGCTGATACCGCCGAAGGCTGAAAGCCCTTGCAATTCCTCCATAAAGTGCCGGTTGGTCGGGTCTCCCAACAGCAACAACACAGTGATGTCCGGTATCTCAAGGCCGGGGATTGCGGTAGCTAAATCTGTTGCACCCTGAATCAGTGCTTGCTTGATGCGGTCCCATGCATCGGCCTTTTCCAAGCTATCTAGCGCATCGAGCATCCGCTGTTTTGGGGCCGCTGGGTCGAAGCCGAAGTTCTGAGCGTGAACTGCTACGAGGTCAGGCTCGCTAGGACCGAAAGAGTACATGCCTGCCACAGGTTGCCACAACCGGCGGAGAGCATCGTTTCGTTGCTCCCGTGAACAATCCAGTAGAGCGCGCATTTCGACGCCGCTTTCGACCACCGTGATGTGTGTGCTATTCATGTTGAACCTTATGACCTGGGGCTTATGCCCACTCAGGGTTGTTGATATTCACTCCGCTGGTTACTGCGACAGCTTCAATTGCATCGGCAAGCCACCGGGCAAGGCCGGGTTGCCTGGCGTCGTAGTGGTTGGTGAAACTCTTGACGGTGATGTAGCTACGTGAGATCAAATAATGCTTGGCCGGCGTGACAGGGAAAAACTCACCAAGTGCTTCGCGGTGCTTCTGGACTAGCATTGCTGCCTCATCGCTGGAGGCGGAAACGTTATTGCGCACGGCTTCGGCGCACTGTTCTTCAACGCTGTTGAACCTATCGTTACACGCGGCCCAATCAGCATGACTCCACTCGGCGGTTCGTTGTTGACTTATGCTCCAATCGTCAGTGTCGCCATAAGCGTCTTCAGCTTGTGAACGATATTCAACGAAGCGGGCTTCGCCTAGAATTTCTCCGATTTCGCTCAACGTTGGTTTCTTCGTGGCTGTTTCCTTGGCTATCAGCTTGTCGATCACGCTGAGCATTTCTTGAGTCTGCTGGATTTGAGACGTGAGAATTTCTCGTTGCCTCCGCAGATGTGCGATGTGTTCTGTGCCCGCCGCAAGTACGTCCTTGATGGTTGCAAGCTTCATGCCGGTGGCCCGATAGATCATGATCTGCTGGATTGTATCCAGGTCAGCGCGCGTATAGAGCCTGTAGTTTGAGCAGGTGCGCTCGGAAGGGCGGACAAGACCGAGGTCTTCCCAATGATGCAACGTACGCACCGTTATTTTGAACTGCCGGGCAACCTCCCCGACGGAGTAATGATCTTCATGGCTGTTCATGAACGTAATTCTGATGCCTGACGTTACGTGAGGGTCAAGTCGGTCTTAGCGGTGGGCCAGGCGCGTGCTCGCTAGGAAGTTGCGTTGATGGGCGGGCTGGTAGGTCATGATGTCACCTTACAGAAGTGAGCTGTACCCGGCGAGGGGCCTACGACGCAGCCTCAGTCGGCCTGTTGCGGCGCGCTCCGACGGCAATCATGATGAGCCCAGCCGCGATCCACGCTGACTGAGCCCAGGGTCCGCTGACCGGCAGAGGTGAGCTGGATAGCGAGCAGAACAGCCGAAGCCATGCCACCAAAGATGAGCGGCAGCAACGCTGAGTTCAGCCCCACGCCTTGAGGGTCCTCGGCGGTCACGGGTGCGACGTCGTTGACGGTGACTTCCTGCCCTTCGGCTTCCAGCTGGGTTGCCATCCCTTTGAGGGCGGCCGCATAGGGTGCACGCAAGTGAGCGCCTTCTTGATGTCACTGGGTGAAAACAATCAGGAATTTGTTGAATCGGAGAGGGTTGCGGAGGTTCGCGCGGACCGGCTGGCTCGCCTCGAACCTATCCTTAGGCGGGCGCGTGAAGCCGGGTTGATAGGGGACATTGACGCGATGCGATTCCTGGTTGGGATCGCTGCGGCAACCCGACCACTACCAGACTTCGTGGAGGGGCACATCCCAGATGTGCATGAGTGGCTCATCGACGTCTACTTGCGTGGGCTCCGGCCGTAAGGGTCTAGCGTTTATTCGTGCGGCTGTGGTGAAATAAAGCCAACATGGGCTTGCATCCATCGTTTTTTGAGTTTGAAAGGCTCCGTATGCGTCGCACCACAGCTGCTCTCTCCGCCCTGCTCATAAGCGTTGGCTTGGCCAGCTGCTCCCAGAACCAGGGCCAGAACGATGGGCAACAACAGGGGCAGAATCTGAGCGAACGGCTGATGCCGCAGCAGTCGCAAGACCAACAGCAGTCGCAACAGCCGGGGCAACAATCGGCACCGAGCCAGCAGTCGCCTGCGCCGAGCCCTTCCGTGCAACAGAATCAGCCAGGTGCTGGCGGCCTGAAACCTGACCTTTCGGAGCCGACCCCGCCGTCGGGCCCTTATGAAAAGGCTACGGTTCAGCATCCCGCGCGGAATGTGCCTATCCCGCAATTGGACCCGAATATTAGAAACGATAAAGCCGGGGTCAAGGAGGTCGTGAGGTACTTCATGGCTTCTCAGGAGTACATCAGGCAGACCGGTAACGCGAGGCCGCTAACTCAAGTGGCGCCGACGAGCTGCGCGGGATGCTGGGTGTATGCCAGCAGTGCGAACTATCTGACCTATTCGAAGGGCAGCTGGTATGTCGGTAAGGGCATCGAATATAAGGAAAGGACGTTACAGGTAAAGCCGCACCCCGACCGGCCGGGCCAGGTTGTCGCGACGTTCGATTTCTTTGAGAACGAGGTCACCCTCGTTGAGAACGGCAAACCGCAAGTGGTGGCGAGCCCGAACACGTTCCGCTCCACCATGGTCCTGGAATACGACTTTTCTCTGGACAAATGGATTATTCGCGAGCTGGAGAACAGGCCGCGGTGACGTAAACCAGGAGTCAATCGGCATGACAGCCCCTGAATCCGCGCCAAAGTCGGTGACCGGGCGGATCTTGAGCATTCTGACGCTCTTCGAATCCGGGCAACGCTCCATTTCACTCACCGACATCGCTACCCGCACCGGCTTGCCGCTGTCCACCGTGCACCGCTTGGTTGGAGAGCTCGTCGAATGGCGGTTCTTGGCCAAGAATGAGACCGGCCGCTATCAGCTTGGCATCCGGTTGTGGGCGCTCGCCCAAAACACTGGCCGTCAGCTTCGCGATGCGGCGAAACCTCTGTTGCAGGACTTGTTCTCCTTGACTGGGGAAACCACCCACCTCGCCATTCGCGAGGGCAATGAGGCTCTCTATATTGAGAGGCTTTACTCGACCAAACGGCTGGCTCGCGCAGCAAAAGTGGGCGGCTCTCTGCCGCTACACGCCACCGCCGTGGGTAAATGCATTCTGGCTTTCGAAGAGGACTGGGTCCGGGACGCGTACCTGCAGTTACCTTTGAAGGCTTTCACCCCCTTTACTGAAGTGAATCCGCACCGTCTAGCTGCCCAGCTGGCCAAGTTCCATAAGCAGGGCTATGCGACGGCGCACGAGGAAGTCACGATCGGCTCGAGTTCCATTGCCGTTCCCATTTTTCATACGGGCAGGCTCGGTGGGGCGTTGGGCCTAGTTGTCTACTCATCTCAGGCTCCGGACATGACAAAGTACCTTCCGGCGATGCAAGCGATCTCCCGCAAGATCGAGAAAGCGACCGAGTTCATCCCGCTCGAATCCCTCCATGACGCTCATAAGGAACCGTTGCCCGAGTCAGGAAACATGCAGGGCTGACTAACCGGTTCAGCTTCCGGAAAGCCCCCGCAAGAATGTCACTTCCACTGAGTGGAAGTTTCTCCTCGCCGGTGGAGTGTGAGGCGGCTCACACTAGGTGGAGCAGTTATCCATCCATTGGTTTTCTGAGGAGTCGTTTTGACTGACACCACTTCCACGACCGGTTGCCCGTACGCCGCAGCTGTGTCCGGCGCGGACAAGGACTACCACGGCTACAAGCCGTTTGATCTGAAAGACCCGTTCGGCGCCTACGCTGAGCTACGCGAGGAAGCGCCGGTCATGTTCGATGACCGCGTGGGCCTCTACGTTGTGACCCGCTACGACGACGTGAAGGCCGTCTTTGACGACTGGGAGACGTTCTCTTCTGAGAACGCCCAGGCTCCTGTACGTAGGCGGGGCCCTCAGGCCACCAAGATCATGGAAGAAGGCGGCTTCACGGCCTACTCCGGGCTTTCGGCCCGTATCCCGCCGGAGCACACGCGTATTCGTTCGATTGTGCAGAAGGCTTTCACCCCACGCCGATACAAAGTGATGGAGCCATTCATCCGGCAGAACGTGGTGGATCTGCTTTCCGCAATGCTGGATAACCCGGATAACCAGGGCGACATCCTGCGGGATCTGGCCTACGACCTGCCGACCATCACCATCCTGACCCTAATTGGCGCGGACGTTGAGAAGATTGACGATTTCAAACGCTGGTCGGACTCACGGGCAGCGATGACATGGGGCGATTTGAGCGATGAAGAGCAGATCCCACACGCCCACAACTTGGTTGAGTACTGGCAGGAATGCCAGCGCCTGGTAGCTGAGGCCCACGCGAACGGTGGGGATAACCTCACGGCTGACTTGGTCAAGGCTCAAGACGAGGGCGCTGAGATCACCGACCACGAGATCGCGTCCGTTCTCTACTCGCTGCTGTTTGCCGGGCATGAGACCACAACCACGCTGATCTCTAACTGCATGCGTGTGCTGTTGAACCACCCGGAGGACTGGCAAGCACTGATCGATGACCCTAAGAAGATCCCGGGTGCCATCAACGAGGTCCTGCGTTACTCGGGTTCGATTGTCGCTTGGCGCCGTAAGGCACTCAAAGACACCGAGGTTGGCGGGGTAAAGATCCCTAAGGGTGGGGAACTGTTGCTGGTCATGGGTTCCGCGAACCGTGATGAGAGCCAGTTCGAGAACGGTGAAGAGTTCGATATTTCCCGCCCGAACGCCTCCGAACATTTGTCTTTCGGTTACGGCATCCACTATTGCCTCGGCCAGATGCTGGCCCGGCTGCAAACCAAGATCGCGTTGGAAGAGATCGTCAAGATCGCCCCGCATCTGCAGCTGGTGGCACCGGAAGAGATCACCTTCCGGGAGAACATTTCCTTCCGCGTCCCCGAGTCCGTTCCGGTGCGCTGGGCTAGCTAGGTTCTAGGAGTTTCAAGCGATGAAATCTAATGAGTTGATTCAGTTCTTTGATGGCGGCATCGAGCCTGAACTTGAGCAGCTAGGCGGTAAGGGTGCCTCCCTGGTTTCGATGACTGCGGCTGGTATGCCGGTCCCGCCAGGTTTTGTGGTGACGTGCGCTTTGTTCGATGAGTTCATGGCCGCTCACAACCTCCACCATAAGGTTCGGGAAGCGCTCGAAGGTCTCAATCCGGATGATGTGGATGAGGTCGAAGAG
Source organism: Pseudoglutamicibacter albus (assembly GCF_022346425.1). Taxonomy (GTDB): domain Bacteria; phylum Actinomycetota; class Actinomycetes; order Actinomycetales; family Micrococcaceae; genus Pseudoglutamicibacter; species Pseudoglutamicibacter albus. Next base: position 174,720 of record NZ_JAKRCW010000001.1, read on the forward strand.
ATCTCCAAGAAGGTTCGGGAGAAGATTCTGTCCGCTCCGGTCCCGCCAGCTTCCTCCGAGCTGACTCGCCAGGCCCACGAGGCGCTCATGGAGCGTTTTGAGGAGCCGGTCCCGGTCGCTGTGCGTTCTTCGGCGACCGCGGAAGACCTGCCGGATGCGTCCTTTGCAGGCCAGCAGGACACCTACCTGTGGCTGGAAGGCTTCGACACGGTTGGTGAGCATATCCGTAAGTGCTGGGCCAGCCTCTATACGGCGCGGGCTATCTTGTACCGCCTGAAAAACAACATCCCTGACGAGGGGCTGTCCATGGCGGTGGTCGTCCAGAAGATGGTCAACGCTAAGGTCTCCGGGGTCGCTATGACCCTTGATCCGGCCACCGGGGACCGCTCCAAGATCACCGTTGATTCCTCTTATGGTGTGGGCGAGATGGTGGTTTCCGGTCAGGTCACCCCGGACAACATCATGGTGGACAAGGTCACCATGGGGCTCGTTTCCGAGCATATTGGTAACAAGCACGCAGAGCTGGTCCCGGATGTAGCAGCTAAGACGCTGATTGAGAGGGAAGTGGACGCTGAACGCCGTGCGGTGCGTTCCTTGAACGATGAGGAACTCACCCAGGTGGCTGCCATGGCTAAGCGTGCAGAAAAGCATTACGGCTGCCCACAGGACATCGAATGGGCCCTAGATGCTGACCTCCCAGACGGGGAGAACTTGCTGTTGCTGCAGTCTCGCCCCGAGACTGTCCATTCCTCCAAGAAGCCTGCCGTGAAACCGGCCAGCACCGGTGGATACGCAGCGAACCTGACCGGTTCCCTCACTGGTGCCGCCGGCAACGGTGGCTCCTTCTCCCTGTCCTCTATCACCTCCGCTTTTATTAAGAACTAAGGAACGCATCATGGCGATGAAGTCTTTCCCTAAGCCCTCTGAACTACCAGTCCCTGAGGGGGCTGAAGGCTGGGAGAAAATCTATCCGTATTATCTGGTCTTCCAAGACAAGCTCAAGGACGAAGAGGATCAGAAGTTCTGGTTCTGCGATTCGCAGCACTGGCCTACCGTTTTCAAGCCGTTTGAGACTATCGGCGCTGAGTTCGCTGTGAAGTGCTTAGGCCAATACAACGCACGCCACTTGATGATCCCTACCGCTAAGGGCATCGAGTTCCGCGTGCACCTGGGGTACTTGTACATGTCTCCGATCCCGGTTCCTGAAGAAGAGATCGCTGAACGGGTTCCGGAGTTTGAAGCCCGCATCGGGCACTACTTCCAGAACTGGCAGCCGCTACTGGATCAGTGGCACACCAAGGTGCGCGACACCTTGAATGAGATGGAGTCGATCGAGTTCGAGCCCTTGCCGGACATGGTGCCTATGCAGGACATCCAGGACGGTGTGGGCAAGGACGGCTCGGAGCGGCTGCTGGAGGATTACGACCGCCTGATCCAGCTGGCTTACCAGAACTGGCAGTACCACTTTGAGTTCCTGAACCTGGGCTACATCGCTTATCTGGACTTCTTCAACTTCTGTAAGGAAGTGTTCCCGAACATCCCGGAGCAGAACATTGCCGTGATGGTTCAGGGCGAGGACATGGAGCTGTTCCGTCCGGATGATGAGCTGAAGCATCTGGCGGTCAAGGCTGTGGATCTGAATCTGCAGGAACACTTCACCAACACGGACGATGCGGAAGCAACTCTGGCCGCGATCGCCGCCGCTGAGGGTGGGGATCAGTGGCTGGCTCAGTGGGAAGAGGCGCAGGATCCGTGGTTCAACTTCACCACCGGTAACGGCTTCTACTGCCACGATAAGTACTGGCGCGACCATTTGGACATCCCGCTGGGCTTCATCGCTGACTACATCCACCGCTTGGAGCAGGGCCAGCAGATTCTGCGCCCGATGGCCGAGCTCGTTGCCGAGCGTGAGCGCATCATCAGCGAATACCAGGACTTGCTGGATGAAGAGACCGCAGCGATCTTCGATGCCAAGCGTTCCCTGGCAGCTACCGCGTACCCGTATGTGGAGAACCACAACTTCTACATCGAGCACTGGACCATGGGCATCTTCTGGCGCAAGGTCCGTGCCTTGTCTAAGGTCTTCGCAGACGCCGGTTTCTGGGCAGATGACGAGGACATGCTGTACCTATCCCGCACCGAGGTCCGCGACGCCCTGTTCGATCTGGTCAACTCGCACGGCATCGGCGCTAAGGCGATCGGTCCAGTGTACTGGCCGGACGTTATCGCTGAGCGCAAGAGCATCGTGACCGCCTTGAAGAAGGCCCGCCCAGCGCCAGCGTTGAACACGCCACCGGAAGCAATCACCGAGCCGTTCACCCGCATGCTCTGGGGCATCACCACCGAACAGGTCCAGCAGTGGCTGGCAGGCGATGACGTCAACGAGTCTGGCCTGAAAGGCATGGCTGCGTCCCCAGGCACTGCGGAAGGCTACGCCCGCGTGATCATGGATGCCGATGAGATCGGTCAGGTCCAGCAGGGCGAGATCCTGGTGGCGCCGGTGACCGCCCCGAGCTGGGGTCCGATCTTCGGCAAGATCAAGGCCGCAGTGACCGACATCGGCGGCATGATGTCCCACGCTGCGATCGTGTGTCGCGAATACGCACTACCGGCGGTCACGGGCACAGGTTCGGCATCCACCACCATCCAGACGGGCCAGTACCTGCGCGTCAACGGCACCGCCGGCACCGTGGAAATCCTCGACGGACCGTCTGATGAGGGCGCCGAAGCCGAGTCAGCTACCGCGGAGGCAGCGCTCTCATGAGTGCCAACAACCCGCAAACCGCTCTGATCACCGGGGCAGCCGGCGGCCTGGGCCGAGTCTTCGCACTCGGCTTCGCCGCTGCCGGCTACCGGGTGGTCTGCGCAGACCGCAACCTCGAAGGCGCACAAGAGACCGCGAACATGGTCAACACCGAACGCGGAGAAGACACCGCGCTCGCCGTCGCAGTTGATGTCACTGACGTGGACTCAACGGAGGCCTGCGCCGCTGCCGCCGCTGAATTCGGGCACGGCAGCATCGACGTTCTGATCAACAACGCGGCGATCTACGCGACCATCACCCGAAGCCCCTTCGAAGACATCGACCCTGCCGAGTGGGATCAAGTCATGGCCGTGAACCTTAAAGGTCCGTGGCTCATGTCCAAGGCCTGCTCGCCGCATATGCAAGACGGCGCGCGCATCGTGAACCTGGCCTCAGCCACCGTGTATTCCGGTTCCGAACAGTGGGCCCACTATGTGGCATCCAAGGCCGGGGTCATCGGGCTCAGCCGGGTACTGGCCAAGGAGATGGGCCGGCGCAACATCCGCGTCAATGCGCTCGCTCCAGGCTTCACACTCACCGAGGCCTCGCTCGGACTCATGGAGGACGCTGCCAGCTACGGGGTGGACCGAGGCGCTTTGCGCCGGGCTTCCGAACCCGAAGACATGCTGGGCGCCGCCCTGTTCCTAGCCTCCGACCAATCCGGTTACGTCGCCGGGCAGACCCTGGTAGTCGACGGCGGCCGCCAATTCATCTAAAGACTTACTCCCACTGTTCTTATCTCAAGGAAGGACACCACAATGAGCAACGTAGTTTTCACTGACGCTTCCGGCGTGGAACGCACCGCGACCGCTCAAGCCGGCGATTCAGTCATGCAGACCGCAAAACGCAACGGCATCCCCGGCATCACCGCCGAATGCGGCGGCGCGCTCTCGTGCGCAACCTGCCACGTATTCGTCGATGAACGCAGCCAAGACGCGTTCGAACCCATGGAAGAGCTGGAAGACGAAATGCTGTGGGGCACCTCCGAAGACCGGGAAGACAACTCCCGCCTCTCTTGCCAGCTACCTGCCGACGCCGCCGAGACCATCTACGTCACCACCCCGGCCACCCAGGTCTAGGCGTTAGCCGACCGCAAAGAATCTAGGACATACACATGAAAACGGATGTGCTGATCATCGGAGCCTCCCAGGCGGGGGTGCAGTTGGCCATTTCGCTACGCGAAGATGGCTTTACCGGCACCATCACCATGGTGGGCGAAGAAAACCACCGCCCCTACCAGCGCCCCGCGCTATCCAAAGAGTTCCTGGCCGGGGAAATCGAATCAGAGCAACTGATTTTCCGCAGCAATGACTTCTGGGATGAGCAACGCATCACCCTGCTCAAGAACACACGGATCACCGAAGTGGACGGCGCAGCCAAGACCGCCACGACCGATGCGGGAGAAGAGATCCACTACGGCCGGCTCGTTTTGGCTACAGGTGCACGCGCTCGCCGTTTGGCCGCGCCAGGGCTGGAATCCAACCCGGCAGGTGTGCACTACCTCCGCACCGCTGATGACGCTTTGGAATTGAAGGCTGTTGTGCCTGATGTTCAGAACGTCGTGGTGATCGGTGGCGGGTTCATCGGCCTGGAGGCAGCGTGTTCGCTGCACGGAATGGGTAAGGCAGTGACCGTGGTTGAGGCTGGGCCTCGTCTTGTGGGCCGGGCGGTTTCGGCTGAAGTCGCGGAGCTGTTCCTTGAAAAGCACCGTGAGCGTGGCCTTGATATCCGGTTGGAAACCGGGCTTGACTCCGTTGAAGTCGATGAGCAAACCAATAAGATCACCGCGGTGATCCTCAGCGACGGAAGCCGCATCCCGGCTGACCTGTTACTGGTCGGCATCGGAGTTATCCCCAACACCGAGCTTGCGGAACAGCTCGGATTGAAGGTAGACGGCGGCATTGTGGTGGACGAATACGCACGCACATCTGACGGCCACACCTTGGCGGTGGGGGACTGCACCATCCTGCCTAACCCGCTGCCGGACCACCTGAAGGCGCCGTCCGTGCACGGCACCCCGGCGAGCGACCAGGTGCGGATCGAGTCAGTCAACCACGCCATCGAACAGGCTAAGACCGCGTCCCAGACCGTTCTCGGCCGCCACGTCCGCTACGAATCAGTGCCGTGGTTCTGGTCCAATCAGGCAGATCTACGGCTACAGATCGCGGGTCTGAAAGATGGCTACACCGACACCGTGACGCGTTCGGTACCGGAGAAGAACAAACACACCGTGCTGTATTACCGCGACGGCAAGATACTGGCGGCCGACTGCATCAACGCGCCTCTAGATTTCATGGCTGTCCGGCAGGCCTTGACCGTAGGGAAGAACATTCCAGCGGATGAGGCCGCGGACCCGAACACCATGCTGAAGAAAGTGATTGGCTAAGGAGAGCCTCCATGACGTCCACGCAAGAAACCACCGCGGAAGCGGACCCGCGGGCTGAGGCCTTCGCGGTAGCCTACCCGGTCCGGCCTATCCCTACCGAGCAGCCCATCAACACTGACCCGATCTCCTGCCCGCTCAGCGCAGAAGCAGAGGCGGAGCTGGCTAAGTACAACCCGATCTGGGAAAGGATTGTCCCGGAATCCCGCACCCGCGGCAACGACATTCACTTGCCGATCTCGCTACGTTTCGCTCAACGCTTGTGCGACGCCTACCCGGATGCGGACCGCGACCTGGTGATGATCTCGGTGATTCTGCACGACACCGGGTGGGCACATGTTGATGAGTCCCGTATCTTGTCCGAAGGTTTCGGCGACAACTGGCGTAAAGCGGCCATCCGGTTCGAGCACGAAGAACAGGGTTGCAACGTGGCCCAGCGAGTTCTGGGGGAGTTGGATTACTCGGAAGAGTTCATCGAGAAGGTTTGCGAGATCATCGATGGGCATGACACCCGCCCGGTCGCTTACAGCCTGGAAGATGCGTTGATGCGCGATTCCGACCGGTTGTGGCGCTTCGACCACGCGGGTATCTCGCTTGCGGCTTCCTGGTTTGGTCAGGACCCGGCCTGGTACACGGACCGTTTGACGGTCGAGATCATCCCGGAGTTGCTGACTCAGGCTGGTTACGAGATGGGCACCACTGATTTGGCGCGCAGCAAGGAGCTACTGCAGACGGGGATTCTGCGATGAGCACTCTCAACCTGGAAAACAGTCCTCGCACGGTGCGGGCTGAGCTGGATATTCCATACCGGCATGTGGACACACACTTTATCGGTGGCCAGTGGGTTCAGGCGCACGCGAGCGAGCGTGCGGATGTGGTGGATCCTGCAACCGGTCAAGTGTGGGGTTCTGTCCCGCGAGGTAACGATGATGACCTGAACGCGGCCGTTGCAGCAGCTAAGGATGCGTTCGATGCCGGCGCTTGGTCCGGGCTTGAGGCCGCTGAACGCGCACAGTATCTGAACCGGATTGCGGATGAGATTGAGGCGCGGGCCGAGATCTTGTCATGGACTAACTCGCTAGAGAACGGTTCCCCGGTCGCAGAGAGTGCTGGTGCCGCGGCGAACGCGGCCGGTATTTTCCGGTATTTCGCGACCCTGGCGCACGTTATCGATGAGGAGGACGTGCGCCCAGCTCCTCGGGGTGGGTTTTCCTCGACCGTGAAGCGGGACCCGGTTGGGGTGTGCGCGTTGATCGCGCCGTGGAACTTCCCGATCAACCTGGTTGCTATCAAGCTGGCGCCAGCTTTGTTGGCTGGCTGCACTGTGGTTATCAAGCCCGCCTCGCCTACGCCGGTGTCTATCCGCATCGTCATGGATGCCATCGCAGCTGCAGGGGTGCCGGCCGGTATGGTGAATATGGTGACGGGGTCCGGCCAGATGGGCGACAAGCTGGTTCGGCATCCGGACGTGGCGAAGGTCGCGTTCACGGGGTCTACTCCAGTGGGCCGGAAGATCGCGGCGGCGTGTGGCGAGTTGTTGCGGCCAGTCACGCTTGAGTTGGGCGGTAAGTCTTCGGCTGTGATTCTGCCGGATGTTGATGTGGAGGTTCTGCGCGCTAACCTAGTGCGGTCCTGCCTGAGGAATACGGGGCAGACGTGCTACATTTCCACGCGGTTGATCGTTCCTACGTCACGGTACGAGGAGATCGTGCAACTAGTGGCTGAGGAGATCAGCGGGGCAGCCCAGGGGGATCCGTTGGCGGAGGCGACGGTGTTTGGGCCGTGCGCTACGGAGTCTCAATACAACACCGTGTTGGAGTACATCGATTCGGCTAAAGCCGAGGGTGCGCGATGCGTGACGGGCGGTGAGCCGGCCGACCTTGCTGGGGAGCTGGGGCAGGGTTTCTTTGTGAAACCCACCGTTTTCGCGGACGTCACACCGGACATGCGGATTGCACGGGAAGAGATTTTCGGCCCGGTGATCTCGATGATCAAGTACGACGACAGCTCGGGTGTTGAAGAGGCGATCGCGATTGCTAACAACACTGAGTTCGGTCTGGGCGGCATCGTTTTCACGGCCGACGAGGAGGCGGGCAGAGCGGTTGCCGAGAAGATCGATTCCGGGTCGGTTGGGGTGAATTTCTTCGCATCGAACCATGCGGCACCGTTCGGTGGCCGGCACGATTCGGGTATGGGTGTCGAGTACGGTCCGGAAGGGCTCCACGCCTACCTGTCCTATAAATCGATCCACCACCGGTAAAGCGATATTCACGTAACGGTTCCGGGCGGACTATATTCAGCTGGATTCGCGGAAGCGCCGGTAGCTAGCAGTGCTAGCTACCGGCGCTTCCGCTGTTGCACTACGAGCGGGGCGGCGTTTTACCCGATCGGTTCTGGCATTGGCTTGACGGTGTATGCCAGGTCGATGCTGTCTCCAGTGTCCCGGTTGGTCATGACCACGCGCCATTTGCTGGCGAACTGGTTGACTTTACTGTTCATTGGGATGGTGCCGGAGATCAGGATGGTGCCTTCTTCGGCATCACCGCGCTCGGTGAGCTTTTCGATCCAGTATTTAGGTGGCAGAAGTTCAGCCAAAGTGCCGTTTTGAATCTGCTGTTCGCTCCCGTCGGAGTCGGTCACGAATGCTTCAAGCCGGATGGAATCGAGGTTTTCCTCAACGTCCTTCAAGCGCCACGCCTTCTTGCCCAACACATCCGGTGACGCGTTCTTGCTCCAGGCAACGCCGTGTTCTTCAAGCGCACGGTCCGTGTGATCGCATGCCACGGTGAGCAAGATGTCGTTAGCTGTAAAAATGATGGCCCATTCAGCCTCGCCGGAGGTCTTGTTGTGTTGAACGTCGACTAGCTCAGTCTGCTGCGCAAGATATGGCGACACCGGGTAAAGAGACGGAATGGTAGTTGGGGCGGGCACACCGAGCTCGGCCAGTTCATCGATGTGGGCCTGGACGTCCTCTTGATTGCGGCCAGCATAGCCAGCGTTGAGGAGCTTCTGGACAGTGATTGTTTCGGTTGATCCGTCAGGTAGTTCGAAGCTGAGCGTCGTCATTTTGGCGTGTCCTTTCGAGCGTTCTCACATGCGTCGTCGAGGTCAGGTTTTCAGAATGCATTCTTGTATACAACTTGTATATAATCAACGATACCTGTGATCTGCCTCACGAGTGAAAGGGTGTTCGAAGTGAGCTCGGCGCCTAGTTCGGCCAACGCAAAGCCGGAAGTTTCAAAGAAAGATTTATACAAAGCCTTTACCGCGAGTCTGAGCGGTACCACGCTTGAGTGGTACGACTTCGCGATCTATTCAGCGGCAGCGGCAATCGTATTTCCGCAACTGTTCTTCCCAACCGATGACCCAATGACCGGCGTCCTGCTGGCGTTCTCCACCTACGCGGTGGGTTACATTTCGCGTCCGGTTGGCGGTATCGTGTTTGGCCGCCTCGGGGACCGGGTCGGGCGCAAGAACATCCTGGTGTGGACGCTCATCTTGATCGGTATCGCGACTGTCCTCATCGGTCTTTTGCCAACCTACGCACAGATCGGTGTTATTGCGCCGATCATCCTGGTCTTGCTGCGATTCGCGCAAGGCGTTGGGGTAGGCGGCGAATGGGGCGGAGCCGTCTTGCTCTCCGGCGAATACGGAGAACCTGAACGTCGCGGATTCTGGTCTTCTGCGGCACAGATTGGTCCTCCTGCAGGCAACTTGCTCGCTAAGGGCGCTTTCGCTTTGCTCTCCCTCATCCTCACGAACGATCAGTTCATGGCGTGGGGCTGGCGTGTGGCCTTCCTGGTTTCTGCACTTCTGGTTGCTTTCGGTTTGTGGATTCGCCTCAAGCTGGAGGACACCCCAGTGTTCCGCGCTGTCGAGGAATCTGGCGATAAGCCAGAGAAGCCGATCACTGAGTTACTCAAGTCTGAACCTAAGCAACTGGTTTCCGCGATCCTTTCCCGCATCGGTCCGGACGTGACGTACGCGCTGTTCACTGTGTTCACGCTGGCTTACGGCACGCTGGTTCTGGGTCTTGAACGCACGATGGTGTTGTCGGCTGTCATGATCGGTTCCGTTTTCCAGCTGGTGTGCATCCCGCTGGCCGGGCACATCTCGGACAAGATCAACCGCCGCTGGGTTTACGGTGTTTCCGCTGTAGCGGCGGCAACGTGGGGATTCATTTTCTTCCTGCTGTTGCACACCAACCCGACTCTGTGGATGTACGTGGGTATCCCGATTGGTCTGTTCTTCCACTCGTTCATGTATGGCCCGCAGGCTGCGTTTGTGATCGAGCAGTTCCACCCTCGTTTGCGTTACACGGGTGCATCCCTCGCGTACACCATCGCTGGTGTTTTGGGTGGTGCTATCGCTCCGGCCATGTTCACGCTGCTGCTCGATAAGACTGGCACGTGGGTCTTCGTCGCGCTCTACTTGACGGTTGCATGCTGCGTGACCATCATCGGTTTGGTGATGGGCCGCGATAACAACGTGGAAGAGGACTACGAATACCTCGAGTCCATCAATAAGTCCCGTCCGGTCGTCGCGGGGAACTAAAGATCAGCTGCGGTTCCGCGGTCCGTGACCGGCACGGTTACCAGGGGAAGCTCTTCCCTCGGTCAAGCTGGCCGAGGAGGATATCCCGGGTGATGGTGATGTGTTCACGGATCGCGGCGACTGCGGCGTCTGTATCGCCGGCGTCCAGCGCGTCGAAGATGGCGTGGTGTTCACGCAGGACCTCTTGAAAGCGGCCTTCGTTCATGGCGGCACTGATGCCAAATCGCATGTGGCTGACGCGCAGCTTTTGGTACATCTGCGACATGACTGCGTTGTCTGCGGCGTTGACGAGCGATGCGTGGAAGGCCTGGTCGATAGAGATGAACTCTTTGCGGTTTGCGGTGGCGATGTCGAGGGTTTCTTGTTCGGCTAGGAGGGATCGCATCGCGGTGCGGGGTACGGTGCCGGCGGCGATGGTCGCGCGGGCGCAGTGTTCTTCGATGAGGGACCGCATCGCGAAGGTGTCGCGGACGTTTTTGGCTGTTGTCGGCGGGACGTACGCACCACGGTGGGGGATCAACTCAACGAACTCATCGGCAGCGAGCATGATGAGGGCTTCGCGAATTGGGGTTCGCGAAAGCCCCAGCCGCTCCACCAAGGTGGCTTCGGTGAGGAAGGTTCCCTGCACTTCAGGGTCAGTGAGTACGAGCTCCCGCAACCGCTCATATGCGGCGATGCGGGCAGCCGGACCAACAAGTTTAGCCATAATTTCAACCCTAGCCTTTCGCTATTTAGATGTTCATAGCAGGCCAACGTTCGTGTCGACAAGAACCGGCGCAGTAGCTGGGGTGAGGAAGGAAGTTCAGTGAAGGTAGCAATCGCTCAGATCAATTCGAGCTCGGATAAGCAGAAGAACCTAGACCTGATTCAGCGCAACGTTGCGGACGCCGCTGGACATGGGGCGCGGCTGGTGGTGTTCCCGGAGGCGACGATGGCCCCGTTCGGTAGCAACCTGGCTGATGCCGCGGAGGAGTTGGATGGTCCGTTTGCTCAGCGTGTGCGTGAGCTGGCGGCTGAAGCTGGCGTGGTGGTAGCCGTAGGCATGTTCCGTCCGGGTAGCGGTGGCCGTGTCATCAATACGTTGTTCGTGACGGGTGTCGATGCTTCCGGCGAACGGGTCGAGGCGCATTACGACAAGATTCACCTCTTCGACGCGTTTGGGCACAAGGAGTCTGATGCGGTGGTTCCGGGGGATGCTCTTGTTGCGGTGAACATCGATGGAGTCACTGTGGGCTTGACGATCTGTTACGACGTGCGGTTCCCGGCCTTGTACACCTCGTTGGCACGTGCAGGTGCTGACGTGATTGTGTGCTCGATTTCGTGGGGTTCGGGTGAGGGTAAGGTTGAGCAGCTTGAGCTGTTGGGCCGCGCACGCGCCTTGGATTCTACGACGTATGTTGTTGGCTGTGACCAAGCTGATACCGCGGTGACCGGTGCGGAATCGACTCCAGGTTCCCCGAATGGGGTGGGGCATTCCTTTGTTGCGGGGCCGGACGGCAACATGATCGCATCAGCGGGAAGTGGCGTTGAGCTGTTGGTGGTTGACCTTGATGTGGATGCGGTGGCGCCAGCGCGGGAGAAGCTGCCGGTATTGCAGAACTCCCGCTTGGAAAGTGAGAACCGTGTCCGCGTGATGTGAGTGATGCACTTGTAAGGGGCAGGTGAGTAGCGTGCTGTGGGCGAGGTTTACTCGGCACCCAAGCGGCGGCTCCGGATGCAAACTTCTCCGAGGGGAAGCGGATTATCTTCCACCTCGATAATCGGCCGCGGTAACGCTGGCGCATGAATCTCATTCTTACCCGGAAATACAACGACCCCGAGCGTGAAGCGCGGGGTCGTGGGGTAAGGTGCACCGATCTACATCGGCGCTCGATGCCATTGTAAGCAGCCGGCTCAACGACATGCTGTCGGTCGGCGGTTAGCTTCGGTCAATGCGCGAGATGCGCAAGACGTAGCGCTAGACATCAAGAGCAGAGCGTTGCAAGCTTCCTCGTCTCGTCACTTCCTGCGCGTCAGGGCGAGTAGTGTCAGCCCGATGCCTGCCACGGTCCAGGCCGCCAGTACCAGCAGAGCCTGCCCACCGACGGAGTAGGTGTCAGAGACCAGTCCGGCGCGGATCACGTCCCCGGCGGGCATGACCGGCAGTAGCTTGTGCACTCGGGCGTACCAGTCGGGTAGCCGTTCCACCGGGAAGGTCACGGGGGAGAACATGAGCACGAAGAACACCATCACCTGGCTGACGACCTGCGCCAGCATCGCCGGTAGGGTCACAGCGATCGCGTAGCCCACAGCGGTGGCCATCACGGTCACCAGGAGCGCTCCGGTAATCAGCAGCGGCCAGTCTAAAGAGAACTCCACATCGAACCGCCACCACGCTGCCAGTCCGGCAACCACCACGCTGGGCAGGGCCACGAGCACCCAGAAGGTGAGGTAGGCGGTTAGCGCCCCTGCCGACCGGGGCGTGACGCTGCTGGTCCGGGACGTTGAAATGGTGCCGCGGGGTGTGGCGGTTCCGGTGAGTCGAAGCCTGGCACGCGAAGCGGGGCCGAGGCGCTCAGCGCCAAGACGCGCGAGGCCCTGCGTGAGGCGATGGGTCAGCGGCTGCGTCGGGTGATGCCGAAGCCGACCGCTGACTAGCTGGATGCGCGAGGCCTCCCGACCAGCGTAGAACTTCTTGCCTCAGCTCTGTGCCGGCCTGCCTGGTACGGGTCGGTTCGGTTCGCTGATGCGGGTATCGAACCGGGTGCTCGCCCACTTTCGTTGGGTTGAGTTCAGCAATTCAATGAGGTCTTTGGAAACGAAACCGCGTTTCCCCTTTCCCACATTGAGTGACTCAAGCACCCCGGTTTTCAAGAGATGGTCAAGAGCGTTCTTCGCTGACGTGGTGGTTGTTCCGGTTAGTTGGGCTGCCAGGCCGACGGTGAGCATCGGGAGCTTGGGTAGAACATCAAGAATTTTCCACACGGTTGAGTCTTCCCGCGGTATTCGTTTGCCGGTCTGCTCGGCATAGGTGGCGACCATCTCGCGGGCATCGCGTTCAAACTCGTCGAGCTCATCCCTGAGCGCAGCCGCAAGATCCACAGCGTCATCAGCGGCCGCGATGAATGTCCGGAGCCATGTGTTGATGCCTTCGCTGACGTTGAGCTCGCGGACAGGTTCAGCGTCCGATGCGAGCTCAGCACCGTTCGGGATGCCACGGAACGCCATGAGCCCGGCAATGTATTCATCTGAGCGTGTGAGTAGAACCTGGCTGATGGGCAGTACGGAGCTTTCTGTGAGGCCGCCCCGGACAAGTACGGTGTGGATGAGCGCGCGGCCGATGCGCCCGTTGCCGTCAGCGAAAGGGTGCAGGGTTTCGAACTGCGCATGCACCAGGCCGGCCTGGATAAGGCACCCTACGGCGGCGCCGCTCATGAATTCCACGAGGTCCTCCACGGCAGGAACTAGAACGTCTTCCGTGGGAGGGATGAACTCGGCTTCCCCTGGGTGGATCTCGCTCCCGCCCACCCAGTTCTGCCTGTCACGAATCCCTGAGGCGCCAAGGTGGGGTAACAGCTCTGTCTGTAGCTCTTCGATGCTGGCCCAAGTGATGTTTTCGGCTGCGCCGAGGCGTTCAACTGCGCTGGTGAGGGCCGCGATGTTAGCGGCGACTTCTGCCGCCACCGATGGATGCCTCGTGTCAGGGGTGCTGTTCGTGGCTTGTTCGAGTCGTTTGAGCTCTTCGACCACAATGTTTCGTGCGTTAGACCGTAACCCCTCCATGTAGGAGCTTGAGACGGCTTCGCTACGCAGAAGGTGCCGTGAGACGGCTTCGAGTTTGCCTGCGGCGTCGTGAAACTTCAGGTTTCGGATGCGCCGTTCCACGCGCCCGGCTTCGGCTGCTACTTCTGGATCGATGCGCCATTCAGGTGTGGTGAGTGAGAACGGCTGATACGCCCAGTAGGTTCCGTGCCAGCGGTCGCGCGGGCGCCGTGCATGATCAGAGGGGGTCCACTCCCTAGCTGTCCACGACATACGCACCAACCTTCCAGCAAGCGATGTGTATCTCAAGGATAAACCTTATTCTTGAGAGAATGCATGGTGTAGTCAAGGATAATCCTTATCTTTGACGGCTGTTCTCGCGCAGCCAAGGATAACTGGGAAGTTTGCGTGCGCTCCGGGTACTGAAAACCAAAACGACGGTGGCGCATGCGTTATCTCGCATGCGCCACCGTCGCTGTCAGCCGTGCTCTTAGCCGGCGATGTACTAGCCCGCCAGATCCTAGCCAGCTAGGTATAAGCGACCTTGCGTTAGCCGGCCATGTGGAGGCCGCCGTTGATGTGGATGACGTCGCCGGTCACGAAAGACGCGGCATCGGAGGTCAAGAACAGTACAACGGACGCGACCTCTTCAGGCTCACCGAAACGGCCCATCGGCGTTGAGTTGAGCGTCGCTTCACCCTTCTCAGCAATGAAGCTCTTGGTCATGGACGTCGCGATGATGCCCGGCGCAACCGCGTTCACGCGGATGCCGCGTGGGCCGAGCTCCCACGCGAGGCTGCGGCTGAAGGAGACGAGCGCGCCCTTCGTCGCCGCGTAGTGCGCGTGGTTCTTGCTTCCGCGTGCACCGGCCATCGAACCGAAGTTCACGATCGAACCGCCGTCGTGGATTTCTGGTTCGAGGTCGCGGGTCAGCGCGAACACGGCATCGAGGTTGATGCTCAGGGTGCGCCGCCACTCCTCATCTGGCATGCCGGCAACCGGATGTTCCGGGTAGATACCCGCCGCCAGAACCATGTGGTGCACACCGCCGCGCTCCTTGATCGCGGAAACCACCTGGGCGCGGGACTCGGCGTCAGTCAGGTCTGCGGCGACAGTGGTCACGGAGCCTGGCTCCGAAAGCTCGGAAGCAAGCTGCTCCAGCGGTTCCGGCCGCAAGTCAACAAGGACCAAGTCGGCGCCCGATGCGGAATACAGGTGAGCGCACTCGGCACCAATGCCGCCAGTTGCGCCGGTGATCAGAACAGTGTTCCCGGCGAATGCGTCAGTAGAGAAGACCTGGCTCATGCGTCTGTGTCCTTCGGCATGTTGGTTGGCCATGTGTACCAGTCTCCGGCGATCGTCATGCCGCCGTCGACTACCAGGGTGTGGCCGGTGATGAACGATGCGGCAGGGCTTGTGAGGAATACGATCGGCGCCGCGATCTCCTCGGGTTCCGCCCAGCGGTCCAGCGGGATGCGGGACCGGACTGGCTCGATGTCCAGCAGGCCTTGGTCCGTGAGCTTCTTGTTGAATGGGGTGAGCGTGTAGCCGGGTGCGACCGCGTTGACGCGGATCCCGTCACCAGCCCACTCAACGGCCAGCGATTTGATGAAGCCGATCACGCCGTGCTTCACGGTGTTGTAGCTGGCGCGTTTCGGCATGCCCTGAACACCCGCGACCGAGGAGATCGCAACGATCGATCCCTTGGACTCGGCAAGAAGCGAGTGCGCGGCCCGGCACGAACGCATCATTCCGGACAAGTGAACGTCCAGTAGCGGCTCCCACTGCTCGTCCGTCATCTCCGCGGTAGCAACAGGCTTCGCGTTACCTGCGGAGGTCACCAGCGCATCCAAGCGGCCCTCGTGCTCGCGGATCGAAGCGAACGCCGCATCGACCGCTTCACGGTTGGTGACGTCGGCGATGATCCCGCGGGCGTTCTCACCGAAGCTGGCAACAGCCTTGTCCAGCTGTTCTTCGTTGATGTCCATCAGGACCACACGGCCACCGTTAGCCACCCACTGCTGGGCGACCGCGTAGCCGATTCCGGAGGCGCCGCCGGTGATGGCGGCCGTAGGTTTCTGTGTTTCTGTGGTCTGTTTTTCCATGGTCTATCTCGATTCTTCGATTGACGCGGTGGTTGACTGCGCAGGATTTGCGCGGGCTGGCCGCGTCAGACGATCAGGGACAGCGGGTTTTCGAGGTGGTTCTTCACTTTGTTGAGGAACTGAGCGGCGACAGCGCCGTCGAGGACGCGGTGGTCGGCGGACATAGTGATGGTCATCATGGTCGCCACGGTGAGTTCGCCGTCGCGGACAACAGGCCGCTGTTCGGCCGCGCCGACCGCGAGGATCCCCGCGTGAGGCGGGTTGATGATCGCGGAGAATTCCCGCGTACCGAACATCCCGAGGTTGCTCACCGAGAACGAACCGCCTTCAAGCTCGTGCTGGCGGATCTTCCCCTCAGCAGCGCGGTTCTTGTAGTCGGCCGCAGCGGCGCTGACGGACCCCAGGGTCCGCGAGCCCACATCGGTGATGACCGGCGTGAGCAGGCCCTTCTCGGTTGCGATGGCAACCGCGACGTCGGCGGTCTTGTGGCGGCGGATCGTGCCGTCGTGCCACGTGGAGTTCGCCTCCGGCATCTCCGCGAGAGCACGGCCGATGGCCAGCAGGATGAAATCGTTGACCGTGATCTTGCCTTCGGATTCCGCGCGGGCAGTGTTGACTTCCTTACGGAACGCGAGCAGCTTGTCCACCTGGACATCGCCGGTGAGGTAGAAGTGCGGGATCTCGTTGACGGACTGCGTCAGGCGCCGCGCAATCACCTTACGCATAGGCGAGGCGGCTTCTTCGGTCCAGTTCTCTTTCGCGGTGCTGTCTTGCGCGGCGTTGCCTTCTACGGCGTTCTTTTCTGCAGTGGCGCCCGATGCGGTTGCCGGCTGGGTTCCCGACGTGGCGGTCTGAGATGCCTCAGCTGGCGCCGCTGCGGCGGCCGCTTCGACATCGCGGCGGGTGATCCGGCCCGATGGGCCGGTACCCTCGATGCCGTTGAGGTCGAGTCCCTTTTCTTTAGCCAAACGACGCGCAAGCGGGGAAGCGAAAAGCCGCTCCCCGGAGCGCTGGCCGGAACCCTGCCTCGTGTCTGCCTGGCCGGTACCCTGCTCAGCAGCGGGCTCGGCATTTTCCTCGCCAGTAGCTGCCTGGGTGGCTGTTGCCTCTTCAGCAGCCCCCGCATCGTGGGTAGACCCCGCATCATCGGACCCGACCCCCGCTTTCGCAAGAGCGGCCTCGACGGCGCCATCGTCGTCGCCGGCCTGCGAGAGAACAGCGATCGGCGCCCCGACCTCAACGACGGCGCCCGGCTCAATGAGCAGGCGTGCTACGGTCCCGGAGTCCTCCGCGTTGAGCTCAACGGTGGCTTTTTCGGTTTCGATATCGGCGAGGTGCTGACCTGAAGTTACCTCGTCGCCAACGGAGATAGCCCAGCTGGCGAGACCCGCATCTTCTGCGTCGGCGACAATCGCCGGCATGGTGATTACATATGCCATCGGTTTACTTCCAATCAGTTGAGGCCCAGGCCGCGGGCTACTTCGTCGAATCCAGCGGCAACATCGTTCGCATCGGCGTTCGCGGCGGCTTCGAGCACCTTAGAAATGGACGGGCTGGCTTCCTGGCCGGTGACCCGCTGAACAGGCTGGTCGAGGTAATCGAACAGGCGACGTTGGATTTCATCCGCGAGCCATGCACCGTAGGAGGTGCCTTGCGAACCCTGCTCGACGATGAGGACGCTGTTGGTCTTCTTGACTGACTTTTCGATGGTGTCCCAGTCGATGCTTGCGCGGTCGAGCCAACGCAGGTCGATGACTTCCGCATCGAGGTCGTCGCGCGAATCAGCGACCGCCAAGCAGACGCCAACCATGTTGAGGTAGGACAACACCGTGACGTCCTTGCCTTCGCGGCGCACGGCTGCCGTACCGAGCGGGAGGCGGTAGTTCGGATCGACGTCCGGGATGTCTTCCTTCTGCCCGTAGAGGTCCACATGCTCGAGGACAAGCACCGGATCCTCAAGGTCAAGTGCGGTGTTCATGAGGCCGATGTAGTCAGCCGCGGTCGACGGCGCGACGACGCGCCAGCCCGGGTTGGTCGCGAAGACGCCGGCAGGATCCATTGAGTGCTGCGAACCGTACCCGGCACCCATCGCGACCTTCGAGCGGAGCACCACCGGCATCGCCGACTGGCCCCCGAACATGTGGCGGGCCTTGCCGATCTGGTTGAACACCTGGTCAGCGGCAACCCACATGAAGTCGGAGTACATGAACTCGACGATCGGCTTGTAGCGGGTGGTCATCGACAACCCGCCAGCAAGCCCAGTGAAGGCGTTTTCGCTGATCGGCGTGCCCAGAACACGGTCCGGGAACTGGTCGGAAAGCCCCTTGGTTGCGCCGTTGGTTCCGCCCTTGAGGCGGTGCACGTCCTCACCGAGGACCACGACGCCCGGATCTTCTTCCATGCGGTAACGGATCGTGTCTGCGATCGCGTCAACGAAGCGCTCGGAACGCGTAGGCGCGCTCGCGTCAGGCTTCTCGGGGCCGGTCACGACCTCGTGGAGCTTGGCGTCGGAACGGATGTGGTCGTCCACCCCGGCGGTGTCTGGCCAGAGTCTCGGGATGACGCGGCGCTTGTCGCGCTTGGACTCCGGGTCCTTTTCGACGAGGCGGTCCAGGACTTCGTCGATCGAGGCCTTGATGCGCTGTTCGAGGTCGCGGTCCTGTTCTTCCGTGATGAGTCCGCGGCGGATCATTTCGCGGGCCACGCGCGTGATGGGGTCGCGTTCGCGCCACTTGGTTTCTTCGTCCTTGGTGCGGTAACCGAATGCGGAGCCTGGGAATGGCCCGTTCTGGTGGAAGAACCGGTAGGTTTCAGCCTCGATGAGGGTTGGGCCGTTGCCTGCACGCATGTGCTGAACGGCCTTCTGCTGCGCGAGGTACACGGCGAGTGGATCCATGCCGTCCACCTGGAAGGAACGGATGCCGAACCCTGGGCCGCGTGCCGCGAGGTTGTGTTCGCCGGTGACGTCCTCAATGAAGGTAGAGACGGCGTAGAGGTTGTTCTCGAGGAAGAAACACTGCGGCAGCTTCCATGCCGCGGCGAGGTTGAAGGTTTCAAGCGTGGAGCCGATGTTGGAGGCGCCGTCGCCGAAGTACGTGACGGTTGCGCCCATGTCCTCAGACCCTTGTACCTTGGCATCTTGGCGTTGTGCCCACGCGTTGCCCGCGGCCAGTGGAACGCCGCCGCCGACGATGGCGTTGGTGCCGAGCGCTCCTGCCTCTAGCCACTGCAGGTGCATCGAGCCGCCGCGTCCGCCGCTAAAGCCAGCGGCGAGGCCGAAGATCTCAGACAAGGTGCGGTGAATGAACTCGACGAGGTCGTCGCCCTTGATGCCATCAACCACGGTCATGCCCTCGGGGCGGAGATAGGAAAGCCCCTTAGCGAGGAACTGGTGGTGGCCGCGGTGCGTGCCGTTCACGCCATCGGTTGGACGCAAGGCCAGCACGGAACCGACAGCGGCACCTTCCTGCCCGATGCTGGAGTGGGCCGGGCCGTGAACGAGGCCTTCACCTGCGGCGGCGAGGACGGCTTCTTCGAAGGCGCGGACAGCGCGCATCTGCACGAGCATGGTCTCCAGAAGCTCGGGGCTTGCGGCATCCCAGTCTTCTTGCGTTGTTTTCAGGACTTTGGCGTCAGTGCTGACGCTCACATCGCTCAGTTCTGGCATGAGCTCTCCTTAAGGTTCTGCAGGTGGCGGTTGTGACTAAGGCTACATCCGAATGGATCCAATCACAATATGGTTGAGGCTGGTTGGCTCAGTTGCAGCGCGGTGTGCGATGGAGCGTTTGTGGCTGCCCTTCGTCAAGTAGACATCCGTCTAGAGGGGCATCATTTAGCGGTTATCAGCTGTTTTGTCAGCTGGTGATCTATGTTCGCGAGGTAAAGTGAGGGTCGAATTCGGTGCAAGGCGGCGGAAGTCTGTGTTTTAACTGTTTGGATCCAAGATGGGTGCTGGCTAAGATTTCAGATAGAGAATCGCACTGGTTTCGCATAAAGGTAGGCAATGGCGAGTCGAGAAACACAGTCTGCAAGCGAGCGGATCGCAGCAGAGTTGAGAGCAAGGATCCTTAAGGGAGACCTTCTTCCGGGGGAGAGGATTCGCCAGGAGGCCATCGCCGAGGAGTTCGGAGTGAGCCGCCTACCGATCCGCGAGGCCCTCCGCATTCTTGAATCCGGTGGACTGATTCGCCTTGTGGCTTCCACGGGTGCGTGGGTTGCATCCATGAGTCCGGCGGAGCTTGAGGAAAGCTATCGGATCCGCGAACGCCTTGAACCGCTTCTCTTAGGGCTCGCGGTCCCGTTTCATAACGCGGAGTCGCTGAGCGAGATTGAGAAAGTCGCCGAGGCCGTTGAGCAGGCTGAAACCGTCGAGGAGTTCGTGGACCTTGACCGGAAGTTCCACCTGAAGACCTTCGAAGGTCCGCCGGTAGACACCCTGCGATCCATGGTGGTGCGCTTGTGGAACACGACTCAGCACTATCGCCGTGCCTTCGTTGAGCTGCAGTGGGATAAAGGTCTGGAAGAGACGTTCATTGAGCACCGGCTGCTGTTATCAGCCATCGCCCGAGGCGACGTCGATGCAGCTGAAGACTTGATGGCGATGCACATCCGCAAAACCCGCCTCGCGTTGGCGGATACGCCTGGCATTTTTCAGTGACGCTGTTTTCGGTAACGCCTTTTCGAAAGCTCTGTTTTCAGCAGCGCCCGCCTGCCCTGCATCTAAGTATGAAAGGAATGACTGTGCCTAGCTCTGAACCCACTCGAGGAATCCCTGGACTGCGGGGCACGGACCACATCGGGTTCACGGTCCCTGACATCGACGAGGCACACGATTTCCTGACCCGCATCTTGGGGTGCGAGTACGTGTACTCGCTGGGCCCGTACCCGGCTAATCCGGAGTTGATGCAGACAAATCTCAACGTGCATCCGGATGCGGTCATGAAGCAGATCCGTTTCTACCGTTGCTTCACGGGAGCTAATTTCGAGGTGTTCCACTACGAAGCGCCTGACCAGGTGCAGACTATGCCTAAGAATAGCGACATCGGTGGCCACCACATCGCGCTCTATGTGGATGACCTCGATGCCGCGGTGGAGTGGCTTCGCTCCAACGGCGTGAAAGTTCAGGGCGAGCCGGTAGCTAGTTCGGCGGCGAGTGAAGGCCAGCGGTGGGTGTATTTCCAGGCGCCGTGGGGCATGCAGTTCGAGCTGGTGAGCTTCCCGAACGGCAAGGCATATGAACGCGAAGCCGATGTGAAGCTGTGGAATACCCGCTTCCCGTCAGAGTAAAAAGCGGCTGGCCCGCGTAGCAACTGGCTAGAGAAACAGCGCGGAAGCTAACTGACGTGATAACCACGTGGGGCGGCGTCTGATCTTAGCTTTCAGGTTCATCTGAATGCATAAAACTGCTCCCCACTAGTCGGTAACTGATTTCTCAGTCCAACTAATGGGGAGCAGTTCATCACAGCCCGGCACTGTTTCTCACGCCTGACCCCAGAAACGGTCTTCTGCCGGCCCGTCCGAAGAGAACAGTCGCACCTGCGTGATCCGACCCTCGGAGACGGTGAGTAGGTCGAGGCCGGCTTGGTCCAACGTCTCGCCGTCGCGGCGGCCCGTGAAGCGCACCGGGGCGGCGACGACGTCGCCGTTCGTCATCAGGGGACCGGCCGGGGCTACCGCGAAGGTACCTTGGCTGACCTCCATCATCCCGCCGATCAGGGCGCCGACGGCTTCCGGACCGCGGTGCAAGCCGGAGAACCGGTTCTGGCCAGGTTGGTGCCATTCGACCTTCGGATCCAGGGCGGCCATCGCCTGCTCAACGTTACCGTCTGCGAGATTCTGGAAGTAGCTGCCGACGACTTCGGCGGGGGTGGGGGTGTCCATGCTCATCACTCCTACAGTGGTTGGTGACGCGACGTTTCCGTCACTTTTACACTGGTGTGCGTATAGCCTCTTGTCAAGGTCCGATTTCATAGAGGATCTTCTTCTTGGTGTTCTAAGCCGCAACCAGCGTTGACCGATGCTGGTTGATCCACTCATCGTGGGCTTCGACAGTGTGCGCAGGCTCCAGGTCCTGGGACTGTCTCCCAGGACCTGGCAGCGCTGATTACTGCCGCGCCGGATCCTCGATCCCAAGATCGAACACCCTTGAGGTAGCCCGGACCTTCCTCGCGGATACCACCTGACCGGTATCTCAAAACCACCGTTCTGGAATACAAAACCCCAGGTCACAGCCCCACGGGCCCGAAATTAAACTCATGTCGCTAAGTTAGGTCAGGCTATGCCGAGGCCCAGGTAGAGGATGATGCCGAGAACCGCGCCGATCGATGTGATGACGATGTTGGTCACGAAGAAGTAGCCGTACGATTCGCGGTGCGTCAGCTGGGTGACAGTGATCGCGGTGATGTAGCCGCCACTGTATGGCATCGAGTCAAGGCCCGCTGCGGACATCGCGAGGACGCGGTGCATTGCGTCCAGCGAGATGCCGTCCGCCTTGGCGAGTTCGACGTATTCAGGGCCGAGCGCATCGGAGAACACCTGCAGGCCGCCGGATGCGGAACCGGTTGCGGCGGAGATGGTTGCCACGGCGATTGCGCCGGAGATCATTGGGTTCATATCGAGGCTCATGGCCCATTCGACAACGGAATTGAAGCCGCTGGACATCGCGACGACGCCGCCGAAACCGACCACGACCGCGGTGTTCATCAGGGCGATGAGGCTGTCCTGCCCACTGTTGTTGAACCGTTCCAGCATCCCGTCTTTGAGTTTAGGGAAGTGCAGGATGATGGTGATCAGCACACCCGCCGCCAGTGCGATGTTGACGGCGAAGACGGTTTCAAGGATCGGGTTGAGCGTGAAGATGAGGCCGATGACCACCACGATCGGGATGACCGAGCGGAAGAAACCCGGAACACCGGTGCGGTCGGAGATGTCGATGCGGCTCATGTCATCGCGGGAGCCTGGCACGAAGCCGATGCCTTTTGCGGCGAGGCGCTTCTGGGAGAAGCGCAGCCACAGCATGCCGAGCATGAACATCACGATCGAGCAGATGATGCCCATGACCGGAGCCGCGTAGGAGGTGGTACCGAAGATTTTCGCGGGGATCAGGTTCTGGATGGCCGGGGTGCCGGGCATCGAGACCATGGTGAAGCTGGCGCAGCCGAGGAAGAGCGCGGCGGGGAAGAGGCGCTTGGGGATGTCTTCCTCTTTGAACAGGACAAGCGCGATCGGGTAGATCGAGAAGACGGTCACGAACAAGTTGACGCCGCCGTAGGAGAGGATCGCCGCAGCGAGGACCACCACCAGCAGTGCCTTGTGCTTGAGCGGAATCCGGAGGACCTGGAGGGCGATGGATTTCGCGGCGAGGCTACGGCTGAGCAGTTCTCCGAACAGGGTTCCGAGGAAGAACAGCACGATGTAGTTGGCGACGTAGTTCGCGGTTGTTTGGCCGAAACCTTGAACGAGTGCGTCGGAGACGTTCATCCCGTTGAAGAGGATGACGACAAGCGAGGCGGCGAGGGTCGCGGGGACCATGCCGAGGCCGCGGAACGCTAGAAGGATCATCGTTCCGAGCCCGGCGAGGATGCCTAAGAGGCCGAGGAGGGTCATGATTCGCTCACAATCATTCGAATGATGGGGCGGCTGCTAGCGGGATGCGGCCGCTTCATTAATCACCCGCGCGATGTGGGTGACATCACAGGAATATTCCCACGATTGGATCCAAAAGGCAATGCGTGTGGGTGTTCCATTGAGAGTTCTAGGCTTATGTGGCCGAAAATGGATCCCTTTGGATCCAGTGCAGGCGATGCTGATGGCTTGGTGAAGCCATTGCACCTACCCGTTAACAGCAACGGTGCCGAGTGCCGTCACCTAGGTGATCGGCCGCCCGGCACCGTCGTTTGGTACTGAAACCAGCTCAGCAGGACCTGGCTCAGAGGCTCGCTACTGGGTCCTGCCCGTCCTTGAACGCAATGAACCGTTCCTCTGGAAGCTGCTCTACGTCAACCAGATGCGCCAGCACCTGCGCAACCAGTTCCCGGCTAGTTTCCGTGCTCTCCGGTACACCGTTGTTCGGATTGAAACGCTGCATACCGGCGGGCGCATCCTCATCGGTGAGGAGCCCCGGGCCAACGATGGCGTAGTCCAGGCTCGTGCCCTGCAGGTGCTCGTCGGTGGCACGCTTGGCCAGCACGTAGTGGTGGAAGGGGTCTTCTTCGTCGATGGGGTGCACGAACGAGGTCGCGAAGCTCACCATGAGGTAGCGGGGCTTGCTAGCGGCACGGGTGGCGGCATCGATCGATGCGATCGCGGCGTCTCGGTCGATGGCGTAGGTCTGGTCGACACCGTTGCGGCCGCCGTTGCCCGCGGCCCAGATGACGACGTCTTTGTCGCGTAGCAGCTCATCCCACGCGGCGTCGTCGAAGTCGAGCATCTCGGCGATGCGAGGCCGTGCGCCGAGGGCTACGATGTCCGCCTCATATTCGGGCTTCCGGATGAGGGCCTCGACGTTGTGGCCGGCTTTGGTCAGCAACGGCAGGGTGCGCAGGGCAACTCGTCCGTGGCCGCCAATGACAAGGACATTCTTAGATGTACTCACGCCAACCACCCTACGCGTGGGGTCTGGCGCGCGAGGCATGGTTGCAAGCCACCGCTTCGTATCCCCGCCATCGCCCACCTCACCCTCGCGTCCCACCACCGCGCGCCCACCGAGCCCGCCGTCACACGCTGGCATATCCTGTCAGAAAGCTTTCTTTTGGCTTCCATTCGCGTGCCTGGGTTGTGAGGGGTTGTTGTGGGTTCTTTGTCGCGTGAGGTTCAGCGGGACCGTTTGCACAGAACTATTTGGGAGGTTGCGAACGAGCTCCGTGGTGCGGTGGACGGTTGGGATTTTAAGAGCTATGTGCTCGGGATGTTGTTTTACCGCTTCATTTCGGAGAACCTCGCGACCTTCATCGAAAAGAATGAGGGTGAGGGGTTCAGCTATGCGGACCTGACGGATGAGCAGGCTGAGCCGATCCGCCAAATGATGGTGGATGAGAAGGGTTTCTTCATCCTTCCCTCGCAGCTGTTCGTGAATGTGCGTAAGCGGGCGGCGCAGGATGAGAATCTGAACGAGACCCTGGAGAAGGTCTTCCAAAGTATCGAGGGTTCGTCGGTGGGTCATGCGAGTGAGGACGACCTCAAGGGCCTGTTCGATGATCTTGATGTGAACTCGACCCGCTTGGGTAACACGGTGGAACGCCGTAACGAGAAGCTGCGCAAGCTGCTCAACGCGATCGGTGAGCTGGACATGGGCGAGCTGCACGATGAGGGCATCGACATGTTCGGTGACGCCTACGAATTCCTCATGCAGATGTACGCCTCCCAGGCCGGTAAGTCTGGCGGCGAGTACTACACGCCGCAGGAAGTCAGCGAGCTGTTGGCGCGCCTGACGGTGATCGGTAAGGACAGCGTGCAGCGTGTGTATGAAACTTTCATGTCACAACGGATACAAACGCGCGCCAACTACGATTTAGCCGCTTGACTGGTTCACTTCCAGCGAGCGAGGGTCATGGGCCGATCTTCCGGGAAACGAAGAGCTTGCGGTAATGGGGATCCCCGTCTTTACGCGGGTAATAGTGCCAGCCAATTCCTACCCAAAACTCGTCAGCGCCTTCGGAGAAAGCGATCAAGGGGTAACCTGCGTAGTGGCTGATCAGATGCCTTGCAAGCTCAGCCCCATAGTGCTGTCGGCGAAGGTCATGACGGATTTCAAAGAACCAGATCGGCTCTTCGCGAACGAGGGTGTAGTCGGGTGAGCGCGTCGGTGGCCGGGTAGGGGTCGAGGTCTCCCGGATGATGGAAGTTCTTCACGCTCGCCATCCCGAAAGACCTCGACGTGCTCCACTCTACTTTCGCGACCCCTGACCTGACCACGTTCTGCCGCCTGGATGAACTCGGACTCGAAGCGGTCGGCCAGCTGATCGAGCGGGACCGGGCGATGATCGAGTGTCGGCCGGTCGAGGTGGACCCCTGGTGTCGGAAGTGCGGGGCGGAGGGCGTGTCGCGGGACACGGTGACGCGTCGACTCGCGCATGAGCCGTTCGGGCATAGGCCGACAACGCTTCTGGTCCGGGTCCGCCGCTACCGGTGCGCGCACTGCCGACGGACGTGGCGGCAGGACATGACTCGCGCCGCCGCGCCACGAGCGAAGATCTCCCGCCTTGGCGTGGAGTGGGCGCTGCGGGGCATCGTCATCGACCACCTCACCGTGACCCGTGTCGCCGCGGGTCTCGGGGTTTCCTGGAGCGCCGCGAACACTGCGGTGCTCGCGGAGGGCAAGCGTCGACTCATCGACGATCCTGGTCGGTTCGACGGGGTCACCACGATCGGCGTCGACGAGCACGTCTGGCGGCACACCCGCCTCGGTGACAAGTACGTCACCGTGATCATCGACCTCACCCCGGCCCGCGACAAGACCGGCCCCGCGCGGCTGCTGGACATGGTCGAGGGTCGTTCGAAGGCGGTGTTCAAGCAATGGCTCGCGGCGCGCCCACCCGAGTGGAGCAAGCGGATCGAAGTCGTCGCGATGGACGGGGTCGCAGGCTTCAAGACGGCCGCCGCCGAAGAACTCCCCGACGCCGTCCCGGTCATGGACCCCTTCCACGTTGTCCGCCTCGCCGGCGACGCGTTGGACCAGTGCCGACGCCGAGTGCAGCAGGACACGGTCGGGCATCGCGGCCGCGCCGGTGACCCGCTCTACAAAGCGCGCCGCACCCTGCACACCGGCGCGGACCTGCTCACCGAGAAACAGACCGCCCGCCTGGAGGCTGTGTCCGCGATCGAAGAGCACATCGAAGTCGAAGCGACCTGGGGTATCTACCAGCGCATCGTCGCCGCCTACCGGGAACCCGACAAGAAGAAGGCCAAACAGATGATGCACGCTGCGTTCGATGCGATCACCACCGGCGTCCCCGCCGCGCTCGTAGAGATCCGCCGGCTCGGCCGCACCATGGGCCAGCGCGCCACCGACATCCTCGCGTTCTTCGACCGCCCCGGCACATCGAACGGGCCAACAGAGGCGATCAACGGCCGACTCGAACACCTCCGCGGCTCCGCGCTCGGCTTCAGGAACCTCACGAACTACGTCGCGCGCAACCTGCTCGAAGCCGGAGGCTTCAGACCCCACCTACACCCTCGTTCGTGAAGAGCCGAGAAACCCCTCGAGCTGCGTCTCTGCGTGGGCTCAACGTCTAGCTCAAGGGACTTGACCCCAGTCGAGAGTTAGGTTAGGCTAACCTAAGTGAAAGGGGGTTTGCTGTGACAGACCGATCCGGTACGGTTCGACGCTCAGCTCGCGGAGGATTAACCGACTCAATTCTAGGTACCCGAAATCTCATGATGGTGGCCTCCCTGTCGGTGGTCGGCCTCATCATCCTCATCCCACTGAACTACACCGCGCCGGCGGGTGCGGCTTCGCAGAGCGCAGTCTGGCTCGGGGTGTCCCTTCTCGGACTTTGGGTCATTCCCTACCTCCTTCCTCTGGCCGTTGTGCGAAGGCCGGGCGCTTCGCTGCTGGCCGCGCTGATCATCGGAGTTGTGAGCGTATTTACTACTCCCACTGGGCCTGCCGCGATTGTCGGTAACGTCATTGGCGGGCTCCTGGTTGAGTTTCCCATGGCGTTGATGCTGTACCGGAAGTGGACGTGGTGGGCGTATCTGATCTCCGCCGCATTCTTCGGGGCATTTAACAGCCTGTTGTACCTCACGCTGCTCAAGCACGCGGTGGGAATCTCGGTATCGGGACTGATCGTGCTGGTGGGAGTCACGTCGTCCGTCATTGGCGGTTTGGCCGTCGTCGGACTAACCCGTTTGCTCAACAATGCAGGCGTAGGCGTAGACCATCGTGAGTGAAAGGCTGGCCTCCACTTTGAGCAGCGAGCAACGGTCTGTGAGCGAGTCCGCGCGGGCGCTCCTGGCGGTTGAGGATCTTTCCGTTCACTACTTGGGTCAGGACCGGTGGGTGCTGCAACGTCCAAGCCTGGTCCACCTGAGCGGTCAGGTAACGGCCGTCATTGGGCCCTCTGGATGCGGTAAAACTACCTTCGTCCGAGCCGTGTGCGGCCTTGTGCCCCACTGTCTGCCGTCCGAATACTCCGGCAGCGTTCAAATTGCCGGCGCCGAAATCGCCGACGCCACGGTCCAGTTGATCGCTACCAATGTCGCCTACGTGGGACAAAATCCGGATGCCGCAGTCATTACCCGTACGGTGTATGACGATGTCGCGTTTGCGCTGCAGAACCTCTGCCTGCCTGTTCCTGAGATTGATCGACGGGTACGCGAGGCATTGGCTGCGGTTGGTCTGGAGACCAAGCTGTGGGAGAGCCCATGGAGATTATCGGGCGGCCAACGCCAGCGCCTAGCGATCGCGGTAGCACTGGCTATGCAGCCCCGCTTACTAGTCCTCGATGAGCCAACATCGATGATTGACACGCAAGGCACGGACGAGTTTTACAGCGTCATCCAACAGCTGGTTAGCGATGGCGTGGGCATCGTGGTGATCGACCATGACCTCGACCCGGTCCTACCCCTGTGCGATCACGTCATAGCGCTCAACGCGCAGGGCGCGGTGATCGCGCAGGGAACTCCACATGAGGTTTTTCTCAGTCATACCGCGGAACTTGAGGCATGCGGAGTGTGGCTGCCCCGTGCGTTACGCGACGAATCCCCGCACCACGCCTTGACCTGTGAGCAGGCGGGCATTCGAGTTCCCCGCATCACGGATATCTGTGGTGATTCGGTGCAATATCAGAGGCGCACCGAAGCAGGATGGGAAACCATCGATGCGATTGACACGCTCGACGGTGGAGGCAGCGCCACGGTAGAGCTGGCAGATTTCTGTGTTCCCGGACGTTCCCCAGCTATCTCTATGCGGCTACGGGGTGGCGAGTTTATCGCGCTTATAGGGCCGAATGGCGCAGGCAAAACATCCCTGCTCGCGGCGCTGGCGGGTCTCATACCATCAAAGGCACAACGCGCTACGGTCTGCGGAGAGGTTGTGCGGCGAGGGCGGCACCAGGTCGGCTACGTGTTTCAAAACCCGGAACATCAGATGGTTTGTTCTACCGTGGCTGGCGAAATCTCCACGGGGGATGTTTCCGCGTCTAAAGCCGAGGCTATTGTGGAGCAATTCCATCTCTCCCAGTATCGAGACCAACACCCGTTGACTCTCTCAGGCGGCCAGATTCGTAGACTATCGGTGGCTACGATGGTCGCCGAGAGCCGCGATGTGATTGTCCTTGACGAGCCCACGTACGGCCAGGATTGGGCGAATACCTGCGAACTCATGGCCTTCATCGACGAACTGCGCGCTGAGGGCAGAACCGTCATCATGGCCACCCACGACCTAGAACTTGCCCTATCACGCTGCAGCCACATCATCGCGCTACCTGCTGTCGTTAGCGAAACTCGTGAATACACCGCATCCGCAGCACCAGCGAACCCGCCTTCGCCGTCCGTGCCCCGTGGACTCTTCTCATCGTTCAATCCTGTGACGTTGCTATTGGCGCTAATCCCGGCGATGGTCATGGTGTTCGTATGCAAGGACCCGGCCGTCAATGTTGGAGTGCTCATCGCAGCGAGCCTGGCCATGGTAGCCGCGAGAGCGAGTCGCGCTCGAACGGTCATGTCACTGCTAGCACCCTGGGTCATCGCAGCTGTGCTACTGCCGGTGTTCCGCTACAACTACACCATTGAAGAGGTCAGCCCACTCTACAATTACGGTGGCGAGCTTGCGGCAGCGAGCGGTATCGGGGCACTGTTGTCCCTCATGCTGCTTTCAGGCATCAGCACTCATCCGGAAGCGCTGCTTCGCACGTTGACGACGACGTTCAAGCTTCCCTATCGGGTCACTGCGGCGGGAACTGCGGCTGTCGCCTTCGTCACTCGTTTCCGGCGAGATTTCCAGCTGTTGCGCACAGCGCGGGCATTGCGGGGTATTGGGGCATCATGGGGGCCGTTAGCGCCCGCAATTCGATGGGTGGGTTCCCTCGTGCCGCTGGCGATCCTCGCCGTCCAGCACGGCGAACGGGTTGCCCTGTCGATGGATTCACGTGGCTTTAGCGCCTATCCGCGGCGCACGGAACTCCAACACACGCCGTGGCAGGTGCGAGATTGGTGCCTGGTGGGCCTCCTTTGGGCCGTTACTGCGTTGCTGTGGTGGTGGCGCCAATGAACGTTTCGAAAGACTCGACTCGACAGGAGCCCGATGTGAGTATTTCCGTCGCCGCACTAATCCGCCCGGCCAAGGGCGCGATGGTCCTTTCCGCAGTCCTCACAGCCTTAGGCGCTATCGTCACGCTGGTGCCGTTCGTCGCCTTACACAACATGGCCGCGATCTGGCTTGACGGGCAGGTGCGCACCGGCTGGACCGGAAAGCCGTGGGTTTGGGCCGTGATAGCGGTGCTTTCGCTGTTCGTGGGCCAATTGCTCTACCTGTTTGGATTGGGTGTCACCCACGAGGCAGAAGCCAAGCTCCGACATCGGTTGCGCGGCAATGTGGTCCAAGCGCTGGGCAGTTTGCCCTTGGGTAGGGTCTCGCAGGTGCCGCACGGGGCCATCCGCAAGATGGTGTGTGACGATACCGCAGCCATCCATACTCTCGTTGCGCATGTTCCCGGTGATGTCACCAACGCCGTGGTCTCGATGGTCGTAGGCCTCGGGTATCTCGTGTGGGTCGATTGGCGACTGGCGCTCGCGCTCTTTGGAACGTGGGCCGTAGCGATCGTGATCATCGTCAGCACGACCATGCGCGGCTATAGCGATATCACCGAGCGATTCGGACATGCCCAGACCGCGCTGGCCGCAGCCACCGTCGAAATGCTTGAGGGCATTAAGGAGATCAAGAATTTCCAGGCCACCGATGCGACCCGAACGCGCTTTAACGCCGCCCGCCAGCAATTTTCTGCCATCTCCTTCGACTGGGTTCGTCGCTCCGGCAGAGCGATTAGTCTGCTCGGTTCGCTACTGCGTCCAGCCACGGTCTTCGTCACGGTCGCGTTACTGGCGGCGCTATTCGTCGCACAGGATTGGAGCACGCTGTCGGCGACGCTGCCATTCTTCCTGATCGCTCCCGGTATCCCGGAGGGGTTCACGGTGCTAGTCGGTCTGATGCAGCATATCTATGAGTCGCAGCTGGCGGCTCGCACCACGGCAGAGCTACTTTCCGAGAAACCCATGCCCGAAGGCAGCCGCACCCAAGAAGAGGGCCCAAACCCCGGCCAAGTTGAGGTCTGTGAGGTTTCCTTCTCCTACGAGCCTGACGTGCCCGTTGTGCACGGTGTCTCCTTTACGGCTGAGCCCGGAACGGTCACGGCTCTGGTGGGCCCGTCGGGCGGAGGGAAGTCCACACTGGCCCGGCTGATTGCGCGCTTTTACGACGTCAATGATGGCGTGGTACGCATCAGCGGTGTGGATGTGCGCGAGGCGAGTTTTTCGTGGCTACTTTCCCGCGTCGCGATCGTCCTACAGGACGTAACGTTGTCGAACGATTCGGTCCATACCAATATCGCGCTGTCGAAACCGTCGGCAACGCGCGCCGAGGTCGAGGCAGCAGCCCGTGCGGCATGCATCCACGATCGCATTATGCGTCTGCCCGAGGGGTATGACACCGTGCTTGGCGAGGTTGGTGGCTTCCTCTCGGGCGGTGAGCGGCAACGCATCACCCTGGCGCGAGCATACTTGCAGGATGCGCCGATCTTGATTCTCGACGAGGCCACCGCGCAAGCAGACCCCCAGTCGGAGCGTGCGATCCACGAAGCGCTCAGCACCTTGGCATCCGGGCGCACGGTGATCATCATCGCGCATCGACTCGCCACCATCCGAGACGCCGACCAGATCCTCGTGATTGAGGACGGCCACATCACTCAGCGTGGTAGGCACGAGGACTTGGTCGACCAAGCGGGGACCTATAGCGAGATGTGGCGGGCCCAAGAACTCCATTACATGGCCTAAGGAGAAACACGCTCATGTGGAACCTAATGATCAGGGTCGTCAACAGGGCCGAGTTGCGTACGTTGGTGGGCTGGTTCGCCTTCTCCGCTGTCCTACAAGGCATCACACTGGCGTTGATGATCCCCTTCCTTCGGGCATTATTCTCCCGCTCTGAAACCCTTGGCACCTGGCTCGTCGTCGTTGCCATCCTCGGCGCGATCACGGTGACGGTCGACACCTTCGCGATGTACCGCTCCTATCGGATCAGCGTCTATGAAGTATGCGATACCTTAATTGATCGCGTAGCAGATCATGTCTTGCAGCTGCCGCTTGGGTGGTTTAATGCCAAACGCGAAGCGGACGTGGCTAATGCGACATCCAAGGAGATCAACACCCTGTCGCATCTGGCATCAATGGTGATCCCGAACCTGTGCAACGCCTTCATCGTGCCGTTGGTGATGCTCGTTGCCACCGCATTCATTGAGTGGCCGTTAGCTGTGGTCATGGCAGTGTCGATCTTGCCGTTTATTCTCACGTGGCGGAAAATGTCGGCGGCAACAACCAGAGCCAATGACATGGAAGACCGTACCTCGGCCGCCGCAGCCGGCCGGTTGATTGAGTTCGCCAGGCTACAACCGGTGCTTCGAGCCACGGGTGCCGCGACGTCGTGGGACCCCGTACAAGAGACTCTGCAAGCCGACTCTGAGGCGACGTTGGCCGGGCTTCGGATCAAGGGCCGACCTGCCCAAGGATTCAACCTCATCGCTAACGTGACTTTCGCGGTGGTGCTCGCCTTGGGGCTGTCGTTCGTGACCGGAGCGCGTCTGGACCCGATTGCGTATCTGGTGATCGCGGCGGTCAGTGCGCGCATGCTGCTGCCGCTCACAAAAGCCGCGCTCTACGCATCTGAGGTCGATAACGCCGCAGTGGCGTTGCGCCAGATGGGAATAATCCTTGATGCCGCGCCACTTGCCGAACCTGATTCCGAGCAGGCACGGGAACCGCGTGGGACGTCGATTGATTTCCGAGGAGTGTCGTTTTCCTACGAGTCAGGCCGGCCTGTCCTAGACGATGTCTCGCTCACCGCCCCGCAGGGAGCAGTCACCGCACTAGTGGGGCCGTCAGGGGCCGGGAAGTCGACGATCTTGCGTCTCACCGCAAGGTTTTGGGATGTCGACGCCGGTAGCGTGACCATCGGCGGGGTGGACGTGCGCGAGATTCCAACCACGCGGATCATGGAGCTGACCTCGATGGTGTTCCAGGACACCTACCTGTTTGACACCACGATCCGGGAGAATCTGCGGATTGCCCGTCCCAATGCGACGGACGCCGAGTTGGAAGAAGCAGCTCGCAAGGCGAGACTTGATCGGGTGATTGAGGCGCTGCCTCACGGTTGGGATACCGAAGTGGGGCCTGCCGGGCAGAGCCTGTCTGGAGGTGAGCGCCAACGAGTGGCAATCGCTCGGGCATTCATCAAGGATGCTCCGATACTGCTGCTCGACGAGATTACCTCGGCGCTGGACGGCGAGAATGAATCGGCGATTAGCGACGTCATCAGTCAACTATCTGAGGGCCGCACTGTGATCGTGGTAGCGCACAGACTATCCACCATAGATAGCGCCGATCAGGTGGTCTTCCTCGAACCCTTAGCGGACGGTGCTATCGTCGCCGAAACCGGCACGCCTAAGGAATTGTCTAGTCGGCCCGGACGGTTCCACGATTTCGTGGCTGCCGCCGATGCGTCGTATCGTTGGCAGCTGAGACACACCTCAGATTAGCGGACGCGGTCCCGGTGTCAGGCGCCAAGCCCTAAACCCACAGCTCGAATCGGAGTACCTCGACACGTTTGGCACACGTGGTGCTGTCGCGAACATGGCGCTAGTGGGATCATTTGCGAACAGCATCTCGCTGATGAGCGAGGGCGCTACTAATCACCAAGGGAGTTGAGTCCCTCATAGTGGTGTAGCGGGGTGGTCGTGCTGGACAGCAGGGCGGTCACCGTGTGATCCTCGAGTTTCGTCCCCTACAACTCACTCGCGAAAGGCCACACGATGACCGCTACCCATATTGTCGACCCTGCCGGGCTGCTTGGCGAACTGCTTGCCGAGGCGTCACCTGTTGCAGACTGTGATCAACGAGTTGCTGTCTGCGGATGCTGATGCGGTTGCGGGTGCCGAGTACGGCCGCCCAGATCCTGACCGACGTGCCCAGCGCAACGGCTACCGCCACCGGCCTCTCGATACCCGTGTTGGGACCTTGGACATCGCGGTCCCGAAACTACGCCAGGGCACCTATTTCCCTGAGTGGCTGCTGGAGCGTCGCAAGCGCGCCGAGTCCGCATTGATCACTGTTGTTGCCGACTGCTATCTCGCTGGAGTCAGTACTCGCCGGATGGACAAGTTGGTCAAGACGTTGGGAATCGACCGGCTGTCGAAGTCCCAGGTCTCTCGCATGGCCGCCGAGTTGGACGAGCACGTCGCCGAGTTTCGACACCGTCCACTAGGCGATGCTGGGCCGTTCACGTTCGTGACCGCCGACGCGTTGACGATGAAAGTTCGCGAGGGAGGTCGTGTGGTCAACGCGGTCGTCATGCTCGCGACCGGGGTCAACGCCGACGGGCATCGCGAAGTCTTAGGGATGCGGGTCGCCACGAGCGAGACCGGCCCGGCCTGGAACGAGTTTTTCGCCGATCTGGTCGCCCGAGGACTGTCCGGGGTCCGGCTGGTCACCTCCGACGCCCACCAAGGCCTCGTGGAAGCGATCGCGGCGAACCTGCCCGGTGCCGTCTGGCAGCGTTGCCGCACTCACTACGCCGCGAACCTGATGAGCATCACTCCCAAGAGCTTGTGGCCGGCGGTCAAGGCCATGCTCCACTCCGTCTATGACCAGCCTGACTCCGATGCTGTTCACGCCCAGTTCGACCGGCTGCTGGACTACACCGCCGAGAAACTCCCCGACGTCGCAGACCACCTCGATGCCGCCCGCGCTGACATTCTCACGTTCACCAGCTTCCCGACCGAGGTCTGGCAGCAGATCTGGTCGAACAACCCCACCGAACGGCTGAACCGCGAGATCCGGCGCCGCACCGATGCGGTTGGGATCTTCCCAAACCGGGAAGCGATTGTCCGGCTCGTCGGCGCCGTCCTGGCCGAGCAAACCGATGAATGGGCAGAAGGCCGCCGCTACCTCGGCCTGGAAGTCCTCGCCAAGAGCCGCCTCAACCTGATCACCACACCCACAACCACGACCGATGCCGACATGCCCGCACTCGCAGGCTAAAACCCCAAACGAGAGGAAAACACCGTTACACCACTACAAGGGACTTGACCCCCAACTTGCTAAAAGCTTTGTAGTTGACTAGGAGTGCAGATGGTCGTCGGCCCACCTGCAAGAACGAATAGCAAGCGGTATCGTCTACAGGTAGAGGTGCTACCCGCATCATTTGTCGAGACCCCGCGTCTATTCTTGCGCGCGAGATCCCGACTGGTTCACCCCCTCTACGGACGCCAGCCGGGTAGCGACGTGCCAGATACTCAGCGGTACAGCAGGCTAATCTCCAAACGTCCGCGGCAGCCGGAAATCCCAGTTCATAGCCGGTATCGAAGCTGTTCGATGGCCCTGCTCCGCACTGGGGTCTTGTATCCATCGTGACCACTTGTGCGACCCGGCGGTTGGTTCGGGTTCGCTACTTCTTAAGTTCGCGAAGGTTCTGGGCCCTAATGGTGTGCGGCAGGGGTATTACGGTCAGGAGATCAACCTGACCACGTATAACTTGGCGCGTATCAACATGTTTTTGCATGACGTGAACTATGACAAGTTCAATATTGCGCATGGGGATACGTTGATTGATCCGCAGCATGGGGATGATCAGCCGTTTGATGCGATTGTGTCTAACCCGCCGTATTCCACGCGGTGGGAGGGCAAGAATAATCCGTTGCTGATTAACGATGTGCGGTTCGCTCCTGCTGGTGTGTTGGCGCCGGTGACGAAGGCAGATCTTGCGTTCACGATGCATGTGCTCTCGTGGCTTGCGGTCGATGGTACGGCTGCGTTGGTGCAGTTCCCTGGGGTTTTGTATCGCGGGGGTACGGAGCAGAAGATCCGTAAATACTTGGTGGATAACAACTATGTCGATGCGGTGATTCAGTTGCCGGAGGACATGTTCTTTGGCACCACGATTGCTGTTTGTGTGCTCGTGTTGAAGAAGTCGAAGAAGGATAACGACGTGTTGTTTATTGACGCGTCGAAGGACTTCGTGCGGCAGGGTAAACACAATGTGATGGCGCCCTCGCACCGCGACAAGATCGTTGAGATGGTCGCGGAGCGCAGCGAGGAACAGTATGTTTCCAAGCGGGCGAGCGCTGAGGAGATCGCGGCGAACGACTACAACCTCTCCGTAAGTTCTTATGTGGAGATGGAAGACACCCGCGAAAAGATCGACATTGAGGCGTTGAACGCCGAAATCGAGGAAATCGTAAAGCGCCAGGCTGAGCTGCGTACCAGCATCGACGCGATCGTCGCCGAACTCGAAGCAGGTGCAACCAAATGAACCGCATCGAGCAAATGATCCAAGAGCTCTGCCCCAACGGGATTCAGTTTGTTCCTTTGGCAGAAATAGCCACAATCAAGAATGGACGCGACTACAAACACCTAGAAGAAGGGCCAGTTCCAGTCTATGGATCTGGTGGGATACTCGCGCATGTGAACGAGCCCGCATACGTAGGCGAGACGGTACTCTTACCGCGTAAAGGGTCCCTTTCGTCAGTTTTCTATGTAGATGGTCCAGTTTGGACTGTTGATACTTGTTATTACACAGTTATTGATGAATCTACAATCCTGCCTAAGTTCTTCTATTACTACATGGTCATGAGCAGGTTGGAGAGGCTTAATACTGCGGGCGGGGTTCCTAGCCTAACGCAGCGAGTTCTTAACAAACTATTAGTCCCGGTTCCGCCGATTGAGGTGCAGCGGGAGATCGTTAAGATTCTTGATCTTTTTACTGAGCTCGAGGCTGAGCTGGAAACAGAGCTCAAAGCTGAGCTCGAGGCTCGCCGGAAGCAGTACGAGCACTACCGCGACCAGCTACTCACCTTCCCTGAAAATGGGGGGGTGACCTGGGTTGAGCTTGGTTCCCTTGGGAAATGGTATGGAGGAAGCACACCTAGTAAGAGCGAGAAGAAATACTGGGCCCAAGGAACAATTCCATGGGTCTCACCCAAGGACATGGGCGTTTCGCATATAGACAGAACAATTGATTTTGTCACTATGGACGCGATGAACTCAGCACGGGCGCGGCTCATTCCTGCCGGAGCCATCCTGGTCGTCACACGTTCCAGTATCTTGGCGAAACGGTTCCCCGTTGCAATCGCAGCTAATGAAGTGACCATCAACCAGGACCTCAAAGCTCTTGTACCCCAGGGGAATGTTGACGCTCGGTATGTTTTTCATGCGCTAAACGCATACGGGCGCCAGATCCTTTTGAAAGCCACCAAGCATGGCGGTTCCGTCAACTCAATCGAGTGGAAGCGTTTTGCTCGGTTCAAGATTCCAGTTCCGAATGTGTCGGAGCAGAAAAAGATTGCGGCCCACCTCGACAAGTTTGATGCTTTGGTGAACGACTTGTCGTCCGGTTTGCCTGCCGAGATTGAGGCTCGTCGGAAGCAGTATGAGTACTATCGAGACAAACTCTTGACATTCAAAGAACTGGAAACAGAAGCGGCATAAACCCGCTTCCACTTCAGTTCGCGATAACGGCAGGGTAGGGGAATGGCAGGCATGGAGAAGTCCGCACTTGAGAAACTGAGCCGCGGCACAATCGCGCCCATCGCGGTCAGTGATGAAGCCACCGTCGTCGCCACCTACGAAGCCGACACCAGCACATCGGACGCCTACCAGTCTGAAGCGCAACTCGAAGACGCCCTCATCACACAACTCCAGGCGCAAGCCTACGAATACGCTGACATCCGTGACGAGGCTGCCCTCATCGCGAACCTCCGCACCCAACTCGAAGCGCTCAACAACATCCAATTCACCGACGCCGAATGGAAAACGTTCTTCGAAACCTCCATTGCCAGCGCCAACGAAGGACCCAAAGAAAAAACCTGGCGGCTCCACAACGCCAACACCCAACTGCTACAACGCGAAGACGGAACCACCAAAAACATTCGGCTGCTTGATAAAACCCACATCCACAACAACAAACTCCAAGTCATCAACCAATACACCGTCGACGCCGGAACCACCCCAGGCTCCGCGACCCACTCCAACCGGTACGACGTCACCATCCTCGTCAACGGGCTGCCACTCATCCATATCGAACTCAAACGCCGCGGAGTCAACCTCCGCGAAGCGTTCAACCAAATAGCCCGCTACCAAAACCAATCCCTCTGGGCAGGCCACGGACTCTTCGACTACGTGCAAGTGTTCGTCATCTCCAACGGAACACTCACCAAGTACTACTCCAACACCACCCGGCCCAAACCAACCAACAACACCAAACGCGCCCCCAACACGTGGGCCTTCACCTGCTGGTGGGCAGACAGCCACAACAAAGTCATCCCAGACCTGAACGGCTTCACCCGCACCTTCTTCGCCAAACACACCATCCTCAACATCCTCACCAAATACTGCGTGCTACGCGAAGACGGCAACCTCCTGGTCATGCGGCCCTACCAAATCGCCGCGACCGAACGCATCCTCCAACGCATCGACGTAGCCGCCAACAACAAAATGCTCGGCACCACCCAAGCCGGCGGCTACATCTGGCACACCACCGGCTCCGGCAAAACACTCACCAGCTTCAAAACCGCGCAACTCGCCACCGCGCTCCCAAGCAACCCTAAAGTCCTATTCGTCGTAGACCGCAAAGACCTCGACTACCAAACCATGCGGGAATACGACAGCTTCAAAAAAGGTGCCGCTAACTCCAACACCTCCACCAAAATCCTCACCCAACAAATGGGGGACCCCAACGCGCGCATCATCATCACCACCATCCAAAAACTCTCCAACTTCGTTGCAGCCAACGCGAAACACCCGATCTACAACGAACACACGGTGATCATCTTCGACGAATGCCACCGATCCCAATTCGGTGAAATGCACAACGCGATCACCAAAAAATTCAAAAAATACAATATTTTCGGATTCACCGGAACACCGATCTTCCGCGACAACGCCGGCAAATCCTACGGCGCACGCGACGGCCGCGTAGTCCTACGCACCACCGAAGAAACCTTCGGCGAACAACTCCACACCTACACAATCGTCGACGCGATCAAAGACAAAAACGTCCTCCCCTTCAAACTCGCATACAACAACGTGCTGGCGCGCGCCGGCGGGGTGATGACCGAAGGCGCGACGCGTGGTCAAGAAGAAGCCGCACTCATGGCTCCCGAACGCATCAGCGCCGTCACCAGCTACATCCTCAAACACTTCGACCAACACACCCGCCGCGTCACCGAAGCCGGCGAAAGCACCACCTCCTACCTGCACACCGTCACCACCAACACCGCAGACATTGCCCGGCGCAGGGGTAGCGCGGGGGAAGCGATCACAGTCAAGCGGCGCGTCAACGGCTTCAACGCGATGATGGCCGTGCAATCCGTGGAAGCCGCCAAGCTCTACTACAACGAATTCAAATCCCAACAGGCCGAGCTACCGGAGCATCAGCGGC
The DNA here is from genome assembly GCF_022346425.1 of Pseudoglutamicibacter albus. Lineage (GTDB taxonomy): Bacteria > Actinomycetota > Actinomycetes > Actinomycetales > Micrococcaceae > Pseudoglutamicibacter > Pseudoglutamicibacter albus. The sequence goes on from NZ_JAKRCW010000001.1 coordinate 213,947, forward strand.
TCAAAGTCGCCACGATCTTCAGCTACGGGGCCAACGAAGACCCCGAAGCCGGGATCCTCGCAGAAGAAGGGTTCGACACCGGCAGGCTCACCGGTGAGAACCGCGAATTCCTCGACGCGGCCATCGCCGACTACAACAAGAGCTTCGGCACCAACTTCGACGCCAACGGCGAGAACTTCCAGAACTACTACCGCGACCTCTCCATGCGGGTCAAAAACCGCGAGGTAGACCTGCTGCTTGTCGTGAACATGTTCCTCACCGGCTTCGACGCGCCAACCCTGAACACGCTCTACGTGGACAAGAACCTGAAATACCACGGGCTGATCCAGGCGTTCTCACGCACGAACCGCATCCTCAACCAGGTCAAGCGGTACGGGAACATCGTGTGCTTCCGCGACCTCCAAGAGAACACCGAAGACGCCCTCGCCCTGTTCGGGAACGCTGACGCGCAAGGCATCGCGCTACTTGAGCCGTACGAGCACTACCTGGAGCAGTACCGGCTCAAAGTCGCAGAACTGCTGGCCTTCCACGCACCGGGTTCCGGGATGCCCGCAAGCGAAGGCGAACAGCGTCACTTCGTTGACCTGTTCGGTGAGATCCTACGGCTGCGGAACTTGTTGGCCGGGTTCGATGAGTTCCCCGAGGATGACGAACTCACCCCGCGTGAGATTCAAGACCTGCAGAGCGTCTACCTCGCAGTGCGGGATGAGATGCGAGCGGATGCCGATGCGGATGAACCGCAGCCGGAACAGCTTGAACTCGTATTCGAGATCGAGCTACTCCGGCAAGTTGAAGTCAACGTCGACTACATCCTCATGCTGGTCGAGAAGTTCCGTGAACCAATGCTGAAATCCCAGGTTCCGGACTACCAGTACAAGGAACAAGTACTGCAGGCGGTTGAATCCAGCCCGACCCTACGCGATAAACGCGACCTGTTTATGGACTTCATCGAACTCGTCAACACCGACGCGAGCGTTGCCGAACAATGGGTCGCGTTCATCAGCCAACGCCGCGAACAAGAACTCGGAACACTCATCGAAGAAGAACGACTCCGCGAACCCGCCGCGCGGGACTTCATGGAGGGCGCCTTCAACGCCGGGGAAGTCCCCCGTATCGGAACCGACATCGGCAAAGTGCTGCCGCCGGTGAGCTTCTTCAACAAAACTGCCGACGGTGAGAGCCGCGCCGAAATCAAAGAACGGGTGCTCAACAAGATGACCGAGTTCCTGGAACGCTACGAACCCCTCGGGTGAGAAAAGAATCAAAGGCAACACCCCTTATGTTGTTATGTTGTGAACCTCTCTAGAGCTGCCTTTGAAGTTCCTGGGTTTTAACGTCAAGATTGATTTGAAGGTTAAAGCTCAGATTTTGCGCCACCCGGTCGCCATGGCGCCGCCACATGTTTAAGGAACGCCCTATGTTCACACGAATAACGTCCCCTCTATATAGGAGAACGGGTAGCGCGCTCGCGGTGCTCGCGCTCGTATTCGGCATGACGGTGGCGCTCCCAAACCCAGCAACCGCAACACCCGACGCTGAAAGCGGCGCGGTCGCCACCGCCACTGCCGAAGCCACCTCAATCGAAACGGTTGCGCCGGCAACCGAAGCGGAAGCTCCAGGTGAGCTCGGCGCGCCCGGTGAGACTCAGACTGTCGAGTTGGGGGACGGCAACGTCCAGTACGGCCTCCGGCTCGCCCGCGACGGTGGGGCTGGTTGCATCATCACGAAAGCTAACGGCTACGAACCCGGCGACAACACCCCGCGGGATGGCAATATTTGTGCCGGGGACATCGCTCACTACAGCATCGACCTCAACGTCAAAACCGCTGGCGAACCTAGCACCTTCAAACTCACCCCAACCTGGCTCTCCGCCGAAGCCCGCGCCGCAGGCTTGCCTGAGCCAACCGTCAAACCAACCCTGAAAACCGGTTCCGCTAACTACGGCGGGGTCTCCGCCACAGTCGATGCCAACGGTGTTGTCACCGTGAAAGCGGACCCGAACATCAACGCGACCGTCTCGCTCGAGCTCACCGCCTCCACCATCGCCTCTATGCAGCTTTCGGACGGCACCAACCCTGAAGGCACGTTCAACCTCGGCCTCAAAGCAGTCAAGGAAGACGGCACCAAACTCATCACCGCGGTAGCGAACAAGAAACTCAACGTACTGGTTGAGCCGCGTTTTGATCAGCGCCTCATCGAGCCAGAAAGCGGCGTCAACACCACCACCCGTAACGGCATCGAATACATCGGCATCAGCGCCCGCTCCGGCCTGCCCGCCTACCCGAGCGACCAGAAACACAGCCCGGCACCGGACAGCGCAACCCCGAACGGCCGCATCCTGCCGATCGACCCTGAAACCATCAGCCGCTACACCCTCGTGATGCCAGCCGATGCGCCGTTCAAGGCCGAGGATGTGCTCGTCTCCTATAACGGCAGCCCGTGGCAGAAAGCCAAGGTTGACGCCAACGGCAACCCGTACATCGACGGCAAATACGATAAAAGCAACCCGCCGTTCCGCTTCCTGATCCCTACCGAGGGTCTGCCGGGCGGTAAGACCACGTTCACTACTCGCATGGACATCGTTGATAAAGACGGCAAGCCGACGCGCGTGAAAGACAGCCGCGGGGTTCCATCCAACATCCCAACCACGGTGGGTAATAAAGCGCTCGGCAACAACACCGCTGACCCAGGTGGCTTGAGTGAATGCAGCGCATCCACTGCTGATGAGAAGCAGGGCCTGCTCGCAGGCCAGTACGGTTTCCCGAACAACAACTGCGCCAAGCAGGTTGTGGACCTGACCAAGTGGAAGTGCACCAACCCGAACGGTTGCCCGTCCGCTAAGGACGACGTCGGCATCAACTGGGTAGAAACCGAAGAAAAAGGCAAGCAAGCCTTCGGCTATAAGCAGGCACTGGCCAGCGCGAACGTGCGTTTGAACGTCACTCCAGCTGACGTCAAAGACAACCCGACCATCTGTGCCGCATGGAAGCCGGGCACCCAACGCGTTGTTACTACCGGCAACACCTACGTGCCAACCATCCAGATTGGAGGCACCGGCAAGGTCAACATCGAAAGCGTGTTCCCGGACGCCAAGGTGTACATCACCAAGCAAGACAAAACCAACGGCGGAGACCCAGACTGCGCCGGTGACGCTGGCTGGGAAGTGTTCTACGATGCCTCGGCTGGCGTGAAGGGCAACACCTTCGCAGAGCCGGGCAGCATGAAGCCGAACGAGATCGCTGGTATCAAGATCGTGATTCCCGGCGAGAACGTTATCCAGCAGCCAACCACCTTCCGGTACATGGCCACCACGGGTGACCCTCGCGTGGTCTCGACCCTGCCGACGGTGAAGGCCGCCAAGGGCGATGCCGAGTACTACAAGACCCTCAACTACGGTGCGGTCTACTCCGGCGATAAGAAGGTCCGCGGCAGTATGCAGGACACGATCCTCGCGGAGAAGCCAGCGGCCGGCGTCCGCGACATCTGGGGCACCCTAGGTGAGACGCGCGTGGCCGGTATCGGCGAGCAGAAGCAGCGGCTCACCACCGCCGGGCAGGTTGTGGTGAACAACGGAACGCTCGCGGCAGTGAACTCGAAGGACGCTGACGGCAACCCGACGCGCGTTCACATGCGCATCTATCTGTCCAAGTGTGTGACCGCTGACGAGGAAACGCTCTCGCCCGGCATGACGTATCACCGCGGCGAAATCTCGAACAACCCGAACGACTGCGCCCCGTCCAAGGACAACTACATTGAGCGCACGTGGGCGCTTTCGGATCAGAAGAACGAAACCGATGATCCGAATAATGACCCGTTCTTCCCAATCGACTGGGCCACCAAGAACGCCGCAAGTTCTTCCGTGTTCTTCCAGCCCTGGGACAACGGCCAGCCGCGGCCAGCGTTCACGGTAGTGACCCCGGTGTGGTCTGGACCGCGCCAGTCCTTCGATGTGGTCCATTCCTACCGCATCACCGGCACCCCGGAGCTGGATCTTGATAAGGCGATGCCGGCGCTGAAGAAGGACCGGACCATCAAGTCCTCCTCCAGCAAGGGGGCCTTCACCCCGGCTCAGGATGCGGCGAAGGAATACACGCCGTTGGACTCGATGGCTTCGCTGTCCACGCTTACGGTCCCTAACGTGGTGGCGGCTGGCTTGGCTAAGTCCACCGAAGACAAACTCGTGGACCACGACACGGCCTTCCAGCACGAGCTCAAGCTCAGCAACTACACCGAGGCACAGCTGGGTGCCACCCAGTTCATCGACGTGTTGCCGTTCAACGGCGACTGGCGCGGCACCACATTCAGCGGCGAATACTGGCTGAGCAAGGTCCCGGAGAACTCCGGTTCAAACACGGCCGAGGGCCACGAGATCTACTACACCTACGATGACCCGAACACGGTGTCTGTATGCCCAACGAACGCTCAAGGCAAGGATGACCTCGATGCGTGCGTGAATGCCTCGCGGGCGACCAAGCGCGATATCGATAAGAAGCCGAGCGAAACCAAGTGGGAGCTGCTGACCCAGGAGGTTATCGAGGCCCAAGCCCAGCCGGGTGCCAAGCACATCACGGCGCTGCGTTTCGATAGCCCGCTGCTAAGCCCTAAGTCCGAGGACGCATACGTTCTGGACTTTGAGTCGTACGGCAATAAGCACGGCGATAAGTACGTGAACTCCACGGGCATCGCCACGATGCACGCTGTCCGCGGCGAGACCGCCGACACCACCGGCGTCGGGGCCTTGCCTGTTCCGCAGCCGGACCCGGTCAAGACTGAGGTTTATGCCGCGAAGATCTCCGGTACCGTCTACCACGACGCGAACCGGGACGAAAAGCAGCAAGACGGCGAGAAGAACCTGCCGGGCTACACCGTGACCCTCTACGAAGTGGACGAGAACGGTGAGATCAAGAAAGACGAGAACGGAGAACCCGTCGCTGTCCAGACCACCACGAGTGATAAGGACGGCAACTACACGTTCGAGTCTCTCAAGCGGGGCGACTACCGCGTAGTGGTGAGCCCGCTGGAGGAAACCGACATCAACACCCAAGCAGGTAAGGGCGAGAACACTGATGCCGGCTCCTGGACGGGCCAGGTCATCACCGTGACCGAACCGAACCCGGACAAGTATGACGCCAACAAGCCTCAAACCCACAGTAAGTATGACTTCGGTGTGTTCAAACCAGCCCCGAAGATTAGCCTCAAGAAGACCGTGAACGGTAAGGACTCTGACGAGGTAGCCGTTAACGGTGAGGCGAAGTTCGCCCTGGCCGGTGAGAACAACGGCAACGTTGACCTTGAAAAGGTCAAGCTGGTCGACACCTGGGCCGAAGGCAAGGACCCTCTTGACCTGACGTGCACCATCACGCCGAAAACTGGCAGCGACTACGCGGGGGACGCGACTGAGGACCTGCTCAACGGCGAAGCCAAACTCGCGGTAGGGGACACCTATGAGTGCATCGGAACCTACACCGTCACCCAGGACGATGTGGACGAACAAGTCACGCTGCCTAACAACGCCGATGTGACCGGTGCATACCTGTATAAGTCCGCCACCACCGACGAGGACAAGGAACTCCCTGTAGAAGACCACAGCAAGGCGACCGTCACTGTGCCGGAAGCTAAGCCCGCGCTTGAGGTGACCAAGACTGTTGATGGTCAGAAGTCAGTTATGAAGAAGGCTGGTGAGAAGGCCGAATGGTCCATCACCGGCAAGAACACCGGCAACGTAACCCTGTATAACGTGAAGCTCGCCGATGAGTGGGCCGGTGGCGACATTGAACTGACCTGCACGATGGGCGAGGAAGAGATCGATGTAGCCTCCGGTGACGTGACCCTGCCGGTGGGTGCCGAATTCACCTGCACGGGTGAAAGCGAGATCACCCAGGACCACGTGGATGCTGGCAACGAGCTACCGAACACCGTGACCCTGACGGGTTCTTCGAAGCCGGAGGGCGGCGAGAAGGTCAGCTCGAAGGACACCGCGACTGTCACCGTCCCGAAGAGTGAGCCATCGCTGAGCCTTCAGAAGACCGTCACCAACTGGGCTGAAGACGCCGAACCGGCGCCTGAACCGCTCACGGTGGGCGACAAGGTCGAGTACAGCTTCATCGTCTCCAACAACGGGAACGTGACCGTCAAGGACGTCACGGTCGAGGACCCGAAGGTTCAGGATCTCGACTGCGGCGAGGCAAACACCACGCTGGCTCCGGGGGAATCGTTTACCTGCACCGCATCGCACGTTCTGACCAAGGAGGACGTTGAGGGCCAGACCGAATACGTCAACACGGCGAAAGCGAACGGCTCCACGGTCCCGGGTGAGCCGGTCGAGTCGAATGACGCAGAAGCCAAGGTCAAGGTCGCAACCCCGAAGTTGGAGCTGGAGAAAACCGTCAAGGATAAGAAGGACAGCTACCTGGCCGGGGACAAGGTCGAGTACCTCTTCACCGTGACCAACACCGGCAAGCTCACCGTCAACGGCATCGAGCTGGATGACGCGATGCTCACCGAAGCCGACGTCGACGTCACGTGCGAGGCCGAAACCCTCGCGCCGGGCGAATCGACCATGTGCGTGTCCGGTGAATACACCGTGACAGAGGCCGATGCGGACGCCGGCGAAGTCATTAACACGGCAACCGCATCCGGCACCACGAACAACGGGACACCGGTGAAGTCTAACGAGGCGAACGCCAAGATCACGGTCGAAAAGCCACGTGAACCGGAAGAACCAAGCGAACCAGCGCCGAGTGAATCGCCGGAGCCAAGTGAGCCGGCTCCGAGCGAACCTGCGCCAAGCGATCCAACACCGAGCGAACCGGCTCCGAGCGAGCCAGGCGATCCGAGTGAGCCTGCGCCGGAGGAACCGGGTGAATCGCCACAGCCAAGCGAAACCCCGGAAGCTAGTGAGACGCCGGCTCCGGAAACGCCGGAGGGTAGGAAGCCGGGCCTGGCTACCACGGGTGCTGAGGTGACGGTCGCTGTGTTGGCTGGGCTTGGCCTGGTAGCCGCTGGTGTGGCGCTCGTGCTGGTACGGCGTAAACGCCGCAGTTAGTGGCGGGGCCGCTGGCCGGGAAAGAGACCGGCCAGCAACGCACCAGCTCACCGGCTGAGTCATAAGGGAAGGGCCGGCAACGCCTAATGGTGTTGCCGGCCCTTCCCTTTTTGTCTGAGGTGTTCGCGCTACAGCGAGACTCCGAACACGAGTGGCACGAGCGTGTAGAGCATAACCATGACCATCACGATGGAGATGAGGTTGAGCCAGATACCTGCCCGGACCATCTGTTTGATGGTGATTTCGCCGGAGCCGAACGCGACGGCGTTGGATGGTGTCGCGACCGGCAGCATGTAGGCCGAGCACACAGCTAGGGTCACGGCGATCGTCATGAACAGCGGGTTGATGCCCATGCCGATGGCGACGGCGCTGAAGATCGGGAAGAACGCGGCCGCGGTCGCGGTGTTGGAGGTCAGCTCGGTGAGCACGAGCGCGACCAGGATGATCGCGAGGATGATCAGGACCTTCGGCAGGGCGGTCCAGCCGGTCACCTGGTTACCGATCCACGCGGAGAACCCGGTAGCGGTGAACATCGCGGACAGTGACAAGCCGCCACCGAACAGCAACAGCAGGCCCCACGGGATTTCTTTCGCGGAAGACCAACGCAGCAGCGGCTGACCAGTTGAGTCTTCGCTACGCTTCTTTGCGGGCACCAGGAAGCATACGACCGCGGCGGCCATCGCGACCTGGGAGTCGCTGATGCGGGCGAGGAACGGCAGGTTTTCGGCAACCCAAGCGACGTCCTTGAGGAACGGCACAACAACCCAGAACAGGATCGCGGCCACGAAAATCCAGGAGACACGGCGTTCAGCGGTGCTCATCTTGCCGAGCTTGCGGAATTCGCTTTCGATCATTTCCTTGCCGCCAGGCAGTTCGTTGATCTCCGGGCGGAAAACGAACTTGGTCAGCACGAGCCACGCGAGCCCGGTCATGATGATCGCCCAGGGCACACCTACGAGCATCCACTGGCCGAACTGAATGTCGATGTCGTGGTTCTTCGCGAGGTGACCCTTCATGAGCGCCATCGGCGGCTGGCCGATGAGGGTTGCGGTGGAACCGATCGTGACACCGTAGGCGACACCGAGCAGAAGGGACGCTGCGAGGCGCGGGCTGGCCGCATCGGGGTCGACTTCGCGTACGAGGCTGAGGATCGAGGCGGCGATTGGGGCCATGATGACCGCGGTTGCGGTGTTGGAGACCCACGCGGAGATGAATGCGGAGGCGATCATCACGCCCAGCACGATCTGCGAGGGCCGTGTACCGACCAGGCGGATGGTCCACAGCGCGATCCTGAGGTGTAGCTGCGATTTCTCCGTGGCTAGGCCGAGGATCACGCCACCCATCACCAGGAAGACCACCGGGTCAGCGTATGGTGCCGCGACTTCGCGCATCGGCGCCATCCCGAACAGCGGGAACATCACCAGCGGCAGCAGCGACGTGACAGGGATCGGTGCGGCTTCGGTCATCCACCAGATGGCCATCCACAGCGCGATGCCGGCAACGGCCTTGCCTTCGAAGCTCAGTGAGTCTGGGAGGATGAAGCCCAGAATCAGGCCCGCGACGGGGCCGAGCGCGAAGGTCCACCAGTTGCGGCGGGTTGAACGATCAAGTGGATCGTTCGCGGAATCCTGCTGTTGCCCTTGCGGCTCAGCAGGCGCAGTCGAGTTAGATTCGGCAGACACAGTTGTCCCCTTAAGTACTTAGTGATGTGGAGCACAGATTGCTGGTTGAATCTTATGACAGCAATAATGCTTCGAGAAGTACCTATTTGAGGGTTATTCAGAGCTTGTGTGTATAAGTGGGGTGTGGAGGGCTGCCCTGTGCGCCGGGAGCTTCACCGCAATCCAGCTCGTTCGGCCAGCACCTGGGCCGTCACTGAGCGCGAATCTGGTTGCGTACCCTGCTGGGCTACCGCGGCCGGCGTCCCGGTGGCCAGGATCTGGCCGCCCTCGTCGCCGGCTCCCGGGCCAACGTCGATGACGTGATCAGCCTGCGCCACCACCCGGAGGTCGTGCTCAACCACGACCACCGTCGCGCCGTCCTCTACCAAGCGACGCAACTGGGCAAGCAACAGGTCAACGTCCGCAGGATGCAGCCCCGTCGTCGGCTCATCCAAAAGGTACAGGCTGTGCTTGCGGCTGGAGCCGCGCTGCATCTCTGAGGCCAGTTTGATGCGCTGCGCCTCGCCACCCGAAAGCTCCGGGGAACCCTGCCCCAGCCGCAGGTAACCCAGGCCGAGCGCGTGCAGGAGCTCGACCGAGCGCAGAATCCGCGGCTCCTCCGCGAAGACTTCCAGCGCCTCATCCACGGTCAGCGCCAAAACATCCGCGATGCTGCGACCATTCCACTGCACCTCAAGGATCTCCGGCCTATAGCGCTTGCCGTGGCAGGCCGGGCAGGTCGTGTAGGTGCCCGGCAGGAACACCAGCTCGACCTCGATGCTGCCCGCGCCATCACACTCCGGGCAGCGGCCCTTCGTTGTGTTGTAGGAAAAGTCAGACACCGACATGCCGCGCCGCTTAGCCTCCGGGGTTGCGGCGAAAAGCTTGCGGACGTGATCGAAAAGACCCGTGTAGGTCGCGACGGTGGAACGCACCGTGCGGCCAATCGGCTTCTGTGTGATGTGAACCAGGCGGCGGATCTTATCGAGCCCCGTAGCGTTATCCACCCGGAAATCCTCGGAAGGGTCGGAACCTGGCGTGAGTTCAGCATCGGCGTCCTCGGCGATGGCCTCATCCGCGCCGATCACCTGCTTGGCCGAGCAGGCCGCCGCGTCAGCCAGAACCCCGATGACCAGGGTGGACTTACCGGAACCCGACACACCTGTGACTGCCGTGAGTGCGCCGAGCGGGAAGTCCACATCGGCACCATCGAAAGCGCGCGCGTGCACGCCGGTCAGGGCGATGGATTCACCGGTGCCGGCCGGGGTGTCCGTCAGCTCGGGGAAGTCCGCGTTCAGAGCCGCGGCAGTGGGGGAGCGTAGCTGCTTGGCTTTGGTGCGGAACTCATTCGTGGGGCCGGAGAACACCAGCTGACCGCCGCGCTCGCCGGCGCGCGGGCCGATGTCCACGATCCAATCGCATCCGGCCACCAGGGACATATCGTGCTCCACCAGAAGCACCGAATTACCCGCATCGATGAAGCGCTGCAGAAGCTCCGAGACCGCCTTCCGCTCCACGACGTGCAGGCCCGCCGAGGGCTCATCCAGCACATAGGTTGTGCCGAACAGGTTCGAATTCAACTGAGAGGCCAGCCGCAGGCGCTGATGCTCACCCGCGGACAAGCTGCGTGCCGGGCGGGAGAGGCTCAGGTGCCCCAGCCCCAGCTCGATCGCCGCGCGCACCGTAGGCAGAACCTGATCCAGCAGTAGCTTTTCGGCCTCGTCGTGCTCGTTCCACTGCTGCTTGCTGAGTCCTTCCAGGTGCTGGAGGCGGTCCTCCAGCGCGGCCAACACGTCCTTCAGTGCCAGGTTGTTGAATTCGTCGATCGCGTAGCCGGCGTAGGTGACCTGCAGGGTGTCCGGCTGGAAGCCGCGGCCCTGACACGTCGGGCACGTCGATGAATGCATGAAGGACAGCACGCGGCGGCGGTTCTTATCCGATTCGGTTTCTGCGAGGGTGTCGGTGAGGTAGGTGGCTACCGAGCGCCATTTGCCTTTATATGACCCGTGCACGGCGTTTTCGTCCCGCACAGGGTGGACGGTGACTACCGGCTGTTCGTCGGTGAACAGGATCCAGTCGCGGTCCTTTTGTGGAATGTCCCGCCACGGGATCTCGAGCGGGTAGCCGAGGGTGTCTAGGATGTCCCGGAAGTTCTTGCCCAGCCATGCTCCGGGCCATGCGGCGATCGCGCCGTCCCGGATGGACAGGCTGGGGTTCGGCACCATCGACTCTTCCGTCGGTCGGTGCACGGTTCCGGTTCCTTGGCATTCGGGGCACATGCCGGCGGTGGTGTTGGGGGAGAAGGCGTCGGAGTCGAGGCGGCCGTATTCGAGCCGCTCCCGCATGCCGGCAGGGTAGGTTCCGGAGCGCGAGAAGAGCAGCCGAATACTGTTCGACATGTTGGAGATCGTGCCGACGGAGGAGCGTGCCCCGCCCAGGGTGGTGGACTGTTGTAGGGCCACCGTCGGCGGTAGGCCAGTGACCGAGCCGACGCGCGGGTTGACCGCACCACCGATGAGCCGGCGAGCGAAGGGGGCGACGGACTCCAGGTAGCGGCGCTGCGCCTCACCGTGGATGGTGCCGAAGGCGAGGCTGGATTTGCCCGAACCTGAAACGCCGGCGACCGCGACGAGGGTGTCGCGGGGCAGGCTGACATCGATGTGTTTCAGGTTGTGTAGGTGCGCGTCACGCACCCGGATCATGGGATCGTGCCCCGCTCGCGCCGTTGTGTGCGGAGTTGCGTGCGGAGCCGTGAACTCGGGCTGGGCGTGAGTCATGGTGGCCACTCTATCGGGCAGGCCGGGCCGGTGTAGGTGGTGAAGGCTCGACGATCAGCGCTAGGCCCGCATCGAGGTCTGCCAGTAACTGCTGAGCCGAGTTTTTCGGGCCGTTGAGGTCGTCGCTCGTGAGTCCGTTGACGAGTGTCGTGACCAGCCGAGCTCCTTGTTCAGGCGATAGCTTGCCGTTCAGTTTTCCATGCTGTTCAGCCGCTGCGAGCCCGTTGCATACTAGCGCCCGGAAGCTCTCCACCTCGGCGTCGTATAAGTCGGCTAGCCAACCGCGTAATGAATGCTTTCGCGATGATGTCGTTTCGCGTCCCCATTTGATACTGGACAGTCCCAGGTGCGACCCCCGCCTCTGCAGCGACATTGCGCACGCTCAGGGTATCGAGTCCTTTGTTGACCATCACTCGAATGGCGGCGTCGGCTATCAGCGCCGAGTTCGCATCGGTTTGATGGGCGTCTACCTTGCGACGATCGGTGGGGCCTACAGTGGCGAGGTTTCGCATGAAGCTGAAGTTTCGCGCAAACTGTTTACTTCCCGTCATCCGCGTGGGTACGTTTCGCGTAGCGAATAAGAGAAATGCCTCGTGAGGGTCGGTTGAAGATGTGCCGGTGTTACCGGGGTTCGGGAAGGCGGAAGGCTGAACGATGGCAACTATTGCTGAGAACGTGGTTGAAACTCTTGGGGCGAGTGGCGTAAAGCGAGTTTATGGCGTTGTAGGAGATTCCCTTAACGGTTTCACTGACGCGATTCGAGATTCAGATATCGAGTGGGTCCATGTCCGTCACGAAGAAGTCGCAGCCTTTGCGGCTTCTGCTGAAGCGGCGCTGACCGGTGAGCTTGCGGTGTGTGCCGGTAGTTGCGGACCGGGAAACCTTCACCTCATCAACGGGCTTTACGATGCTCAGCGGTCACGTGTGCCGGTCCTAGCGATTGCGGCTCAGATTCCCGGTGGGGAGATCGGTTCTGGCTACTTCCAGGAAACCCATCCTGTTGAACTGTTCCGGGAATGCTCGGTCTACGTTGAAGATGTGAGGTCGGCGCAGCAGATGCCGAGGGTTTTGCGGATTGCTATGAGAGAGGCACTCTCAAAGAGGGGAGTGGCTGTTCTCGTTGTTCCTGGTGAGATTTTCCTGGAAACAACGAAAGCTGCCGCCGAGGTAATCGTGGAATCCAAGTCGCACCAGGTTCCGGTAGAAGCTGATCTGGTTCAGGCTGCCAAGCTTCTCAATGACTGCAAGAAGGTCACGATCCTGGCGGGAGCAGGCGCTGAGGGCGCGCACGACGAGCTAGTAGCGCTTGCCGATAGGCTGCAGGCTCCCATTGTTCACGCCCTGCGCGGTAAAGAGTCTATCGAATACGATAACCCGTTTGATGTGGGGATGACCGGGCTGCTGGGATTCGAATCAGGGTATCGGGCCATGGAAGCCTGCGATACTCTCTTGATGCTGGGGACTGACTTCCCGTACCAGCAGTTCTTCCCAGAAGATGCCACGATCATTCAGGTTGATATTCGTGGAGAACAGATTGGTCGGCGCACCCCTGTCGATCTCGGTCTGGTGGGTGGAGTCAAAGAAACGATCGACCACCTGCTACCCAAGCTGCAAAAGAACAAGTCGAGCAAGCACCTCAAAGCGATGCTCAAGCATTACGGGAAGACCCGTAAGGACCTTGATGATCTGGCTACGCCTTCGCGTCGCACTATTCATCCCCAATACCTGACCAGGTTGATTGATGAGGGGGCTAGTGATGATGCGGTATTTATTCCCGATGTTGGATCCCCGGTTATTATGGCTTCCCGGCACCTGACCATGAATGGGAAACGGAGACTCATTGGCTCCTTTATTCACGGTTCCATGGCCAATGCCCTACCCCAGGCGATCGGCGCTCAACTCTCTCACCCGGATCGTCAGGTGATTGCCTTGGCGGGCGATGGTGGGCTCGCCATGCTCATGGGTGACCTTCTTACGCTCACAACGTATGACCTGCCGGTCAAGGTTGTGGTTTACAACAATTCTTCGCTGAACTTTGTTGAATTGGAGATGAAGGCAGCAGGGTTCGTGACTCACGGAACCGGTCTCGATAATCCGAACTTTGCTTCCCTTGCGGAGGCGATTGGGATGAAAGGTTTCAGGGTGGAAAAGTCGAAGGACCTGCCCAGGGCGGTTGAGGATTTCTTGGCCCATGATGGCCCAGCGATTCTCGATGTGACAACCGAACGCCAAGAGCTCACCCTGCCTCCCACGATTGATGCCGAGCAGGTCAAGGGCTTCACAATGTACGCAGTCCGTACGGTGCTTGACGGCAGGGGAACCGAGCTCGTCGACCTGGCAAGGGCCAACCTGCGGCAGCTGTTCTAGGTGGGATAACGTTTCCTCACAAACCGGATGGGGAGCTCGCCGATGCTATGTTGCAGTGTCCAAGTGCTTCCCACCCGGGTAAGGCAATGCCTGATAAAACCGCGTCGCGAAGTAGCGCAGTTACGGAGCTTCATGCCCGCCGAGTAGAACCGGCTCGGCGGACATTACTAAACGGGAGACACTCTAGGCACTAACCCTCAGAATGTATGTCAGGGTCTTTTCTGGGTTTCCAAATCAAAACTGGAAACGTTCGTCGCATCTGAATGGCTCAGACATTCTGGTCTGTTTGTCACACTCTGTCCCTTCGAGGCATTTAGCCTCCCGCATGAGCTTCTTCGGCAACACCACCGGCGGTGAGAGTCGCGCCGAAGTCAAAGAACGCGTGCTCGACAAGATGACCGAGTTCCTGGAACGCTACGAACCGCTCGGGTGAGCGGTGCTAACCGCCGGCAACTGCAAGTACGACCAGTCGCCCCAGATGAACTGTACGTAAGCCGCGTAAGGGGGCTGACAGCACTAGCCCTGTGGCACGACAAGCGCTAGCGATGTGGCGTCGCGCCCGCAGATCCGCTAATGTTGTCTCGCCAGCTATTGCAAATGAGAATGATTAGCAATAGGGAATTGTTGGCACCTGAATCATTGGCAACAGCGCCATCACCAGCAGAGTCATCACCAGCTAAGGAGCGGTTCATGCGCGTCCTCCGGGCAACCCGTGCCTCCATCGCCGCTGCGGCCATCGCGGCAACCACCTTCGCCACCGCATCGGGCGTCACTGCCGCGCTGACCTTGGGCGCGCTGACCTTCGGCGCGGCTCCTGCCTACGCCGGCCCGGACGACGACCGCAGCGTTGAAACGAAAGCCCACATCGACGCCCCTAAGGTTTTCTGGAATAAGCAAGCTGGCACGTTCGCGATCAACTCGCAGGCCAACGGGAAAACCGTACCGCTCGAGACCACCGCCAACTGGGTGGGCCGCGGCTACAACGACGACGGCAGCCAAAACTACACGTTCCCCATCACCTCGGACCCGCGCCTGGACTTCCTTGGCAAGGACGGCCAGCTGCTCTACATGGCGCCGCAAGTTCCAGGGCCGGGCAACAGCCCCATCTGGTCGGGTTTCGGGGCCGATACCGCGGTGCCTATCGAGCAGTTCCAAGACGGCAACTTTGCGCTGGAAATGGTCGGCTTCAACGGCCCTGGCCGGATGGAGATGTTCAATTATTCGACGTTCGGTAGCCTGCCGGTGACGCGCCTGTTTTCTTCGCATGACAAGGTTTCGCGCACTGTGTGGCTGGACCCGGGCACGCACACGCACAACATCACGACGTTCACCAAGCCGGGCCGCTACGAAGTCACGTTCGACGCGACCGCCCGCACAACCGACGGCCGCTTCATTTCCTCTAAGCCCACGACGCTGGTGTGGCGGGTAGGCGGTACCAACCCCGCCGATGAGAAGCTCGGCGACGTCCGCGCCGCCTACAACAAAGCGTCCAGTGTGGGTGCAGCGGTGCAGGGCGACGCTCAGGAAAGTGCGGCGGAGGGTGCCGCGGCTTCCAAACCGACGTTCACGATCGCCCCGCACGCCGGCAGTGAGCGTGACGGCGACAAGAACCTCACCGACCTCACCTTCAACGCCGGCAACGAGGACGCTGAGGGCACGGTGGTGTTCTACATCGACGGCTACCACCTCGCCGAGGTTCCGGTGAAGAACGGCACCGCGACGTGGAGCGAGATGATCGGCTCGCAGACGTCGAATTTCCAGGCCGTGTTCGTGCCGACCAAGGGTGCCGCCCGCTGGATCAGCGCACCGCTGAGCGCCGCCACGGGGCAGAAGGCCGTGTCCACGCAGGAGGTCGGTCAGTTCCCTGAGGAAACCCCCGATGCGCCGGCCGGCGAGTTCTCGAAGGGTGAGGTCACGGTCGGTTCGCGCGATGTGTCCGTTACCGCGCGGCCGCAAAACAACAGCGACCTCATCACCATTGACACCAAGCCAGCGGATGATTCGCTGATCTATAACGTCACCGGCGGCTTCTATGAGGAAGGCTATGACGAGCCGACCTGCCCCGTTGAAGGCGTGAGCGGCCCGGGTCGCCGCACCATCGTGGCAGACAGCGAATACTGCAAGGGCGAGGGCTATTCGCTGCGCCTCACGCTGGAGCCGCAGCCGCGAGCAGCGATTGGCAACACTGACGTGATCGACCTCGGGCAGGTGAGCGGCGCCGGTAAGACGGTTGAGGCTCGGTTCGCTGGCATCGGCGAAAGCAACGAGCCTGCGCCGGGTGAGTCTGACCCGAACCCGGGTGAGGGCGACGACGGAAACGAAGGTTCCGACGGCGCGATCCTGGATACGCCTGTGACGATCAACAACGGCCACGTGGACTTGCGCGCCATGGAGGTTGACGGGCAGTTCTCGGTGGCGTTGGGTGATGATTCGCGTCAGCACGCCAAGGAGTCCGTGCTCCGAACCATCAACTCGACGACCCTGGAGGTCACCAAGCTCGCGAAGGTTAAGCGTGAGGGCAACGTGCTGGCCGATGAGAGCTATGACGTGCTCGGCCCGAAGGGTAGCGAGCTGTATGTTCTGCCGCAGGGTCAGCAGCCGGGGCGTGTGTGGCCGGGCTTCTCGAGCGAGGCCCTGGACCGCGTGAAGTACCCCGAGGGCGCAACCATGACGCTCACCCCGGTGAGCGCGCCTGAGGGCGGTAAGTGGTTCGCCTACACCGAGAACCTGGGCGCCATCAACCGGATGTACGCGTCTAGCGAGAAGGCTTCCGACGTGCCGCTGCCTCCGGGCACTCACATGCACACCGCGTGGGCGTTCACTAAGCCGGGCACCTACACGATTGACGTGACGGCCCGCGCCAAGCAGTCCGGCGACGGTGAGCAGGGTGCCCAGGCCCGCAGCGCCGCTGGAAGTGGCAACGATGGGGAAGCGGTTGCTAAGACCCAACGCCTCACATTCGTGGTGGAGAAGAAATCCGCCACCGAAGAGCCTGGCGCTTCGGAAGCTCCGAGCGAGAATCCGACGGCGGAACCAACGGAAGAGCCGACGGAAGATCCAAGTGAGGAACCGACCGAGCAGCCGAGCGGGGAACCGTCCCAACAGCCGACCGCGGAACCGTCGCAACAGCCGACCGCGGAACCTAGCGTGGAGCCGAGCGACCAACCGTCTGAGCAACCAACCGAGGAGCCTTCGGTGGCGCCAAGCGCGGCGCCCACGCAGGAACCGGGCACCCAGCCGTCAACGGAACATCCAGGCGAAAGCCCTAGCTCTTCAGCTCAGCCGGGCGAGCCAGGCGATCGTGCTGGGGTGGGTTCCGCATCGGACGTGGGAAGTGACCTAGCACGCACGGGTGCGGCGGTGTTGGTAGCGGGCGTGATCGCTGGGGTGGCGGTCCTCACGGGTGTCGTGTTGTTGCTGGTTGCGCGCCGCCGCAAGGGCTGAACCCCCGCTCGTGTGTTTAGCCTGTCTCGGGCCGGTGATTCAGGCGAGCATGAAGCCCCACACCAGAACCGATACTGCGAAGATGATTCCGAGCACGATGAGGATCAGGACCATATAGCCCATCACGTCGCGCAGCTTCAGCCCGGAGATAGCGAGCACTGGCAGAACCCAGAACGGCTGAACCATGTTGGTCCATTGGTCACCGATCTGCACCGCAACCGCAGTCGCAGCGTGATCCGCACCAAGCGCAGCCGCAGCCTCCGCCATCACCGGACCCTGAACAGCGAACTGACCGCCACCAGACGGCATCAGGATGTTCAAAATACCACCGGAAATGAACGACCAGAACGGCAGCGTTTCCGCGCTAGCGAACGTACCGAACGCATCAGCGAACGCAACAGCCAAACCGGACGCGCTCAAAATACCCATGATGCCCGCATAGAACGGGTACTGGATGATGATGCCGGCAACAACCTTAACGCCATCGTTGACTGCCGTGAGGAACGCGGAAGGCCGCATGAACAGCAGGATTCCGAGGAACAGAAACATGAAGTTCACCGTGTCCAGGTTCAGCGTGCCGCCCTTGACGAAATAGCGGACCGCGAACAGCATCGCAATCAACCCGAAACCGATGCCAACAACGCGGGAATTGTTCAGGCGGCTAGCAATGGTCGGGGTGCTCTCCTGCACTGGCTTCACCGAAACCGCAGGGAAGTCTTCGCGGTTGATCTCGCGGACCTTCGCCGGGTCCTTCGGGTGCAGCAGCATGTTGAAAATCGGCAAAATGATAAGCACTGCCAGGTTCGTCAGCAGCAGGTACGGGGAGAACAGCGTATCCGTTAGCGGGATCAGACCAACCTGCTCTTCCATGAAGTTGCCAGGGGTCGCAAGCAGCAATGGAACCGAACCAGACAAGCCGATGCCGTACACCGCGAACCCGGAATAGCCGGCCGCAATCGCAAGCGGATAGTGCAGGCCCTTAACGTTCATCGCGAGCTTCTGCGCAACAATGCCGCCCATGACCAGGCCGAAGCCCCAGTTCAACCACGAGCCAATGCCGCCCACCAGCGTCGCCGCAACAATAGCGGCACGCGGCGAGGAGATCTTCGAGGTCAGCACGTCCAAGAAGCGGTCCACCGGCGGAGTCTTAGCGAGAACATAGCCCGCCAACAGCACCACGGTCATCTGCATCGTGAAGGACAACAGACCCCAGAAGCCCTCACCCCAGTAGTCAACAACCTGGAACGGGCTGGAACCCTGGAAAATAATGGCCAGGATCATCGTCAAGACCGTCAAGATCATGGCGATGACAAGCGGATCCGGCAAGTACCGGTCCATCAAATTAGAGAAAAACTGGGCCGTCGCTTCGAGCGGTCCACGTCTCCGTTTTACGGTTTGAACCTCATTGTTCATCATTCCCCCAAGGGCTTATTGAGTGATTTTTGTTTTAGAAGTTGTCCATCGCGCCATAGGACGCGCTGTTCCCAATCGCCTGGCGAAAGCAGCTCACCACGCTGGCGAACCACCTCCGCGACAAGGTCCTCAGTCCACGGTGTCCTGTTACCAATGTCATGTTCCATGCGCTGATACGACGGACCCATGCGGTCAGCATGAGCCGCGATCCCGCCGCGCGTGTTGAGATCCACCGTTTCGAACGGCCCCATGAAGGCCCAACGGCGGCCCAAGCCATCGCGGACAACTTTGTCGATGTCGTCGACGTCCGCCACGCCTTCCCGCACGAGCGCGTAAGCCTCCCGCAACACCGCACCCTGGAGCCGGTTGAAGAGGAAACCCTCAATCTCCTTGTGCAGAACCACAGGTGAAAGCCCCGCTTGCTCATAGAGCGCGCGAGCCCGCTCAACCGCGGCGGGCGAAGTGGCAGGGCTAGGGACCAACTCGATCACCGGGATCGCGTACGGCGGATTACCCGGGTGCGCCACCAGCGTCTGTTCCTCGATCCCGGTTCCTGCCGCGGACTTCGACGTCGGGATGAACGACGTCGACGAGCACACAACGCACTCCTCGGAGATCAGCTGAGCGAGCTCACTGAACAGTGAACGCTTCATCTCAAGCTTCTCCGGAATGCATTCCTGCACCAGCGCCGCGCCGGCAACCGCTTCCTCGAGGCGACCCGTGGTGGTGACGCGCTCAACCAGGGCGTCAACGTCGCCGTCGAAGAGGCCGTGCTTCTGCAGCAGCTCGCCGCGTTCGCGGATCTCCTGCGGGATCGCGTTCCGGCGCTCTTCCGCAGGCTCGAAAATGGAAACCTGCATCCCCGCCTGCGCGAACACCACGGCGAAAGCAACCCCGATGGAGCCGCCACCCACCACTGCGATGTGGCCGTTGGCTACGGTGCCGGCTGAAGATGCGTTCTGTTGATTAGTCATGGTGTGCTCCTACAGTCATGCCGCCACATACATACAAGGTCTGGCCAGTGATGAAGCCGGCGTTAGCGCTCAGCAAGAAGACGGCGGCGTGGGCGACGTCATCGGGCGTTCCCATACGGCCAACCGGGATGCTGTTGACGATCGCCTTAGTTCGCTCAGATTCCGCTGGGTTCGCGTTCATGAACAGCTCAGTAGCGATGGGGCCCGGCGCCACGGCATTCACCGTGATGCCCTGCTGACCTTCCTCGAGAGCCCACGTGCGCGTCATGCCTTGCA
Organism: Pseudoglutamicibacter albus; assembly: GCF_022346425.1. Lineage (GTDB taxonomy): Bacteria > Actinomycetota > Actinomycetes > Actinomycetales > Micrococcaceae > Pseudoglutamicibacter > Pseudoglutamicibacter albus. The sequence goes on from NZ_JAKRCW010000001.1 coordinate 233,904, forward strand.
GACCGGCCTTCGTAGCGGAATACGCGGTGCGCAACTCCTTACCCAGAGCCGCGCGCGACGCGATGTTCACGATCCGGCCGAAACCAGCCTCACGCATCCCCGGCACCAACGCCTGAGCGCACAAGAAAGCGCTCCGCAGATTGAGGGCAACAGCGTTATCAAACTCTTCGACCGTCTGATCGCTGAGAGAGTTCGCGAAAACAGCGCCAACATTATTGACGGCTCTGTTGCAAAAATCGTGAAGCTTGAGCATGCTTGGCGGAGATTGGACGGACGGAACGATGACGGATTTCAAGTGGCGCCATTTCCAGGGTGATGTGATCCTGTGGGCGGTGCGCTGGTATTGTCGCTATCCGATCAGCTATCGCGACCTTGAGGAAATGCTGGCGGAACGCGGCATTTCGGTCGACCATACGACGATCTATCGCTGGGTCCAGTGCTACGCCCCGGAGATGGAGAAGCGGCTGCGCTGGTTCTGGCGGCGTGGCTTTGATCCGAGCTGGCGCCTGGATGAAACCTACGTCAAGGTGCGGGGCAAGTGGACCTACCTGTACCGGGCAGTCGACAAGCGGGGCGACACGATCGATTTCTACCTGTCGCCGACCCGCAGCGCCAAGGCAGCGAAGCGGTTCCTGGGCAAGGCCCTGCGAGGCCTGAAGCACTGGGAAAAGCCTGCCACGCTCAATACCGACAAAGCGCCGAGCTATGGTGCAGCGATCACCGAATTGAAGCGCGAAGGAAAGCTGGACCGGGAGACGGCCCACCGGCAGGTGAAGTATCTCAATAACGTGATCGAGGCCGATCACGGAAAGCTCAAGATACTGATCAAGCCGGTGCGCGGTTTCAAATCGATCCCCACGGCCTATGCCACGATCAAGGGATTCGAAGTCATGCGAGCCCTGCGCAAAGGACAGGCTCGCCCCTGGTGCCTGCAGCCCGGCATCAGGGGCGAGGTGCGCCTTGTGGAGAGAGCTTTTGGCATTGGGCCCTCGGCGCTGACGGAGGCCATGGGCATGCTCAACCACCATTTCGCAGCAGCCGCCTGATCGGCGCAGAGCGACAGCCTACCTCTGACTGCCGCCAATCTTTGCAACAGAGCCTTTGCGTCAATGCAGGGAGATAGCGAAGAGCGCGCTTCAACGGAGATGCTCGAATGGGTCCACGACGGATTGGAGTCCGTGGTCGCGGCAGACGTAGATGATTCGCACGCCGTACCCGTCGGCGCCGCTCGGCTCGGGGTCGCATTCTGCGCGGCAGACGTTACAGAGCCGGTGCTCGTTGCTCCCCCAGACCGTGACCTCGATATCGTCGGGGATCTCCATTCCGTCGAACTCCATATGCGGAGGTTAGCTGTCGCGGATTGAGTCGTGTCAAGATGCGGCACCGATGCTAAACCGCCGTTACCTATGGTCATCGCGCCGGTCGCGCACTCGACGCTTAGTTCTTGAGGTACTCGAGGACGGCGATGACGCGCTTGTTCCCTGTGCGCTCGTTAAGGTCGAGCATGGTGAAGATGCTGCTGATGTGCCGTTCCGCGATCGCGACGCGACATGCACACGGTCCCTGATTTGCTCGTTTGTGAGCCCCGTAGCCATGAGCGAATCGTCAGTATCGCGGAGGAGGTGCTGCGGGAGCGGGAAAGGATTGACCTTACTGACGCAGAGACCCAAAGTGCGAGCATCCCTCATCGCTTTGATGCCAGCCCTTCAACCATTGCAACTAACCCGAACTCGAAATCTAGGTCTTGATCGACAGGCTCACATCCGTTGTCGAGCGCTGTTTGTTCTTCTAGTACGAAACCGACCGTATAGCGGCTGATAGCCATGAGAGCTCGGACCGCAGAGCCCTCAGCGAATCCTTCGGACACGAGAAACTCGATCTGACTTTCGGGGGCATCCGAGCCCGCTGGCATCTGGTCACTCTTTTGACGGTGAAACTCTGCGTGCAGCCGTGCTCCATCCCGGACTGCCAGAAGCGCTGTCCGGAAGCTCCGCGCGTTGCGCAGGAGAAAGTCGTCCCAGCGCTCCCCTGACTCTGGGAGTGAGGCGTGGTGTTCGCGATCAAGCACATCAGCTGCGAGCGATCCGAGCAGGTGGGCCTTTGTCCGAAAGTGCCAGTAGAGCGCTGGCTGCTGCACCCGCAGATGCGCAGCCAGCGCCCGTGTGGTGAAACCGTCGATCCCCGTGTTATTGAGCACATGCCTCGCACCGCGCAAGACTGCTGCACGATCGAGTCGCGCTTGTTTCTGAGCCATGCTTGCACTTTATCATCGATAACTTTATCGTTGATAAGGTGTCATCTCTCACTTCCGCTCGTGGCTCGTTGGCCACGGTCCTCATCACGGCTAGCCTCGACGCCGCCGGCATGGGCCTGGTGATGCCGATTCTTCCCGCACTGCTACACGAGGCAGGGGTCACCGCTGATGCGGTTCCGCTGAACGTCGGAGTGCTGATCGCGCTCTACGCGGTAATGCAGTTCATCTTTGCCCCCGTACTGGGAACGCTGTCGGACCGATTCGGCCGCCGCCGGGTGCTGCTTGTTTCCCTGGCCGGTGCGACCGTCGACTATCTCGTGCTCGCCACGACGTCCGCTCTGTCGGTGTTCTATATCGCCCGCGCAGTGGCTGGGATAACCGGAGCGACCAATGCGGTCACCGCCACCGTGATCGCCGACATCACGCCACCCCACCAGCGCGCCAAGCGTTTCGGTTTACTCAGTGCCTGCTATGGCGGCGGAATGATCGCGGGGCCAGCCATGGGTGGACTGTTCGGTGCCATCTCGCCACATCTGCCGTTTTTGCTCGCTGCTCTTCTCTCAGCGAGCAATCTGGCACTCACCTTTATCCTGTTACGCGAGACCCGTCCTGATTCCCCTGCGCGCTCTGCGTCGCTCGCTCAGCATCGTGGTCGCCCCGGCCTCAGCGCGGTGCCTGGGATTACCTTCCTATTAATCGCATTCGGCCTTGTTCAATTCATTGGGCAGGCTCCAGGTGCGACCTGGGTGCTGTTTACTGAACACCGCCTCGACTGGAGTCCCGTCGAAGTTGGAATCTCCCTGTCCGTTTTCGGGATCGTACAGGTTCTCGTGCAGGCCCTCCTTACTGGCCGCATCGTGGAGTGGATCGGTGAGGCAAAAACAGTCATCATCGGGTGTATTACCGACGCCTTGGGTCTCGTAGGCCTGGCGATTGTCACTGACGCATTTTCCATGGCACCTATCTTGGCGGCACTGGGGATCGGTGGCATCGGCCTCCCCGCTCTGCAAACCCTTCTCTCCCAGCGCGTCGATGAACAGCACCAAGGGCGCCTCCAGGGTGTGCTCGCCAGCATCAACAGCGTCACATCGATCTTCGGACCGGTCGCTTTCACAACGATCTTCGCGCTCACTTACATCAACGCCGACGGCTTCCTCTGGCTCTGCGCCGCAGCACTCTACGTGCCCTGCGTGATTCTCATCATGCGTGGTACAGCAGCGTCCCCGAAGTTCGGCTCTTGGGCGAGCGGCGACTCGATGTGAGTTGTGAGACGTGAGCAGGAGCAACACGGCGGCGACACTGCTTCGCCATGGCCGACTAGCGAGACGGCGCCACCGGGAAACTCGGCATCATCGACCAAGGACAGGTCAGCTGGGAGCCTGATAGACCCATCGAAATGTGCGTGCCGATCGCGGAGAAGGGCCGGGCGCATCGGATCGAGCCATAGCACCATGAGTCTTCACGGAAGTGCGTCGACGGAGACTTGGTTGTGAACCGGGCCAAGGGAGAGCTGGAGGCCCTCTCCGAGTGGCTTGCCGATGACATGAGCTGGACGCTCATCGAGAAATCCACACACAGCGGCCCCAGTGCAGCCCGAGAGGTGCGCCCGCCGTTCTCCCGAGCGGGTGGAGGTCATTTCTGTCGTCACCCACGGACGACGCGCTTCCTGCGACGGCTACCTCGAGGCTGGAGGAATGCGCGTCCGTTTCAGCCATGCGTTCCGCTTCGTCAGCACCCCCAAGACCTCGATGATCGCAGAACTGCGACGCTACTGCATCGAGACGCAGGTTGACTGAGGCCTGTGCGGACAGCACGAACGACCCTTGAGCCCGTAATCTGGGAACCGCAGAAACTACCCGATCGAAACGCAACTACTTTGCCGACCCTACGGGGTTGGCTCGCGGTCGTCGTCCTTGGCCGGGCTCTGTTGCAAAAATCGTGAAGCTTGAGCATGCTTGGCGGAGATTGGACGGACGGAACGATGACGGATTTCAAGTGGCGCCATTTCCAGGGTGATGTGATCCTGTGGGCGGTGCGCTGGTATTGTCGCTATCCGATCAGCTATCGCGACCTTGAGGAAATGCTGGCGGAACGCGGCATTTCGGTCGACCATACGACGATCTATCGCTGGGTCCAGTGCTACGCCCCGGAGATGGAGAAGCGGCTGCGCTGGTTCTGGCGGCGTGGCTTTGATCCGAGCTGGCGCCTGGATGAAACCTACGTCAAGGTGCGGGGCAAGTGGACCTACCTGTACCGGGCAGTCGACAAGCGGGGCGACACGATCGATTTCTACCTGTCGCCGACCCGCAGCGCCAAGGCAGCGAAGCGGTTCCTGGGCAAGGCCCTGCGAGGCCTGAAGCACTGGGAAAAGCCTGCCACGCTCAATACCGACAAAGCGCCGAGCTATGGTGCAGCGATCACCGAATTGAAGCGCGAAGGAAAGCTGGACCGGGAGACGGCCCACCGGCAGGTGAAGTATCTCAATAACGTGATCGAGGCCGATCACGGAAAGCTCAAGATACTGATCAAGCCGGTGCGCGGTTTCAAATCGATCCCCACGGCCTATGCCACGATCAAGGGATTCGAAGTCATGCGAGCCCTGCGCAAAGGACAGGCTCGCCCCTGGTGCCTGCAGCCCGGCATCAGGGGCGAGGTGCGCCTTGTGGAGAGAGCTTTTGGCATTGGGCCCTCGGCGCTGACGGAGGCCATGGGCATGCTCAACCACCATTTCGCAGCAGCCGCCTGATCGGCGCAGAGCGACAGCCTACCTCTGACTGCCGCCAATCTTTGCAACAGAGCCTTATTGACCAAGCGGGTGATCGGGCCGTCGGCAAGCGCCTGCTCCAAAGCGGCGCGAGTGGATTCCGGGTCGGAAAGATCGCAATGGATAGCGTCGTCTCCGGCACGATCCAGGATGACTGTTTCGTAGCCAGCATCGTGGCATTTCTTCGCGATCGCGGCACCAATACCGTTGGCCCCGCCAGTAATCAGGACACGTTCAGGGGTAGCAGTGGACATCAGCAAACCTTCTCAAATAGGGGAGTGGAAGTGTGTGGAAGCTAGATCGTGGCGATCGGGTTGAGCGGAGAACCTGCCGCGCCTGGAAGGTGAAGCGGCGGGGCGGTGAGCAGGAACGCGCTCCGGCCAGCCTCACGCAAGGCGTGGGCGAGATCTTGGGTGTACCAAAGCTCACCGAGCGGAACCCCGAGCTTGAAAAGGCAATGCTCGTGGAGTGGAAGGATCGCGGCAGGGCCCTCAACCGGCAACGCTGGATACAACTCAACCGCAGTGTTATCCGCAGCGATCGCCGCGATGCCCACATCAGTGATCCACTGCAGCAACCGCTGATCCCGCCCATCGAGCCCAGCACCCAGCGATTCGAGCTTCTGCGAGTCAGGCTTGCCGCCCATCGCCATCAGTTCCGTCGCGAACCCGGTGTGGACCACCATGATGTCGCCCGGGCGGATATCCAGCTGGTCTTCGTTGATGATCTGCTGCAGGTCGTCGAAACCGACCGGCTTCCGGTCGCGGCCCAGGTGCTTCTCCAGGTCCACCAGAACCGCGCGTCCCTGGATAGGGTGCTGCGCCACCGAATGGATGCCGAGCGGCCCGAAATCGGCCGTCGATGTGGACGGATCAGTGACGCTGCAGTCTTCCGGACGCTCCGGAGAGTGGACGTCAGTTCCGGCCCGGTAGCCGTTGTAATAGACGGGTTCCGGGACGCCGTCACCGTCTGCATCGAACATAGACCCCGCGTGAGCCAGGGAATCCCACTGAGTTGAGTACTGGTTGTGCAGGACCACGAGGTCATCGTTGAGCACGTCGGTTGCGCCCTCATGCACCTGGCTGATTTGGCAATTCGCGTTGACCAAACCGTTGCGCAGATTAGGCCGGTGTACCGGCGGCAAACGGTTCGGGTTCAACACGGTGCCGCCAGGCAGGGTGAGCGGAAGGCTCAGCGAAAAGGTGCGGTGGTCCCGGACTTCGGCGAAGCCCTCCCGGACCTTCTCAGGGGTGAGCAGATTCAGCCGTCCGAGCACATCGTCAGACCCGAAGTCACCCCAGGTGGAGCCTTCAGGCTTCGACACCCAGCGGTTGTTTTCTGTGTAGCGGTGCGTAGCCATAGAACCTCCATTTATATGCGTCTGCTTCAAGTTCTAAGCGATTTATGCAAGAACTGTCTAATCGTTTGTGCATATGAATCTTGATTAAAAATCTATGACGCTTAGGGTTGGGTGCCTCATGCCTGTTTAACCGCGAAATCACGCCGTTCTTCGGCGAGCGCAGGGGAGAGGATTGGTGGGTGAAAGGGCGCGGAGTTGACGTTATCCACGTCACGAAAGCGAAATAAAAGCGGGGGTTGTCGCGACGCATCGCGACAACCCCCGCTTCGGTTAGCTCAGCCAGCCTCAGACTGGCGGGTTAGGTGAGGAGGAAACCCCACACCAGAACGGAAATCGTGTAGATGATTCCGAGCACCACGAGGATCAGCACCAGGTAGCCCATCACATCGCGCAGCTTCAGCCCAGAGATAGCGAGAGCAGGCAGGATCCAGAACGGCTGGATCATGTTGGTCCACTGGTCACCAATCTGAACCGCCATCGCCGTGGCCGCCTGGTCCGCGCCCAGCGCGGTGGCTGCTTCCGCCATCACCGGCCCCTGAACAGCGAACTGGCCGCCACCAGAAGGCATGAACAGATTCAGGAAACCAGCGGAAATGAACGACCAGAACGGCAGCGACTTCGCGGTAGCGAACGCACCGAACGCATCGGCGAAAGCGACCGCCAAACCAGACGCACTCAAGATAGCCATGATGCCCGCATAGAACGGGTACTGGATGACGAGGCCAGAAATGATCTTGATGCCGTCATTCACGGCGTTAAGGAATGCCGATGGGCGCGCGAACAACAGGATCGCGAGGAACAGCAGCAAAATGTTGACCATGTCCAGGTTCAGGTCGCCGCCACTGAGGAAGTAGCGGGCCACGTACACCATCGCGATCAACCCGAAACCAATGCCAATAACCCGGGAATCATTCAACCGGCTAGCAATAGTCGGGCTCTCAACCTGCGTGCGCTTCGTCGAAACCGTTCCGAAAGCAGCCCTATTAATCTCACGGACCTTCGCCGGGTCCGTAGGGTGCAACAGCATGTTGAACAGCGGCAAAATAACGAGCGTTGCCAACGTCGTCAGCAACAATTGCGGGGTGAAAATCGTTTCCGACAACGGGATCACACCCACTTGTTTCTCCATAAAGCTGCCTGGCGTAGCCAACAGCAGCGGGACTGGAGCCGAAATCCCAAAACCAAATACAGCAAAACCTGAATAGCCCGCGGCAATAGCGAGCGGATAATGCAAGCCCTTAACGTTCATCGCGAGCTTTTGCGCAACAATGCCGCCCATCACCAGGCCGAAGCCCCAATTCAGCCAAGAACCAACACCAGCAACCACAGTTGCGGTGGCGATAGCGACGCGCGGCGAATAAATCTTAGAAGCCAAGCTGTCCAGGAAGCGGTCCACCGGTGGTGTCTTCGCGAGCACATAACCCGACAACAGCACCAAAGTCATCTGCATTGAGAAGGCCAACAGGTCCCATAAACCTGCGCCCCAGTAATCGACAACCTTGAGTGGGTTAGTGCCCCGAACTATGACCGCTAAAGCCATCGTCGTGACTGTTAGAAATATTGCTATGACGAACGGATCGGGTAGATATCGATCCATCAGATTCGAGAAGAATTGCACCGCCGCTTCAAGCGGCCCTCGTTTCTTCTTACGGGTCTGTAATTGGCTGGTCTTTAGTTGTGTGGATTCTGTCTGCGTTTGTGTTTCTGTTTGTGCGGATTGTGTCTGCGTTGTCTGCAAGCCATCTTCGTCTGGTTCTGCTTGATTTTGACGCTTCCGCTTGAGGGTTAGAACCCCGTTTTTCATCATTCCCCCTAAGGGCTCGTTGAGTGTTCGTTTTACACACTTTCAACGCCGCGCGGCATCGCGTTAACGCCCGGCGAAGAGGACCCCTTTCCGTAGCTGCAAACTGGTATGCCGCGGACGTTGAGAAAGAGCGTATGCGCTACGTGAGGATGGAATGACGAACATGACGAAATGCAACGCGCCCCGGTCTGCTTGCGCAACGCCGCTACGCGGAACGTCCATTATCGGAGGGCCTGTTCGGAGATATCTGTCCGCGGAACGTCACCCATTGTTTCCCTGCGAGTGTTTCAATGGGTTCATGAGCGAGAAACTTTTTGAACACGAATCTGAAGAGTCCATGAGCCGTGAACAGGCCGCCGCCCGCCTGCGCGACCTCGCCGATGCGCTTGATGAGATTCTCGCCGTGGGTAAATGTTAGGCGCATCTTTAGTTAGTGCGTCCCTCCTAAGGCAGTCGGGAACACATCGATCGAGACCGCCCCGACGTGGGAGTCGTTCTTGAACGAGCACGCCTACTCTCACTGGAGAAGCGCTCTGCCCCTCATCGCCACCCAGACGAGTGCTCTGGTATATCCTCGTAGTCGGCGAGGGGCTCGGCAGCGCTGAAGGCGGGCACGCAGCACCCGACCGATTCTATAAACGTGGGTAACGGTTATTCGCCTATTAACGTGGTGATCCGAGGGGCAGTCTAATTCGGTGTTAGGCTTTAAGTATGCAGGGGAGGTGAAGTCGATGGACTACTTGTGGCAGTTTATTTCTTGGACTACCAGACGTGAGGCTGATGAGGCGCTTGCCCCCTCTATTACGAATATGAAGGCGCAGAAGTTGGCCTATCTCGCGGAAAGTCTCTACGGACACTTGGAGTCTCGCGACCTTTCTGCAGGGGCGTTCCAGGCGTGGGAGCATGGTCCGGCCCAGCCAGAACTGTACCGGGCTATTAAATCTCGTGTTGGTGATAATCCTGCCGCTCCGTTGCCGCCTTTCTCGGGGGGTAATGCCCTTTCGAAGGATATTGAGGAAATCTACGAGGGGGTATGGGACAATTTCGGCGGAATGACTGCCAACCAGTTAAGAAACTTCACGCACACGTACGGCCCCTACGACCGTCATTATCGCCGCGATGTTCGAGACATCGACATTCCAAAGGACGAGATTCACGAAGCTTGGCCCGAGTTTATTAACGGCCTGCACATTTTCGAACGCTCGCCTGAAATGCGACGTCGGGTTGTGGCGCTCGCAAAGTTGCCCAGGACGGTTGCTTCCTCGCCAATGAGTGGGATCCATGGTGAAATAGTTCACGACGTCCTCGTGGGACCCTGTGTCGAGTCGTGAGTTTCTCGTTTCCGCTGGTTATCCGCCAAGGATGCCTTTATTACGTGAAAGATGAGAAAATTACCTTCATCTCCGAGGGTAAACGAACTCGGCACGCTACTCGTCGTCCGGTTCTAGTCGTCTCCCGTGACAACGTGAATGATGAAGACTCTTATGAGGCAGTTTTTGTATGCCCAATTTCTAGTGGAGGCAACTCATCGGACTTTGACGTTAAAATTGCGGCTTTTGAAGGTGGGCAGCGAAAAAAGAGCTGGGTGAGAGTCGAACACCTTCAGCGCTTGCTTAAGAACGACTTGGAAGCATGTCTGTCGCAGGACGGGATTTCAGCTGCCGCTTTGGAGAATGTTCTTGCTAACATCGCAGAAATGTTTTTTCCCCGATGAGCCCTCCGTGAGGAGGTATCTGGCGCCCTCTTCTCGAGCGGCCCGCGCTACTCCTGCATGCTAGGGGCGAGGTAAAGGGAATATCGACTACCTCCTATCGGTCTGGTCTTTTGTAGTGGGGGACTTGCTTGTGACTTCGGCACGATATTGAGTTTGCAGTGGGTGCGACGACTAGGTGAGGCTGGTTTCTGTGATCATCTCCACTGTGGCAGCGGGTCATAATTTGTTCAGTTCGTTTGAGTGTCGCTAGTGATATGTAGTATTTTGTTCTAGCTAACCCGGTGCCGATGGGCAAGTATTGAGTAGATAGTCGCGTGATGGAACGTGATGGAATCTTAAATCGGTATCCTGGTCTTGACATCTGTGCGCCGCTGGGGTCTACGGTTCCACTGTTCGGTGAGGTTGCCAGACCACGCTTTGTCCAGATCGGTTTGATGTTGCGATAAACGCCAAGAACTCGTGGCGACTCCCTCCAAAGAGGGGCAATCTGAGGTATTTTTGGTACCGTCGAGTTGACGAACCCACATAGGCTAGTGCCCAGGTGGGTGCATTACCGGGTTGTTGAATGACCGCCTGAAATGTCGCCAAGATATAGCCCATTGAATTTAGGATTTTCTCTTGGAGAGGTTCTTTATAAGGTGCGTGCGGTAACGCTGACAGGGTGCTTCAGACAATACTTCAGATATCGCGAAGTAACGCGAGCAGAAAAGTTAGAATTGATGCAACAAGAGAGGTAAAACTGCAGCATCAAGCGCACTGCCTGTTCGCTGAAGTTGCCGTGGTCTGGATAATAAAAATGGCCTTATGCAGAGCAACAACGCTTATCCGTTAAGGATTGGCGAACAGCTTTTTACGATGATGATGCCCGCAACATTCATCAGATTTGGTTGGAACCTGATGAGGTTTATGGTGCTCGGCAGATCACTGTAGAACATGCTGAGCGCTACTGCACTTCGGATAACAGGAAGCCGTTGCTAAGTGAATGCGCTTAATCGGGATAGAAGTGGTTCCGCGCGGCACCTTATCCCCCTGCTAACTGCCCAATCTACGCACAGGTTGCCTTATCCAAACCTGCTCAAGCACATATCCGAAACCGCTGGGCTGATCTGGATGTGGATGTTGGACTTTACCTATCTGCCCACCGGCGAACCCTGGTTGCACTTGAACACAGTCGACGAGAACCATTCCCACAGGGTCTGAGATCGGGCGATGAACAGCGTTCGCGGTGCACGCTTTGGTCGTAGTCCCTGGAGAAGGAACAAGTAATACGCGATTATGTTGCAGGGCCTGTTCGGGAAGTATCTGTCCGCGTAACGTCACCTTGCGTTTCCCTGCGAGTGCTTGAATGGGTTCATGAGCGAGAAACTGTTTGAACACGAATCCGAAGAGTCCATGAGCCGCGAGCAAGCAGCCGCCCGCCTGCGCGACCTCGCCGACGCGCTCGAACGCCAAAACAAGGTACGCGTCCAGTCCGGCGAAACCGACGTCATCGTAGACATGCCGGACCACGTCGGCTACGAATACGAAATCGAAGTCAAACAAGGCGGAAAGTCGGAGATCGAAGTCAAGATCTTCTGGAAGTAGGGCAGGCGGGGCGGACGCCTGAGAAACAACAGAGCCGCCTTAATACAACGATGCCGCCGTGCACTGAACATGCCAGTGCACGGTGGCATCACGCTTTTAGTTGCGGTCGCAGTCGCAACCGAAATAGCGGCTACGAACGCAGCGTGCGCATCGCGCCTTCAACTCGCTGCAGCTCTTCAAGCATCGTCTTCGCGGCGGCTACGTGATCCTCGGTGGCGATGAACTTGCCGTCCTCGAGGTACTTGCCGAAACCATGCAACGCGACCTGCTCCGTGAGCGGGAACAGCTTGAGCGTGGACGTGATCGGCTTCAACGTCTGCACCGCACGCATACCGCCCGAAGCGCCGCCGTAGCTCACAAAACCGAGCGGCTTGTAATGCCACTCAACCCACAGATAATCCAGGGCGTTCTTGATCGCGGCCGGGAAACCGAAGTTGTATTCCGGCATCACAAACACAAAAGCGTCCGAACCGTCCACGAGCTCCGACCACTTCTTAGTGTGCTCATGCTGGTAATCACGCAGGCGCGGATGCTTCGGCTCGTCCATCATCGGCAAGTTGATCTCGCCGAGGTCAGCAACCTGAACCTCAAACCCATCAAACTCGCGCGCGACCTTCTCAAACCACCGCCCGATCGGCAACGCCTTACGGCCAGGTCGGGTACTAGCAATCACGATGGTCAACGTCGGCTTAGCCACGAAAATTCCTCCCACAAAAGTTCAACAAAAGAATCAGCCCCAGAACATCCTAAAGGGGGCCTCCCACGCCGATGAGGTGAGTGCGGCGGGGAGCTGCGGCAAATGTCCGGGGCTAATTCCCGGTCATGGACCGGCCATCGATGAGAAGTGAGGAAAACGAGTGGCGACACTAGAAGCCTGGACTGGTAGAATTACATACAGCTCATCTGCCATGTGTAGACGGAGTATCTGGGCCGTCCGTTTCCGGGCGGCTCTCGCCTTTCACGCTTAAGTTTGCCCCATCGTAGGCCGGCTAGCCCGAGGAGCTCGGGTGGCATAACACCCGCGGTGCCGGGCCCGAATAGCTTCGGCGCGGGCTATGGTTTTCGTAAACACTCCACTCGTGGGATCGAAACCTACCTTCGCGACAAGGTCCCCACCATGTGCCGATGCGTCACCTGCAAAACCTGCGGCAAACCAACCTGGGCCGGCTGCGGCCAACACATCGAACAAGCGCTCGCCGGCGTCCCCAAATCACAACGCTGCCAAGGCCACGCCAGAGAACCAGCTAGCGGCGGCATCGCACGCTTCTTCAGCAAACTGTTCGGTCGCAACGAATAACAGCGCCGGCAAACACCGAGGTGCCGGCCAACACCGAGCCGCCGCTAACGCGGCCTACGCGTCGACGTCGGCTTCCGCCTCAGCCTTTGCTTTCGCCTCGGCTTCGGCTTTCGCTTGGGCGGCTTGCGCTTTCTTCTTCTCGCGCACCTTCCGCTTCGCCTTCTTCCGTGCCAACCGCAGCTTCTGCCGCTCGATCGCCCGAGCGCGCCGCTCAGCGGCCTCCGCCTTGATCTCGGCGTGCTCTTCCTTCATTCCCTCAATCGCAGAGGACTTACCGCCGCCCGGCAGGCCCGGCGCAAGGGTGGCCCAGTCACGCACAACCTCAACGCGGGTCACCAGGAAGCACGCGAGCACCAGCATCAGGAACCCGGCGATCAGCCACCCCATCAGGATGCTCGCCGCCACGGACGTACTGAGGATCACGCCGCCACCAATCAGGGAACGGAACGCCTCAACCGTGTACGTCATCGGCAAGTGCGGGTGAATATCGCGCAGAATCCCCGGCATCGTCTGCCACGGATACGTGCCGCCGGCGGAGGCGATCTGCAACACAACCAGGATCAACGAAAGGAACCGCCCCGGTGCCCCCAGCAGGCTCACAAGGCCCTGGTTCACCGCGAGGAACGCGAGCGAACCCAACGTCACCAGCCCCCACAACAGGAACGGGTGCGCCACCTCAAGACCGAAAATGAACTGCACGATGATGGTGATGATCGCCGCTTGAACGATCGCCATGATCGCCGCCCGGCTATAGGAGGCGAAGGCCATCTGAATGAACGAATACCACTTGCCGCGGTACTTACGCACCAAACGCTCAGGGATCGGCGCGAGCAGCATGAAGAACGCGATACCGCCAATCCACAACGCAAGCGACATGAAGTAAGGGCTCAAACCCGTACCGTTATTCGCCATCTGGTTGATGCGCTCCAGCTCGCCGGTCACGGGTGCTGAGTTCACCTCGGACAGCTTCTTCTTCTCATCCTTAGTGAACGCCGGAACCTTATCCGCACCGTCCTTCAAAGCATCGGTGAGCTCGCCGGAGCCATCCACAAGATCACCCAAGCCGCTGTTGAGCCGGTTGGATCCATCGTGGGCTTTCTGCGCGCCATCATCGAGCTTGCCGGCGCCCGCTTGCAACTGGTTCGTGCCATCCCACAGCTTGTTAGCGCCATTCGATAGCTGCCCGGCACCCGCATTCAGTTTGCCGATACCAGCCACCAACTCAGGTGCCTGCTGAGCCAACTGATGCGTGCCTTCCTTGAGCTGCTGAGCACCCTTGGCGAGCTCAGGGGACTTAGCCGCCAACTGGCCCAAACCATCCGAGAGCTTAGTCGCCCCCGTATTCAACTGGCTCGTTGCGGTGTTCAGCTCATTCGCGCCGCTCTTGATAGCGGCGTTACCGGCACGCAACTTCTGCAACAGGTCCCCCGGAACCAGTGGCTTCGAGCCACCAGACAAGCCCGCGCTCTGAGCGGCTTGCCGCACCGAATTGATACCCGCGCGAATATCAGCGGTGTCCTTTTGCGCTGTCGCAAGACGCTGTGCGAACTGAGGGTTCTCCTTCAGAAACTGCTGGAACTCCGGGGAGCCATTCAGATCCGTGAGGAAACCTTCAATCCGCTGTGCGGCCGGGTCCAGGTTGATCGTGACGTCCGGGGTCAGCGCCTCGAAATCTTTCTGAGCCTTCTCCAAGGCACCCAGCAGCTGATCATTCGCGCCAGTCAGGGTCTGCGCACCCTGATTCAGTTGAGTGATCTTGCTGTTGAGCTCACCCGTGCCTGAGCTCAACTGCTTCGAGCCCGCCGACAACTTCTGAATCGCATCGTTAGCATCACCGGCACCCTTGGCAAGCTTGCCGGCACCTGTATCCAGTGCCTTCGCCGCACCAGGCAGTGATGCCGTCTTGGAGCTCAACTCACCCAAGCCACCGGCGAGCTCGCTCGCGCCGCTCGAGAGCCTGCCCGCACCAGAGTTCAGCTCGCCCGAGGCACCACGCAAACTACGCGTACCATCGGCCAGCTGCAACAGCCCCGAGCTCAACTCGCCTGAGGCATCGTGCGCTGTGGAGGCACCATCGGTGACCTTACCGGAACCATCCGCGGCCTCATTGAGAGAACCGTTGATGTCCGTGAGGCTCACATACACGTTCTCCAGGTATTCCTTAGCGAACTGGGAACGCAGCTCCGTGGTCAGCTTGTTCTCAACCGAGGAAGCGATCTGACCCATGATGTAGTTAGTCGAATCGTTGGTCTGGATCGTGATGTGCGCCGAGGCTGCATCCTCAATCGAGGCTTCCTTCTGAGAAGCCTTCGCCGCATGCGCCAGATGATCCGTGAACCCCTCCGGGATGGTCAACACCGCGAGCGCCCGACCATGATCCAACGCGTTCTTCGCCTCCGCCGCGGTGGCGGTGTCCCAGTTCAGGTTCTTGTCCGAATCACTCTCCATCAGCTTCTTAGTGAGCTCATCACCCACATTGATGGTCTTGCCCTTGACCTCCGCGGCGGAATCCTCATTCACGATCAACGCCGGAATATGGTTGAGGTTGCCTGTCGGATCCAAGTTGGAGAGGATCAGCATCGTCGCATAAATCAACGGGATACAGCCCACCGCAACCAAAGACACCGCGAGCCGGCCGTACTTCTTCAGGAAACCCTTGAAGCCGCCCGGCTGCGGTGATTCTTCCGACGGATGCTGTTGCTGTGACGGTGTGTTTGAAGCCATAAGTGTGAGCTCTTAAATCTAGGAAGTCTGAATGCTGGTAGCGTGCCCGGGCCGGTGTTGAGGCCATAGCACTCGTTGTGCGAGGTTTTGCAGGGTTGTGGCTAGCCGTTCCACGGTCTCGTCGCGGGTTCCGGTGAGCCAGCCGATCGCCGCGCCAGCGACCCCGTCGGAGACGAACTGCAGCTGTTGCGCCAAGCTTGGCTCGTTGGAATCAGTGTGGTGTTCCTCAAGCGGGGCGGGAGTCGCGAACGGGTTGTTCCCCGCGTCCAGCCCCTCCTCGTACGCGAGCGCATTCCACAGTTGCCGCGCCAACGCGTGAGTGATCGCCTGCACCACCCGATAACTACTTGGCCCCTGGGTGACGTTGAGGAAGAAATCCCTATCTTCTTGCAGATGGTTCAGCAGGTTGCGGATCGCGTCCGCACTACGCCTAGTGCTTCCGTCTCTGTTGCTACCGGCGACGGGCCCGTCCTGCTCCCAAGCAGTGAACAGCAGCTGCTCGAGGTTGTGGACGGCGGCCGCCACGGTGAGCCCGGTCAGGTCACCGAAATGCTGATACAGCGTGGGCCGCGACGTGTGTGCTTCACGTGCAACCATGGACGCAGTGATCTTATCGATGGGTTGCTCCCGCAACAGCTCGGTCATCGCGGTGATCAGGGTGTCACGCGAACGCATGATGCGCGGGTCAACACCATCCGATGCCTTAGCGTCGATCGCGTCAGTCTGTTCGCTCTGCGCGGCCTGTGGCGCTGTCTGTTGCGCGGTCTGTTGCGCGGTCTGTTCACTGTGCACGGCTTGTGCACACTGCACGGCGTTGATCGTCACGAGCCCCTCCACCAATCTCGTTGTCAATAACCTTATGTAGAGAATCGTTCGTACAGAACCACTTGTACTCAACCACGGTATATCTTACATCTGTAAAAGAGCCTACATGTGTGGGTTTGTCCAAAGCAACGGGTGTGAGACGCATCGCACTGTGCACAAGTTCAGCCGGGCCGTGCAGAAGTTCAGCCGGGCCGTGCAGAAGTTCACTCGGGTCCGTGCGGTGCCGCATCGTTATCCAGCAGAGTGCAGTGCCGCGTGGGTAGCCAGCCTTGCTGGTGCAATAGTCTTGATCTCATCATTAGCTTTCGCGGTTGCTGCGTTCGCGGCATCCGCTGATCAGCCCCAAGGAGAATGCCATGGCCGGTGGGCTTGCCGCTTTGCTTGACGATATTGCCGCGATAGCGCGCGCCGCTGCCGCATCGTTGGATGATGTTGCCGCCGCAACCGGCAAGGCAACCGCGAAGGCCGCCGGCGTCGTCGTGGACGATGCCGCCGTGACTCCGCGCTATGTCCAGGGGATCACGCCGCAGCGCGAACTGCCGGTGGTGTGGAAGATCGCGCGCGGCTCCATCATCAATAAGCTTGTGATCATCCTGCCGCTCATCATGCTGATGAGCGAGTTCACGCCCTGGCTGTTGACCCCGCTACTCATGGTGGGTGGGCTCTTCCTGTGTTTTGAGGGCGCGGAGAAAATATGGGAAGTCATCCGGGGGCATTCGGAGGCGGAAAAACCGCCGGCGTCCTTCCAGGGTGCCGCGGAGGAGAAGCAGATCGTGCGGGGGGCGGTGCGCACTGACCTGATCTTGTCCGCTGAGATCATGGTGATCTCGCTGTCCGCGGTGGATGGAATGGGTTTCTGGATGCGCCTCATCTCGCTGATCGTGGTGGCGCTGGTCATCACGGTGGGCGTGTATGGCGTGGTCGCGTTGATCGTGAAAATGGACGATGTTGGCCTTGCTCTGGCCCGGAAGCCCGCGACCGAGAAGCTTGGGACCGGCATCGTCAAAGCGATGCCGGTGGTCATGAAGGTGCTTTCGGTTGTGGGTGTGGTCGCGATGCTGTGGGTCGGTGGGCACATCTTGTTAGTCGGGATGCATGACCTCGGTTTCCACCCCATCTATGAGTGGGTGCACCACGCTGAAACCGCGGTCGCCGCAGCAACCGGTGGTGCGGGCGCTATGCTCGGTTGGCTCACCAATACTTTCTTCTCCGCAGTGCTCGGTTTGGTTCTAGGGTCCGTTGTGGTCGCGGTAGTCGCCGGCGTTCATGCTGCGATGTCCGGCAAAGGTGGGAAGGCTGCGGCGGCTGGCGAGGCGGGTGCGCCTAGCGAGGGAGGCGCAACTGGTGAAAATGACACAGGTGTCATGGGCTGATGTGCAGTCCCTAAGCGATGCGTAACGATGCAATAACGTTTCCTTCAAGCAGTGGATAAAGGTTGCTCGTTCGCATAGATTGGTTCACAGGTGGCGCACAGATGTTCGGCTGTGAGGCTGCCGCTGACCTAGGCGGATGCGCCTTGGAGGTAAACAGCCCCGAAGCGGCGAATGACCCGCCGCGCCGGGGCTGTTTCGCATTTAAACAGTTGATGCATTGGGCCAGCTGACGCATGGGGCCGCGAGCCCCGCGTCGCTTACTGCTCGCCCCGCGCTTTCCCGCGGGCTTGCTCGCGGTTGCGTTCGCGTTGGAACCACCACCGCAGCAGCAACAAGGCGACTGTGATGATGAGGATGATGTCGATCCACACATCGGACAGCGCGGCGGCCTTGGTTTGAAGCCACATCTGTGTCTCCAGCGGGACCAGCTGCGGGGCGGTCACCAGCCCGTTCGTAGTCCAGAACAAGACACCCACCGCGATCATCAAAACACCCGTGATCAAAGCAATCACATGGAACTCACGCCCGGCAACCGTGAACGTCCGGCCCCGCAACACGCCACGGCCACGCGCACCCAACCGTTGCCACAACAGTGCAATCACAAACAGTGGAACCACCATGCCCGCGCCGTACACGGCCATCATGAACCCGGACATCCACGCACTACCCGAGGTCGCCGCAAGCGTTAGGACCGAACCCAAAATCGGGCCTGCGCACGCCCCAGCCAGCCCCGAGGTCAACCCCAGCAGCAGGCTCTTGATGAGTCCCGTGGCCATTGACGTCCGCTCATGCACCGCATCAGATCCTGGGATCCAACGCGCAACATCGAACCCCAACCCGAAAATCTGCAGCACACCCAAAGCAATCAGCACGATGGCCGCCACAATGATCATCGGCGTGCGGTACGCATTGAACAGTTGCGCCAGCGCACCCACACCAAGCCCCAGCGGGACCAGCACCGCGACCATGCCCACAAAAAACACGAGCGAATGCACCACCAGCCGCGCCCCAGAACCCGCGACCGTCCCGAAATACGCTGGCAGCAACAACGCCGAACACGGGCTCAACAACGCCAGAGTCCCGCCAATGAACGCGGCAACTACGCCAATATCCATGCGACCCCTATGCCCTCACACTCAACGAACCTCACACTCAGCGAACCTCACAGCGAGCAAACCTTCACGGCCGGCAGGCCTTCGCAGCCGGCCGGGCTACTCAGACTCCTGCTGCTTCAGCTGCTCCTCGATTTTCAACTGCTCCTCGATGAACGCCTCAAACTGTTCCGTCGGCTGCGCGCCGCTCACGGGGCGGGTTCCAACAATGAACATCGGGGTTGAGGTCACACCAAGTTGTGCGGCACGCTGCTGATGCTGTGCCACCAGCTCCGCGATCTGCTTCGACCCCAAGTCAGCCTTGAACTTCTTAACGTCAAGCCCCAGATCCTCAGCGATCTCCACCATTTTCTCTTCTGGGAAGCTCTTCATCGGCTCCCCACCCGGATACAGCGCCTTCTGGAACTCGAGGAACTTACCTTGCTCGCCAGCGGCAGCCGCGGCACGCGCCGCCTTAACCGACTCCTCGCCGAATACGTTCGCCTCACGGAATTCAATACGCAGCTTGCCCGGCTCAACATATTTCTCCATCAGAACCGGTAACGTCTTAGTGGTCCACAACGCGCAGAAACCGCACTGGAAGTCCGAATACATGATCATCTGCACCGGCGCATCCGGCTCACCCACTGCCAACGTGTCCTCAGGGTTGCGTTCCGGCAGCGACTTGATCAGCTCCAGCTGAGCCTCCTCCTCGCTGCTGCGCTCGCCCTGCTGCTTGCGCTGCTCATCGACCGCCGCGTCTTCCGCCGCATAATCCGGAGCGCCGCTACCGCTGTTGCCGTTCGCGCCGCCGGAACCTCCGCGCAGGACCACCACCAACACCACAGCGATAATCGCCGCCACAATCACGATGCCGGGGAACAGATACGTACGCCACGCCGGCGCACTGTTAGTGGCAGCGGCAGGGGTGCTTCCGGCAGCGTTCTCGCTAGATTCCTGAGCGGCTTCCTGATGAGCTTCCGATGGGGTAGGGGGCTGATGCGACACGCGGGCTCCTTATGGGCTCCGTAAATGAGGTAGAGGCGTGGCCTATTTTTCCACGTACGCAGAAAGGTGCAACTATTAGCCGGTAAAGCCTGAGTCGATTAAGCACGCACGATAAAGCCTCCGCATGACCAAGTTGATGCCCTAGCGTCACTGTAATCACGCGAGTGTCATAATCCATCTGCCATAATGCCTCTATGGCAAAAACAGCAACAACTGATACTGAAGCGCACGTACGCCCAGGTCAGGCATCACTCGTCAAATGGGTTTTCTGGCCCACTGCTGTGATCGTGGTCGGCTTGTCGGTCATCACCATGATCAAGCCAAAGCTCATGGAAGTAGCGTTCCAATCCATCACATCGTGGATTACATCCAACTTCGGTTGGTGGTACGTGCTCCTAGCTTTCGTTTTCGTGGTGTTCTGCGTGGCGTTGGGGTTGTCCAAGAAGGGCGACATCAAACTAGGTAGGCCGGGCGATGAACCTGAGTTCTCGCTCATGTCCTGGTTCGCACTCCTCTTCGCAGCAGGTATGGGTATCGGCCTCGTCTTCTTCGGCGTCACCGAACCGATGTCCCACTTCGTTGAACCACGCCCAGGCGAAGACGTCTCCGGCGTCATCAGCGACTCCACCGAACACGGCGGGGAAGTAGCAACCACCACCGCGAACCGAGCGCAATCCGCGATGGCAACCACGTTCCTTCACTGGGGCTTCCAGCCGTGGGCCATCTACGTCATCGTGGGCCTCTCGCTCGCGCTAGCGATCCACCGCCGCGGCCGCCCACTGTCCGTACGTTGGGGTCTGGAGCCGCTCTTCGGCGAAAAGCGCGTCAAGGGTGCGTTCGGTAACGTCATCGACGTCATCGCACTCGTCGGTACCGTCTTCGGTGTCTCCACTTCCCTCGGTTTGGGTGTCAACCAGATCACCGCAGGTATGGCCCACATGGGGTGGGTCGATGAATCCAACCCGTGGATCAAATACGTCCTGATCGCCGTGGTCACCGCCTGCGTCCTCTGGTCCGTACTCACCGGTGTTTCCAAGGGCATGAAATGGCTGTCGAACACCAACCTTGTGCTCGCCGGCGGGCTGCTTCTGTTCTTGCTGATTGTCGGGCCAACCCAGTTCCTGCTCAAAGAGTTCGTCCAGTCCATCGGCTACTACCTGCAGAACTACCTCGGCCTCTCCATGAACACCTCCGCCTTCCAGGGCGACTCCGGTGAAGCATGGCAGGCCGGCTGGTCCACGTTCTACTGGGGCTGGTGGATCGCCTGGTCACCATTCGTGGGTGTCTTCATCGCACGCATCTCCCGCGGCCGCACCGTCCGCGAGTTCATCCTCGGCGTCATGGGTGTCCCAGCGACCATCACCTTCCTGTGGTTTGC
Source organism: Pseudoglutamicibacter albus (assembly GCF_022346425.1). Classification (GTDB taxonomy): domain Bacteria; phylum Actinomycetota; class Actinomycetes; order Actinomycetales; family Micrococcaceae; genus Pseudoglutamicibacter; species Pseudoglutamicibacter albus. Next base: position 255,080 of record NZ_JAKRCW010000001.1, read on the forward strand.
GATCCTGGGCGGTAATGCGATCTACCGCGAAATTCACAAGACCCCAGGCTACGAATCGATCATCGGCCCAGACGGGGCCGTCGATTCGAACGCGGCACTGTTCCAGATGCTCGCGCAAATCCCAGGCTCCGCAATGTTGATTGTGGGCGCAATGTTGCTCTCCGCGATCTTCTTCATCACCTCCTCGGACTCCGGTTCGCTCGTGATGTCGATGCTCGCAACCGGCGGCGACACCGAACCGCGTTCCTGGATCCGTGCGTTCTTCGCAGTCGCAACCTCCGTGCTCGCAGCAGCCCTGCTGATGGCGGGCGGACTCGAAGCGCTCCAGGCCGCCTCGATCTCCGTGGCGCTACCGTTCTCGTTCGTCATGGTGCTACTAGCGATCGCTACCTGGAAATACCTCGGCGATAACGTGCGGCGCAACGAGAAACTGCGGCGTGAAGCGTTCATCGAAGAAATCGGTGAGGCATACGGCCTCGAAAGCGAAGAAACCGGATCCGTCACCAAGAAATCAGATACGTGGTGGCGCGGCCTACGGAAATAGCTACAACACAGCACTAGCTTCATAACAGTTCCGATGAAGCTGTATCTACAGTTCACATCAACAGCCCGCGTGGGGAAGGCCTGGCCTTCCCCACGCAGGCTTTAAACGGCCACGTAAAAACACAGCCAACAGCAGGCTATGAACCGCTTTCCGGTAGGCTATTGTGCACTTGAATGCCCCGCGCATCGTAATGTTCCGCTCAGCACAATGCTTGCTCTGCATTGAGCGCAAGCATCCCGTGAACGCGCGCTCGCGCCAATAGGCACAACACCGGCGCCCGCGCCCGCCGCGTCACGGACCACACTGAAAGGCCACAGCCATCAGACGCCCCGCACTGCTCCAGCGAGTCAAAGACGCCCGAGCCCAGCAACACAAGCAAGCTCAGCAGCACAACCGAGCCCGGCACACCCGGGTGCACGCCCGCACCCAGACCGGCCGCCGTATCGGCGTGCTCGCGCGCATCACTGCCGTCATCGCTGCAGCAACGCTCACGCTCACCGCGTGCGGCGCCGGCGGCAGCAAGAGCGAGGGCGGGAATAAGGACGCGGTCACCGTCGGCCTCACAGCCGCACCAGCGAACCTCGACTTCACCACCACATCGGGCGCTGCCATCCCGCAAGCGCTCATGACCAACGTGTATGAAGGGCTCGTGACCGTCAACCAAGAAGGCGAACTGGAACCACTGCTCGCCGAATCCTGGGACATCTCCAAAGACCGCACCGAATACACGTTCCACTTGCGCGAAGGCGTGAGGTTCTCCAACGGCACGGAATTCAACGCCGAAACCGCCAAGTTCTCGATCGAACGCGTCAAAAGCAAAGCGTGGAAGAACGGCCTCAAAGCCGGCATGGACGTCGTTAAAAAAGTTGAGGCCATCGACAAGAAAACCCTCAAAGTAACCCTCAAGCAGCCGTCCCAAGCATGGCTGTGGGACATGGCCACCCTCATCGGTGCGCAATTCGCGCCCGACGCGGTCGACAAACTCGCAACCGAACCCGTGGGCACCGGCCCGTTCACCGTCACCAAATGGGACAACGGCCGCACCCTGACCCTCGAAGCACGCGATGACTATTGGGGTGAGAAACCGGCATCCAAGAAAATCACGCTCCGCTATTTCGCAGACGCAACCACGGCAGCCAACGCACTCAAAACCGGCTCCGTGGACGCGATCCCGGCCTTCCAAGCCCCGGAACTCATTCCAAGCTACGAAAAGAACCCCAAATTCACGGTTCAACGCGGCACCACAACCGGCAAAGTCATGCTCGCGATGAACAACAAGAAACCGCCCTTCAACAAGCTGGCCGCACGCAAAGCGATCATGTACGGCATCGACCGTAAAGCCGTCATCGAATCCGCGTGGGGCGGCTACGGCGACCTGCTCGGCGCACCCGTGGTCCCAACCGACCCGTACTTCGAAGACCTCAGCGGCGAATACCCCTACGATCCAGATAAAGCCGCCAAACTCGTCGAGGAAGCCGGCATCAAGGGTGAAACTGTGACCATCGCAACGCCATCGCTGCCGTATGCGACCGCCGCCGCGCAGGTCATCGTCTCTGACCTGAAAAAGATCGGCCTCAACGCCAAAATCGAACAGCAAGAGTTCCCGGCCGTGTGGCTCGATAAGACCTACACCAAAGGCAACTACACGCTCTCAGTGATCGCCCACGTCGAACCTAAAGACCTGTTGAACCTGGTTCGCGGGGACTACTACTTCGGCTACGACGATTCCCGCATCGCGGAGTTGCGCGCCTCAGCGGACGCCGGCGACGATAAAGAATACGTGCGCGACATGAAGAAGCTCGTGCGCAGAGCCTTCGTCGAAGACGCCGCCGCCAACACGCTCTTCCTCATGGCCGGCATCACCGTCATGGCTGAAGACATCGAAGGCATGCCAAAGAACACGCCGACCACCGCACTCGATCTCACCAAGGTCCGCCACCGCTAATGCGCAAGCCAGACATGTGTGAGGGCCAGCGTTGATTCGTAGCCTCGGCCAGCTAGCGTTGCGGATGATCACAACGCTGCTCGTAGCCTCCATGATCCTCTTCGTCTTGTTGAGGGTCATGCCAGGCGACCCCGCGCAGGTCGCGCTCGGAATGCAGGCCTCACCGGAGGCCGTCGCGGCGCTGCGCGCCGAGTACGGGCTCGACCGGCCGCTGGCTGTCCAATACCTCGACTGGATCGCTTCCTTCCTCACCGGCAACGCCGGAGAATCCGCGATCACCGGCCAAAACATGACCCCCATCATCGCCGACCGCTTCGGTGTCACAATGTGGCTCGTGGTCCCTTCGGTGGCACTCAGCCTGCTCGTGGCCGTGTTGCTCGGCGTGTGGTCGGCCCGCCGCGCCGGAAAGTTCGATGCGGTTCTCATCTCGCTCATGACCCAGGGCTTCATGGCGGTGCCCGCGTTCCTCGCGGGCCTGCTGCTCGTGATGCTGTTCTCGGTCAGTCTCGGCTGGCTGCCGGCCTCCGGCTGGGTGGCCCCCAACGAAGGCTTCGGCACGTTCCTGTCCCACCTCGTGTTGCCGGTCATCGCGCTCTCGCTTGTGCAGACCGCGGTCCTGACCCGCTACGTGCGCACCTCGATGGCCACCGTGTTGCGCAAAGACTACATCCGCTCCGCCCGCGCCCGTGGGCTGAGTAAATCCGCGGCCATTCGCCGCCACGGCCTACGCAACGCAGCCATCCCGGTGCTGACGGTAGCGGGACTGCAACTTGCAGCGGCCGTTGTTGGCGCCGTCGTGATCGAGCGGGTCTTCGACATCCCCGGCCTCGGTGCGCAACTGATCACCAGCGTTGAACACCGCGATATGGTGACCATCCAAGCCATCGTGATGCTGCTGGTGACCGTGACCGTGGTGATCAACGCGCTCGTCGATGCGCTCTTAGTGGCCGTGGATCCGCGGCTTCGCGTCAAGGCGGTGGCATGATGCGCAGACTCCCCGTGACACTGTGGGCCGGTAGCGTCCTGATTGCGATGGTCGTGTTGCTTGCGCTGTGGTCCTGGCTCATCGGTGCCCCATACGACCCGGTCGCCGCAGACGCGAGCGCGCGGCTGCAAGGCTCCAGCCCCGAACACCTCATGGGTACTGACCGTTTTGGACGCGACGTGTTCTCGATCATCCTGGGCGGGGCGCAAGTCGCTTTGTCTGTGGGTGTGGTCGCGGCGTTGATTGCGTTGCTGGTCGGAACCCCGCTCGGGATGTGGGCGGCGATCCGCCGCGGCTGGGTCCAGGGGGCGGTGACTCGCTCATCCGATGTGATCCAGGCGTTCCCGTCGCTACTGTTGGCGATCGTGTTCTCGGCTGTTTTCGGGGCCTCCCCGATGGTGGCCGCAGTGGCGATCGGCATTGGCGCGATTCCGGGATTCGTGAGGATGGTGCGCGCCGTCACCGCGCGTATTCTGCGAGAGGAATACATTACTGCTGCGCGTTCGGCGGGCAGGAACTGGTTCAGCATCGCGTGGCGGCACGTGCTCCCCAACCTTGCAGGACTACTGCTGGTTGAGATCGCGGTGACCTTCTCCATCGCGATCCTCGCTGAATCCGCACTCAGCTACCTCGGGCTCGGCACGCCTGCCCCCGAACCGTCCTGGGGCCGCATGCTGTACGAACACCAAGTGTTCATCGAAGTAGCGCCCATGACACTCGTGTGGCCGGGGCTCGCGATCGCGATCAGCGTGCTCGGCCTCAACCTGTTCTCCGAAGGTCTACGCGACGCGCTACATAGCCGCCGCTCCTGATTTTGTTAACCGCATGTTTCCCGTATTTCCTCATGTGTGTGCCTATTTATAGAAAACTAGGCAATGAAAACTCCGTGGTCTAAACTTCAACTAGAAATAGCCTGAGAGCCTAGTCACACCAAAAGGAACTGACGACGTGACGCCACGCGAGAACACGCCACCAGAAGACAACGCATCCGTCAATAACGCGAACCAGCCGCAGGGCGGACACCTCCCACCGCCGCCGACGCCTGAAAACAGTGCCGACCAAACGCAGGCACTGCCGCAGAACGGTTTCGATCAGACGCAGGCACTGCCACAGAACAATATCGACCGGACGCAGGCGCTGCCGATGCAGGGCGATGCGACCACCGTATTCCCGTCGACCCCGTACGAAGACAACGTCGAAGCGCACAGTCAGCAACCCTACGGTCAGCAGAACCAGTACCAGCAGGGCTCCGGGCAGAGCGGCTATGGCCAACAGGGTCAGTATCAGCAGGCCTATGGCCAAGGCGGATATGGGCAGGGTGGCTATGGCCAGCCAGGCCAGTACGCACAGCAGGGCCAGTACGGCCAGCAGGGCTACTACGGTGCCGCCGGCTACGGACAGAACGGTCCAGGGCAGGGTGGCCCGAGCTACGGCGGGCCGGGTTATGGCGGCCCAGGCTATTACGGCGGGTCAGGTGATGAGAGGGATAACGGCAAGAAGAAGAGCCTCACGTGGCTGTGGTGGCTCATTGGTCTTCTTGTTGTGCTGGTTGCCGCGGGGCTCGTGTACATGTTCGTGTGGGGCCCGTGGGGCGCTAAAAGCAACAGCGGCGGCAACAAGCCGGCCCCAGGTGTTTCTGAAACCGTGACGATCACGGATGACCCGAACAACCCGAACCCGAATAATCCAGGTTCAGGGGGCGGTGACAACCCTGCTCCAGGTGGTGGCGGGGACAACCCTGGTCACGGCGGGGATGATTTCTTCACGGAAGATCCGTTCGGTAACTCGGGTGGCAACTCCGGTGGAGACACTGGCGGCAACTCGGGCGGAGATTCGAATCCGTTCGGCGGCAACACTAGCGCCCCGTCGAGTGACCCGTTCGGCTCTTCTGATGGTCCGAGAAGCGGTCTGCCAGAGATGCCATCCATGCCGGAGATGCCGTCCATCCCAACAGACTTCGACTTCGACCTCGACAACTAGCCCTTCAACCCCTTTGCCACGGCACGGCTCACACCTGGAAGGTAGCGCCATGACCTCAGGAAACTCGATGCCTCCGGGCCCACAACAGCCCGGCCAGGCAGACGGTCAACAGCCCTACGGCCAGCCGGAGCAGCATGGTCAACCAGGTTATGGTCAGCAGGGTCAATATGGCGCGCCACAGCAAGGTGGCCCACAATTCGGTGCGCCACAGCAGGGCGGCCCACATCAAGGTGGGCCGCAATATCCGGGCCTGGGCGGGCCGGGGTATTACGGCAACCCTGGCGATGAGAACGGCGGCGGTCCTAAGAAGAACCGTGCGTGGCTGTGGTGGCTCATCGGTGTCCTGGTGGTCGCGTTGATCGCGGGTCTTGTCTACATGTTTGTGTGGGGTCCGTGGAGCAAACGCGAAAGCAATACCCTCGACGTTGACCGTCCAACCGCACCAACTGAGGCGATGTCAACCATTCCTGCACCGCTATCTGTGCCAGGTGGATCTACCGGCCCTAACTCGACTGACGACCCATTCGGACCAAATTCAACGTCCCCAAGTGACATCAACCTGCCTTCCTTTGACCCAAGCCACACCCCGTCGATCGGCGCTCCACCACCTAACGCGGGCTCTATAGACCCAAACACCGGAGCTACCCTCCAGTCCTTCAAGGACATTCCTCCCTTCTGCGAGTGGCAGTTCGGAAAGTCCTCATGGCGGGCAACTGACGACGGCATGACCTACCAAGGGTCGAACAGCGGCGAGGGGTTCACTGACGTCACCTGCGGCCTGTCTCTGATCACCCTGAACAGCAGCAACCAGTCACCAGACGTTGAGAAGCTCATGGACGCCATGATCTATGGAAAACAGGGCAAGGGGAGCATCGAAAGCAACGAGCTTGGCAACTTCTTGCCAAACAACAAGCCGTTGCGCATCGACTACGAGATCAACCAAAACAACGTCAAGATCGAGGTATCGGCGAAATAACCCGCCATCACCACTCACTTCGCTCACACTCAACGGAGGCCGCGGCATCGACATCGGTCCGCGGCCTCCGCTCACCAGATCCCTGCAGCTAAGTCCCGTACAGTTAGACTCACCATTATGTCAGCCGCATTACCTCAAGACCCCATCGCCGCAGCCCAAGCCAACTGGGAGAAAGCCGGGTGGGGCGAGGTCGCAGAACCCGTCGCGACCGTCACCAGCATCGTTCGCGCCAACCAGATCCTCACCGGCCGCGCCGAAGCGTTGCTTCGGCCGTTCGATCTCACGTTCGCCCGCTACGAGATGCTCATGGTGCTCCGGTTCGCGCGCCGACCCATGGCGATGTCGAAAGCCTCCCGCGTTCTGCAGGTTCACCCCACATCGGTCACCGCGGCCTCGGAACGGCTTGAACGCGACGGCCTCATCACTAAAACCCCGAGCCAGGATGACGCCCGCACCGTCTTGCTGGCCATCACCGAAGCCGGCCGGGAACTCAGCGAGGAAACCACCCAGATCCTCAACCGTGAACTCTTCGCACAAACCGGTTTCACCCAACGCGAGATCGCTACGCTGAACCGCATTTTGCGCAAGTTCCGGCAGAAGAACGGCGACTTCGCGGAACCTCTCGGCTAAAGTCACACCCCGGGCCTTAGCGTGTGAGTGCGTTAGATTGGTGTCATGTCCAGTACCCCGCCCAGTAGCCGCTCCGATAGGTCGCAGAAAAAGATCGGTCGCAGCCCAGTGACCCCGCCAGCGCATCAGAGCGCGATCGCTCGGCGAGTGTTCCCGACCGGTAAAGAGCCTGATCCTCGTTTCACGCTCGCGAACGAGCGGACGTTCCTCGCATGGATCCGCACGTCCTTGGCTTTCGTAGCCGGCGGTGTCGCGCTGGAAGCCTTTGAGGTCGGCAACTGGGACCCGGTGCTACGTAAATCTGTTGCGATCGCCGTGATCGCGATGGGCCTGCTGATCGGTCTAGGGGCCGCATTCCGTTGGTTGCGTGTTGAACGCGCGATGCGTCACGACCATCCGCTGCCTGTCCCGTTGATCATCCCAATCCTTGCGTTGATCGCGGCCGCTGGCTCAGGTGCCGCCGTCGGGTTGGTGCTGACGAACTGATGCCTGAACGCCGAAGCAACGGGCGTCGGGAGACCCGGGTCCGTCTCAGCACTGGGTGGCACACCGTCAAGGAAACGGGCGTGACCATCAGCCGTGCGGTGCGCAAACGCATCCCGATCAAGGCTCCAGAGCCGCTTCCAGAGCCAGTCGATGTGGGGCTTCAGCCGGAGCGGACATCGTTGGCGTGGTCCCGTACGGGGCTCGCCGCGGTCGTCGCCGGGTTCATGGGTGTGCGCTGGTACGGGCACATGGGCCCGCTATTGCTGCTGGGGACCGCGCTGACGTTTGTTGGCGCCATGTGGGTTTCCACAACCCAACGCGGCCGCCTGCGCCGCATGGCGGAATCTTTCGAAGAGCGTCAACCGCCACCGCTGGGGCCGGTGGTGTGGATGACGGTCATGGTTGTAGCGATCGCGGTCATCGCGATCATCGTGGTGTTGCGGGTATAGAGGGGGCAGTGCGTGCCGCCGACGCGCGCGTAGCGCGGGTATGCATGCCGCCATGCGCGTAGCGGCCGGTTCAGCTCGCGTAGCGGTTGCGCACAAAGACGCGTAGCTGCTCGGCGAGGGAGGCGAGCTTTTCGTGCCCATAGTGGTCCGCTCGCCACGCCGCGTGCAGGGTCACGGTGAGCTCATGACCCCTGTTGGTTATGCGCAACGGAACGAGGTCGAAGCTCGGGTCTTCGGTCACCACAGCGACCCCCTCCGTCGCGACGAGCGCTTGGGCTACGCGGCCTGAGTTGGTTTCGATGATGTCAGGTTGTGAGAGTCCAGCGGTTTCGCATGCGCCATCGAATACGCGACGGGCTTTGAATGCCCGCGATGGAATGTGGATGGTGTGCTGGGCGAGCTCCTCGAGCGTAACACTGCGGCGCTCAGCCCAAGGATGCTGCGCGGAAACATATGCCCACACCGGCATCTTTTGGAGCTGAACGTGGGGGATATGAGCTGATGGAGCGGAAGGCATCACTGCTAGATCGGACGTAGCGATCGTGTCCTGCAAGCTCGCATCCAAGGACGCCTCCACAATGTTTGGTTGCCATTCGGACTGATCCAGCGTAGCCACGAACGGAATCACGACATCGATGAGCGTGGTACCGGGTGCCGCGATCGTCACTTCACGCATGCTGCCGTGGGCGAGTAGTTCCGCAAAGTCCAGGGTGTGCTGGAACTTGGTCAGGAGCTTCTTGGCGGCAGGGAGGAAATCGCGGCCAGCTTTGGTAGGCGTGAGTCCGGATGGAACGCGATCAAACAGCACAAGCCCGACGTCGCGGCTGAGCTTCTGAAGCTGTCGCGTCACTGCCGGCTGTGTGATGCCGAGGTCTCGAGCCGCGGAGGAGACGGAACCGGCTTCAGAGACCGCTACGAAGGCTTTCAGATGCTCGATGTCCATAATTCCCAGTCTATGCGCATTCGTTATAGGGGTTATGCCGATAACTGATTAGACAGTCATAATGATTTCGGAACAGAATGTGATGTACGCAACTTTCTGCGATCCGTTTTCACCGGGAGGTTCACACCACAATGCACGCGGACAGCACCAACGCCAGCACGCCGAGCGCTCCACTCGAGCAAAGCCGCCACCTCGCAACTGACCTCCCGGGCCCTAAGGCCCAGGCGCTAGCTGAACGACAGCGCGCATCGGTATCCGCCGGTGTCGGCGGGACCATGGCAACCTACGCTGTCCGCGCCGACCGCGGTATCATCGAAGACGTCGACGGCAACCGCCTCATCGACCTCGGCTCCGGCATCGCTGTGACCACCGTGGGTGCATCTCACCCTAAGGTCGTGGCCGCGGTCCAGGAAGCGGTCGCGAACTTCACCCACACGTGCTTCATGGTGACCCCATACGAGGCGTATGTTGAGGTTGCTGAAAAGCTCAACCAGCTCGCCCCGATCTCTGGCCCAACCCGCACCGTATTGCTGAACTCGGGTGCAGAAGCCGTTGAGAACGCCGTCAAGATCGCCCGCTCCGCTACGGGCAAGACCGCCGTCGTCGCATTCGATCACGCCTACCACGGCCGCACCACGCTCACAATGGCGTTGACCGCGAAAGCCAACCCCTACAAGAAGGCGTTCGGTCCGTTCGCGCCAGAGATCTACCGCGTGGCTGGCTCCTACCCGCTGCGCGACGGCCTGAGCGGCGAGGAAGCCGCCGCCCGGGCGATCAAACAGATCGAAGTCCAGGTAGGCGCCCAGGACCTCGCCGCGATCATCATGGAACCAATCCAAGGCGAAGGCGGGTTCATCACCCCAGCACCAGGGTTCCTCCCAGCGATCGTCGAATGGTGCAAAGCCAATGACGTCCTGTTCATCGCAGACGAAGTCCAGACCGGCTTCGCCCGCACCGGCTCGATGTTCGCTTGCGAACACGAAGGCATCGAACCAGACCTCATCACGACTGCGAAAGGCATCGCAGGTGGCATGCCGCTCTCCGCGGTGACCGGCCGCGCCGAGATCATGGACGCCGTCCACACCGGCGGGCTCGGTGGAACCTACGGCGGCAACCCAGTCGCATGCGCGGCGGCACTCGCCTCGATCAGAGTCATGGAAGAAGAAAAGCTCGCCGAACGCGCGCAAGAAATCGACCACATCATCACCGATAAGTTCAGTGCCGCACAGGAAAAGGACAATCGCATCGCGGAGGTGCGTGGCCGCGGTGCGATGAAGGCCATCGAATTCGTGGACCCAGCCACCGGCGAACCGGATGCCGCACTCACCGGCGCCATCGCCAACGCCGCCCGCGCACAGGGTGTTGTAACCCTGACCTGCGGAACCTACGGCAACGTCATCCGCCTGCTGCCGCCGCTAACCATCAGCGACGAACTGCTCACCGAAGGCATCGACATCATCCTCGAAGCCCTCGCGCAGAACTAACGGCGCAGTGTTGAGCTAACGACGCAGCCACCAAGCTAGCGCCGCGGGCATCACTACAGAACTCAAACGAAACATCCTCTATCGAGAATCCATACCTATAGGAAGCGATAACAATGACGAACGCTCAGAACCCAACCATCGACCGCGATGTGGTGGTCATCGGTGCAGGGCCAGCAGGACTCATGGCCGCATACACCCTTAAGAAGGCCGGCAAGTCGGTCGCCGTGCTGGAAGCACGCGAACGCGTGGGCGGGCGCACCTGGAACGGTAAGGTCGCCGGAACGGACGGTAAGGAACACTTCATCGAGATCGGTGGGCAGTGGATCTCCCCAGACCAGACGCGGCTGACTGAGCTGGTTGAGGAGCTCGGTCTGAACACGTTCCCGCGCTACCGCGAAGGCACCTCGATCTATGTGGACCCGGAGGGTAACCGCCACGAATACACAGGCGACCGCCTGCCGGTCAAGGAGTCCACGAATAAGGAGATGGATAAGCTCATCGACCTTATGAACTCGGTCGCTGAGGAAGTCGGGGCAACCGAGCCGTGGGCAGCCGAACGCGCAGCCGAGCTGGATTCGATCTCCTTCAAGGACTTCCTCGCTCAACACACCGACGATCAAGAGGCGATCGACAACGTCTCGATCTACGTGGCGTCCGGCATGCTGACTAAGCCAGCCCACACGTTCTCCGCGTTGCAGGCCGCTCTCATGGCCGCATCGGCGGGTTCTTTCTCCAACCTCGTGGATGAGGACTTCATCCTGGATAAGCGCGTTGAAGGCGGTATGCAGTCGGTATCGCTCACGCTCGCTGAGCACCTGGGGGAGGACGTGTTCCTCGGCAGCCCGGTGCGTGAACTCGAATGGGCCACCCCAGACCCATCGACCGCCGATGAGCTCAACAAGATTGCCGCCGATGTGCGCAACGGCGTTGAAAACGGTGTGCTCGGCCCGGTGACCGCGGTCTCCGATAAGGTCACCGTCAACGCGAAAGCCGCAGTACTCGCGGTACCGCCGAACCTGTACAACCGCATCCAGTTCGTTCCGCCGCTGCCACGCGAACAGCAGGTAGCCCACCAGCACATCTCGATGGGCCTGGTCATCAAGGTTCACGCGGTCTACGAGACCCCGTTCTGGCGTGAAGAAGGCCTCTCCGGTACCGGCTTCGGCGGCGGCCGCCTGGTTCAGGAGGTCTACGACAACACCAACTACGGCAAGAACTTCGCCGGCGGAACCAGCGGGGAAGAAGACATGAACGGAACCCTCGTCGGTTTCGTCTCCGACGTCTATGCCGAAGAGATGTGGGCACTGCCTGCAGAGGAACGCAAGCAGCGGATCCTGTCTGCGATGGCTGACTACCTTGGCCCGAAGACCATGGAACCGATCGCGTTCTACCTCTCCGACATGGCGGCAGAGGAATGGACCCGCGGCGCATACGCAACCAGCTATGACCTCGGCGGCCTGAGCCGTTGGGGCCACCTCCAGAACCAGCCGACCGGGCCGATCTTCTACGCGTGCTCCGACATCGCGGCGGAGGGTTATCAGCACGTCGACGGCGCCGTGCGTATGGGTGAAGCCGCTGCACGTGCCATCCTGGAAGCACGTTAACGTTCACACCCACCCCGAAACAGGGGTGCTGAAGGTGAGGAGGACACCGTGCCAGTTCCATCCCGTCGAATCCTTGTAGGTTACGTCGCGACCGCGGCGGGCCGTGACGCCCTGAATCTGGGCATCGCGCTCGCTGCCGGCCGCGATGCGGAGCTTCACGTGACCATGGTCGCCCCGGAAGCGGAGCCGTACGCGGCCGCCGTGTCTCAGGGTGCCGGCTATGAGCGTGTTTTGCGTCGCCAGCTGCAGAGCTGGCTCGATGAGGCGCTCGCTTCGGTCCCGGAAGGTGTTCGCGCGGTGGGGCACGTGGTGTCCTCCTCATCGGACGCTGAAGGCTTGTTGTCTCAGGCGCGCGCGGTGGATGCGGAGGCGATCGTGATCGGTGCCCGTGCCGGCGGTGTGCTGGGGCGGTATCGGATCGGTTCGGTTGCCCAGGCGTTGCTGCACAGTTCGCATGTACCGGTGGTCCTGGCGCCTCGCGGCCATTCAGGGCATGGCCCGCTAAGCCGTATCACCGCGCTGTTCGGCGACCGGCCGGGCGGTATGCAGGTGATCGCTGAAACGCTTGCGGCCGCTGAAGCGACCGAGACCCGGGTGCGGTTGGTGACGTTCGCGCAAGCCTCTGAGACGGGTAAGTCCTCGGCGGCCCACACGGGTGTTCCGGGTGCCGAGACGATGAAGGCTTTCGTTTTGGAGCAGCTGGATCGGCTAGGTAGTGGCGAGCACGGTGAGCGTGCTCGCGCAATGATTAGCTCCGGCCAGGCGACCACCGAGGTGGTGGCTGGCAAGGAGATCGAGAAATCGGTGCGGCGCCTTGATTGGGAACCGGACGAGGTTGTGGTTGTGGGATCTTCACGTTTGGCCCCTGCTGGGCGTGCGTTCTTGGGCTCCCACGCGGCACGTGTTCTGCGTGCAATCTCTGTTCCCATGGTGGTGGTTCCTGCACCGCGGTGATTCGGTCGCGGCCACGGTCACGTGAGCCCGCGGTTTTGATGGAAGGGGATGGTTTCGCTTGGCCACCTCAACGGAAAAACTTTCGAGGAGTGAAAGCTTCTCTGGCAAGGGGCTTGCGGCCGGTAAGGTCGGTGTGCTCGGTGCTGTGGTGATCGGTGTTTCGTGCATCGCGCCGGCCTATACCCTCACGTCTGGCTTGGGGCCTACGATCTCCGAGGTGGGCACGCACGTTCCCGCGATCTTGCTGCTGGGTTTCATCCCGATGCTGTTGGTCGCTTTCGGGTACAAGGAGCTCAACAACAAGGTCCCTGACTCGGGGACGTCCTTCACATGGGCAACCAAGGCGTTCAACCCGTGGATCGGGTGGATGGGCGGCTGGGGTCTGATCGCTGCGACCGTGATCGTGTTGTCTAACCTCGCGGCAGTTGCGGTGGACTTCTTCTATCTGATGCTTGCGCAACTGTTCAGCAACCCTGAGATCGCGGAGCTGACACGTAACCTGTGGGTCAACATACCCACAACGATCGTGCTGATCTCGTTGGCCGCGTGGATCTCCTATGTGGGCGTCGAGGCGACCAAGACCGTCCAATACGTTCTGGTTTTGGTCCAGATCATCGTGCTGGGTGGCTTCGTTTTCATGGCGTTCCGCGGAGTTAACGAAGGCACTGCGTTCGATGCGACCCCGGTGAGCCTGGACTGGTTCAACCCGCTTTCGGCGGGGGACTTCTCGGTGATCGCGGCTGGTGTTTCGCTGTCGATCTTCATGTTCTGGGGCTGGGATACAACCCTGACCATGAACGAGGAGACGAAAGACCCGAAGACCACCTCGGCTCGCGCATCCCTCATCGTGATGCTTGTGATCATGACGGTCTACATCGGTGTTGCACTCGCTGTGGTTGCGTGGGCAGGCACGGGGGACGAGGGCTTGGGTGCCGGTAACCCTGATAATCAGGAATCGATATTCGCAGCGCTTGCTGGCCCGGTGATGGGCCCATTCGCGCTCGCGATGGCGGTGGGCATCATGGCTTCGTCTTTCGCATCCCTGCAGTCGACGATGGTCTCGCCATCCCGCACCCTACTTGCGATGGGCTACTACGGGGCGTTGCCGCCGAGCTTCGCGAAGATCTCGCCGAAATACCGGACGCCGTCCGTTGCCACGGTTTTTTCCGCGGCCGCCGCCGGAACCTTCTACATCGTGACCCGCCTGCTGAGCGAAAACGCGCTGTGGGACACGATCACCGCGCTTGGGTTCATGGTGTGTTTCTACTACGGGATCACCGCGCTCGCCGCCGTCTGGTATCTGCGCCGCGAGCTCTTTGAGAGCACCAAGACCATCTTCACCCGGCTCATCTTCCCGCTGCTGGGCGGGATCATGCTGCTGATCATGTTCTTCAAGACCGCCTACGATTCGCTCGACCCAGGCTACGGCTCCGGCTCCTCGCTGGGTGGCATCGGGATGGTATTCATCCTCGGAATGGGCGTCCTTGTGATCGGGGTCACTATTATGGTGATTACAGCGATCAAGAACCCAGCGTTCTTCCGCGGTGAAACTCTGCCTAGGGTGGACTCCACGACCGACACCTACATGGGGGATGTGGTCGGCGAGGCCCTCGAACGAGGCGAGGCACGCACCGTTGGGGACACTGGCGAGAAGATCGTTGCCGAAACTAACACCGCCGTAAAGGATGAGGACCGCCCGTGACCAACCAGTCCGCCGCATATGTGATGCCACCGGAGTGGGAACGCCACGAACGTACGTGGATGTCTTTCCCAACCCCGAATGACACATTCGGCGCGCGTGGCTCAGAATCGCTTGAGCGTGCACGGGACGCGTGGGCGCAGGTCGCGCTCGCGGTGGCTCGCTACGAGCCGGTTGTCATGGTCATGGACCCGGAAGATGAGGCCGAAGCGCGTGCCCGCTTGGGTGAGAACGTCGAGTATTTCGCGGCCCCGCTGGATGATGCGTGGATGCGGGATTCCGGCCCCACATTCGTGCGCAACGCAGACGGCGAGCTCGCGGCAGTCAACTGGGTTTTCAACGGTTGGGGTGCCCAGGACTGGGCGGCGTGGGAGCACGATGCGCTACTCGCCTCCCGCGTTGCCGCGCATGCCGGTGTGCCGCGTGTGGATTCGCAACTGGTCAACGAGGGCGGCGGGATCCACATCGACGGCAAGGGCACGGTCCTGCTGACCGAATCCGTGCAGATGGACCCGGGCCGCAACCCCGGTGTGGACCGCGAGGCAATCGAGCGCGAGATCCACAGCAAACTCGGCACGACCCATGCCGTGTGGGTGCCGTATGGCC
The DNA here is from genome assembly GCF_022346425.1 of Pseudoglutamicibacter albus. GTDB lineage: Bacteria > Actinomycetota > Actinomycetes > Actinomycetales > Micrococcaceae > Pseudoglutamicibacter > Pseudoglutamicibacter albus. The sequence goes on from NZ_JAKRCW010000001.1 coordinate 270,365, forward strand.
TGACCCGCGATAACGGACAGTTCGGAACCCGCGGCCACATCGACATCGTCGCGTGCTTCACCCCGGCCGGCGACGTCCTGTTACACATGCAAAACAACCCCGAACACCCGGACTACGAGGTTTCCCGCACCATCAGGAGCGTGCTCGAGTCCGCAACCAATGCCGCCGGCGAGCCGCTACGGATCATCGAGGTCCCGGCCCCGCAGGTGCTGACCGATGAGGAAGGCTGGGTCGATTACTCCTACATCAACCACTACGTCGGCAACGACTGCGTGATCCTGTGCGGATTCAACGACCCGAACGACCAAGCGGCCGTGGAAATCATGCAGCAAGCCTATCCGGGCCGCACGGTTGAGCTCGTCGATGCCCGCGAGATCTTCGCGTGCGGCGGCGGAATCCACTGCATCACCCAACAACAGCCGGCGGTTGAGGCATGATCAAGGTTTTTGATGCCGGCGACGCTGCTGAGGACATCATTGTTGAGGCGAGCATCGCCGAGCTGCGCACTGCGCTGGAAGAAGGCCGGGTGACCGCGGTTGAGTTGGTGCGCGCGTATCTGGACCGCATCGACGCCTACGATGGCGAGCTCAACTCGGTGATCGTGCGCAACCCGGACGCGTTAGCTGAGGCCGAGGCCTCAGACGCCCGCAGGCGCGCCGGTAAGCCCGCCTCGCCGCTGGACGGGATCCCGTACACCGCGAAAGAGTCCTACATGGTGCGCGGACTCACGGTTTCCGCGGGCTCGCCCGCGTTCAAAGACCTTGTAGCGCAGAAGGATGCGTTCACGATCGAACGGTTGCGTTCCGCCGGCGCGATCTGCCTCGGGCTGACCACGATGCCGCCCATGGCTAACGGCGGCATGCAACGCGGCCTGCACGGCCGCGCCGAATCCCCATACAACCGCGCCTACCTCACGAGCGCATTCGCGTCCGGTTCCTCGAACGGTTCCGGCACAGCGACCGCCGCGAGCTTCGCGGCATTCGGGCTGGGGGAGGAGACATGGTCTTCGGGCCGCGCCCCGGCATCCTGCAATGCCTTGAGCGCCTATACGCCCTCCCGCGGCGTGATTTCGATGCGCGGGAACTGGCCGCTGGTCCCCACGATGGACGTGTGCGTACCCCACACGCGGTCGATGGCGGACATGCTCGAGGTCCTCAACGTGATCGTCGCCGACGACCACACGCACGCAGGCGATTTCTGGCGGGAACAGCGCTGGGTTGAGATCCCGAAAGCCTCCGAAGTGCGGCCCGCTGACTATCGCGAGCTGGCTCAGCAGCGCCCGCTGGCTGGCATGCGCATCGGCGTTCCCGGCATGTACATCAACCAAGACGAACACGCAGGAACCGGCGGGGACCGCACCACAGACACCGGCGTGGGCGGGCCGATGGGCCAGAAAATCCACACCCACCCCGACGTCATTGCGCTATGGGAGAAAGTCCGTATCGTTCTTGAGCAGGCGGGCGCTAGCGTGGAGATTGTGGACTTCCCCGTAGTCAGCAATTACGAAGGTGACCGCCCCGAAGCTCACACGATTTCAAGCCGCGGGCTGGTCAGCTCCGAGTACCTCACTGACGAGGTCGGATACCTCGCAGCGTGGTCCTGGGAGCGCTTCCTGCGCGCCAACGCTGAGGCCACTGAAGCCGGCAATGACAACACCGCCCCGCGCCCGGCAACGCTGGCTGACGTTGACGGGGCAGAGATTTTCCCGCACCCGGACGGCGCGCTCGAAGACCGCTATGTGGGCTTCGATGACGACATCGCTACCTACCCGGACATGATCCGGGAACGCGGCTTCTGTGAACTCGCCGAGATCCCAGGCATCGGGGAGGGGATCGCGGGAATGAACCGGATCCGTGAGATCGACTTCGACGAATGGATGAACCGGCACAGCCTGGACGCTATCGCCTTCCCAGCGATGGCCGACGTGGGCCCAGCCGATGCCGACACGAACCCGGAATCAGCGGATCAAGCGTGGGCGAACGGGGTGTGGGTCGCTAACGGCAACCTCGTCCCACGCCACTTCGGCATCCCGACCGTGACCGTATCCATGGGTGCGATGCGCACCGGGATGCCGGTGGGCCTCACCTTCGCGGGCCTACCGTATTCAGACAACACGCTGCTGGCGCTCGCCGCGCAGTTCGAGGCCAGCCATCCGGCCCGCACCACACCAAACCTGACCGTAACAAGCAAGGATTCAGCCGCCAACATCGGCAGCAAGTGAAAACAAAGGAGCAGGAACAATGTCCCAGTCCTACGTTGGAATCAACCCGGCAACCGGCCAGGTCAACAACGAATACCCACACACCACTGACGCCGAAATCAGCGAGGCCCTCGACAAAGCCGTGAAGGGCTACAAGGAGTGGCGCGCCAAGAGCGTCAAGGAGCGCGGTGAAATCCTCGCCAAGGTCGCTGACCTGTTCGTGGAGCGCCGCCGTGAACTCGGCGAGATCGCCACCAAGGAGATGGGTAAGCCATTCGGTGAGGCCCGCGGCGAGGCGGCGTTCTCCGGCGAGATCATCCGCTACTACGCGGAGAACGCCGAAGAGTTCCTCGCTGACGAGGTCATCAAGGATGACGAAGACGGCAAGGCCGTGATCCAGAAGCGCCCGCTGGGTCCGCTCGTGGGTGTTATGCCGTGGAACTACCCGTACTACCAGGTTGCACGCTTCGCCGGCCCTAACCTCATGCTCGGTAACGTCGTGCTGCTCAAGCACGCGGAATCCACCCCGGATTCGGCGCTTGCTATCCAGAAGATCATGGACGATGCGGGCGTTCCGGAAGGCGTCTACCAGAACATCTTCGCTTCCCACGAGCAGATCGCCTCGCTCATCGAGAACCCAGAAGTCGCAGGTGTCTCGCTGACCGGTTCGGAACGTGCAGGCCGCGAGGTCGGCGCAACCGCCGGTAAGGCTCTCAAGAAGTCCGTCCTTGAGCTCGGCGGTAATGACCCGTACGTGATCCTCTCGAGCGAGGACCCACGCCAGGCCGCACGCGACGCGATCGCGATCCGCTTCGAGAACACCGGCCAGGCATGCAACTCGAATAAGCGGCTGATCGTGATGGAGGACATCTACGATGAGTTCCTCGACGAGCTCGTCAAGGAGACCGAGAAGCTTCAGGCGCACGACCCGATGGAGAAGGGCGAGAACGTCTTCGGTCCGCTCTCTTCCGAGAAGGCCGCAGAGCGTCTTGTGGATCAGCTCGAGCGCGCCGTCTCCGAAGGCGCGAACCTTCGTGTTGGCGGAACCCGCCTGGACCGTCCAGGCTTCTACGTTCAGCCAGCCGTGCTGACTGACATCCCGAAGGGCACCACCGGCTACAGCGAAGAACTCTTCGGCCCAGTCTTGAGCGTCTACAAGGTCACTTCCGACGAAGAAGCGCTCGAACTCGCCAACGACACCGCATACGGGCTGGGCTCCGCAGTGTTCGCAGTCGAGGAAGGCCGTGCAGAACGCTTCGCCGAAGGCATCGAAGCCGGCATGGTGGGCGTCAACGGTACAACCTTCGAAGACGTCGACATGCCATTCGGTGGCGTCAAGGGCTCCGGCTTCGGCCGCGAACTCGGCGCGCTCGGCATCGACGAGTTCGTCAACAAGCGCCTCGTATGCTTCAACAAGTAACGCGCCAACGCTGACAGTGTTGGGTTAAACACCGTTTGCATAAATGCCTGTGGCGGGCGGTTCACACGAACCGCCCGCCACTGGCGTGTAAAGGTTGTTGCTTATTCGGCGCTGACTATTCTGCGCTGTCTACAAAGATCGTGGAGAAGTCCCGGTCCCCGCGGCCCGTCTCCTGAGCCGCATCTAGCGAACCCAGTGCGGCACGCACGGCAGGCATGTTCGCATCGAATGCATCCGCATCAACTCGGCCCTGCTCGTACAGCTCACCGAAACGCTCCGAGCCAGCCACGGCATCGAGCATCAACCGAGCGTCCTTAGCGATGGCGTCCACCGTGAAATCGCCGGGCGAACTCTCCCGCTCGCCTTCAACGAATGGGCGCTTCATGTTCGCGATGAAAGCCAGCCCGGTCGAATCGAGCATGTCCAGGGTTGCGGAACCATCCAGGCCAGCGGCCGCACCCAGCGTCAACGCTTCCCGCAGACCCTGAGCCGAAACCGCCAACGCGAGGTTAGCCAGCAACTTACCAGCGGTAGCCTTCTCGGCAGTATCGACCGGACGCAAACGCGCCGGATCAGCCCACACAGCCACCACATCGGCGGCCCGGGTGCGCAGGCCCTCATCCGGGGAGCCCACATACACGCCGAGCTTGCCGGCACGCGCCGGACCCAGCGTGCCCACCACCGGGGTTGCGACATAGCTCGGGACCGCGGCAGCGAACTCACGTGCATCAGCCAGCCCCACCGTCGTGGCATCAAGCCACGGGACACCATCCGGGATCAAGCCCGCGCCCGTGATGACCTCACGCACCACATCCGGGCCAAACAAGCATGAAACCACGATGTCCGCGCCAGCCACCGCATCAGCGGCAGACTCAGCGAGCACGGCACCCTCATCAACCAGCGGCTGGGCACGCTCGGCGGAGCGGTTCCACACCGTCACATCGTGATCAGCGAGCAACTTACGGGCAAGCTCGGTGCCCATCCGGCCAGTACCAAGAAAAGCAATCTTCATGCTTTCAGTCTCTCGCACTGCGGCGCTCACGCCAACAGTGATGCCAGCGCCCAACAATCCGGTAATGCAGGTCTCCCCGGGTCTTGCGAAAGAAGACCCGGGGAGACCATGAACTCATGAGAGCTAGCGACTAGTGTCAGCAGCCGCACCCTGCATCGTTGGAGTCGCTGCCGTCGCTGGTGCAGCACACTTGCTGCTTCTCAGGTGGCGGGACATCCAGGACTGGGGAGCGGTCGAAGAAGCCTTCAGGGCGCAGCTTGAACCCGACGGTGTCTACCGGCATGATCGGCCAGTCTTCAGGCCGTGGGAAGTGGGTCAGGCCGAAGGTGTGCCATACGACGTTGCGTTGGGTGTCGATATCGCGGTCGGCTTCGATCCACTGTTTGATGCCGTGCTTGCCCGGGTTCTGGTTCGGGTAGTCGCCGGTCGGGTATTTCTCTTCTTTCGCGTAGCGGGTCACCCAGAGCGCGTGGCACATCACGGTTGCGCGGCGGCCGATCGAGGAATCGTCGTGGTCGGCCAGTAGCACCGGGGTTCCCGCCGGATGCAGCTTGTAGGCAACCGGGTGGCCCAGGCGGTTGGTGGATTCTGGGTTGGAGATGACCCAGGCGCGGCCCACGGAGCCGTCCGGGTCACGCACCGCATCGGATTCTTTAGCGAGTACAGTGCGTTTGCGGGTGAACGCGTTACCGCGCGGGTTCTCTTCGGAGACCGGTACGCGTACGGCGTCTTCTTCTTCGATGCGGGACGGGCCGCCGTCCAGGGCGAAGTCGAGGCGCGCAGCGAACTGGTGCTGGTGGAACGGTGCACCCAGGCCTGGGGCGATTTCGCTGTTGTAGCGCGGGTCGCCCGTGAAGCCCGAGGTGAAGACGATGCCGGTGGCTTTCGCTTCGAACTCGATGTTGCCATCCAGGTAGAGGTACCAGTAGAAGCCGTAGTCGTAGTTACCTACCGTGGTGAAGATCGAGAACACCATGCGGCGGTTGCGGCGCGTGTAGGCGGTGCCTGCCCAGTCGTCGGTGTGCTTTGCTAGCAGCGAGTAGTCTTCCTCGTGCATGCAGATGCCGTTGGTGATGGTCACTGGCTTGCCGTCGTTATCAGCGATGGTGGGGGACAGGTAGGTGATGTCGCCCAGGCAGTCGCAACCGAGTTCGAGCGAGTTGGCGCACTGGCCGATGAGGTACTCGCCGGTGTCGAAGTAGTTCTGCCACGAACGCACGGGGCTCGGGTCGCCGTAGGGGACCACCATTTCGGCGATGGATGCGCGGTTGAGGATGCGGCGGCGGCCCTTGATTGGGTCGTCGAAGCACACGTTGTGCAGCACGAGGCCGTCACGCATGTCGAAGCCAACGTCCAGGCTCCAGCGTTCCCATTCGACGTGGTTGCCGTTGGTCACGGTGAACGATGGGCCTTCAGGCTGGGTGATGACGATCGGTTTCTGTGTTTCACGCAGCGGGTGCCCGGTGTCTTCCGGGGTCATGTAGTTGCCGTGCTCTTCAGGGATCGGGTGGTCGAAGAAGTCGAGTACCTGCATGACTTCCTTGTTGCCCACATCGACGTATCCGAGCAGACCCTCGATTGGGCGTGCCCACGCGGAGTCGGCTTCGTGTTCCTGTACGAAAGCAAGACCGCGAAGAACGCGTTTGCCGGATTCCTCCGGGTATTCGAACACGCCAGCGGACAGTGGGGCGACTCGTACGTTCTCGACTTTGAGGCCGCGCTTTTCGATCGCCGCGATCCACTCGGGGTGCTGGGAGAGCAGCGCCTCGACGATCGGGAACTCTTCCGCCAGGACCGGGAGCTCGCCGTATTCCTGGGTGTCGATTTCGTGGTGGCATTCAACGGTCCCGTTGGTCACGGACACGGTTGCGTCATAGGACTTCTGCTCTTGTGCGTCATACAGGTAGATGCGGACCAAACGGTTGACGGGGGCGTCTTCTGGCAGATCAAAATCAGGGTCAACCAGGCCGATGTAGGCCAGGCGGGTTGCTTCGCTGAACTTGCCTGCCTCGCGCAGGATGTTCACTGCGGTTTCCACTTCCGCTGGGGTCAGCAGAGTGTGGTGCCCAGGGGTTGCGTTGGTTGGGGTGATGGTCTGCGACATGCTTTCTCCAATTCGACACGCGTGCGCCGGATGGCATGGTGGCGGGTCGCGCTTTCATGCGGACCCGGGTTTTTCTATACTCGTAGAGAATAAATGTGATTCGGGTTACATGCAAGTGATCTGGAGCATGTGAATCGACTCGGTTTTACGGCCGCGTAACTATATGTTTTTGCTTAAACGCGCATCGGGCGGTTAGAAGGATGTCATGCCTAAAGTTGTTGATCATCAGGCCCGCAGGGAACACATCGTCGATGCCGCGTGGGCGCTCATTGGGCGCGAAGGTTTCGATGCCGCCACGATGCGCGACATCGCCGCCGAGGCCGGCTTCGCCAATGGCGCGATCAAGCCCTATTTCGGGACCAAGCGAGAGCTGCTGGAGGCCGTGTATGAATCCGCGGTGGACAGGACCAACGCCCGCGCGCGCCGGGCGTGCACACAACGTACGGGCCGCGCGGCGATCGAGGTGTTCGCTAGGGAAGTGCTTCCGCTGACTCCGGAGTCCCGCGAGGAAGCCGCCGGCGTGGTGGCCTTCTGGGGTGCCGCGGCAGACAGCCCCGAGCTCAAAGCCATTCACGAGCGCGCGATGCGGCGCTGGCGTGAACGCGTAGCCGAATGGATCATGCAGGCTCAAACGGCTGGCGAGTTCAGGCCCGCGCTGTGCCCGCATAAGGCTGCCGATGCGCTCGTGACCTTTCTTCTGGGTACCCAAGTCATGCTCACGATGGAGTCACAGAGCACTCGACCCGAATCTTTGACCGCACAGCTGCACGTGCTCCTTGACGGCTTCGCTCGTGACACAGAAACCCCAGCAACGTAGATTGAGCCCTATTATGTGGCCTATGTCACCTACGCAGAAAACTGAGCCAGCCAACCGCGCTGGAACTCATCGCGCGATCACGGGCACGCCGATCACTCGCACGTTCGTCGAGTGGCAGCGGGCGTCGTCGCAGGCCTTCGTGCCGCTGCATGCTCACGCGACCCGCGGTGGCGACTTCAGCGGCAAGCTCACCAGCTTTCAGCACGCCGCCGCATCGGCCATCCGCATCGACGCATCCGCCCACGCTGTGGAACGCACCCCGGAGCTGATCTCCGCGGGCGGGGGAGGGATGCTCAAGTTCACCCTCCAAGAGGCGGGGCGCTCCTACCTGATCCAGGGAGGCCGCGAACTTGAACTGACCCCAGGGCGGCTCGCAGTCTATGACACCTCAGAGCCGTACACGATGGTCGTGGACGATGATTCGAGCATGCTCATCGTGATGCTCCCATACGCCCGCCTATCCGCCCCGGCCCGGAGCCTGACCGCGGTGGCGCTGGGCGAAAACGGCGGAATGTCCGATGTCGTGGCCCCGCTGCTTGCGGGACTTTCGCGCCGCATCGCACAGCAAGATGCCGCAGGCGGGCGGCAGGACGCGGCAGGGTTGGCGGCGTTGTGCGCCCATTCAGTGGGGCTGCTGGATGCGATGTGCCGTGACCAGGCCGAGCGGGACCTCGGCAGCGAAGCGATCGCGGACTCCGCGCTGGCGGCCGTGCGCGCCACGATCGAGGCGAAATTGCGCGACCCATCGTTGACCCCGGCCACACTCGCGCAGGCGCACTTCATGTCCGTGAGGCAGCTCTACACGATCTTCGAGCCGATGGGCGTGCCGGTAGCAACCTGGATTCGGACCCGCCGGCTCGAGGAAGCCCGCAAAGAAATCCAAGACCCCGCACACGCCTCGGTTCCCGTGTCTCATATCGGCGCGCGCTGGGGTTTCCCGGAAGCCGCGCACTTCTCGCGGGCCTTCAAAGCCGAATTCGGGCAAACCCCAACCCAAGCCCGCCAAAAAATGCGGGCGTCGCGCTGAGTACGTGGGCGCCGAGCTAGCCCCGGCGCTGAGCTGACTCTGCAAGGGAATGCAAGGCGTGTGCACGGGAATGCTAGCTGAGCTGGCCCTCACGCGAGCAAGATGGTGAGCTATATCACATGTTGTCCTTAGGCGGCCGCAGTCTCTTCCGTATCGAAGGTTCCCGCGGTCCCATCTTTTGAGTGAGGTGCCCTCATGACAGCTGAAACGACGGGGTCCGCTAAAACGCCGCACGTAATAGAGCCAGGTTCGCTGGACACCAGCACCAGCCGACAGCTCAACAGCGACGAACCGAATGGTCAGCCGCCGGCATCCAAGCGCATCGGGACGGTTTCGCTCGCGCTCATGATCATCGCAGCGTCCGCTCCGCTGACCGTGCTTGCAGGTGGCGTGAGCTCCAACTACGCCGTGACCGGCCTGCTCGGTGTCCCGCTGAGCTTCCTCATACTCGGCGTGGTCCTCGCGCTGTTCGCAGTCGGCTACGCAGCCCTATCAGCGCGCGTACGCACCGCCGGCGCTTTCTACGCATATGTGGCTCGCGGACTCGGCCGCGTCACCGGTGTTTCCGCTGCGTGGGTCGCGCTGCTGGCCTATAACGCGATGCAGGTCGGCATCTACGGAATGTTCGGCTTCGCATCGGCAGACACGTTCAACGCACTGTTCAGCATCGACGTCCCATGGTGGGTCTACGCGCTCGCCGGCTGGGTGATCGTGGGCATCCTCGGCGTCAACTCGGTAGACCTCTCCGCGAAGGTCCTCGGAATCCTCGTGGTCATCGAGTTCATCATCGTGATCATCTACGACATCTTCGCAGTCGTCGACGCACCAGCAGGCCTATCCGCTGACGGCTTCCAGTTCGGTGACTTCTTCGCACCAGGCGTGGGTGCGGTACTCGCGTTCTCGATGGCTGCGTTCATGGGTTTCGAATCCGGCTCCGTCTATGTCGAAGAGGTCAAGGACCCAGAAAACACGGTCCGCCGCGCAACCTTCGGCGCCGTGATCGCTGTAGCGATCTTCTACGCGATCTCCGCATGGGCCATGATCATGGCACTTGCCCCAGAAAACACCGTCGCAGAAGCTGGGGAACAAGGCCCAGGCGTGGTGTTCTCACTGCTCGGGGCGCACGTGCCGAACTTCCTAGTGGTCTTCGCCCAAGTCATGTTCGTGACCTCGCTCATCGCAGCTCTCATCTCCTTCCACAACGTCGTAGCCCGCTACCTGCGCACCCTGGCACGCGAAGGCGCGATGCCTAAGTTCCTCGCGATCTCACTCGGCCGCGGCCAAGCCCCAGCGCTAGGTTCCATCTGCCAGTCCTCGATCGCGCTCGCCGTGCTCATCGTCTTCGCTGTCGTCGGTTCAGGTTCGGAAGACCCGGTCATGTTCCCGGTCTTGACGCTGTTCACGTGGCTGACCAACCTCGGCTCTTTCGGTCTCATCGCGCTCATGGCTGTCACGAGCTTCGCGGCGATGGCCTACCTCGGAACCAACGCACGGGATCTCTCGATGTGGACCAGGTTCGTTGCCCCACTGCTTGCGGGCCTGAGCCTGAGCGGGATCGTGGTGCTCATCATCACGAACTTCTCCTTCCTCGTAGGAATCTCTGAGACGAGCCCACTGAACTGGATCCTCCCAGGCCTCGTTGTTCTTGCCGCACTCTTCGGTGGCATCTGGGCGGCATGGCTGCGCTCGGCCCACCCAGAGCGCTACCTCAAGCTCGGTGGCGGCGAGGCCGCGGAATTCGCATGGAGAACATCCACCCAGGAGTGAAAACGGCGCAATCGAAATCACAACGCAGCTGAAACCGCCACAACTGAAACCACAGTGCAACTGAAATCGCAGCGCACCTGAAAGTGATTCGCAGTGCGCGAAACGTTTCAGATCGTTCTTTCCCGCAAGCGCGGGATAGGTTTAAAGACATACACGTGAGACTCGCCTCACACCGCTGAGCCTCGTACAGACAAGGAGTGTCATGACTACCGAAAACGTCACCTACGCGACCGTCGAAGAACTTCGCGCGGCGTTCGATCTTCCAAGCGAGGGTCGTGAAATCAAGGACCCCGCAACGGGCGAACTTGTTGGCTACGCACCAGAACCAACCGTTGAGGACCTCGACCGCGCTGTGGTCAAGGCCCGTGAAGCGCAGAAGTCCTGGGCCGCTAAGTCCTTTGAGGAGCGCACCAACGTCATGATGGCTGTTGCCGATGCGCTCGATGAGAACGCCGAGCAGCTGGCTCAGTTGCTCTCCCGCGAGCAGGGCAAGCCGCTCAACGGCCCGAACGCCCGCTTCGAGGTCGGCGCGTGCTCCGCATGGCTGCGTGCGACCGCCGCGATCGAAGTCAAGCCAGAAGTGCTCTTCGATGATGAGTCCGGCAAGGCTGAACTGCACTGGCGCCCGCTCGGCGTGGTCGGTGCGGTTGGCCCGTGGAACTGGCCGATGATGATCACGATGTGGCAGATCGCCCCGAACCTCAAGATGGGCAACGCAACCGTGATCAAGCCATCCGAATACACCCCGCTTTCGGTGCTTGCGATGGTCAGCGTGATGAACCGTGTTCTGCCAGAAGGCCTCGTGCAGGTCATCGCTGGTGGCCGCGACGTAGGTGAGGCGTTCACCGCGCACAAGGACATCGACAAGATCATGTTCACCGGGTCGATCGAAACCGGTAAGGCGATCGCGAAGGCCTCCGCTGAAACCCTCAAGCGCGTAACGCTGGAACTCGGCGGTAATGACGCCGGCATCGTCCTCGATGACGTCGACCCGGCCGCTATCGCTGAAGACCTGTTCTGGGGCGCGTTCATCAACACCGGCCAGACCTGCGCGGCCCTGAAGCGCCTCTACGTTCCGGATTCGATCTATGACGAGGTTGTTGAGGAGCTGCGCAAGGTCGCTGAAGCGATGCCGATGGGCGTGGGCCTGGGCGAAGAGAACGTGCTCGGCCCGCTGCAGAACCAGATGCAGCTCGATGTGGTCAAGCGTTTGGTGCAGGCCGCCAAGGATGGTGGCGCGCGCATCGTGACCGGTGGGGAAGAACGCCCAGCTGATGAGGCTGGTTTCTTCTACCCAGCCACCCTGGTTGCTGATATCGACAACGACAACCCGCTGGTCGCTGAAGAGCAGTTCGGCCCGGCTCTGCCGATCATTCGTTACACGGATGTTGAGGAGGCCATCGAGATGGCCAACGGGCTTGAGGTGGGCCTCGGCTCCTCCGTGTGGTCCTCGAACCGTGAGCGTGCGCTCGAGGTCGCCAACCGCCTCGAGGCAGGCACCACCTGGATCAACAAGCACGGTGCGATCGACCCGCGCATGCCGTTCGGTGGCGCGAAGCAGTCCGGCTATGGCGTCGAGTTCGCTCTGGAAGGCCTCAAGGAGGTCGCCCAGCCGCACGTCATCAACTACTGATCGCGTGGCTCGGCGCACGCTAGTTGGACGGCGTAGCTAGGCGGCGCCGGCACGGCTAGGTTGCATGCAGGCCGATGCGGTGTAGGCGCCGTTTGCGCCGCACGTGAGCGCATACAAAAGGGGTTTTAGGGAACCGGAAGAGGATCCCTAAAACCCCTTTCTATGCCTCAACGGTGATTTAGCTGTGCTTAATGAAAGCTATGAAAAGTGATGTAGCGCATATTCGATCTGGAAATTTGGGTACAATCAACCATCATCAAGAACAGTTCGTCCAAGGAATCCTGGAGATAAGCTTCAATCTTTCGAAAACGGCTGATCCTTGGCGAACCTATGTGACAAAGTTCACATCACACTCTCCTCTTTGACACGACGGGAAGTAAAACTATGAAGCGCACTCGCGTAGCATCCCTTGCGGCAGTAGCCGCGATCGCAGCTCTCGGGCTCTCGGCCTGCTCCGGTGACGGCTCGGGTAGTGGAGGTTCCGGAGGCTCCGGCGGTGAAAAGAAGAAGGTCGACATCGTCCAGTTCGTAAAGCACCCGTCGCTTGACGCAGCGAACAAGGGCTTCCAGAAGGGCCTGAAGGACAACGGTATCGACGCTGAGATCAAGGAATACAACGCACAGGGCGAAGCCGCGAACAACGCCCAGATTGGTTCCCAGGTCGCAACCAGCAAGTCTGACCTGATCCTCGCTATCGCGACCCCGAGCGCACAGGTGCTCTCGCAGGCAGTCAAGAACCGCCCGATCCTCTTCACCGCGGTCACTGACCCGGTTGACTCGCAGCTCGTCGATTCGCTTGAGAAACCAGGCAAGAACGTCACCGGAACCTCGGACGCCAACCCGGTCAAGGAACAGCTCGAACTGCTGAAGCAGATCGACCCAGACGCCAAGAAGATCGGCATCGTCTACTCCTCGGCAGAGCAGAACTCCAAGGTTCAGGTTGACTGGGCTCAAGATGCTGCTAGCGAGCTCGGACTGACCGTGGAAACCAAGGCGATCTCCGCGTCCTCCGAGGTATCCCAAGCCGCAAGCTCCATGAACGTTGACGCGTTCTACGTGCCAACTGACAACATGGTTGTCGCCTCCCTGGAATCCCTCCTGAAGGTCGCAGAGAACAAGAAGATCCCAGCGATCGCCGCTGAAGGGGATTCCGTCAAGCGTGGCGCAACCGCAACCGTGGGTATCAACTACGAAAAGCTCGGTGAACAGACCGGCGCGATGGCCGCGAAGGTCCTCAAGGGTGAAGCTAAGCCAGAAGACATGGCAGTTGAAACCCAGGAGGAATACGACCTCTACGTCAACGAGACCTCCGCAAAGAAGTCCGGCATCGAACTTCCAAAGGAACTCGTAGAGAAGGCAGCCGAAAAGTACTGATCCCCTCCACGGATCACACACCCTGACGTGAAGCTCGGCCCGCCCACCTAACTTCACTGAAGACAACAGCGGCGGTGCAGGGAGCAGTACACAGCCCTCTGCACCGCCGAACTGTGAGAACATCACCACGCACGCAGGAGCACACACCATGTTTTTCAGCGACATGCTGGAGCAGATGCCTTCCGCAATGGAGCTCGGACTGATCTATGCCATCGCAGCCCTCGGGGTCTACCTGACCTTTCGCGTCCTCGGTTTCCCTGACCTGACCGTCGACGGTTCCTTCACTACCGGCGGCGCCACCGCGGCAACCGCCATCGTTGCTGGCATGCCGCCGTGGCTCGCGATGGTCATGGCGTTCTGCGCTGGCGCTATCGCGGGCGCTTTGACCGGCATTCTGCACACCAAAGGTAAGATCGACGGCCTTCTCGCGTCCATCATCATGATGATCGCGCTGTACTCGATCAACCTGCACATCATGGACAACTCGGCCGCCAAGCCGCTCCTCGGTGAAGAAACCATCCTGACCCCGCTCGAAGAAAACGGCCTGCTGCGTGACGACTGGGGAGGGTCCGGCCTGATGCTCCTCGGTGTTTTGGGGATCTCGTTCCTGCTCATCTGGTTCCTGCACACCCGCACGGGTCTCGCGTTGCGTGCAACCGGTAACAACAGCCAGATGGCAACCTCGTTCCGCGTCAACACGGACAACCAGAAGATCCTAGGGCTTGCGATCTCCAACGGCCTGGTCGCGGTCTCAGGCTCGATGCTCGCCCAGTACCAGGCGATCGCGGACGCGACGATGGGTATCGGCTTGATCGTGATCGGCCTGGCTTCCGTGATTGTTGGCCAGGCGATCTTCGGTCAGCGTCGCGTATGGCAAGCGGTGCTCGCGTGTGTTGCAGGTGCGATCATCTACCGTCTGGTTCTGCAGATCGCGCTCGGTGCCGGCTTGCCGTCCTCGGACATGAAGCTCGCCTCTGCGGTGCTCGTGGTGGTCGCACTGCTGCTGCCGCGGCTTGAGATTTTCAAGAAGCTCAAGGCACGTAAGATGCGCCGCGAACAAGCCGAGGTCGAATCCGGCCTCCCAGACGATACAGACACCCACGCCGATGCCGCGGGCACTGCACGCGCAGACGCTCAGGCATAAGGAGAGAAACATGCTTGAAATTCAGAACCTCTCCCGCACGTTCTTCCCGGGAACCGTCAACGAACGTAAAGCCCTGCGCAACATCAACCTGACCCTCAAGAACGGTGACTTCGTGACCGTGATCGGTTCCAACGGTGCAGGGAAGTCGACGCTGTTGAATATGATCGGCGGGCGCTTGCGCCCCGACACCGGCAAGGTTGTGATCAACGGCAAGGACGTCACCAAGATCAAGGAGCACAAACGGGCCTTGTGGGTTTCGCGGGTGTTCCAGGACCCGATGGCCGGAACCGCCCCGGAGCTCACGATCGAAGAGAACCTCTCGGTCGCGGTCTCCCGCGTTCGCAACCGCGGGCTACAGTTGGCGGTATCCGGTAAGGACCGCGCACAGTTTAGGACCGCGTTGGAAACTCTCGAGCTCGGCCTCGAGAACCGCATGAGGACCCCGGTCGGGCTGCTGTCCGGTGGTCAGCGTCAGGCTCTCAGCCTGCTCATGGCGACCATGACGCATCCGCAGATCCTACTGCTGGATGAGCACACCGCGGCACTGGATCCGCAGCGTGCGGCGCTCGTATCGCGCCTGACAGGCGAAATCGTGGAACGCGATCAGCTCACCACACTCATGGTGACCCACAACATGGAACAAGCAATCCAGTTGGGCAACAGGCTGATCATGATGCACGACGGCCAGATCATCCTCGAACTCGACGGCGAAGCCAAGAAGAACGCAACCGTCTCCAGCCTGCTCGCAGAGTTCGACAAGATCGGTGGAGAACTTTCCGACCGCGCGCTGCTTGCCTAACAACGGACGAGGTGGCGCAGACGAGGCAACTGGCGCGGATAGTGCTGTGGTACTTCGCGGATGATGCCGTGGTATTTACTGACCGAGCGTGCGGCGCGGTATCTTGAGGAGTATGCCCACACAGTCTGTTAAGCGTGGCCAACGCGCGGCCAAGAACCCCGCCATCACCATCGGTGCGCTGGTGCTCGGTGCGATCGTTGTCGTAGCGGTCCTGGTGCTTGCTGCCCGCGGCCTGCGGAGCCTCGACGCGGTTGAAGAGTTCATTCAACGCTACCCAGGAACCTCTAAGCCGCCGGCGTTCAGCGAGCCAGGGTTCCCGTTGTGGGTGCGTATTACGCACTACCTGAACTTCCTATTCATCCTGCTCTTGATGCGTTCGGGCATGCAGAAACGGGCGATCGGCGCACGCAAGCATCCCGCGTACTGGACCCCGAACAAGCGTGGCGGACGTAAGATCCCGTTCTTGCTGTGGTGGCACCAGTTCGTGGATGTTCTGTGGGTCGCCAACGGCATCGTCTATGTTGTGTTGCTGTTCGCCACCGGGCGCTGGGGCCGGATGGTGCCGACCAGTTGGGACGTGTTCCCGAACGCGATTTCCGCTGGCTTGCAGTATCTTTCGCTTGATTGGCCTCTGACTGAATCGTGGGCGGCCTATAACTCGCTGCAGCTTTTGGCGTACTTCGTGATCGTGTTCATCGCAGCGCCGCTTGCGATCATCTCCGGCTTGCGGCTTTCCAGTTTCTGGCCTAAGGATGCTCCACGCTTGAACAAGATCGTCTCAGCCAAGGCTGCGCGCGGTCTGCACTTCCCGGTCATCCTCGTGTTCATTGCCTTCGTGGTGTTCCATGTGTTCCTCGTGTTCACCACCGGGATGCGGCAGAACCTCAACCACATGTTCGCAGGTACCGCCGATACCTCGTGGGTCGGTTTCTGGGGCTTCGTGATCTCGACCGTGATCGCCGTCGGCTTGACGGCTGCCGCGACCACGCCGGTTCTGCGGCCGATCGCCGCAACCCACGGCAAAGTCACGACGCGTTAGTTCGCGGTCGCGTGAACCAACGCGATGATTTCTGCAAGCCGCGCAGGCGTCATACCGGTGAGGGTTTCGCGGATGATGAGCCCGTCGCGTCCGGTGATCGCCGCGGTGTGTGGGATGCCGAGGGTCGCCAGCCCCGCGTTGACGGCGGAGGTTGTTCCGGGTGTTGAGTCTTCGATCGCGATGACCCGCTCTGCAGGTAGCTCTAGCCCCGTGGCTTCACGCAGCAAGCGTAGGCCCTGAAGGTAGGGTTCAGGTTCTGGCTTGTGCGGATGCACCGTGTCTCCCGTGACTATCGCCTGGAAGGGGTTGTGTCCCAGCACCTCGATGAAAGCGCTCGAAAGAGGCGTCTCAGACATCGTGACCAGCGCTTGCGGAACACCCGCCTCGCTCAGCGCCTCAAGCAGTTCGCGGGCGCCTGGCCGCCACGGGATGCCGTGTTCACGCACACCGGCGGCAACTTCGGTGATGAGGTGGTCGATGATCTGGCGAACAGACAAATCGAGCCCGGCCTGCCGCATCTTCTCAGCCGCAACCGGTAGGGAAGCCCCTACGAAATCTTCGACGTCCTGTTGCGTCCACGGGGCGCCCGCCCGCTGCATCAGTGAGATCTCAGCCCGGCCCCACAGTGGATCGGAATCGATGAGGGTTCCGTCCATGTCCCACAAGACTGCCGCTGGTACCTGATTGCTCACGTGTCACTCTCATTCGCGTTCTAGCCGCCGATGCGGTGGTGTGGTTCCCGTTCGGCCTGCCCCAATTCTAGTGAAGGCAAAGCCTATTGGAAGGCCCGGTTAAAGCTCTGCGGGGGTATGGGTTGAATTCCCATACCCCCGCAGTCAGTGGTGGCCAAGCGCTAGTTCACGTTCGTGATCCCTATGCGCTGATGCGCCAGCGTTCTCTTGCCAATGATTCAGTGCAAGTGGTTACTTGCCTGGGATCACCTGTGCGCGAGAACCCTTCTGCTTGTCGTTGCCACCCTTGAGGTTGCCGGTGCGGTTGTTCAGGTGCAGAACCAGGAGATCCTTGGCTGCGTCATTGACCAGAACTGGTGCGGCCGAGCCCTGAACCGAGGTGACGAGCAGGCCGTCGGTGCGGTTAGCGATAGCTGGCTTGGTTGCATCGAACTCGATCCAGTCGGTCTCATCAACCGCGGCGAGGCGGCCGTCCTCGTCAACGTTGTAACGGGACCACGAGCTGACCTTGTAACGCAGCTTTGAGGCCTCGTCCTTGGTGAGTCCAAGTTCCTTGAGGGCTACCGGGAATACTGCAACGTTCGAATCGAAGGTTGCTGGGTCCTGGTTACCAACGAGGTCATTGACTGGACGCAGGTCTATGTCCTTACCGGTGTCCGAGTGGACGGTAGCTACGAGGTCCAGATCGAGCGTGTTGATACGAGTGTTGAACATCTCGTAGTCAGCCTTGCCGTCACCGTCGATGTCGAGCTCGATGTTGAACTCGGTAGCGGTGGACATGCGTGCCCAGTTGCCCCACGTGGAGATACCGATACCCAAGACCGCGTCATCCAAACCGGTGACTGGTGCGGTCGTGGTTGCACCTACGTACTGCAGGTCCATTTCGCGGCCGCCTGGAACCTTGTCGAGCTCCTTGCCCTGTCGGTCAGAGGTTGCACCGAGTTCGAGGAGCGCTGCCTTCGAGATGAAGGCCTCGTTGCGGGAGCCGGAGTCGGCGTCTGCGCCGCGGAAGCGGACGGTGCCGCGGTCGCCGCGTACCTTGGCCAGCTGAGCGGTAGCGTTACCGGCTGGCTTAGGTGCCGAGGTGACAGGGACGCGCAGGGTTGGCTGGGTCGAGGAGGTGAACTCGACGCGGCCGGTGGTGTCTGCCACGTATGCACGTGGCAGGTCCATCTGCATCGCGTCCATGGTTGGGTCCATGGTGCGGGTCATCGCGTTCTTATCGAAGGACACGGTGACCTTGACGTGTGCGACGCCCTTGGAAGGAACCGAGACGCGGTCCTTATCGAGGGAAACCTTGACACCCTTCTGCTGGGTTGCGCCCTTGTAGGCGACGTTGTAGGTCTGCGCACGGGTGGTCAGGTTGCGCACCTCGATCGTCTTGGTGACGGAATCGGTGTCCTTCACAACCTCAACTACCCCGAAGTTCGCGGAGACGAGGTCCTTGCGGTC
Source organism: Pseudoglutamicibacter albus (assembly GCF_022346425.1). Classification (GTDB taxonomy): domain Bacteria; phylum Actinomycetota; class Actinomycetes; order Actinomycetales; family Micrococcaceae; genus Pseudoglutamicibacter; species Pseudoglutamicibacter albus. The sequence goes on from NZ_JAKRCW010000001.1 coordinate 288,845, forward strand.
CTTGTCGTAAGCGATGACCGGGGTCTTCAACGCAGCATCAGCCATGACACGGCCGGAACCAACACGGTTAGGGCTGTAGATGTTCTTGCCCTTCTTGATGTCGGCTGCCGCGGTGTTCATCACGATGTTCTTGATCTCGGTTGGGCTGTAGTTGCCGTTAGCCGCGACCAGCGCAGCAACACCTGCGGTGTATGGGGTAGCCATCGAGGTACCGGTCATGGTCAGAGCGCCGTTACCCATCGCGACACCTGCGGAAGGAATCGAGGTACCTGGTGCTGCAATGTCTGGCTTCACAACGGAATCCGAGCCGTGCAGACCACGCGAAGAGGACGCAGCCAGGGTGTCGAGAGCGTTCGTGTTGATCGACATCGAAGACGTCTTATCAGGATCAACGGTGACCTCGAGCTCGCCCTTCTTAGCGGCATCGAGCAGAGCCTCGGAGCCGGACTTAGTCAGCTGAACGCCTGGGATCTTCGAGTTACCGGCGATACCGGCGGAGAAGACTTCGTTAGGGGCGTCCAAGACAATGCCTTTAGCTCCTGCGGCGGTTGCGTTGTCGAAGCGGGCCTTGGAGCCGCATTCGAAGGTCTCACCAGTTGGGTCATCCGACCAGTGCAACCATACCCACTTGCCCTTCAGTGAATCATCGCCGGTGAGCGCGGAGCAACCGGTGGTCTTAGGGCCGGCCTTAGGGACGACAACCTGACCGGACTCTGGCTTCTCCCATGGGTAGGAGCCGGAGAGCTGGCCTGGGTAGTCCTTAGCGAGGTTCTTAGGCTTGGTCACAGTGATCGCGTCAGCCGCGGCCTGAGAACCCACCGAGTTAGCGACGGTGAGAGCGGATGCGGCAACGCCTGGCGCGCCACCGATGTCGGTGATGTCGCCGGAGTTACCGGAAGCGATGACGGTCAGGATGCCTTGATCGGTGAGCGCGTTGACCATGTCTGCTTCAGGGTCATCGGCCGGGCTGTTGGTCGAGCCCAGCGACATGTTGACGATCTGTGCACGGTCAGAGAAGTCGCCGTCGCCGTTCGGGTCGAGCACGCGGTCGAGTGCCTCGCCGACAACGTTGGTCGAGCCTTCGCAACCGAACACACGCAGGCCAACGATGCCGGCTTCCGGAGCGGCGCCCGGGCCGATGCGCATAGCGTTGACGAGGTCATCGTTGAGGGACTGGTAGTCGCCGCGGAAGGTCTTGCCGTCCTTATCGACGCCGTAGCCGGCAGCGGTTCCCGCTACGTGGGTTCCGTGGCCGCCGATTTCGCAGTCAAGCGGGTTGGAGTCTGGCTGAGGCCAGGAGAAGAAAGAAGCCGCGTTATAGTCATCGCCAACGAGGTCCCAGCCGCCCTTGTACTTCTTAGGGTCGTAGAGGCCGGACTTCGCGGATGGCATGTCGTTGGAAGCCTTAGCTTCCTTGTAGGCTTCCTTGGTGCCTGGGCCACCGAAAGCTGCGTGGGTGTAGTCCACGCCGGAGTCGATGACAGCGATCGTGACACCCTTACCGGTCTGGTGCTGTGCCGCCCAAGCCTGGACTGCGCCGGTGTCGATGACGGTGCCCTTGTTTTCACGGGTCTTCGGGATGATCGCGGAGATCTTCACGACGTCGTCACGCTTTGCGAGATCACGCAGACGGCTCGCTTCACCCTGGAGGGCTACACCTGGCAGAGCGTTCGTGGTCTTGTAGAGGACCTTGGACTGGGACTGCTGTGCAGCCGAATCAGCCTTGGACTGGATTTCCTTGCGGACCTGGCGGACCTTAGCAACGTTCTTGACAGGGCGCTTCTTGCCGGTACGAACCTGGACTGGCTGGGAGAGTTCGTAAGCACCCTTGCCAGTGAACTGAACGTAGACGGAAGCCTGACCTTCCATGTCGGCCAGTGAGCCCTGGATCTTCAGCTTGGCCAGCTTGTCTAGGTCAAGGTCAGAAGGCTTGAGCTTATTCTTATCTACCTTGTCCTTGCTCTGGCTGAGCGAGTCTGATTTGGCTGCTGGGTTCATAAATGACGATGCGTTAGCGGCTGGGATTGACCCCATAGTTAACGCAGCACCCACAGCCAGCGCGGCGGCACCGCGTGCAACGCGGCGCGTTTTGCTGTTTTTCAAGAGAGCTCCTCAAGAGTGCTTTGAGTATTGTGAATAGATTTGTGTTGATGGGAACAAGGCTGTGAACATCATGTGCGTAATGTCACATCAACACTGATGAGATTTCTCTAAACCGCGAGTAATGTCAAGGCGAATTTATGATTCTATGCAAAGGCTATGAAAAGGCTGTGGTGTAGCCAAGATAGTTTACGTGTCACTTTTATCAAAAACCCCGACTTTCCAGGTTTTTGCCTGTGAAGCCTGAGAAAGCCGGGGTTTATTCGTATACGAAATGTTGCAAGAACTTTTTGCTCACAAACAGCTCCCGCACAGCCTCGTATTAGAGTCAGCGCAGCCCGCCCTGCCACAAGGCATCGAACGGAAGCTGCGAAGACACCCGCTGGTGGATGCCGCGGGTCACGAAGTCCTTGGCCTCGCGTGCCGCGTCAAGTGGGGAGCGGCCCCGAGCCAGCAGTGCGGCGACGGCGGCAGCCAATGAGCAACCGGCCCCGGAGACTGCGTGATCGCCGACCTTAGGGGTCGCGAGAACCTCGAATTCGCCTCCGTTATAGAACACATCCACAGCGTCCGGGCCGTCCATACGGACCCCACCCTTGGCGAGTACCGCGGCACCAGACTTTTCATGGATGACCTGCGCGGCTTTCTTGAGGCCCTCGATATCCGTGACCTCAAAACCGGCCAGGGTTGAAGCCTCGAACAGGTTAGGGGTCACGAACGTAGCCTTCGGAAGGAGCTTGGCAATCAAAGCCTGGTCAGTATCCAAAGCCGCGCCCGGCTCCTGGCCCTTGCAGATCAGCACCGGGTCCAAGACGACGTTGTCCCACTCCTGGCGCTCGAGCGCGCCCGCGACGGTCTCGATGGTCTGCGGGGTGCCCATCATGCCGAGCTTCACGGTACGTAGCTTGCCCTCATACGAGGTCTGCGAGGCCTCAAGCTGGTCGGCAATCACCTGCGGATCGATCGGTACGAAACGGTGGTTCCAATCATCCTTCGGGTCGAAAGAGACGATGCACGTGAGCCCTGCGATACCGAAAACACCGAGCTCCTGGAACGTCTTCAGGTCAGCCTGGGCGCCCGCACCGCCGGTGGCCTCAGAACCTGCGATGGTCAATACGATGGGAGGATTCTCAAAACTCATAGTCATATCGTAAAACCACGCACAGTCACGATCCGGCAAACCAGTCACTGGTCGTGCCAAAATAGGTCGGGAACTTTCATGTTTCGTAGCAACCCGGTGGTGGCAGGACCGGGCCGCGCAACACCATTCCGTTGAAGGAGAGCTATGCCTACCCGGCCCGAAACCAACCCTGCCAATGAAACCAACCCGGCTAGTGACACCAACGCTGCCCAGGACGCCGTCTTCGCCAGCCCCGTAACGGAGGCGACCCGTGAGCGGCGGGCGGTTTTCGCATCGACCGGTTCACGTTTCTATCCCACCATTTTGGCCCTCATGGGCCTCGTGTTCGTGCTCAGCAACATTGGCGCGAGCAAGGGCGTTGAACTGTTCGGGTTGGTGACCGACGGCGGATTCTTCCTCTTCCCGCTGGCCTACATTCTGGGGGACGTGGTCTCCGAGGTCTATGGGTGGAAAGCCTCGCGCCGGGCCATCATCACAACCTTCATCTTCGGTGCGCTCGCGGTGCTGACGTTCCAGGCGATCATCGCTCTGCCTTCTGCGAGCTTCTATGAGGGCCAGGAAGCGCTCGCAGCGACCTTGGGGCCGGTATGGCAGATCGTGCTGGCCTCCCTTCTAGGTTTCATGGCGGGCCAGCTTTCGAACGCGCTCATCATCGTGTGGCTCAAGCGCCGCCACGGCGAGCGCGGTCTGTTGTTGCGCATCCTGGGTTCTTCGGGTGTTGGTGAGGCGCTGGATACGCTGATCTTCTGCTCGATTGCCGCCCCTGTGATCGGGATCGATTCGTTCGGGGTGTTCCTGCAGTACTTTGTGATTGGTTTCTGCTGGAAGCTCGGTGTGGAGGTCGTGTTCTCGCCGGTGACGGTTGTGGTGATCAAGCTGGTGAAGCGGTATGAGCCGAGCTACCCGAAGAATAACGACGTCACGGCCGCCTAGCGCTCTGCCGCTGAGTTAGCGGGGCTGTTGAGTTAGCTGGGCGGCTTAGCTGGCGAGCCCGTCGGGGGAGCCGTGGCCTCCGTAGTAGTTGCTCAAGACGGTGTGCTTGTACGCCTCGTAGGTTCCGTTCTCGATCGCTTCGCGGGCGCGGTCCACGAGCCTCACGGTGAAGGCGAGGTTGTGGATCGAGATGAGCGTGTGGCTGAGCATCTCTTTGGCCTTGTAGAGGTGGTGGATGTAGGCGCGGGTGTAGGTGGTGCAGGTCGCGCATTCACAGCCGGGCTGTAGTGGGCGGAAGTCTTCGCGGAAGCGTCGGTTGGAGAGGTTGTAGCGGCCATAGTCGGTGTAGAACGCCGAGTTGCGGGCTACGCGGGTAGGGGAGACGCAGTCGAAGGTGTCCGCGCCGTTTTCGATGGCCCACAGCACATCGTCTGGTTCGGAGATGCCCAGCAGGTGGCGCGGCTTATTCTCGGGTAGTTCTTCGGCGCACCAGCCCACGATGGTCCCGAGATTTTCCTTCTCGAGTGCTCCGCCGATCCCGAAGCCGTCGAAAGGCATAGCTGCGAGGTCTTGGCAGGCTTGGCGGCGCAGGTCTTCGTATTGGGCGCCCTGGATCACGCCGAAGAGTGCTTGGTATGGGCGGTGGGCGCGTTCATCGGTGAGGCGGAAGTGTTCGATGATGCAACGTTCAGCCCAGCGGCGGGTTCGTTCGAGGGATTCGATCTGGTACCGGCGGGAATTGTGCAGCGTGGTGAGCTCGTCGAAAGCGAACATGATGTCCGCGCCGAGGCCGTGCTGGACCTGCATCGAAATCTCGGGTGTGAAGCGGTGTTTATCGCCGTTGATGTGGGAGGTGAACCACACGCCGTCGTCATCGACGTTAGCCATGCGTTCATGCCCGGGCGCTACCGCATCGTCGGCTCCACCACCCACGGCGGCGCCGTCGGAACCCATGTCGATGACCTTCTTGAAGCCTGAGCCGAGGCTCATGACTTGGAAGCCGCCCGAGTCGGTGAAGGTCGGCCCATCCCAGCCCATGAACTCACCCAAGCCGCCCGCGGCGTCCACGATCTCATGCCCTGGCTGCAGATAGAGGTGGTACGCGTTGGATAGCACGGTTTGCGCGCCAAGCTCTTTGACATCGCGGGGGAGCACTGCCTTGACGGTGGCTTTAGTGCCGACTACCACGAACGCGGGCGTGGCGATGTCGCCGTGCGGGGTGCGGATCACGCCGGTACGGCCGCGCCCATTGGCCATGCGGGTGCCCACGGTGAAACCGAATTCGGAGTGCCGCTCATGCCCCGCTGGAAGCTCAGGCTTGACGTAATCAGCCGAGGGCGCGTGGCTGGCTGCAGCGGAGCGCTTGCTAGCACGAACCGAGCGCTGGCTAGAACCAACCGAGCGCTTGCTAGTTCGATCGGAATGTGGCGTGCTGTTGGGCGGCGTGGCGTTCAGCGGCGTGTTGGTGGGTGGAGTGGTGTTCACGGGGTTCTCCTGATGCGGCGCGGATGATCGGTAGCTCGCGTTCGATCAACGCAATGAAGTCGGGGCGTTCGCGCTCAAACGCTAAACGGTATGCGGTGGTGACCATGAGCGACTTCAGCCGGCTCCACCGGAATTCGAGCTCTAGGGGTGCGTTGAGGCTGTCGCGGGCGCGCTGTATTTCGCGGTCGTATAACGATGCGTGCTCAAGCTGGCGGCGGTGAATCTCACGCGCGGTGCCCGGCAGGGTAGCGATGAGTGCTTCCTCGCCGCCCTTGAGTTGCTGCGCGTAGCCGGTGGCGGCATCGTGGTCTGCGGCTTGGCGGGCAAGCCAGCACGCGAGCGCGAGCCCGTAGCGTGTGGGGAGCCAGCGTGTTGCGTTGTCCTCGAAGGATTGTTGGGTGAGCACGTTGAGGATAGGCCACACGAATTCGGTGTCTTCATACACCACAGCCAGCTGGAAAGCGGCCCACACGAGGCTATCGAGGTGGGATCCAGCACGAGTGTTGATGCCGGGTGCCACACGCAGCGCAGCACTGAGCAACTGCGCGTCCTTGCGGTGGGCCTTGGCGGCCTCAACGAGTGCGGCTTCCGCGGAACCTTCCTCGACAGGCACCGCCAACAGCTCATCGATTCCGGGGCCCAGGTTGCGTTCGGTGAAAACCCGGATGGTCGAATTGATCGCCACGGTTGCACGCGAGCCGTCTTCCAGCACCACATCCACGTAGGCGTCAGTCCCGAAGGAGTCCTTCACGACCCTCGCGGACTGGACCGGCTCCGAAGGCAGGCCGGAACGGTGCATGAAACGGTCACCCTTGGTGATATTGCGGGCGGGGATCGCTTGGCGGTGCCGCGGGAAACGCCCATCGAAATGCACGGTTGCCGCATGGGATGGGGACCCCGCCTGCGCTTGCGCCGCCGCCTGCGTTTGGGCCGTCTGCGCCTGCGCCGTTGATTGTGTTTGGCTCACCGTCCCCACCCCACGTAGGCGAGCGCTTGGTGGATGATCTGCCCACGGCCTCCGGTGAATTCGGCTTGAACGCTTTCTGAGAGGGCCTCTTCTGGGGTCAGCCAGGACAGTTCGAGCGCGTCTTGGCGTGGGTTGCACTCGCCTTGCACCGGAATCACGTAGGTGAGTGCGACGGCGTGCTGCCGTTCGTCAGTGAGCCCGGTTTCGGAGGGGGACGGGAAGTATTCCGCAACCGAGAACGGGGTGAGCGAGGCTGGCAACGACGGCATCGCAAGCGGGCCGAGGTCCTTTTCGAGGTTGCGCATCAAGGCCGCGCGGATCGTCTCGCGGTACATGACACGGCCGGAGACGAAGGTCCGCTCGAACTGGCCTTCATCCGTGGTCGTGTAGAGCAGGCCGACCTCGGAAACGTAGCCCATCGGGTCCACACGCACGGGAATCGCTTGCACGTAGACGATCGGTAGCCGGCGTCGGGCCTCGTACAGGTCCTCTTCTGATAGCCAGCCTGGGTTTGGGTCCGGGGTCCGTACAGCGCTCATAGTCTTTGTCTACCTCACTGTGTGTCTGGTTGCCAGCCTCGCCCGGGGCATTGTCGCTTTGTTCTCAAACAGCGTGAGAGCGTAGCCGTGCGTTTTCGCTAGCGCATCCCGAGCCAGTAAGCCTCCGATGCGGGGTTATTTTCAACGCGTACGCGCAACGAACGTGCGGCGACGGCCGCCCAGTGAGGGTTGCGCAGGGCCTCACGCCCGATGCTGGTGGCGTCGGCTTGGCCGCTAGCGACGATCGTTTCGGCTTGGGCGGGTTCGGTGATGAGCCCTACCGTGCTGACCACGGCCTGTTCGGCCGGTAACGCTTGTCGTAACGCGGCTGCCAGCTGAACCTGGTAGCCGGCCCCGACCGGGATGACTTTAGGATCCGGATGGATCCCGCCGGATGAGATGTCAAACCACGTCACACCGGCGTCCTCCAGCAGCCGACGGGCGAGCTCGACCGTGTCCTGTAATGTCACGCCGCCTTCGACCCAGTCGGTTGCGGACAAGCGGATCCCCAGAGGCTTATGCGCAGGCCACACTTCACGCACCGCGGATGCGACCTCGAGTGCGAACCGTGCCCGGTCGCGGCCGTATTCATCCTCACGTTGATTGGTCAGTGGCGAGAAGAACTCGTGGATCAGGTAGCCGTGCGCCCCGTGGATCTGCACCGCGTCATAGCCAGCTTGATCCGCTCGGCGTGCCGCTTCACGGAACGCGGCGATAACCTCTTGGATGTCCTCAGCGGTCATCTCGCGAGGGGTGAACAGGCCGGGCTGGATCGGTTCAGAACCGGGCGCGATGACCTCCCATGCGCGGTCCTCACCCAGGGTCCCGCGGGGCTCGTCACGCAAGTTGGGGTAGGTTGCGGCTTTACCGCCCGCGTGCCCCAGCTGAACCGCTGCGGCCGCGCCTTGAGCGCGCATGAACTCCGCCATTGTGCGGTGGCCTTCGATCTGTTCATCCGACCACAGCCCGAGGTCCTGATCAGAGATCCGTCCGCGTGCCTCGACCGCCGTGGATTCGACCGTGACGAGGCCGAAACCGCCGGTCGCGAACGCGCCGTAATGCACCAGGTGCCACGGCTGCGGAACCCCGGTGCGAGGCGCGTAGTACTGGCACATCGGTGAGACAAACGCGCGGTTGCGTAGAGTGAGCCCCGCACCGTGCGGGGCGGGGATGGTCAGCTCGGTGAACAGTGTGGATGCCACGGCACTCCTTCGACAACTGATGAACGGTTGGCAGGCCCAGGGCTGGTGCATGCCCCGGCGGGCGTGAGGATTTCAGCGGGTGTGAGGGGTCCAGCATGGTACAGGCCTGGCGTATATAGAACGTGTGGGTGCGTACGTCTAGCGCGGGAGGTAGGTCTCCGCGAAGTTCGCCAGGATACGGTGCGCTGCGGTCACGTCCGCGTTGCGTGCCAGGTGAGCGATCGCATCGAAATCTTCCGGATCGAAATAGCCGTTTTCACGGTAGGCCTCGATGCGCCCGATGAGCCCGTCCGGGTCCAGTTCGGGGTGGAACTGGGTCGCATAAATGTTGTTCTTGAGCTTATACATCTGGACCGGTGCGGGGTCCGATGTGGCAAGCAACACCGCCTCGGCCGGCAGCTTGGTCGTAGACTCCTTGTGGCCTACGAACGCATCGAAATGCGGGTCAACGCCAGAAAGTACTGGGTCAGCGATACCTTCCGGAGTGAGGCTGATGTGGGAGATGCCCGCAGGTTCTGAATACGTGCGGTCAACCACCGCGCCGGAGGCCAACCCGAGCACACCCACCCCGTAACACAAACCAAGGAACGGGAGGTCTTTCTCGATCACGACCCCCAGCACTCGCGCGAGTTCTTCCTCAACACGGATCTGGGTTTCGCTTCGATCAACATCGGTTGAGGTGAATGGGCTCCCGCCAAGAACCAGAGCCGAATAGCGTTGATGCCACGTGTTCTCAAAACCGGCCGGTAGCGGCGCGGCTTCAAGCCGGAACCGTTCAACATCGCCCGCTTCAAGTCCGGACAGCCGCACGAACGCCTCGTATTCGGCGTCCGCCAAGGCGTCTTCCGGGCGGGTCTGCAACAGCAGGAATGGTGCGCTCATCAGCCCATCCTTTCACGTATGAGATCAAGCAGGCGCGGCGCCGACGCGAAGCCGTGCCAGGCTAGCGAGTGAGCCAGGCTAGCCGGCGGCCAGGCTCGATACTGCGACGCAGGTTCGCGCGTTAGCTGCTGCGGCGCAGGTTGGCGTCGATGGCTGCTTCTTTGACTCGGATGTCGTTGCGTCGCGTGGTCGCTGCGATCAGCGTACATGCTGCCGCGAGCCCTGCCACCAGGATGAGCCCTACATGGAAACCCAACGTAACGATGTGGGCGATGATGAGCCACGCCGCACCCCAACCGAAGGCAACCGGCGCCCACAGGCGCCCACGTTCCGTGAATGAGGCGAGGAACACGGGGATGCACGCTACAGCGAGGGTCGCTGGCGCCCAGAGCGCTTGCGGTGGCAGCGACCATCCGGCCGCGGTTGCGGCCGCGCTTGCGGTCCATGCGGCCATGAAGGCGCCGGCGCCGAGACTCAGCTCAGTGGGGAGGTCGGTTTCGTAATACTCACGATGCGTGCGCGCGGTGAGCAGGTTGAGCCGCCGCACTGCTTCCGCGGCCAGAGCGGTCCACAGGACCGCACAGACGGCGGCAAGCCACCACAAACCCGCCATCGCGGAGCCGACCCAGCCGGCCAGCGCCGCCGAGGTCACAGCCGTTAACCAGCCTGTGCTGCGTTGGCGGCGGGCTGAATGTTGATTGCGTTTCCATGAGAAAGCGCTCGCGGTGAGGAGCCCTAAAGCAGCAACCGGAACCAGAGCTATACCTGGAACCAGCGGCGCGAGTTCAACACGCGCATCGGCATGCGTTATGAGTCCAGCCGGCACTCCTTTGCTGAAGAGCGCGAGGCTCGCCACGAAAGCGACGAGTGAGACAACCGTTGCCGTGATGCGCCGGAACAGATCGTGCGGGCGTGGCTCAGGCGCTGGCGAAAACTCTGGCAGGTTATACGGCAACACAACAGTCTGCGGGGCCTGCTCCTGTGCAGTCGTTGATGCCGGCCTGCGGGACACCGCGATGGGAACATACTCGGTCGGTGAATAGTCCGGGTCATTGTGGCGCTCGTTCTGCAGGCGCAAGGCCTCACGGGCCTCCCACACGCTCTCCTCGAGGGTCAACTCACGCGGTGCTTCCTCGACCGCCTCAGGTTCCTCGAGCTCTTCAGATTCCGCCGCGATCTCGTCCGGTTCATCAATCGCCTCTGGCGTAGAGGGAACGTCCGCCTCTGGCGTAGCCGGGACGTCTGGCGCTGGAGGAACGCCCAGCGCAGGTGGAACGCCCAGGGCTGGAGGGCCGTCTGGGGCAGCAGGTGCTTCAGGTGCTTCGTCCGTCTTTTTGCTGCTCCGTTCGCGGGAAGCCTGTGCCGCAGCGGCGCGACGTTCGGTTTCGGCGTTCGTGTCATCCACATCGAACGGTTCATCACGTTCAGGGAAACGCAACGTCTCAGGCCGGATCTGAGCCGGAAAATAGAGGGTCTCGCCGTAGCCTTCTACGTTCTCGTCCGCGCGCCCACCCTGGCCCTCGCCGGAATCCTGGGCGCCAGAACTGTCCCGAGCAGACTCAACCTGCTCATCAGAGCGGTCACTTTTCTTCACGGGATTGTTCCAACGGGACGGAAGCTGCACTAACGGCTCCTCGAAGTCGACGGCGGCGTTTGTGCGTCCACACGAGGGGGACTACCCCCAAAACACTACCGATAATCATGCCTAGAATCGCGGAACTCCACGCCGGCAACCCCAGAAGCGAGTGCAGAATTCCGCCAAGGGTAATCATATATAAGACCCACAAGGTGGAGCCCACACATGAAGACCACCACACCAGGGACCACCGTAGTTTCGACAAGCCCGCGCCAACGCACGCGACGGTACGGCCGCCCGATATGAACCGCAAGCCCACCAAAACAGAGAAACTGCCCGCAGAACCAAGCGAACCCGCCGCGGAGTCCGCGCTCTGCAGTAACCGGCGGCCCCATCGTCGTTTGTTAAGCCACCCGTGGCGCGTACGCACTACCCACGTGAGCCACACCTCACCCAGCACATGCCCGATCACCGTGACCGCGGCAGCGAGTGGCCCGTTGATAATTCCCTGCCCCGTCAACGCTGGGATGGCTAGAGCGAACAGCTCCTGCGGGATCAGCGGGAACGCGGCATCCAACACTTGAGCCAAGAACGTGCCGAGATAGAACCACGTACCCCACGCGTTCGGATCGAAAAGGTTCACGGCCGGCCGTCCTGCGTGACGGAGCGGTGTTTTGTGGAGGAGTAGTGCTGTGCAGGGGAGCTGTCCTGCGTGACGGAGCTGTCCTGCGTAGGGATGGTGAGTGGGCCTAGGGTGAGGCGTTGCTGGGTTGTGAAGGAGCGCGGCTGGCCCGTGAGAGGGTCAGTGAACCTGATGGTGTGGGCTAATAGCTGCAGGGGCTCATCGTGGTTGTCCGGGGCGTCATCCAGCAGGTAGGGGTAGTGCTGATCTCCGATGATCCCGGAATCCAGCTGGGCAAGATGCACGCGCAACTGGTGGGTGCGGCCGGTTACCGGCGAGAGGTCCCACAAGCAGACGCCCTCGCCGCGGCGGTTGAGGCCATAGGCGGCAAGGCGGATGCGGGTGACGGCGTTGGGAGGAAACTGGTCGAGGCGATGGAGGCGCACCACGATCTCGCCGCGGACCTTCTTGATATGGCTGCGGACGGTGAAGGGCAGGCGGGTTCCACCCAGGGCGGGATGTTGCGGATCCCAGCCGGGCGGGGTCAACGTGACGGCTTGATATTTCTTGGTGATTTCGCGGCGCTCAAACATGGTTTGGTAGGCGCCGCGGGTCGCTGGATTGATCGAGAACATGACCACACCGGCTGTTGCGCGGTCGAGCCGGTGGATCGGCACGAGGTCATCGATCCCCAGCTGGACTCTCAGCCGAGCCAGTGCAGATTCGCGCACGTACCGGCCGCCCGGGGTCATCGGCAGGAAATGCGGTTTATCCACCACCAGCAGGTCCGCATCGCGATGGATCACGCGGCAATAGAACGGGATGTGTTCCTCGTTAGGGGAGTCCCGGTAATACCAAATGAATTCGTGCGCGCCCAGCGGGGTCTCCGGGGTGACGCGACTGCCATCGACCGCGGCAACCTCACCGTGAGCGAAGCGGCGGCGCAACCCTTCAGCGTCGATGTGCCCAAAACGAGCCAGCGTGTATTCCTGAATGGTCTCCCACGGGCCGGTGGTCGGTACGCGAAGGCGGGTCGCGTTGATGCCGTTTCTCACCGGTAGCGGGGACTGCTTATAAGAGGAAGGTTTGAAGCTCATGCGTTTCAGGACTGGATGTGTGAACTACACAGAATGTGTGAAATACCTTGCCCATTCTTGCAGGCCTTGCTGGGGTAGCTGCGTTACGGCGGCGCTTTAGGCGCCACAGAAAAGTTAAGGTAGCTTAACAATTGCCGGGGTATGTTGAAACACCAGGCTGACGAGGAGGACACCATGCAAACAGCCGATGCGGTGCGCATCGAAGAGCTGACCGTGCGCTACGGACGCAACACCATCTTGAGCAACGTCAACCTCAGTATCCCCGCAGGACGCATGGTGGGGGTCATGGGCCCCAACGGCGCCGGTAAATCCACCCTCGTCAAAGCGTGCCTGGGGCTCATTCCGCGAGCCACAGGCCGCATCGTCATCAACGGCAAAAGCCTTGACGAGGTGCGCGGCGAGGTCGCCTACATCCCCCAACGCACCACAAGCGACTGGGACTTCCCAATCACCGTTCTGGAAACCGCGGTGCTCGGAAGCTATCCGCGGCTACGCACCTTTCAACGGCCCAGCCGAGCCGACCGCGAACGCGCCCGCGAATGCCTCGATGCGGTCGGGATGAACGAGTACGCCACAACCCAGCTAAGGGAACTCTCCGGAGGCCAAGCCCAACGCGTCTTCACCGCGCGAGCCCTCATGCAAGAGGCCACCGTGTTCTTCCTCGACGAGCCTTTCGTGGGTATCGACGCCGCATCCCAGGCCCGCATCACACACATCCTCAAGCAACGCGTCGCCCACGGCGCGACCGTCATCGTGGTCCACCACGACCTCAACAACGCACGCCTCATCTTCGACGACATCGTGCTCGTCAACCGCCGTATCATCGCCAACGGAGCCACAGCCGCGATCTTCACCGGAGACAACCTCTCCGCAACCTACGGGCCCGACATCATCACCTACGCGCCAGCGCTACTGGGCGGCGCAGCGCACAGCGGCAGCGACGTTACCGGTACCGGCGGCGGGGAGAACGAGAACCTATGACCTTCATCAACGACCTTTTCGAATACACATTCCTCGCCCGCGCACTCTTCACCGCAAGCGTTGTGGGGCTCGTGTGCGGGGTCATCGGTAGCTTCATCATCCTGCGGGGACTCTCACTCATGGGGGATGCGATCTCCCACGCCGTGCTGCCGGGGATCGCGCTCGCGTTCATGTTCGACGTCTCATTCTTCGTGGGGGCGCTCGCCGCAGGGCTGCTCGCGGCGTTCGGGATCGGCGTGGTCTCGACCACCACAACGCTCAAACGTGACACCTCGATCGGGATCGTGTTCACCGCGTTCCTCGCGTTCGGCATCATCTTGCTCTCCAACACGACCGCGACGTTCTCACTGACCGATGTATTGTTCGGCAACGTGCTCGCGGTGCGGAAGCAAGACATGTGGCTTGCCGTGGTGATCGGCGCGGTTGTGTGCGCGGGGGTCTTGTTGTTCTATAAACAGCTGAAGATCACGACGTTCGACCCGGTTCTCGCTGATTCTTACGGGGTTCCCGTCAAGGCCGTGCATTACGGCGTTCTGGTTGCGCTTGCGCTCGTGACGGTCGCGTCCGTGCAGACCGTGGGCGTGATCCTTGTGGTCGCATTGCTCATCACACCCGCCGCGACCGCTTATCTGCTGACCACCCGGTTGCCGAGCATGATCGCGGTGTCCGCGCTCATCGGCGTCATAGCGGCTGCCGGCGGGATGTACTTGTCCGTGAGGTTCAACATCGTGTCCGGGCCGGCCATAGTGCTCACTGCATTCACCATGTTCACGCTCGCATACCTCTTCGCGCCACGCACCGGCGTCGTTACGAAAGCGATCGCTGGGCGATGACGCGGAAAGTGACTTTCAAAGCGGTGCTTGCTGCCATCGCGGTGGCGTTGCTTGCCGTGACAGGTTGTAGCGTGGTTCCGCGAGACGAGGCCGGTAGTGGCGCCGGGTTCGGTGGTGACGGCAAGTTCAACGTCGTGACGAGTTTTTCTGTTCTCGAGGACATGACGCGGCAGATCGGCGGGGAGCACGTGAATGTCTATAACCTCGTTCCGGTGGGGCAGGACCCGCACGAATACGAGCTCCGTCCTGCCGACACGACTCACGCTCAAGATGCTGACCTGCTGATTTCCAGCGGCATGAATCTAGAGGGCGGGGAGGACGGCTGGATCAGCCGGCTCATGAACGCCGTGGACCTGGACACCAGCCAACACGTGGAGGCGACCCGCGGCATCAAACCGCTCTACATCAGCGACGGGGTGGAACAGGGCGAAGCGGCCGATGCGGGTGCTGGCGGCGATGCGGACGCTGATGGCCAGGGCGAGGACGAGGTCAATCCGCATGTTTTTGTTGACCCGGCTAACGGGGCGAAGATGGCGGAGAACGTCGCTGAGGCCCTGATCCGGGCGGACCCGGAGCACGCCGCTGACTATCGTGCCAACCGGGACGCCTACGTTGGGCGCATCAACGAGTTGGCGGGCAGCTATGACGAACTGTTCGCAGGCGTCGCGGAGGACGACCGGATCATCGTGACAAGCGAGCGTGCGTTCCAGTATCTAGCAAAGCGTTACGGGCTTGCCGAAGGCTACATCTGGCTGATCGATACGGAGGACGCGGGTAGTCCCGA
The DNA here is from genome assembly GCF_022346425.1 of Pseudoglutamicibacter albus. Classification (GTDB taxonomy): domain Bacteria; phylum Actinomycetota; class Actinomycetes; order Actinomycetales; family Micrococcaceae; genus Pseudoglutamicibacter; species Pseudoglutamicibacter albus. Next base: position 303,987 of record NZ_JAKRCW010000001.1, read on the forward strand.
GCAGCTGAAGCGTGCCGTGGATTTTGTGCGGGAGCATCGGCCGCCGGCGCTGTTTGTGGAGACGAACGTCAATCAGCGGCCTATGGAGACTGTGTCGGAGGAGACCGGTGTGCCGATCGCAGGAACCCTGTACTCGGATGAACTCGGCGCACCAGGCACTCCCGCGGGGACGTATATCGGTTTCCTTGAACACAACCTTGAAAGCCTGACCCGCGGGCTCGGTGAACAGTAGGGCTAGATCTTCGGGAACCGGCGCTTCTCAGTGAACGGTTCGACGTGGAACATATCAACGCCGCGTTCTCTGAGCCCTTCAAGTACGCGTTCGCTCACGATCCACGCGAAACTGTGGGCGCTTTCCCGCCAAGCATATGACGTAATCTCGCTGGTGCCTTCCGTGTTTTCGACGAATCCGACGTAGCCGGTGACACGCCCCTCGTTCGCGCTGAAAAGGTTTACCTCGAATGTTGAGCACCCTGCTACCCCGAGTTCAGCTACTGCATCCGCGAAACGTTGGGACACGAGCGTGGGCGGGCCACCCCAGAGAATGTCGCCCCGACGTTTACCGCGACTTATTGTTTCTCGTTCGAACCACACGTCGAATGGGAGCTCTTCGAGGTTGCCGTCGGCAACAACATCGTAAATATCGCGTCCATCGTCAAGGGTGTACGGCCCCAACGGGGGTTTCCCTTCCCAAACTGTGCGAATCCAAAAGTCTCGCTGGGTGCTCAGCGGAAGTATCTCGTACCAAGTCGTCACGGGGTCCCACGTCAGGTCTAGGCGGTGTTCGGATAGGTCCGATCCTATACCTCTACTGCTTTGGAACTGCCGAGTTCTCAGAAATCCGGGCGGAATCGCACGCCCGACGGCAGTGAAGAGAACCCTGCCCCGAGGAGCGCCGCAGCCAGATTCGTGCCCAGGATGTCTTCGCCGTTGACCTTCTGGAGCGTGATGACCTGCGACCGGGCACGCCGCAACGCCTCAACCAGTGAGACTGCAACGATCGAGGTCAACGCTGACTGCACATCGGCCGCCGACGCGCTGGCAGGCACCGCGCCGCTTGCGGTAGTGAGATGGTGCGCGAGCTCATCGATCCACGAAATGACGGTCCGACCACCCCGCTCCACATACAGTGCCGCGTGACCATCCACCATGACCACGAGGGCACCAGCCTTCCGGCCCGGTCGTGCTTTCGCGGGCGGGTCTGGCCACGGCAGAACCCCGCCGAAAGGGTTCGCGGGATCAGTCGCCGCGAGGGTCACCGCACTGTATGCGGGTGTGCCCGTGGCGAAGGTGGCGGAGGTGTCGGACAGGGCGGCGGAAGGTGCATCGCCGTCGCGGACGAACTCACGCAGCCTGTCCACCGTCCCGGACAACGCGAACTGCGCCGCCCCGAGTTTCTCCACGAAATAGCCGCGGCGGACCGTCCCGGTCTCCTCACGCCGCTGGAAAACCTTATACAGCGCCCCGAAACTGGCGCCCTCAACTGAGGCCCCGCCCTTCGTGACGACCCCGTAGCGGGCCAACAGCATCTCGGCGCGGGCGGCAGCCAGCAACGTCGGGTCGGTCTCCGGGGCAGGCAGCGCGGCCCATCGTCCCGCGTTCAGCCGTTCCGCAGGAGACAACACGGCCGGCTTCGACGCGGATGCCGAACGCAAACCACGCAAACCGGCCCGCCCCACCCTCGTGGTGCGGGTGCGGGCACGCGAACGCGACTGATGCGTCGCCTTACCCTGCGTCAACAGAGAACGCACCGGCAGGAACGAATCGTTCGTGACCCGGCCGGACCACAATAAATCCCACAAAACCGAACCCACAACGGAGTCTGTGACTGGGGTGGCGCCAGGGTCCGCGCCGTCGGCGGCCAAAGCCTGCGCAATCTGCCCCACATAGAACGCACCGCCGGAACCCAAGACCCCGAGCACGCGTTCGTGGAGGGTCGAGTGGACGGCCGCGTCGTCGGTGCTCGTTGCGTCGCCTGGGTTGGTTGCGTCGGCAGGGCTCTTGGAGTCCGCGCCGTTAGCCACCACCGCATCGGTCATGGCCAGAGGCAGCGAGAGCGCCGCGGTATCGGTGGTGTGGAATGCGATCCAGCCGTCATCAGCAGCGAGCGCCCCCGCGCCAGAGAACACAACATCGCCCGAAGCGAGGAGCTCCTCGAGCATCGCCGGCGCATAATCCGTCACGCGCGCCGGGAACACGTAAGACTCCCACGCGCTCGCCGGCAACGGGACTCCCGCGAGCTGCTCAATCACGGTGTAAACGCCGTCCAAGCCACGCAACGCATCAGCGCTATGCGACGCTTGAGTGCCGCGCCCAGCGCCGTGCCGCATACCTTGTCCTGCGCCTGCTGCGACATCTTGCCAGTCGAGCAGGAACCGGGCGTAGGCGTCTTGCGGGGTGGGTTCGACTTCGCAACGAAGGGCGGCGAGCGTGCGGGCGCGGATGCGGCGCAGAATCTCGATGTCGCACCACTCGCCGCCGGTACGTCCGGGTGTGAACTCGCCAGCTTCGACGCGATTGTCCTGCACCAGCCTGCGCAGAGTTTGGACTACGACGGCGTTGGCCAGCCCCAGCGTACGCGCGGCTTGTTCTGTGGTGAAGGGGCCGTGGGCGCGGGCATAGCGGAGCACGAGGTCTTCCAGCGGCGCTTCGAACGGTTCGAGGAACGCGACCGGGACACCCATAGGTAGCGGGATGCCGAGGGCATCCCGGAGGCGTGCCGCGTCTTCGATCGCGGCATAAACCTCAGCCCCGCGGACCCTGAGCTTGAGTGCACGCCGTTGAGCCACGAGCTCGTCAGCCCACGCCGCCGCGTCCTCAACCGAAGCGTGCGGTGCTGGAACGTGCGGTGCGGAAGCCGTGCCGCCATCCGGTGGGTTGAGGCGGGCCGCGAGCTCCTCTGTGCTGAGTGGGCCGAGCACCCGCAGGAGGTCCGCGGCGCCTTCGAGCCCCCACGCGCGTCGTGATGGTGTGAGGCGTTGGGCTTCGGCTTCGACAGCGGCGATGATGTCCGCATCGAGCAGTTCGCGTAGTTCGCCGCGGCCCAGGATTTCGTTGAGCAGTTTGGGGTCCAGGCTGAGCGCGGCAGCGCGGCGTTCCGCGAGCGGGGAGTCGCCTTCGTACAAGAATTGGGCGACGTACCCGAATAGCAGGCTTTGCGCGAACGGCGAGGGCTCGCGGGTCTCTACTTCGGTGATGCGCACCGCTCGGGACGCAAGCTTCTGGGTGAGCTGCCGCAGTGCCGGCATGTCGTAGACGTCTTGGAGGACTTCCCGCACGGTTTCCATGACGATGGGGAACGTCGGATGCTTCGCCGCTACTGCGAGTAGTTGGGCGGCTCGTTGCCGTTGTTGCCATAGCGGTGTGCGGCGGCCCGGGTCGCGGCGGGGCAGCAGGAGGGCGCGGGCAGCGCATTCACGGAAGCGGGCGGCGAAGAGCGCGGAACCGCCGACGCGTTCGGTCACGATTTCTTCAAGTTCCTCGGGTTCGAAGATGAAGATTTCGGCCCCGGGTGGTTCGTCTTCGGCGAGCGGTAGCCGCACGACGATGCCGTCGTCGGCTGCCATCGCGGACCCGTCGAGTCCGTAGCGTTCCTCGATCCGGGCGGCGACCGCGAGCGCCCATGGCGCGTGGACGGCTTTACCCCACGGCGAGTGCAGTATGAGCCGCCAGTCGCCGAGTTCGTCTTTGAAACGCTCGATCACAAGGTGAGTGTCGCTGGGTACGCGCCCGGTGGCTTGTTCCTGGTCTTTGATGTAGCGGATGAGGTTGGTCGCGGCCCATTCGTCGAGCCCCGTGTTGGTGAGTTCGGTGTGGGTTTCAGTTTCGGGTTGGTGCGCGATGCGGGATTGGAATGCGCCGAGTGCTTGGCCGAGTTCGGCGGGGCGGCTGAGGTCGTCGCCGTGCCAGAACGGTAGCTTGCCGGGTTCTCCGGCGGCTGGGGTGGCGAGGACGCGGTCGAATGTGATGTCTTGGATGCGCCACGCGCTGGCACCGAGTTGGATGACTTCGCCGATCCTGGTTTCGTAGACCATTTCTTCGTCGAGTTCGCCTACGCGTTTGTTGCCGGTTCCGGCTTGGTCGCTGTCGGCGAGGAATACGCCGAAGAGTCCACGGTCTGGGATGGTTCCGCCGCTGGTGACGGCGAGGCGTTGCGCGCCAGGGCGGGCGGTGATGGTGCCTTCGTCGCGGTCCCAGATGATGCGGGGCCGCAGTTCCGCGAAGTCTGCGGAGGGGTATTTTCCGGCGAGGAGGTCGAGGACTGCGATGTAGGCGGAGTGGGGTAGGGATGCGTAGGGGGCGCTGCGGCGGAGGGTGTCGTACCAGGTTTCGACGTCGAGGGTGTCTAGGGCTGCGGCTGCGACGGTGTGTTGTGCGAGGACGTCGAGTGGGTTGGCGGGGATCGCCATGGTTTCGATAAGTCCTTCGCGCATGCGTTGCACGGTGATGGTGGTGGAGACGAGGTCGTTGCGGTGTTTGGGGAAGAAGTGGCCGTGGGATTCGGCGCCGACGTGGTGGCCGGCTCGGCCTACGCGTTGCAGTCCGGCGGATACGGCGCCGGGGGATTCGATCTGGATGACGAGGTCGACGTCGCCCATGTCGATACCGAGCTCGAGCGAGCTGGTCGCCACGACGCACGTGAGCGCCCCAGTTTTGAGGGATTCTTCGATCGCGGCGCGGCGTTCTTTGGATACGGAGCCGTGGTGGGCCATCACGATGTCCGGCACAGGTGTCTCTGTGCCGGTGCGTTCGTTTTCGTGGCGGGTGTTGAGTTCGTTGAGTGCGGTGGTGAGTTTTTCTGCGAGCCGCCGTGAGTTGACGAACACGATGGTGGAGCGGTGGGCGCGGATGAGGCTGAGCACGCGTTCTTCGATGTGGGGCCAGATGCTTGCGCTGGCGACGTCGGTGGGTAGGCCTGTTTGGGGTGCGGGCGCGGTCGCGAGGTCTGAGAGGTCAGGCACGGGGACGGTGACGCGGAGGTCCCAGGTTTTCTCTGCTGGTGGGGCGACGATGGTCACGGGTTGGTTTCCGCCGAGGAAGCGCGCGACCTCTTGATGCGGCTCGACGGTTGCTGAGAGCCCGATGCGTTGGGCGGGTTTCTTGAGGAGGTTGTCGAGGCGTTCGAGCGAGACGGCGAGGTGGGCGCCGCGTTTGGTTGAGGCGAGTGCGTGGACTTCGTCGATGATGACGGTCTCTACGTTGCTGAGGGTCTCCCGCGCTTTGGAGGTCAGCATGAGGTAGAGGGATTCCGGGGTGGTGATGAGGATGTCCGGCGGGTTGGAAATGAGTTTGCGGCGCTGGTTGACGGGGGTGTCGCCGGTGCGGATGCCTACCGTGATCTCCGGGGTGGTGCTGGTGTCCAGAACGGCGTTTTCCAGGGTGCTCTCGCTCGCGGCGTCGGCGGCTTGGTTGAGGTGCCGCGCGGTTTGTGTGATGCCGATGAGGGGTGCGCGGAGGTTGCGTTCGACGTCGGTTCCGAGCGCTTTGAGCGGGGAGATGTAGAGGACGCGGGTGCGTTTCTTTTTGCTCCGGCTCTTCTTGGTTTCTTTCTCTGAGCGCAGTGTCTTGTCGCTCTGTGTCTTGTCGCTCTGTGGCTTTTCGCCGGCGGCTTGGTGCTGTTTCCCGTGGAGGAGTTGGTCGAGTGACCAGAGGAATGCGGAGAGTGTTTTTCCGGAGCCGGTGGGCGCGATGACGAGCGTGTGGTTGCCGCGTGAGATTGAGTCCCAGGCGCCGAGTTGGGCGGCCGTGGGGTGTGGGAAGGCACCGTTGAACCAGGTGCTGGTGGGTTCTGAGAACCGGCCCAGGATGGTTTCTGCGTTCGGTGTTTGTGGTGCCACTCGTTACGAGTTTATCCCCCGCTGGTAGCTAGTACTTGATGCCTATAAGGTAGCTCCAGAATGCGATCGAGGCCATGAACGCGATCACCGTTCCTGCGAAGATGCCCCAGCCGAGGTGCTTTCGAGGAGTAAACAAAGCGGTTTGCAGGCCGATGATCCCGAGAATGAACGGGGCCATGGGGACTAGGAGAAGAGTCTCGCCGGGGTCAATGAACCATGGAAGATGCATGCCGAGGACGGTTGGGACGAAACCGATCAAGAAGCCTGCAACACCGATGTAGACGTTGCGGCGTTTTTTGCGATTTTCATCGACCAGCTCCGCTACATGTGACGAAATGGTTTGTTCGTGCACCTGGGACGGGGTGGTATGTGGCTCGGGTGGGGTACTCTTCTCGTTCATTTTTAACCTTCGCGGGAAGAAGCCCAGCAAATGTAAGTGTTGGCGGGGCTGTGTTAGTTAGGCCAGTTCAAGTAGTCGGCGAGCAGGTAAGCCCCGTATATGAACATTACAACGAAGGGTATGGCGAATCCGGCGAATAGACCCAAACCGAAGTGTTTGTGAGGCGTCAGCAGAGCAATCAGTATGCCTATCACTGGGATTCCAAATGAAACTAGAGGAAGCAGAAATACGTAGTGGCCTATGGCTAGCTGCGACAGAAGATAGTACAGGAGGAAGAGTGCGAAACCGGTAGCCAACCCGAGGAAAGTACGGCGGAAAGCCAGGCGGCGATGTTTGGTCTGCTTTGGTGTGCGTGGAGATGGGGTTTCTTGGTGGGCCGGAGCTGGTGTGGTGTGCAGTTCGGGAGGTGGATTGTTCTCGTTCATGTTTCAACCTTTGTGGAAAGAGATCTAGCAGGTATAGCGGTGGTTTAGATGCAACAGTGGCTGTGCTAGCTAATTCAGTTTTTACTGTTGCCGAGGAAGTAGAGCAGGAGCACGATGACAACGATGAAGCCTGCAACAGTTCCTATGAAGATGCCCCAGCCGAGGCGTTTACGAGAGCTCAGCGTGGCTATCGTTATGCCGATGATTGCGTAGACGAGCGGGGACAAGAGCAAGAGGGGAAGAATATCCCCGTTAGCGAAGAATGGCGGCACATACATACTGAGGCCGGTTGCCACGAAACCGATAGCAAAACCGATGTAGGCGCCGCGACGGTCTGTATGTCGTTTCTCTGTCTGCTTGGGTGTGTGGATGTTTTCGTGCACGGATCACCCCTTGTGGGAAACCCTACTGAGTGCAGGGAGACTGTGAGTTTCTGGTGAGTGAGTTTTATACGTGGACATTCTGAGCCTATGAAAAGGCCATAAGGGCGCACGGACCAAAGAAGATGATGATGCTGGCCAAAGGCCCAGCAATGAGCCCCCATCCGAATGATTTGTGTTTTTCGTTTTTCAGGATTAGGGAGATGCCGATGAGGATGAACCCTATCGGTGGAATCAACGGGCCCACGAATGGGTTCATAAAGAAGAAGAAAGGAGACACTAGCACCGAGAAGAAAACACCAACAACAGCGCCGGCGAACATGAGCCCGCATCCGCCCACATCGTTGCCCCGCTCATCATCCCGAGGGGGACCGTAACCGTCGCTAGTGCCAGGCATGCCATACTGCTGGTTGTTGCTCTCGTTGTGGTGTTCGCCGCTGTCTTCGCTGTCTCCGTAGCCGTTGGTGTTGTTGTTCGTGCTCATGCCGGCACCTCATTTTCTTCAGGCGCGCGGTTTCCTGCGTGGACAGGTGCTGCCACACGGGTAGTTTCTCCCTCAAGCGCAGGTTGCGTCACGTGGCCATGAGCGTGTTCTGCCGCGGCATCGTGAACAGCCGCCAGACGTGGAGCAGCCGTAGCATCACGGCTGGTTTCGGTGACCCAGAGTTTGCCGCGTTTTATGAGGTAGATAATGCGGATCGCGAAGATCGGGATCGTCACGAGCAGGAACATTTGCGGCCGGGTGAGGCCCATCCAGGCGATCTCGTTGCCGCGCACAAACTCGACGAAGAACCGGAATACCGCGTACGTCCCGATATACAGGGTGAGGGTTTCACCCGGTGCGATCGGTTTGAACCGTAGCCAGAACCACAGAACACAGAATGCGATCAGATGGAACGCGGATTCGTAAGCGAAGCTCGGATGCAAACCCACACCCGCCGGGGTGTGCAGGTGAGCCCCTTGCTGTTCGTTGAGCACAACACCCCAGTCGCTCCCCGTGGGGGTTCCCGGCCGCTCCGTCAAATAGCAGGCCCAACGCCCAAAAGCCATCGCAAGCGCCACAGCCGGTGCGAACAAGTCACCGCTGCGGGCTTTATAACCGATGATCTTCTTCGCAACATGGACGCCAAGCCACGCACCCACCAGCGCAGACAGGAAGGATGCATTGCCATAAGCTAGCTGCTCTGCGAGGCCCAGATTCTCGCGCGGGTCCAGGTGTTGCGCCCATGTGCCAAGACGAGCGAACACGGCGGCACCAGCCAGTGCGCCCACTACAAGCACGCCTGTGCGTTCGTTGAGGCGTTCGCGTCTGCGCGCCTCAATCCAGAACACCACGGAACCGAGCAATAATGCGATGGCAACGAACACCGAGTGGGTATCCAACGGGACCCCAGGGATGAGTTCGAACCCGATCAAATCAGATAAGTGTGGATACATGGTCAGCTCACTATCTTGATCCAAGCCATGACCCACAGCGGCGTGAGCGCTGCCGCGAGCACGGCAAGTGCGGTGAGGTAGGCGATCACACGTTTAGTGTCGCCCAGTTTGCATTTAGATTTCATGAGGCCTTCGCGCCGCGCCCTCGTGTAGCCGCGAATCCCAAGAATCGAGAAGAACAGAAGCGAAAGTGGCCCGAAAATGCAGGTCAGCAATGCGACCGTGGCAAAGATGCACAGCCGTAACGGGTCGAAAGGCTGAACGGGTTCCGGTAGCCCGTCCGTCACGCGTTGATTCAACGCCGGGGTGTTCGGCGTCATGAACGAATGCTCCGCCTCGTGTGCCCTATTAGTCATGATGCACCCTCATCGTGTCACCCCGTCAGAAACTTTCACTGACACAGGGAGACGGTGCCGGCCAGCGGAGTCATGAGCCGGCGTGCTTGCGGTGTCTGCTTTGCCAGTGGCGGTGGAGATGCGGCGCTCACCTAACGGAGCCCACGCCTGCACAGCGCAGAATGGCGCGCACTGGTGGATCGCGTTGCCATCCTCGTCGGCGCCTTCACGCACTGTCGCGACGTGCACACAGCATTGGGTGAGGCGTTCTTCGATCATCGTGTTGATGTCCATGAACGGTTTGATCGTGATGCGTTTGACGCGTTCACCCATGAACTGGCGTAGCCGGTGTTGTTGCCCAGGCAGGGATGATGCCGCGAGCTTAGCGAGCGTTCCGATCCCCAGATCACACCCCACACAGATGTCGCGCCACAGCGAACCGATCGACGGGTGAGACAGCGAGGACTGCTCAGAGAACAGATCCAGAAGGGATTGCTTGACCTGTTTCTTGAGTGTCTTGTTGACCCCGGAATCCGCGATGCGGTTGGCGATCATGTCAGGGTTCAGGTCAAGGAACTCTTTCAGTTTCTCAGGGCCCACGAGGCTCGTGAGTGAAGACCATTCGCCCGAATCGTCTTTGAGTAGGTATCCCAGTGAGCAGCAGTGCGGATGGGAACACGGTAGCGCGGTCATGTCCCGCCACGTGACGAGGCCATCTGTCTGTTCCTCGAGACGGGCAAGAACCCCTGTATGCGTTAAACGGTTGTTCGGGTCGATGCCCGCGGAACGTCCAGACCCGAAGACCGGCTGGATCGTCACACCACCCACGAACGGGGTGTCGAGCGCACGGCGGATCACGGTGCCGATCTCGTGGTCGTTGACTCCCAGCGCCGCCGTCATGGTCAGCGTTGTGAAGATCCCGGCCTCGGACAACCGGTCCAGGGCCTCGAACTTGATCTTCCGGATGTCCCCGCCGCGGTGGTAACGCACGGAGCATTCCTCTTCGCCGTCGTACTGCAAATACACTTCGAGGCGCTCGCGGTGCTTGGCTAGGAAATCAACGAATTCCTGGTCTTGGGCTATACGCAGTCCGTTGGAGTTGAGCAGGATCCGGACTACCGGTCGTGCGGCGAGCTCCTCGATGAGCTGCTCAAGCCACGGATACAGCGTCGGTTCGCCGCCCGAGAGCATGAGCACGTCGATACGGTTCTCTTCGCGGGACAAACGCGTATCGACCGAGGCGAGGACTTCCGCGAGCGGAGCAACAGAGGACTCAGCAGGGGAAGAGGACGCGAAGCACGTGGGGCACTTGAGGTTGCAGTGGTCTGTGATGTCTTCCAACAAGATGCAGGTGTGCTGGGTCTGCATTGTGGGAAGACCATATTCGTAGGCTTCCGGAACCGGTAGGAAGTTGTTCTCAAGGTCCGGGGTATGCACTTTGGTGGGAGCCGTCCACTGCTCAAGATAGGTGAGGATCTCACCGGATTCGTCATACAGCGTCCGCTGCAGACCGTGTTTGCGGCAACCGCGTTCCAGCCACACTTGCCCGTCAGGGTATTCGGCAAGCCAACCGGTGAGCCGCTCAACCTGGGCTAGCGGTTTATGAGGGTCTTCCTCATGGCATACGGGACAAAACGCATTCACATAACGGTGAATGCGGTACGAACGAAGCGGCATCCCAGGTGCATCGACAGGCATGATATGAGCCTAAGACAAGAACGTGCCGTAGACCACATTCCTATCAAAATTGTGGATAAAAACGGAGCGTTAGCGGTTGTGGATAACGGAAGATCCGCACGGCGTCCTCACACGTGGTGGTATCCGCTACCGGCCATGATCTCTTGTGATCGGTACACCTGCTCAACGAGCATCAACCGCACAAGCTGGTGGGGGAACACCAAGTTGGAGAGCGACCATACGAGGTCCGCCCGCTGGTGCACGCTCTGGTCAACACCGAACGCGCCGCCAATCACCACAACCACTCTCTTACCTTGGTCGATCGGGCCACGCAACGCCTTCGCTAACTGAGGTGAGTTCAGCATCTTCCCGCGTTCATCCAACAGCACAACGTAGTCGCCGTGGCCGATCTTCTTCAGCAGGCGAGCTGACTCTTCAGCCCGTGCAACATCGTCGGCTTTGGAACTGTGCTGTAGCAGGTCCCACTGCACATCCCACGGCTTACGCAACCGGCGTTCGTAACGGGCGATGCCTTCTTCAACCCACGACTCATGTTTGCGGCCCACGGCCAGAACCCTAATACTCACACAACCATCCTGGCATGCGTGTGGAAGACTTAACCCTATGAGTCATTCCCGCGAGCCTGAACCTGGAACCCATCCACGTCTTCGCCGTTTGCGGGCAGGGGATGCGGATGCGGTGCTTGCAGCGTTCGCCTCGTGCCCAGAGATGATCCGCCAAGGCAACGTCACCGACGCCGCTTCAGCGGCCCGCTATGTAGCCGCGCTCATCAACGAGGAATCCAGCGCTGACCCCGACACCACGGATGAACCCGCAACCGAAACCGTCGGCGACACCACGGACGCTTGCGATGACAAGGACGCGTTCGCGGTCGTGGATGACAATGACCGCCTGTGGGGGCTTGTTGCTATAAACCGCGATGCGGCCAACAAGGTTGGCTGGTTCTGGTACTGGATGCACGCTGCAACACGGAAGCGTGGTTGGACCTCACAAGCGGCCGCAACAGTTGCGAACTGGGCTCTAGATCACGGAGGATATGAAAGGCTCGAGTTAGGTTACAGAGCCAACAACCCGGGCTCTCAACGGGTTGCCGCCCTGGCCGGATTCATCCCGGAAGGGGTCGAAAGGAAGAAGTTCCTTGTCAAAGGGGAACGTATCGACGTTCACTTAAGCGGCCGGTTGGTGACAGACCCGGCACCAGAAACCACGGAACTTGACATCACCTGGTGATCGACCAGCGTGAAGGCCACTATGAAAGACAAGGCGAAGGCCCAAGTGAAGATGAGTCTGAAGCCCTCAATACAGGTTGGGGTGATCGTGTGAGCAACCGCGGAGTGTTCAGCCCTATATCTGGGCGGCCTGCACCTCACCCGGTGCCTCTTCCCGGTTGGAACATCTCCATCTTGTGGTTGAGCGCGCTCATACCTCTGGTAGCTACCATCACGTTGCTGGGGCATGTAGGCCGTAACTCAACAGGCCTACCCGTGGACCGAGATATTTTGGACTGGATCGTGGCGTCCCGCTCTGAGCCCTGGACCCACATCGTCCCTGTGTTCAGCATGATCGGTAGTACGCCGGTGTTCACGCCCATCATGATCGTGTTTGCTGGATCTATCGCGTATTTCAAACGGTCGCTGTGGCCGGTGATCATGCTCGCTCTCACGGCAACGCTGTCGGTGAGTGCCACGGTGATCATCAAGAACGTGTTCAACCGCCAGCGGCCACCCCTTGAAACCCAGCTACAACCTTACGAGTATTCCGGGTCGTTCCCCTCGGGGCATACTTTGAACGCGTTCGCCCTCGTGAGTGTGTCTATCTCAATGGTTCTGCGGTGGGCTGTGCGCACGTGGCTGCGGTGGGCCACCGTGATCCTCGGTGTGGCTTACATGTTCGCGATGGCGTTCTCCCGTGTCTATATGGGTGTGCACTGGCTATCAGACGTCCAATGCGGCGCCATGTTGGGTGCGGCGATCGGGTTTATCATGATTTCGGTCGATGTGTGGGCCCGCTCGCACTGGTGGTCGCGGGAGATCAACCGGGCGAGCGAAGAAAGGCTTCCACGCCGCGAAGTAAAGCGGACAAGCAGGCGGCGCATCAGACAAACGGTGCATAAAATAGACATCGATTAAGCCAAGAGGTCCCAAGAACTGGTGTTCTTGGGACCTCTTGTTTGTGGCGGTAGCGGTGGGATTTGAACCCACGGTGCAGGGTCACTGCACACAACATTTCGAGTGTTGCACCTTCGGCCGCTCGGACACGCTACCAACTCCGGACACTCTATGTCATAGCCCGGCCGGTTTCCAAACCGAACTGGCGCCTCGGTACGTAGCGTTCAGGGTTCGCTACGCATTGTGGCGAAGAATTCCTGGAGTATTTCTTGGCACTCTCCGGCTTGGACGCCCGCGAAAACTTCGGCGCGATGGTTCAGCCGCGGCTCCCGCAGAATATCCATCACGGAGCCGGTTGCTCCGGCTTTCTCGTCCCACGCACCAAATATCACCCGCGGGATGCGGGCGAGCACGATTGCCCCGGCACACATCGGGCACGGTTCAAGCGTCACCACGAGCGTGCAGTCAGTGAGCCGCCAACCATCGCCGCCATCGCCGCCATCGCCGCCATCGCCGCCATCGCCGTCTCCTCTGTCGCTAGCGGCGCCACCGTCGCCACCGGTGGGGTTGCCGGCATTGGATGCGAGTGCGCGTGCAGCTTCACGGATCGCTACGACTTCGGCGTGCCCGGTCGGATCGCCGTCGCGTTCGCGGATGTTATGGCCGCGGGCAACGATTCTCCCGTCCGGACCCACGATGACCGCGCCGATGGGGATGTCGCCGTGTTGGGCGGCTGCACGGGCTTCTTCGAGCGCGGCCCCCATCCATGCGTTGGCCCCGTCGGGTGGTTTGATCGGCATGTTCACAACGGTAAACCATGAATCTTCCCGCCGCGTACTCGGCCGTGGCGGCGGCATGGTTGCTCGGGCGGTATCCTGTTTTCATGCGCGTACATGTTGTTGAGCACCCGCTCGTGGCCCACAAGATTTCGGTTTTGCGTGACAAGACGACCCCGTCTCCGGTTTTCCGGCAGTTGACTGAGGAGCTTGTCACACTGCTTTCGTATGAAGCGACCCGGGACGTCCGCACCCGTGAAGTCACGGTTGAGACGCCTGTGGCGACAACCAAGGGGGTTGCTTTCGCAAAGCCGACCCCGCTTGTCGTGCCGATTCTTCGCGCTGGTTTGGGGATGCTCGAAGGCATGATGCGGCTGTTGCCGACCGCTGAGGTGGGCTTCTTAGGCATGGCTCGTAACGAGGAGACGCTTGACATCATCACGTACGCCGAGCGGCTGCCTGATGATTTGTCGAACCGTCAGGTTTTCGTGATCGACCCGATGCTGGCTACCGGCGGAACCCTCGTGGAATCGATCGGTTACCTCTTTGAGCATGGAGCGGACCAAGTCACGTGCATCTGCTTGATCGCTGCCCCGGAGGGCGTTGAGCGCCTGAACGCGGCCTACGGCGATGATGACCGCGTCAACCTCTACATCGCGGCGCTCGATGAAGGGCTGGATGAGAACGCCTACATTGTGCCTGGTCTCGGCGATGCAGGAGATCGCCTGTACGGCCTCGCCGAATAGACCGGCTCCTTAGCGTTGGCAGGCTCTTGAACCTTCGGTTCCTGCCGCGTGGCTGGGGCCTGCGCCGTGGTTGGTGTTTGCGTCTCTATCGCGGCCTGGGCCTCAGCTGGGGCTTGCGCTTCGAGCTGTGTGGTTTCAGCGCGGTGCTTTGCCGCGCCTGCCGCAGGTGGTGGGCAGTATGGCAGCCGGATGGTGAAGACGGTGTTGCCGGGCTCTGATTCAACGTTGATGGTGCCTTGGTGGGCTTCTGCAATCGCTTTAACGATGGCCAGACCGAGGCCGCTGGTTGATGTTGAACCGGAGCGCGCTTTGTCGGCGCGGGCAAGCCGATCGAATACTTTCGGCAGGAACTCTGGGTCGATACCTTCGCCGGTGTCGTGGACACGGACTACGACGTCGTAGCCGCTGTTGTGCGAGCGTGCCCGTTCTTCCGCGTGCGTTTGTGTGGTGCTTGCGTTGAACAGCGCTGGAACGTGGGTGAGCTGCGTCGGTTCGATGCCGACTGTGATGTCGACTTGCGTTCCGGCGCTGGTGTGTTTCGCGGCGTTGGAGGCAAGGTTGCTGAGAACCCGGGCGAGCTGAGACGGGTCGCCTTCGACGTAGGCAGGGTCGCCGTCGGTGAACGCGTCGAATTCCCATGTGTGCTCGCCGAAGGCGGCTTGAGAGTCCAGGTACACGTTCGCGGCGATCTGGACCATGTCCACGGTTTCGATGGTCGTGGCGTGGCCTTCTTCGAGCCGGTTCAGAAGCAAGAGCTGCTCGACCAGTTCGGTCATGTTCTCGGTTTGGCCGATCAGGCGTTCGAGTGAGCGCTCACCGTCGGGGGTGAGCTCGTGGGTCACGTGGATCAGCTGGGCGTAACCGCGGATCGAGGCCAGTGGTGTGCGCAGTTCGTGGGACGCGTCGGCCACGAAGCGGCGCATCTTCATTTCGGATGCGGCGCGGGTCTCTAATGCGTCTCCGACGTTGTCGAGCAAACGGTTCAGAGCTCCACCGAGGCGCCCGATCTCTGTAGGTTTGCTGGCAAGGTTACGGTTCACCCGCTGGTCGACGTGTACGTCGGATTCTGTGAGTGGGAGGGTAGCGATGGAGTCTGCGACGTCTACGACGTGGTGGAGCGGCTGCATCGTTGCTCGTATGACCGCGCCGCCTACAGCGCCCACCAACACGACGCCGATCGTGGAGACCACCAGCATCGTGAGGTCGAGCGTCCGCAGTGTCGCGTAGGTGCGTTTAGCGGGCAGCCCTGCGACCATCACTGTTGATGCTGGCAAATCGCGTGAGGCGACAGGCTCAATGAGGAGCCGGTAGTCCCCGATCTCGAGTGTGGCTGTGATGCCTTCAGTCTTTTGAGGGTTGTACTCGAACTCGTCGATTTTGGTGATGATGGTTTTCCGGTCGGCTTCTGAGAGCTTTGTAGGCTCGCCGGTAACGGAGTCGGTGACTTCGGGGCCGGCACGGAACTTGCCGTCGGCAACGAGGGCGACGACGGTTCCAACGGGCTGGCTGCTTACGTCGGTGACCGGCATGTGCCCGCTGGCGGAGGTCGCGCGGTCGATGGTCGCGGCGAGGCTCGAGTCGAGCTGCCCCCACAGCTTTGCGGCCATGAGGGTGTGCGTCAGCCCGCCGATGATCATGGATCCAGCGGCGAGCATCAGGGTTAGCAAGACCACCAAGCGTACGCGCAAAGACATGCGCGTATTCTTACGTGCTAGGTGGCGCTTGCGGTGACGCACGTGATAATCACGCTCCAGGTTTGAGGACGTAACCAGCTCCGCGAACGGTGTGGATCATTGGCGAGCGGCCTGTGTCAATTTTTTTGCGTAAGTATGAGATGTATAGCTCGACGATATTAGCTTGTCCGTCAAAACCATAGTTCCACACTGATTCTAGGATCTGTGGTTTGGACACTACCCGACGAGCATTCTCCATGAGGTATTTCAAAAGGTCGAATTCGGTTGCGGTGAGTTGAATCTCTTCGCCACCGCGGTGCACTTCGTGCGAAGCGGTGTTGAGGCTGAGGTCACCGACCACAATTTCGGTCTCGTCAGCGCTTGCTGCGCCGGACCGTTGCACAAGACGGTGCAAGCGCAAGAGGAGTTCTTCGAGGTTGAAGGGTTTGGTGACGTAGTCGTCGCCTCCGACTGCCAGGCCTTCGATGCGTTCGTTGGCGGAATCCTTCGCTGTCAAGAACAGTGCTGGCAGTTCAGGCTTGAATCCGCGGATTCGCTTGAGCACTTCAGGCCCTTCGATTCCTGGCAACATCCAGTCGAGGACAACGATGTCTGGGTTGACGTCACGGGTCATCTGGACGGCTTCGAGGCCGTCGTGACACACAGTGGCTTCCCAACCAAGCATGCGGACTCCCATCGCTACGAGATCGGCGAGAGTTGGCTCGTCATCGACGACGAGAGCGCGGATAGGGGAACCGTCTGGGTGTTCAAGGCGCGGTAGCTCTTGAGGGGAGAAACGAGAAGTGCTCATGTAACCACTTTTCCTGAGAGAGGTGAGGTAATTCTATGGAAAACCTATGTAAATGCTGTGTAACGCTTCTACATCAGCTCTTCCTTCTTGTCAAGGCGGCATCTGAATTATATGCAACCGATTGAATCAATATTCATCGACCGGCAATGATTCTCAGCCTTGAGGCCTGAAGGTTGCGGGTTGCATGGTGACGAAGATTGCATAGTGTCGGTTCGTAGATGTGCAAAAACTCTTTGATAATTCAAAGCCTTGGATTCAAAGTGCCTCCGGGAGTGAGGTTCGTCACTAAAATCGGCGTGTATCTCACATTCTGAGACGTTTGCATAAACTTTGCTTGCGATATCGAAATATTGCGAGCAATATCTTGTCATACAAGGAAATGAGCCGAAACATATAACGTTCCAGAATTTCGGACCATTGTGAAAATCGCTCTGTTATATCGTGTCATCTTCGCATTGGTATGTTTTTAGGCGTTGGAGTTTTGGTTGGCAGGGCCCCGGGGCGGCAAGGTGTCGGGGCTGCGTCTAAGGAGCAGGTATGTCCACCAACCCCGGATACGTTCACATCTCTGTCCGCGCCGCACAGAAGCGCGCAGCAGCAGCTCGCCGAGCAGCTGAGTTAGGTCGGGCCGGCTGGGGTAACCTCGCTCCAGTACCTCAAGGGCAGAACGGGATGCATCCTATGCCCGGTCAAGCTATGAGGCATAACAACCCTGCAGAATCCGGCGGTGAGACATCGGCGCGCGGTTTCGTGGTCTATGTGGGCCTGGATGAAGAGACCGCAGCAAACGCGGGCACGTCGCTTTCGCGTTTGTCCTCGCAGGTCACGACGTTCCTCCAGACCCTGGTTCCGGACGCTCAAACTCACGCGGCAGTAGCGCTCGCGCCCGCAAGCGCCGGTGGTAGCAACATCGACGTTGTGCGCCAGTGCTTGGGCGACCCAACTGTCAGCGGCAACGCTCAGGCTCGCCCGGTCCCGACTGTCGCTGATCCAGCGCGTCACACCGTGGGTGTGCTGATTGATCTTTCCCGCCGTGAAGTGCAGCTCGACGGGGACGTCCTGAACCTCACTCATAAAGAGTTTGAACTTCTGAACTACCTCGTTGAGAACGGTTCCCGCACTGTGGGGCGCGAGGAGTTGCTTGAGAGCTTGTGGCGCGGCGCCGACGAGATCCCGAATGAGCGTACGATCGACGTTCATATCCGTCGCTTGCGCGCCAAGCTCGGGCGTCTGTCCAATACGGTACGGACCGTCCGCGGTCAGGGCTACCGTTTTTATGATCACCCAGAGGTGACCGTCTGGGCGGTTCCGGAGTACTCCATCTAAAAGAGGAGCAGTCCACAGCACGATGTGGGGCGAGGCTTGATGCCTTGCCCCGCTCGCATTTAATGGTGTTGAGTAAGTGGTCCGGTTGGATGTCAAGCGAGGGATTCAGATGGCAGTTAAGACTCTGTTGATCATGCGTCACGGCAAAGCTGAGGCTCCGTGGGGGCAGGAGGATCGGATGCGTCAGCTCACCGAGTTCGGTTGCGAGCAAGCGCGCCGGGCGGGGGAGTATGTGCTGGGGCAGGGGCTCGTGCCGGACGCGGCCTTGGTGTCTGATGCGGTGCGTACGAGGGCGACGTATGCGATGTTCTCTTCGGTGCTGGGCGAGGATGCCCCGAGTGCGTATCTCGATGCTGATTTGTATCTGACTGATGCGGCGGGCCTGATTGCCGCGATTGATCATGTGCCGGAAACGGTGTCGCGTTTGATTGTGGTCGGGCACATGCCTGCGGTGCAGGATGCTGCAATGCGGCTGGCATCCGCTGAGTCAGATGAACAAGCGGTCATGGACATGGCGGGGCATTACCCGCCCGCATCGTTATGTGTGTTCCACTTTGATGGTGTCTGGGCTGAGCTTGACGGGCGCGATGCGGCGCTGGAGCGGTTCAAGACCTTTAAGTAAGCAACGTTCAAGGCCTTGTGCCGGGAGGTGAAACCTCGAGAATATAAAAGGTCTCGGGATACCGCATGAACGGTGTCCCGAGACCTAACAATTTGCGCGCCCTAAGGGATTCGAACCCCTGACCTTCTGTTCCGTAGACAGACGCTCTATCCAGCTGAGCTAAGGGCGCATTTAGTTTTCATCTGATGTTCACCTGATCGGTTCTCATCGGTGGCGACCTGCATAAGATTACCGAGACTTTGGCGGGTGTGCAAATCGGCGGCGTACCTTACATATATTGATCGCGTAGCTACAGTCGTGCCTCACATACTTTGAGCGCGTACTCCTACGCTGAACAAGTATGAACAAGGGTGTGGTCTCAATGTCGACACGTATCGAAG
>NZ_JAKRCW010000020.1 GCF_022346425.1 Pseudoglutamicibacter albus
ACTCCAGGCGGACCATTTCGATGATCTGATGGACCGCCTTCTCCTTGAACTCGACGGAATACTTTCTAGGCATAGTTCAATCCTTCCTTAGCTGAGGTAGGAACTAAACCCAGGACGCTTCGCGCGAAGATGCCAAACGATATTCCCGGACCGCTTGAACTCGTTCCATAGCGCGCGGCATAGCAGTGAGTTCCTCTGGTGTGGCTTCACCTAGCCACATGACCCAACGTTCGATACCTTTAATGAACTCTTGGGAACCGAACCATCGGTGGAAGAAACGCTCGGCTTTCGGCTCTGCTGCCAGGAACGCTTTTTTCTCGCCTGCGGTGAAGAGATAGTTTCCGTTATCGATCGGTTGCGAACCGATACCCGCCACCGGTACGTCCGAGAGCGGTTTGTTACGGCTCCATACAAAGACATCCGGGGCATCTTTGAGGTAGGCGTTCAGCTGGTCCGGATGTTCCAGCACGGGCTCCGCATCCACCGTCGAATAGTGGTAAAGACGCTTTGCGCCACCGCGTTTGGAGAAACCCACGATGACGACGAACACCGCCGCAGCACCGGAGGATTCGGTCGTCCAACGGAACGTGTCGTGGGCGAAGTCGATACGTACACCCAGGTCATAGATCGGCGACCACACATTCGCTACCTGCTCGCCTTGGCAGATCGAATTCGTCGATACGAACGCCGCACGCACAGGATGATCTCCCATGTAGCGGGCAGCAAGCATAAACCAGGCCGCCACGAAGTCAACGTTTCCCGCGTTGCGGGCTCCCCCGAATACACGGAGCACATCAGCTTTCTGCTCTTTGGACTGATAGCGCGCACCAACAAACGGCGGGTTGCCGATGATGTAGCTACACTCTGACGGGTCGAGCACCTCAGCCCAGTCGATCTGCAACGCGTTCCCGTGCACCACATGCGCCGAGTCTTGAAGCGGTAGATCCTCGATCTGGCTATAAACCACCGTCTCGGCCCCAGCATTAGCCTGCAGCTCAGCGATCCACATCGCAGTCTTAGCCACGTTCACTGCGAAATCATTAATTTCAATCCCGTGAAACTGCTTCAGGGAAACCTTCAACGGCGAATGCTGTTCAGATAACCCGAGCAACGTTTGATCGTTATGCAGCTCGGAAAGAATCTTGTTCTCCATCTTCCGCAGCTGAATATAGGTTTCCGCTCACGAATCCCGGTGTGAACGGACCGAATCCATCCCGCACGTTTTCGTCATCGCTGAACGACATGATGGTCGTGGTACGGCCGTGGAAGTTGCCGTGCATCACAATGATTTTGGCCTGGTCGGCGGCCACGCCTTTCACCTTGTAGCCCCACTTGCGGGCGGCTTTGATCGCGGTTTCGTTGGCTTCGGCGCCGGTGTTCATCATTAGCACGCGGTCGAGGCCTGACAGCTTCGTGATCGCCTCGGCGAACTCGCCAAAGCCGGTGGCGTAGAACGCTCGCGACGTGACGTCGAGCTTGCGCATCTGGGCGCAGGCGATATCGATGAACTTGTCGTTCGAGTGGCCGAAGTTTGCGGCCGAGTATGCCATGACGGCGTCGAGGTGGCGCTTACCGTCTACATCGGTGACCCAGGCCCCTTGCCTTCAGCGAGCACCACCGGCAGCGGGCCGTAGTTATTGGTGCCGTGTTCGTTTACGAGTTGAATTTCTGCGGATGCCCGCGAAGACAGTTCAGACATGCTCCAAGCCTAGTGTCACAAAACAGCCCCAGCAGCCCACCCGGACCCAAAGCGAACGCCCCGCAGCAGCAAAACTGCGGGGCGTTCAGCGTGCGCATCAGGATGCACGCACTTCGTTGGGACTATTCGAGACCCTCACCCGAGGGCGACACCAAAATTTTTACCGCGGTTTCGTTGCGGTTGATGAGGGTGTCGAAGCCCTTGTCGATGAGGTCGTCGAGGCCGATCTTGCCGGTGATAAATGGCTTCAGGTCGACCTTGCCTTCCTCAACCATCTTGATGGTCTTGGGATGCGTGTTGACGTACGCGATCGAACCGCGCATGTCGATCTCCTTCATGACCAGCTTGTGCATGTCGAAGTCGGCCTTGTGGCCCCAGATCGAGACGATCAGCAGCACACCGGTGGGACGCAGTGCATCCATCAGAGTGTCAAGCACGACCTGCACGCTGGTGGCCTCGATGGCGACATTCGCGCCCTTACCGTCGGTGAGTTCGCGCACCTTCTCGACCACGTCGACCTCGCGCGGGTCGAAGGCGTAGTCGGCGGCACCCGAGTCGAGTGCCTTTTGGCGGCGCAGTTCGCTCAGCTCAGACACCACGACGGTGGCTCCGATGGCCTTGAGCGCAGCACCGCAGAGCACACCGATCGGCCCGGCACCGCCGACGATAGCGACGTCGCCGGCTTTGGCACCCGAGCGCTCAACCGCGTGCACGGCTACCGAGAACGGCTCGATGAGCGCGGCCTGGTCGAGGGGAATATCCTTCGAAATCTTGTGCACCCAACGGCGCTCGACCGCGATTTTTTCTGACAGGCCACCGCCGCGACCGGCCAGGCCAATGAAGTTCATGTCTTTTGACAGGTGGTAGTCGTTGCTGTCGGGGCCAGTGTCGACGCCGTCAGCGATGATGTAGGGTTCCACGACAACGTGGTCACCAACTTCGAGTCCTTCAACGCCCTCGCCCACCTCGTAGACAACGCCCGACATTTCGTGCCCGAGCGTGATGGGCGACTCTTCACCCGAGATGGGGTGTGGGTGCCCCGCGGGCGGGCAGAAAATGGGGCCGTCGAGGTATTCGTGCAGGTCGGTGCCGCAGATACCGCACCAGGCAACGTCAATACCGACTGTGCCAGGGGTGACCTTCGGCTCGGGAATGTCTTCGATGCGAATGTCGTGATTTCCGTAGTAGCGTGCGGCCTTCATTACGACCTCCTAATTGGAAGATGGGTCGGCACGGATCACGCGCCGATCGGCGACGATAACGCCCAAGCTCAGTGTACTCCCGCAGCTACCTCGCTATCTTCAGGTTCGATGAGAAATTAACGAGTCGGCACCATCAACAATTCACAAATGCACTCAATAGTCACTATTCAGCAAATACCTTGCCCCCTATTGAGAATGTTTTTCGGATCAAAGACGCGCTTGATCTGCCGCTGCAACTCATATTGCCGATCGCCCAGCTCGTCGCCGAGCCAGCGGCGTTTGAGCAGGCCGATGCCGTGCTCGCCCGAGAGCGTGCCGCCGAGTGCAAGTGCCGCCCGAAACATTTCACTTGCCGCCTCCCAAACGCGGCTACCTCGGGGTCGGTGGTGAGCACGGCCCGCCCACCGGCCCGCTCGACCACTTCGAGCACCAGTTGCGCCTCACGCTCGGCATCGCTGCCATCGGTTTGAATGAGCAGATACACATTCCCCTGGCTGGCGGCGCTTCCTGCGGAGGCCGCTCAGGCCGACTAGCCGAAACAGGTACGGCGCGTGCTTAGTTTTTCTGGACTTCGGGGGTCCAGGAGGAGGGTGATCTTGTGTAGGCCCTCTTCACCAAAATCGAAGTGGATGAAGTGGTCGCCGATCTCGTAGCGCCGCCACGTAGGGCTCCCGCAACCGATAGCTTCAGGTTCCCCGAAGGTGGCATCGGCTTGTTCTGGGGTGATATCTGGTGCCACAAATCCGTCAATGAGCGACCCCGACCAGGAGCCCACATTCCAGACATCTTCCGCGATGAATTGGAAGAAGATAGCTGTAAGGATCTCATCATCGAAGCAAAATTCCAGGCCCTTGCCCTCGAAGATCCAATGGATGGCGGGGAGTTCTTCGTCTTCCCAGACTGTGTAAGGCGCGCCGACATCACTTGCTATCTGAGAGACCTTTGGGTCGTCGATGGTGCATCCGATGATCTCGTTGAAGGCCGCGATTGGACCGGTGAGCGCATTTGTATCCGTCGTGGAATGAAAGTTTCAAAAAACGACAAAGACGCGATCTTGTCGTGGAACCGGTTTAGATCGTTACGTCGCTTACGGTCCCCCACACCCTCTGCCGTGAGAATCCCGTCCAGCTCGGCCTTGAGCTCATCCAAAAACAACGGGCCGATCAACTTATGGATGTTCTGCGGCGACGTGTAATGCATCCCACCGGAACGTCGGGTTTCCGGTTCAGCGTGGACTCGAAAACACCGCCGAAAACAGTCGGGCTGATCTGCGACCAATCCGTGCCGTCACTGACTTCCTCCAGAAGCACATCGACGATCTGCTGAGTGAACTGCGGAACCTCGACATCCGCCTCGAACAGCCCGCCATTCACGTACGGGAAAGCCTTCAACGCGTCAGAAGCGTAAGGATCCCGCTCCTCCGGCTTAGTTCTCAGGTAAGCAATAAGCTCTTTCAACGCCGGCCGAATACGATCCGCAGGAATCGGTTTGAGGTAGTTATAGAAAGCATCCTTCGCGAAAAGCCCTGCGTCTTCAGCGAAAAGCAAGAAAACCAGACGAACACACAACACGTTGAGCGAATGCTTGGAATCTTCCGAATCCGGATCAATGTATTGGGCCCGCAAAAGGTCATAGACCCTGCCGATCAGCTCGCCAGCATCAAGAGATACCTTCTCTTCACGCCGGCGACGCTCCAGCTCTGGATCCACCAGAAAATCGAGCAGATACAACTGCTCCGGCAGTTCCTCCAAACGGAACTCTTCGTAGCCGCTCTCCGGATCATCGGAGTCTAGATCGTGAATACGGAAACGGTCAAAGTCACACACGATGATCGTGTCCGGCCGTTCCGAATTGCGCAGAGAATCAGCGTAGTTCTTAGCCCTCTGTACCCGTTGCATCCGCTCGCGCTGCTCAGCGGCGTAATTCACGTCCCCAACCATGGCCTGCACTCTCTGCCGGCCTCTAGTCAGCCTTCACATACACAACAGGCAGATGAGGCACCCGGTAGCGAGCCATCGGACGCGTCGTGGACATCCTGCCTAGAGCTTGATCGTATCGAACAACCACACCGCCACCGGTGACATTTGTCATCCCCTACCCCACACATCTTCATATTTTCTCGTGTGCGCATGCCCTACCGGCGGGCCAGCCTGCCTCCATAGGGTTGAAACATGAGTTCAATCATCGAAGTAAGAAACCTCGTCCGGCGCTACGGAGACTTCACCGCCGTGGACGGCATTGACCTCGATGTTGTCCCTGGTGAAGTCTTCGGGCTCCTCGGCACCAACGGTGCGGGGAAGACCTCGACCCTCGAAATCCTCGAAGGGCTAGCCAAACCCACCCAAGGCCAGGTGCGGGTCTACGGTAAGAACCCCGTGAAGGACCGCAAGAAGATCCGCCCCTACCAGGCCGTGATGCTTCAAGAAGGCGGTTTCCCACCCGACCTCACCACCAAAGAGACCCTGAAGATGTGGGCCGGGACGCTGTCCACTCCCCTCCCCGTGGACGATGTGCTCGCGATGGTGGACATGACCGACCGCGCCGGCGTCCGCGTCTCGGCGCTCTCCGGCGGCGAACGGCGCCGCCTCGACCTTGCTTGCGCGCTCGTCGGCCAGCCGCACCTACTCTTCCTCGACGAACCAACCACCGGCCTCGACCCGGAGTCCCGCCGGCTCGCCTGGAACCTGCTACGTAAGGTCAACGAGAACGGCACCACCATCGTCATCACGACCCACTACCTGGAAGAAGCAGAGCAGCTATGCGATCGGCTCGCGATCATGCACCGCGGACGCATCGCAACCTCCGGCACACTCTCGGACGTGGTTGCCGGCCACCATTCAACCATCCGGGTAGGCGCCCGCCCTGACCTGCCCCGGTTCGAAGACATGTCCACCCACGATGGCGTCACCGAGATCCGCACCATGAACCTGCAACACGATCTGACCGAGCTGCTCGTGTGGGCCCGCCACAACGACGTCACCCTCACCGACATCGACGTACGTCACGCCTCGCTGGAATCCGTATTCCTCAGCATTGCCGACGACCCAGCGAGCTACTCAGCCGCACAAGCTGATTCAGCTGCTACACAGACCAACCCAACCGCCCCACGGGGCGCCTAACAGAAACGGAGACCACGATGACTACGACCGAAACCCGTACCGTATCCGCGTTCTCCCAATGGACCAGCCTCACTAAGGCAGAGTTCACCCTGTTACGACGCAACACCATGCAAGTCATGTACGCGATCGCGCTGCCGCTCGCCGTGCCTCTCATGTTCACGCAAATGGCTAAGCGTGAGGGCATGGGCGAGTTCCTCGGGATGTTCGTCGCCCTGATCCTCGCCATCGGGCTCACATTCGTGTCCTACTACAACACGCTTTCAGCGGCCGTGAACCGACGCGAAGAACAAGTGCTGACCCGGTTGAGGGCCGGTGAAGTCGGGGACGGCACCATCCTCGCTTCCCTTGTCAGCCCAGGTTTCTTCCTCGGCCTCATCATGTCAGTGGGCATGTTCGCCGTCTCTATCGCGGTGCTCGATCTCCCCATCCCCACCAACATCCCTCTGCTTGCCGCGTGCGTCATCGCAACCGTGGTGCTGTTCCTGCTAGCGGGGCTAGCAACAACGATTTTCACCCGCACCGCAGAGTCCGCACAGATCACCTCCATGCCCGTCATTATGCTGCTCACCCTCGGGCCCGGCCTCATCCCGATGCGCAACATCTTGAATGACACCCTGACCACGGTCACCGAGTTCATCCCGACCACCGCGATGGCCGACGTCATGTCTATCGCTTGGTTCGGCGGCGACCTCGCAGATGCCGGCAAACCGATGGCTATCCTTGTCGGTTGGATAGTATTAACCGCTATGATCGTGGCCACAAAGTTCCGTTGGTCCAGGAGAGGGTAAATCAGGAGAGGGCAAATGTGGCGATTTCGACCAGTTGAGTCCTTCGAGGTTAGCCGGAGCCGGCGCGCCTACCGGTCATTCCAGTGGACTCTCGTCATCTCGGCACCCATCCTCACCGTCTTGTCCTGGTGGGTGTTTGTTTATCCGCAACACCCCGAAGCAGTCACGAAAGCCCCGGCCTATGCAGCCATCGGCATCCAAACCACGATTACGGGCATCATCTACTGCGCCTGGATCATGAAGGGCATCGACCTGCGCTCCTCATGGAGCCAGGCCGTTGCCCTTCTGGCGCCCATAGCGCTCGCGCCGATCGCCTTCACATGGACGAACACTCCCGAAGCGATCCCTGCCGGACTGTTAGCCTCATTCCTCACCGCGGCGTCGCTCATCACCTCAATCGGCCCACTGTGGGCGGGAATCGTCCCCGTAGGCACCGCGATCGCCTACACCGTCATCACCGATGTCCCCAACCCGTTGTACTTCAGCTACATCATCTACGCGTTAGCCCTGTGGGTCACTTTCAAATCCTCCGTCTGGTACCTAGACATCCTGCGCACCATGGAGGAATCAGCCCGGGCCCAAACCACGATGCGGCTGGCCGAGGAACGCCTCCGGTTCGCCGCCGATCTGCACGACGTCATGGGCCAGCGCCTCGCAGCGATCTCGTTGCAAGCCCAAACGGCCAAGCAGTTGGTTCAACGAGGCTCCGACCCCTCAGCTCCGCTGGATGCCATCGTGGACCTGACCAACAGATCTACGACCGACATGAGGGCGATGGTTTCCACCTACCAGAAACCCGAATGGCGTAGCGAACTACCCGGCGCTGTCTCCTTGCTTAAAGCAAGCGGCGCCAGAGTCACCGTGAACGGGAAACCCCCTGCATCCAAGGAGACCGAGGCCGCGTACATCATCCGCGAAGCCACCACCAACATCCTCAAACATTCCAACGCCACTAAGGTCACCGTCGAGGTGGACGGGTCCGGTATGAGGATCACCAATAACGGGATGCCGCACAACAAGTCGCGTCGAGGCAGACCGGGGCAGGCCTGGACTGGGCAGGGCTGGACTGGGCAGGGCTGGACTGGGCTTGCTGCCTTGCAACGCCGCCTCTCCCCCACCACGCTCTCAGCTAAAACAGTGGACGATACGTTCATTCTCTCGGCACAGTGGAAATAGGCATATGCGTCAGAAAGAGGCATAGCCACTCAAGTAAGCCCGGGTAAGTAGGCCTAGGCAAGTAGGCCAGGGCACTGACCGATGCTTAATGCGAACCACGATGAGGCGGAGACAGAGGCGAGAAGACCATGTTGCGTATTGCGCTCGTTGATGACGAAGACCTCGTCCGCTCGGCTTTGGCCTCGCTACTTTCCCTCAACGAGGAGCTCACCGTTGTAGCCGAGTATTCCTCCGGGGAGGAAGCCATCGAGGCCATGGACGGGGTCGATGTGGCGGTCCTCGACCTCCAGCTGGGTGGGATCAACGGCATCGAGACCGCCAAAGAGCTCATGGCTCGTGGGGCTGCTGGCGCGACGATGATCCTCACTTCACATGCCCGCCCCGGTTACCTCAAGAAAGCGCTCGAAGCAGGCGTGCGTGGATTCCTACCGAAGAACGCGCAGGCTGACGATCTGGTCCGCGCTATTACCGACATCCACGCAGGTAAGCGCGCGATCGACCCTACCCTTGCCGCGGACACGATCGCCGCAGGCGATTCACCGTTAACTGCCCGCGAATCAGACGTTCTGGAACTCGCCGCGCTCGGATTACCCGTCCACGACATCGCCGTGCGTGCCAACCTCGCAGACGGGACCGTGCGCAACTATCTGTCCAACATTCAAATCAAGCTAGGCGCCAGATCCAAGCACGAAGCAGCTGAGATCGCTCGCCGCCACGGATGGATCGGCTAACGGCTCACCCTGCCCGTCTAGGAAAGCCCGTCAGCATCACACGAGAGGAACCCAACCATGAGTGAATCCACACCTTCACAGACCGCTGCACTCGGGTACATCGACAACCTTGCACAGCACATTGAGTATTCTCCGAACTCAACTGCCTCGGCCAAGCTCATGCGCTCCGAAGGAGTGAACGTGGTGTTGTTCGCGTTCGATGAAGGAAAAGAACTATCCGAACACACAGCCGCGATGCCTGTGATTGTGCAGGCCCTCGAAGGTGAACTAGAAATCACTGCAAACAACCAAACGGTAACCCTGCACCCGGGCGGCATGGTGCATTTCACCACACGCCTACCGCACGCCGTTAAAGCGCTAACCAAAGCGAAAATGGTGCTTTACATGTTGAACCGCCCACCAGCAGAATAGAACAAGGCACCAACGAAACGACACAGCGCCCCTCACAAGACACACCACAAGACAAGCGAGAGAACACAGTATGAGTGAACAGCCAGAAATCAGTAGGGAGTACATCCTCAACACAGCCGCCGGGTTCCTGATCCAGCAGCTCGGAACGCGCGGTATCACCGCTACACCACTTACTACCGAAGAAGGCCACATCCTCGAATTCGAGACTGGCGGCTCAGTATCGATGGACAACTTGGCTGACGAGATGCAACGCCTCCCGCAGCAGGACTGGCAAGAAACCCTGCACCGGTGGCTCGAATTCTCCACGGCAGTCGCGAACACCAACAGTGAGCCTGAGCTGAGCTCCGAAGAGCTGTCTGCTCGGATCAGGACCCGTATTTTCGAAAAATCTCAATTAGATGCCGATGGCTTCGAATACGCACGCACTTTCGGTGGCGACCTGCTGCAGGTTCTGTGCATTGACCATCCCACGCACGTGAGCACGCTGACACAGGGTGCCGCCCAAGACCTTGGAGTGCCACTCGAGGAACTGTTCGCCCAAGGTCAACGCAACACGAACGCCGAACCCATCGAGGAGGGCTTCGAGAAGGACGGTGTGCATTTCGTGACCGGAGATTCGATGTTCATCGCATCCAAGGTCGCAGACATACCTGCCCTGTTGCAGCAACTGGGTGTTGAAGCGCCAGAGGGCCTGATGGTCGCGGTCCCTAACCGTTCAGCGATCCTGTACTCGCGCATCGACCCCGATGCGGGCATCAATAACCTCGTTCCGATTGTCCAAACTCTCAGCGCTCTGACCCCGGAAGCCGGTTTCGATGCTCCCGGAGGGATGCTGAGCCGAAACGTCTACTATTGGCTGCCGGACGGGACTTTCGAGCCGCAGCTGGGCGTACCGCAAGAAGCGCTTGAGGCGGCAGCCGAGAATGACCCGAACCTGCAAGCTCCTGAACCGGGCACGGTCTTCGTGAACCCGGGGCCTAGGTTCGCCGAACGTTTCCTAACGGAGGACTGATAGAGAGGTCTCATAGCCGCTTCTGCCCGGGGCACCGCCCCGGGCAGAGGTTTATCATCTCAAATCATCACCCTCAAGCCACGCCCAAAGTATATTCAAAGTTTTCCAACAGACAATTCATAGCTATTCTGAGACTGTCCGAATGCAGTACACAGGATAGGAAAACATGTTTAACAGAAAACCCTTTGTACGGGTAGGCATTTACGCGTTATGTACCGCCGTTTTCTCAACGTCGCTAACAGCCACCGCTCAAGCGGCACCACGGCAGCTAGATAACGAGAACGACCAAGCTGTATCCATCACAGCACCGGATCACCGCAACGCCAACGCTGAGTCCTCCCTCCGCACTCAGTCGTCTGCCAACACTCAGTCATCGGCTACCACGACTGACCCGGCCGGGTACTGGACTGAAGAAAAGATGCGGTCTGCGATTCCAGCTGACCGTTTTTCCTCCGCTAACGCAGCCCTTGCCCCTCAAAGCAGTGTGCCGTTGAGGGCGCCAGCTAGCGACGACCTGCAGGCTTCCGGAAACAATAAAGAGGAGCACTATTCCCACCCGGTATCGCCTAGCAACTCTAGCTCGACAGAGATGAATTCCGCGCGAGCTTCTTCAGCGCCAGTGCCTTCTACCGCAGGCAAAGTATTTTTCACATATAAGGGAAAAGACTACGCCTGCTCAGGATCAGTTATTAACACTGCCAACAAGAGTGTTGTCTCTACAGCAGGGCACTGCGTACACGGCGGTAAAGGAAAGGGATGGCATTCCAACATCGCGTTCGCTCCGGCCTACAGGAACGGCAAGGCACCGAGTGGCTTGTGGAACTGGAAACGAGCCACCACTTTCCAGGGCTGGAGGCAACACTCTGACCCGTCACGTGACCAGGCTTTCTTCACCGTCCACAAACTGAGGGGTAAAACCCTAGTGCAGGCCGTCGGCGGAAACGGCATCTCCTACAACTTGGGCCACCGGCGGAACGGGGTCCGCATCTGGGGCTGGCCAGGTGAGAAGCCGTTCTACGGGGAACGCGCCCACTACTGCGATGGAAACACCTTCAAACGCCACCGGCTTCTCAACGATATGAGAATGTCCTCGTGCGCGATGAGCGGTGGCGCTAGCGGCGGGCCATGGCTTAGCAAGCGCACCTCCAAAGACCTCGGATACGTTTTCGGGGTGACCTCACGCGCAAGTATTTCTGGGCCACGCTACGTTTTGTCAACACCGTTCAACAACTCGGTACGAAACCTGCTCAACGACATTGGCAAATAGGCTAAGCCGCAGGAATACCTGACAGGAAAGCTGAAGGCCCTGGACCTAAGTATTAGGTCCAGGGCCTTCTTTCTCGTTGCGGGGAGAGGATTTGAACCTCTGACCTCCGGGTTATGAGCCCGGCGAGCTACCGAACTGCTCCACCCCGCGGCGTGCTTTCCACTATAGGGGAGCCACCATGTGTAAGCAAATCAGCGGCGTACCTTACATATATTGATCGCGTAGCTACAGTCGTGCCTCACATACTTTGAGCGCGTACTCCTACGCTGAACAAGTATGAACAAGGGTGTGGTCTCAATGTCGACACGTATCGA
>NZ_JAKRCW010000021.1 GCF_022346425.1 Pseudoglutamicibacter albus
CACCGTGGCTACATCACCGTCGACAGCGTTGACCACCGATTCCTTGTCCAAGGCAATCGCAGCGTGTGCACCTGAACCCGGGTGGATGATGCACACCGATCAAGGATTCCAGTACCAGCATGCCTCCTGGCGCAATCTGATCGGCGACAACGGTGGTGTTCAGTCGATGTCGCGTAAAGCCAACTGTTACGACAACGCGGTCATGGAGAACTTCTTCGGGCACTTTAAAACAGAGATGTACCACGGTGAAGTCTTCGACACGGTCGCAGAATTCAACCAAGCGATCGACGAGTACATCGGGTGGTACAACACCGAACGCGTCCAACAACGACTCAAGGGCCTGACCCCGATGCAATATCGGAATCAGACCCTTGAACCCCTCACCGCCTAGAATTAAACCAGTCCAACTTTCGGGGGCTAGTTCACGTTGTGTGGGAGCGGGGCCTTGACGTGCCTGCCGTGGAGCGCGGAAAGGCCGCGGTGGGCAAACGCCCACCGCGGCCTTGTTCTTATCCGGTGCAGTTAGTGTTCGTGGATCAGCAGGTCATGATCCTTCGACTCCCGGGTCAAGAGGATCGCGATAGCGGAGACGGCTGCGATCGACCCGATGAAGGCGATGACCGGCAGTGTGCTCACTCCACCACCGGGGCCGGCATAGAGAGACGCGACGATCGTCGGGGTGAACCCGGCACCCAGCAGGGTGGCCAGCTGGTAGCCCAGCGAGGCGCCGGTGTAGCGGGACTCGGTGCCGAACTGTTCTGCAATGAATGCCGCCAAAGGGCCGTAGATCAGGCCGTGCAGGGCAAGGGCGATGGTGAACGCTGCGAGGATGACGAGCCAGCTGTCCGAGCGAAGCATCGGAAACATCGGGAACAGGAAGGCGACGTAGAGCACGAGCCCTGCGATCATCACCGGGCGGCGGCCCAGTGCGTCAGAGAGCCGGCCGGACCCGACGACTATGAAGATGGAGATGACCGAGGCCCAGGCAAAAGCGTAGAGGACATCCGAGCGGGCTGTTCCTCCGGCCGCGGAGTAGCCGACGGCGAATGTCGGGAGCAGCACCTGGAGGGCGAAGCCGGCGGCGCCGGCGAACATCGTCAGCAGGAGCGCCTTCGGGCGGCGAAGCACTGAGATCAGCGGCACCTTTGGCTTGTTCTTGTCCTCGGCTTCGGCCTTGATCATGGCGGCCTGGAAGACAGGGGACTCAGAGACCTTGGAGCGGATGATGAGGCCCACGATCAGCAGTAGGAAGGAGACGAGGAACGGGATGCGCCAGCCCCAGGAGAGGAACTGCTCCTCGGAGAGCAGGGCTGAGACGGCGCCCATCATGAAGGTGCCCAACGCGGCGCCAGATGGAGCGCCGGCATTCGTGAAGGATGCGGCGAATCCGCGCTTCTTCGTTTCGGAGTGCTCGAGCGCCATCAGGGCGGCGCCGCCCCATTCACCGCCGACCGCGATGCCCTGGAAGATGCGCATGGTCACGAGGAGCACGACGCCCCAGATGCCGATCATCTCTGCAGACGGGATCAAACCGATCGCGGTGGATGCTAGGCCCATGAGGAGCATGGAGAGCACCAGCATCTTCTTGCGGCCTAGCCGGTCGCCGAAGTGGCCGAAGAGCGCCCCGCCCAGCGGGCGGGCGACGTAGCCGGCCGCGAAGGTGCCGAAGGCGGCGATGGATCCTGCCAGCGGGTCAGAGGCCGGGAAGAACACGTGCGGGAACACGACGGCGGCCGCGGTGGCGTACAGCAGGAAGTCATAGAACTCGATGGTCGAGCCCAGATAGCTGGAGAGGATGACCTTGCGGGACTCGCGGCGGCGCTCCTCGGGGGAGATGTTCAGCAAGGCATCTACGGTGTCTTGCTTCTCTTCAGTGGATGTGGCCGTGCCGGTGGGACGGCTCTCAGGGTTGATGGTGGCCATGGTGACCTCTGTGTCTTTCGTTCGGGGTGGGGTAGGGAAAGGGTTCAGGGGTGCTCAGGCGCTCTCACGTAGCACGGTCTTGCGGATCTTGCCGGTCGTGGTACGCGGTAGCTCGTCAACGAGCCGCACCTGTGCGGGCACCTTGTACTTGGCCAGCAGCTCGGTCAGGTCTTTGCGGATCGCCTCGGCGTCCAACGACGCACTGTCTGCGGGCACCACGAAGGCCACGCCTGATTCGCCCCAGCGCTCGTCGGGGACGCCGACGACGGCCGCCTCGGCCACGCCGTCCAGGGAGAGCAGGGCGTTCTCCACCTCCGCGGGGTACACGTTCTCCCCGCCGGAGATGTACATGTCCTTGATCCGGTCCTTGATGGTGAAGAAGCCCTCGGCGTCCCGGACGGCGATGTCGCCGGTGTGGTACCAGCCGCCCTCCAGTGCGGCCGCGGTGGCCTCCTCGCGGTTCCAGTAGCCCTTCATGACCTGTGGGCCGCGGGCCAAGACCTCGCCGGCGGTGCCGTCCTCCACGTCCTCGCCGGTGACGGGGTCCACCACGCGGACCTCGGCGAAGAAATGCGGGCGGCCGGCAGTCCCGGCATGGGACAGCGCATCGGCGGCTTCCAGGAGGCAGACGCCGGGGGCGGTCTCCGTCATCCCGAAGCCCTGGACGATCTTCACGCCGCGGTCCTGCCAGAGGCGGATGGTGCGTTCCGGTAGCGGGGATCCGCCCACCATGACCGAGCGCAGCGAGCCCAGGTCAGCCTCGGCGAAGCCCGGGTCCTGGGAGAGGAAGTCCAGCATGGCGGGAACCATGAAGGTCCCCGTGACCTTGGAGTGCGAGATCGCGTCAAGCACGTCCTTCGGCCGGAAGGCGCGCTGGATGATGATCCGCCCGCCCATCATGAACGTGGGGATCGTGGTCATGTTCAGCCCGGCGATGTGGAACAGCGGGGCCACGGACAGCATGACTTCGTCCTGGCGGAGGTCGGTGCCGGTGAAAGCGTTCAGGTACTGGAAGGTGAGGTTGCGGTGGGTGAGCATCGCACCCTTAGGGCGGCCCGTCGTGCCGGAGGTGTACATGATGAGGGCGACGTCGTCGTCATCCACCTCCGCGTCCACTGGATCTGCGGAGCCGGCGGCCAGTACCGCCTCGTAGCGCTCGCCGAGGCCGTCTTCACCCTCCACGGCGATCAGACGTAGCCCGGCGACCTTGGCTGCCAAGCGCTCAGCCGTGGGCACCTGGTCGCCGCCGTAGACAACGACGGACGCGCCGGAGTCCTCCACGATGAATTGCACTTCCGCCGGCGACAGCCGCGGGTTCACGAGGACCGCGGTGCCGCCGAACAGGGTGGTGGCGAAGAACGTCTCCAGCAGAGCGGGATGGTTGAACCCTACGTAGGCGATCCGGTCCCCGGCTTTGGCTCCGCCGGCCAGGAGGGCCTGGGCGAGCCGCTCGACGCGCTCGGCGACCTCGCCGTAGGTGCAGGTGGTGCCCTCGAACTCGAGGGCGATGGCTTCTGGGCGGACCACGGCGCGGCGGCGGGGGTAGGTGCCTACTCCGATGTTCATGAGGCTACTCCAAGAAGTGTTTGGGATGAAGTGTTCGGGACGGGGATGTTCAGGCGAGGCGCTCCCGGAGGAGCCCTCAGGACGGCCGGAATGTGGCCGACGTCACAAAACTATGGAAAGGCATTTAGTTGAGATTGTCAATGGTTGATTTTGTCAGGAGTTTGGCGTGGGGCTCGGAGTTGGAGCCCCTCTGGGTAGCGGTTCGAGCACCTCTCCGGTGATTATGAGCGAGCGTGCCTGTGGACGATTCACGGCATAAAACAACAAAAAATCGCCCCCGCGTGCCTGCCTAGATGCAGGCGTCGCGGGGGCGATTCAGTGGTTTCTAGCCGGTGTTGAGCCGGTTAGAAACCGGTGTTTTACCGGCTATAAGCCGAGTTTAGAGCTGGTTGCCGAGCTTGTATTCGCCCTGCTTCCATTCCGGCATTTCTCCGTCTTCGTCGCTGCGGGTGTAGGAGAATCCGTCAGCGCCGATGGTCACGTTCATTTCGGACTCGTCGGAGCGTGCAACCACTTCCTGTGGGTTGCCGTCGAGGTCGAGCACGAGCGAGGCGTCGGTGTACCAGGACGGTACAACTGGGGTGCCCCACCAGTCGCGGCGCTGGTTATCGTGCACATCCCAGGTCACGACCGGGTTGTCTGGGTCGCCGGTGTAGTAGTCCTGGGTGTAGATCTCGACGCGGTGGCCGTCTGGGTCACGCAGGTACAGGTAGAACGCGTTGGAGACGCCGTGGCGGCCCGGGCCGCGCTCGATCGCATCCGACATACGCAGCGCACCGAGCTTGTCACAGATCGCGAGGATGTTGTGCTTCTCGTGGGTCGAGAACGCGACGTGGTGCATGCGTGGACCGTCGCCACCGGTCATCGCGGTGTCGTGCACGGTTGGCTTGCGGCGCATCCACGCTGCGTAGACGGTGCCCTTGTCGTCCTGAATGTCTTCGGTGACGCGGAAACCGAGGTCCTGCATGTACTTCGCGGCGCGTGGAACATCCGGGGTGACCTGGTTGAAGTGGTCCAGCCGCACCAAGGCGCCTGGGGTGTAGAGGTCATAACGCCATGCGAGCCGCTCAACGTGTTCGACGTCGTAGAAGAACTCGTACGGGAAGCCGAGCGGGTCCTCAACGCGGACCGAATCGCCGATGCCCTTGACGAATCCGTCCTTCTTACGCTCAACACGGCAGCCGAGCTCCTTGTAGAAAGCCTCTGCCTTGTCGAGGTCTTCTGGGGAGCGCACACGGTAAGAGAACGCAGCGACAGCCGCTACATCGCCCTTTCGCAGCACCAGGTTGTGGTGGATGAACTCTTCCATCGACCGCAGGTAGATGGTGTTCTCGTCTTCTGCCGTGACAACGAGGCCCAGGACGTCCACATAGAATTCGCGGGACTTGGCAAGGTCAGTGACCACAATCTCCATGTAGGCGCAACGCAGCACATCCGGTGCCTCCGCCTGTGGGGTTGGGATCGGGTTGTCAGTCTTGACTGGACCCTCTTGGCCTACATAGAAGCCGGATGAGGTTTTCTGGCGGTTCTCCAGGTTGCTCATGTTTGTTCTCCTGAGGTTGAGGTGGCGCCTCGCAGCTACGTTCCGTGAGGTCACCAGCCGGAGTAGGGGTTAGTTTTCCTGCTTACCGAAAACCGGGTTGTGCACCTTGCCGAGGTTGATATGGACGGCCTGCTGATCGGTGTAGAAGTCGATGGAACGGTAGCCGCCTTCGTGGCCGAGGCCCGAGGCCTTGACGCCACCGAATGGGGTGCGCAGGTCACGAACGTTGTTCGAGTTCAGCCACACCATGCCGGCCTCAACGTTCTGGGCGAAGTTGTGGGCACGCTTCAGGTCGTTGGTCCAAATGTATGCGGCGAGGCCGTACTTGGTGTTGTTCGCGAGTTCGAGCGCTTCCTCTTCGGTGTCGAACGGAGTGATCGCAACAACTGGGCCGAAGATCTCTTCCTGGAAGATGCGGGCCTCAGGGGAGACGTCAGCGAAAACGGTTGGCTGAACAAAGTTGCCCTCAGGGAACTCGTCAGGGCGGCCGCCACCAGCAACGAGGCGGGCCTCTTCCTTACCGATTTCGACGTAGGACATGACCTTCTCGAAGTGCTCAGGGTGCACAATCGCGCCGACCTCGGTGGTCTCATCCGACGGCAGGCCAACCTTGACGCGCTTAGCCTGCGCAGCGTAACGCTCCACGAACTCGTCATAGATGCTGCGCTGAACCAGGATGCGGGAACCTGCGGTGCAGCGCTCGCCGTTGAGGGAGAACACGCCGAAGATGGTCGCGTCGATCGCGGTCTCGAGGTCCGCGTCCTCGAACACGACGGCCGGGGACTTGCCGCCGAGCTCCATCGAAAGGCCCTTGAGGAACGGTGCGGCGTTGCCGAAGATGATCTGGCCGGTCTTGGACTCACCGGTGAAGGAGATCAGCGGAACGTCTGGGTGCTTGACGAGCGAATCACCCGCGAAGCCCTCTTCGCCGTAGCCGTGGACCATGTTGAACACGCCAGCTGGCAGGCCGGCCTCTTCGAAGATGCCTGGCCACAGCGATGCGGACAGCGGCGTGAACTCGGCCGGCTTCAGCACCACGGTGTTACCGGTTGCGATCGCTGGCGCGAGCTTCCAGGATTCGAGCATGAACGGGGTGTTCCACGGCGTAATCAGGCCTGCAACACCGATCGGCTTGCGGTTGACGTAGTTGATCTGACGGCCTGGAACCTTGAACGTGTCATCATGCTGAGCCACGATCAGGTCAGCGAAGAAACGGAAGTTCTCAGCTGCACGGTGCGCCTGGCCGCGCGCCTGGGAGATCGGCAGGCCGGTGTCGAAGCACTCCATCGCTGCGAGCTCGTCCGCGCGGGTCTCCACAACATCGGCGATCTTGTGCAGAATGCGGGAACGCTGACGCGGGAGCATGGTTGGCCACGGGCCGTTTTCGAAAGCGTCCTTCGCGGCGGCAACCGCAGCATCGATGTCTGCGACCTTGCCGGAAGACGCCTTAATGTAGGCCTCGTTGGTGACTGGGTTGAGGACGTCGAAGGTGTCGCCGTCGATCGAGTCAACCCACTTGCCGCCGATGTAGTGGCGGATCTGATCTGGAAGGTTCTCCGGGACTGCTTGCTGTGCCATATGTATGAAGCTCCTCAATCCGGTAGTGGTCCGGTGCGGCCTGTTGGCTGCGCGACGTGGCGCTGGCTTTGATGCCGGTGCGGCCGCGCGGGCCGGTTTGTTGGTGGGGTGATGCCCCACATATTTGCAATCGTATACGATCTGCGGGGGGCATGGAAAGGGTTTAAATGACGACGCGGGCTGACTCCGCGCGGAGCTTAAAGCGAGGAGGGTGGCTGGCCCATGGCGTGAAGGTACGCGTTGAGCGTGTGCATGCGGTGGGCGCGGGCTAGCGCCTCGATCTGGTGGGCTGGCTTCTTGGCGGCGATCGCCTCGATCAACTCGGCATGCTCTTTCACGGAATCCTGGGCGCGGGCCGGGATCGCATCGAAACTGGAAACCCTGATCGCGTCCATGCGCGTCCAACCGCGATGCACCAAATCCAGTAGGTGAGTGTTGGGGCAATCCGAATACAGCAGCGCATGCAATTCAGCGTTCAAGCGCGTGAACTCTGCCGGGTCGAAATCGGCCAGCAACGCACGTATCTGTTCATTCAAGTCCCGGGCGGCCTGCACGTCGGCGGCTGAAATATGCTCCGCAGCCAGCGCGGTGGCGGAGCCTTCCAGGATCGCGAGGGTCTGCATCGTGTTCAGATACAGCTCCGCATCCACCTCCGCGACAGTGGCCCCTTTATTCTGGGTGAACACCACGAGGCCTTCGGCTTCAAGCCGGCGGATCGCCTCCCGCACCGGCACCACGGAGCACTTCAACTCATCAGCGATGGTCTGCAAAACCAGGCGATAGCCCGGCTCGTACGTGCGGTCCAGGATGCGTTCACGCACGGCATCGTAGGCGGCCTGTGACTTCGATGTGGCCCGGGCCTGGCGCGGATGCTGCTGTGCGGAGGTCATATACGGATCGTATACGAGAGCACTCAAAACGTATACGATGATGAATACGACCGGCGCATTCATCAGGGGCGCATCTACCAAGAATGTCAGTAGGAGTGTCAGTGTTCAGCACAACTAACCAGCCCATCGAAGTAACCCAGGACGTTCTGGACAATATCGGCAAGGTCATCGCCGTTCACCTGGCATATTCATCCCGCGCCGAACAGCGCGGCCGTACCCCTAAGTACCCTTCCTACTTCATGAAGGCCACCTCCTCGCTCGCCTTGACTGGGGAGACCGTGCAACGCCCAGCGGATACCGAACTGCTGCAGTTCGAAGGCGAGATCGCGCTCGTAATCGGCAAGGAAGCCCGCCGCATCACCCCTAACGAAGGCTGGGCGCACGTCGGCTGGATCACCGCATCCAATGACATCGGTATTCAGGACATCA
Organism: Pseudoglutamicibacter albus; assembly: GCF_022346425.1. Lineage (GTDB taxonomy): Bacteria > Actinomycetota > Actinomycetes > Actinomycetales > Micrococcaceae > Pseudoglutamicibacter > Pseudoglutamicibacter albus. The sequence continues at coordinate 7,930 of NZ_JAKRCW010000021.1, forward strand.
AGTACGCCGACAAAGGCTCCAACGTCCGCTCCAAGTCCGGCGACGGCTACACGCCACTCGGCCCGGTCATGATCCCTGCGGAGAACCTTGACCCGATGCACCTGCGCGTGATCACCAAGCTCAACGGTGAAACCGTCCAGGACGCCACCACGCAGGAACTTCTGTTTTCCTTCGGCCAGATCGTGGCTGACTTGTCCCAGCAGATGACGCTCAAGCCAGGCGATGTGATCCTCACCGGAACCCCAGCCGGCTCCTCGGTTTTCAAGCCCGAAGACGTCGTGACCGTTGAAGTTCAGGCCGGCGAGCAGTCCACTGGCGAACTGCGCACCACCGCGGTCCAGGGCACCGAAGGCTTCAAGGACTTCGGCAACCCAACCAAGGTCACTGACGCTGACCGCATCGACGCATGGGGCGACGCTCAAGCCGCAGGCCTCGCAGACGCTGACGCTTCAACCGATGCCGATGCTGCAATCGAGGCCGACCCGCTCACCGATGAGGTTCGCGCCAAGCTCATGGCTTCGGCCACCGCAACCCTGTCATCTTCAGTCAAGGCGGCAGGTATCGAGGCGTGCACCATCGCGGGCCTCACCGCAACCCACGGAACCCAGAAGGTCATCGGCCGGGCACGCACCCTGCGTATGATCCCGCTACGCCAGGACCTGTTCAAGCAGCACGGTGGCGGCTACAACACCCAGAAACAGATGTTCGACGACCTCAAGGAAGGCGACATCCTCGTCATCGAAGGCCGCGGCGAACAAGATGCCGCAACCCTCGGCGACATCCTCGCAACCCGCGCCAAGCTCCTCGGCGCGGTAGGCATCGTGACCGACGGCGCAGTCCGCGACCTCTCTGAAGTTGCCGAAGCCGACATCCCGACCTTCCACAACGGTGCGCACCCATCTGTGCTGGGCCGCAAGCACGTCCCATGGACCATGGACGAAACCGTCGCATGCGGGGGTGCCGCGGTGCAGCCGGGCGACATTATCGTCGCTGACTCCAACGGCATCGTCGTGATCCCACCGGCAGTCGTGGAGCAGGTAGCCGACCACGCGTTCAAGACCGAGGTTCAGGACGAATGGGTCATGGCGCGCGTCAAGGAAGGCAACCCGATCGAAGGCCTCTTCCCGCCAACCGGTGAATGGAAGGTCAAGTTCGAGGAATACCTCGCAAACCGCGAAAACGAGCTGAACTAAGGAGCGAACATGCTGGATCAAAGCACCCGCGTGAAAATCGCCGACGAACTCGTCACCGCCGGCGAAACCAAAGTTCCCGTTCCGCTGCTCACCAAACGTTACCCAGACATGGAAATCGCTGACTCCTACGCGATCCAGCGCATCTGGCGTGAACGCGGCGAAGAAAAAGGCCGCGTCGTGGCAGGCCACAAGATCGGCCTGACCTCCAAGGCGATGCAGTACGCGACCGGCATCTCCGAACCGGACTACGGCGTGATCTTCAAAGACATGGTGCTGGAATCCGGGTCCACGCTTGAATGGGACATTTACACCAAGCCGCGCGTTGAGATGGAACTCGCGTTCAAACTCAAAGACGATGTGAGCGGCCCAGACGCTGACATCTTCGATGTCCTGCGCGCAACCGAATACGTTGTCCCGGCCCTGGAAATCCTGGATGCCCGCGTCGAGATGGAAGGCCGCACCATCGTGGACACCATCGCAGACAACGCCGCGATGGGCGTCATGGTGGTCGGTGGCCGTCCGGTCCGTCCGGACGAGCATGACCTGCGGTGGCTCGGCGGCCTGCTGTATAAGAACCAGGAGATCGAGGAAACCGGCCTCGGCGGCGGCGTGCTTGGCCACCCCGCCAACGGCGTGCATTGGCTCGCGAACCGTCTCCACGAGCACGACGAAGTCCTGCGTGCAGGCCAGATCATCCTCGCAGGTTCCTTCACCCGCCCGATGTGGGTAGACAAGGGCGACACCGTGATGGCCGACTACGGGCCGCTAGGGGTTGTGACATGCCAGTTCGTCTAAACCACACCGAACGCAGCTTCAAGCACCTCTTCACCCAGCCGAGCATGGCCGATCAGCCGCGCGGCCGGGCCGATGGGGTTGCTGGCCCGGTCGTGGGCATGTTCGTCGCGTCCGGGGACCCGACGGCCGCCGAAATCTGTGCGGGTGCCGGCTTCGACTATTTGTTGCTGGATGCCGAACACGGCCCGTTCTACTTGGAAGGGCTCATCGGTCAGCTGCGCGCGATTGCCGCGTACCCGAGCTTGTCCGTGGTCCGCGTCCCGCGCAATGACGCCGCGATCATCAAGCAGGTCCTGGATGCCGGCGCGACCAGCATCATGGTCCCGATGGTCCATACGGTTGAAGATGCGCGTGCGGCCGCCGCTGCGATGAAGTATCCGCAGCCAGGCGGGGCTAAAGCCTCGGGGTCTGCGGTTGAAGGTGTGCGTGGGGTTGGTTCCGCGCTCGCGCGTTCGGCGCGTTGGGGGCGCGTTCCTCAGTACTTGACGCGGGCGCACGAGATCGTGAGCCTCATCGTCCAAGCCGAATCCGCGGAAGCGGTGCGTAACGCGGATAAGATCGCTGCGGTTGACGGCGTTGATGCGGTGTTCCTCGGGCCATCCGATCTCGCGGCATCCATGGGATACCTCGGCCAGCAAACCCACCCGGAGGTGGTTGGGGCCGTCAAGGAGGTTATCTCCAAGGTGCGGGATGCCGGCAAGATTGTGGGCGTCAACGCGTTCGCCCCGAACCAGGCGCGCGACTACCTCGAAGCCGGCGCGCATTTCGTCAACGTCGGCGCGGATGTGAGCATCCTCGCCCGCGGCACCGAAAACCTCGCCAACGAATTCATGCCCAATAAAGACGACGACAGCCTCGAATCCTACTGAGGTGCCTCGTTAGTGCAGTCGGGGGCGGGACACCAACTGGTGTCCCGCCCCGCTGTCTTCCCCGGCACGATGGGTCCAGGAAAGCAATAACCCCGGTGATATGCGTCTAAAACGCAGGGATCGCTCCGGGGCTTTCGCTTTCAAGTGTAACACTGGTATGTATGACATCCAAGAAGACGGCGTACCTTACATATATTGATCGCGTAGCTACAGTCGTGCCTCACATACTTTGAGCGCGTACTCCTACGCTGAACAAGTATGAACAAGGGTGTGGTCTCAATGTCGACACGTATCGAA
>NZ_JAKRCW010000022.1 GCF_022346425.1 Pseudoglutamicibacter albus
GACGGAAACGACAAACCGGTGGGGTGAAACTCCATACTGCCTAAGCAGGGCTACGCGATCAATCTCTGTGAGGCACGACTAGGACTACGCGATCAACTTGACATGAGGCACTACGATCGGCAGTCCAGTACCATGTAAAAGATAGACCGGTCTATTTAAGGTGTGTTACCAGCCGAAGCGCAAGAAACCCCGGAAATACAAGGAACTTAGACCGCTCACTTGCCTCGTGGGGCCCTGTCCGCGTGGGACGCCTCACGTCACGGCCTGCCTGCATCTGCATTCTGTAAGCGCTCATGGTTACTCTTGATGGAGACGCAACAGTCCATTTGGAGGCATAGTCTTATGACCGCGAACGCTGAGCAGACCAGCTTGTCCGCACCCACTTCTCACCAGAAGCTGGCGCAGTGGGTGTCCGAGGTGGCAGCGCTGACCCAGCCGGATGCTATCCACTGGGTAGACGGTTCCGAATCCGAAGACCTCAAGCTCAAACAGCTCCTTGTTGACGCCGGTACGTTCACCAAGCTCAACGAGGACCTGTTCCCTAACTCTTACCTCGCTAACTCTGACCCTGCCGACGTCGCGCGTGTCGAGTCCCGTACGTTCATTTGCTCCGAGAAGGAAGAGGACGCAGGCTTCACGAACAACTGGATGGACCCGGTTGAGATGAAGACCAAACTCAACACCCTTTTCGAAGGCTCGATGCGCGGCCGCACGATGTACGTCATCCCGTTCGTGATGGGCCACCTCGACGCGAAGAACCCTAAGTTCGGTGTTGAGATCTCTGACTCCGCATACGTCGTGACCTCGATGCGCATCATGGCCAAGATCGGTAACGAGGTCTTGCGCAAGATGGAGGAGACGGACGCGTTCTTCGTCCCGGCGTTGCACTCGGTTGGCGCCCCGCTTGAAGAGGGCCAAGAGGACGTTGCGTGGCCATGCAACGAAGAGAAGTGGATTGTGCACTTCCCAGAGGAGCGCTCGATCGTCTCCTATGGTTCCGGCTACGGCGGTAACGCACTGCTCGGTAAGAAGTGCTACTCGCTGCGTATCGCCTCCGTCATGGCACGCGATGAGGGCTGGCTCGCGGAGCACATGGTGCTGATGCGACTGACCAACCCGGAAGGTAAGTCCTTCAACATTTCCGCTGCGTTCCCATCGGCATGCGGTAAGACCAACCTCGCCTTGATCGACCCAACCGTGGACGGCTGGAAGGCCGAAGTCCTAGGCGATGACATCGTCTGGATGAACTTCGACGAAGACGGCGCTCTGCGTGCAGTCAACCCTGAATACGGTTTCTTCGGCGTAGCGCCGGGCACCGGCTGGTCCACCAACCCGAACGCGATGCGCGCCATCGCTAAGGGCAACACGATCTTCACCAACGTCGCACTCACTGACGAGGGCGGCGTCTGGTGGGAAGGCATGACCGACGAAGCCCCAGACCACCTGATCGACTGGCAAGGTAATGACTGGACTCCGGACGCAGGCCGTACAGCGGCCCACCCGAACAGCCGTTTCTGCACGCCGATCAGCCAGGCTGACATGCTCTCCGAGGAGTACTACAACCCAGACGGCGTCAAGCTGGACGCGATCATGTTCGGTGGCCGCCGCAAGACCACCATTCCGCTGGTCTCCCAGGCTCGCAGCTGGACCCAGGGCGTGTTCTTCGGCTCGACTCTCTCCTCTGAGACGACCGCGGCCGCAGAAGGTGCTGTGGGTGTTGTCCGCCGCGACCCAATGGCGATGCTCCCATTCATCGGCTATGACGCGGGCGACTACCTCAACCACTGGGACAAGCTACGCGACCTTCCAGCGGCTCAGGGCGGCAAGAACCTGCCAGCCGTGTTCTTGGTCAACTGGTTCCGACGCAACGCTGAAGGCGGGTTCGCGTGGCCTGGCTTCGGCGAGAACTCGCGTGTTCTGAAGTGGATCTGCGACCGCATCGAAGGCAAGGTTGAAGCTGAAGAGACCCCGCTGGGTCTGATCCCTGCTGAGGGCTCGCTGGACCTGGTTGGTTTGGAGATCAGCGATGAGGATCTCGAAGCCGCAACCCGCTTCGATGTTGAAGAGTGGAAGAACGAGCTTCCACTTATCGAACAGTGGTACGAGAACTTCGGCGATCACCTACCAACCGCTATGCGCGCCGAGCTGGACGCTTTGCGCGAACGCCTCGGAGCCTAAACGCCAAGCATCAGCTGAAGCCGCACGCACGGCTTCAGCTGATGCTGTGAACTGATAACGATGCCGCAGTCACTGTGTGAGGTGACTGCGGCATCGTTGTTGTCTGCAGAGAAAGGTGGGCCCCGTGGCGGAATTGACGCTGATTTTCGATGGCCGCTGTGGTGTGTGTACGCGGGCTGCGGGTTGGTTGCGGCGGCTTGATAGGGGTGGCCGGATCCAGCTGAGGGCCTCGCAAGAGCACGGGGTGCGTCAAGCGTACGGCCTCACGCAGGCTCAAACGGATGTTGAGATTTGGGGCTTCCGCGTGGTTCCCGGCGAAGGCCGCGTCATGGTTTCCCATGGTGCCGGTGCTGCGGCGATTGCGTTGGATGTCGCGATGGGCACGCGGATTTTTCGAAGCCTGTATCGTTTCCCGCCGCTTCGGTGGTGTGCGGACCGTGTGTATGCGTGGGTGAGCGCGCATCGCGGAAGGTTCCCGGGAACTACTCCGTGGTGTACGCAAAACCCCGGAGCCTGCGAGGATACTCAAGTATCCCGCGCAAACCCCGGGGCATGCGATGCAACGCAGCCATCCGGTGGTGCGTAGCTGCGTAGCTGCGTCAACGCCCTCAGGCTGGACGCTGTAGCTACTGACGTCTTAGCCGCGGATGATTCCGAGCACGGTATCGCGGATGCGTTCCATCGTTTCTTGGTCTGCGGCTTCTGCGTTGAAGCGAAGCAGAGGTTCGGTATTGGATGGCCGCAGGTTGAACCACCAGGAGCCGTCGGTTGCGCTCACGGTGGTTCCGTCGAGGGTTTCGATTGTGGTGTCGTCACCGGAAGCGAGCTCGTCAACAACTTTCTGGGTTGCGGCCGCGGCGTCGGCGACCGTGGTGTTGATCTCGCCGGACGCGACGTACGGGTGGTATTTGGCGACCAGCTCCGAAAGTGGCTTATCTTGACCGCCGAGCGCGGCAAGAATGTGCATCGCGGCCAGCATCCCGGTGTCTGCGAAATAGAAGTCACGGAAGTAGTAGTGAGCGGAGTGCTCACCGCCGAATACTGCGTTCTCATCGGCCATCACAGCTTTGATGAAGGAATGCCCCACGCGCGTTCGCACCGCCCGGCCGCCGGCCGCTTCAACCGTTTCCGGCACTGCTTTGGACGTGATGAGGTTGTGAATCACCACCGGGGTTTCTTCACCCTCGGACTTCGCGCGGGCGATCTCGCGGGCGGCAACCAACGCGGTGATCGCGGAAGGGGAGACGGCATCCCCGTTCTCGTCCACAACAAAGCAACGGTCCGCATCGCCATCGAAAGCAAGCCCAAGGTCTGCGCCGTGCTTCTTCACGGCCGCCTGGAGGTCTGCGATGTTTTCGGGCTCGATGGGGTTGGCCGGGTGGTTCGGAAAGGAACCGTCCAGCTCGAAATACAGCGGCACGATCTCAAGTGGGAGGGCATCCAGCGCGGAATCGCCCAGTACGGCCGGGGTCGTGAGGCCAGCCATCCCGTTGCCCGCGTCAACAACCACTTTGAGGGGGCGGATACGGGAAAGGTCGACGAGCGAACGCAAGTGCCGGGCGTAATCAGGCAACACATCGCGGTGTTCAATCTCAGCACGCGCATTGAGAGGCTGAGGGAGGCCTTCGTTGAGGTACTTCTGGGCGAGGATGCGGATGTCCTCGAGGCCCGTGTCAGCAGAGATCGGTTTAGCGCCGGCACGCGTCATTTTGATGCCGTTGTAGCCGGCCGGGTTGTGTGAGGCGGTGAAAGTCACTCCGGCGGCGTCGAGGGAGCCGCTAGCGAAGTAGAGCTCATCGGTAGAGATCTGGCCGAGGACCAGCGGGTGTGCGCCACGCGCGGCGAGGGTCTCAGCGAAAACTCTGACGAACTGTGTGCTGGAAGGCCGCATATCGCCGCCGACGAGCACGGTGGCCCCTGCCAGTCCGAGCACGTCGACGAAAGCCGCGGCGGTGGCTTCTACTGTTTCTTCTGTGATGCTCTCGCCGACGATACCGCGTACGTCATAAGCTTTGAATGAATCGCTGAGATTGATCGTGGTCATAAGTGTCAGACTACGCTGTCACGCTTTGCTCAATGGTCAGACTCACGGAAACAGCGGGAGGCGTGGGATGGAATTTACAGGTAACGATGCCCTGTCTGCTGACTTCGATGCGGATGCGGCTCTTGCCGCGTTACGCCGTCTGGTGGGCCGGGAAGGCACAGACAGCGAGCGTGTCCAGTTCCATCCGGGGCAGCTTGAAGCGATCGAGGCGCTTGTGGGGCGTCGGCGTAGGGCGCTGGTGGTTCAGCGGACCGGTTGGGGTAAGTCTGCCGTGTATTTTGTGGCGACCGCGCTGTTGCGGGCTCAGGGAGCCGGCCCAACACTGATTATTTCTCCGCTGTTGGCGCTGATGCGTGATCAGATTGCGGCGGCTCAGCGGGCTGGTGTGCGCGCGCAAGCGATCAACTCGGCGAACGCCACGGAGTGGGAACAGATCCGCGGTCAGCTCGCCGCAGATCAAGTGGATGTCTTGTTGGTGTCTCCGGAGCGGTTGAATAATCCGCGGTTCCGTGAAGAGCAGCTTCCGCAGCTGGTTGAGCGGATGGGGCTGCTCGTGGTGGATGAGGCGCACTGTATCTCTGACTGGGGGCATGATTTCCGGCCGGATTACCGCAGGATCAAGGACCTCATCGAGCAGCTTCCGCAGGATGTGCCGGTCTTAGCGACTACCGCGACCGCGAACGAGCGCGTTGTTCGGGACGTTGAGGAGCAACTGGCCGCGGGTGGCCAGGATGTGTTCACGTTGCGTGGCCCGTTGGCGAGGAAGTCGCTACGTTTGGGTGTTTTGCGGATGGCAAGCCCGCGTAAGCAGTTGGGTTGGCTCGTGCAGCATGTGGGGCAACTTGCCGGTTCCGGGATTATTTATGCTTTGACGGTTTCCGCGGCCGAGGACATCGCTCAGATGCTGCGTGAGGCGGGCCTGAACGTGCGGGCCTATACGGGGCGCACGGATCAGGATGAGCGGCACGAGCTTGAAGATGCGTTGAAGAATAATCAGGTCAAGGCGTTGGTTGCGACCTCCGCGCTGGGTATGGGGTTCGATAAGCCTGATCTTGGATTCGTGGTGCACGTGGGTGCTCCGAGTTCCCCGGTCGCGTATTACCAGCAGGTAGGGCGTGCTGGGCGTGGCGCTGCCCGGGCGGATGTCATGTTGTTGCCCGGGCCTGAGGATCGGGAGATTTGGCGGTATTTCGCGTCTGCGTCGATGCCGCAAGAGTCCGTGGCCCGCGCTGTGCTCGATGCGTTGGCTGAGGCCGGTGGGCCGGTTTCGGTTCCTGTTTTGGAGGCGCGGGTCAATGTTCGCCGGACCGTGCTGGACCTGTTACTCAAGGTGCTGGCTGTGGATGGCGCGGTTGAGCGGGTCCAGGGCGGCTGGGTGGGTACCGGTGTTCCGTGGGTGTATGACCGTGAACGGTATGAGCGGGTGGCGGCGGCGCGTGAGGCTGAGCAGGAAGCAATGCTTGCGTATGAGCAGACCGAGGAATGCCGGATGCGTTTCTTGTCTGAGCAGTTGGATGACCCGCACGCGGAGGATTGTGGAATATGCGATAACTGCGCTGGCCGCTGGTTCCCTACCGAGGTGGGGGACGAGGCGACGCAACTGGCTCAGGGTGGTCTGAACCGAGTTGGTGTTGAGATTGTGCCGCGGAAGATGTACCCGACGGGGCTTGCGGCGTTGGGTTTGGATGTGAAGGGCCGGATCCCTGCTGAGCTTCAGGCCGGTGAGGGGCGCGCGTTGGCTAGGTTCACTGATTTGGGGTGGGGCACACGCTTGCGTGAGCTACTGCAACAGCAGACCCCGGATGCGCCGGTGGCGCCCGATGTGGTGAACGCGTGCGTTAAGGTCGTGGGGGAGTGGTCGGCTGCGGCTGGCTGGATGGGCCCCGAGGGCATGCCGTCTTCTGAGCGTCCGGTGGGGATTGTGGCGATGCCGTCTACGCGGCATCCGCAGCTGATCTATAGCTTGGCGTCTGAGTTGGCTCGGATTGGGCAGATGCGCTTCATGGGTGCGCTCGCATATTCGGGTGCTCCGCCGCGGTCTGGGCCGGGCGGTAACTCGGCGTACAGGTTCGCGGATGTGCGTGACGCGTTCGTGGTGCCGTCTGCAATGGGTGAGGCGGTGGCTTCTGCGCCGGGCCCGTTGTTGCTCGTGGATGACGTGGTGGATTCGCGGTGGTCGATCACGAGCGCGACCGCAACCTTGCGGCAGGCGGGCGCTCCAGGGGTGTTGCCGTTCGCTTTGGCGGTTGTTGGTTAGCGGGGGTTCGTAGACTTAGTTATATGGATCCAACGTTTCTAGTCTTGGGTGTCGTTGTTGTCGTGGTCGTGGTTGTGCTGGGGCTACGGTCAATGGCTAAGCGTGCGCAGAATAAGCTTCGCTCCAACACCACACCTGAGCGTGCCCGTGAGGTTTCTGAGCTTCTGGACACCGAAACCCATAAGGCGGTGTATGCGAGGATCGCTCAAAATGACCTGATGGGTGCCGCCCAGTTGATCAAGAGCGCCACGAACCGTTCCAACATGGATTGCGTCACTGACGTGGTGGCGTTGCAACAATACCCGCAGATCAAGACGGAACCTGCGTTGCGTGAGATCGAGACGCCTGAGTTTGAGTCGCCGGGGACTGGGGCGCCTTGGGAAGGGCAGTCGCGGGACGGGGAAACATCGGGATCCAGCGCGTCCCGTACTGAGTCGTCGGAGTCTTCTGTGGATTCCGGGGTACAGGACGGGGCCGGTAGCGAGCTTGACCTGGGTAGTGACCAGGATTGGGCGATCCCTGAGGACTGGGCGGTTAAGTACGGTGATGAGGCGGCTGCCTCTGAACGGCACATGAACTTCACACACAACGATGGCGTGCGGGAGCATTCGTTTAGTACCCAGGACATTACTGGTGCCGAGCGGGATCAGTTCATGGCCAAGATGCGCGATGGCCGTTTCGATGAGGCGGCCGAGATCATCGCGCGCCACATCGATTTGGACCAGGAGATGATCCGCCGTGCTTTGGAGGCGAACACGTCGGCTGGCACGAGCGATGGCATCACGCTGCAGGTCAATGTTGAGGATGGCCGCACGGTCATGTTCAGCACGGATCATTTGAGCGAGCCGGAGCAGGACGCGTTCATGATGGCGATGCGCACCGAAGATGTGGACGCGGCGATGGATATTTTCATGCGTCACACCGGTGTTGATGAGGAGCACGCTCGGGAGGTGCTGCAACAGATTGCGCACCTGTATAAGCGTGGACGGTAGGTCTGCTGGTGTAGCTGTTTTGCGCATATCAGTTGTGCAGTATTGAGATGTCCGCTTTTGAGTTTTGAATAGTCGGTTTTATCGCTTTAGGAGGGTGACATGGCATTGGCGCCGAACGGAAACGATCCATTTGCTGGTTTGGGTGAGGTCCCAAGCTTTGAGCTGACGTCTACCACGGTTAAGGATGGTGGGATGTGGCCGGCTGAACAGTACTCGGGTGCTTTCGGTATCGAAGGCGGCCAGGATATTTCGCCGCAGTTGAGCTGGTCTGGCGCGCCTGAGGGCACTAAAAGTTTTGCTGTCACAGTGTTTGATCCGGATGCCCCAACTCAGTCGGGTTTCTGGCACTGGGTTCTCACGCGTATCCCGGCTTCGGTCACGGAGCTCGATGAGGGTGCCGGTAACGGCTTGGACCTTCCGGAGGGTGCGTTCCAGCTGCGTAACGATGGCGGCCAGCCGGGCTTCATTGGTGCCGCGCCTCCGCAGGGGCATGGCCCGCATCGTTATGTGATTACGGTGCATGCTTTGGATGTTGAGGATCTTGGTGTGGATGGGGATACGTCGCCGGCTAAGCATGGCTTCATGATGTTCGGGCACACGTTGGGCCGGGCAACCATGGTGGTCAACGGGGAGATCCCAGCCTAGGTTTCAGCGTGGTTCCCGGCTGTAGGGGCTGAGTTGTTTTTGAGGGCGGTTTCGTGGCGTGAGCTGCGGGGCCGCCCTCGTTGAGTTAAAGCCTCACTCTGTCTGGCGGTGTGATTGGGTTGCGCTGATGGGGCTGGGCTCTGTTAAGGATCGCTAATCTTAGGGGGTGCTTAGTAAGCGTAGCCTAGCTTTGCTAGCGCTGAGAGGTGGGGAGGAGGAAACTGTCCATATGAGTTCAACGAGTGTGGGACATGAGAATAGGCCGGAACCGCATCAGGTTTCGGGGCATGCGCAGAAACTGAACTGGTTGCGTGCCGGTGTTTTGGGAGCTAATGACGGCATCGTCTCGGTTGCGGCTGTGGTGGTTGGTGTCGCTGGGGCGACAACTCAGATCGGCCCGATTTTGGCGGCCGGTGCTGCTGCCGTGATTGGTGGCGCGGTGTCGATGGGTCTTGGCGAGTATGTTTCGGTTTCTTCGCAGAAGGACGCGGAGGAGGCGTTGGTCGTTAAGGAGAAACGTGAGCTTCTTGAGGATCCGGAGGGGGAGCTGGAGGAGTTGACGCAGCTGTATCAGCAGCAGGGGCTTTCACGGGATACTGCGGAGAAGGTCGCGGTTGAGTTGACTGAGAAGCATGCGTTGAAGGCGCACCTGCAGATGGAGCTCAACATTGATGAGGATGACATCGTGAGCCCTTGGCATGCGGCGTTCGCATCGATGCTTGCGTTCTTTGCTGGCGCGATTTTGCCGATGTTGACGATCGTTCTGCTCCCGCATGGCGCGAATATTGTGGGCACGTTCGTGGCGACCCTGGTTGCTTTGGCGTTGACGGGGGCGGTTGGAGCCAAGCTGGGTGGTAGCTCGCCTGTCAAGGCCGCTATCCGCGTGGTTGTTGGTGGCGCGCTCGCGCTCGGATTCACGTACCTCGTGGGCTACCTTCTGGGTGCGTCAGGAGTCGCTTGAGGTGTAAGCGTTTCAGTACAAGAAGCATGCTTCTAATATGGCTTTAGCCCGGCACCCTTAAAGGGTGCCGGGCTAAGACGGTCTATCACTAGTTACCTGAAAACACAGTTAGTCGAGGTTAGCGATGGCGTAGTCGGCCTCTTCTTTGGTGAACTTTTCACCGTGTTCACTTGTCAATTGGTCATGAATTGCGCTTGGAGACATAGCCATCGATTCTTGATAATTCTTGGCTGTTTCGAGGGCGTTCTTTTTATAGTCTGCCTTGAGATTGTCTATCGCGTATTGAGCTGCTTCTTTAGTAAATTTTTCACCGTACTCGCTGGTGAGCTGTTCATAGATTCCGGCCTTGCTCATGTGCATCGTATCGGAGTAGGTCTCCGCAGTTCTGAGTGCTGACTTATATTCCGTCGGAATTGTCTTTTCAGTTGGCTTGTCAGTTTTTGTAGAGGCGCTCGACTTCTCACCGTCACTTGTCTGTGACTTATGCGTCTCTGAAGCTGATGGGGTCGAGGAGCCGGCCGGTGAGGCGTTCTCGTCACCTCCGTTAGCCAATGCATTGATGATGCCGATACCGAGGACGACGTAGATGGCAATCATCCACCAGCGGGTCCAAAGCGACTTTTTCTTGGTAGTCGCGGGGGAGCTGCTCGAGGATGGAATGTCACCCGGCTCAGACGCTGGTGGCACCTGTGGGGAGTTATGGTCTGACACGTATGAACCTCCAAGATGAATATGCATTTATCTCTTCTTTGCAACAGTATTGTCCCATAAAATGTGTCCAATGGATTTCGATATGGCTTTACGACATTTTTCTACATATCTGCGTAGCCCACGTCGCGACAGGGTGGCACAGAAAATTGCTACCCCAGTAGTCACGTGCAACAGATGTAACGGCAACAGGACGATCCCCGGGAGTATCGGAGCTGCAAGGTAAGAAAATCGTTTCGCGGGGTTCTTTAGAGACCCCAGCGCCGGAACGATGACGCGACACATCAACGCCCCAGAGCATAAAAAATGTCGGGACATCGTGTGAACGATGTCGGGCTAAGGGTCAGAATGTGTGTCTGGGGTTGGTGTTTTCGGCTGTGTTGGCGCGGGTTTCAGCGGATATATATGGCTGCTGGGCATATATCGGTGGTGTGAGCGTTCATTCCTCGGTGTG
>NZ_JAKRCW010000023.1 GCF_022346425.1 Pseudoglutamicibacter albus
TCGAAACACTCAACCAACTGCTCACGCTGATGTTCGCTCAGCGAACTTCGTGCTCTCAATGAAAACTGCTCCCCACTAGTCGGTAACTGATTTCTCAGTCCAACTAAAGGGGAGCAGTTCATTCTGAGGAACCGCGCGGGGGTTGTGCTGTGTGTGGAACACGGTGGGGTTTGTTGGTGGTACTTGGGGTGGGTCCTAGTTTTGGGCATCGCTACCAGCGAGTAAGCCGAGGGTTTGTAAGGTTAGGCTACCCTTGGTATTATTTTGAAATTGTTGCGCGTCATGCTGTGCCCGTGACCTGCCGGAGTATTCTTTCCGGATATTTTGGGTCGCTTGCACCGCGATGTCCCGCTGCAGTTGAAGCACCCAAAACTCTCACACTTTAAGGCCCGACATGTTCCTGAAGAAGACTCTGAGCCGCCGCGCGGCTATCAAGACCACAGCAGCTCTGGCTGTATCCGCCCTCGTTCTCACCGGTTGCGCGCGAGGGGAGGAGCAGGCCTCAGGAGGGGAAGGGGCAGGCAATGAGCGGATCGCGGCAGTTGGGCTCGGGGACGCCGATACACTGCTCGCTCTCGGAATCCAGCCTGTCCTGGTAGCGCCGTGGGGTGCGGAGGGCGATGTGGATGCCTCGGGCGTTGGCCCATGGGCAACCGACAAGCTTGGGGACGAGAAGCCAGAAACTGTCTACGGCACCGGTAACGGCTTCACTGCTGAAGTTCTGGAAAAGATTTCGGCTGCCGATCCCGACAAGATCATCGCTGTGAACAGCGCCGTGGATGAGCAGGCGAAGAAGGCTCTCAACGACATTGCCCCAACCACCGTCAAGCCAGAGGGGACAACGGACTGGCAGATCCCGTGGCGAGACCAGGTAGCCCAGATCGCGAGGGCTGTGGATAAGAAGGAGGAAGGGGACAAGCTCGTCGAGGAGACGCAGAAGGCTTTCGAGGACTTCCGAAAGCAGCACCCCGAGCTCAAGGGCAAGCGCGCAGCTATCGTCATGCCCTACGAGGGCAAGATTGGCCTGTACACCTCCGGCGATGGTCGAGGGCAGTTCATCGAGAACTTGGGCTTCGACATTCCGAAGGAGCTTGAGGGCAATGGCGGTGAGTTCTACCGCGACATTGCTCCCGAGAACTACAACGAGCTCAACAACGTGGATTACCTCTTTGTGCTCGATTACCAGGGGGCAGCAGAAACTCTGAAGAAGGATCCAACCTTCAGCAAGCTCGAGGTGGTTCGCGAGGGCAAGGTGTACTGGATGGAGGAGAACGTCGGTAACGCGATGAGCATGCCCAACCCCCTGACCATCCCGTGGGCCGTCGAGAAGTTCTCCGACGCGGTCTAGCTGCAGAAGTTCTGTGATCAAAGCGCTCTCACCGCTCGCCTCTCCCGCACAACGCCTACGTGGCGGTGCGGGGGCTAGGCGTCCCCTGTCCGTTGTCGCGGTTACGCTTGGCGCACTGGCTTTTCTGGTGCTTTTGATGATCGCCTCCTTGTACCTAGGGGCCCGCAGCCTGTCGATGGGGGAGGTGACCAGCATCCTCCTGCACGGGCCGCACCACGCGCCACATTCCACCGCTGGCGCAGAGCAGGCAGGGATTGTTTGGGACCTGCGCGTGCCCCGCACTCTCTTGGCTGTGTTCGCGGGCGCAGCCCTCGCCATGGCGGGAGCGATCGCGCAGAGCTGGACACGCAACCCCTTGGCGGACCCCGGCATCATCGGTGTCAACGCCGGCGCGGGATTCGCGGTCGCCGTCTCACTCACCGTGGGGTGGGCGACGACGGTCGGGCACCGGGCAGTGGCAGGGCTTATCGGTGCGGCCATTGCCGCGCTGGTCGTCCTGCTTATCTCCCGGGTCTCCCGCGACCCATTGACGCTGGTGCTGGTAGGCGTCGGCGTCACCTTCACCCTGCAAGCAGCCACGAATATGCTGAGCCTCTATTCCTCCGACACCCTGGAGGGACTGCGCCGCTGGACCGTCGGCTCCACCGCAGGGCGCGGTATGGATGACGTGCTGATGGCTGCTGTCGGCCTAGCCCTCGGGGCGCTGTGCGCGGCGTTAGCGGCACGGCCACTGGACCTTCTGGCTATGGGTGAGGATGCGGCTCGTTCCCTGGGTGGCTCGCCCGCCCGAGCACGTCTGCTCGCCGCCGCTGCGGTGGTTATTCTTGCCGGTTCGGCGACCGCCACCGTGGGGCTTGTTACTTTTGTGGGCTTTGCCGTACCGCATTTGCTGCGGCCTGTCACCGGCCCTGGGCTTACGCGCTTGCTGGTGCCCACCGCGGTGGTTGGCGGCGCTGCCACGTTGTTGGCAGACATTGTTGGTCGTTTCGTGCTGCAGCCGAATGAACTCGAGATGTCGATTGTTCTGGCTATCGGCTGTGCGCCCATTATGGTCGCGGCGGTTCGTCGTCGGCGAGGCATTTCGGGCTCGAAAGACGCGGAGGTGGCAGTGTGAGCGGGATGACGGCATTGCACGCAGTCAAGCGCGCTCGCACCAGGCGTATCTTCCTGGCGACATTAGGCTTCGCCGCCGCCACGGTGCTGGGTTATTTCCTCATTCTTGGGCAGGGGGCTGTGAAGCTCAGCCCGGCTGAGGTGCTTGATGTTCTCACCGGTGGCGGTACGCGCCAGGCGATCAACGTTGTGTGGGATTTGCGCCTTCCCGTGGCCATCGCCACCGTCGTGGTTGGCGCGGCCCTGGGGGTCGCCGGATCATGGACTCAAGCCATGGCCCGCAATCCGCTAGCCAGCCCCGATATCCTCGGCGTTTCCGGGGGCGCAGCAGTGCTTGTCGTTGCGGGCACAGTGCTTGCCCGACCGGCATGGAGCGAGGGTATCCCGACGTTTTGGTGGCGTGCGGGTCTCGCCCTCATCGGCTCCCTGGTGATTGTCGCGTTGCTTATGCTGCTCGGTGGCTTTGGCACCTCTCAGCGCGTGGTGCTCATTGGCCTGGCGCTTTCTTTTCTTACGCAGGCCTTGGTGCAGTATCTTTTGCTCAAAGCGGAGCTGACCCGTGCTGCCGATGCTCAAACGTGGCTCGCTGGTTCCACCGGCTTCGTACGCACCGAAGCGTTGTTGCCCATGGTGTTGGGCATGCTGCCTTTCGTGGTCTTGGGCCTCGTCGTCACGGTCGATCTTCCACTTTTTGCTCATGACGACGCCACCGCTTCCACCCTTGGCGTGAATGTCACCCGGGTGCGCTCGATCTTGCTTATCGCAGCGACGGGCATCGTTGCGGTCGTGGTTTCCTTTGTTGGGCCCATCGGTTTTATCGCGTTGCTGGCTCCTCAGTTGGCCAGGTTGGTGGCCGGTACCCCTACGCCTCATCCGTTGTGTTCGGCTGTTGCGGGATCCGCGCTCATGGCCGTGTGCGCGGTGGTGGCAGGTGCGTTGCCCTTTACTGCTCCTGTGGGGTTGGTGACCGCGATTATCGGCGGACCTGCGCTGATTTGGCTGGTGTGGTCGGCCGCGCGTCGCGGAACTGTGAAAGGAACGATCCAATGAGTATGCGAGTCGAGCACGTGACGGCCGGCTACAGCGAGGACCGGAGCATCGTTAAGGATGTCTCTTTTGAAGCGCAGCCGGGGCAGGTCACGACGCTGCTTGGCCCCAATGGCTGTGGTAAGTCCACCCTGCTCAAAGCCCTGTCCAGGCTTCTCGTTCCTAGCCAGGGGCGGGTGCTCGTCGCGGATAAGGACGTCCACGGCTTGGGCGCCCGCGAGGCAGCTCGTCTCATCGCGCTCTTGCCGCAACATCCGATCTGCCCGCCGGGGCTGACGGTAGGGGAGCTGGTGGAGCGTGGGAGGCACCCCTACCGGCGCGCGCTGTGGGGTGGGAGCGAATCGCCCTCCGAGGACCGGAAGAAGGTGCGGGAGGCGTTGGAGAAAACAGCGGCTGACCACCTTGCCGCTCGTGATGTGGCGGCGCTCTCTGGTGGCCAGAGGCAGCGCGTCTGGATGGCGATGGTGCTGGCGCAGGATACGCCAGTCGTGTTGCTGGATGAGCCGACAACTTACCTAGACCCAGCGCATGCGATGGAGATCCTGGGGATCGTGCGCGAGCTCGCTCGGGAGGGCAAGACAGTCGTGACGGTGCTGCATGACCTCAGCCTGGCTGGTGCCTTCAGCGACACCATGATCGTGATGAAGGGTGGGAAAAAGATCGCGCAGGGCGCACCGCGGGAAGCGCTAACGGAGGATGTGCTCCACGAGGCTTATGGCCTGCGCGCTGAGGTGTGGGAGGACCCCCGTGGCACAGCGCCGATCATCGTGCCACGAGGAGTCGTCGACAACCCCACCCAGGCCTCCTAGCGCCACACCGCAGAGGGCGGTGGCTAGGTGCTCGGGATTGGCGTCATCTGACCCGAGCTAAGGGCGAGCCCTGCCGATGAACCAGTACGGGCACCATTGCACGGAGTCGCTCTTAAGACCCCACGAGTCAATGACGTGGCGCCGTACGTCTTTGCAGAGATCTCCTTCGCCCGCGACCCAGACATATGACGCGCGGGTGGCGGGGTGCTTGGCTTCGTCGAGTTGGCGAAGGTGCGACAGGGTGGCGCCGCTGAACTCTGTCGTAGGGCGGAGAATAACTTTTAAGCTGCCTACCTTGTCCTGCCAGTGTTCACGTAGCAGCGGTTCCAGGTCGTGCTGGCTTTCGGCAAGCACAATCACGTGCATCTCGGGTAGCTGTTCGGGCGCGAAGGTCTGCGTGTACTCCAGGATGGCGCGGAGGGAAGGCGCTGCAGAGGGGTCGGCAATCAAGGTCTGGGAAGCCTGCTGACGATGCCACAGACCCTGGCATGTCCACAGAGCGACGTCATCGCCGACGTGGGCGTTCAACGCCCAAGAAAGCCCGGGGCCGATGTGCTCGTCATCAGGGCTGCTTATGCCGTGCGTAACCACATCGAAAGTGAGGATTCCGCGTTCGGAATCAAGTGTTCGGACGGTGTACCAGCGCAGAATCGGGCGCCGCCCCTCCGGCATAGCCGCCACGCTGGCGCGGATGTTAATGCCACCATCGTGATCTGGAAGGTGCAGCTGCGCGCCGGGGGTCGGGGGCATGAGGAGGCCAAAGAACTCATCAGGACCAGAGAGTTGGCAACCCATTAGTTCGGGTGACTGGACGGCGATCCGACGCAAATTCTTTGCCGGAGCACTGATGCTGCAGACCTCAGCGCGGATGATGCGATGACCGCGCTCGCTTGGGGTATCGAGCAGCTGGTGATCAACGTATGAAGTGGGTCGGGTGGCGCTGATCGCGAGGGGATCCATGGTGTTCTGGCTCTTCGACATAATACTGGTAAGCCTACCCTTAGCGTGAGCTGGGGTTGGGTCTGATGGTCAGGGGGAGGGCTGCGCCGGGGGCTAGAGCGCACAAACCCCGCCTGGTTCTTTGAACTAGCCCCCGAAAGTTGGACTGGTTTAATTCTAGGCGGTGAGGGGTTCAAGGGTCTGATTCCGATATTGCATCGGGGTCAGGCCCTTGAGTCGTTGTTGGACGCGTTCGGTGTTGTA
>NZ_JAKRCW010000024.1 GCF_022346425.1 Pseudoglutamicibacter albus
ATTCGACCCAGACGTCTTCTGATTCAACGTAGCCAACGTCTGCGAACCCATATCAAACTTCATAAAACTATTCCCTTCAAAAACCAATACAACCAACACATCAACCCAAACCCCACACCCAAAACCAGGCGCGAAACCCGAGCCAACGCACGCCATCCTAACCCGCACCACCACCAGAAAACACCCCAAAAACCCGAATCTGGTGAATGTTGAATTCAAATTAACCAAACTCCAAGCGCAGTAACAGGAGTGCGATAGCTACCCCTTAGTAACCAAGGAATTATGTGTTGCGGGAGCGGATGTGTTCGCGGAGCTTTCGAACGCGATTTTCAGTCCGGCGATAGCCGTGTCCCATGCATCTCGACGTCACTTCACTACCCTTTTAGGCACTAAGGGATAAGGCAATGGAACACCAGTGCGAGTCATGCCTAGCTTCAGGCTGAAGTGTCCTGGGTTTAGTGGGCACCTCGCCTAAAGCTGGATTGACGTTATACCCGGGAAGTGTTCCATCGCGTCTAAGGAAGAGGCTGCCCTTTAGGTCGTTGCTGGCTTGGTGCCATGAAAGCTCTTCGACGCGTGATCGTTCCGAGGCATCCGGTGGCGGGACAGTGGAAGAAAGACTCAAGCGATTACCTCGGGAGAGTCGAAGACTCAGACCTGCTAACGGGTCCCCTAAGACTGCTTCGGCTTTTTCGCAGCGAAACTCGACCGCCCCACGACCAAATGATCTCCTATATGGATATCTACAAGGAGGAATTTAGGTCGAGGACATCTGCAACCCCAGAATGTCCGTATCAGATGTTCGTGCAACTACAGTTTTATCCACGCTAGGTTTGGAACGTATGAACCATTGGATGAATGAGACCAAACTGGAGATCGAAACTTATGTCCTCAGAGGGACAGGCGTTACGTTTCCAGAGCTTTTTCTAAGCAACATGACGAGCACCTGGTATCTATTTCCGCTAATCCAGGTGAGGCAGCTCGTTGGTGGCATTGGCAAAATAATAGGTGTTTGCCTGGTGAAGGCTGGGTTTCTTTCATCCTTAATGGGGTTCAGATCATTCCGATGGATGCGTGGACAAACGTCGACATTTTCTGGCAGGAACTACTTACCACTCTTGAGAGTTATGCATCCACCGGTAGGGGCCAAGGGGAGTTTAGCGAGGAAACAGCAACCTTCTCCCTCGTCAAGAGGGGAACGGTAGCTGTTTTTGAACTGCTCCCTCAACACCAACGGATAAGGAGGCGAAACACTAGCCAGCCCGAGACAACCGATAAAGCCAATATCTATACCAGCAAACATTGGCATTTACGCAAACCGGCGTCCCACCACCTGCGGCACATCCAGTGGAGTGAGGTGTTCAGTCTCTGTGTGCGTCGGCTTCTTCCTGCCATGAAGCGATCACCGGTTCCGGTGGCAGCACCTCCATAGCGCGGAGGAGGATGTACCAGCCGGGCGCGGGCTCGAGATGGTGCTCTTTACGCAGCATCTGGCGCTCCGTGTTATGCAGAAGGTAGCCGTGCGGCGTATCAAAGTAGACGACGCTCGCGGTCTCGTCGCGATCTCCGCTTTCCCACTCACCCATGATGGAGATGATCTCGTATTGACCGTCCACAAGGTCTTGGGCCATCCCAGGTTGCACGTGAGCAACCGAGTCAGCGAGTGCTTTCGTAGACGCAGCTAGCTCGGAAGACGGTAGACCATCAGGCTCGAGGAGCTTGAGAATATCCTTCTGCTGGATCACGCCGTATCCCGGCTCATACTCTCGTGGGAAGTCGCGCCGCCCCAAAACCATGCCATCGATCAGGAGCGTGAATCGGCTATCGAGGCTTGCGGCACTCATCGTCACAACACTTTCGGTGTGATTCTCGACCGCAAAAATAACGCCTCGCGGGCCGGTCCACATATACACCTTGTTTTCGGTTCCATCCGGACGCAGCCGCCGAACCTGCATGAAGCTTCGACGGGTCGTGTAGATGCCCCAAAACTGTGCATACGGAGCTTGAGCCTCACCGTTCGCTAAAACACACTCATCGGCTACGTCATAAAGCGTGGGACCGTCACCTTCGAATTCGCCGCGCAGTAGTCGAAGGAACTGCTCGCGGGGCAGAACGATTGCGAACTGTTGTTCCTCTTGATTAGTTTCTAGACTGTCCATTCGAAATCCTTCGCCCATGCGTATGCAAGGTCTGCCCACACTGAATAGTCAGCAGTGGGGAACGTGATGGCAAAATTCACTTCTAGGCCGGAGCGTAGTGCGTTCCACTGATACAGCATCAGCGGTGTCCCTTCCTCATTCCGGTAGGAAGATACGCGCAAGACGGCCGCGCTATCCTCACCTAGCGTGTCCCAGCTGAGGTGGATGTTGCGGTATTCAGCCAGCTGATCCGCTAGCCCAGCATCCGTGGCGAGGATCTCGCGGTAAAAGTCTTCATCGTTATCGTGGCGATGATCGTAGGCTCTCTGAATCACCACAATGTTCGGACGGAAACGGCTACTGCCCCACGCCTCTGACCCCATATAGATGAACACTCCTTGATCACTACCGGAGGTGTCCATCTCCCAGTCTTGCGGGATGGGGAGCCTGAACCGTGCATCACGATGCTCTGAGAGCGTGAACTCAATCTCTGGGTTATGCATGAGCTAGGTTGTCCTCTCTTCCATCCGACGCTCTTTCAGCCCCAATCACCTCGTACCTGGCTGCTGCAGACTCGACGGAATCGCTGTCCATGTGATCGATCACAGTCGATTCTTCACCCATGACACGCCATCTTTGGCCTTATCGCCTACCCAGCCACCAGCTAGACCGCCGGCTGCGCCACCCACAGCTCCACCGACGATAGCGCCCGCTGCAGTTCCGATGCCAGGGCCGAAGAACGTACCGACCGCGGCACCTACCGCAGCTCCACCCTTAGCACCAGCCAAAGCACCACCTACGGTGGTAGCGGTCGTTGCAGCCGCACGAGTCGCCTTTTCGCCGTTGCCCATGCTCGGATACTTCTTCGAGTCTTCCTGCCAGCTCGTGGCAAGCGAAGTCCCCGCAGCAACAGGAATAGCTACACGACCACCCCACTTGCTGGCTACTTGGAGCTTCTTTTTGGTCGCTGACTGGTTAGGGTTAGCCTTTCGATTATTCACATCACCGAGCTGGGCCACGGTTCGTGCCGTGAATATGCGCACCCCGTCTTTGAAGTTAGCAGGGCTACGTGTGTAGTTACCCGGATGTTCGCTTGTCATGAAGGAAGTTCGATTCGATCCCTTTTTACCGATACCAGGAGTGATTCCTCCCAACCAGTAAGTCCCCTGATTACGCGCGCGCCTATGGGGCCGCTCATAGCAATCCGTTGTAAGCCACTAGGCAACCAGTTATTTCGAGGCTGGATCGTCGTGTACTTAGCCGAAGCAAGTATTATGGATTTTTCAAAGGTACTTACACTGACCGCTAGGCCTTGCAATATGTGGCCCCCTGGCCCTGCAAGACCATTCCTTCCGAGAACATCATCGACCAGTCCTTTAGCGAATGTGCCGGTAATACTAGTCTTGCCGCCTCCGGCACCTTCTTTCGCCCTGGGTGCTTTGTCTTTGGCATCAGAAGCATCATTTTCATCGATGCTGACTGCTAACAGACGGTCCCGGCATCGATTCTGGATATCGTCTTTATCCTCTGCCAGCGAAATAGCTTCGGTTTCGATTTCCTTTCGAAGCTTCTCCTTATCCTCCTGCCCGGATTCATCGTCATCATCCGGATCCATCGCCTTATAGTCATTAATTTTGTCTATGAGTGCCTTGCGGCGCTCCTTTAGACCGTCAAGGTCAGAGGCATAATCATCTAGGGCAGACTTGATCTTATCGCCGGCGTCATCAAAGTCGCCAACAATCTTATGCGGAGCATCCATAGCCCCTGACACGGTAGGCGCCTCCGGAGCCGCATAGTGGTCTTGAATTGGACTCCAGCCTTTACGGACCACCTGCATGGCATCTGCAGCGTCGTTAAACTTTGACCGAACATCAGATGCCTTTGCCCTAATTTCGCCGGGATCATCGAGATCAACAACAGCAAAACTCACTTACCCCACCCCCGGCATGTCTGGACTACCCGGCGCAGAACCGGCATTAGAAGACATTGTCTGATCACCCTGCGCATAGGAATCTAAAGCATCACTGGTGGAACCAGTCGCGGTACGGACCTTAGACATCACTGTGTCTGCAGCAGGCGTAACAGCACCCTCTTTGACAGCGGTCACCGCACCAGCGACGGCATTTGAATGCTTCAGCACGTTTCCAAGGTCGTCCAACGCGGATTTAACATCCTTCAGGGCATCATCCAAGTCTTGAGCATTTTCCTGCGTCGCTTTGACGGTCTTGGACGCACCCGAATGAACAATCGAATAGTACATGTGTCACAGCTTTCTGAAAGAACAGTCCATCCAACCCCCAACACAAAGGAGGGGTACGCCTATGGCTAGCCGATATTCGCTACAGCATTACGAGCACGCGACTGCGTAGACACAGCCGTCTCATCATTACTAGCCAACGTCTCACGCACCAAACTAATAATCCCGCGCACCTCATTCGAAGCGTTATGCCACCGCTTCTCAACATGCTGATACTCAGCATCCACACCATCCATCTGAAAATCAGACATCGCCTCAGCCACCTGAGCATCACGCTCACCAATCAAGG
>NZ_JAKRCW010000025.1 GCF_022346425.1 Pseudoglutamicibacter albus
GGTGGGTGCATTGGTGGAACACTAAGCGGCTTCACGAAGCTTTGGACTACGCCACCCCACAGGAAGTCGAAACCGAGTACTATCTCACCCAGCCCATCAACACAGGGCCGTAAAAGAAGCGAAACTAAACCCAGGACGCTTCAGTTCGTGCCATCCTTGCGCAGTGCCTTTTGCAGCTTACGGCTGAGCATGGAAGATTCTTCATGCACTAACGCAGCAAACTCCATGGGTGCGAACGTGTACCCTTGGGCTTCAAGTTCTTTCACCAATGGAGTTTTCAGACGATCCAGATTGCCACTGTCCAGCTCATGCTGAATGATCTTCTCTTTGAACATATCCGGGTCACACTGAACATAACCAGGAACATCATTCAAGCGTTCCCGCTGCACGGTTCCCTTACCAGCTCCGGGCGGTCCAGCCATCACAATGGCTCTTCCCTCGTGCTTGATTTCACCGCGCCTAGCCGCGTCATCAATCACCTCTTGAATCCACTGACGATGCAGCGCGCGCCGCTCGCTCGTGCTGCGCGGCCGCGCTCCGCTGTTGTCGAAATACTGCTCTTGACTGATCGTGGCATATGGCCCTCGCGGGTTCATATCAGGATCAGCCAGCACCTGACGCAGCGCCGCGTAATGTCGTTCTATCAATTCGTCGTTAGCCAACGATTCACCCTCCGGTTGCTCGCTACCTAATCAGCCGTCTTCATCAAAACTTCATCGTAGATCGCATCGTCAATCAAGCCGTTATCGGCCGCTTCGACAACCTCTTCCCAGGTTCCGTCCATGCTCTCTTCATACTCGCCGTACTCGTTCGCCCAGGGGGTCGGCTTATACGGCCATGCAACCAACTGGCGCACCACTTCGGTACGATCAATAAACCCGGCCGCGTACCGCTGGCACACTTCATAAGGGCTTGCAGCGTTGAACTCACCAACCACAGCCGGTACAGCCTGGGCACGCTGCAACGCCTTCGCCACCGCTGGCTGAGACATACCCAGCAACGCCGCCATCTCACGCTGAGTCATCCCACCAGCAGCAGCCTTCAAAGTACGCTTGTAATCCAGCGCATCAACCTCTACACGCTGCCGAGCTTTCAACAACTGCGCACGCATTTCATCATGCTGCGGACGTTCCACTAGCTGGCTCATAACAACCTCCTAAACCTCGAAACAAACATTTCCTCACTTCAAATATGACATTAGTTATCATTGTGGATCAAGGGTTTTCACTCGATAGTGACCGGTAAATACTCGCTGCACTGACACCAAGAATCTTGCCGATCTGCGCATAGCTTTTCCCTTCCTCGCGCAGCTGCCGCGCCGTCGCGGTGCGGTCTGCATCCATAACGCGCGGCCGCCCTCCGACTCTCCCCTGAGCGCGCGCGTACGCTAAACCCCTCTTGGTGTTCTCTCGGATCATAGAGACGCGCAGCTGCGCCATGACCGCCATAATGCCCACAATGGCTTCGCCCATCGGCGTAGATATGTCCACGTCTAAGAATGGCTCGGTAAGACTTTTGATCCTCACACCGCGCTCCCCCAGCTCACGGATAATCTCAATGGCCATCCGCTCTTCACCTGCCACGCGATCCAGGGCGCGGATGACCAACGTATCCCCCGGCTGCAATTGCGCCTTGCACGCGATCCACTGCGGCCGCGCAGCTTCCCGGCTCGACTCCCCCCGGTCAGCAAAAATCTTCTCGGCTCCGGCCGCGCGCAACTCGGCCGCCTGCGCCTGCGGGTTCTGCTCGCGCGTGCTCACTCGCGCGTATCCAATGACTGCCATATCAAAAACGGTACACAGCCAGGTTGTGCAACGTTTCGGTTTTGAAAGACGTTTCTGAAACAACAAACCCCGGCGTGTCGCCGGGGTTCGCCGTTCGTTTCAAAAACGATCGTTTTTGGACAGCTATTTTGGAAAGTGTTATTACCACGCGAGTGCGCCCCTGACAGAGAGGCCCGAGTGCCCTAAAACTGGAATCACTGAAAAACACGGAACAAACACCATTTTGGCTTCAAATCAGCGGAAGACGATGAAGAGCAAGGACCTGGCCCTCGCGACCTAACAGGGACTGTCACTTCCTCCCGCACCAGACCTCGGCGCCAGGTTCATCTTCGGGCAGCTCTTCTGCAGACGGTACTCCACGCCGAGGAACCCCAGCTCTCAGTAGGAACACACACTGAAGCAGTGCAACACCCACAGCCATCCAGAGAGTTACTAGCGCACCTACCGTAGCCAACAAAGTCGCACCAACAACTCCTGCCAGCAACAGCATCCCTTGAGTAATAGCCCTACGAGTAGATGAAACACGAGCCATCAATTCATCAGGAGTGATCATAGCAATAACACTAGAGCTATTTACTGATAACATTCCAAGAGTTATCCCAAATAATGTAAATGAAATCCATATGTTCACTAAAGCCATTTCTGGAGCCAGAACAGACAAAGGAATAATAGCAAAATTTATCGGCACGAGCAGGCTAGCCACAAACATCGCTCTAAGTGGCCCAATCCTCCGGCCCAATCCAGGTGCAACGACAGCTCCAACCACGCCCCCAACAGCACTCAGCGACCACACTATTCCGAATAACTCCGGAGCGATCCCTAAATCCTTTAAAATAAACCACGACTCCGCAGCCTGATATAATCCGGCTGCCGCATTGTTAACAGAGGTGGTTAATACGAGCGCCAAAAGTAACTTATGTCCGACTAAGAACTCCCACCCTTCTTTGATAGCCGAGGATACTTTTGGCCAAGCCTCATTCGGGTCCGGGCAAGGGTCTTTCCTTACCTTTATCAGACTAGCTCCAGACACAAACTGTGCCGTCGCGCTAACCGCAAACGCCAGAGGAGCTGGAATCAACCGAACCAATAACCCGCCAGCAGCTGGACCCACCAGAGCCACGACTTGCTCAGATGCCATCAGGGAACCAGCAGCATCTCCCACATTCTCGCGTCCCACTATATTTGGAATAATAGACGTCTGCGCTGCTCTCGAGAACGTTTCGGTTAGTCCAATAATCCCCAATACAAGCAGCACTTGCCATGGCGATAAATAGCCAATGACAAACAATAGAACCAGGATACTGTATAGGCCGGCTCGTATCCACGACGTACCAATTAACGTTCGTCGCCGTCCTATTCTGTCAACTGCAACCCCAGCAAATAATCCAAACATTAATGGGCCAATACTATTTAGCGGTGCAATCAATCCTGCTTCGAACGGCGATGCGTCGAGGACATTTATCATCCCTACGGACGCTGCAAACGTTGCAATAGCCTGCGAAATACTCAGGCAAGTATTGGATACCCAGACTCTCCTGAAGTCGCCACTTCTCCAAATCATCGGCAACTTAAAAAGCTTCATCTGCGGCCTCCAGGCAGTCGAAGTTCAAGGGCGAGCACGGCTAGCAGAACGAGCGCCGAACCCGATGCGGCACTACCGTGGATTAAAGGTGCGCCACGTCACGATACACGAACCCGCACGGCAGCCCCGGCAACACGCACAAGAGAGCTGGCGCCTGACATTCTCACATCTGGCAGCTGAAGATGAGCTAATAGTCTGTATCGAGCATCACACTTCAGAGCTTATCGAAGGGAAGACATCGCGGCCGATATGAAAGCCTTCACGGTTCATCGCGTGTCACATTTTGCGGATGCCGTAGACCGAGAAATTCTGCGCATGCACACGTTGTATCTCTGGGATGAGAAGGCTGTCGCTTAAGGCCCTTGCGCTGGGTACACGTAAGG
>NZ_JAKRCW010000026.1 GCF_022346425.1 Pseudoglutamicibacter albus
CCCCCCACAAGGGTTAGGCCACCGGCTTCGGGTGTTACCAACTTTCGTGACTTGACGGGCGGTGTGTACAAGGCCCGGGAACGTATTCACCGCAGCGTTGCTGATCTGCGATTACTAGCGACTCCGACTTCATGGGGTCGAGTTGCAGACCCCAATCCGAACTGAGACCGGCTTTTTGGGATTAGCTCCACCTCACAGTATCGCAACCCATTGTACCGGCCATTGTAGCATGCGTGAAGCCCAAGACATAAGGGGCATGATGATTTGACGTCATCCCCACCTTCCTCCGAGTTGACCCCGGCAGTCTCCCATGAGTCCCCACCATCACGTGCTGGCAACATAGAACGAGGGTTGCGCTCGTTGCGGGACTTAACCCAACATCTCACGACACGAGCTGACGACAACCATGCACCACCTGTGAACCAGCCCCGAAAGGAAAACACATCTCTGCGCCGATCCGGTCCATGTCAAGCCTTGGTAAGGTTCTTCGCGTTGCATCGAATTAATCCGCATGCTCCGCCGCTTGTGCGGGCCCCCGTCAATTCCTTTGAGTTTTAGCCTTGCGGCCGTACTCCCCAGGCGGGGCACTTAATGCGTTAGC
Source organism: Pseudoglutamicibacter albus (assembly GCF_022346425.1). Lineage (GTDB taxonomy): Bacteria > Actinomycetota > Actinomycetes > Actinomycetales > Micrococcaceae > Pseudoglutamicibacter > Pseudoglutamicibacter albus. The sequence goes on from NZ_JAKRCW010000026.1 coordinate 602, forward strand.
TACGGCGCGGAAAACGTGGAATGTCCCCCACACCTAGTGCCCAACGTTTACGGCATGGACTACCAGGGTATCTAATCCTGTTTGCTCCCCATGCTTTCGCTCCTCAGCGTCAGTAACAGCCCAGAGACCTGCCTTCGCCATCGGTGTTCCTCCTGATATCTGCGCATTCCACCGCTACACCAGGAATTCCAGTCTCCCCTACTGCACTCTAGCCTGCCCGTACCCACTGCACACCCGGAGTTAAGCCCCGGGCTTTCACAGCAGACGCGACAAACCGCCTACGAGCTCTTTACGCCCAATAATTCCGGATAACGCTTGCGCCCTACGTATTACCGCGGCTGCTGGCACGTAGTTAGCCGGCGCTTCTTCTGCAGGTACCGTCACCCCAAAAAGAGGCTGCTTCCCTACTGAAAGAGGTTTACAACCCGAAGGCCGTCATCCCTCACGCGGCGTCGCTGCATCAGGCTTGCGCCCATTGTGCAATATTCCCCACTGCTGCCTCCCGTAGGAGTCTGGGCCGTGTCTCAGTCCCAGTGTGGCCGGTCACCCTCTCAGGCCGGCTACCCGTCGTCGTCTTGGTAGGCCATTACCCCACCAACAAACTGATAGGCCGCGAGTCCATCCCCAACCGATAAATCTTTCCACCCCCCACCATGCGGTAAGGAGTCATATCCAGTATTAGACCCAGTTTCCCGGGCTTATCCCGAAGTCAAGGGCAGGTTACTCACGTGTTACTCACCCGTTCGCCACTCATCCACCCAGTGCAAGCACCAGGCTTCAGCGTTCGACTTGCATGTGTTAAGCACGCCGCCAGCGTTCATCCTGAGCCAGGATCAAACTCTCCGCAAAAAACATAAAAACAGATGCT
>NZ_JAKRCW010000027.1 GCF_022346425.1 Pseudoglutamicibacter albus
AGACCGTGCCACTACAACGCCCTATTCAGACTCGCTTTCGCTACGACTACCCCACACGGGTTAACCTCGCGACACAGCACTAACTCGCAGGCTCATTCTTCAAAAGGCACGCCATCACCCCACAATAAAGGGCTTTGACGGTTTGTAAGCGCATGGTTTCAGGCACTATTTCACTCCCCTCCCGGGGTACTTTTCACCATTCCCTCACGGTACTGATCCGCTATCGGTCACCAGGTAGTATTCAGGCTTACCAGGTGGTCCTGGCAGATTCACACGAGATTCCACGAGCCCCGTGCTACTCGGGTCATACGATCTAGCGGCGGAACATAATACAACTACGGGACTCACACCCTCTACGGTGCAGCACTCACACTGCTTCGTCTCCACGCCCGCACCTCACCAGCCAGCCACGGCAGTAACTGGACACATACACCCACAACCCCCGCACCGCAACCCCTGCCGGGTATCACACGATACAGGTTTAGCCCCATCCGCGTTCGCTCGCCACTACTAACGGAATCACTATTGTTTTCTCTTCCTAAGGGTACTGAGATGTTTCACTTCCCCTCGTTCCCCCCATAACACCTATATATTCAGTGTCAGGTCACACACCTCACAGCATGCGGGGTTCCCCCATTCGGACATCCTGGGATCACCGTCCGGTTATCAACTCCCCCAGGCTTATCGCAGATTCCCACGTCCTTCATCGGCTCCTGATGCCAAGGCATCCACCATACGCTCTCAACAACTTACACACATATGCAAACCATTGATTCATGAGCAACAAACACAACCCACACAACCAACAAACCAACCAAAGGAAAGCCGGTCCGTGTTGGGTTGAGAAAATCACATACATGAAAACAACACCCCACAAGGGGTGTCATCCTCACAAGATGCTCGCGTCCACTATGCAGTAACCAAACAACAACCCCACACCCACCAACCACACCAGACACACCAGTCAAAGAACCAGCGCACACAGTAGCGTGTTGTATTAGGCCGGGGACACACTAGAGAAACAACCACACCAAACACACGAACACAAAACATGCCCGCTACGTACCTGGTGGTTTGTTGCTCCAGGACCCAACAATGCACCAAGACCCACACACCCCCAAGAGAGAGTGCGTGGTTTTGTTGATATTCCACCCATGAGCATGGCACCTGTCAACACCCGTGACAGCAGCACCATCTATTCTCTGACACCACCAACCACCATGCTTCAACATGGGTTGTGGTGTTGAGTGCTCCTTAGAAAGGAGGTGATCCAGCCGCACCTTCCGGTACGGCTACCTTGTTACGACTTAGTCCCAATCGCCAGTCCCACCTTCGACGGCTCCCCCCCACAAGGGTTAGGCCACCGGCTTCGGGTGTTACCAACTTTCGTGACTTGACGGGCGGTGTGTACAAGGCCCGGGAACGTATTCACCGCAGCGTTGCTGATCTGCGATTACTAGCGA
>NZ_JAKRCW010000028.1 GCF_022346425.1 Pseudoglutamicibacter albus
ATGCTGGTACTGGAATCCTTGATCGGTGTGCATCATCCACCCGGGTTCAGGTGCACACGCTGCGATTGCCTTGGACAAGGAATCGGTGGTCAACGCTGTCGACGGTGATGTAGCCACGGTGTGAGCGACGATAGAGCGATCGAACAAGTCCATCACCGGTGACAGGTAGACCTTGCGGCCTTGGACCCTGAACTCGGTGACGTCGCTGACAAAGACGGTATTTGGCCTATCCGGGGTGAACCTGCGGTCAAGTGCGTTGTCAGCGATGTGGCTGATCGTCCCAGTGTAGGAAACATATGGCCTGCGCTGGCGGATCTTGGCTCGAAGACCCATCTGGTGCATGAGTTTGTACACGAGTTTGTGGTTGACCACCCAGCCTTGGTTCCGCAGGTCAAGTAGGACTCGCCTATAGCCGTAGCGATGCTTGTTCCGTTCGAAGCACTCCCGGATCGCGTCTTTGAGTGCCACGTACTTATCCGGTTCGTTGAGGCGTTTCTGGTGGTAGAAGAACGTCGACCTCGGCATGCCTGCCGCATCCAAAAGGTATTGCAGACGATGCTGTGACTTGAGGATGACGATCGCCTGGACTTTCAGGCGTGTCCCTGGTTCCTCAAGTCCCGCAATTTTTTGAGATACGCGTTTTCCGCTTCCAACCGTGCGATCTGACGGCGCAGCTTGTCTTCTTCTGTAAGCCGCTTCGGTGCGGCCGTGCCTTTGGGTCTGCCCTTCGGCTTCGGTTTCAACGCGTCATCGCCGCTTTGACGCCATTTCTGGGACCAATCTTTGACGAGTTTGTCTGAGGACAGGCCAAATTCACGGGCAAGATCCATCTTTGTCTCGCCGGCAAGGTGGCGTTGGACAACTTCCTTCTTGATCTCGAACGAGTACTGCTGCTTTGTCGGTTTCTCCACAAGACATAGCCTGCCATGCAGCTGAAACCGACGACGCAGCGTACGGACGGCGTATTTGGAGACACCAAGAGTCTTGGCAGCGGCTGTATAACCCATGCCTTGCTCGAAACACTCAACCAACTGCTCACGCTGATGTTCGCTCAGCGAACTTCGTGCTCTCAATGAAAACTGCTCCCCACTAGTCGGTAACTGATTTCTCAGTCCAACTAAAGGGGAGCAGTTCA
>NZ_JAKRCW010000029.1 GCF_022346425.1 Pseudoglutamicibacter albus
CGGCGTACCTTACATATATTGATCGCGTAGCTACAGTCGTGCCTCACATACTTTGAGCGCGTACTCCTACGCTGAACAAGTATGAACAAGGGTGTGGTCTCAATGTCGACACGTATCGAAGTCACCAAACAACTCAAACGGGCTTACAAAACCGCGACGAGGTCCGAGAAGTCTGTGATTCTGGATCAGTTCTGCGCAACCACCGGGCTGTCCCGAGTATCAGCCAGACGGTATCTCACCAGCCCACACCTGGGCGTGAAGAATGTGACGAAAGTTGATCGTCGTCGGCATCGCCCGACGAAGTACTCGGCAGCCTCGAAACGGGTGCTGGTGTGGCTGTGGCGGGTCATGATGTACCCGTGCGGGAAATACATGTGTCAGATGCTCCCCGAATGGATCAGCCGGCTTGAAGCACATGGCGAACTCAGCCACGGTGAACACGACTACACGCCTGCGGTACGTGCCGAACTGCTTGAGATGTCTGCCGCGACGATCGACCGATATTTACGAGAGCACCGGCAGTCACTGGAGTTGAAAGGGATCTCTGCCACCCGTTCTGGCGCGCTGTTACGCACCTCGATCATGATCCGGAAAGCCGGCGACGAGGCAGAGCATGAGCCCGGCTTTCTGGAGTGTGACACGGTCGCGCACTGCGGCCCCACACTGAAAGGTGAATTCGCCAGAACTTTGACCGCCACTTGTGTGCAGACGGGATGGACCCACCTGGAAGTGTTACGGAATAACGCACGTGTACACATGCTCGCCGCCCTCACCCGCATGGAAGCTGCGTTACCGTTTGATATTGCTGGGCTCGACTGCGATAACGGGTCGGAGTTCATCAACGACCAAGTGATCGAGTGGGCAGGTGACCGGAAGATCTTCTTCACAAGAGCCAGGCCTTACAAGAAGAATGATCAAGCCCTCGTCGAGTCAAAGAACAACCATATTGTCCGTAAATACGGTTTCTACTACCGTTACGACACCCCAGATGAGCGGGACGTGCTGACACTGTTATGGCAGGCAGTGATGCTGAAGATGAACTTCTTCACC
>NZ_JAKRCW010000002.1 GCF_022346425.1 Pseudoglutamicibacter albus
GCTCTCTGTAGCTCAAGAACGAGCGCTACGGGCGCAGTACGCGAAGCTCAACCCGGTCGAACTCACGCGTGACATTGTCCGGTATCAGGACATGCTCATCACCAAAGCCAGTTGGAAGACTGAGGTCCTCACAGCTGAGGTCGAAGACGCGAAACAGAACCGACGGAAACGACAAACCGGTGGGGTGAAACTCCATACTGCCTAAGCAGGGCTACGCGATCAATCTCTGTGAGGCACGATTAAGGCTACGCGATCAACTTGACATGAGGCACTACGTGGAGGCAGCGGGACACCGACCAGGTGCCGCCACCGCGTGCGCCCGGTCCAGCTCGATCTGCCGCAACTCCAACGTGTCAGCAGCACCCGTAACGACTCGACCGCCTGCAACCCCGCCCTCGGGTTAGTGCATGTTCGCCGCGACCTCGGCGACCCGTGAAGGCTTCAGAATGTCAAGTTAGGTTAGGCATCAATGGCTTGTCCCGACGTCCTGGCGCATCCACCGGAAAGCGGAACGCGGACCCACCACATCAATGCAGTCCCGACACATTACAAACGCGGACCTAGCGGGAGGATTGTCGAAACTTGCCCCGCCGGTGACTCAGATGGTGCGAGCACACCAGTCGATCCGCGCTGAACGGCGCAGGACGCACAGTCGGAGGCGCCATCCGCAGCGGGCGTCGCGAGCATCCGAAGACGTTCTTCAACGAGCGGAAGCCGCCTATGCAGCGGGCGGGTCTCTGAAAGCCGTGGCCCGGCAAGTTGGTCTTGGACATGAGCGACTCTCTCGTTTCCTTCGGGAACGCGGTGTCGTCCTCCGGAACCACTCCCCGTCCAGCAGCGAGATTCGGCTGATGCGTGCCATGTATGACCAAGGGGCTTCCTTGGAGCGTGTGGGTGGTAAGTTCGGATACACGGTCGGGACAGTCCGCAAACACTTACTCATCGCCGGCGTCATGATTTGCGACACGCACGGCCGTTAAGCAGTCCAGAAGGCAGCAGGACCATCGCCAATCCCGAGACACGTGACGCTTTGCCAGTTTCAACCTCACCGCCCAGGTGAGCGCGTGGTTGCATCTCGTGAACCTCGTCGCCAGATAGAAAGCACACCCCAAGGGATGGGTCTATCCTAACGGGACTTTGGGCTGTTCGATACGGCCAGGTATCGCCCGGCGTCGGCGCCATTCGAGTCGCGTGCGCCCGGTCGTGCCAGGAAATGCCGGTGCGGCGCGTGATAGCGTCGAGCACATGGACACGTTGACTCTGCCCGCCCTGTGTGCGCTCGAGCGTCAGGGATGGGATGCGCTGTGCAATCAGACCGGATCGTCTTTCTACGGATCTCTGATGACCAAAGACGCCGTCATGGTCCTCGTGAATGGCTTCACGATGGACAGGGACACCGTGGTCGCGTCCCTCGACCAGGCGCCGGCATGGGACAGCTACACGATCAGCGACGAGCGGATCGTCCGCGTAGGAGCGGAAGCGGCAGCGCTGGTGTACCGGGCCACAGCTCAGCGCGCGGGCGAAGAGCCCTTCGAGGCGACCATGACAAGCGTGTACGTCAGATCGGCCGACGGCCCTCGTCTCGCGCTCTACACCCAGACGACAGCAACGCACTGATCTGACACTGAACGCGAGCAAGTCCGAGCCGTACACAGCCAGTCTCGCCCTGCTGGGAGGATAAAGACGATGCCCCACCCAGCGCCATAGGCATCCCTCGTCGCTAGACGGGAAGCACACCCCAGCAGTTGCGTTGTTCCTCCCTCGATCTAATGGCGTTCAGCAGTCCCGGTTGAGTCGCGGTGCCTCTGGGTGACTACCACGCGGGCAGTTCACCGCGGCGGGGCGCATCTTCTTCGGTGACCGAGTCAGCATCCTCCAGTGGGTTGGCCTGCTCATCGCTCTGGTTGGCGTCGCCTTGAGCGTGAGAGGCATCAGCGCAGCGGGGGTGGGAGGCGTGGGCCTGGTGGTAGTGAGCCTGCTGGGACTGTCCATGGCCTCATTGCTGGAACGCTCGTGGAAGCCCCAGGTGCCCGTGGTGACCAGCCTGACCGTGCAAGTGAGCGTTGCGGCCGTGATCTTCAGCGGCATAGCCCTCCTGACCGACGGGCTCGCAGTGCAGGTCACGGGGGTACTGGTGCTGGCAATCAGCTGGCTGGTTCTCCTGTCTGGCCTCGGCGGCTACGCCACGTTCATCTGGTGCCTACGCCAGGTGGGAGCCACCAGGACCAGCACTCTGCTCTACCTGACTGCACCGGTCACAATGCTGTGGGCGTGGTCCTTCTTCGGACAGCAGCCCTCGCTCCTGCAGTGGATTGGGCTTGCGGTCGTCCTGGGTGGCGTCGGCCTCGCGACCAGACGCACCAACCATCGTGAGGAAGACACGGCCTGACCGCCGGCCCTTCGTCGACGCCGAGACCAGGCTGCGAGTCCAAACCAACCTCGACGCCAACAACGCCCGCGGCGAACGACCACCCCAGAAGTACGACCACTACCTCAAAGGCGTCCTGTGGTGCGCCGGCGGAGCTAAGCTCATGATCGAAGGCCCTCGCGAACATGAACTGCTCCCCACTAGTCGGTAACTGATTTCTCAGTCCAACTAATGGGAAGCAGTTCAGTGGAACGATGTCCCGACACATTACAGTCCGCAGCAAGTACTTGTAGCCATCACCAGCCGACATCACCCGCATCGACATCGTCAGCCAAACCACCCCTCACCTGGCCGTCACACAGGTGAGCCGGAGCCTCCTAACCTCGATCTGCAAGAGGCCTGGCAGCTCCAGATGGTGGCTACAGCCGGCTGAGATCAGGGTGCTCAGAGGCGCCTGTACGGAGCAGGATCACGAGCGGTAGAGCGTGGCGACCTGATCGATGTGGTCCAGGAGCTTGGCTTTGATGTCGTCGGGGGCTTCGATGCGCACGTCCGAGCCGAGGCGTAGCAGGACGGTGACCGCGTGCAGGTCGTCCGTGAACTCCAGGCGCACGGGCCGCCACCCCTCACCCGGTGGGCTCCCGGACGCATCCATCGGCTTGGTGCGGATACTCCACTCGCGCGCGTCGTCCCACCGTGCGGCCAGGAGCCAGGCATCAACACTCACAGGAGTGAACTGGTCGAGAAACCGGCCGCGGTGCTCTCGCCATGCTTGGGCCACATCCAGGTCAGGTCCGGAGCACGGTTCAGCCAACGGGGCGGCGTGCTCGATACGGACTGCCTTGAAGAACCGCACCGTTCCCTCGGTGCTGGCGCATAGATACCAGTCGCTGCCGGCCGACACCAGACCATGTGGCTCCACGATCAGCTCATGTGCACGTGTGGCTTGGCGTGAGCGATAGGTCAGCTGCAACCGCTGACGGGCGAACACGCAGGCTTCGAGGATTGCGAATGCCTCCCCAGGTTGCAACGCATCAGGTTGCGGCAACCAGCCCTGAGGATCAATCACGATCCGCGACGCAACCTCCAGGCTCTGGTTACGATGGGCGTCGGGAACCGCAGCCAGCAGCTTACGCAGCCCCGAGGCGAACGCGTCACCCAAGCCAATCGAATCAGGGCCCCACGATGAGATCGCGGAGAACAACGCGCGGCTCTCGTCCTCAGATAGCGCTGTGACATCGGTGCGGTAGCCCGGCATCAGGCGGACACCGCCGTGGGGGCCGCGCTCGCAGTACACCGGCACCCCGGCAGCCGAAAGTGCCTCCACATCCCGCAGCACGGTACGACGCGACACCTCCAGGCGCTGCGCCAACTCTGCCGTCGAAAGCCCGCCATGGGTACGCAGCAGCCAGATCATCGACAACAACCGATCCGCTCGCATGCCCCAATACTCGCACAGATACATGACAGAAGATGTCACCTATCACCCGTAGCTTCGTAAAAGCGTAACGACAAAATCGTCCCCAAAAGGGGCGCTCACAGAGAGAGAAGCTATGACCGCCTTCGCACCCACTAGCGTGATTCTCTACGTCACCGACGTCGAGGCCAGCACCATCTTCTACCGTCAAGCCCTGAATAAGGAGCCCATCGAGACCTTCAAAGACTTCGCAGTGTTCGCCCTCACCGACAATGTCATCATCGGTCTGCAGACCCGCGACCAGATCGACCCCGCCGCCACCGGCACACCAGGCAGCGTCGAACTATCCATGAGCTACGCCACCCACGATGATGTCGACCAGCTTTACCACGATTGGACAACCCTCGGCTTTCCGATCGCGCTGGAACCCACCACCCTGGAGTTCGGCTATACGTTCGTCGCCACTGACCCCGACGGGCACCGCCTCCGCGTCTGCGCCACCGACCCCACTAATCTTTAGGGGTCTTGCGGGCATTCCCTCGCCTCGCCCTCAAAGCGCACCCGGCTTGGAGGGCGAGGCGAGGAGAGCGCTGATTCCGTCGGCAAGGATCTCCTGCGGGCTGATGTGGTGCTGCGCGTGGAGTCGCGCGTAGGCCGGAGCTTGCTCAGGGTCGATGGTGACATGCTTCTCGTCAGGCGCCATCGGAGCAGTTAGAGCGGAACCGATCACCAAATTGGATAGTCGGTAGGCAGTGCCGAGCGGGTCCGGGGTGCCTGTTTGTTCGAGTAGGACGCACATTCGCTCAGAAAGGGCCAGGTACGCCGGGCCCCTGGGAGCGCGCATACCGATGACCCGACCGGCCCACCGGTGGGCTGTGAGGTGCGCGAAGAAGGCCTGCATCAGGGCAGGCAGGTCAGCGTTACGGATCGAGTCGGACATGACCGGATCGTCTGCAAGCGCTGTGTCGAGGGCGAGGTCGAACAGATCGTCGACGGATTCGACGCGGGAGTACAGGCTGGCTGGAGCGACACCCACCTGTTGCGCCACAGATCGCAGGGTGAGAGCCCTCAACCCGCCTTCGTCCAGTAACCCTACCGATGCCCTCGCAACCTCCCCGATGTCCACTGCGCGGAGACGTTGCACAGGTTTGCGGTGTTCCCAGTAGCTCACCCCACCAGCCTAACCAAACACGCTTCAGTTAGCTATCCATTCTATGTTAGGTTTAGCGCATGCTGGATGCCACCACCCTCCCGATCACCTTTGAGAACACTCGCCTACGCCCCCTCTCTGAGCTGGACGCAGACGCGTATGCAGCCGGAACCAAGGACGAAGCTGTGCGGCGCTTCGGCCACCTGCCTGAGCCCGACTACACTCCCGACTCCGTGCGACGGATGATCCGTGAAGAGGCCGCTGTGGGCCTGTCGACCGGCACGCTGGCAGTCCTCGCACTTGCTGACACCGAGACTGACAGGTTCGTGGGCTCCATGGTGCTCTTCGACGTCAGCTCCGAGGCGGCCGAGGTCGGGTTCTGGATTCATCCCGATGCACGCGGAGAAGGGCATGCCCGTCGAGGCCTGGAGTTGGCGTCGCGTCTCGCACGCAACAGTGGACTGCGAACCTTGACAGCACGCACGCTCCTGGAGAACAAGGCCTCCCAGCGGTGCTTGACGAACGCAGGGTTCCATGAGGTCGAGCGAGCCGTCGGGACCACGCCCGCAGGACAGCGCGAGGAACTATTCCATTACCGGCGCGCTCTCAAGCCCAACGCGCCAGAATCGGACAGATCGAGGACGCCTCCCAGACGGCTGAGTACCACGATGTTCTCCAGCAAGAAGCCGACCTGACCGCCGGGCACGGGGTGCTGCGCTACACCGGCCTCATCGCCGTCACCGCCCCCACGATCGAAGACCTCGACGCCCACTTCGCCGCCCTCGAACAAGCCGCCATCCAAGCCAACTGCGAAACCCGACTCCTCGCAGGACAACAAGCCAAAGCCTTCACCGCCGCAGCCCTCCCACTCTGCCGCCAGGTCTGACGATGACTAGGAAGGGGTCATTCGGGCACTGTGACGAGGCAAAAGGGATGGCCTGCGGGGTCAGCGTAGATGCGCCAGGCTTTCGGGCCTGGGTCCAAGACCTCAGTGAGTGGGTGGCCGCCTGCTGCTTCGACGGCGGCACATGCCTCCGAGAGGTCATCGACTAGCAGGTCAAGGTGAACCTGCAGCTCGCCTCTGTGGCCCGGCCACTGCGGGGGTTCGTAATCGGAGACGCGATGGAAAGAGAGGCGTCCGACAGGCTCCCAGTCCAGCGTCAACCACTGGTCATCACCGGTGGCCGGTGCAAGATCCAGGACTTTCTGCCAGAAGAGTGCTTCCGCTGTGGGGTCCTTGCACTCAAAGACGAGTTGCGTGAAGCGTCCGATTGCTGGCATGTCTCCATGTTAGGACGCATCACCTGACCAGCCGAACGGTTCTATCGGGGTGCAGGGTGCTCACCGCGTGCTGCCGGATCGATCGCATGGGCAAAGCGGGAGTTCATCGGGTCATGCAGGTCGAACCACTCGATCGCTGCGAGGTCGTCGACGTACGCTCGATACAGCTCAGGCCACGCTTCGCCAAGAACTTCGGTGTTGGTCGGTGTCGCGTAGCCCAGTGCATCGCTGGCGACGGGAACTGTCTGGTTTCACGACATCGTTCACCCCTCACCACCCCAACCCACCCACAGATCTCTCACGACACCCTTCCACCATGTCGCACGACATCCTTCACCCATCTGTCACGACATCGTTCCCACCACTGCAAGGCCTGACCGGTCCACCGACGCCCCCACGTCGAGGCACGGGGTGACGCAGAAACTAGCTGTCCAGCCAGCCGCGAACCGTAGCTACACCGGTGTACAGCAGCCGCAGCGGCAGCAGAATAGCCCCGGGAACACCGGCAACCGCCAGACTATAGACACTTTGCCCAGTCGTCTTTGCTAACCACATAAAGCGGAACGATGTCTTGACACATCCACCGAAGAAGCGGAACGCAGGTCCCTCACAACAGTTCAGTCGCGACACATCAAAACCCCTGGGCATAAAAAATGTCGGGACATCGTGTGAACGATGTCCCGACACATTACAAACGTGGAGGTAAGGGGATTCGAACCCCTGACCTTCTCCATGCCATGGAGACGCGCTACCAACTGCGCCATACCCCCGCAAAGCAGAAGCCACAATAATTCACTTATAATTCCTGCGCTGTCCGCTCTGCCTGCAGGTCCTCACTGGACCGCGCCGCGGCGAACAGATGAAACCATACCACGCCCGATAGGCGAACCCAAACCGAACCCAAACCGGGCCCGAAACGAGCTCGCGCCCCACCCGCCTCTAACCCAAACTCAACCCGAAAACACACCCGTTTGACGCCGGAGCGCAACAGTCGCCGCGCAGCCGTCATCGCGCCATAGAATGGTGTGCGAATGGGCCGAAGTATCCGTTGAAGCTAGGGGAGAAGTATGTCTGGACGTCAAGAATCGTCAGATGAATACACAGCAGACTCGAACGATGCTGTGACCGGCGAAATCCCCATCGTGCCCACCCCCGAAAACCCAGACGGCGCCAAAACAGAAGACGCCGAACCCGTGGACACCCAAACTGAAGCCCCGCAATCCAAAGCCCCGAAACCCGAAGACGCAACGGACGATGCGGCAGGCGCCTCCACCTCCGCCTTGCAGGAAGAGCCACGTGACACCGCCACCGACGCGGACGAGTTCAAGCCAGCCCGCAGCATCGGAGTGATCCCGCTGGATGACGCCGGCAAACCCAAGGAGGAGTTCTCTGCCTCCGCGGGTAAGGCCCGCAAGTGGGGTGAAGACCAACAAGCCGGTATGCCTCGGTTCATCAAGGTGACGCTCGGGCTCGCCGCCACCTGCATCATCCTCATGTTCGTGCGCGATCTACAAGACATCATCGCGCCGGTCTTCCTGGGCTTGAACCTCATGATCGTGGTGTACCCGGTCCAGAAGTTCCTGCAACGCTGGGTCCCACCGTTCGTGGGTGCGATGGTCTCGCTCTTGCTGGTGCTCGTGATCCTGGTGCTGTTCGTGTGGCTCATCGTGTGGTCGCTACTCGCGTTGATCCAACTCATGCCGTCCTATAACGAACAGTTCGTTGAAGCGTGGCAGTGGATACAGAAGACCGCGCTCGAACTCAACCTGGACTTCAGCGAAATCACCAAGTCACTGCAATCCATCCAGCCGAACGACGTCATGTCGCTGCTGGCGCCACTGTTCTCCAACGTCTCCTCAATCCTCGCTCTACTGACCACCCTGGTGATCGCGACCCTGTTCCTCGCAATGGACTCCGCTGGCCTGCACGCACGTCAGCAGCTGCTGCGCATCACCAAGCCGCGCGCCCTCATCGTTACCAACGACTTCGCCTACGGCGTGCGCCGCTACTGGCTCGTCACCACCGTGTTCGGCCTCATCGTCGCGATCGCCGACGTCGGCGCGCTCTGGCTGCTCGGCATCCCGCTGGTATGGGTGTGGGGCATCCTCTCCTTCATCACCAACTACATCCCCAACGTCGGGTTCTTCATCGGCCTCATCCCACCCGCACTGCTGGCTTTCCTCGAGAAAGGCTGGGGTTCGGCCGTTGCGGTGATCGTCGCGTACTCGGTACTGAACTTCGTGATCCAATCGATCATCCAACCGAAGTTCGCCGGCGAATCCGTGGGCGTCACCCCAACCGTGTCCTTCCTGTCCCTGCTGTTCTGGGTCTGGGTCCTCGGCCCACTCGGAGCCCTCCTGGCACTGCCGGCAACGCTGCTGCTAAAATCCTTCCTCATCGATTCCGACCCGAACGCGCGATGGCTCAACACCTTCATCGCGGTCCCCGCGGACTCCGCGCTCCCTGAGGATGAGCAGCCGATGCCGCTATCGGAACGCAAAGCCCGCGCTTGGAGGGAACGCAAAGCGATCCTCCGCGGCTAACCAGAGCACGCTTGCGCTCCTGTTATTTGTTGTTTTTCGAGAAAGTTTATGTCCCCCCAATACGGTAAATACGAGCAGCTGATCCCGAGCGCCCGCAGGCGTTGGGCCGCGTTGGCGTTGCTCATGATTGTTGTCCTGCTGGTTTCTGTCGATAACTCCGTGATGGTGCTCGCCCTACCGGAAATCGCTGTTGAACTGCACGCGAACGCAACCGAGCAACTCTGGGTCCTGGACATCTACCCGCTGGTTTTGGCGGGGCTCTTGGTCCCGATGGGGAACCTGGGTGACCGGATTGGTCGCCGCCGCATCATGATGATCGGCGCGGTCGGCTTCGCGGTGGTCTCCGGTATCGCCGCGTTCTCGGTGAGCCCGATAATGCTCATCGTGTTCCGTGCCCTGCAGGCCGTGTTCGGGGCCGCGCTCATGCCCGCCACGCTGTCCTTGATCCGCAACATCTTCCCGGACCCTCGCGAACGCACCACCGCGGTTGCGGTGTGGGCGGCCACGTTCTCGGCGGGCGCGGCACTCGGACCGATCATCGGCGGACTGCTGCTGAACTTCTTCTGGTGGGGTTCCGTCCTGCTCATGGCGGTCCCGATCCTGCTCCCGTTCCTGATCGGCGCGCCTCTGTTGCTACCGGAGTCGAAGGACCCGAACCCGGGCCCGCTCGATGTTGTGAGCATCGCGCTCGCTATGGCAACCCTGCTTCCTCTCACGTACGGGATCAAGACCCTGCCACAACAGCTGTGGGTCGGCCTGGCCGCTATCGCGTTCGCGCTGGCTGTCGGCTTCGTTTTCGTGCGCCGCCAACTGGGTGCGGACATTCCGTTCCTGGACGTCCGATTGCTCTCTCGCAAGGCGTTCGCGCTTCCACTGATCATCAACCTGCTCGCGATGTTCTCGCTCGTGGGCTTCCTCTACTACCTCTCCCAGCACCTACAGCTCATCGAGGGCCGCAGCCCAGCGGAGGCCGCGCTGTTCATGCTGCCCGGCATGGTCATGACGGTGGTCGCTGGTCTCGGCGTTGTTCCGGTGGCCCGGAAAACGGGCCCGGTCGCCGCGATGGTCGCAGGTCTTCTGTGCAGTGCGCTCGCGTACGGGATCCTCGCGGTGTTCGTGGGACGAGGCGACTGGGTTCCGATGGTCGCGTTCCTCCTCATTGGTGCTGGCGCTGGCATGGCGGAGACCCTCTCGAACGACTTTGTGCTCACCGCCGTGCCCTCCGAAAAAGCCGGTGCCGCGTCCGCGATGTCTGAAACCGCGTACGAATTCGGCACCGTCATGGGGGCCGCCGTTCTGGGTGGGCTACTCAACGCCCTCTACACCGCGCACCTCGTGCCGCCTGCGGCCCTGAGCCAGGCCCAGGGTGAACAAGCAGCCTCTTCGCTCGCTGCAGCGCACGATGTGGCTGCCGGCCTCCCGCACGAACGTGCCGCAGAACTCTTGCAGGCAGCATCGCAGGCCTTCGACTCGGGCGTCACCGTGACCGCCACGGTCGCAGGGGTGCTGGCCCTCGCGGTAACGATCGCCGTGTACTTCGGCCTGCGCACACCGCGCGACGCCGAATAAGCACGCGGCGCCCAGTCAATAGCCCGGCGCCAGGTATCCAACGCAGCGCCGCAACAGCGCAGTGCAAGCAGCCATCTAGAAGTCAGCGGGCTTAAAGAACGGTGCCCCACCAGGCCAAACCTGGTGGGGCACCGCTGTCTAGAAACCGCTGTATAGAAACCGTTGTATAGAGCTAGGTCTATTACTTAGCGCGTGCGGAGCCGCGGGAGAAGATTCCCAAGATACCCAGCAGGATGCAGGTACCTGCGATCGCGCAGATCCACGTGCTCAGCTCGAAGAAGCCGCCGGTTCCCTTACCGAAGATAACGGAACCGAGCCAACCACCAAGAAGACCACCAATGATACCGACGACGAGCGTTGGGATGATTCCCATCGAGTCGCCCATGATCGCCTTACCAATAGCGCCAGCAATCAGACCTACTAGAATCCAACCTAGAATACCCAAAGCCAACACCGCCTTTCAGAATAAAACAGCACCCACACCTTGAGGATGCCTTCTGCTTACAACCCTACGGCAAAATAGAGATATAGCCAGGGAGAAGCTCAAATTACGCTGAGAGCATCCTGAACGCCAGCTAGATTTTCCACGGAAACACGTTAGTTATTGACACGAAAGATAGGAGCACGTACGCATGACGGGACGCCACACGGCTGAATCGATCACCCGCCGGCCCATCGCTTGGCACGGGCCAGACATGGAAGGACTGGTCCGCCCATGGGACCTCACAGACGAAGCCGTACAGCAGGTTCGTGACTGGCTCACCGCAGCCCGCGATTACCCCGTCGATAAGGCGGCCCAACAGCTCGCCGGCGTGCTCTCTGACCCAGACGGCCTCGACTTCACGGTCGGGTTCGTGGACCGCGTGATCCGCACCGAGGACCCAGCGGCAGCCGCGAAGGCCCTCAACGAGATCGCAGCGAAGGTCCCAGCGTTCCTGCCGTGGTACCTGCAAAGCGCAGTCAAAGCCGGTGGAACCCTGGGTAAGCTCGCCCCACGCGTCGTGATCCCGGCCGCCCGCGCCGCACTTCGTAACATGGTCTCCCACCTCATCGTGGATGCCCGCCCAGACAAGCTCACCAAAGCGATCAAGGAGCTACGCACCGAGGGTATCGACCTCAACATCAACCTGCTGGGCGAAGCGATCCTCGGCGAAGACCAGGCCGCGCACCGCGTCAAGGGCACCAAGGAGCTCATCGAACGCTCCGACGTGGACTACGTATCCATCAAGGTCTCCGCAACCGTGGCGCCGCACAGCCCGTGGGCCTTCGACGAAGCCGTGACCGACATCGTGGAGCACCTGCGCCCGCTGTATCGCGCGGCCAACAATTCCAGTCCACGCACCTTCATCAACCTGGACATGGAGGAATACAAGGACCTCGACCTCACGCTCGCGGTCTTCACCGAGCTGCTGAGCGAGGACGAGTTCACAAACACCGAGGCCGGGATCGTGCTGCAGGCCTACCTGCCGGATTCCTACGCTGCGATGAAGCGCCTCCAGCGCTTCGCCGCAGAGCGCGTGGCCAACGGTGGGGCCCCTATCAAGGTGCGCCTGGTCAAGGGCGCGAACCTGCCGATGGAACAGGTCGAAGCGCAGATGCGCGGCTGGACCCAGACCGTGTGGTCCACCAAGCAGCTCACTGACGCGAACTATAAAGCGATCCTTGACTACGCACTGACCCAGGACCACGTCAAGAACGTGCGCCTCGGCATCGCAGGCCACAACCTCTTCGACATCGCGCTGCACCTGCATCTGATGCGTGCCCGCGGCATCGAACCGGGTGGCAAGGACGTCGAATTCGAGATGCTGCTGGGCATGGCAAGCCAGCAAGCCCAAGCGGTGCGGCAGGATGTGGGCCGGCTTCTGCTCTACACGCCGGTGGTCAAGCCGGATGAGTTCGATGTTGCGATCTCCTACCTCGTGCGTCGCCTCGAAGAGGGCGCGACTGAAGACAACTTCATGTCCGAGGTCTTCAACCTCGACGAAGACCCTGCCGCGTTCAAGCAGGAAGAGGAACGCTTCCGCGAATCTGTCAGCATCCTGTCAGAATGGACGGAGGCGCCCGTACCGCGCCGCTTCCAGGACCGCAACAAAGAAGACTTCACCCAACCAACCTGGGGCGGCACCTTCACCAACGAACCGGACACCGACCCGGACCTGGCATGGAACCGCCTCTGGGGAGGAGACATCCTCAAGAACATCCCAACCAGCACCCTCGGCACAGATACCGTAGCCGCAGCGAAAGTCAAAGACACCACACGCCTCAACGAGGTCTACGACGCCGCCCAAAAAGCCGCCGACGTGTGGCAAGGCCTCACCCCAGACCAACGCGCCGACGTGCTCCACCGCGCCGGAGACAAAATGAAAGCCCGCCGCGCCGACCTGCTCGAAGTCATGGGCTCCGAAGCCGGCAAGACACTGGCCCAAGGCGACCCGGAAGTCTCCGAAGCCATCGACTTCTGCAACTACTACGCCGAACAAGCACGCAACCTCGGCGCAATCGCCGGCGCGGAACCCGTCATGGACAAAGTCACGCTCGTGACCCCGCCATGGAACTTCCCCGTAGCCATCCCAACCGGCTCAACCATCTCCGCGCTCGCCGCGGGCAGCGCGGTAGTGATCAAGCCAGCCCGCGCATCCATCCGTTGCGGTGCAGTGCTCACCGAATGCATTTGGGAAGCGCTCGATGAAGCCGGGCTCCCACGCGAGATCCTGCAACTCATCGACGCCTCCTCCCGCGACCTCGGCGACGCGATGATCACCGACGAACGCGTGGGCCGCGTGATCCTCACCGGCGCGTACGAAACCGCTCAGGCCTTCCACGAGATGCGCCCAGGCCTGCCGCTGTTCGCGGAAACCTCGGGCAAGAACGCGATCATCGTGACCCCATCCGCGGACTACGACCTCGCAGCGAAAGACATCGTCGACTCCGCATTCGGCCACGCCGGGCAGAAGTGCTCGGCCGCCTCGCTGGTGATCCTGGTTGGCCAGGCAGCCCGCTCCGAGCGCCTCTACCGCCAGATCGTCGACGCCGCGAACTCGCTCGTGGTCGGCTATCCGGAGAACCCCGAATCGATCATGGGACCAGTCATCGAAGAACCAGGGGAGAAGCTACGCCGCGGCCTCACCCAGCTTGAGCCAGGGCAGAACTGGGTCCTCAAACCTGAACCGCTCGATGACTCCGGCAAGCTGTTCTCGCCAGGCATCCGCGCCGGTGTGAAGCCTGGCTCCGAGTTCCACCTGACCGAATACTTCGGGCCCGTCACCGGCATCATGCACGCCGAAAGCCTCGAAGAAGCCGTCCAGTGGGTCAACCAGATCGACTACGGCCTCACCAGCGGCATCCACTCACTCGATGCCGAGGAAATCCGGTACTGGCAACAGCACATCGAGGCCGGTAACCTCTACATCAACCGCGGTATCACCGGCGCGATCGTTCAGCGTCAACCGTTCGGCGGCTGGAAGAAATCCGCGGTCGGCACCGGAACCAAGGCCGGCGGCCCAAACTACGTCCCGTCGATGCTGCGCTGGGAAGACTCCGAACACGGCCTCGGCCCAGCAGACCGCGAGGTCATCGTGTCCACGCCGCACTACTCGATGCTGGTCCACACCTTCAACGAAGAACCACGGGCCTGGCTCGAAAAAGCACTCGCGCAGGACGCCAAGGACAGCGAGTTCTTCGAAGGCCTCCAAGACGCCACAGGCCTCGACGTTGAGGTCAACGGTCTGCGCTACCGTCCCGTCAAGGTACGCATCCGCGTGGCAACCATCGAAGAAGCCGACCTCGTGCTGCTAGCACGCGTGGTTGCCGCAGGCTGGCGCGTACTGCGCTCCGTGACCGACCGCGTAGGAACCGGCGCTAAACAGCGCATGGAAGTCTCACTGCCAGACGAGGCACCCATCGGTATCGCCGATGCCTACCGTCAGCTGGGTGCCGCGGTCGTCATAGAAGACGAAGAAGCCTGGCTCGAAACCTGCCGACAGCTGTCCGCGAACCCGGACGGAAGCCGCGTGCGCCTCATCGGACGCGAAGGAACAGAAGAGATGGACGCGCTGGTTCAGGCGACCCGCGAGGCCACGACCCAAGCCCCAGACCTCGCCGTCAACGCGCACCCGGTCACACGTTCGGGCCGCATCGAAATGCTGCCATTCGTGCGCGAACAATCCGTGACCATGACCGCGCACCGCTACGGCACCGTCAACAAGCTCGCCAGCGAAGCACTCGGCGACGTCACCCGCAAGTAGCGCCTCAGAATAGCGCCAAGGGGATGAAGTACTGTGGCCCGCTCGAATCTTTCGAGCGGGCCACAGGTGTCAATACTGGTGGCTAGGCAACGGGGGGCGGGACAGCGCCGGGCGTGTGTCAGTGCCGGCGCTACCAGTCGCCGTCTTCGCCGTCGTCCCACAGGCCGAGCTCATCGTCCTGGGGTTCGAGCATGCGGGCAACCCGGTCTGTATCGACATCCTCGGCGCGGGTCACCGACCACCGCGGTGATTTGTCTTTATCGATCAGCAGCGCACGGATCCCCTCAACAACATCGGGGGTGTCCATGACGTAGGACGCCGCGCGGTGCTCACGTTCGAGCGCGCCCCGCAGCTCGTCTTCGGCGCGGGACTCACGCACGAGCTGCAACGCAATCTCACACGCGATCGGCGCGTTAGCGCGAATCCGCTCAGCAGCCTTCGCGGCCGCCGGCCACGGGGAGGCACCCAGATTCTTCAGGATCTGAGCGACATCACTGCCGGAATACGCCTCATCGATCCAGGCCCGCTGAACATTCAACTCAGAACGCTGCGGCGCACCATGCATGATGTGCACGCCCACCGCCAAATCCTGACCAGGCAAAGCACACAGGTCAGCGATCGAGGTGAGCACGTCATCCACGGCATCCTGCTCGATGCAGAAATCAGCCAGACCGAACTCGACAGCGTCCCCGGCACCCACCGCATCCCCAGTCAGTGCCATGTGTTCGCCGATCCGGCCCGGCGCCCGGCCCAGCCACAGCGAACCACCCACATCCGGAACATAGCCGATGCGCACCTCCGGCATCGCAAGCTGCGAATCCGGGGTCACAATCCGCACCGAAGCCGCCGATGCCAGCCCGAAGCCCGCGCCCATCGTGACCCCGGTCATGAACGCGATCACCGGCTTAGGGTAGGTCTGGATCGCGGCCGCCAGCTCGAACTCGGCGGCCAAGATGCCCAGCATCTGCGTGGCCTCGCCCGCCATGAGCATGCGGCGAAAATTCGGCAGGTCACCGCCCGCACTGAACCCACGTTCGCCCTCACCCAGCAAAACCACGGCCTTGACGTCCCCGTTATACCGCCATGTACGGAGGGAAGTGTGGACCGCATCGACCATCTCAGGGGTCAAAGCGTTGAGCTTTTCAGGCCGGTTGAGGCGGATGAGGCCCAAGCCTTGGTGCACGCTGGCGTGCACGAGGTGAGTTTGCATCTGCATGGATCCTTCCCGTTACTTCTGCCAGGCCTCGCCGGTTGCGATGACGGAGGCGAGCCGGTCTTCATGCGCCACGGCCTGGTGGGCGAGAATCAGCTCATCAGCCTGCGTCTCCTCGGCCATATTCTTGAGCTGTTCAACCACACGATCCGGCGTGCCCACCGCGGAATAGCTCATCATGTTTCGCACCTGGTTACCCGCCGGCATCTGCAGGATCTGGTCGATCTCAGCCTCGGTAAAAGGCTGCGGACGATGCCTGCCCAGCATGGACTGCACGCGGCGGCGCAGCGCGTGCTGGAACTGCTGGTTCGCCTCAGACACGGTCGGTGCGGCCACAACGCCAACAGCCACGGTGACGCGAGGCTTCTCCAGACGCTCGGACGGTTTGAACTCGCTCCGGTACACCTCAAGCGCCTCCTGCAAGTGGGTTGGCGCGAAGTGCGAGGCGAAAGAGTAGGGGAGTCCGAGTTTGGCGGCCAGCTGCGCACCGTAGAGCGAGGACCCCAGGATAGTGACTGGGATCCTGGCATCCGGTGTGGCCGGGAACGCCTCGACCCCAGGGATGCGCGACGGGCCATCCAAATACCCGAGTAGCTCCATGACGTCAGTAGGGAAATGCTCCGCGGCTTCAGGGGAGCGGCGCAGAGCGCGCACCGTCGCCTGATCCGTACCAGGAGCCCGGCCCAGGCCGAGCTGGATGCGTCCAGGGTAGAGGGCCTCGAGCATCTTGAACTGCTCAGCCACCACGAGCGGGGCGTGGTTCGTCAGCATCACACCGGCCGCACCCACACCCAACGTCTCGGTGCGGGCGGCGACGTGCCCCATCAAAACCGCGGTAGCCGTCGATGCGATCTCAGGCATGTTGTGATGCTCGGCGTAATACAAGCTCTGGTAGCCGGTACGTTCCGCGGCTTGGGCGAGCTCAACCGCGTTGACGAAGGGCTGCTGCGGACCATCGTTACGGCGCGCAGGAACCAAATCCAGCATCGAAAGCGCTGGGGCAGTGGAGTGGTCAGTTGAAGGTGAAGGGGACACCGTTGAAGTAGCCATATTAGCTATTCCAACGGTGCCCTCAAACGAAATATTCCGGCCTGGCCCACGTATGGGCCCGGCGCGGGCCGGGCGCAACCCACGTTCACGCAAGGCGCGTTTGCCCCGCGCGCCGCGCCTGCCTCCCTGCTAAGCGCGGGCGGTTGTCGCGTTGCCGAGCCCGTAGCGGCTCGAGCTCGCGTTCGCCCAGTGTTCCTTCCACATGCGTGGGGAATCGCTCAGCAGTTCACCTGGTTCAAGCCACGTGAACAGGCGAGCGAAGGAATCGTTGTTGTCTGGGGAGACGTTGCGGCGCAACATCGCAGGGGAGAGGTCCTCAGGGCGGGTCACGCCCATCGAAGCCATGATCTTGATCGCCTGGGCAACGGTTGCCTGGTGGAAGTTATAGACCCGATTAGCCTTCACATCCACGTCCAGGCCGCGCTCAAGGCGCGGGTTCTGGGTCGCGACACCCACAGGGCAGGTACCTTCAGCGCAACGCAGAGACTGGATGCAACCCAGCGCGAGCATCATCCCGCGCGCCGAGTTCGTGAAGTCAGCGCCCTGAATCAAGCGCTTGACGATAGCGTTACCCTCAGCGATCTTGCCGGAAGCACCGATCTTGACCTTATCGCGCAAACCGGCACCCACCAGAGCGTTATGCACAATCATGAGACCCTGCGTCAGCGGCATACCCATGTGGGTTTCGAACTCAACCGGAGCGGCACCGGTACCGCCCTCAGCGCCATCGACCACAATGAAGTCCGGCGCCGTGCCAACCTCAATCATCGCTTTGCACATCGCCAAGACGTCATCTACGGAGGTCACGCACAACTTGTATCCGGTCGGCTTACCGCCCGAGAGTTCGCGGGTCTTAGCGATGAACTCGATCAGCTCGGTCGGGGTCTTGAACGCTGAATGCCCCGGAGGGGAGACACACTTCACGCCCTCAGGGATGCCGCGGATCTCCGCGATCTCCTTCGTCACCTTCGGGCCAGGCAGGACACCACCGAGGCCGGGCTTAGCGCCCTGGGACAGCTTGATCTCAACGGCCTTGATTTGCTCGTTGCTGGAGACATCACGGAAACGCTCCGGATCGAACTTGCCGCTTTGATCGCGGACACCGAAATAACCCGTACCGACCTCGAGGATCAGGTCGCCACCCTGCTGGTGGTACGGCGTGAACCCGCCCTCACCGGTATCGTGCGCGAAATTACCCATTCGCGCACCCTTATTCAGGGCCGTGATCGCGTTACCTGAGAGGGAACCGAAGCTCATCGCGGAAATGTTCAGCAACGACATCGAATACGGCTGCTTACAGTCCGGTCCACCGATCTCAACACGAGGCGGGGTCTGCGGCGGCTCGAGCGGGTTCATCGAGTGAACCATCCACTCGAAACCGACCTCGTTGACTTCCGCCAACGTACCGAAAGCCTCCTCGGCCTTCTTGCCGTCGGCGCGTGCGTTGATGAGGTCTCGGGTCGTCTTGTCGAACGGGCGGCCATCCCAGTCACGTTCAATGAAATACTGCTGGATCATCGGGCGGATCTTCTCCAGCTGATACCGCGCATGCCCCAGCACCGGATAGTTACGCAGAACCGCGTTCTTCTTCTGGAGTAGATCACGAACGGCCACACCACTCACGGCAGCAGCGGCACCGATCGCAGCCCACGTACGCTTTTAAGCTTCTTGTTTGCCACAGTCTTCCCCTTGTTGGCGAGGTGAGGTGTTCCCAGATTATCGCCTCAATGTACGATGCGGCGAAAGCTGAACAGATTACTGCTCGCTTTCGCCGCATCGGGGGCTACCGCAACGTGGACGCCATAACGGGGCTACCGACTAGGGTTACCGCATCGGGGTGCCATGCTAGGGCTGCCACGTTGGGGTTAAGAATGTTATGTAATTATGCGCTGTTGTAGCGTGCGCTTACAGCGGGGTGATCTCGGTTGCCTGCAGACCCTTCGGGCCCTCAGCTACAACGAATTCAACGCGCTGGCCCTCTTCGAGGGTGCGGAAGCCAGTAGTCTGGATTGCGCTGAAGTGAGCGAAGAGGTCATCCGAAGAATCATCCGGAGCGATGAAACCGAAACCCTTGTCCGGGTTGAACCATTTGACGGTTCCAGAAGCCATACGAGCCCTTGTCCTTTCTACACCCAGCGGTTAAGCCGGGCCTATGCCCACGCATGGGCGGTTCTACTACCTTGACTCGCGGTGTGCTGACCGGTGCCGGACTGCTTTCGGCGAACAAGATCTGCCTGCATATGCACAGACGTAGCTTTCACGCTACCGTCTCGGAGTGAATTACTCTAGCGGGGCGATAAACTCACAGCGCATTCATATCGGCTCACATGAGAAGCTCAGCTACGGCTTAGGTTCAGGGTGCTGTTAAAGGCCGGCATTGAGGTCCAGATCCTCGATGTTCTCAACCGTTGGAACCCACGATGCGCGCAGCTGATCCATCTGCCGGCGCTCCTTCTTGGTGGGCCGGCCAGAGCCGCGCGGACGGACCGGCACCTGCGGGATCGCGGGCTTGACCCGTTCAGGTGTGTGGTCGACGTATGCGGTGGCCGCGACCTGCGCTGAGACGCGCTTGGCGAGCGGCTTCACAACCTGCAGGTGCCGATCGAAACCATGCCGGCGGATGCGCACGTTATCGCCGGGCTTGATCGCATATGCCGCCTTGACCGGCTCACCATTGACCCGAATATGTCCCGCCCTGCACGCGGTGGTGGCCTCTGAACGCGTCTTATAGACGCGCACGGACCACAACCACGCATCGATACGAGCTTTCATAAACGAACCCTCACATGCAGTACGGAGTTTGGGTAGGGGAGGAGCAGATCAGCCTGGGCTTGTTGCAGACTAATGCGGCCCTGTTGCAGACCAACGCAGGCCTGCTGCAGACCAGCGTAGCCCTGCTGCAGGCCCCGCGTTAGGCGAGCTGCTTGACCCGCTTAGCGCGCTTCTTCGCGATCTTCCGGACGCGTTTCTTCCTCTTGCGGTATTCGAGATCATCCACCTTGGTTTCCCTCCCGGTGAAGACCTTGATTGCGGCCCACGCGGCAGCCGTAAGCGGAACGGCAAGCAGCGCACCGATGATGCCGGCAAGAACCGTCCCCGCAGTCAGGGCGAACAGCACGACGAGCGCGTGAACCCGCAGAGCCGAACCCATCACGAGCGGCTGCAGGAGGTTACCTTCAAGCTGGTTCACAACAATCGAACCGATAATGATCGCCAGCGCTGGAAGCCAACCGTTGGTCACTAAAGCGACGAGGGCGGCGAGGATCGAGCTGACCAACGCACCCATGATCGGGATGAAGCCGCCGATGAACACGATGATCGCCAGCGGGAACCACAACTGCACACCGAACACGAGCATGACCAGGGCGATGCCTGCCGCATCGACCGCTGCAATCACCGCGGTGCCACGCACATAACCGCCGAATGTGTCACGGGCACGCACCGCAGCCGTATGCCACGTAGGCTGAGCAGACTCAGGAACCCATGAGTGAAGGAAAGACCAGATCTTGTCGCCATCACGCAAGAAGATCGCGATCGTGACAATGAACGTACCCATGCCAGCGAAGAACATGCTGGCCGAAGACAATCCAGCCGCCGCGCCCGTGCTGAAGGTTGAGCTGGTCAAGAACTTCTTTACCTGCTCGATCCCTTCATCCACTTGGCTCGAGCTGATTTCGATGCCCATCTTGTTCGCCATCTCACGCGTCTGGTTGAAGCCCTGCACCGCGTTATCAACCAGCCCGCTCCACTGGCTGATGACCGTCGCGGTGATCCCGCCAACAATCCCACCAAGAACTAACACTGCGGCAACCACAACCACTACGGCGGCCCACGTATCAGACATGCGTTGGCGCAACCATTCGATCGCAGGCCACGCCGCACACGCGAGGATGGTCGCCAACAAAACAGGGATGACGAGAACCGAAACCTGGATCAGCCCGTAAATTAGGACGGAGGCCAGCGCGATGATGAGCAGCACCTGCGCGCTACGTGCACCCGCGCGGCCCCAACGGTCCTTCCAGGGGTTCGGCAGATGACGCACGCTCGGCAAATGGTTCGACGTGTTGGCCTCCGTGCTGCCAGACACCGGCGCAGGCTTTTGCGCCGCGGCAGGAATGTGAGTGCGGGTTTTGCGCTGAGGCGTGCCGTCTAGTTGACCTGTGCCTTCTTGCTGACCGGTGCTTTCGTGCTGATCCATGTCTACTATCTTGGCACGATGCGCACCGACACGGGCTGTTAGTTAGAATCCAAACTCGTGAGCTATGCAATCAACCCCACGGACGGAACCCGCATCTACTACGAGGTAACCGGGGAGGGGCCCGTCCTGATTTTCCTGCACGGATCGGCGCTGTCGCGGGTCATTTGGCGTGGGCTGGGCTACCTCAAGGGGCTGCCGGGCTACACCCACATCCGCATCGACGCGCGCGGCCACGGCAAGTCAGATAAACCCCACGAACCGCAGGCCTATGCGATGGAGCGCATGGCTGAAGACGTGCTCGCCGTGATGGATGCTGAACAGATCGCTACCGCGGGCCTGGTCGGTTACTCGCTCGGGGCGCGCACCGGCTGGCAGCTCATGACCACCGCGCCAACCCGATTTACGACCTTCGTTGCGCTCGGGGGAAGCCACCGGAAGCAGACCGGTGAAGTCCAAAACATCTTCTTCCCCGGCTACCTCGAAACCTTGCGTGCCGGAGACATCGACGCGTTCGTCGCGGGCTTCGGGCCAGGACTAGACCACGCCACCGCGCTCGCATTCAAAGCCAACGACCCGCTCGCGCTCTACGCGATGTTCACCGAGATGGAAACAGCAGAGAAAACCATCCCGGACACGCTCATCGCCCAGGTCAGCGCACCCGTGCTCACGATGGCCGGAGACAAGGACCCGCGCCGTTACGCAGACTCACAAGATGAAGCACAGCTCGCTCAGAACTGCACGTTCCATCCACTGCCTGGACGCAACCACGCGGGTACCTTGTTCTATGCGCAAGACAACCTCGCCGTCATCAAACCGTTCCTCGATAAGAACTACCCTGGGCTGGGTTAGCCCGGGTTGATACAGGCGGGGCTAGCCTGCGCGATGCCGGGCGCACCGCGATGCCCGGCGCCCCACGTTGCCCGGCGCACCACGATGTCCCGGAGCAGCTAACCGGCGAAAGTGGATTTGCCGGTCACGCCACGCCCGATCAGCAACGCCTGCACAGTTTCGGTGCCTTCATAGGTGTGCAGCGCCTCGATGTCGGCGAAGTGGCGTGCCACCCGGTTCTTGATCAGGATGCCGTTGCCGCCCAGAAGGTCACGCGCATCGGCGGCAATCGAACGGGCCGCACGCGTGGACGTGAACTTAGCCAGCGATGCAAGCTCGCCGGAGAGCTCACCGCGGTCCTCCAACTCGGTGCAGTGCAGAGCCAAAAGCTGCGCCTGAACGAGCGTGGACTGCATGCGCGCCAAACGCTCGTTCACAATCTGGGAATGAGCCAGCGGGCGGCCAAACTGCATGCGCTTGCTCGCGTACTGCGCGGCGACCTCGTACGCGCCCATCGCCGCACCCACGGCGGCCCACGCAACACCGAGGCGGGTAGCGAACAAAACCTGCGCCGTGTTCTTGAAGGACTGCGCGCCCGGCAGCACGTTCTCCTCTGGAACGAACACATCCTGCAGATCAATTTCGGCCTGCCACAAGCAACGCAGAGCGATTTTCTCCTTCAAATGGAACGCGCTGTAGCCCTCCGCATCCTGCGGGACAATGAAGCCTTTGACCTGGCCGTCATCGGTATCACGAGCCCACACGACCGAGATGGCCGGCGCACCGAACTCCGGACCGATCGCCCCGTTACCGATCCACTTCTTGGCGCCAGTGATGCGCCACCCGCCATCGACCTTAGTAGCCATGGTCTCCAGGCCGATCGAATCCGAGCCGTGGGTTGGCTCCGTCAGGGCGAACGCGCCAGCAACACTGCCTTCGGCAAGTGCCGGACCCCACTTCTGCTTCTGTTCCTCGGAGCCGCACAGGTCGATCGAACGCAGAGCCAAGCCACCCTGGACACCCACGATGGTGGACACCGAGAGGTCTACGCGGCCCAGCTCCATGCCGACCATCGCGGCCTCAAGCCGGCTCCAGCCTTCACGGCCATCCACCGCGATGCCGTCGCGCAGCAGATCAGCCTCGCCGAGTTCCTTGGTCAGATGCGCCGGATACTCGCCGCGGTGCCAGTAGTCATCGATCACCGGCGCGACCTTCTCGAGCGCGAAAGCGCGCGCCCGCTCCCGCACGGCACGAGCGCCTTCAGGTAAATCTTTGAAAACCCCCGCCGGATCAGCGTTCGGCGCGTCAGGGCCGGCCGCGTACAGATCGTAATCCGGCTCCGTGAGCGAAGCAGGGCGCGATGTGGATGCTTGCTGCGCTGGCTGCGACGATGATGGCTGCGGTGGGGAGGTGGAAGCGTCAGTCATGAGAACTCCTGAAACGAAGACGTGAGCGGAGGGCAACGGCAACAGCAGCGACTATGCGGTACGGCCGGCAGTTACCCCCAAGTAACCTAATGTGACCAGCCTAACGTTCGCGCGTTCATCTGACTAGGGCTAGGCCTGCCTAAGGTGCGTAGAGAACGCGCCAATGCAGCCGACAGCGCAGTGCGCGTTTACCGCGCCTTACCGCAACACTTCAAGGAATCCATCAGAAACTTGTGAAACGCTGACAGTTATGAGATTCCTAGCAACCTTGTTGACGGCCTTGCCTGCAGAAAAAGCGAGCCCCAGCGATGGTCAGAGCCCCGGTGAATCGGAATCTCCAAAACCGTCTGAGGAACCTGGCGCATCGGAATCTGGGAAGCCCTCAAGCGACCCGTCCTCAACAGACCCCAGCAAGGATCCAAGCTCAAGCCCGAGCGGCTTCCTGGAGCCTGATCCGGACAAGCCGACGCTTCCCGGGCTCGAGCCGATCGTCGAGAGCGCACCGAATGTGGTGCGGCCGTGGCTCGCGTTCGGCATTCCGATCGTCGCATCGTTAGTCATCACATGGCTCGTGTGGTTCATCTTCGCGCGGATCCTGCGTAAGCGCCCGCGGGTCAAGGAGCAGCTAGGCCGCCTCCAAATCCCTGTGTTCTGCCTCCTGCTTTCGGTGGGACTCATGTTCGGGACCCCGGGGGTGTTCCGGGATGAAGAAATATCGATCCCGTTGGCTGTGATCCTCAAAGTCGCGGCCGTCGCTTCGATCACGTGGCTTGCGGTCACGGTGCTTTCGGTGGTCGAAATCTCCGTGATTGTGCACTATGAGGAATCCGGGGACCCGCGGCAGGTAGCCAAGCTGCGTACCCAGATGACGTTGATGCGGCGGCTCGTGACCGCGATCGTGCTCGTGCTCGGCGTGGGCGCGGTGCTACTCATGATCCCGAGCGTGCGCGCGATGGGTGCAACCGTTCTCGCGTCCGCCGGTTTGATCTCCGTGGTTGCAGGCCTCGCGGTTCAGGGAGTGCTGACCAACGTGTTCGCTGGCTTGCAGCTCGCGTTCTCGGACGCGATCCGTGTTGAAGACATCGTGGTGGTGGAAGGCCAACGCGGCAACGTCAAAGAGATCACGCTGACATACGTTGTGGTCAAGCTCGTGGACGGCCGCAAAATGATTCTGCCGTCTACCTACTTCACCACCACGCCGTTTGAAAACTGGTCGCGAGGCGGGGAAGAAATCAAGGGCTCGGTGGTCCTGGACCTCTCGTGGGATGCACCCGTTACGGCACTGCGTAAACGCGTTGAACAGCTACTGGACGCAACTGAGCTGTGGGACGGCCGCTTCAGTGAGACCGTTGTGACCAACGCGGCCGGCGGCAACATGCAACTCACCGTCGTGGTGAGCGCCCGCAACCCGGGCGACCTCTGGGATCTGAAAAACTACATCCGCGAACACCTCGTAGACGAAGTCATGCAGAAATACCCGGACGCCCTCCCGAAAGTTGTGCCCGGCAGCCAGCCGCCAGCCTGAGCCAGCGTAGCCAAAGCTCACCGGCGGAACCGGAGCTCACCGGCGGAACCGGAGCTAGCCCAAAAGCAACCTAGCCGTAGTAGACGCCGATGCGTTTACCGTCGATCTCGTGGATCGGGATCTGCATCTGATACACCTCAGCGAGCCGTTCGGTGGTCATGAGTTCTTCCGGGCTGCTCTGCTGAACCAAGCGGCCATCGCGCATCGCCACGATCGTGTCCGAATACACGGAGGCGAAGTTGATGTCGTGCATCACCACAACCACCGTCTTACCTTGCTCATCAACAAGGCGGCGCATGAGCTTCATCATCTCGACCGAGTGGCGCATGTCCAGGTTGTTGAGCGGCTCATCCAACAGGATGTAGTCGGTGTCTTGCGCCAAAACCATCGCGATGAACGCGCGCTGACGCTGCCCGCCTGATAGCTCGTCGAGGTATTTGAACGCTAGCGGCGTGATGTCCATTTCCTGCATTGCTTGAGCGATGATCGCGCGGTCCTCACGCGTGGCTTGGCCGCCGTTATGCGGGAAGCGACCGAAACCCACGAGGTCGCGCACACGCAACCGGAGCGAAACATGGTTGTCCTGCCGCAAGATAGCGAGCTTCTTCGCCAACGTTTTCGACGGCGTCGTGGACACATCCAAGCCATCGACTTTGACGTTGCCCTCCTCCATCGGGATCAGGCGCGACACCATCGAAAGCAGCGTGGACTTGCCGGCGCCGTTGGGGCCGATGATGCTCGTGAGCCCGCCAGCCGGGATCACTGTGGTGACCTCATCGACCACTGTGGTGGCGCCATACTGCTTGGAAACCTTATTGATTTCAATCATGACTTCAACGATCCCTTCAGCAACAGCGCGATGAACACAATGCCACCGGCAAACTCAATCACAACAGACAGCGTGGTCGAATGACCCGCGAGCCGCTCAACAATGAACTGACCCACAACCAAAGCGAACGCACCGATCAGCGAGGACACAATGAACAGGGTCCCGTGGCCCGCGCCCGGTAGCGCTTGGTAGGCGAGCGAGACCACGAGCAGGCCGAAGAACGTGATCGGCCCAACCAGCGCGGTACAGGTTGCAACCATCACGGCAGACAAGATCAGCACGATGGTGGTGACCCGTTGGTGGTTGATGCCTAAGCTGGTTGCCATGTCGCGGCCCAGCGCCATCGCATCCAGTGTGTGGCGCATACGCCACGCGAAGAACACCGCGACCCCCACCACGATCGCCGCGGCAGTCAGAAGGTTAGGGTCAACCCGGTTGAAAGACGCGAAAAACAGGTCCTGAAGCTGCGTGAACTCGCTTGGATCCAGCAGTTTCTGCAGGAGAGCCGAGATGCCGCGGAACAGGGTCCCCAACACGATACCCACCAGCAGCATGAGGTGCAGGTTGGCGGTACGCCCAGTGAACATCCACCGGTAGAGCAACACAGCGAACAGGACCATGAGCCCCAACTCGATGCCGAAACGCAGCAGTGGGGAAGCGGTCATCCATGCGGTACCACCCAGAACGAATACCGCGGTGGTCTGCAGCAGGATATAGAGCGCATCCATACCCATGATGGATGGGGTCAGGATCCTGTTGGCGGTGACGGTCTGGAACGCGACGGTGGAAACCGCGATAGCGACGGCACACACGAGCATCGCGCCCACACGGGTGCCACGCAGCTTCAGTGCGAATTCGAGCGCACCCATCAGATCCCACGTGAGGAACACCGCAACCGCAATCAGCAGTCCGGCGCTCAGTGCGGCGATCCAGATCCAGCCGCGCCGCGCGTCGCGCCGTTCAGCTTTGACACCTTCGGCAATCAGTTCATCCAGGGTCGTGGCGCTCGAAGCAGAGGCCAGCTGTTGCGTAGCCGCTGTTTTGTCATGAGCTGCTGCGTTGTCATGAGCTGCTGTGTGTTGATTAGGCACCTGCAGCCTCCTGTTCGGCGCGCTTGCGCATCGCCAGGGCTTTCTTAGCGGCCTGGCGGGCGCGCTTCTTCGAGGACGGCGGGACGTTCTGGTAGCGCTGGTGGATGATCATGCTGAGGAACACGATGGAACCCAATACGGACATGATCATGCCCACCGGGATTTCGTACGGGATGCGGATGAGTCGGCCGGCGATGTCGCAGGCCAGCACCATGCCGGCGCCCAAGAGTGCGGTCCAGGGGACCGCGCGGCGCAGGTGGTCGCCCACGATGGCGGAGACGATGTTCGGGACCACAAGCCCCAGGAAGGGGAGTGCTCCTACGGTGGTGACGCTCACCGCGGAGATGAGCGCGACGACAGCCATACCGAGGCGGACCGTGACCTTGTAGTTCATGCCGATCGAGGTGCAGAAGTCGCTACCGAGGCCCGCGGCGGTGAAACGGTCTGCCGCGATATAGCCTACGAGGCCGACGACCGCGACGATCCACAGCAGCTCATAACGGCCTTGGATGATGCCGGAGAGGTCTCCGATCATCCAGGCGTTCAAGGTCTGGAGGAGGTCGTTGCGGTAAGCCACAAACGTTGCGGCTGCGGAGATCACGCCGCCGAGCATGATGCCAACCAACGGGATCAGCAGCGTTGCGCGGGTTGGGAGGTTGTTGATGATCGCGAGGAACAGAGCGGTGCCGACCAGAGAGAAGATGGTGGCGACACCCATTTTGCCGATCACTGGCATGGCCGGAACAAAGATCGTGACAGCGAGGATACCTAGCATCGCGGATTCGGTTGAGCCGACCATGTGCGGTTCAACAAAACGGTTGCGTGCCAGCTGCTGCATGATGAGACCGGAGATCGCTACCGCAGCGCCAGCAAGCAGGGCCGCTACGGTGCGGGGGACGCGCGAGATCCAGAAGACCTCCTCGGCTTCCTGCTTCCCGGCAAGCAGGTCAGATAGAGACAGTGAGGACGCGCCAACGAAGAGCGAGAGGGCCGCGAGGCCAAGAACCGCGAAAAGAGCGAGCAATAAGACCCACCATCGGGTCGCCAGAGACTGATCAGCTGGACCGAAAGTGACACGGCGAGGCCCCGGTGAAGACTCACGCTTCGCCCGGGGCGGGATGCTTGTAGTTGTTTTAGTCATGGTTTAACACCGAGATATTCGTGGTTCAACACTGCAGTGGTGCCCCAGATACGCTCACCTGTAGAGTCTTCGACCCAACTGGTGAGCCGGCAACTCAATGTGTGAGGCGCGTAAGGGTGGGGCGTCACGGGGACGCCCCACCCTTCGAGCTTTACAGGCTAGTCGAGTGCCTTTTCAACTTCGTCGATCATCTTCGGAACCGTGGTCAGGCCGTAGCCGACCAGGTACCAGTTAGCCGCATCGAGGTAGATGATCTTGTTGTTCTTAGCTGCATCGGTCTTGTTGACGAGCTTGTTATCGAGAACCTGCTTTGCGGACTCGCCGGAGGACTCGCCGATGGCCTGGTCACGGTCGATAGCAAAGATTGCGCCAGGGTTCTTGTCCTTGACGAATTCGAAGGAAACCGACTCGCCGTGAGGGCCAGATGCCTTCACGTCAGCGGCTGGCTTGAAGCCAAGGATGTCGTTGATGATTCCGAATCGCGAGCCCTTAGCGTAAGCGGTGAGCTTGCCGCCAGAAACCATGAGGGTCATGGTGGTCAGGTCGGACTTTTCAGCGCGAGCCTTGACCTCGTCGATGCGCTTTTCGAGCTCGCCCAGCTTTTCGTCAGCCTCTTTTTCGTTATCGACGATCTTGGCGAGTGAACGAGTGTTTTCCTCGAAGGACTCCAGCGGCTTGGTCGCGTCAACCGACATATCGATGGTCGGGGCGATATCGCTGAGGTCCTTATACGCGTCTGCGGTGCGGCCGGAGATGATGATGAGGTCAGGCTTTTCAGCGGCAACCTTCTCCAGGTCTGGCTCTTTTGGCCCACCGATCTTGGTGTACTTGTCGTCCTCGAGGTACTTCATCTGCTCCGGGTAGGTGAATTCGGCAACACCTGCGACGTCGGTGCCGAGCGCCTTGAGGGTGTCAGTGGAGGCGAGGTCGTAGCTGAAAATCTTCTCCGGCTTCTTAGGGACCTGGGTGGTGCCCTGCGCGTGTTTGATCTCGATGGTCTCCGACGAGCCCTTGTTGTTGTCTCCGTTGCCGGAGCAACCGGTCAGCGCGAGGGCTGCGGCGGCAACGACGGCGGTGAGCCGGGTTGCGAGGCGGGTACGCTTCATGGGTTTCTCTCGTTCTATCTGTTCCGTGGAGGGTGGCTCGGATGCCCCAGCTACCGCTCTGTTTGACAAGGCGATTGATTAGCAAACATTTATGTTTCGTAATCATCTGCCTATGAGGTTAGGCGATCCTATCTGCAAGATGCAAGTACGTGTTCCTTTACACGAAAGCGCCGTTGGGCGTGGAACGTTGAAGTTCCGCGCCCAACGGCGCTTGAGTAGCTACTTACTTGTGAGCCAGGTTACAAGACGAGGTGCGTTCCAGGCAGGCGGCGGCCAGGGTTGTGGCTGGGGTGTGGCTGGGGTGCGCGCGGGCTAATCGTTGGTCGAACTTGCCCTAATCGTTGGTTGAACTTGCCGCGTTCGTCGTGACTTTCTGCACGGTGCGTGCAGGGAGGAAACGCAGGAGGAATCGCACTAGGCGGTAGCGGCGGGAGGGAATGCACAGGGCCTTGCCTGTCGCGGACGCCAGGAGGGACTCCCGCACCACTTGCTCGGGCTTGAGCCACGCGATCTTAGGGACACGGCTCACGTTCATGTTCATGCGTTCATGGAATGAGGTGCGGGTCATTCCGGGGCATACCGCGGTCACGGACACACCGCGGTCTTGATACCTGCGGGAAGCGTATTCGGAGAATTCAACCATCGCGTGCTTAGCGGCGGAATAGGTGCTGACACCCGTGAACGCGGCGATGGAGGCGATGTTTATGATGCGCCCGCCGCCGCGTTTGATCATCGCGGGGATCGCGGTGTGCATGAATCGCAGCGGGATTTCGGTGTGGATGCGCCAGTGGTCCTGCTCATCCTGCCACTCGCTGGATGTGAACCCTTTGATGAGCCCGTAACCAGCGTTGTTGACTAACAGCTCCACGGGATCGATGTCGGAGGCGAGGCGTTTCTCGACTGCCGCGGCCCCTTTTTCGGTCAGCAGATCGCCGATGAGGGTTTCAACGTGGACGGCGTAACGGCTCTCAAGCCGGTGAGCTACTTCCGCGAGTGCTTCGGCGTCGCGGGCACACAGCACGAGGTGCCTGCCTTGTGCGGCGAGTTGTTCTGCGAATTCTTCGCCGATCCCTGCGGTTGCCCCAGTGATCAGCGCTGTTCGGTGAGGTGCGTTTAGTGGGGCTGGGGTGGTGTCCATACTGAAACACTAGTCCTTCGGTGGGGTTGGCGTCTTATGTTGCGCTCATGCGCCGTCTTCGAGTGCGGCTAGTTGGGCGCTCACGGTGTGTTCGGCGGCGGGCCTGACCCCGGCATCGACGTCGGCATAGACGATATCGGTCACGTTGCTGACGGTGGCTTCTTCGCCGCGTTCCTGCAGGGTATGTACGGCGGCGCGGACCTGTTCGAGACGTTCGCGGCGGTGCGCGAGGTATTTGCGCGCGGTCTCCGCAACCGAGGGGAGGAAACCTGCATGTGCGGGAAGTGCCGGGATGTTACCGAGCGTTTCAAGTTTCTCGAGCGAGTCCAGGTAGTTGGTGAGCCGACCGTCCGGGTGGTCGATGATCGTGGTGCCACGCCCCAGGATCGTGTCCGCGGTCAGAACCCCGAGCGGCCGGGCCTCGGGCGTGGATTCGATGACGATGCTGATGGAGTCCGATGTGTGGCCCGGCGTGGCAAGGACCCTCAACTGAAGCCCGGCGCCAGGCACATCGATGATCTCTCCGTCTGTGAGTGGTTCTTGTCCTTCGCTGCAGTAGTCGCTGCTGAGCGCGCGGCTCGGCGCGCCCGTGAGGCCCCGTAGGCCTTCTAATCCACCCGCGTGGTCAGGGTGTCGATGCGTAACCAGGATCAGCGCGACCTTGTGCGAGGCGAGCGCGGCCTGGTGCTGCGCATCGTCCTCACCTGGGTCCACAACGATCGCACCGCGCTGGCTGGGGATCCAGTAGCTCTGCGTGCCATCCAACGTCATAGGGCCCGGATTGTCCTGCTGCACCATCCACACGCCCTCGACAGGTGTGGCAACCGCGCCGGCCGGGGCCGTGTCTACAGCGTCCGGGGCGGCGTCGCCTGTAGAGACCGGGACAGCGCCGCCTGGGCCAGCAGCCGCATCGTGCATGCCGTGGGCGTGAGGGTTGTTCTCGCTCGCGTTCATGCACCCCAGTATGCAGGAACCCCCCTGACGGTTTCTGGACAGAGCCTGATAGTTTCCGGGTTTGGGCGCCCGGTTGGGAAGGCGAGCGCCTAAACTTATCGCAGTGACCCGTTGGAAGCGTGACGTAACGAATATCTGCAAGCGGTGTCCTCAATGCGAATCATCAACGGTAAGGATTGAACTGTGCAGGTACGTGCTCGTTTGTCGAAGCCCATGGTCGCTGTGTTGGCGGCGTCCATGCTGCTGTTCGCTGGTTTGTTCGCGGGATTTGGTGCCCAGAAGGCGTTTGCGCATGATCAGCTCATTGCCGGCGACCCGCCCTCGGGCAACGCGATCGCGAAAGCGCCGGAGAAGATCACGCTGACGTTCTCGGGTGAGATCCGGCAGGTTTCAGGTGGTGAAGCCAACCAGATCATTGTTCAAGACCGCGACGGCAACGAGCTGACTTACGGCGACGTCACAGTTAAAGGGACTAAGGTTTCGCGGGCTATGCAGCCGCTTCCGGAAGGCACGTATGACGTCAAGTGGTCCGCGCTTTCCTCGGACGGCCACCGGATCCAGGGCGACGGCAACTATTCCTTCACCGTGACCGAAGGTGCCTCGAAGAAGGAGATCGAGGCGTGGGAGAAGTCCCAGGGTGGCAACTCCGATGACGGTGAAGCAGGCTCCGGCAAGGGTAGCGAGGACGGGCAGAGTTCCAAGGGCTCCGATGCCGCGGCAGCAAATACGGAAGGTTCTGCGTCTGCTCAGGCGAAGGCGGTGACGCCGGAATCCACGGCTGACACCACAACCATCATGTGGATTGTGGGCGCCGCATTCCTAGTGCTCGTAGTGATCGGTCTCATCTTGCAGGTGACCCTCAAGAAGACCGGAAGGCACAGCCACTAATTATTTGCGGCACTACTCAACGCGAACACCGCGACCTTTGCTGCTGACCTCTGCCGCTGATCTCTGCCTCTGACCTCAGCTCTGACAGTGCACGAGTAGGCCCCCGTCGCTTGGCGACGGGGGCCTACTCTATGGGGTGTAACCGCTACTAGTGTTGTGCCGCTTCTAGAGCGTTTCCCTATCTCAGGGTTTTTCTCCTCGCAGGGTGTTTCTCTTCTTACGCGGCAACCGCGGTGTCGCGAGGGTTAGCTCGCTTACTTGGTCTTGCCAGCGAGCGTGGTCACGAACTCGTTGACGGTCTTCTCGAACTCGTCGAGGTCCCCGTGGAAGTCACGCGGGATGGCTTTCCTGATGTGGTCCGGAGTCCTCAGAGTATTCTTCGAGTTCTTTTTCTTCTTAGCGTCCTTGGACTTCTTCGAATTCTTCTTCTTAGAGTCCTTCTTCTTCGAATCCTTAGACTTCTTGGACTTCTTCTTGTCCTTAGCCTTCTTATCCTTGGATTTCTTGGAATCCTTCTTCTTCTTGGAGTCCTTCTTCTTGTCCTTCTTATCCTTAGGCTTGTCCTCGGCTGGACGTTTCTCGCCTGCAGGGGTGAAGGTCGCGTCATCAAAGACGATCGTGTCGCCCTGAGCGTTCTCGAAGTTAGCGCGGTTGGCCTTGGTGGTCCACAGGTTGATGCGCAGCTGCTGGGTTCCGTTGTCCTTAGGGACGCGCTTGGTCTGGGTGTCGTCCGAGAGGACCTTGCCGTTTTCCAGCGAGGTGATCACACGCAGGTAATCCTTATCCCAGATCGCTTTAGTCTTGAGGGTCTGAACACCCTTAGGGATGTCGAAGCGCTTGTGGGATACGCGGTCGCGGAAGTTCTTCA
The DNA here is from genome assembly GCF_022346425.1 of Pseudoglutamicibacter albus. Lineage (GTDB taxonomy): Bacteria > Actinomycetota > Actinomycetes > Actinomycetales > Micrococcaceae > Pseudoglutamicibacter > Pseudoglutamicibacter albus. Next base: position 32,829 of record NZ_JAKRCW010000002.1, read on the forward strand.
GGTCATCCGGGTAGACAGTGACCATGCCGAAGGTCTTAGGGAGATCCTGGCTACCCCAGCGGGAAACCTCGATGAAGTCGATCTCCGTGAGGCCCTTCATGTTGACGTGCTTCTTCATGCCAGGGGTGCCGTCAATAGCGACCTCGGCGGTGTCATAGGTGAAGATGCCAAGAACGTTGTTCGGGTCCATCTTGTCGAAGTCAGCGGTGTAGCTGAACTCGTACGTGCCGTAACCGGTGGACTTGGTAGCAATGAGCTCAACGCCACCGTTGATGCCCTGGTTCTCAACAACAAGCTCACCCTTGTCGTTGACGTGAGCGCCGCTGACCCACTTACCTTCGCCATCGCTCGGGTGCGGAGCCTGAGGACCGCCCCAACCCATCACATCGTTCTTGCCGCGAATAGCCCAGTCCTGACCAGAGAATTCGATCGTGTCGAACTTGTAGTCAGTCTCAAACCGTCCGCTGTCATGGGAGATCTCTGGAGGGCCGGCCTTCGTCTCCACTGCGGTAGGGGCGGGAGCAGCATGGGCTCCTACTGCAACAGAAGTTGGGAGAACGAGTCCCAGCGCCAACGGGACCACTGCATACTTAGCAGGTTTCTTTATGGTGAACACGCGCGATTTACCCCTTCGGAATCAACGTTTTCTCGCATCGAATAACACCCGGTTTACACCTGGTCTTAGATTGAAGGCTCACAGCTTTTATAGGTGAACTTGCCGCCTACGGATGCTGAAGCGACAGTGACAATAGCGAAGACCACCACGTTGTCCTAGCGTCAACGCACCCTCCGTCCGAGACCCCGGACAGGTGTGAAATGCCTAAGAAACGGCTGTCGAAAGAACCTCGGGATGGTATGCGATGCCTGAGAAATCGCTGTTTCTGGGGTGTTGTGACTACCTGAGAGTTGCCTTGAACAGAGCTCTAGTTTTTGCGGCGCGCATTCTGTTCATCACAGGCCCTGTTGATGCGGGTCAGTATGTCCGCCAAAAGTGCTTGCTCTTCGCCGGTGAGAGGATCAAACACGGTCTCGCGCACAAACGTGACATGGTCCGGAGCCGCGGCACGAAGGACATCCCACCCGTGCGGGGTCAGGAGCACATCCTGGGCGCGGCGGTCACGTCCCTCAGAAGGGGCACGTTCCACAAGGTCGCGATCCTCCATGCGCCGCAATAAGTGTGAGAGCCGCGACCGTTCCCACCCAAGTGCGGAGGCAAGCTCACCGGTGCGCACCCGATGCTCCGGGGAATCTGAGATGGTAGCCATCACCGAATACTCGCCCGAGGACAGCGCGGAATCGTGAAGCAACTGACGGTCCAGCGTGGATGGGAAACCCCAAATGAACTCACGCAACGTGTACCAAAGATCAGCTTCCTCAGCGTTCAGCCACCGCACGTCACTGTGCGGCTCACCCTGCTCAATGTTCGTTTCAGGGTCCAGTTGGTGGTTCATCTCAAACACTCCATGCACTTGATCTATCAATCGTCACATGTTCTCGGCAACCAACCAACCCCGAATCAAGTAATGCACCGTCACCACCGCATCGGAGAGGTTCGTGATGGGATAGGACTATGAGTTCTGCACGACAACGCACCGCGATGGCATCCGGAGCCCACGCATCAGGGAATCCGGACGCCCCGAAGACCGCTGACGCCCCCAAGAACACTGACGCTCCGGTGATCATTGCCGCAGCGGACGGTTCCGCCCTCGGCAACCCCGGCCCCGCGGGGTGGGCGTGGTACATCGACGAAAACCAGTGGGCCGCAGGCGGCTGGCCCAAAGGCACCAACAATCAGGGCGAACTACAGGCCGTCCTCAAACTGCTGCAAGCAACCGAGGCCGCGGGCGCGCCGCTGAAGGTTCTGTGCGATTCCCAGTACGTCATCAACTCGCTCACCAAATGGCGCTTTGGGTGGAAGAAACGCGGCTGGAAGAAAGCTGACGGCAAACCAGTCCAAAACGCCGAACTCATGAAAGCGCTCGATGCCGCACTGGCCGGCCGGAAGGTCGAATTCGAGTGGGTGCGCGGCCACACAGGCCACGAGCTCAACGAAGCCGCCGACGATCGCGCCCGCGCATGCGCGCAAGCCTATAAAGACGGCGAGGCTCCCGAGGAAGGCCCTGGCTATAGCGGCACCCCGAGTCAAAGCAACGATGGACAGAACAACGATGCGGGGCAAGGTAACGCCGCAACCCAGCCCAGCACGGTAACCCAGCCCAGCGCGATGCCCGCTGCGGTTGACGCCGGGCAGGCGAGCACTGACATCCGCAAGCTCCTAGCCGCTGCTGAAGCGGACCTGCTCGACAGCATCGACCAGGACGACGAACCAACCCTGCGCTACCTGCTCACCGAAGACTTCCGCGGCGTCTCCGCCCACGGCGCCCTCCACGGGATCGATGGCCTGCGCGGCCAAGACCCGATCACCAACCTCGAGGTCATCACCACCGAACGCGTCAGCCAGGACATCGCCTACGTCGCCTACCGTGCGCAGCGGGCCTCAACCGCCGATGCCGTGGTGCTGTCATGGTGGCGCCTCACCGGGGACGCAGGGCAAGCAGGCACGCAACGGTGGCAGTGTTTCTTCCGGCAAGAAACCGCGCACATCAACGTGTAAGGCGACGCGACGCGGCACGGGGGTTCGCGATTGCGGGCTAACCTCGTAGGATCGCATGTGTGAGTCAACGCAACGAGGAACACAACGTGCCAACATCGTCAGCGAATATGAGCGAAACCAACCCGCCGTATCAACAGCGCTACGTGGCCATCGGTGATTCCTTCACGGAAGGCGTGGGCGATGTCGAGCTCAACCGCCCCAACGGTGTGCGCGGCTGGGCCGACCGTGTAGCAGAACGGCTGTGCCGTGAACATCCGAACTTCGGGTATGCGAACCTCGCGATCCGCGGCAAAAAAGTACCCCAGATCATGGCCGAACAGCTCGAACCAGCACTAGAGCTCAACCCGACACTCGCGACCGTGTGTATGGGTGGCAACGACATCATGCGCCCACGTGTAGACATCGACTACATCGCAGGGGGAGTGCACCACATGGTCTCCGAGCTGCGCGGCGTCGGGGCCAAGGTTGTGCTGTTCACAAGCCTCGATGTTTCCAAGAGCCCGCTCTACCGGGCGCTCGCCGGGCGCGCCGCACTCTATAACGAGCGCCTCCGCGAGATCGCAGACGACACCGGCGCGATCATCGCCGATTACTGGCGCTGGCGAGAGCTACAAGACCCCGGCTACTGGTCCGAGGACCGCCTCCACATGAACAGCCGCGGCCACGAATTCACCGCCCGCAAAACTCTGGATGTACTCGGCTACGACGTCGGCGGATTCGACGTCGAACCACTCGAGCTACCGGAACTGTCCAAACTTCAACGCGCCCGCACCAACGCCGAATGGGTCCGCGAACACGCTGGCCCGTGGGTCCGCCGACGCATCAAACGCGTCTCTTCCGGTGACACCCTCAGCCCGCGGTATCCCGAATACGTGCGCCTCGAAGCGCCAGAGAACCAGGCCTAAGGCTGGGTCTGGAGCCGTTATCTGATGCCAGGCCTGAAGCCGCGCCTGAGGCGGCGCCTACCCGGTGGCCGCCACGGTTGCCGATGCGGCGGCACCTCTTCACAGGATCACGCAAGCCCCGGTAGACTGACACATGCTGTGGACCACGCGCCTGCACTCAGCGGGACGCGGGTTGATGGCACCGCCGACCACGCTTAGCGGGAGAGACCTCCCCAGCGAGGCGCCGTAGGAGCAAACCCTCCCCGGGAAACTCTCAGGCAACCGCACCGCTAGGTACAGGCGACCCTGGAAAGCGGAACCTCGCCACAACAGGCTGGTTCCCACCGATGGTGCAAGCGCAGGACGAACCGTCAACGGCGCGGAAGCTCTCAGGTTCCAAGACAGGGCGGGGAGGACAATCGAATCCCGATCCGACCCCGATCCGAACTCTTTGAATCGAACCCTGAGTCGAATCCCGAGCCGAGAAGAGCCGAGCACGTTATGACACGCTCCGATATGTCCGCATTCGTTTCCCGCCACATCGGTCCACGCGGCGCCGAGACCGAACACATGCTGGAAACCGTTGGCTATGCGTCCCTGGACGCTCTTGTTGATGTCGCGGTCCCGTCCACGATCCGCATGGAAGAGCCACTAGATATCCCGGAGGGGCTCTCAGAAGAGGAAGCGCTTGCTGCGTTGCGGGCGTTGGCGCAGAAGAACACGCTGCGTGTTCAGATGATCGGCCAGGGTTTCTATGACACCCACACCCCGGCGGTGATCCGCCGCAACATCGTTGAGAACCCGGGCTGGTACACCGCCTACACCCCGTATCAGCCAGAGATTTCCCAAGGCCGCCTCGAGGCGCTGTTGAACTTCCAGACGATGGTCGCTGACCTCACCGGGCTCGCGATCGCCAACGCATCGCTACTTGATGAGGCCTCGGCCGTGGCAGAGGCGATCCTTTTGATGCGCCGCGCAACCCGCGCTAAGGATGACGCGGTCACGGTGGTGGATGCGGACATGTTCCCGCAGACCCTCAACGTGGTTCGCGGCCGCGCTGAAGCGCTCGGGATCCCTCTTGAGGTGCGTGACTTCGCCGCCGAAGGCCTTCCGGAGGGCCCGATTTCGGGCATCGTGCTGCAACAGCCAGGCGATTCGGGCGCGATCGTCAACCACGCCGAGATCATCGCGGAAGCAAAGGAACGCGGCGCGAAAGTCACGATCGCAACCGACCTGCTCGCGCTCACCCACCTGAGATCCCCGGGCGAACAGGGTGCTGACATCGCGGTCGGTAGCTCCCAGCGTTTCGGTGTCCCACTGTTCTTCGGCGGCCCGCACGCCGCCTTCATGGCCGTGACCAAGGGCCTGGAACGCAACCTGCCAGGCCGCCTCGTGGGTGTCTCCTATGACACCGATGGCCGCCCCGCCTACCGGCTTTCGCTCCAGACCCGCGAGCAGCACATCCGTCGCGAGAAGGCGACCTCCAACATCTGTACCGCCCAGGCTCTGCTCGCCGTTGTCGCCTCAATGTACGGGGTTTATCACGGCCCGGAAGGCCTCAAGAACATCGCCCGCCGCACCCACGCCCACGCGTGCGCGCTCGCCGCAGGCGTTGAAGCCGCCGGTGCGAAGCTAGCCACCGCATCGTTCTTTGACACCGTGCGTTTCGTAACCGACGGGGCGGCGGATTCGATCGTGGACGCCGCGGATTCCGCAGGCATCAACGTTCGCCGCGTGGATGCGGACACGATTTCGGTTTCCACAGACGAAACCACCACCGACGAACACGTCGAGACCGTGATCGCCGCGGTATGCAAGGCGCTCATCGCCAACGCTGACGACGCGGTCGCAGCGGCCCGCGAAGCACGCGAATCCTGCGATGGCGTGTACGGGCGGAGCGCGGGCCTGGTGCGTGAATCTGAGTTCATGACGCACCCGATCTTCAACTCGGTGCGCTCTGAAACGCAGATGATGCGGTACCTAACCCGGCTGGCGAACCGCGACCTCGCGTTGGATCGGACGATGATCCCGCTGGGTTCGTGCACCATGAAACTGAACTCGGCGGCGGAGATGGAGGCCATCACGTGGCCTGAATTCGCGGGCATCCACCCGTTCGCTCCGGTAACCCAGACCCGCGGTTGGCGTGAGCTGATCGCTGATCTTGAACAGCGGCTTGAAGCGATCACCGGTTACGCCGGGGTTTCGATCCAACCGAACGCCGGTTCCCAGGGTGAATACGCGGGCTTGCTCGCTATCCGCCAATACCATCAGTCCCGTGGCGAGGCTGACCGCGATGTGTGCCTCATCCCCGCCTCCGCGCACGGCACGAACGCGGCCTCGGCTGTCTTGGCGGGCCTGCGCGTGGTGGTTGTCAAGACCGCTGATGACGGTTCGATCGACGAGGGCGATCTTGCCGCGAAGATCGAAGCGAATCAGGGTAAGGTCGCCGCGATCATGATCACCTACCCGTCCACCCACGGCGTGTTCGACGCGCAGGTGGTTGAGGTGTGCAACGCGGTCCACGAGGCCGGTGGCCAGGTTTATATCGATGGCGCGAACATGAACGCGATGGTCGGGCTGGCTCAGCCGGGCAAGTTCGGCGGCGACGTTTCCCACCTGAACCTGCATAAGACGTTCTGCATCCCGCACGGTGGCGGCGGCCCGGGCGTGGGCCCGGTCGCTGTCGCTGAGCATCTTCGTCCGTTCCTGCCAGGCCCGGCACTTGAGGACCGCGACGACGAGGGCCTGGGCGGCCGCGATGGCGCGCCGATCACCGCGGCGAGCTTCGGTTCCGCCGGTGTGCTGCCGATCTCGTGGGCCTACATCGCGATGATGGGCCCGGCTGGCCTCACGGAAGCGACCAAGCATGCGTTGTTGGGCGCCAACTACATCGCGGCCCGCTTGAAGCAGGCTTTCCCGATCCTTTATACGGGTAACGCCGGGCTGGTTGCGCACGAATGCATCCTCGATTTGCGGGAACTCACCAACAAGACGGGTGTCACCGCGGAGGATGTGACCAAGCGGCTCATGGACTTCGGTTTCCACGCGCCAACGCTCGCGTTCCCGGTTGCTGGCACCCTTATGGTTGAGCCAACCGAATCCGAGGACCTTGCGGAACTGGACCGCTTCATCGACGCGATGCTGACCATCCGCGAAGAGATCGACGAGGTCGCAGACGGCATCCATTCCCTCGAAGGCTCGCCGTTGCGTAACGCGCCGCACACCGCGGAAGTCGTGACTCGCACCGATTGGGACCGCACCTACTCCCGCCAGCAGGGCGTATTCCCGGGCCAGACCTCGGTTACGGACAAGTACTTCACCCCGGTCAGCCGCATCGACCAGGCCTACGGCGACCGCAACCTGATGTGCGAATGCCCGCCACTTTCGGCTTTCGAGGACTAGTTTCTTCCACGATCAAGAGGACTGGCCCGTGGCTCATAACTCACCCCACCATCCAGATAGCACCGGCGTTTCGCCGACCCTGCACGAAAGGGTTCCAACGAACATGCATATAACGTCTCGTCACACTCCGCTTCATGAGGTTCATGAGGCGCTGGGTGCATCCTTCACCGATTTTGGCGGCTGGGATATGCCGTTGCGTTACGGTTCCGAGCTTGCCGAGCATAAGGCGGTGCGTGAGGCAGCGGGCGTATTCGACCTCTCCCACATGGGTGAGGTTCGGGTGAGCGGGCCTGATGCGGCGAGCTACCTCAACACGGCTCTTGCGGGGAATCTCGCGGCGGTCGCTGTGGGTCGGGCTAAGTATTCGCTGCTTATGAACGCCGACGGCGGGATCATCGATGACTTGATCGTCTACCGCTTAGATGAGACCGAGTTCCTGGTGGTCCCGAACGCCTCCAACACCCCGGCGGTGCTTGAGGCCCTCAGGGAACGCGCTCTGGGTTTCGATGTTGTGGTTACCGATGAGTCTGATGAGACCGCGCTGGTCGCGGTTCAGGGCCCGAATGCGGAGAAGGTCCTCGCGGCCGTGACCGAGGGCGCTGACCGCGACGCCGTGGTTGATCTGCGTTTCTATTCCGCGGTGCGCGCCACGGTGGCTGGTGTGGATGCGTTGGTTGCTCGCACCGGTTACACGGGCGAGGACGGTTACGAGATCTATATCGCTAACGCCGATGCGAAGGCCGTGTGGGATGCGGTGATTCACGCTGGCGCTGCAGATGGTTTGCTTCCGTGCGGCCTGGCTGCGCGTGATTCGCTGCGTCTGGAGGCCGGCATGCCGCTGTATGGCAACGAACTATCGGCTGAGACCTCGCCGCTCGAGGCCGGTTTGGGGCCGGTGGTTTCGTTGAAGAAGAATGAGCGTTTTGTGGGCCGGGACGCGTTCGAGGCCGCCAAAGAATCCGGGCTGGGTGCCACGAATGGACGCCGCTTGGTGGGATTGAAGGGCCTTGAGCGTCGCGCCGCCCGCGGCGGATACACCGTGATGCTCGATGGCGCTGAGGTGGGGCAGGTGACCAGCGGCCAGCCGTCCCCGACGCTGGGTTATCCGGTCGCATTGGCGATGGTCGATGTGGCCCACGCTGAGGAAGGCACCGAGTTGGCCGTGGATATCCGGGGCAAGATGCTCGGGTTTACGGTGGTGCCTCTCCCGTTCTATCGTCGTTCCAACTAAAGTCACACACAACTAGATTCACGCATCTAGCTTCACAGTTGTAGATTCACATGTACGGCCGGATTCCTGGCCTGATCATCAAGGAGAGACCATGTCCGATGTGAAGAAGAACCTCCGTTATTCCGCTGAGCACGAGTGGGTGGATGACTCCAACCCGGTGAAGGTTGGCATTTCCCAGGTTGCGGCTGACGCACTGGGTGATGTTGTCTACGTAGACCTGCCAGAGGCCGGTAGCGAGGTCACCGCTGGTGAGACGTGCGGCGAGGTCGAGTCCACCAAGTCGGTTTCTGACCTGTACGCGCCGGTCAGCGGCACGATCGTTGAGATCAACCAGGCCGTGATCGATGATCCTGCACTGTTGAATTCGGACCCATACGGTGCCGGTTGGCTTTTCACTGTCGAGGTGAGCTCGGAAGGTGAGCTGCTCTCCGCTGAGGATTACGCTTCCGCGAATGGCGGCAACCTCGTCTAGAGCGTCGCTTGACGCGTTTCACCGTAGTGGTGGGGCCAGGCAGGGCGCCTCGCCGCAGTGACATTGAGACCTTCGCCGGCACGCCCACCTTGAGGGAGGGCGTGCCGGCGAAAGTTTTCAGGAGTGCGCATGTACCTGAGTATTTTTGATCTTTTCTCCGTGGGTTTGGGGCCTTCGAGCTCCCACACGGTCGGCCCGTTGCGTGCCGGCCGGGACTTTGTGCAGCGTCTTGCCGCTAACCCGTCAGCGTATGGCCGGCTGGCTGGCTTACGTGTTGATGTGTATGGCTCGCTGGCTGCCACGGGACAAGGGCATGGGACGTTCACGGCACTCTTGTTGGGCCTTGAGGGCTATGCGCCGGAGACGGTTTTGCCCGAGCAGGCCGAGGCTCGTTATGCCGCGTGGGATCGCGGGGAGAAGCTCGCGGTGGGCTCCGCGCTCGATGGCGTGGAGACCGTTGAGCTCGCGTTCGGTGTTGAGGACATGACGCAGCGCCCGCTCACCATCTTGCCGCGGCACACGAACGGACTGAAGATCGCGGCCCTCGAATCCGCTGGGGGAGTCATCGCCGAAGAGACCTATTTCTCGATCGGCGGCGGATTCATCGAACGAGCTGGCGATGAAGACGCGGCGGCACACGTGGACATCGACGTCCCGTACCCCTTCGATACGGGTGCCGAGCTTCTGCAACAGTGCAAGGACAACGACCTCGCCATATGGCAGGTCGCGCTAGCTAACGAGGAAGCGATCCGCGACCGCCAAGAAGTCCTGGACGGCATCGACCATCTATGGCAGGTCATGGAGGACTGCAAGAACTCCGCGATCGAACGCACCGGCGTCCTCCCCGGCGGGCTCAACGTTTCACGCCGCGCACCACGCTGGCACAAGGAACTCTACGCCCGCGACACAGACCGCTCCTTCGAATACTGGCAAGAGTGGGTCAACCTCGCAGCGCTCGCCGTGAACGAAGAGAACGCATCGGGCGGCCGCATCGTGACCGCCCCAACCAACGGCGCGGCCGGCATCATTCCAGCGGTCGGCTTCTACGTGACCCACTACGCCCGCGCATGCCGGGACCAAGCCCCCGAGGTCATCGCGGAACAGGTCCGCCGCTACCTGCTCACCGCGGCCGCGATCGGCAACCTGTATAAGAAACAAGCCTCCATCTCAGGGGCCGAAGTCGGCTGCCAAGGCGAAGTCGGCTCCGCCTCATCGATGGCCGCAGCGGGACTCGCCGAAGTCCTCGGCGGCGAACCGTGGCAAGTAGAAGTAGCCGCCGAGATTGCGATGGAACACAACCTCGGCCTCACATGCGATCCCATAGGCGGCCTCGTCCAGATCCCGTGCATCGAACGCAACGCGCTCGCCGCAACGAAAGCCGTCAACGCCGCCCGCATGGCGATGATGGGGGACGGCACACAGAAAGTCAGCCTCGATGAGGTCATCAAGACGATGTGGGACACCGGCCAAGACATGCTCGATAAATACAAGGAGACAGCCCGCGGCGGCCTCGCCGTCAACGTCGTCGAATGCTGACGCCCCGCGCTAGCATGGCCGAGGCTCAGGCTAGCAGGGTAGCGGGTCGAGCTGGAACGGCTCGGCGCGTGCTAGCCCAGCAGGCGTTCGATGCGCGGATCGGTTGCCGCCGCTTGGTCGATCTCTTCCCAGGTTCCGTGGGCGATGAGCTTGCCGTGATCGAGAATCGCCACATGAGTTGCCAGCGCACGAGCTTCGGTGTGGTCGTGGGTCACGTGTACGGCGGTCGTGTTGGTGCGGGCGAGGATTTCCCGCACATGCGGCGCGAGTGTTGCGCGTAGGCCGCGGTCCAGAGCCGAAAAAGGCTCGTCAAGCAACACGACCTTCGGTTCCGGTGCGAGCGTGCGCGCGAGCGCGACACGTTGGGCCTGACCACCTGAAAGCGAGCGGATGGGGCGCTCGGCGTAACCGTCCAAGTCCACGAGCGAAAGCATCGCCTCGACCCTCGTCTTGCGTTGATCTTTCGCGACCCCTGCCATTTCGAGGCCATAACTGATGTTTCGGCCCACATTGCGGTGCGGGAACAGTTGCCCGTCCTGGAACACCATCCCGATGCCGCGCCGGTGGACCGGAACACCGGCAACATCGACGCCGTCGAGCAGGACCTCGCCAGCCGTGACGTCTTCAAGGCCCGCGATTCCGCGCAAGAGCGTGGACTTACCGGAGCCAGAAGCGCCCAACAGGCTCAAAACCGAACCCGGTTCCACGCCCACGCTGACCCCGCGGACAGCAACGGTGCCGTCGGGATAGGTGACGTCCACATCGCGCACCTCAAGGGCATATGAAGCAGTAGGCATATTTAGTCTTCCTTAGCTGCAGAATCACTGGCGGGAACGGTACTGGCGGCGCTGCGGGAAACTTCGCTGTCTGTATCTGCGCTGCGGGGAGCAGCAGCCTGGGGAACTGTGGTGCGACGGGCGGATGTTGAGGAGAGTTTCGCGGAACGGGTTGAGCGTTCGGCGAGCCATTCGCACACCGCCATCGCGGTTGCCGCAACCAGAGCGAGGATCACGGAGGCCGCCATACCCATTCCGTAGTTATCGGCGCCGGGTCGGTTCATAAGCCGCACGATCGTGACCGGCAGGGTCTGGAAGTCCGCAGACGCCAGGAAGCTCGTGGCGCCGAACTCACCGAGCGCGATCGCAAAGGACAGCCCCGCGGCGAATCCGATGCCGCGGGCGACCATCGGGCCGTCCACGGTCAGCGCGACCCGCAGTGGGCTCGCTCCCAGGGTCGCGGCGGCCTCCCTGAGTTTCGGGTCGACCGAGCGCAGGATCGGGATGATCATGCGCACCACCACGGGCAACGCGACCACGGCTTGGGCGAACGGCACGAGTGAGCCTGAACGCGCAAGCTCCGGGAACGCGATCTGTAAGGACACGATGAAACCGAAACCGATCGTGACCCCTGAGACCCCGACCGGCAACATCACGGCGGCATCCACAATCTTCTGCGCCCGCCCGAACGCGGCGGTGCGTGCGTGGCGGGAGAGCCACCACGCCAACGGGAGGCCCGCGATGAGGGTGATCCACATGGCGTCCGATGCGGTCAAAAGCGAATTGCGGAGCGTCTCTAACGGGGTCGAGCCGCCGCCGAAACCGGTGCCCGAGCTGGTAGCTAGAAGCCGGTAGTTGTTGAGGCTCCAGCCGTGCGGGGTCGAGAACGAACGCAACAGCAACGCCAGCAGTGGGGCCACAATAAGTGCAGTGACGGTGCCGAAAGCGATCATTGCGGAGAACCAGTCAGCCCGGGCCAGCGGCCGTAAGCGGGGTTGCGATAGCCGCAGAGCCGTCTCAGTTTTAGAACGCGCGCGTTGCGATACCGCGAGCGAAGCGAGCACAATCGCCAGCTGCAAGATCGAGAGCGCTGCCGCCTGGGGCAGGTCCAGGAACGTCTCGGTCTGGATATAGATCTCGGTTTCCAAGGTTCCGAAACCTGGTTTCCCGAGTGTCATCATCAACCCGTACGCGGTAGAGCAGTACAAGAAAATGAGAGATGCTGCAGACCAGATCGAGGGCTTGAGCGCCGGGAGGGTCACCGTTAGGAAGGCCCGTAAGGGGCTCGCCCCAAGAGTCCGGGCGGCCTCGGCTTGGCGCGGGTCGAGGTCGGCCCACACAGCCCCGACCTGACGCACAACAACCGAGAAGTTGAAGAAGATCATCGCGAGGATGACCGCGGCCGTGGTCTGATCCAGGCCCAAGAAACCTAACGGACCGGTCTCGGCGAGCAAGGCGCGGAACGCGACACCCACCACCACGGTCGGCAAAACGAACGGAATGGTCGCGACCGCGCGGATCATCCCGCGCCCACGGAAAGAACGGGTCGAGAGGATGTGGGCGCCGAAAAGCCCCAACACGATCGAACCGAGCGTGCCACCCAACGCAAGCCCGAGTGTCTGAGCGATGAGCCGCCACGTCCACCCATCGAACAACACGGCAATGAGCGGCCCCCACCACGTACCCTCACTGCCTTCGGGCGGGGTCACGCCGCGGCCGATCATCGCCGCGACCGGCCACACGAAGAAGAAAGCCAAGAACACGGCAGGCAACGCCAGCGCCGCAACGGACCACAAAATGGTCACGATACGGCGCCGGCGCCTCAGCTTGCCGTGAGAGCGGCTCTGCTCGTGCATCAGGTACCCGACCTGCTTCTTCTACCCGGCGTTCTTCTACCCAGTGTTCGTCTCAGGAACGCACCTATTTAGCGTTCTTGCTGAGCTCGCGGAACTGTTTGATCCACTCCTCGCGTTTCTGGGCGATCTCGCTCGGGTCCGGGGTGACCGACGTCTTCGACAGCGGCGCGTGAGCGGCCCAGTCTTTCGGAAGTTTCACATCGGGGTTCACCGGGTACATGTACATCTGCTCAGGGATAGCGTTCTGCATATCCTCGCTGAGCATGAAGTCCACGAAGGCCTTGGCACCATCAGGGTTCTTAGCGTTCTTCAGGACTCCGGCGTATTCGACCTGGTCGATGCAGGTGTCATCGATGTTCACGGTCTTACCGCCCTCAAAAGCGGGGGAGGAGGAGTAGGAGACCACCAGAGGGTACTTACCTTTGCCTTCAGAACCGGAAAAGTCCGTGTTGTACGCGTTAGACCATGAAGAGACGACCTTGGTGCCGCCAGCCAGCATGTCCTCCCACGCCTTCTTCCAATCCTCAGTCTTGTGCATCGTGGTGACCATGAACGCGAAACCAGGGGAGGACTGCGCCGGGTCTTGGGCTACCAGCAGCTTGGCGTATTCAGGCTTGGTGAGGTCGTTGATGCTCTTCGGTAAATCAACCTTGTTCTTCTTGAACCAGCCCGCGTCAGCGTTGATGCACACCTGGCCTTGATCGATCGGGGTCAACGCGTCACTGTTGGTCAGCTTCTTCGCAGCCTCCGGCAGTTTCTCGGGCACATAGTCCTCGACCACGCCCTTCTCCGTCAGCGCGCCGGCCTGGAGGTTATCCACGCCATAGAAACCGTCCGCGGACGCCTTACCTTCAGCCAGGATCAGCTGATTGACCACAGAAGACGCGTCACCTGGGGAGGTCGTCTTGAGCTTATAGCCGGTCTCGGTCTCGAACTTCTTGACCTGTTCCTTGGTCAACTCAAAAGAATCATGCGTGATGATCGTGACCGTCTTCTCTTTCGACTCCGCATCCTCCTGCTGAGCCGCGATCGAACAACCGCTCAACGCCAAGCCCGCAACAGAGAGCACCGCGGTAGCCGCCATAAGAGGGTTTCTACGCATATCTGCCACAACAACCTTCCAGTTCATGAAAAGGGGGTGGCCCACGTGTGCCCACGAGAGAAGATTCGAACTCCCTACACCGGTACTAACCGGATCAGGTTCGAGGGTCTGCCACATCGGCACTCTCAGCGCTCGGTTAGCGCTCCCCTGTCGATTCAGTACAAGACTAGCCAAGAAAACGATGCGGCACACAATTTGCCATATGGCGCGCGCCGGGCGCCGGCCGGCTGGGTGGAGGGCCCGGTGCGAGTGTGGCCAAACTCGCCTACCATGATTTGCCCCAAAGATAGGGGATTGCCTAAGATAGATAGGCGTTCTGTTGCCACGCGTTAATCTTTGCGTGCCCAACAGCCCGTGACACGGAAGAGAAGGTGAACAGTGGGTAGGCAAATGCCCACGACTCACCCGGACCACCGTTGTTTGAAACCTGTCTGATGGTCAACCACTGGCTGGATCTCACCCAGCTGCTTTAGGCCCTCCAGCGTTGTAAGCACGGTGTCCCCAACTGGGTAGCGGGACCTCGCATCGTCATCGGCTGCGCTCACCTGACTCCAGGCGAGCCAACACCACAGCCAGGCGGCAAGGGACCGCAGCACAACTGACCAACACTGGAGGAGTGAACATGGCACAGCGTTGCCAGGTGACCGGTGCAGTGCCCGGATTCGGACACAGCATCTCGCACTCGCACCGCCGCACCAAGCGTCGGTGGGACCTGAACATTCAGAAGAAGCGGTACTACGTACCATCCCTCGGCCGGACGATCACCCTGAATCTGTCCACCAAGGGCATCAAGACGATCGACGCGCGCGGCATCGAAGCCGTAGTCGCTGAGCTTAAGGCGAAGGGAGAGAAGTTCTGATGGCAAAAGCACAGGATGTTCGCCCAATCATCAAGCTCAAGTCCACGGCAGGCACCGGCTACACCTACGTGACCCGCAAGAACCGCCGCAACAACCCGGACCGCATCGTGCTCAAGAAGTACGATCCAGTGGTTCGCAAGCACGTCGATTTCCGTGAGGAGCGGTAAGCATGGCTAAGAAGTCGAAGATCGCCAAGAACGAGCAGCGCAAGGTGATCGTGGCTCGCTACGCCGAGCGCCGCGCCGAGCTCAAGAAGACCCTGATCGACCCGAACGCAACCGACGAAGCCCGCGAGGCAGCACGCGTCGGCCTGCAGAAGCTCCCACGTGACGCTTCTCCAGTTCGCGTTCGCAACCGTGACTCCATCGACGGCCGCCCACGCGGTACCTTCCAGAAGTTCGGTATCTCGCGTGTGCGTTTCCGCGAAATGGCTCACAAGGGCGAGCTGCCAGGCATCACCAAGTCGTCCTGGTAATCGCTCACGCTTCCTCACCACTGTGAGGAACACATAGCGTCAACAGCGGCACACACAAGCATCGCACGCTGTCACGGACGTCCCGGCTCCAGCTGAAAAGAACATCAGCGAGGCGCCGGGACGTCCGCGTTTAAGCAGGTTTAGGCCGCTCCGTTCGTGTTTTCGCCGCCAGAAACCGCTCTAAGAAGCTCTAATCAGCCAAAAATCTGGGTAAATTCTCACTCAACGCGGAAAATCCGCCCCGAAACACGCGAAATTCTGGGAAAACCTGTTAGTTTCATATCCAGGCCCCGAAACCTGGGGCAATCCTCAGCCCTCACTGGTTGGGGAGTATCCGAGTCCAGGAGGACAAGTAATGAACCGCAGTGAGCTTGTGAGCGCTATCGCGAACAACACCGGCCAGACCCAGACCACGGTTAACGACGTACTGGATGCCCTCTTCCAGACCGTGACCGAGCAGATCTCCCAGGGCAACAAGGTCTCCATCCCAGGCTGGATGTCCTTCGAGCGCACCAACCGTGCCGCACGCCAGGGTCGCAACCCACAGACCGGCGAGACCATCCAGATCCCTGCTGGTCACTCCGTTAAGCTCTCCGCTGGCTCCAAGCTGAAGGCTGCTGTTTCCAATAAGTAAGTCTTACAGCGCAAGCTGAGCAGTAAACCCGCCCCAACCACGCAGGTTGGAGTGGGTTTACTTTTTAAACACAAGCGGGGCACCGCTTCCCACAGCGGCACCGCCTAAACTGGATCTGATGAGCTCCGCTCACGTGAACCTCCTCTGAAGAAATGCCCTCAGGAAAGGCGCCCATGTCGCACTCGCAGGTTGCAACGTCCAAGCGTGCCTCCGCCGAGCCCGCCCGCGGAAGCGAGGACCCTTCCGCGAAGAACGCGAGGCTCGCGGCAGACAACCCTCGAGTCGCATACGCGCTCACCTGGATTTCCGCGCCCATCGGGCTCATAACCCTCTTCCTCGCGCTCTCGTACTCCGGTACAGCGCTCTCCGTTCTACTCGGTGACCCGGGCGTGGTGACCCGCTACGGCCTGCCGATCGCGCGCTGGGTTCACGACATCAGCTTCTCGATCACGCTCGGCACGCTCATCTTCGTGTGCGCGATCATCCCGCGTACCACCCGGCCACAGCGCACCACTCGGGCCGCAGGTTCCACTGATGGTGGGGAATTCACCAAAGCGTTCAACCGGCTCGTTACCGTCGGTTCCGTCGCAGCGATCGTGTGGGCGTTCGCTGCGATGTCCACGCTCGTTCTCAGTTATTCGGATGCCGCCGCGCTCCCCGTCACCGCAGACAAATCCTTCACTGACGGCATCTTCGACTACATGCTGAACTTCGATTTCGGCCGAAGCTGGGCCGTGGTCGTTTCCCTCGCGATCATCACGAGCACCACCATGATCGCCGCCCGCAGCGCCAACGCGCTCGGCTGGGCCGCAGGCTTCGCAGGGGTTGCCCTCGTGCCGCTGGCGCTACTCGGCCATGCCGCCGGCGGTGACGACCACTGGGGAGCCGTGAACTCGATGGGCCTGCACCTACTCGGCGTCGTCGCGTGGGGCGGCGGGCTCGTAGCACTCGCCGTTGTTTCCGGGCTGCTTGGCGGAGCGCAAAAGAACATCACCGGCCCTGATACCAACCCCGCCGCAGCGGAAGTCCTGCAACGATTCTCGCACCTAGCTGGCGCATCGTTCTTCCTGGTCGTGCTCTCCGGCGTAGCGGCAGGTGCGATCCGCGTCCACACCCTTCAGCAGCTCTTCGGAACCCAATACGGTCTGTTCCTCATCTTCAAAGCCTTCCTCTCGGTGATCCTGGGCTTCCTCGGGATCATCCACCGCTCCAACATCATTCCGCGCCTGAAAAACGGCGACCTCACCGCACGCAAAGCCGCGTGGCGCATCATCGGTGTTGAAGTAGCGATCATGTCCGCCGTATCGGCGATCGCTGTGGTGCTCGCCCGCACCCAACCGCCGGTATCCACCGCGCCGCCGGAAGTCATGTCCCCGGCCCGCCGCCTCTCCGGCTACGAGCTACCACCCGAGCTGACCATCTCATCGTGGGCGAGTGTGTGGCGCTTCGACTGGCTGTGGGTCGCGATCATTATCTTCCTCGCGATCGCCTACGGCCGCTGGGCCTACCGCGTCCATGCTAAAGGCGGGCACTGGGACTGGTGGCGCACCCTCAGCTTCTATGTGGGCTTGATCTTCCTGTTCTACATCACATCCGGGCCCATCGCGGTGTACGGGCAGAACCTGTTCTCGATGCACATGGTCGCTCACATGGCGCTCACCATGGTCGCGCCGTTCTTCCTGGTGGTCGGGTCCCCGATCGCGCTGGCCCTCAAAGCGATCCCCGCCCGGCGTGACGGCACCCGCGGCCCCCGCGAATGGACCCTGGTGTTCCTGCACTCCAAGTGGGCTAAAGGCGTCACGCACCCGATTGTCGCGGCCGTGAACTTCACGGCCTCGATCGTGATCTTCTACTCGACTGACCTCATGTGGTTCTCCATGAAATACCACTTAGGCCACGAGTTCATGAACTTCCACTTCCTGCTGACCGGCTACGTCTTGGCCGTCAACATGATCGGGCTGGACCCGCTGCCGAACCGCGCCCCATACTTTGTGCGGCTCGTGATCCTGCTGATCACCATGATCTTCCACGCGTTCTACGCGACCAGCATCATGGGCACCGACGTTTTGATCCAGCCGGACTGGTTCGGCAACCAGGGCCGCGATTGGGGCCCGAGCGCGATCGAAGATCAACGAATAGGCGCCGGTGTCATGTGGGGCATCGGCGAAGTACCGACGCTCATGCTCGCCGTGGGCGTGGCCGTTGCATGGTCCCGCTCCGATGAACGGATAGCCCGCCGCGACGAACGCGTT
Source organism: Pseudoglutamicibacter albus (assembly GCF_022346425.1). Taxonomy (GTDB): domain Bacteria; phylum Actinomycetota; class Actinomycetes; order Actinomycetales; family Micrococcaceae; genus Pseudoglutamicibacter; species Pseudoglutamicibacter albus. The sequence continues at coordinate 50,922 of NZ_JAKRCW010000002.1, forward strand.
GCCGAACGTACCGGAAACCGCGAACTGCGCGACTACAACCAGATGCTGCAGCAGCTGCAGGGCGCCCAGGCCGACGGCCTCGAAGAAGCCCGCCGCGCAGCCCGCATCCGCGCGGGCCTGCCGGCAGAAGGCTTACCGGAGGACGAGGCCGAGGCACCGGAGGGCAAGGACGAAGCGGAGGGCCGCGACGATACGCCGCGGGCATAAAGCGTGATGTTACGCGCCAAAAGCGTTGGCATGAGGCGAACTTCTAGAATGGACACAATCCGCCCCGCCCTCGGCGTGGCGAGTGAAAACCCCATGTCAAGCCCCGTCTGAAACCAGGAGTTAAGGTGTCTGCTGAGTCTGATGCACTTCGTACCGGCGTCCGTTTGCGCGCGAGTGAGCTTCGTGGCCGCGGCTGGATGAACACCGGCGGTAAGGACCTTGACCTTGCGAGCCTTCGCGGCAAGATCGTGATCCTGGATTTCTGGACGTTCTGCTGCATCAACTGCCTGCACGTGCTCGACGAGCTACGCCCACTCGAGGAGAAATACAGCGACGTGCTGGTCACGATCGGTGTGCACAGCCCCAAGTTTGAGCACGAGGCGAAGAAGGAAGCGCTCGAGGCCGCGGTTGAACGCTACGAGATCGAACACCCGGTCCTGGATGACCCCGAGCTGCTGACGTGGCAGGCCTATACGGCACGTGCCTGGCCCACGCTCGTGGTCCTGGACCCGGAGGGCTACATCGTTGCGCATCTCTCGGGTGAGGGTCACGCGGCCGGTCTTGAATCTTTGGTTGAAGAGCTCATCGAAGAGCACGATGCGAAGGGCACCTTGCACCGCGGTGACGGCCCGTACGTCGCCCCGCCGGCACGCGAAGGGGACCTCCGCTTCCCAGGTTCGGCGATCGAGCTGCCGAACGGCCAGTTCCTCGTCGTGGATTCGGGCCACCACCGGCTCACGATCATGGACACGGACCTCGTGACCAAGGTCGGTCAGATCGGCACTGGGGAGCGCGGCTTCGCGGACGGCTCCGCGGACACCGCTCGCTTCAACGAGCCGCAGGGTGCCGCGGTCGTTCCCGGCCACATCGCGGAGAAGGTGGGCTACGACGTCCTGGTTGCTGACACCGTGAACCACCGCCTGCGTGGCGTTAACACGGCCACGGGCGAGGTCACGACTGTTGCCGGTAACGGTGTGCAGCGCCTGCTCGATGCCGAACGCGCCCGCCTGCAGGACGCCGGTTGGTCGCGTGAGCTGGGGGAGAACGCTACCGAGCTTTCGCTCTCATCCCCGTGGGACCTTGCGTGGGCAGAGAAGGCTGGCCGGTTCATCGTCGCTATGGCGGGAACCCACCAGATCTTCGGTTTCGACCCCGTCAAGGCCGAGGTCACGCTGGAGGCTGGCTCCGGCATCGAAGGCTTGGATGACGGTACTGCGGATGTCGCGATGTTCGCGCAGCCTTCCGGTGTGGATGTGGATGCGAACGGGGACGTGTGGATCGCGGATTCGGAGACCTCCGCGGTGCGTGTGCTGCGCCTGGGTGAGGACGGCACGGTCGCCAAGGTTGAGACTGCGACCGGCCTGGGGCTGTTCGATTTCGGCTTCCGCGACGGTCCGGCCGATGAGGCGCGTCTGCAGCACCCGTTGGGTGTTTCGGTTCTGCCGGATGGCTCGGTTGCGATCGCTGATACCTATAACGGTGCGGTGCGCCGCTATGACCCCGAAACGCATACGGTCGGCACCCTCGCCGAGGGCCTACAGGAACCGGCGGAAGTGCTCGTGGACCACAGCGTTGGTGGAGATCCGGTCCTGTTGGTGGTCGAAACGAACCGGCATCAGCTCGTGAGGGTCCCGCTGCCGAAGGAAGCGACCACGGTTGACCGTGGCGCATCCCAGACCCAGCGCCCAAAGACCCTGGTGAAGCCCGGCACCCACAAGCTGACCGCACGCTTCACCGCTCCTGCGGGCCAGAAGCTCGACTACCGTTGGGGTGACCCAACCCAGCTACAGGTTTCTGCGTCCCCTGAAGAACTCATCCTAGAAGGCGCTGGCACGAGCCAAGGGCTCACGCGTGAGCTCGTCCTCAACCCGGAGATTGTGCACGGCGTTCTGCATATCACCGCGCGTGCTGCAGCCTGCGATGGTGAGGAAGGCCAGGAGATCCCGGACCACGCCGCCTGCCATCTATACCAGCAGGACTGGGGTATCCCAGTGCAGCTGGATGAGGCGGGGGAGGACCACCTCGAACTCGACCTGCGCGGCCTGAACTAGTGCGGCCGCGGCCTAAACTAACGTCGGCATAGCGTCAGCTTGGCTGGCATGCCGCCGTGCCAGCGGCGCCACGTCAGCGCGGCAACTCTTAACAAGGCGGGACCCTAGGCGTAGGGTTGAATCTACAGTTCAATCTACGCCGGGGTCCCGTTTTGTATTACCCCACCGGTTTCTGCGCCGTTGAGGAGGCCGCCTATTCATGTCCCGCATGTTCGCCTCGCTGCAGATCAAGAATTACCGGTGGTGGTTTTTCGGCGGCTTGGTTTCGAACATCGGGACGTGGATGCAGCGCATCGCGCAGGACTGGCTGGTTCTGACTGAGCTGACCGATAATTCAGGGACCGCGGTGGGCCTCGTGATGGGGCTTCAGTTTCTGCCGATCCTGTTTTTGTCTGCCTATGCGGGCGTGATCGCTGACCGGTACCCGCGGTTACGGATCGTGCAGATCGCGCAGGCGTTCATGGGTGTGCTCGCGGTGATCTTGGGTGTTTTGGTGCTCACGGGCACGGTTGAGCTGTGGCATGTGTACATCTTGGCGACCTTGTTAGGTATCGGGGCGGCGTTCGATGCGCCAGCACGCCAGGCTTTGGTGAATGATTTGGTGCCGTCCAAGTTGGTACCGAACGCGGTGTCCTTGAATTCGACGAGCTTCAACTCGGCGCGGCTGATCGGACCGGGTGTTTCTGGCCTGTTGATTGCCGCGGTCGGTACGGGCTGGGTTTTCTTGATCAACGCAGCGAGTTTCGCGGGCGTACTGGTTTCGCTGTTCGTGATTTCCCGGAACATTCCGGCTAACAGTCAGCCGCGGGTTCCGCGTAAGCGTGGCCAGGTTGTTGAGGGCATCAAGTATGTTGCGCGTAGGCCTACGCTCATCATGATCATGGTGCTTGCGTTCGTGGTGGGTACGTTCGGGTTGAATTTCCCGGTGTTCAACGCGGTCATGGCTACAACGGTGTTCGATGCGGATGCCGAGGTGTTCGGTCTGCTCGGCACAATCCAGGCGTGCGGCACGTTGGCGGGTGCGTTGATGGCGGCCAGGCGGCAGGGTTCGCGGCTGAAGTTCGTGGTGGGTGGAACGATCGGTTTCGGTATCACGGTGATCGCCGCGTGTGCGGTCCCGTGGCTGTGGCTGTATGCGATCATGCTGATCCCGACCGGCTGGGCAGCGGTGACGTTCTTGAATTCGTGCAACGTGACGCTACAGATGACGGTGGACCCGAGGTATCGCGGCCGCGTGATGGCGTTGTACATGGTTTTGGTTATGGGCGGAACGCCGCTCGGTTCACCTTTGATGGGGTGGCTTGCCGAAGTTCTGGGCGCGCGGATGTCACTCTGCATCGCGGGTCTGATTTCGCTCGTGGCTGGCCTGTGGGGCTTGTGGTACTGGAATAGGCACGCGCCGCAGGGCGAGTTGCGGCGCCGTGTGCGCCGCATCCGCGTCCGCTTCACGGGCCGGTAGACAACCGTTACAGGCGCTGCTTGGCAGCTACCGCATCGTACGCCGACTGCGTCAGCCCTACCTCACCGTCATGCGAAGATCATCGCGCAAATGAACATGAGCGGCACCCCGAGCAGGGTTGAGAGCAGCACGGTGTCTTTCGCGGCGATCATGCCTTGGTTGTAGTGGGTTGCGGTCACGAACACGTTCTGCGCGGTGGGGAGCACGCCGAGGATCACGGCCATGAAGATGCCAGCGGAATCGAGCTGGAAAACGAAGGCGGCCAGCAGCCACGCGATGAGCGGGTGCACGATGAGTTTGAACGTGAGTGCGAGCAACACATCGGTGCGGCGGCTCGAGTCTTTCTGTAGCGGCTTGGAGCCTACGAGTGAGATGCCGAACGCCATGAGCATCGCCGGGACGGCGGCTCCGCCGATGATTTCGATGGGGTTCATCACGGTTTGTGGGATGCTCACTCCGGTGGTGGCTACGATGACACCGGCGAGTGAAGCGAGGATCAGCGGGTTGGTTGCGATGCCTTTGAGCACACCGAGGATTCCGGCGCTGACCCGTTGGGTTTGAACGTCGAGGAATATGAGGGACAGCGGTTGAAGGATCGCGAGCTGGAACAACAGGACGGGGACTGAATAGGTTGCGTCGCCGAGCACGAAGATCGCGATGGGGATGCCGAGGTTAGCGGCGTTCACCTGGGAGGCTGACAGCGCGCCGACGGTGAGTTCAGCGGATTTTCGTTTGAGGGCTAGGCATGCGATGAGCAGGTAGAGGGCCATGACGGTGAACGCGCCGCTGGCGGCGATGAACACTTGCGGCCCGAAGATGACAGCGACGTCGGCTCGCGCGATCGTATGGAACAGTTGAAAGCCAGTGGCTTGGATCCCCGCAAGTTCCGGGAGCACCAGGCCGCGCTTGGTGCTCGGAGCTTCGGTTACTCATGAGGTTCGCAATGGCGGAATTGTTAACATAGGCTTGACCTCGTGAGCGAGTGCCGGTTCTGCTCGGCTTGGGGCAGCGACCGGCAGCTCGCGCCGCGCGAGTCTGTGGCGTATGAGGGCGCGGATCGCGGTGCATGATCCACAGTTGAAATAGAGAAAAGAGAATGAAACGTATGACGAAGCGCGTGAGTGTGATTGTTGGGAGCCTGCGTCGTGGCTCCTTTGCCCGTAAGATTGCGCACAACCTGATTCCGATGTTCCCTGAGGGGTACGAGGCGAAGATCGTGGAGATCCGCGACCTGCCGCTGTACGATTTCGACTACGACGACCCAGAGGTCACCGACAAGCCGGTGCCGGCGGAGTACACGGAGTTCCGCGAGACGATTAAGGCCTCTGACGGGGTGCTGTTTGTGACCCCGGAGAACAACCGCACCATCCCGGCGTGCCTGAAAAACGCGGTGGATATTGGGTCGAAACCCAACGCCGACGTTGCGTGGAAGGGACTCCCGGCGGGAATTGTGAGCCACTCTGTTGGACGCATGGGCGGGTACTCGTCGCAGAAGAACCTGCGCCTTGCGCTTTCCTACTTCGACATGCCAACGCTTGGCCAGCCCGAGGTGTTCCTGTCGCAGTCGCCTGAGCTTTTCGGTGACGGGGATAAGATCACCCGCGAGTCAACCGTTGAGTTCCTGCAGAAATACATTGACCGCTTCGCTGAGCTGATCGAAAAAACCAGCCGCGATTAGTTTTCGCGGGCGCGTAACCCAAAGGCGAGGGGGAAACCGAACACGTTTCGGTTTCCCCCTCGTTTGTTGTGTGGCAGTTTTGTGTCGCCGCGGCCGCGCGGTGGCGCAGGCGCTAGCTGTCTGCGCCCCCTGCGTCAGTTGCCGCCTCGGCCCGCAACGCCTCGACAAGCGCCTCGTGTGCGTCCCAGATTTCGCGCGGCATATCGGGCAGCTCGCGCAGGTGCTCAGCGCGGTGATCGGTTTCCTGCAGCCAGCGTTCAACGTCAACCCGCAGCAGTTTGTCGAGATCCGCCGCGTCGATTTCGAGACCGGTAAAGTCGAGCTCTTCAACAAGCGGGAGCACGCCGATCGGGGTTTTGCGTCCCTTGACTTTGCCGTCGCGGTACTGTGTGAGCCAGTTCAGCGCGCGCAGGTTCTCGCGGAAGCCCGGCCACAGGTAACGACCGGTTTCGGGTTCGCGCTGGAACCAGTTGACGTGGGCAAACATCGGCATCTCTTTCAGCTGCCCGAGCACTTTAAGCCAGTGTTCGGCGTAGCGACCCTCGGAGTACGAGAAGAACGGACGCATCGACATCGGGTCGTAACGCAGCTGCCCGTCAAGCCCGTCCGCTGCGAAAGTCGCCTCGGCGCCGAGTGTCAGCCCGTCGTAGACGCCATCAACAAGGTTGTCGATTGCGCGGATCAGCGGTTCACGATCGCGGGTGCGGCCACCGAAGATAATCGCGTCAACGACCACGCCCTCGGGTTTGGAGACGTCTTCGGCGAGGTTCGGGATGCGCTCCAGCGGAATAGTGAAGCGGCTGTTCGGGTGCGCCCACGGTTCGTTTTGCTGCTCGGCGGTGCGGTCGGTGATTTTCGCGCCGGTCCAGTCGAGCCACCCTGCCGGGTCGGCCGGGGGTTCGGGGGTGAGACCCTCCCACCACACCTCGCCGGTGACTTCGTTGTAGGCGGTGTTGGTGAAGATCGTGCCCGATCCCTCAGCGATTGCCGCCATCGCGGTGGGGTTGGAACCCTCGTTGGTGTCTTTTGCGACACCGAAGGCACCGTTTTCGGGGTTGATGGCACGGAGTTTCCCTTCGTCGTCAACCCACATCCAGGCGATGTCGTCGCCGTAAAAATCAACGCGGTAGCGGTCGCCGAGTCCGTTTGGCGGCAGCGTCATCGCGAGGTTGGTTTTCCCTGACGCGCTCGGGAAGCCGCCGCACACGTGCGTGGTGACGCCGGTTTCACGGTCGTGGATCCCAAGCAGCAGGAACTGCTCCGCGAGGAACTTCCCTGAGGCGTAACCGTCGTAGGACGCCTGGCGCAGACCGTGGGCGATTTTACCAAGCAGCGCGTTGCCGCCGTACGCGGAGCCGAAGTGCAAAATGGTGCGCTCGTCTGCGACGGTCACAAACATCCGCTCGTCGGCGTCGGTGCCCTGCTGCAGCGCGGTCAGGTCACCGGTGACGTGCACACCGCGCACGAAGAAGTCCTGGTCGCTGACACCGTCGAAGTGCTCAATTCCGACGCGGGCCATGCGGATCATCTGCAGCACCACGTTGCGGTCGTCGGTGAGCTCAACTCCGAGCGCGAAGTTCGCAAGCGGGGTGCCGGGAGGGGCCATCAGGTACGGCACCACGTACATGGTTTTACCCGCCGAAGCGCCGCGCATGCGGCTCGTCAGCAGCGGTTTGACCTCGCTTGAGTGGCGCCAGTTGTTGTAGCGCCCGCGATCCGCCTCGTCAGCCGTGGCGACAAAGGTGCGCTCTTCGGTGCGGGCGGTGTCTTTCGGGTGTGACCGTGAGTAGTAGCGACCTTTGCCTGCGCGGAGCATTTCGCCGGCGGCGATGGCCTCTTCGAGCAGCCTGGTGTCATCCGCTGCTGAGACGAGCTCGATCTTTTCAGGATTGGTGATCTCTGCCCACTCGCTCACAAAAGCGCGAACGCTTTCCACGTGAATCTCTGGAGGAACTTGAAATTGCTTTGATGCGGTCATCAGGCGCCCTCATTCATTCTTTAGTTTCCGGGTCTCACTTGTGCTCTCTACCGTAGTACGTCGAGTCTGACAGCACCATAAGTATCCCCTTTGAGTCTTGGGTTCGGTATGACGTAGTCTGCACTTCGGCGTGTCGTAGATTTGTGAGAGTGCTCGTGATAAACACTATATGTGGTGCCCGCAATGTGGGTCAGGACTAGATGTAGGGGTGGGATTGCTGAGGCGCAAATGCTGAGAGGAGAACATGCTGATGAGTGAACGCAGGGAAGGCCGAACACGAAGCGTCGCGGAGGTGCGAGTGCTCGAGGGGCAAGATTCACCTGGCCTGGTGTTTTTCTCGAGCGTTTCGGAGAACACCCTCCGCTTCGTCGAGAAGCTCGAGCGCCCGGCGGTGCGGATCCCACTCCGACCGCGCACAGAGGGAATGATCCGAGTGACCAGGCCCTACGTGCTCGTGGTTCCGACCTACGGCGGCGGAGCGCAGGCCGGGGCGGTGCCGCGGCAGGTGATTACGTTCCTGAACGATCCTGCAAACCGCGCGCTGATCCGCGGCGTGATTACCGCGGGGAACACCAACTTCGGTGAGCACTACTGCATCGCAGGACCGATCATCTCAGCCAAGTGCAAAGTTCCTGAGCTGTACCGCTTTGAACTTCTTGGCACCAACCGCGACGTTGCTCGAGTCAAGGCTGGTTTAGACGAATTTTGGGCACGACAGAACACATTAGAAGCAGAAGCAAATGAGGAGGACGTCGCATGACGATCGCCACACCATCAGAAACAACCACCCCCAACACTGCACGGGTTGGCGGGGTCGGCGAGCGGAAGGACTACCACGCGCTCAACGCCCAGCTGAACCTGTTTGCGGCGGACGGGTCGATCCAGTTTGACAAGGATCACGAAGCGGCGGAGGCCTACCTGAACCAGCAGGTCATCCCGAACACGAAGCAGTTCGCTTCGGTGTGGGAACGCCTGGAGTGGCTGATCGAAAACGAGTACTACGAAGCCGAATACCTGCGCGCCTACGACAAGGACTTCGTCGAGCGCCTCCACGAACAGGCCGACGCTTTCGGGCACAAGTTCCAGACCTTCCTCGGTGCGTTTAAGTTCTTCACCTCCTACGCGCTGAAAACCTTCGACGGCAGCCTCTTCCTCGAAAACTTCGAGCAGCGAGTTGTTGCCACGGCGCTGTTCCTCGGTCAGGGTGACGAGGAACTGGCTTCGAAGACGGTCACCGAGATCCTCTCGGGCCGTTTCCAGCCGGCAACTCCGACGTTCTTGAACGCGGGTAAGAAACAGCGCGGCGAGCTCGTGTCGTGCTTCCTGCTGCGCGTTGAAGACAATCTCGAATCGATTGGCCGCAGCGTTAACTCTGCGCTGCAGCTGTCCAAGCGCGGCGGCGGTGTGGCGCTGCTGCTGTCAAACCTCCGCGAGGCGGGTGCCCCGATTAAGCAGGTCGAGAACCAGGCTTCCGGTGTTGTTCCCGTGATGAAGATCCTCGAAGACAGCTTCAGCTACGCGAACCAGCTCGGCGCTCGCCAGGGCGCAGGCGCTGCGTACCTGCACGCGCACCACCCCGACATTATGCGGTTCCTCGACACGAAGCGTGAAAACGCTGACGAGAAGATCCGCATTAAGACCCTGTCGGTTGGGGTTGTGATTCCGGATGTGACCTTCGAACTGGCTAAGCAGAACAAAGATATGCACCTGTTTAGCCCCTACGATGTGCTTCGCGAAACCGGTATTCCGCTTTCGGATCAGTCAATCACCGAGCGCTACGACGAGTTCGTCGCGAACCCGCGGATCCGCAAGACCACGCTCAGCGCGCGCGAGTTCTTCAAGACCCTCGCTGAGCTGCAGTTCGAGTCGGGCTACCCGTACGTGCTGTTCGAAGACACTGTGAACCGTGCGAACCCGCTCGAGGGGCACATCAACATGTCGAACCTGTGCTCGGAGATTCTGCAGGTGAACACCGCCTCTGAGTACGACGCCGCAATCGGGTACGAGACGATCGGTCACGACATTTCGTGCAACCTCGGCTCGCTGAACATTGCGCAGGCGATGGCCAGCCCGGACTTCGGCGCAACCGTTGAGATTGCGGTGCGGGCGCTGACGAGTGTGTCGGATCAGACCGACATTCAGGCGGTGCCGTCAATTGCCGAGGGTAACCGTGCGTCACACGCCATCGGCCTCGGCCAGATGAACCTGCATGGCTACCTCGCTTCGCAGCGCATCCACTACGGCAGCGAAGAGGGAATTGACTTCACCGACGCGTACTTCCGCACGGTGACCTACCACGCGCTGCGCGCTTCGAACCAGCTGGCGATTGACCGCGGTGCGACCTTCGTGGGCTTCGAGAAGAGCGACTACGCTGACGGCAGCTACTTCGACCGTTACACGGCCGAGGAGTGGGTGCCAGAAACCGCGCGGGTGCGTGAGCTCTTCGCCGAGGCTGGAGTTGCGCTGCCGACGGTTGCGGACTGGGAACAGCTGCGCGAGTCGATCCGCGAACACGGTATCTACAACGCGTACCTGCAGGCGGTGCCACCGACCGGGTCGATTAGCTACGTGAACAACTCGACGGCTTCGATCCACCCGATCGCCTCGAAGATTGAGATTCGTAAAGAGGGCAAGCTCGGCCGCGTGTACTACCCGGCTCCGCACATGACAAACGACAACCTCGAGTTCTTCGAAGACGCTTACGAAATCGGCGCCGAGAAGATCATCGACACCTACGCTGCTGCGACCAAGCACGTGGATCAGGGTCTGTCGCTCACGCTGTTCTTTAAAGACGAGGCGACCACTCGCGACATCAACCGCGCGCAGATCTACGCGTGGCGCAAGGGCATCAAGACGCTGTACTACATCCGCCTGCGCCAGCCCGCGCTCGAGGGAACCGAGATCGAAGGCTGCGTTTCCTGCGCGCTGTAGTCGCGTTCGCGCCCGCGTGTGCGCCCGTGCTGCGCGCGCGGGCGCACCGCGCGCCGTCCGCGCACTCCGCGCACTGACCACCAGACACCATTAGTGAAAGAGCTTTATTGAACTATGACTGATCCGTTGAACACCGACCGCCCGCTGCAAGAGATCTCGGTCACCCCGCCGTCGTACCGCCACGACCCGACAGCCCGGCTGCGCCCCATTAACTGGAACCGCGTCACCGACGACAAAGACCTCGAGGTGTGGAACCGTCTGACCGCGAACTTCTGGCTGCCAGAGAAGGTGCCGCTGTCAAACGACATCCCCGCGTGGCAGAAAATGACCCAGGAAGAGCGCACCCTCACGATGCGCGTCTTCACCGGTCTGACCATGCTCGACACCGTGCAGGCAACTGTCGGTGAGATCGTGCAGATCCAAGACTCCCGCACCGAACACGAAGAGGCCGTCTACACCAACATTGCGTTCATGCAGTCGGTGCACGCCCGCTCGTACTCCTCGGTGTTCTCAACGCTGACGAGCACCCCGGAAATCGACGACGCCTACCGCTGGGCAGTTGCCAACGATCTGCTGCAGGAACGCTGCAAGAAGGTGCTGCACCACTACTACGGCGATGATCCGCTCAAGCGTAAAGTGTCTTCGACGCTGCTGTCGTCGCTGCTGCTGTACGCAGGGTTCTACCTGCCGCTGCACTTCTCGGTGCACGCGACGCTGACGAACACCGCAGACATGATCCGCCTGATTCTGCGTGACAAGGCAGTGCATGGTTACTACTCGGGTTACAAGTACCAGCGCGGACTCGAGACGCAGAGCAAAGAGCGTCAGGAAGAGATGCGCAAGTTCACCTTCGACCTGCTGGAAGAGCTCTACGAGCTTGAGCTGCAGTACTCGGGTGAGCTGTACGAGCCGCTCGGCCTGATGGACGACGTTGCCGTGTTCGTGCGTTACAACGCGAACAAGGCGCTGATGAACCTCGGTTACCCGTCGCGGTTTACCGCTGAAGAGACCGAAGTGAACCCTGAGATTCTCGCGGCGCTGTCACCTGGCAGCAACGAAAACCACGACTTCTTCAGTGGATCAGGATCGAGCTACATCATCGGTAAGGGCGAAGACACCACCGACGACGACTGGGACTTCTAGGCTCAAGGGCTTAACGGCTCGAGGGCTCAGCGGCTCGATTCGGGCCGCACCGTCCGAATAGCGCACCGCGGGTTGGACGCTGGCACACGCCGGCAACCTTCCCGCGGTGCGCTGTTTTGTGCCCGAGCCAGCGCGATTCTTGTCGACTAAGATCGACAAAACCTCCGCAAAGTAGCAGCTTGTCGACTATACTCGACAAAACAGGGAGGTTTGTGGTGGACAGAATCATTGAACGCCCGAGATACTTTTCGCGGATCCAGCCCTTTATCGACAAACCCCTCGTGAAGGTGCTCACCGGTGTGCGTCGCTGCGGCAAATCTACGATTCTGCAGCAGCTGCAAGAAGTGATTCGCGCGGGCAGCGCTGATCCACAAGTGTTTGCGATGAATTTTGAGTCCGCTGACGGGCTTCACATCACAGACGCAGCGGCGCTGCTACGGCGCATCGAAGCCGAAAACCTCAACAAAAACACCCGCGCGTATTTCTTCTTTGACGAAATTCAGCAGGTCGCCGACTGGGAGAAAGCCATCAACGCGATCCGCGTCGACTATGACGCAGATATCTATGTCACCGGGTCGAATTCGCGCATGCTTTCCGGTGATCTCGCCACACATCTTGCCGGTCGCTACGTTGAGTTCTTGATCCAACCGTTTTCGTTTGCGGAATTTGTCGAGCTGCACCGCCAAAGCGACCGCACACTGAGCGAACACTTCCAGCACTTTGTGCAGTTCGGCGGTTTCCCGGCGTTGAAATACTTCAACCTCGACCGGGAACCCTCGCTCGACTACCTTGACTCGGTGTACAACTCGGTTGTGCTCAAAGACGTGATTGAGTATCACCAGATCCGCGACGTCGACATTTTTCACCGCATCGTCGGTTACTGCTTCGCAAATATTGGAAAAACCTTCTCGGCGCAGTCACTGGTGCGTTTTTTCAAAAGCGAGGGGCGCACCGTTTCGGTTGATACCGTGTTGAACTACCTTGAGTTTTGCGTGAACGCTTTCTTGATTTATCGGGTTCCGCGCTTTGACATTGCGGGGAAGGCGAGGCTTCGGGCAACTGAGAAGTACTATGCGGTGGATCACGGTTTTCGTGAAACGCTCGGCCTTTCGAACCAGGCCGACATTGAGCTGACCCTCGAAAACATCGTGTGCGTGGAGCTGCTTGCGCGCGGGTACGAGGTAAGTGTCGGAAGAGCCGGCGCGCGCGAGATTGACTTCATCGCCCGCAGAGGTTCCGACACCGAGTACTTCCAGGTGAGTTACCTGCTCGGCAGCCAAAACACCGTCGACCGCGAGTTCGGTGCCCTTCGCGGGGTTACCGACAACTTCCCGAAAACCGTGCTGAGCATGGACCAGTTCGACATGAGCCGCGACGGGATCCAACACAAAAACATTATCGAGTGGCTTGTCGAGCCCTCACCGTTGCACAGCTAGGTGTCATCGCCTAGCCTGAATACCAACATGACCGGTACCGCTACCCATTTTGGTGGGAGCCCAGGGCCGGTCTTTGTTTTTCTCGATCTAGCCGTCATGCTCCTGTTGGGGTTATAGGTCAGAATGTGTGGCAAAAATCCCGGTTTTCCCCTGTGTTTACGCGGCAGAATCGGGTTTCATCTTTTACCCACAAAACTTGTTACCTGGACAAAATGTGTGGCATAAATAGCGTTCGTTGCCCGTGTTTACGCGCATTACCCGTGTTTAGGGTTTCATTTTTGCCAGTCTGGCTGAATGAACGTTCCTCACTGCCCTTTTTGTCGTCGTCGTTTGCATCGTGGCGGTCACACCAGTTCTGGTAAAACCCGTTGGCGTTGCCGGGTTTGTGGCATTTCTCAAGTGCAACAAATCGACAAGCGTACGCACCAGTTCAAACAATTCATGAAATGGCTGCTGGGTCGTACTTTGATGCGGGATATGCCTGGCGGAGGACGTACCTTCCGTCGTCACACTGCCTGGTGTTGGGACTTGTGGCCGGTGTTCCCAACCGTTGATGAAGTTCACCCTGTGGTGTTTATCGATGGTATTTACCTGGGGCGTCAAGCTGTTGTTTTGATTGCGTCTGCACCTCAGCACGTCCTCGGCTGGTATCTCGCTAAGACTGAGCACTCCGGGGCGTACCAGGGGCTGATGAAGCGGATCGCGGCTCCTTATATGGTCGTGTCTGACGGCGGGACTGGTTTCGCGAAAGCTTTACGTACTCAGTGGCCTGACACGAAACATCAACGCTGTTTGGTGCATGCTTCAAGACGGGTCACCCAGTTCACTACACAACGACCCAAAACAGCCGCTGGCCGGGACTTGCTTGTGATTGCGCGCGCTTTGACTGTTGCGCGCGTGCATTTAGTAACACCGTGGTGAGTATCGGGTAACGCGATGGTGAGTATCGAGTAACACTGCTGTTTTCGGGGGAAACTCTTTGGTGACCGCGTGACTTCAGGGCACGCGGCATTGCCAAAGGAGTCCGATTGTGACTGACTACAGGGCGGTGATGGACCTCGTGCTCAAAGGCTGGTCCGTTCGCCAGATCACAGCGACGATGGGATGCTCGCATTCCACGGTGCAAAAAGTTCGTAAAGTGCTGCAAGCAGAGCAGATCACGACCACGGCCCAGATTGCTGGGCTTAATGATGAAGCCGTAGCTGTGCTGTTTCATGACGGAAGATCCACAGGTCAGGGTGTGTTCGTCCCGATCGATTTCGATTCCGTGGTGAAAGCACGGACCGGAAGACATAAGACCACGCTGCAGGTCCTGTGGGGCAAGTACACCTCAACGCCAGCGCTGCCCGGGCAGCGGTACTACAGCTACGAGCGGTTTCGCCAGCTTGTCGCACAGCATGTTGATGCCACCGGGTAACCGCCCGGATCGTGCACGCACCAGCTCACACAATGCAGGTGGACTGGGCAGGAACGAAGATGCGCCTGTTCGACCCCACCGGGGGCCGTCCAAGCAAGCTCAGTGTGTTTGTCGCTTCGCTACCGTATTCCGGGATGCTGTTTGCTTGTGCGTGTAGCAATGAACGCCAACAAGCGTGGCTGGACGCGCATATGCAGGCGTTTGAGTACTTCGGCGGGGTGGCAGAGGTCATCGTCCCGGACAACGCCTCGACGGCATCGAACGCGATAAGCGCTGCCGATCGCAATCGTCGTGTCAACACCACGTACGAGGAGTTTCTGGAGCACTACAACACCGCTGCGCTGCCAGCGCGGGCAAGACGGCCGAAAGACAAGGCCAATGTTGAGGCAGCGGTCAAGATTGTGACCCAAAAGGTCATCCATGCCCTTGACGACCACCAGTGCGTCAGCCTTGATGAGCTCAACAGTCGCATACTCAAACGAGTTGACGCGATTAATGCGCACACCCCGTTTCGCGGCAACACCATCAGTCGGCGGCAGCTGTTTGAAGACTTTGAGGCTGATTTGCTCACTGACCTTCCCAAACAGCGGTGGCAGCGCACGGAATGGAAGCGGGCCAAAGTCGCTCCCGACTTCCATATCGTCGTCGGCAGCGTGCATTACTCCGTGCCCTACACACTTGTCGGCCGCACTGTTGATGTACGTATCACCGGCAACACGCTTACGGTTTTCGATGCCGGCGAGCGACAAGCAGTACATACGCTTGCGCACCAACGCGGCACCTTCGTCACCGACACCGACCATATCCCGCCGCAGATGGCCAACACCCATGGGCTTTGGACCTGTGAATACTTCCTACGCGAAGCTGCCAGGGTAGGGCCGCACACCCGCCGGGTCATCGCTGAGCTTATGGATGCGCGCCCAATCAAAGCACAAGCGTTCTTCTCATGCCGCAACGTGCTTTCCATGGGAAAACACGACAACAAGCCCATCTTGGAAGAAGCTTGCCGGCGGCTCGTCGACCTTGAAGGCCGACGTCAGGCAGTGTCCTACACCGCCGTGAAAAACATGATGGCAGCCGTACGCAAAGAAGACACGGTACGCACCACCACACAGCCTGACCCCAACGCGCGAGATGCCGCTGCCACCTCCACCAACACTGCAGCAGCACCTATCCCGCGTGATACGCGCGGTGCGTACCTCGGCGGCGCGGAGCAGTTCAGCATCGAAAACCTCACGAAGAAAGGAAACAACTAACCCATGGATGCGCCACAACCAGCATCAACAACCGCACGATTCTTAGACGAATCAGTACTGCCCATCTTCACACAACTACGGATGACCGCCTTCGGCCGCACAGTCATCGACATTGCCGCGGACCAAGCATTCGACCAGTGGAGCTTCTCAGACAAAATCCTCTACGCACTCGATAAAGAAGTCGCAGCCAGGCACGAAAGACGAGTCAACAAACTGCTCAAAACATCACGATCGCCAAACCCCGATGCTTGTGTTGAAGACATCGTTTACACGCCCAGCCGCAACATCAACAAAGAGCAAATCACCCGACTTGCTCAATGCCAATGGTGCCAGGATTCGAAAAACGTCGTCATCCTGGGCAAATCCTCCGTTGGCAAGACCTACCTCGCCCAAGCACTGCTCAATGCAGCGTGCCGAAAGGATTACTCCGCCAAGTTCTTCCGCACCGACTCGTTGGCCAACCAACTCGCCGTGCTGCATCACTCGGATCCTGAGCGCGTGAAGTTCCTCGAAGCCATTCACAACACCGATGTCCTCGTACTCGATGACTTTCTCACCACCCCGATCAATGAAGCCACCGCGCACCAACTGTTGACCATCATTGCGGAACGAGAAAACCGAGGAGCGACCATCGTGACATCCCAGTTCGCCCCCATCGAATGGTGCAAGTCCATCCCCGACGCTGTCATCGCTGAGTCGATCCTCAACCGGCTCGCCGTCGGCGCCGAGATCATCACACTAGAAGGAGACAACATGCGCCTAACCCACTAACCCCGCCCAACCCCCAAACGCCCGGGTGTTACTGGATACTCACCCGGGCGTTACTCGATCCTCACCATGGCGTTACTAAATCGGTGGTCTGAACATTCTGGGCGGTGGGGAGCACGCCGAGGATCACGGCCATGAAGATGCCGGCGGAATCGAGTTGGAATACGACGGCGGCGAGGAACCACGCGATCAGCGGGTGCACGATGAGTTTGAAGGCGACTGCGAGCATGACGTCGATCCGGCGGCCGTTGCCGTGCTGGAGCGGCTTGGAACCTACGAGGGAGATTCCGAACGCCATGAGCATCGCCGGGACCGCGGCGCCACCGAGGATTTCGATGGGGTTCATGACGGTTTCTGGGATGGTGGCTCCAGTGGTGGCTACGATGACGCCGGCGAGTGAGGCGAGGATCAGCGGGTTGGTTGCGATGCCTTTGAGCGCGCCGACCACGCCGGAGCCGACACGTTGGGTCTGAACATCGAGGCAAATGAGGGAGATCGGCTGGAGGATCGCGAGCTGAAACAGCAGGACCGGCACGGAGTAGGTGGCGTCGCCGAGCACGAAGATCGCGATGGGGATGCCGAGGTTAGCCGAGTTGACCATGCCGGCTGAAAGCGCGCCCACGGTAAGTTCAGCTGACCTGCGTTTGAGGGCTAGGCATGCGATCAGCACGTAGAGGGCCATGACGGTGAACGCGCCGATCGCGGCGATGAACACTTGCGGCCCGAAGATCACGGAGATGTCGGCTCGCGCGATCGTTTGGAACAGTAGGGCAGGGTTTGCGATGAGGAACGTGAGCCGGCTGAGGACGTAGCGGCCTTCGGGGCCCAAGACGTTGAGCCTTCCGGCAATGTAGCCGACCACGATCACAACCCAGATAGCTGTGAAGCCGGACAGTACACCAAGCATCGCCGAAACGTTGCCCATTCAGCGTCTCCTTCCGCAGGCAGCCAGGTAGATCCACTGTGAGGCCTCGGCGGAGGCCTCGGCGGAGGCCTCATCTAAACCTATCTGTTTGCAGCGAAACAGCCAGTGGCCCCGACCTTCGCCAGGCAGGCTCAGACTTGTTGTTCGTGCGGTGAAGGTCTGACGTGGGCGTGCTTTGCAGCACCTCTAAGGGTCACTTCAACACATATCGACAATTTAAGTCCGACGTTGCTTCTCTTATTAGGTTAGCCTAACCTTATGTTACTCTTTCCGAAGTACAGCGAACTGCTGGACTCGGAGGCACCCACCGAAACTCTCCGCACACAACAAAGGACCGACGTGAAGAAAATCTTTAAAACCCTGACGGCCGCGGTGGCCAGCGGTGCTATTGCATTCACTATGACAGCCTGCGGAAGCAACGAGGCGAGTAGCGAAAACAACACCAGTAGCGTCAGCGCCTCGGATTCCACCACGCAGTTCCCTATAACCATCAAACACCGGTTCGGGGAGACCCCTATCAAAGAGGCTCCGCAGCGAATTGCGTGTGTCGGCTGGGCGAACCAAGAAGTCCCACTTGCTCTGGGACAGGTACCCGTTGGTATGACCAAGGCCACCTACGGCGACGATGACGACAATGGCATCCTTCCATGGGTTGAAGACAAGCTGAAGGAACTCGGCGCAGACTCCGGCGACAAGAAGCCGGTGCTCTTCGATGAAACCGACGGCATTCCGTTTGAACAAGTCGCAGAAACAAAGCCCGACATTATTCTTGCCACTTACTCCGGAATCTCGAAGGAGGACTACGAAACACTCTCCAAGATTGCACCCGTCATTGCCTACCCAGACATGGCATGGGGCACATCATTGGAAGACATGGTTCTGATTAGCTCCAAGGCGATCGGTAAGGCCGATGAAGGCAAGAAGTTGTCTGAGAACCTGGATGCCACTATCGCCGACGCGCTTGAGAAATACCCGAACCTCAAGGGTAAGAAGGCACTCTTTACCACCCCCGGCAACGGCTCAGACCCATCCAAGCTTAGCTTCTACTCCACAGAAGATCCTCGTATGGGATTCCTCATGGACCACGGTCTTGCAGCGCCGAAGATCGTCGAGGAAAAGTCCAAGACTGCCGACAATTTCTCGGTAGAAGTCTCTACTGAGAACCCGGAGCAATTCGATGATGTCGATCTCATCATCTCCTACTCCTCGGGCGATAAAGCCAAGGAGGAAAAGAAGGTCAAGGATATGCAGGCAGATCCACTGCTTTCCAAGATTCCAGCGGTGAAGAACGGCAACATTGCCTTCCTTGAAGATGGCCCACTAGGAGCCTCCGCGAACCCCTCACCGCTCGCTATCCCTTGGGGCATCGACCGTTACTTCGGAGCGCTTAACGAAGGGTTGAAGAAGTAACAGTGCCAACCTCAGTCCACGCTGTTTCAGCAAAGTCCGTTCCCCGGCCTTCGATTACCACCAAGTCAGCTGTATTCGGTTTTTTGCTGATACTTGGACTGATATCGGTGGTCGTCTCGGTGATGTTTGGCGTACGCAGTATTACGTTAACCGAGGCGCTTTCCGCCTTAGGTGGATCTACCGACACCGCGGGAGAGGCAGCAGCATGGACACGCATCCCGCGCACAGTGCTAGCACTGTGCGCGGGTGCAGCGCTCGCCACCTCGGGCGTAGCATTTCAAGCTGTCACTCGAAACCCACTCGCAGACCCCGGAATATTCGGCGTTCTTGCCGGCGCTTCATTAGCAGTTGTTATCGGTATCACCTTCTTCAACATCAGTCGCACGATGCCGACAATGCTGATTGCATCAATGGGTGCATTCGCGGCTGCAGTGTTTGTCTATTGCGTGGGATCAATCGGCCACGGCGGAGCCACTCCACTCAAACTAGCTCTTGCCGGAGCTGCCACGGCCGCCGCCCTATCCAGCTTGACCAGTGCCATTCTGTTGCCGCGAGCCGATGTCATGGACGCGTTCCGCAACTGGCAAATCGGCTCCGTCAGCGGTGCGCAGTGGGAATCACTGAAGATCGCCTTTCCTTTGCTTGGTCTCGGATTCGTCATCGTCTCTTTAACCAGCAGCGGGCTCAACGCGCTCTCTCTTGGCGATGATGTCGCCACCAGCCTCGGCATCAACTTAACCCGTACGCGAGTCCTGGCAACACTCGGGGCGGTGCTGCTCTGCGCAACCACCACTGCCGTCACTGGCCCGATTGCTTTCGTCGGTCTCATCGTTCCCCACGTTCTACGGATGGTCCTTGGGACCGACCACCGCGTTCTTATCCCAGCAAGCGCCCTGACAGGAGCAGTATTACTCACGCTTGCTGACACTGTTGGGCGCCTCGTCGGTGACCAATCCGAAATCGCAGTCGGCATCATCATGCCTCTCATCGGAGCCCCACTGTTTATTTGGATCGTGCGACGGACAAGGATGCGGGACCTATGACACACCTCGTTCCCGACATGTGCCCCCGGAATAGGGTCAGCGAACTAGCGAACTCTATCCAAGAACAACGTGGCAGAGCCCGAATTCGCTTTACGCTCACATTAGTGGTTCTTGCAACGCTTACGGCCGCGCTGTGGATGCTGAGCCTCATGTTTGGAGATTCTTTCTATACCCTTGCCGACGTCGTCAGCGTCATCAAGGGTGACACTGTTCCCGGTGCATCCTTCGCAGTGGGCGAACTACGTCTACCACGCGCCACGATTGCAATTGTCGCCGGCTTTGCATTTGGCGTATCAGGAATCATCTTCCAAACGATGCTCCGAAACCAGTTAGCTTCACCGGACATTATCGGTATTTCCGCTGGTGCGGCCGCTGCCGGCTCGACCATGATTGTGCTATTCCATGCCTCTCAGGCGGCCGTGTCAACGGTGGCGCTAATGGTGTCGTTAGGCGTGGCTGCGCTGACCTACCTGCTGGCGTTGAAATCGGGGTTTACTGGCACCCGCCTGATTCTGACGGGAATTGGCATTGCCGCGATGTTGCAGGCGTGGACCACCTACGTACTGTCGAAGGCTTCCGCGTGGGACCTGCCGACGGCAACACGCTGGTTGACTGGGTCGTTGAATAACATGTCCTGGGAGCGCGGATTTCCGCTAGTTATTACGGTTCTAGCCGTGACGCCGTTGCTATTGATTGGCGCGCATAAGCTATCAATCTTGGAGCTTGGAGACGACGTTGCCACCTCACTCGGACTGCGCGTGAACTTGCTTCGCGGGGCCCTGATTGTCGGAGCCGTCATGCTCATCGCAGTGGCGACATCCGCAACCGGCCCAATCTCATTTGTCGCATTCATGGCAGGCCCCATCGCGATTCGGATCTTCAGGCCCGGCGCGAACCTCATAGTGCCATCAGGATTGGTCGGAGCCCTCTTAGTACTTGCTGCGGACTTAGCCGGTCAATACCTCTTCGGTACGCGTTACCCCGTCGGCGTTATTACCGGTGCATTCGGGGCCCCCTTTTTGATCTATCTGCTCGTCAGAGCATCTCGATAGCTCTACTTTGTTCATCACATTGCATGAACACCGTTTCATTCCCGGCGTGTGAATGGCTGCAACCATCACTGTCAGCAACACCTAAATACCAAGGAGTCACTCACCGTGGCCGCACAACTGAATGCTCAGTCCCTTGCTTCTGGATATGGGGAAAAACCCATCGTGAAAGACCTGACTTTGTCATTCGAGACAGGAAAGATTACTTCGATTGTCGGGCCAAATGGTTGTGGCAAGTCAACGTTTCTACGGACGCTAGCTCGATTGATTCGACCATCAGCTGGAGCCGTTGAGCTGGATGGCAAGGAGCTAAGTTCTTATTCCTCCCGCGAATTGGCAAAGCGGCTCGGGCTACTTCCACAGACGCCCATCGCTCCTGACGGCATCACTGTCGCAGACTTAGTCGGCCGTGGTCGAACCCCGTACCAGGGAATACTGGGTCGCTGGAGTTCAGCCGACTACGACATCGTCGCCGAAGCTATGGAAGCTACCCGAGTCTCAGACCTCGCTGGGCGGTGCCTCGAAGAGCTATCCGGTGGCCAGCGTCAGCGTGTATGGATCGCAATGGCACTCGCGCAACAAACCGATGTGCTGCTTCTCGACGAACCTACAACCTACCTAGATCTAAAACACCAATTAGAAGTCCTCGATTTACTAACTGATCTCAATCATCGTCATGGCACCACCATCATCATGGTGCTGCACGACCTCAACCTGGCTGCCCGGTATTCGGATGTTCTAGTCGCCATGCGCGACGGCCGACTGCATTCCGCAGGCGCGCCTGTCGACGTGCTCACACAAGATCTAACCAGAGAAGCGTTCGACCTCGAATCGCGGATTATTACCGATCCGGTCTCAGGGCTACCCACGGTTACGCCCATTGGGCGACATCACTCAAAACTAGCTCAGTAGATGTAAACAACTCATCAGATTAAGGATTCCTATGGGATACCAGCCACACCGCGTTCGCGTTGCCCGCACCCGACAGATTTCCCCGCACTTTCAGCGCATAACATTTCACGGCGTGGAGAATGTCGGTCCAAAGGACACGATTCGAGACGTCCGTATCAAAGTCCTTATCCCAACCAAGGGCCAGCTTCCAGACCTGCCTGAGGAGAACTGGCTCACTGCATGGAAAGACCTTGACCCCCAAACTCGCGGTCATATCCGCACGTATTCAATCCGCGCTTTTCGACGCGACTTGTCAAACAACACTCCTGATGAACTCGACATCGATTTCGTGTTGCACCCCAATGCCGCTGGACCAGCGTCTGTTTGGGCTACAAAGGCACAGGTCGGTGACGAGCTGCTCATCATCGCACCGACACGAGACGATGCGTCCGGCCACGGCATCGAATTCGCCCCTGGAGCTAGTAGCCGCATCGTGATGCTTGGAGATGAAACTGCCTTGCCGGCAATTGCCAAGACTCTGGAGGAATGGCCTGAGGGAGTACAGGGAGATGTGTTTATTGAGATTCCATGTATAAGCGATGCCCAGCAACTAGAAGTACCGTCTGGAGTCTCAGTGCAGTGGCTGGCGCGAGCGGAAGATGAGCGCGACTCTTCGGGCGAGCTGCTGTACTCCAGGCTGGTGAAGATTGTCGACAATGCGTCAAGCCAGGCCCCGCAAGAATCGCCGTCAAACGTTCTCGAAAGGAACGCATCGCCAACCACCATACCGGCGGGCGAAAATGACGCCAGCGTTCTGGTGTGGGAGACTCCAAGCTTTTCGCAGTCCGGTGAAGATATTTCCTATGGCAGAAGTGAAGACCAGGCCAACACAGAGTCCCTAGATCCGACGCTATCCGGGACTTACTTCTGGATTGCAGGTGAATCTTCCGCGGTGGTTCGGATGCGGAGGCTACTGGTGAAGGAATGCCAAGTTCCGAGAAATCAGGTGTCATTCATGGGGTATTGGAAGCGGGGCTACGCCGCGAAAGGATAATCATTAGACCTGTTGGGTTGCCAGCTAACAGAGGCTGAGAGTGGTTGGAGCCCAAGCTGTTCTCAAGCTACTTATGTAATGACCCCGCCAATCCGTCATGCGTTGTGGAACTCAGGAGCATATAACGGTGTCAAACATAAGCCTGCGGTGTCCAAGGGGCACGTTGTGCAGTTTTATCCACGGTACGTTGAGAACGTATGAGCCATTGGATGAATGAGACGAAACTGGAGATCGAAACTTTTGTCCTCAGAGGGACAGGGGTTATGTTTCCTGCCTCGGATGGACTCCTGCCTACTACGGGTCCCCGCCCACTAGGGAACTTGCAGGTCTGTGTTCTTGAGGTCGGTGATGAGCATGTGCCCGGGCCCGTGACCGATCGCGAACTCGGGTTTCGACGCCATGACCGCCGCTTGTGGGGTTACGCCGCACGCCCAGAACACCGGAACCGTGCCGTCAGGAATGTCTACTGCGTCCCCGAAGTCCGGCGCCCCAAGGTCCTCGATACCGATAGCTTCCGGATGCCCCACGTGCACTGGCGCGCCGTGCACGCCGGGGTAGCGGGAGCTGATCCGCACCGCATCGGCCACCCGGTCCGCAGGGATAGGTCGCATCGAAACCACGAGCGGCCCCGACATCCGGCCTGCAGGTTCGCACGCGATGTTCGTGCGGTACATCGGCACGTTGCGGCCCTGCGCGATGTGCTGCACCGGGATTCCCGCCTCCAGCAGCGGCGCCTCGAACGTGAAAGAACACCCGATGATGAACGTCACGAGGTCATCGCGCCAATAATCCAGCACATCCGAAAGAGTGTCCACGAGCTCGCCATCCCGGTACACGGTGTAGGAGGGTGCGTCGGTCCGGATGTCGCCGCCGGCCAGCAACGGCCCCGAGGTGGCGCCGGCCTCCAGGACGCCGAGCACGGGGCACGGTTTCGGGTTGCGTTGCGCGAACAGCAAAACATCGAACGCCAGATCCTGCGGCACGATAAGCAGGTTGGCTTGCGCCCAACCGTCGCTGAAGCCCGCGGTAGGCCGTCGCAAGCCTGCGCGGAAGCGCGCGCGAGCTTCCGCCGGGCTCAAGCGTGCCACATCGTCGCCGGCTCCGTTGTGTGGGTCAGCGCTGTTCACCGCCGTGGGGTTCATCTGTTCTCCTTCGTCCGCCTGCTTATTCCTCCGCTTAGTACAAGCGTAGGGCCTGATGCTCTCACGCATCAGGCCCTAGCTATTTATGCCCAGAGCTTGACGAGCCCGCCAAGCGAGTTCCATCCGAGGAACAGCGTGAGCAGCCAAGAAAACACGCCGATCAACAACAGCCACGCCGGGTACTTGTAGCCGTTGAGCAGATCGCGGCGGAACCACGCAGCGTAGAGCAACACCGTCATCGAAATAGGGAGGATCAGGCCGTTGAACGCGCCAGCGAAGATCAGCAGGGTCTGTGGCGCCTGGTTGATGATGAGGTACACGATCGCGCAGACCGCGATGAACGCGACGGTGAGGATGTTGCGCAGGCGAGGGCTCGAATCGTGCTTAGTGATGAACGAAACCGAGGTGTAGGACGCGCCGATCACGGAGGTGAGGCCGGCCGCCCACAGGATCACACCGAACATCCGTAAGCCGATCTCCCCGGCCGCGTGGTAGAACGCGTCCGCGGCAGTGTTGTCTTGCGCGAGTGTCACGCCGGTCGCAACAACTCCGAGGATCGCGAGGAACAACAGCACGCGCAGGATGCCGGTCACGATGATGCCGAGCACCGAGCTGACGGAGATCTGCCGTACAGCGTCGGGGCCTTTGATGCCGGAATCGATCATGCGGTGTGCACCCGAGAACGTGATGTAGCCGCCCACCGTCCCGCCGATCAGAGTGGTGATGACCAGGAAATCGACTTGCTCAGGCATCACGGTGTTCTTGAGGGCCTCGCCAACGGGTGGGGCGGAGACGATCGCGACGTAGAGCATCAGCAGGATCATGCTCGCGCCGAGCAACACCACGATGCGGTCCAGGGCCATGCCGGCCCACTTGGAGAGGAAGATGAGGACCGCGATCGCCGCGGAAATCCCGCCGCCGATGCGCGGATCCCAGCCGAACATCGCGTTGACGCCGAGGCCGGTACCGCCGATGTTGCCGATGTTGAACACGAGTCCACCGATGAACACGAGGATCGCGAGGACCCACCCCACACCGGGCAGGACCTTGTTGCCGATTTCTTGCGCGCGCAGGCCGGATACGCCGATGATGCGCCACACGTTCAACTGCACCGCGATGTCCACGAGGATGGACACGAGGATCGCGAACGCGAACGCAGCGCCCAGCTGGACCGTGAAATTGGTGGTCTGAGTGATAAAACCAGGCCCGATGGCGGAGGTCGCCATCAAGAACATGGCGCCCATCAGCGCGGTACGGTTGCCCTTTGTCAGGTGCGGCTTGCCCGCCGGGGTGGTAACTGCGTCGCCGCTATTCTCATGATGTGTAGCCATGGTGCGTCCTCGAGGCTAGAAGAAAAAGAACGAGTATTTCGAGAATGCTAGCAGTAAACCGTGAGGAGAAACACAGCTGACCTAAAGGAACGCGCCACCGTGTCCCGGGATGACTTTTCGGTAGAAAACATCCAGCCCACTCTCGACCGGAGTCGAGGCGGGCTGAACTGTTACCTACACACTACCTCCCGCAGGAAGTATCCGTTAACGCAAACGCCGGCTTTGAAAAGCCGGCGTTTTTCTAGATACTTAGACGTCGAAAATGATAAAAGCCGCGTGAGTTCCTGAACCCCTTTTGACCAGGGAGTTTGTTGTTTCTGGGGCTGTTCGCTGGCGTGCTGGAGGTTCAGCTATAGGGTACTCATCGCCGTTCGGTTCGTTGGTTTGGTGCATATTTCTGGTTGAGGGGGTCTGCTGGTGGGGTTGCGTTAGCGGGTACCTAGTGCGGGGGTTAGAACATAAAATCTGGCATCGAGAAGGCTTCTGGCACGTTGTATCTGATTTCGTTGGCTTCTTTGCGGACGTTGATGTTCGAGCTTTCGAGGAGAATCGGGTTCAGGTAAGGCTTTTCTTCGTGAAGGAAGATTGCATTGGAGACGTTGGTTCGAATGTAGGTGGCGCTCTCGCGGGTGAATCCTAGCCGTTGGAGAAGGATAGTTTCCTGCTTTGTTGTGCCGTACTCGATGTACTCGTACCAGTCATTGTCGAACTGCTCTACTCCGTGGACCTTCTTGTATTCGTTGGAGAATTTGAGGAAGTAGTTCGACAGACTGAAGAGGATGACATCTTCAAGAACTCTCAGGATTTCACTGATAACGATGTTGCGGTGCTGGAGCGTGTTCTCGTAACGGATCTCTCCTTGCCCTTTGATGTAGAGCGTTCCTTGTTGCAGGCGGTACTGGAGGGCACGGTTCATGATCGAACGGAGTCCGTGACCTTCCATCCATTGTGTGAGTAATACGGTGTACCAGCGCAGCATCGTGAGTTGGTTGCTGTACTTATCTGTTTTTCCGAGTGTTTCGGGGTCGTAGACGCGCCATTTGAAGATTGAGGCGAGCCTTTGGAGAAACGCGAGAGTTTCGTCGTAGTTGAACTTCCCGTCCGGGGAGATGTGTGGGTATTTGAGTCCGGCTCGGACAGCTTGAGTTAAGGATTCTGCTTGGTCGACGGATACGTTGATGTCGTCGTCTTGTTGCCCTTCTCGGTGCGCGAAGGATTCGCGGATTTGGCTGACGGTTTGGTCGTCGAGGTAGTCGGAGAATTCTTCACGCACTAGGCTTTGACGTCCTGTGGTGATGTCGCGCAAGAGCATGAGGCCGAATTTGCGCTTCATGTTGTAGCGCTCGTAGCTTTCATCTCCCTTGGCGAACTCGATCTGTCCTTCTTGAAGATCAGCAACGACTCCTTGCTTCATTTTCTTGCTGATAATTTGTGAGTCAGTTTGCACAGATAGCTTCTGTTCAGGAACATTCGCTTGCAGGAGTTCCTTGGCCTGTCGCTCGGATGCAAGTTGGTCGCCCACGATGATGAATACGTTGCCGTAGAGGTTGAACTCGATACGCCCGACTCGGCCGATCAGGTTCTTAAAGTCGACTGCTGTCATTCCTGCTCTGCCGATTTTGTTGGTCGTGATGACAAGGTTGTCGGCGGGAAGGTTGACTCCTTCTAGAAGCGTGCTGGTACAAAATAGTGTCGAGATTTTACCTTCGCGGAACAGACCTTCGATGCGTTCGCGGATTGCTGGTGGAAGGTAGCCGATGTGGTAGCTGACGCCTCTACGGATGAGACCGCTGAGGTAGTAGTCCTCGTGGACGTCGCGTTCGATGTCTTTTGCGAGAGCGTCCAAGTCTTTATCGTTGAGGTCTGCCAAACCCTGGGCATAGTCACGCGCCGCTTGCACTGCGTGATGCCGGGCAGAATGAAACACGATGGTTTGCCCACGGTGATCTGAACCTCGTGATGATTCACTAACAAATCGGGTTACGCCCTGTGTAGTAGCGTCCTGAGCTTGAAGCGAGGCTAGGTGCGTGAATTCTTGGGTGTGGTCGTTGTAGCTGGAAATGCTGTTCTCGTGCAGGTTGACGAGGTATTTGAACTGCGCCACTGGCGAATACTGGGTTGCGACCGCGTTGGTCTCATTCTCGTCAGAGTTTGGATCAACCAGCCTCAGGAATACCTCTGGGTTGGGAATGTTGGGTGAAGCGAAGACGAAGTGTGGTGGCCTGTGGCGGTGTTGAAGGATTGTCACGGTTTGGTAGTAGAACGGGGCGCGGCTGTTCTTGCCAGAAAGCTTGTGCGATTCGTCGAAAAAGACGTACTCGAATTCGATCGCAGGTTTGCCGATCAGAAGGTAAAGCAGGCGTTCTGGGGTGAGTACGAAGATGAAGTTGTGATCGCCTTCGAGCACGATGTCACCGGCAGCACTGACGATTCGGTAGTTGTGCCGTTCCAGGTCTTCGCCAAGGTCAGCGATCAGTTTCGAGCGGGTCTCGTTAATCAGCGCTTTTGACGGCACGATGATCGCAAAGTTGGCCTTCACCCCGGATTTGATCTGGTTGGTGATGAAGGTGCGCATGATGAAGGACTTGCCCAGCGACGTTGGGGCTGAGAAGGAAAACTTGCCGTCGCTAAGGCGGTCGTAGATCTCCTTTTGCGGCGCGAAAAACTTCATTGATTTGTCACCGGGCACGGTGAGGTACTCGGCTTGATAGGCGTTGAATGCGACGTCGAGGATGCCCGCATCGGAAGTCACGCCCAACTGCTTCAGGCCTGGGTAGTTACCTAGCGTGGTGAAGATTGCAGGAACGTACGCTTTCGTTCGCACGTCTTCTGAGTAGAGGATGTGGCAGAGGAGCGCGATTTCTTGCGCCCACACCCTGTGCTGGTCACGATTGGTGGGGTGGGTTGATTTCGACAGCAGGTCAGCGAACCGCAGGGCGGCTTCAAGATCCACATCGTATGGTTGACGATCCACCAGCCCCAATCGATGTAAGCCGTAGTTGTAGAGCAGGTTGGCGTACAGCTGTTTGAGAAATTCGTTGGAATCGATATCGGCAAATACGAGATCACCGACGGTTACTTGCTTGTCAGACATGGCTACCACCTTGCCCGCCCACGAGCCCATCCATGATTGCGACCGCGTCAACGTCTACTTCATTGAGGGGCAAAACGTAGATGTAGAAGGAGTAGTTATCGAGGTTTCGTGTGTTGATCTCGTTGGCGATCATTTGGGCGTGTGCTGCGATATCACCCTGCATTTTCTGATCGAGCGCAGCCCGATACTGCTGGTTGCCATAGTTCTTTGGATCTAAACCGATGTCGTAGCCCAGGAACATCGAATAGGCAGTATCGAACACGGGTGCCCCACCCGGCTTCGGGATCAACAGATCTTTCACGTATCCTGCGGTCGTTTCGTCGAGGGTCTTGGTGAACACGGTATTCTCAGCGAGCTGAACCTCGTCTGAGCGATTCTGTTCTATATCTACAACGCGGTCGAATGCTGCAGTGATAGCATCCCCAATGTTGCCGACCACGCTGGAGGTTCCAAACACGATACTGCTGGTGGTTCGCTGACCGTCTGGTGTGAGCAGGTGGATGGCGTCACAGCGGCTGTGGATCTGGCCTTGCGCTTGGTTGAGCTCGATCTTGCTCAGCACTTTGGGTGCTTCGAGGATTTGTTCGAGCAGGACGTAGAGCAAGATTTCGCCCAGCCCCATGCCGTCTTGTTGTGAACGCATCCGGTTCACCGCGTCGAGAGCGACCTCTTCGAGATCGTCTCGTTGCTTATAGCCTTCGTATTCGGCGCGGGAGAAGACGTAGCGTCCAACGTTGCGTTTGAGGAACTTGACGAGGGCTGTGTGGTCGAAGCGGTTGTTTTGGACAGACAGATGGAACAGGCGTAACTGTTCGTCGTTTCGAAGACCTAACGTGTTCGAATGCTTCACCTCGGTGAACGTGGACGCAAACGTGTCACCGCGCAGCGTTGGCGCGATTGTCGCATGTGCCATCTCGTCTTCTCCCAAGAGGTGTCCTTCCCGCCTACAGCTTTTCGAGGATACGCACGAGCTCCGACAAAGTGACCGCCCCGTCAGGCGGAGTGACGCCGTCCTCGAAGACCATGTAGTAGCGGTAGCCATTGCCGGACATGTTCGCCCACGCCCTCCCGAGCCTGATCTTGCGGTTAGAATCGTCGTTCTTCAAATGCTCGCCCTTGGTCTCGATAACCACGATGGAGCTGCCGCGATATTGGGTTGAGCAAGCCCTCCCAGCGATCATTGATGAGGTGATGTTTGACGCGGTGCAGGCAGAAATCGCGCACAGGCGTGAGGTGGGTCCGGCGGCGACCCCGTCAAAGAACACGGGCGTATTCACCGGACGGATCTGCTGCGGCGCGTGCGGGAAGAACTATCAACGCAAAACCCGCACCTACAAGTCTGGAACCTCGTATAAGTTTTGGCGCTGTTGGAGTGCCTGCACCGGGAACGGCAACCCCTGTAGGGGGCACAACCTGCGCGAAACACTCCTCGAACACGCCTGCGCAGACATGCTCGGCACCCAGGGTTTCGATCCTGTCCATGTTGCTGAGCAGGTCGTGATGATCGAGGCCTTCGAGCATCAGCTCACATTCCACCTCGCGGATGGAACCATGACGCCGGTGGGGTTAACCAGTGAGGGGAGGTTGGCATGAGTCGCACCGTCACAGCGATACCCGCAACAAAGAAGCTTCGATCTGCCGCAGCCTCATCTGGTGTACCAGCACACAGGCGGGTGGCCGCGTATGCGCGAGTTTCCACCGAGATGGAAGAGCAAACCTCCTCCTACGAGGCTCAAATCGACTACTACACCACCTACATTCATTCCCGTAATGATTGGCAGTTCGCGGGCATGTACTGCGATGAGGGCATCTCTGGCACCTCCATGAAACGTCGCGAAGGTTTCCAAACCATGATCGATGACGCCCTGGCAGGCAAAATCGACCTGATCCTCACCAAGAGTGTGTCCCGGTTCGCACGCAACACCGTCGACTCGCTCACTACCGTGCGCAAGCTCAAAGACGCAGGCGTCGAGGTTTATTTTCAGAAAGAAAATATTTACACCTTTGACGCCAAAGGCGAGCTATTGATCACGATCATGAGCTCACTGGCGCAAGAAGAATCCCGCTCGATCTCCGAGAACGTCACCTGGGGGCACAGGAAGCGTTTTCAAGATGGGAAAGTCATGGTGCCCTACAAATCCCTACTCGGATACAAGAAAGGAGCAGACGGCAGCCTCGTCATCGACGAAACCCAAGCTCCGACCGTCAGGCTGATCTACCAGCTGTTCCTTGACGGGATGGCCATCAGCGAAATCAAAACCGAACTCGCTGCCCGCAAGATCCTCACCCCACGCGGGAAAGAAGTGTGGTCGACATCGACAGTGCGCTCCATCCTGTCGAACGAGAAATACAAAGGCGACGCCCTGCTGCAAAAGACGTTCACCACCGATTTCCTTACTAAAAAGATGAAGGTCAACGAAGGCGAAGTACCCCAATACTACGTAACAGGCAACCACGAGCCGATTATTGCTCCACGCATCTGGGATCAAGTGCAATACGAGCTCGCCACCAGGCATGGCAACATATCGTCAGCGAAAGTCGGCTTGTTCTCCACCCGGCTCAAATGTGCTCGGTGTGGGGTGTGGTATGGGCGTAAGACGTGGGCGTCGAACACGAAATACAAGTACACAGTCTGGCAATGCAACCACAAATACACAGACGAACATCCCTGCAGCAGCGCGACGGTGAAAGACGAGCAGATCAAGGATTCTTTCGTGCAAGCGCTCAATCAACTGATCGCCCGCCGTCCGCAGCAAAGCCAGCTACCGCAGGTGCTTGGCGACATGTTCGGTACGAGCCGTTTGGAAGAACAGGCCGCTGCCTGCCAAACAAAAATCGTGGAGCTGACCGAGCAGATCGAGGCGCTGATTGCGGAAAACCAGCGGTGTGCGCTCAACCAGGACGCCTACCAAGCCCGCTACACCGAACTCGATACTATCTACCGTAAGACGCTCGCACGTAAAACAAGCCTGGAAGCAGATATCGCAGCGAACACCGCCAAGCACGCCGCCATCACCACAGCCCTAGGCGATTTGACGGGCGAACCTGTGAGCGAGTTCCGCCCCTCACAGTGGAGCGCTCTCATCGACCACGCCATCGTAGACGAGGACGGGATCCGGTTCGTGTTCCGCACCGGTGAACAGGTGAGGATTGCCCTGAAAGGGTGATGCTCATATCAGTTGACGTGCACGGTTAGGTACACCTCCCAGAAATAAAGTAAGGTTACCCTTACCTAATAAGGATGGTGTTTGCGTGGACGATAGTGTAATTGATCAGGTTGTTGAAGGCGAGTATGGGTCGGCGAAGGAAAAATCTGTCGCTGGCCAGAACGCGATTCGTCAGCTATCGCAGCCGGTGAAAGGCAAGCTGTTTGTCGCGCAGGTCTTAGCGTTCGCCTCTGGTGTGTTGGCTATCGCACCCTATGTGGCTTTGGTGGAGCTGGGAGCTGCGCTGATGCAAGACCGGGTGGACCCGGCGCGGGTGAACTGGATCGTGATGCTCCTTGTTTCTGCTTACATGGCCCGGTTGACTTTGTATTTTGTTGCGTTGGGCGTGACGCATTTTATTGACCTGTCGTTGCGTAACCAGATGCGCCGCCAGATTGCCGCCCGCATGTCGACTGCTCCGTTGTCGTGGTTTACCCGCGAGGGTGAGGGGAAGATCCGCAAGACCATTCAGGATGATACGGCCACGGTGCACACAGTGATCGCGCACGGGCCGATTGAGAAACTGAACGCGATCGTATCCCCGCTCGCCTTGTTGGCCTATGCGTTCGTGGTGGATTGGCGACTCGCTCTGCTGTCGATCGCGACGATTCCGATCTATGTGGGCATGTATGGCATGTCGATGCGTGGGATGAATGAGAAGACCGCACAAATGGACACCAAGCTCGCTCAGGTTTCGGCAACGATGGCCGAGTTCGTTGCCGGTATCTCAGTGGTGAAAGCGTTCGGCAAGGTCGGCCAAGCACATAAAGCCTATTTAGATGCAGCTAACGAGTTTTCTAAGTTCTACCGGGCGTGGTGCATGCCGCTGGTGTCGATGTCGGTCGCCTCATTTTCGTGGGTGTCGATCCCGGTGTTGTTGATCGTGAACCTTGGCGGTGGCGCGTTGATGATGAACGCCGGTTGGGTGAGCATCTACGAGGTGATAACGACGACGTTGATCGCCTTGGTGTTGCCGGGAGCGTTGATGGCAGTCGCAACCATCGCCTGGTCGTACCAGCTCGCAGGGTCTGCGGCAGTACGGCTGGTGAACGTCATGGAGCTACCGGCGTTGAGTCAGCCCGATGCGCCGCAGACACCACACGGTCATGATATCGAGATTCGGGGTGTGTCGTATGCCTATGACGAGACCCAAGCGTTAGACGAAGTGAGCCTGAGAATTCCGGCAGGCACGGTGACCGCGCTGGTTGGGCCTTCGGGCGCGGGGAAGTCGACGTTGGCGAGTTTGATTGCCCGCTTCGATGACCCGGATGCTGGCACGATCACCATCGGCGGGGTTGATCTAAAGAGCATTTCCCAGGATGTGTTGTATTCGACGGTCGCATTCGTCCTGCAAGATGCACAGCTTATTCGCGACACCATTCGAAACAACATCGCTCTTGGCGCGCCAGACGCAACCTTGGATCAGGTGCGGCAGGCGGCGCGGGCGGCGCAGATCGACGAGTTCATCATGAGCCTGCCAGATGGTTACGACACTGTGTTGGGTGAGGATACCCACGTTTCGGGCGGGCAGGCAGCCCGTATCGCGATCGCCCGGGCGCTCATGGTTGATGCCCCAGTGTTGGTCTTGGACGAGGCGACGGCGATGGCGGACCCGGAATCGGAATCGAAAATCCAACAAGCTCTCTCGACTCTTGCCAAAGGCAGAACCGTGATTGTGATCGCCCACCGACTGGCCTCGGTCAGAGGGGCAGAGCAAATCGTCGTCATGGAACGCGGGCGCATTGCTGTGGTCGGTAAACACGACGAGCTGTTGGGTAATGCGCACTATCAGGCACTTCTTGCCCAAGGTGCATGCGAGGAGATGACACGATGAATCAACTATTGCTGCCACGCTTTAAGCGTTTGATGGAACCCGCCTCGTGGCGAGACCTCTCGGTCGGTCAAGCGTGGGGTGCGGTCTCAGGACTGTGTCACGGCTTTGCCCTGCTGACTCTGCTTCCCGCAGCAAGTGCCCTAGCGACCGGAATGCCGGTGTGGGGGTTATCGTTTTGGGGATGGCTCATCGCCTTGGCGGTAATCGCGGTGCTGGGCGTGGGCACGGAGTTTTATGGCATGCGCACCGGCTATATCGGGGCCCTCGGGTTCATTCACGACGTCCACCAAGCGGTCGGCAACAAGGTAGCCCGCCTACCGTTGGGAGTGTTTGATTCGGGTAGTTCTGGACGGCTGTCGCGCATGGTCACCCAGGAAATGATGAACTTGGGCGAGTCGGCGGCACATTTCATTTTCGCCCTCGTCCAAAAACTCTCGGCCGTGCTCGTAGTCACTGTGGGCACGTGGTTCTGGGATTGGCGACTGGGTCTAACCTTGACGATCGCGTTCCCGATCATGCTCGCCTTCCTTCATATTTCCCGTGTGCTTCTTGATAAAGGTAAGCAGGTTTCCGAACCAGCCGAGTCAGAGTTGGCGGCTCGCATGGTCGAATTCGCCACCTGCCAAGGCGCGCTGCGCTCCTGTCACGTCGCCGACGACTACCCGGCCCTTGATCGGGCATTCAAACAGGCTGACCGCAAAAGCCGCAAAGCATTGTGGATCGAAACATTAGCGAACCTGATAAACGGAATGTTCGTCCAAGCCCTTGTCGTGGTAATGATTTGGCTGACCGCCCAACTCGCCCTCGGCGGGCAGATGAATGCGTTGAACGCTGTGGTCACCATCGGCATGTGCCTGCGGTTCACCACCATGCTCCAAGACATCGGTGGCTGCATGACCGGGCTGGAAGAACGCCGCCAGCAGATGAATCACGTCGACAAGATCATGGACGCTCCCGAACTGTCCGAACCCGATGTCTCCACACCGGTGAGTGCTCCTGGTGATGTTCGGTTCGAGGACGTCGCCTTCGGCTACGATCCGGACACCCCGGTTCTCCGTGATATTACCTTCCATGTCCCGCAAGGCGGCATGTGTGCCCTGGTTGGCCCTTCCGGCTGCGGAAAAACCACAATCGCGAGGTTGGTTGCACGTTTCTGGGATGTGCAGTCCGGCAGCGTACGCGTTGGCGGGGTTGATGTGCGCGAGCAGACCACCGAAGATTTGATGCGCCAGATATCCCTGGTCTTCCAAGACGTCTATTTATTCAATGACACGCTCGAGGCCAACATTCGCCTTGGCAACCCCGAAGCTACCGATGAAGAAATCAGGTGGGCCGCTGACCTGTCGGGCGTGACCGAAATCGTCAACCGGCTCCCAGACGGCTGGAATTCATTGGCGGGTGCCGGCGGGCGCGCACTGTCAGGTGGGGAACGCCAACGCGTCTCTATCGCCCGCGCCTTGGTGAAGAAGGCCCCGATCGTGCTGTTTGACGAGGCCACCAGCGCGTTGGATGCGGAAAATGAAGCCAACATTGTTGCGGCGATGAACGAGCTACGCAAGCACTCCACACTGATCGTGATCGCCCACAAACTTGAAACCATTCGCCAAGCTGACCAAATCATTGTGCTCTCCCACAGTGGGCGTATCGCCCAGCGCGGGTGCCACGACGAGCTGGTCAACCAGCCAGGTCAATACCGCGATTTCTGGCAAGAGCGCATCAACGCCGCCGGATGGCAACTCGTCTAAAACACAGCACTGTTCACAATCATGAAAGGAATAACTATGTCCACACCCACGTCCTCGCGCCTAAACACGCGCGACTTCATCAATATCGGCGTCTTCACCGCTTTGATGTTTGTCATCGTGTTTGCATTCGGAATGCTCGGGTTCATTCCGGCTGCCATGTATGCCGGTTTCTTACTCTCCATTCTCGTCAACGGCACCGTGTTCGCGCTGTTTACTGCCCGCACTCCGAAGATGGGGGCATTGACAATCATGCTGATCCTCATCGAAGTCCTCTTCTTCGTAACGGGTCACTGGGTGGGAGGAATTGCGATCGCCGCTGTGTTCGGCCTGCTCGCTGACTTGGTGATCACCAAGGGGCCGAAGAGCGTGAAAGTTCGTGTCCCGCTGGCATATGCACTGTTTATCCTGCCGATCTATGTTTCCCCGTGGATTCCGCTATTTATGAACCAAGACGCATATATGTCGCAGATCGCCGAACAAATGGGTGCCGAGTATGCCGCGAAGATGGCGCAGGTTGTCACGATTCCGATTCTGTTGGGCTTCTTCGTCGTGATGCTCATCGTTGGCTGGCTTGCTGGTCTGTTGGGAACCCGGGTGGCGCGCAAACACTTTGAACGGGCCGGTCTTGTCTAAACTTCCCGACCCGCGCACGATTATCGTAGCGCTCGTCATCGTCTCCACCACGATCTACAGTGCCTACTCGCCGTGGTTCGTGTGTGCTCTGGGCGGATTCGCCGCCGTGATGCTGGCGAGCGCTACGATCAACCCCAACACGCTCGTGCGCCCGAGCTGGGTTGCCGTCTACCTGGCCACGTTTGCGGCTCTCGGCACACTCGTCTTCGTGATACCACTGGTGTGGAAGTCAACGGCCAGCGCGTTCCTCGTGCTGTTTTTGCAGTGGATGTGGCGATTCAGTGTCAGCGCAGGAATGGGAGCCTACGCGATCGGTGTGATCCGACCTGCCACCTTGCAAAAAGCACTCGCCAGCTCACGAATCCCGACCTGTTTCACGATCCCGATCTCAGTCGCGTTACGTGTGCTGCCCGTGATCGGCCACGAGGTTAAAGCGATCTCAGATGCCATGAAACTACGCGGCATGTCCGCGCTTTCCCTGCGTGCGGCCCAGTACTTCACAATCCCGCTGCTATCGACCGTGGTACGCAGCGGAGACGCACTGGCATCTGCTGCCCTTGTACGCGGACTGGGCGGAACCGCAAAGCCCACCTCAGTCACGGTCGTGAAATTCCGTGCGATCGACGCGGTCATTCTGCTCATCGTTATCAGCTTCGCGATATGGAGAATCGTCCTATGACAACAGCCCAAGCAACTGGGGTCACCTTCACCTATCGGGGAGCAGACCACCCTTCAATCAATGACGTAACCATCACCATCACACCTGGAACCGTCACCTTGCTGTGTGGTGCGTCAGGGTCGGGGAAAACCACCGCGTTGCGGCTGTTTAACGGGCTCATCCCGCACTTCCACGACGGCGACCTTACCGGAAGCGTCACAGTCGACGACATTGACGTGGCACGAGTAGATTTATCAGAGCTTGCCCACCACTGTTCGACAGTGTTTCAAAACCCGCGCACCCAGTTCTACACCACTCACGTGCGTCAAGAACTCGCCTTCGGCCCAGAAAATCTCGGCCGCGACCCGCAGGAGATCTGTGCCCGCATTGACGAGGTTGCAGCCGAGTTAGGTATCGCCGACCTGTTGGAATCCCGCGTCACACAACTATCAGGCGGACAGAGGCAACGCGTGGCCTGCGCCGTCGCCATGTGCAACAACACGTCGCTGATTGTCTTTGACGAGCCGACCGCGAACCTCTCAGCTGACGTTATCGACCAACTCGCCACACTCATCGCCAGGCTCAAAGCTGATGGACACACCATCATCATTGCTGAACACCGGCTAAGTTTCCTTTCCGGGATCGCTGACCGTGTCTACTGCTTCGATAAAGGTAACATCGCCCTCACCGCAACCGGCGAAGAGTTCTACGCTACCTCGGATGAGGAGCGCAAACAGCTTGGGCTGCGATCCCTAGTGACTGTGCCTATGCCACAACTTCCGCAACCGGCAGGAGATGGGCTTGAGATTGACAACCTCACCTTCGCCTACCGCCACGGAAACACGGTTCTCAACATCGGCCATCTGCTCTTTCCGGCAGGGAAAATCACAGCGCTCCTCGGCCCGTGCGGGTCAGGCAAATCAACACTGGCACGCATCATCTGCGGACTCGAAAAAGCCAAAGGTGCATCCATCACACTCAATAGGCAAAAATTCACCAACCGGGACGCATACCTCGTAATGCAAGACCCCACCCGGCAGCTATTCTCAGACACCGCTATTGACGAAGTCACGCTCGGGATAACGAGAGCCGAAAAACAACACATCGACGCCCAGGCGATCCTTAAAGAACTCGACCTCACCGACCATGAGGCTGATCATCCCCAAGCACTCTCTGGTGGGCAACGTCAACGTCTGGTTATTGCTACAGCGCTTGCCGCGAACAAGAAGGTCTACATCTTCGACGAGCCGACATCAGGTGTTGGCTACAAGCACCTTGTCGCGATTTCCCGAGTAATGCGTAAACTCGCTGACACTGGTGCCGTCGTCATCGTCATCACCCACGACGCTGAACTCGTTACCGAGGTCGCCGACCACGCTATCCACCTCGACCAAATCAACGCCTGCTAACGCAAACGCTCGCTCGGTCGAAAGAGAGGAAAGCATTTCCGCAGGTCAGGGCAAACGCGCTATACACTCGCTAACGCAAGCGATTTTTCACACCCCCCTAAGCGATACTCGCTAACGCAAAAGGGTACTTATCAAATCCGACGTCTAAGTGGAGCGGGTGACGGGAATCGAACCCGCGTCGCTTGCTTGGGAAGCAAGAGCTTTACCATTAAGCTACACCCGCGTGGTTCACCCCAGCTGGGTGAACTCTCCGATTCTGGCACGCCACACGTCGTTTTTCCAAAACGTGTTGCGGTAACAACCGTAACTCAACCGTGGGGAAGACGGCCGGCGCCAGGACAAGAAGCCTTGCCGCGGGTTAGCTGTTGAGGACCTCGCGGATATTCTCGACAGACTCCGCATCCAGCACGAGCCCGATGGGATGGCCAGGGTTGATCGCGATACCCACGCCCACAGCCTGCTGAAACGCCTGCAAACCCGGCATGCGGACCGCATACGGCGCCATGTCAACAAACTGCTGGGCAACACGGGCAGGGTGAGTGAACACCGCGAGCACGGTCTTCTCGTCGGGGCCCTGCAACAGCAGCGGCTGAACTTCCTGCTGCTCATCCGTAACCTCTTCCTCGGTGAGGAAGAACAGGTTCGCGGCGGCGATCTTGGAGAGCACCTCGTTGCTAGCCAGCTTGCCCTCAGAACCCTCGAGAATCACACGCTCAATGTCATTGAACGGCTCAAGCTCGCTCGCATCCAGAACACGCTCACCGTCTTCAGGCTCAGCAGCTTCCGCATCGTCAGCGTGCTCATCACCCTGGAACTGTTCAGCCTGCTCGGCGGACTCAACACCCTCGAGCTGCTCTACCGGCTCCGCGTCCTTAGCAAGCCCAGCATCCTCAACCGGCTCAATATCTTCAACATGCGCGGCCGCTTCAGCTGGCACGGACTCTTCCGTTTGCGCCGGGGCTTCAACGTGCTCGGCTTTTTCTTGCTGCACTGGCTGTTCAGCCGACTCTGGTTGCGCGACCTGATCAGCAGACGCAACCTCGTCTGCAGGTTCAGTCTGCACTGGCTGTTCAGCCGGGGTCACCTGATCCAGCTGTTCAGGCTGTTCTACCTGCTCAGGCTGTTGGTTCTCGTGTGAGTCTGGCTCATGTGTGCTCATAGTTCCAACCTACCGGAGCTCAACCCCACCGTGAGCAAACGACGCACTATTTATCAGGCTTCCATTTGTAGTGTTCCTCGAGTGTTAGCCCTTTCGTTGTGAGCTCTTTAGCGAGGTCCACCCCTACGTAGCGCAGATGCCACGGCTCGGGCCAGTAACCGGTGATGTCGGTTTTACCTTCCGGGTAGCGAATCACGAAACCATATTTGTGCGCGTTTTTGGCGACCCACTGGCCGGCCTCCGTGTTGCCGAAGCATCGCCGCAGTTTACAGATCCCATCGGTCACGTCCACGGCCAGCCCTAGTTGGTGCTCGCTCGTGCCGGGCGCTGCGGAAACCGAATCCGCGTGTTGCTGCCCGTATGTCGCTTTCCAATGGTTATATGTGGCCGCCTGCTGGCTGTATGACCTGTAACCGCTGATGGGATGGAACCTCACGCCCGTGGCCGCCGCGGCGTCCCGCATCTTCTTGTACGCCTTCGCCGCCTCGCTACGCAGGCTCTGCCCGCTACCGATACTCACTAGGTCGGTCGGCGCGTACGTCAATGGCTCTATGGGCCGCTTCTTATTCGCCAGAACCTCGATGTTCTTAGGATCGCTCGGGATCTCGGGGTTGCCTCCCGCGGAGTCTTTCGAATCCTTATCGTTCGGCTTCTTTGAACGCTTCGGTTTCTTCTCGCGCTTCTCTGACTCAGATTCTGAAGCCGGGGCGGTGACCTCCGGCCCTGCGATACTGCCGCGATCATCGTCAGCGCCACGCCCATCACTATCAGTGCCCGATGCGTTCGCTCCGGCCCGCTGCTTCGTGTCACTGAACGCCCCGGTTGAGGTGCCCGAAGCATCGTTGGTAGGGCCAGATGTGAAGCGGGGGAGAACGAACACCAAGACCAGCGCGAGAACAGCCAGCATCGCACCCGCAGGAATAACCCAGCGCGGGATGCGCTGTGTCGACGCCGCAGCATGCCTGCCTACCACGAGCTGATCCTCCTGGTTAAGTGCTGGTTTAGTGCCGGTTGAATGGGCGCAACGTGAACGCGTTCGGTCGGAAACGCCGCACCCGCTACGCACCTCTTTACTATGTCAGATTAAAGGGCGCCGGTTAATGCCGCCGATGCAGCTGCCGAGGTTCCGAAATTCCTTGCGGGAATGCAACCCTCACGCCGGCGAGCGTGCACACGCGATATTCTGGGCCTGTGTTGCTCTCAGATGGTGATATTCGTAAGGCCCTAGATTCCGGTAAGATCGCGCTCGAACCACGAGGCGAGGACATGGTCCAGCCTTCCAGCGTGGATGTGCGCCTGGACCGCTACTTCCGGTTGTTCGACAACCACAAGTACCCCTACATCGACCCCTCAACAGAGCAAGCGGAACTGACCCGCCTGGTTGAAGTTGATGCGGACGAGCCGTTCATCTTGCACCCCGGTGAATTCGTGCTGGGCGCCACGTACGAAAAAGTGACCCTCCCCGGCGATATCGCTGCCCGTCTCGAAGGTAAATCCTCACTCGGCAGGCTCGGTCTGCTGACCCACTCGACCGCAGGGTTCATCGACCCAGGCTTCTCCGGGCACGTCACCTTGGAACTATCCAACATGTCGACCCTGCCGATCATGCTGTGGCCCGGCTCCAAAGTGGGGCAGCTGTGCTTCTTCCAGCTCTCCTCACCCGCCGAACATGCATACGGAACCGGCCCATACCTCAACCGTTACCAGGGCCAGCGCGGTCCGACAGCCTCGCGTTCACACCTGAACTTCCACCGCACCCGCATCGAAGACTAGGCAACATCGAAGACTAGGAAGCATCGAAGACTAGGCGCCCCGCCGCGTTTCCACGCCGGTTGCCGGCCGCCTAGCGTTGGCTATTTCGCAACGCGCGCGGTTGCGTCCTCATGGACAGTGGTGTCTTCACGTTTGATGCCAGGCACGAGCGAGAACAACACGATCCCGACCACGAAAATCACAAGGATGCCTACGATGCCGTAGCGGGTAGCGCTACCGGTCACACCTGCGCTGTCCATGATGTTCGACGCAACGAAGCTTGAGAGTCCGAACAGTGCCGGGCCGAGGAAAGTGACGGCGCGGCCCGTGGTCGCGTAGAGACCAAAGAGTTCGCCCGCGGTGTGTTCGGTGGTACGGCGGGCGAGCAACGCGCGGGAAGAGGACTGTGCCGGGCCTACCAAGAGGCACAGGACGAGCCCGAAAATCCAGAACTGCCAGCTGTGCTGAGCGAACAACACGCCCAGACCGGCGCCGATCAGCCCGAACAGCGCAGTCATGATCACCGCGCGCGGGCCCACAACGTCGTCGAGCCAACCGCCAATGAACGCGCCAGCTGCCGCGACCATGTTGCCAACCAGCGCGAACATGATCACCTCGGCCGTGCTCATCCCGAACACCGTTCCCGCGATGATCCCGCCGAACGTGAAAACAGTCGCCAAACCATCCCGGTACACCGCAGAAGCCAACAGGAACCACAACGTCGGTCGGTCCCTATGCCACAAGCCCTTGATGCTGCGCCACAGTAATACATAAGACTCACGCCAGCTCGTTTTAGGTCCCGGCGTTGCGGGGATCTCCGGGATGGTGAAGAACATCGGTGCGCAAAACACCGCCATCCACACGGCACAAAATACAGCGACCAGGCGGATGTTGAAGCCCTCGTCGGGGTTTGAACCGAACCAAGGGGTCGCAGGCTGGACGAACACGAACAAGACCACGGCGAGGGATACGATCCCGCCCAGGTAGCCGAAAGCCCAGCCAATGCCGGAGATCCGGCCGATCTTTTCCTTCGGTGCGATCTGGGGGAGGATTGCGTAATAGTTCACGCTCGCGATCTCGCTGAAGAACGTCGCGACACAGATCAGGAAGATACCCGGCCATAGGTATGCAGGGTCTGGCTTGATGAAGAAACATGCGGCGGTCGCGAGCACAATTACCGCAGTGTGGAAGCCAAGCCAGTGTTTGCGTTTACCGCTGCGGTCGGCCCGTTGCCCCAAGACTGGTGCCGTGAGAGCGATCACCGCGCCCGTGAGCGCGACCGCTAACGCAAGTGATGACGCGTTGGCATCCGGGTCGCCAAACGCCGAAGATGTCAGGTAAACGGTGAACACAAACGTGAGCATGATGGCGTTGGTGACGCCCTCGCCCCAGTCCCATAAGGACCACGTGAAAACCTGTTTTTTAGTCCCCTGGCCATACGTGTATGGGGCAGCCGGTCTTGTGTTCATGTGAAGAGCCTATGGCGGTGTTCTGTAGAATGAAAGAGCATTGTGGACTGTTTGGTTGGGCAGTCCCGGCGTGTAACGCACTTCTATATGTAAGGTGACACCGTGCTTCCGGTCCTGCTTGCACTGTTCCTAGCGGCGTTTGTAGCCCCGTTTTTAGTGCGCTGGATCGGTAGGAATGCCTTCTATCTTTTGGCTGTTGTTCCGGCAGCGGGCTTCGTGTGGCTCACTGTGGTGGCTGTGCGTGGAATGCCCGGAAAACTGGGGGTGCTGGCCCCGGGAACCGTCGGACAAGATCTTATTCATCAAGAGGAATATACGTGGATTCCTACGTTCGATGTGGAATTCGCTTTCCGCTTGGATCCGCTGGCTGCCGTTCTGAGCTTTTTGATCCTCGGCGTGGGCGCGCTCGTGTTGTTGTATTGCGCCCGCTATTTCAAATCTGAAGACGCCTCGATCGGCCCGTTCGCAGCCCAACTCACCGCGTTCGCGGCCGCGATGTTCGGCCTTGTGACCTCAGATGACTTGATCTCCCTCTTTATTTTCTGGGAGATGACCACCATCTTGTCCTATCTGCTGATCGGTTACGCCCGCTCGAGGCTCTCAGCACGCCGTTCCGCACTCACCGCGCTCATCGTGACCACCGCTGGTGGGCTTGCGATGTTCGGTGGGCTCGTGATGCTCGGAGTAACGGCCGGAACCTTCCGGCTCTCTGAGATCCTCATGATGACCGGGGACCTCACCGGCCCCAACCCCATCACCCCATCCAACGCTGTAGTCACCGCGGCGATCATCCTGATCCTGGTTGGTGCGATCTCTAAGTCCGCACTGTTCCCGTTCCACTTCTGGCTTCCGGGCGCTATGGCCGCTCCAACCCCGGTTTCCGCCTACCTGCACGCGGCCGCAATGGTCAAAGCCGGCGTCTATATAGTGGCTCGATTGGCGCCCGGGTTCTCGGACGTTCCGGGCTGGACGCTGCTCACCGTCGGCTTCGGTCTCTATACGTTGCTGCTGGGTGGCTGGCGCGCACTGCGTCAAACTGACATCAAGCTCGTCCTTGCCTACGGGACCGTGTCCCAGCTTGGCCTCATCATCGCGGTCATCGGGATGGGTACCCCATCAGCGATGCTCGGTGGGCTCGCCCTCATGCTCGGGCACGGTCTGTTCAAATCCGCGCTCTTCCTCATTGTCGGTGCGATCGACCACGGAACCGGTACCCGCGATCTACGGAACCTCTCCGGGCTGTGGAAAGCACGCCCCGTATTGTTCGTGTGCGCCGTGATCTCCGCGGCGTCGATGGCTGGGCTTCCTGTCACGTTCGGGTTCATCGCCAAAGAAACCGCGCTCG
Source organism: Pseudoglutamicibacter albus (assembly GCF_022346425.1). Classification (GTDB taxonomy): domain Bacteria; phylum Actinomycetota; class Actinomycetes; order Actinomycetales; family Micrococcaceae; genus Pseudoglutamicibacter; species Pseudoglutamicibacter albus. The sequence goes on from NZ_JAKRCW010000002.1 coordinate 94,395, forward strand.
CCGCACTCATCGACGCACCAACCAGCGCGAGCACTTTCGTGACCGTCGTGTTCACGATCGGCGCGGTCATCACGTTCGCATACGCGGCCCGCTTCGTGTGGGGTTCATTCGCTACCAAGCCAGGGGTTGACCCGACCCCGATCAGCTGGACACTACCGACGATGGCGGTGCCCATCGCGGTCTTGACGCTTGCGAGCGTGACCCTCGGTTTCGTCCCCGGTCCTGCCGATGCGCTACTGAGCCCGGCCGCCAACGTCTTCCCAGACGCGGAACCGCACACCGCGCCACTCGAGCTGTGGCACGGGTTCACCATCGAGCTTGCGATCACCGCAGGGATCATCGCTCTTGGTTTGATCATGTTCTTCGCCCGGGAACCTGTATCCAAGCTGCAGGCCCGTGTACCGGCGCTCATCGACGGTGAACGCACCTACCGCTACATCATCAGCGGGATCGACTGGACCGCCCACCGCGTAACCGCCGCACTGCAGCGCGGCCAGCTGCCCTACTACCTCGGCGTGATCATCGTGACTGCGCTCCTGGTGCCGACCGTCGGGGTCCTCATCGGCGGGGGAGTCTCCTTCGACCGCGGCGAGCAAACCACAACCCTGGTGTTCACAACCAAGCTCGTCAACGTCTTGATCCTGGTTGTGATGGCGGTCGGCGCGGTCGCCGCGATGCGTTCGCGCCGGCGTTTCATGGGTGTGCTCATGGTTTCGCTGACCGGCTCGGGCATGGTTGCTTTGTTCGCGTTCCACGGCGCACCGGATCTGGCTGTGACTCAGCTTTTGGTTGAGACGATTGTGTTGATCGCTTTCCTGCTCGCTCTGCGTGTTTTGCCGGCTTCGGCGTGGCAGGCTCGCCCGCGGAGACGCCGCAGCATGCAACTTCTGGTTGCGGTCGCGTTCGGCGTGTTCACTGCGGTTGCCGGAGGGCTCGCGATGGCTGCCCGGACCGCTGACCCGATCTCGTTGAAGTATCCACAGCTGGCAGTCGATGGCGGGCACGGCCACAACATCGTGAACGTGACGCTCGTTGACATTCGCGCGTGGGATACCTTTGGTGAGATCACGGTGCTCGCGATCGCGGCAACCGGTGTTGCATCGCTGATTTTCGTGGTGGCTCGCGGCGCGGATAGGACGAGGGTCGGCAGCGTGGACACCGGTTCGATCGGCACGGTCTATGCCTCGCCGGTGCGTCAGCGTGTCGCGAGCGTGTTCCTCGACGATGACCGCTCGGGATCCTCCTCGGCGTGGCTCGTGGCCGGCCGGACGCTGGCGCCGGAGCGCCGCTCGATCATCATCGAGGTCATCACCCGCCTGATCTTCCACGCGTTCGTTCTGTTTTCGATCTATCTGCTGTTCGCGGGCCACAATTCGCCAGGCGGTGGCTTCGCAGGCGGGTTGCTCGCAGGTCTTGCGCTCGTGCTGCGTTACCTCGCCGGAGGCCGCGTTGAGCTCGCAGAAGCGATCCGTGTGGGTCCGGGCGCGCTGCTCGGTACGGGTTTGACGCTCGCGGTCATCTCAGGCGTTGTGCCGCTGTTCTTCGGCGGGCAGATCTTCCAATCCGCGGTCATCGATTTCACGTTCTTCGGTGAACACCACTTTGTGACCTCAACGGTCTTCGACATCGGTGTGTACCTCATTGTGGTGGGCCTGGTTCTGGATGTGCTGGAATCCCTCGGTTCGGAGCTTGATGTGCGCTTGGACGCGGAAATTCATCACGTACATGAGGCGAAACAAGCGTTGGTGGGCTTCGAGGGGCAAGCGGTCCGCGGCCAAAACATGATGCGAGGCAGCCTCAGCGATGACACAGCTGAAGGAACCGGGGCAAGCCCGGAGGTGACCCGATGACGATCGATGTGACGATGCTGTTGATGGTCGCGGTGTTGGTCTCCGCGGGCATCTATCTGATGCTTGAGCGCACCCTGACCCGGGTTTTGTTGGGCACGCTCTTGTTGGGCAATGGCGTCAATGTTTTGATTCTGACGGCCGGCGGGCCGGGAGGCTTGGCCCCGCTGGTAGGTGGGGAAGTGCCTGCGGAGGATTATTCGGATCCACTCCCGCAAGCGATGATCCTCACCGCGATCGTGATTTCCTTCGCCGTCACGGCTTTCTTGCTGGGCATGATCTACCGTTCGTGGTGGCTTTCGCGTGCCGATGAGATCCAGGCCGACGCCGAAGACGTGCGTGTTTCGCAGGAAGGCATTGTGCACGACCCTGAAGAGGACGGCGAGATGCCCGTTGAGGATTCGGAGTTCGCGACCCAGGATGAAGTTGATTCCGATGACGATGGCGGCCTGGGTGAGGACCCTGAGAACTGCACACCGGCGCAGGCTGCGCGGACACGTGCGGAGGCGCGCAGGGTTGTTGATGAATACATGACCGAGAAGGCGCGGGAAGCTGAACGCGAAGAGCAAGAGAAGGGTGAGCGCTGATGAATTGGGAAGCGTTGCCTTTCGATGTTGTTTCGCTGACTCCGCTGGTGGTTGTGCTGCCGATCCTGGGCGCTGCGTTGACGTTCGTGTTCCAGCGTTCCCCGCGTGCTCAACGGTTCGTTTCGATCACAACGCTGTCGCTTGCGTTGCTGATCGGTTTCGTGTTGCTGTTGCGGTCTTATTCGTTGGGTGCTGCCGCGGTCACTATGGGTGGCTGGGCTCCACCGTTTGGCATCACGCTGGTGGTGGACGAGTTCGCGGCCCTGATGCTGGTGGTCTCGAATGTGGTTTCGCTGGCGGTGCTGATTTATGCGACGGGACAGGGCTATACGGACCAGAACGGTGATGGACCGATCTCGGTTTTCTATCCGACCTACATGTTCTTGGTCGCGGGCGTCTCTAACGCGTTTGTCGCCGGTGACTTGTTCAACCTGTATGTGGGCTTCGAGATTTTCCTGACAGCCTCCTACGTGTTGATCACGCTGGGTGGTTCCGCTGAGCGTGTCCGCGCCGGTACAACCTATGTTGTTGTTTCGGTTGTGTCTTCGATGCTGTTCCTGATTTCGATCGGTGTGATCTATGCCGCGACGGGCACGGTTTCGATGGCGGATGTTTCGGATAAGATCGCTCAGCTTGGCCCGACGACGCAGACGTTGCTGCACCTGATGGTTCTGATCGCGTTCGGCGTCAAGGCGGCCGTGTTCCCGTTGAGTTTCTGGCTGCCGGACTCGTATCCGACCGCTCCGGCGCCGGTCACGGCGGTGTTCGCGGGTTTGCTCACCAAGGTGGGCGTGTACGCGATTGTTCGTACCGAGACGCTGCTGTTCCGGGACAACGATCTTTCGGCTCTTCTGATGTGGGTCGCGGTACTGACGATGATCGTCGGTATTCTGGGTGCGCTGGTCCAGACCGAGATCAAACGTATGCTCTCGTTCACGCTCACAAGCCACATCGGCTACATGGTTTTCGGCATCGCACTGGGCACGCAGACCGGTTACGCTGCCGCGATCTATTATGTGGCGCACCATATTTTGGTTCAGACTTCGCTGTTCATGGTTGTGGGGTTGATTGAGCGGCGCGGCGGCACCTCGAACATCGAGAGGCTGGGTTCGCTCGCTAAGCTCGCTCCGTTCTTGGCGGTCCTGTATTTCATCCCAGCCATGAACCTTGCCGGTATCCCGCCGTTCTCGGGCTTCATCGGGAAGGTCGGCTTGGTCATCGGCGGTGTCGAGGACGGTACGGCGATGGCGTGGGTCAACATCGCGGCCTCGCTGCTGACGAGCTTGCTGACGCTGGTCGCGGTGGCTCGCGTATGGAACCGTGCGTTCTGGCGGCGTGCTGAGGACGCTGAGGACGCGGACCCGATGCTGCTTGAGGCGATGAACAAGAAGTTCCGCCGCGTACGCACCTACGAGGCGGTAGCCCAGTTCCCGGATTCGCGTTATTCAGACCGCGGCGATGTCAAGGTCCTGCCAGGCATCATGGTCGGTTCGACGGCAGCGCTGGTGTGCGCATCGTTGTCTTTGACGATCTTCGCGGGCCCACTGTTCCAGCTGACTGATAAAGCATCAGCCGCGATGCTCGAGGGCAAGGAGTACCGCGTGGCCGTGTACGAGGCTTCGAACCGCGCCGAACCGGAACGCGGCGGCCCAACAGATGGTGAGCGGCGCACGTTGGAGAACCCGTCCGGTGAAGCCAACCGATCCGGTGAAGGTGGTGCAGGCAAGTGAAGCGTTTCGGGAAAATGACGCGCCGCCTGCTGGTTGAGCTACCCCTGCTGGTGTGGCTCGTGGTGCTGTGGTGCATCCTGTGGCAGTCCTTCGCGTTGGCGAACATACTGTTCGGGTTGGCGCTCTCGCTGCTGATCGTCCGGGTTTTCCGTTTGCCGCCGGTGGTGCTTTCGGGCCGTTTCTCGCCGGTGCGTGGGCTGGCGTTCCTCGGCTGGTTTGTGGGACAGATTGTCTCTGGTTCGCTCCAGGTCACGTGGGTTTCCTGGAGGCAGGGCAAGGACGTCACGAACGCCGTGGTTGAGGTTCCGTTGCGTACCCGTGACGACTTGCTGATGACCGCGGTGGGACATGTGGCTTCGCTGATCCCGGGCTCACTCGTGGTTGATGTTGATCGCCGCCACGGGACGCTGTACCTGCATGTTCTGGGGATCAGGAACACGGAAGACGCGAACAGGTTCCGGGCCGATGTCCTGGAGATCGAGCGACGGCTGATCTATGTGATGGGTTCGCGCGCGGAGCTGGATCTGTTGCGTAAAGAGGAGCTACGTGTGGCGCGTGAGCTGGTCGCTGCGCGTCGTGAAGCTGATGGCTGGCATTCGGTTGATGCCGCGGTCGATGCTCAGCGCGGTAAGGGAGGTGACGCCCGATGATGTGGTGGACTGAATACGGTTGGTTCGGCTGGGCCGCGATGGTGGCTGCGGTCATATTGGGTTTGGCCGCCATCTTGACGGTGGTGCGTATTGTGCGGGGGCCTTCGCTTCTGGACCGGATTATCGCCTCGGATGTTTTGCTGGTGATTATCTCGTGCGGCCTGTTGATTTGGATGGCAGTATCGAGTGATTTCTCTTCGTTGCCGATGGTCTTCTTGGCATCGGTGATCGGCTTCTTAGGTTCGGTGACGGTCGCCCGCGTCACGGCCTCTTCTGCTGCGACTCAGATGCCCGTGGAAGGAACGGGCACGGACGCCGCCGGGGACGCGACGCCGGGCGCAGCGCAGGCTCCGGCAGCGCAGGCGCCGGCTGAGCGGGGTGATTCGGCGTGAACTGGATGCTGTTTTGGGACATCGTCGCCGCGGTCTTGATGATCGGCGGCAGCCTCATGAGCTTGTCTGCGGCGATCGGTATGCTCACGTTCCCGGATGTACTCTCCCGCATGCACTCGGCGGCTAAACCGCAGGTTTTAGGGCTGTTGATGATGCTGCTTGCGGTAGCGATCAAAACCACGGTGTGGCAGTGGATCCCGGTTTTGGCGTTGATCTGGCTCATGATGCTTCTGACCAACCCGGTCTCGGCTCATATGGTGGGGCGTGCCGCGTACCGTTCTAAGCATCTGAAGCGGGCGACGCTGATCGAGGACGACCTTGAGGCCGTGGTGAAGGCCGCCGAGGACGCGGAAGACCACCGCACGCCGCGAGGTGAAGCGTTGCACCACCCGACGGCTGTCCAGGCGGAAGTCGACGGCCATCACTAGGGCAGTGATCAGTGAGTTGAGCAGTGATCACGAGGCGGATATGACCGCCACAACTGACAGCGCTAGAGCAATATTGAGTGGCCTCGCGTCGATGTCACTGCTGACGAATTAGGCGTTCCGTACACGTATTGGGGCCTCGGCGGTTTCGCTGATACGAGCACTGCTCCCCATGAGTTGGGCGCTGTTGACACAGCCCAACTCATGGGGAGCAGTGCATCTTTGTCCGGGAGAGTCTAGATTTCTTCCGGGTTGTCTTTAGAGCGCTTGGCGGCCTTCTTAGAGCCCTGCTCGATCGAGGTCTGGATCAAAGCCATCATGCCAGCGGAGATCGCCGCAAACAGGGCAACGCGGGTAGCGGAGGCTTCTTCGCGGGCTTCCTTGTTCTTCTTCGTTGGAGCGTCGGCACCAGTGACCTGGGCCCATACGTTCTCCAGAACACGGGAACCCACGATTCCCGCAACGAGCGAAAAGATGGACGCGAAAATCTTGTTCAAAGCATTCACGGGTTCCACACTACAGCGTTTGTTCGAGCGCGTGGGAAAGAATCCGATGTAATTGCGCATCTACACCGACTTCAACCCCATCCACATGCGAGACCGGGCGTAGCATCTTGACCGAGCTCGCAAGCCACAACGCATCCGCCGTGAGCAGGTCGGCAGGCCGCATCGGAACCGCCTCGACCTCCCAGCCGAGGGCTCGGGCGGCCTCAGAAACCGCCGCGACCGTTGTGCCAGCGAGGCCGCCCGTTTCAACGCTCGGGGTGCGCACAACAATCTGCCCGGAGCCTTCGCCAGAGCGATACGAAGCGACCACGGAGGCGGTCAAGCCGTCGAGGATGAGACCGTCGCTGGTCACGAAGATCGCGTCATCGGCGCCGTGCTTCTTCGCGTACGTCAACGCGGCGACGTTGACCGCATAAGACAGCGTCTTAGCGCCCAACAGCAGCCACGGGGCGCGCTGTGCCGCGCCCGAATCGTATCCGCGATCAAGGGTCAGAACCTTGATCGGTTTCGGGTCCGGATCCCTCGCAGGGACGGGGGAGAGGGTCACAAAACACGCGGGGCCTGTGCCAGGAGCTCCGCGGGTTGCGACGCAACGGATGGACGCCTCGGGTTCGCCATCCGCATCCTGACCTAAGAACGCATCCAGGCCCAACGCGATTGCGCGCTCCCACACTGCGGCCGGCGGAATCTCGAGAGCAAGCGCCGCTGCCGAGCGCTCCATCCGCGCCAAATGTTCGATCACAGACCGGATCCTGCCGCGCCGGTACAGCAATGTCTCGAATACGCCGTCACCGCGGGTCACGCCCGCATCGTCAAGCCGCAGCCAGCCCGCCGCAGGATCAACGCAACGAACAGACCAACCCGCGCCCGCATCGATAGCCGCCGGCGCATCGGAGGCTGCTGGCTCTGGCACAGTTGCGGTACAGGGCTCGATCCACACCGCGACCATCGAATTCGGCTTCTTCTGCTGGCTCATGAGCCCTCCGCGTGTAGGCCGCCACAAAGGATTATTGTCTCAGCGTACCGGTGTACAGCGCGTTCACAGATAGAGTTACACGTATCGGTATTTATTGAGGCGGCTCACATGCGGGCCGGTTGATGCGGCGACGACAGGGAACGAACGCGAGAGGACTCCCGGATGGGCGATATCTGGCTTTTGCCAGCGAATTGGCCTGAGTGGCTCACGTACACGTTGCTCACGGTGGACTTGCTGATCCGTATCGCGATGCTCGGTATTGTGCCTGGGGGCCGCCGCCCCACCACCGCGATGGCGTGGCTGCTTGCGATCTTCCTGTTGCCCTACGTCGGCCTGATTATTTTCTTGCTGTTCGGTTCGCACCGGCTCAACAGGCCGCGGCGTGAACGCCAAGAGGCCGTCAACTGGGAGATCATGACGGCGGTCGGCCCGGACCCGCTCGATAGAGTTCCCGGCCATTTCCCGCGCTGGGTCACGAGTGTTTCCGAACTTAACCAGAACCTGACCGGCTACCCGCTGGCTGGCGGTAACCGGTTCCGCTTCGACGCCGACTATAAGAACATCCTGAAGACGATGGCCGAGGACATCGACTCCGCCAACGACTACGTGCATGTCGAGTTCTATATCGCCGGTATTGATCAGGAATACACCGAGCCGGTGTTCCAAGCGCTCGAGCGGGCTGCCGCTCGCGGGGTCAAGGTGCGTTTCCTCTTCGATCAGATCGGTAGCTGGCGCTTGCCCGGTTACCGGAAGATGAAGGAACGCCTCACTGAGGCGGGTATCGAGTGGTACCGCATGTTGCCTATCGCGCCGTTCAAGTGGCGTTGGCGCCGCCCGGACCTGCGTAACCACCGCAAGATCCTGGTGGTCGATGGCCGGGTGGGCATGACCGGTTCGATCAACCTGATCGAGCCAAGCTATCTGCGGCGTTCCGCCCACCGCAAGGGGCGCGAATGGATAGACATGATGGCCCGCATCGAAGGCCCGATGGTGGACCACCTCGACCTCATCTTCGCTACAGACTGGTACCTCGAATCCGGTAAGAAAGTGTTCGATCAGCTCCAGTTCGCCGAACACGACCGTCCCGCGGACACGCTCGCGCAGATGATCCCTTCCGGGCCGGGGTATCCGCAGGAGAACAACCTGCGTATGTTCAACTCGCTCATCTATAACGCGAGCCGGCAGGTGCGCATCACGACCCCGTACCTGGTTCCGGATGATTCGCTACTGTATGCGTTGACGACTGCCGCGCAAGCCGGGGTGGATGTGGAACTGTATCTGTGCCGCGAGGGCGATAACAAGATCACCAACCACGCGCAACAGTCCTACTACGACACCCTGTTGGAAGCGGGCGTGGAGATCTACCGATACCCGTCACCGGATGTCCTGCACTCCAAGTGCGTCACGGTCGATGACACGGTGGGTGTGTTCGGTTCCTCCAACATGGATATGCGCTCCTTCAGCCTCAACAACGAGATCACCGTGTTGACGCTGGGCAGTGAATGTGTGGCCTCCCTCAACGAGATCATGGATTCGTATAAAGCCGAATCGGAGCTACTCACGAAAGAAGTGTGGGCTTCGCGTTCACGCATCGAACGCTGGCTGGATAACGTAGTGCGCCTCACTGCGGTCGTGCAGTAAGGGTGCTGAACCACGCTTGGGCTTGGGCGAGCACGTCGCCGTTCCCGTTATCGACGCTGATGCTGATGTCGTTGGGGCCGTCGCTTGCGGCGGGTAGCTGTTCTTCTTGTGCGGCCCAGGTGTCCCAGTAGGGCGCGTAGGTTGCGCCGTCGCGGGCGAGTGCGCGTTCTTTGCGGGCAGCGGTCTCAAGCATGAGTGTGAGTGTTCCGGCGAGGAAGGGGCGTGCGGCGGGATGTCCGGCGCCGACTCCTTCGATGATGATGATGTCCGCGGGCCCGAGTGTGCGGGGTGCATCGTGGCGTGAGGTGTGCCAGTTCCAGGGTGTCCAGATCGCCTTGCCGTCGCGCACGAGATCGGGCAGGACCTGTTGCGTGTAGGTTTCAAGGCCTGCGGCGAGGCCGTCCCAGCCGGGGTAGAGCTCGTCGAGGTGGAGCACATCGACGCTATGGCGCTCGCCGTGTAGCCCTGCGTCCCGCGCCCATTCGGCCAACCGTAAGCTCAGGTGTGTTTTCCCTGTCCCTGAGCGGCCGTCGAGCGCGATGATCAGTGGCTTGCTTCGCGTACCCATTCGATGATTCCCGGGATCGCGGCGGTGATTTGCTCGCGCGTGATTTCGAAGTCGTTGATGTCGCCGTACCAGGGGTCTGCCATGCGCAGGCTGCTTTCGTCTTGGTGGGCCGCGCCTGGTTCGAAGGAGCGAAGCATGCGGATGCGGGAGCGGTTGATTTCCGCCGGGGCGAGTGCGCGCAGGGTTTCGATGTGGCGGACGTCTGCTGCAAGGAACAGGTCGGTTGCTGCCCAGTCGTTGTCGTTGAGTTGGCGGGCTACGTGCCCTTTCGCTGTGAGGCCGAGTTCGTTGAGCATGCGCTCGGTGCGTGGGTCGGCTGGGTTGCCGGCTTCTTCATCCGATGTACCGCACGAGTCCACGCGAACGTTGGTGATGCCTGCGTTGGCGAGTGCGTCTTGGAGCATGTAGTGGGCCATCGCGGAGCGGCAGATGTTGCCGGTGCACACCACAAGGATTGTGAACGGGGCATGGTCTGAGGCGTTCTGTTCCGTTGTGGTGCCGGGGTGGCCGGCGGAGGTTGAGGCGTTTTCCAACATGAGTCCAGACTAGCTAAACCAAAGTTGAGCCGGTGTGACTCAGGATAAGTTGACAAGACTCGGCTCATGTTACATACTTGAGTACAGATGGCTCAGGTTTGGGGCTTCGGTTGGTGAATCACCGGACGGTGAACTATCAACCGCGGAACTCAAGCGTTGAGTCGAATAGACAAGGTGAAGGCCGTTGACTGAACGGCCGGAAAAGAGGAATTCAATGGCACGTTCTGTAGGTATTGACCTCGGTACTACCAACTCGGTGCTCTCCATCCTGGAGGCTGGCGAGCCAACCGTGATCGCCAACGCTGAAGGCTCGCGCACCACCCCGTCTGTGGTCGCGTTCTCCAAAGGTGGCGAGGTCCTGGTGGGCGACATCGCTAAGCGCCAGGCCGTCAACAACGTTGACCGCACCATCTTCTCCGTCAAGCGCCACATGGGCACTGACTGGACCGTCGACATCGATGACAAGAAGTACACCGCGCAGGAAATCTCTGCACGCATCTTGATGAAGCTCAAGCACGATGCGGAAGATTACCTCGGTGAAAAGGTCACCGACGCCGTGATTACGGTCCCTGCATACTTCAACGACGCCGAGCGTCAGGCAACCAAGGAAGCCGGCGAGATCGCAGGCTTGAAGGTTTCCCGCATCGTCAACGAGCCAACCGCGGCAGCGCTGGCATACGGGCTCGATAAGGGTAAGGAAGACGAGCTCATCCTGGTCTATGACCTCGGTGGCGGTACGTTCGACGTCTCCCTGCTTGAAGTCGGTAAGGATGAAGACGGCTTCGCAACCATTCAGGTTCGCGCAACCGCAGGTGACAACCGCCTCGGCGGTGACGACTGGGATCAGCGCATCGTTGACTGGCTGCTCGAGTCCGCAAAGAACAAGGGCGCTGACCTGTCCAAGGACAAGATCGCGCTGCAGCGTCTGCGTGAAGCCGCAGAGCAGGCAAAGCGTGAGCTGTCTTCGGCAACCAGCACCAACATCTCGTTGCAGTACCTCTCGGTGACCCCTGAAGGCCCAGTCCACTTGGACGAGCACCTCTCCCGCGCTAAGTTCCAGGAACTGACCGCAGATCTGCTCGAGCGGACCCGCAAGCCGTTCAACGACGTCATCGCTGAAGCCGGCGTGAAGGTCAGCGACATCTCCCACGTGGTTTTGGTGGGTGGCTCGACCCGCATGCCAGCCGTTGCAGAGCTCGTGAAGGAACTGGCCGGTAAGGAACCAAACAAGGGTGTCAACCCTGACGAGGTTGTCGCGATGGGCGCGGCACTGCAGGCAGGTGTGCTCGCCGGTGAACGTAAGGACGTTCTGCTGATCGACGTGACCCCGCTCTCCCTCGGTATCGAGACCAAGGGCGGCGTCATGACCAAGCTGATCGAACGCAACACCGCTATCCCAACCAAGCGGTCCGAGACCTTCACCACCGCGGAAGACAACCAGCCATCCGTGTCGATTCAGGTCTTCCAGGGCGAACGCGAATTCACTCGCGACAACAAACCACTGGGCACCTTCGAACTCACCGGCATCGCCCCGGCACCACGCGGCCTGCCACAGATCGAAGTGACCTTCGACATCGACGCCAACGGCATCGTGCACGTCTCCGCTAAGGACAAGGGCACCGGCACCGAGCAGTCCATGACCATCACCGGCGGTACGTCGCTGGATCAGTCGGACATCGACCGCATGGTCAAGGAAGCTGAAGAGCACGCTGCAGAGGACAAGGCACGCCGCGAGGCCGCCGAGACCCGCAACGCTGCAGAGTCCGCGGCCTACTCGGTGGACAAGCTCATCAAGGACAACGCTGACAAGCTGCCGGAGAACGTCAAAAACGAGGTCCAGGCTGATGTCGATGCGCTCAAGAAGGAACTTGAAACCCCTGAGGGCAACGACGACGAGGTCAAGGCCAAGTTCGAGAAGCTGCAGCAGTCCCAGACCAAGCTGGGCGAGGCTCTCTACGCACAGGCTCAGTCTGAGGCTGGCGCTGAGGGTGCGGCTAACGCCGGCGGCTCGGATGATGACGACGTTGTAGACGCCGAGGTCGTTGACGAAGACGAAGACCAGAAGTGAGGTAGTGGCACATGTCGAACGAGGAGAAGAATCTAGGCGATCAGCAGCCTGAAGAAACCGGGCCAGAAGCAGCGGGTGAAGAACAAGCCCCTGCCGCCCCGGAGGAAGGCGCCGCTGACACCGATGCACTGGGCCAAGCCCAGCAGATCCTCGACGACGCCGCACGAGCCGAAGAGGCCTCCGCATCCGGCGACATGGATGCGGAGGGCCTCGCGGCCGAATACAAGGAGGACCTCCAGCGGTTGCAGGCGGAGTTCACGAACTACCGCCGCCGTGTAGAGCGGGATAAGAAGAACGCTCACGACGAGGGACTCAACAAGGCCGTGGCTAGCTTGATTCCGGTTCTGGATGATATCGATGCGGCTCGTGCTCACGGTGATCTGGAAGAGGGACCGTTCGCGGCGATAGCCGATAAGTTGGAGCGTTCCCTGGCCAGCATCGGGTTTGAACGGATCGATCAAACCGGTGTCGAGTTTGACCCAACCATCCACGAGGCGATGCTCCGCCAACCCGTTGAGGGTGTTCCGGAGGATCACGTGGGGCAGGTCTTCAGGATCGGTTTCAAACGCGGTGACCGTGTTCTGCGTGCAGCGCAGGTCATGGTTTCCACCGGCGAATAAAACGTGACGTGAACGCGGGAAATGATCGCGGGAAATGATCGCGTGAAATGATTCAGTGCGGCGGCGGGTCTAGACGGTAGGTCTATTGAGCCCGCCGTCGCCTGTTTTCGATAGTTGTAGGTATAGATTTTTATAGATTTTGAGTGAGGCTAGGAGGCGTCACGATGGCCAGTCAAGACTGGGTCGAAAAAGACTTTTACGCGGCGCTGGGCGTCTCCAAGGACGCCAGTGAGGCCGATATTAAGAAGGCCTACCGGAAGTTGGCCCGCAAGTATCACCCGGATACGAATAAGGACAACCCTGAGGCTGAGAAGAAGTTCAAGGACATCTCGGAAGCCTATGCGGTGCTTAGTGATGAGCAGCAGCGTAAAGAGTACGATGCGATCCGCGCTATGGGCTCGGGTGCTCGCTTTAGCGCCGGTGGTTCCGGCGGCGGATTCGAGGACATCTTCGGGGACGTGTTCGGTGGCGGTGGCGGGCAGCGAGTCCGTTACTCCTCTGGCGGTGGCGGCGCAGGCGGGTTTGAGGATCTGCTGGGCGGCATGTTCGGAGGCGGCGGCGGAGGCTTTGGTGGCTTCCAGCAACGTCCGCAGCGTGGTGCCGACCGTAAGGCTGAGACCACGATTTCTTTCAAGGGATCCATTGAGGGCACCACGATCGGTTTGCGTACCCGCGATGGTGAAGTGATCGAGATCCGCGTACCTGCCGGGGTGCGTGATGGTCAGACGATCCGCGCGAAAGGCAAAGGCGAACCAGGCCCGGCCGGCAACGGCGACCTGATGGTCACGGTGCGCGTGAATGAACACCCGTTCTTCAAGCGTGAGGGCAACGACATCACGGTTGAGATCCCTGTGAGCTTCAACGAGGCCGCTTTAGGTGCAACGATCTCGGTTCCAACCATCTCCGGCGAGAACGTACGGATGAAGGTTCCAGCCGGTAGCCCATCGGGCAAGCGGATGCGTTTGCGCGGCCGCGGCGTGAAGACGTCTAAACGCACAGGCGACATGTACGTTGTGCTCAACGTAGTGGTCCCTAAGGACCTCTCGGAGGAAGCGAAGAAAGCAATCGAGGACTATGCGCAGGCTACAGCCGGCGAGGACCCGCGGGCTAGCATTGCTTCCCAAGCAAAACTGTAGACACTGCAAAACTGTAGACACTGCGAAGCTGTGGATACGGCACAGCTCTGAACACGGCGTAGGTCTGAACACAGCGCTGTGGTGAATGTTTCGAGGTAACGGAAGGAGGCGTGGATGAACGCGTCAGCAAGTAAACGATTCGAGCCTGGTTCCGGGCGGGACGGCGAGTGGGACGCGCCCGTTTTCGTGATTTCCGTTGCCGCTGAGCTCGCCCAGATGCACCCGCAGACCTTGAGGCAATACGACCGCTTAGGTCTGGTTGTGCCTAAGCGTCAGGCGGGAAAGCATCGCCGCTATTCGCAGCGGGACATCGACCGTTTGCGTCGAGTGCAGGAACTGTCTTCCGAGGGGGTCTCACTTGAGGGGATCCGCCGGATGATCGGCTTGGAGAAGCGTGTAGAAACGCTCATGGAACGTGTGGCTGAGTTGGAGCAGGATGTTGAGCGGTGGCGTGGCCGTGCCGAAGGTGTCGCGATCGCGGCGCAGCGGATTTTCGCGGCCGGCGCGTCAGGCGAGGTCGCGATCACCCGGACGGGGCGCGACACCGACCGTCTGCAACAACGCACGATGCAGGCGTGGGCACAATTCCAGCTTATGCCACCCGAGGATTAGATCAACTGAGGACTAGTCGCTTCAGCACACAGAAACGGTCGCGGGCCGGAGAAATGTTCTCCGGCCCACGACCGTTTAATCGCACTTGCTAAAGGCTCCTATTCCTTCAGCGCCGAGTCCTTGCCGGCTTCAGCGTCGCCGTCAGCGTTCTTGCCAGCATCGGCGGCAGGCTTTTTGTCGCCAGCGCCTGGCTCGCCGACCTTCGGCTCGGTGATAGGGCCCGGGTTTTCTGGCTCGTAGCCGTCGTCCCACGTATCGGTTTCGTAGTCGTAGCCGACTTCCGCGCCGGTCTCGTCGTGGCGCTGATACCACTCAGTGACCTTCTCCGAGGTGGAGTCGAAGTCCGCACCTGCGCCGCGCCCGTCGCCGGAGTGGCGCACTGTCAGCTCGAAGTCATCACCGTATTTCTCGATACCGCGAACCACAGCGTTGGAGAGCATCGTGGACTCATAGTCGCTGCGGATCGAGGCTGGGTCGGTTCGCAAGTCCATGATGAACGCGACAATCATGAGTAGCAGGATGATGCAGAACGGGATCGCAATCAGGATCGTGAGGTTCTGTAGGCCTGTCAGCGAGGACTCACCGCCGGAGAGCAGCATCACGGTTGCGATGCCCATCATCGCCAGGCCCCAGAAGATCACGATGAGCTTGCTTGGGGCCGGGTTACCGCGGGAGGAGAACGTACCCATGATCACGGATGCCGAATCCGCGGAGGTCACGAAGAAGATCGCGAGCGCGATCATGATGAGGAACGGGGTGACGTTAGCAAGCGGTAACTTGTCGAAGAGGTGGAACAGAATCGTCTGCGGCGAGTCGTCTGCGCTGATGCCTTCCACGCCAGCGCGCTTCATCCACATCGCGGCACCACCGAAGATCGTGAACGCGAAGATCAGAATCGCGGTAGGAACAGCGATCACCACGAGCGAGAATTCACGCAGGGTGCGGCCGCGGGAGATGCGGGCGATGAACGCACCAACGAATGGGGTCCAGGCGACCCACCATGCGAAGTAGAACGCGGTCCATGCGGCCTGGAACTCAACCACGTCAGCGCCCCAGGACAGCGACTTGCCCATCATAGCGAGGAACTCGTTGGCGTATTCGGTGACACCGGATGGCAACAGGTTCAGCAGGAACAGGGTTGGTCCTGCGAAGAACACGAACAAAACGAGGCTGAGTGTCAGCACGATGTTGGTCGTGGAGAGGTAGCGGATGCCTCGGGAGACACCGGAGACCGCGGAGATGATGAACGCGGCGGTCAGGATCGCGAGGATGATGATCAGCCCGTTGTTGGCGATGGGCCCAGCACCGGAGACGATCTCCACGCCCTTGCCGAGCTGGATCGCGGCAAGACCGAGGGAAGCGGCGGTACCGAAGAGGGTCGCGATGATCGCGAACATGTCCACGAGGCGTCCTGCGAAGCCGTCAGTCTGCTTGCCGAACAGGGAACGGAACACGCTCGAGATGAGGGTTACGCGGCCGCGGCGGTAGCTCGAGTAGGCCATAGCGCCGCCGACGAGCGCGTACATCGCCCACGCGGAGAGCCCCCAGTGATAGGAGGACTGGGCTACGGCCATGTGGATCGCGCCCGGGGTTTCTGCTTCAACACCGGTTTGCGGCGGCGGGGACACAAAGTAGTAGAGCGGCTCGGATGGACCGAAGAAGAAGATACCAACGCCAATTCCGGCACCGAACATCATGGCGACCCATGCGAAGCGGCTGAACTCTGGTTTTTCGCCGTCTTTACCGAGGCGAATGCGGCCGTAGCGGGAGAACGCGATGAACAGCATCGCACCGATCGAAACCATGACGGTGATGTTGAGCAGCCAGCCCATGTTCTTCATGGTCCACGCGAACGCTACCGAGGAGACCTCGCCAACGGATGCCGGGTTGATGACGCCCCACGCGACGAACGCGACAATGAGGGCCGCGGTGATGCCGAAGACGAGCTTGTCGAGTTTGAAGACGTGACGCTGTTCGTCAACGCCGATTCCGGGAACCAGCCCCGGGTGGATGTTGTGAGGGTAGAGGCCTACGTGTGAGGAGCGTCCGCGGGTGAGGGGGTTTCCTCGTTTCTGCGGGGCTTTCTTGGTGGCCGTTTGGGTAGTGTCCGCTGGGGAAGCTTCCTCACTCGGACGCTGGTTATTTTCGGGGCTGGGTTTATTACTCATGCCAAATCCGTAAAACGGTTCCTCAGTTAGGTTGCGTATGTGCAACCTCACAGGCTACCCGATTCTGACGCTATGTGTGGTTAATGTCATCAAATCTTGCGCGCGGCGAGGTCGAAAATCTTGCGTCCGACCTTGTGGGCTTTAGCTTCGAAGCTCGTCAGTGTGCGTCCTTCGAAACGCGGAGCCCACCCGCCGCGAGTGTCAGTGAACTCCGGATCTGCCTCGTGTTTTTCCGCATCGATGCGGCGGATCGCGGTCAGCGGGGATTCTTCGCCGCTGCGCTCGCCGGCGTGCAGGTTTTCAAACTGCGGGCTGTTGTCGATGACCTCGCGCATTTGTTCGGCGTAGTTGGACCAGTCGGTCGCTAACCGCCAGGTTCCGCCTGGCTTGAGGACGCGGGCGGCGCGTTCGGCGAAAGCATCGGTGATGAGGCGGCGTTTGTGGTGTTTGGTTTTATGCCACGGGTCGGAGAAGAAGATCCAGAGTTCGTCCACGGATTCCGGGGTGAGCGCTACATCGAGGACTTCGGGTGCGTTCGCTTGGATTGCGCGAACGTTGGTGAGTTCGAGTTTTTCGATCCGTTCCATGAGTTTGGCTAGCCCGGGGGTGTAGACCTCTACGGCGAGGAAGTTCGTCTCGGGGTTGTTGTGTGCCGCGTGCGCGATGGCTTCGCCGAGCCCGGTTCCGATCTCCACGATGAGGGGGCGCTCAGGGTGCGGGAAGTGGGATGGGACGTCGATGGTCGCGTCCGGGTGGATCGAGGTTGCCGCGTGGTGGCGAGGTACGTCAATCAGGATGGTTTCGCGCAGTGTGTCCCAAACCCGTTGTTGGGCGTTCGTCATGCGTTCTCCGCGGCGGACGAATGAGACGGGTTCGGCGCGGAAGTACGTTGGGTCGGTTTCTGCAAGGCCCGGGCGGGGCTGAGGTTTGGGGCTCATGTCTTTAACCCTAATCTGCGGCCGCTGTTAGGTGCGAAACCAAGTGGGGGCGCCAGTTGCAATGGCCCGCTGGCCGGTTGTTGCTTGGGGACAGCAAGAGATTCAAGAAAAGAGTTCATCCCTGGGAATAATTTCTACCCAACAGAAGTTGAGTTAGGTAGACTCAACTTTAAGTTCAATGGCTCTTATAGGAGTAGGAAAGGGGTAGGGCATGGACACGAATTTGACGACTAAAAGCCAGGAGGCTGTCTCTGCGGCGAGCATGAACGCTGCGACTGCCGGTAACCCGAATCTTGAGCCGGTGCACCTTTTGAAGGCGCTGATGGATCAGCGGGATTCGGTGGCTGTTGCCGTTTTGAAGTCGGCCGGGGCGGATCCTGATGCGGTCTCGGTTGCCGCATCGACGGCGATCCGCAAGCTGCCGAAGGCCTCGGGCACCTCGGTTGCTCAGGCGCAGGCTTCGCGGCAGGTGCTGCAGGTTATTTCTGCGGCGCAGCAGGCGGCTCAGGCTAATGGGGATCAGTTTGTTTCGACTGAGCACCTGTTGCTCGGTTTGGCGGCGGACGCTGGCGAGGCCGGTGTCGCGTTGCGTGATAACGGCGCGTCCACTGAGGCGCTCAAGGCCGCGATGGTGAGCGTGCGCGGGGATCGGAAGGTTGATTCCCAAGATCCGGAAGGTAGCTTCCAGGCGCTTGAGAAGTACGGTACGGACCTCACGGAGGTTGCCCGCAAGGGTGACCTTGACCCGGTGATTGGCCGTGACCAGGAGATCCGCCGCGTGATTCAGGTGCTTTCACGCCGCACCAAGAACAACCCGGTTCTGATCGGTGAACCGGGCGTGGGTAAGACCGCGGTGGTCGAAGGCCTTGCGTTGCGTATGGTTGCCGGGGATGTTCCGGAGTCTTTGCGCGGCAAGAAGCTCATCTCCCTGGATCTTGGGGCGATGGTCGCCGGCGCTAAGTACCGTGGCGAGTTCGAGGAGCGGCTCAAGGCTGTGCTTGAGGAGATCAAGCAGGCTGAGGGCGGCATCGTGACGTTCATCGACGAGATTCACACGATGGTCGGCGCTGGTGCCTCCGAAGGCTCGATGGACGCCGGCAACATGCTCAAGCCGATGCTCGCCCGCGGTGAGTTGCGCTTGATCGGTGCGACGACCCTGGATGAGTACCGCGAGAACATCGAAAAGGACGCTGCTCTGGAGCGTCGCTTCCAGCAGGTTTTCGTGGGTGAGCCGTCGGTTGATGATTCGATTGCGATCCTGCGTGGCTTGAAGGAACGCTACGAGGCGCACCATAAGGTCGCGATCGCTGACTCCGCGCTGGTTGCCGCGGCAACGCTTTCGGACCGGTATCTGACGGGCCGTCGCCTTCCTGATAAGGCGATCGACCTTGTGGATGAGGCGGCATCGCGTCTGCGTATGGAGATCGATTCCGCGCCGGAGGAGATCGACGTGCTGCGCCGTTCGGTTGACCGTTTGACGATGGAGGAGCTGGCGCTCAAGGATGAGACTGACCCAGCCTCGGTTGAACGATTGGCTGCTCTGCGTGAGGAGATGGCTGATCAGAAGGAAGAGCTCGAAGCGCTGACTCTGCGATGGGAAGAGGAGAAGACCTCCCTGAACGAGGCGGGCGATATTCGCGCTCAGATCGATGATCTGCGCAGCCAGGCTGACGTGGCTCAACGTAAGGGGGATCTGGGGGAGGCCTCCCGGATTCTCTACGGCGAGATCCCGCAACTGGAGGCAAAGCTCGCCAAGGCCGAAGAGAAGGCTGAGCATGACCGTCAGGACCGCATGGTTTCTGAGGAGGTTACCGCCGATGACGTCGCTGAGGTGATCTCTTCGTGGACCGGTATTCCTGCCGGGCGCATGCTTGAGGGTGAATCGCAGAAGCTGCTGCATATGGAAGAGAACGTTGGGAAGCGTTTGATCGGCCAGAAGCAGGCTGTCGCGGTGGTCTCTGATGCGGTGCGTCGTAGCCGTGCTGGCTTGTCTGACCCTAACCGTCCAACGGGTTCGTTCTTGTTCCTCGGGCCTACGGGTGTGGGTAAGACTGAGCTTGCTAAGTCTTTGGCTCAGTTCCTCTTCGATGATGAGCGTTCGATGGTGCGCATCGACATGTCGGAGTATTCCGAGAAGCATGCGGTGTCCCGCCTGGTCGGTGCTCCTCCTGGCTATGTCGGCTATGACGAGGGCGGCCAGCTGACTGAGGCTGTGCGCCGTAGGCCTTATTCGGTTGTTTTGCTGGATGAGGTTGAGAAGGCTCACCCTGAGGTTTTCGATATCTTGCTGCAGGTCCTCGATGATGGCCGGCTCACGGATGGCCAGGGTCGCACGGTTGATTTCCGGAACGTGATCTTGGTGATGACCTCGAATCTGGGTTCGCAGTTCTTGGTTGATCAGACCATGGAGGCTGAGGCTCAGAAGAAGGCGGTCATGGATGTGGTTGAGGCCTCCTTCAAGCCGGAGTTCTTGAACCGGCTTGATGAGGTCATCATGTTTGATCCGCTCTCGCTTGAGGATCTGTCGAAGATTGTTGATCTTCAGGTGCGGCAGTTGGATGAGCGGTTGGCTGATCGTCGTTTGACGCTCGATGTCACGCCTGCGGCTCGTGAGTGGCTTGCATTGACGGGCTATGACCCGGCTTATGGTGCCCGCCCGTTGCGCCGCTTGGTTCAGCGGGAGATCGGCGACCAGTTGGCTCGTAAGATCCTTGCCGGTGAGGTGCTCGATGGCGAGACGGTCCGCGTGGATCGTGCAGCTGAGGATGCCGATGGCCTCACGGTTGAGGCTGAACGCTAAACCGCACTGTTTCGTCCCGCTCCCTATGCACTGCGGCTCGCTTCGCAGTGCATAGGGGTGAACGTGTAGAATCAGTCTCACGAAACATTTGTAGATCATCCACTGGGGCCTCTCGTGTGCTGGATTTCCAGTTATCGGGACTTCCCCAGGTGAAGAGCGGAAGAGGGGGTCACGCCATGGGGCGCGGCCGTCAGAAGGCTAAGGCAACACGTCAGGCCCGGGAGATGAAGTACTTCACCCCGGGCACCGATTTGAGTGCTCTCGAGCGCGAGCTAGGTATCGGGGGTTCTCAGAACTCTCGGGACGAGCTTGAAGAGCAGTACGAGGATGACCCATACGCGGATCTTGCAGCCCGCTATGGCGCCTTTGATGATGATGACGAAGACGAGAACGATCGCCGATATTGATCGTTGCTCCCGCTCGTGAGTGGGTACACGTCGTGTGAGAGGCCGCTGGAACCCGTTGGGTTCAGCGGCCTTTCGCGTTCCCGTTTCGTGTTTGAAAGGCAGGGAGGGTTGAGTGCCTGATAACGCTGGTCATGCTGGCCGTCAGGGTGTGACGCCGTTGCCTCGCTGGAGCGAGGAGCAGACGGCGTTTACGGATAATCCTCGCGTTGCCGATGCGCATAAGGCTGCGTTGCGTTCCCTTGAGCGTGCCGTGGGGCATAGCGCCGAGCCGACCCCGGACGCTGAAGCCCGCGAGGCCGTGACGCGCATGGTCCGCGGCGGCAAGGTCCTGATTTTGACGGGTGCGGGTGTCTCTACTGATTCAGGTATCCCGGATTACCGTGGCCCGCAGGGTTCGTTGCGCCGCACCCGCCCTATGACGGTCCAGGAGTTCCGTGCTGACCCGGCGGCCCGGAAGCGGTACTGGGCGAGGGCTTTCATTGGGCATCGTTTGATGAATCAGGCCCGCCCGAACCTGGGCCATCGTGTTCTAGCCGAATGGCAGCGCCGTGGTCTGCTCTCCGGGATCGTGACGCAGAACGTGGATGGCTTGCACGAACAAGCCGGTGCCGCGGATGTGATCGCTTTGCACGGCGATATGAGCGAGGTCGAATGCCTCGATTGTGGCGCCACCGAGCCGCGCGAACTCTATGAGGTTCGTTTGGAGGCGGCTAATCCTGGGTACCGGGAGACGGTCACGGTACGTGATGCGCACGTGAACCCGGACGGTGACGTGACGTTGTCCGATGCGGATGTGGCTCGCTTCACCACGGTTGCGTGCGCTGTGTGCGGCGCGGAGAGGATGAAGCCTTCGGTCGTGTATTTCGGTGAGAACGTGCCGAAGGAGCGCCGCGAGCGGGTTGAAGAGCTCAAAGCGGACTCGGATGCGTTGCTGGTGGTCGGTAGCTCGCTGGCTGTGATGTCGGGATACCGTTTTGTGCTTGATGCGATCAAGCGCGGCCAGCCCACGGCGACGATCACCGCGGGCCCAGGCCGCGCCGACGACAAGGTCGATGTGCTGTGGCGAACGCTTGCCACCCCGGCTTTGCTTGAGGTCGAAGCTAGGCTGTTGCGCTCACAAGAGTGAGTCAGGCCGCGTAGTTGCCGACGAGCCGTACTGCGCCGCCGTCGACGCCCTTAGCTCCCTGGACGGTGGCTTCATCCGCGCGGATCTCGTCAGTGAGTTCGGTGACTTGACCCATGTCCCACGCCTGCACACCGCGAGCGTTGAGGTGCGCGATCGCGTCCGCCGCGGCGTCGGGGGCGACGATCGCGACCATGCCGACGCCGACGTTGAGGGTGCGTTCGAGGTCATCTTGTGGAACCTTGCCGAGCTCGCTGATGAGCGAGAAGATCGGCGGAAGCTCCCACGTTCCGCGGTCTACAGTCGCGGCGAGCCCGGCTGGTAGAACACGGGCGAGGTTCGCTGCCAGGCCGCCGCCGGTCACGTGGGAGAAGCCGCGCAACGGCGCCTCTGGGGACTCTGGTTCGGTGTTGAGGGCACGCATGAGAGAGAGGCAGTCCCCGGCATAGACCCGGGTCGGCTCGAGTAGCTCCTCACCCAAGGTGCGGCCGAGCTCGGTGACCTCACGGTTCAGGTCCCACCCGGCGGCGTGGATCACGCGGCGTACCAGCGAATAGCCGTTGGAGTGGATACCGGAGGAAGCCATCGCGATCACGCGGTCGCCAGCCTTGACCCGTTCCGGGCCGAGCATCGCATCAGCCTCAACAACACCGGTTGCGGCGCCTGCCACATCGTACTCATCCGGGCCCAGCAGGCCAGGGTGTTCAGCGGTCTCGCCGCCAACGAGCGAGGTGCCAGCCAGGCGGCAGCCTTCCGCGATACCGGATACGATCGCCGCGATCCGCTCAGGAACCACCTTGCCGCACGCGATGTAATCAGTCATGACCAGCGGCTCAGCGCCGACCACCACGATGTCATCAACAACCATCCCGACCAGGTCGAAACCGATCGTGTCATGCTTATCCATCGCCTGAGCGATAGCGACCTTGGTGCCCACACCATCGGTCGAGGACGCCAACAGTGGACGCTTGTACTTCAACAGAGCAGACGCGTCATACATGCCCGCGAAACCACCCACACCGCCCACTACGGCAGGGGAGTGGGTCGCTTTGACGGAGGCCTTCATCAGCTCGACCGCACGGTCGCCGGCCTCAACGTCCACACCAGCATCGGCATAGGTAATGGGTTGCTGATCAAGGGAGCTCATGGGGTTTCAGTTCCTTTGTTTGAAGGGCGGCTAGGGCTCTGGGCTAGGGCTTAGGCTTGCGCGCGAGCCTGCGCGCGAGCCTGCGCGCGAGCCTGCGCACGTTTCTCTGCGATTTCCGGGTGGCGGCCCGGGTCACGTTCGCTGACCTCCGGGCCGAGGTCTTTATAGTCAGGAAGCGCGATGGGGTACTCGCCGGTGAAGCACGCGGTGCACAACTGTTCTCGTGGCTGTTCAGTCGCGGCGATCATGCCTTCTTCTGAAATATAGGCTAGTGAGTCAGCGCCGATCGATTGCGCGATCTGTTTTTCATCGGCACCGTTGGCGATCAACTCGGCGCGGGTCGCGAAATCGATCCCGTAGAAGCACGGCCATTTGACCGGCGGGGAAGAGATCTTCACGTGGACCTCCGCCGCACCGGCTTCACGTAGCGAACGCACCACTGCGCGCTGTGTGTTGCCGCGCACGATCGAATCATCCACAACCACTACGCGTTTGCCGCGGATCACGGACTCCATCGCGTTGAGCTTGAGCTTGATACCCAGCTGACGCAGCGTCTGTGTCGGCTGGATGAAGGTCCGTCCCACATACGCGTTCTTCACGAAACCGTGTGCGAACGGGATGCCGGAGGCTTCCGCGTAACCGATCGCGGCAGGGGTTCCGGAATCCGGGACCGGGATCACGATGTCGGCATCAGCGGTGTTCTCGCGCGCCAAGACGCGGCCCATCTCAACACGGGACTCATACACGTTGCGCCCCTGGATGGTCGCATCCGGGCGGGCGAGGTACACGTATTCGAAGATGCATCCGGCACGGTCGGCTTGAGCGAAACGGGTCGTGCGAACACCGTTGGCGTCGATCGCAACCATCTCGCCTGGCTCGATCTCCCGGATCACGCTGGCACCCACCGTGGCCAGCGCGGCCTGCTCGCTCGCGACAACCCAGCCGCGCTCAAGACGCCCCAAAACCAGTGGGCGAACACCCCACGGGTCACGCGCGGCATACAGCGTGTGCTCATCCATGAACACAAGAGAGAACGCGCCACGCAAGCGAGGCAAAAGCTCAGCGATCGTAGCCTCAAGGGAATCGTGGGCGTTGTTATCCAACAGCGAGGTGATCAGCGCGGTATCAGTCGTGTTACCCGCCCGGACCTCGCCGCGTGTTTCCTCACCATGCAGCTCACCAATCAAGCGGGAGAGCTCACGCGTATTCGTGATATTGCCGTTGTGAGCCAGGGCAACCGTACCGAACGGGGTCGGCCCGAGTGTGGGCTGAGCGTTAGCCCACTTATTCGCGCCCGTCGTCGAATACCGGCAGTGACCCACCGCCATGTGGCCCGACAACGCGTTGAGAGTGTTCTCATCAAAAATATGCGAAACCAAGCCGATGTCTTTATACACATTGATGCGCTCGCCGTTGGAAACCGCGATACCGGCGGACTCTTGCCCGCGGTGCTGCAAAGCGTAGAGGCCGTAATAGGTGAGTTTCGCTACGTCCTCACCCGGCGCCCACACGCCGAAAACACCGCATTCTTCCTGTGCGGGGCGTTCATCAGGGAGGAGGTCATGATTGAGCATTCCGTTGCCACGAGCCATGCGGCCTATTTTGTCACACCACTGCCGGTTTCTTGGTCGGTTTCCTTGACTGCGTAGATGTGTTGAGTGCGCTTACGGCCCACACGGTCGAAGATCAAGAAGACGATCGCACCGACCCCCACGCCGATGATCGCGAACAAAACAGCGAGGAAACCGAAAACAGCCCCCATCGAATGGTCCTCGGTCCCACCACGCAACCACGCCGAAATCAACGCGAGAATCACACCGAGCACACCGCCGGTGAGCATGAACGCGCCAGGCTTAGGTGCAACACGAACCTCAAACTCAACCGGCTGTCGAGCCTCAGTAGCGGAGCCTGCCTCAGCTGTGCCGTCAGCTGGGCCGGCACCTTGGGTATCAGCTGGGCGCGCGGAAGATGCAGGGTTCTCGATCGGCTTTTCAGTCATAAAGACAAGCCTACCCAGTTGTGCGTGCATGCGGCGTTGGGAGTGCACGTAACCGCAACGCCGCAGCCAGGAACGCTAGTTGCTGAGGGAGGCCTCGCACAAAGGCAGGAACTCACTCAAGTCGCTACGGGTACCGGATGCATCCACGAGCCCGCGGTCAACGGCATCGGCCCATTCGAGCGAACCAGTCGCCAACTGAAGCCACGTATCCGGGGTCATCTCAACAACATTCGGCGGGGTCCCACGCTTATGCGAGGTACCTTCGATGCACTGGACGGCCCCATGCGGTGGAATGCGCACCTCAACCGAACCGCCCGGAGCTTTCTCCGTGAGAAGCTGCAAAACATAACGGACAGCGATCGCTTCCGTCTTCTTATCAAGGCTCTGACGGTCATTGCGCCACGCAGCAACAGCAGCTTCGCCCTGCTCAACCGAGATCTTACGTTTCTGTGCCACACGAACCTCCCCAAGGCTCCCCTGGCAACCGCCGTATGCGGCCACCAGGACCGAGTTACCTTAACCCCAGCATAGGCGTTTCATGTGACCGAGCGCACTCATTCACGACATAAGCCAGTCACCGGGCGCTCAGCCCCGGCGCAATTGGGCCACCGCGGCAGAACTACGGACCTCACCCACCGGGGCACCGCCACCCAAAACAGGCCGATCCAACTCAGCGAGCGCGGCCGCAACCGCATCGGGATCAGCAAGCCCCAACGCAACCAAGGCATCCAAGCCAACACGGGTGTTCGCGCGGTCACTGCCATCGAGCATCTTCAACGCAAGGCCATAACCATCCTTGGTGCCCAGAACTAACACGGCCTCAGCACCCAGCTTGGCGACCACGCCCGTGCACTGCATCGTGACAGTGTTCTCCTCACCCTCGCCGTGAACAGCCCACGGGTGGGCGAGCATCGCCGGAGCAATCCGGGACCACAACGCCGCATCCTCATCCGTGAAACCCTCATCCGAAGGCAACGTGCCTGAGGATAAGCGGGAAATCGCGCGAGCCAAAGCCGTGAGCGTGAGCTGCGGGGCCGGGGCGCCGCACCCATCGACGCCCACCACACCCAACGGGGCGCCACCCAGAACCTCCAGAAGCCGCAACGCATCCTGCTGAACAGGATGCTCCGGGTCAAGATACGAACCCGTGTCCGCGCCACTAGCGACCGCTGCCTTCAAAAACCCGGCGTGCTTACCCGAGCAATTGAACGCGAGCTTATCCGGGCCGGCATCCTGCTTGATCCTCTCGCGGCGGGCATCCTTATCGCGAGGCATCGCATCCGGGCACTTCAAAGCCCCCGCATCCAGCCCGGCTTCAGCCAACATCCGCTTGGTCAACTCCTGGTGCCGCACCCCACCCTGGTGAGACGCACACGCCAATGCGAGCTCCTCATCGTCCAACTCAGCGCCGGCACGCAAGGAGGCGAAAGCCTGGAACGGCTTGAGCGTAGAACGCGGGAAAATCAGAGCCTCAGGGTTACCGAGCGAAGCCACAAGCTCGCCATCAGGACCCACCACGGCAAGGACACCGAGGTGCCTGGATTCCACCGCACCGTTACGGGTCACATGCGCCAACTCAACGGCGTCAGCGGCAGTGATCGAACGGTCCGGGTTGTAGTGCGGATCCGAAGGAGTGAAAGCATCTGAAGTCATACAGCCAGGGTAGTGCACCAGTTACTGCAGGGCGGGGCCACGGCGCCGCCGGGCAACCGGGGTAGTGCACTGCAGTAATGCACTGCGCTACTCCGAGAATATGCGGCGCGGAATCTATAGGATGGATAACTGTGAAGGTCTTGGTAATTGGCCCAGGCGGCCGCGAACACGCCCTTGTCCGTGCGCTTTTGCGTGATGACTCCGTTACCGAGGTGCATGCCGCCCCCGGTAACGCCGGAATCGCCGCGGATGTGCCCGTCCACGAACTGAGCACCACAGATCCCGATGCGTGCGTAGCGCTCGCGCGTGAGCTCGCGGTTGATCTGGTGGTCGTTGGCCCCGAGGCCCCGCTCGCTGCAGGTGCCGCCGACGCGCTCGTTGCCGCCGGCATCCCGGTGTTCGGCCCATCGAAGGCCGCGGCCCAACTTGAGGCTTCCAAAGCCTTCGCCAAAGAAATCATGGCCGAGGCCGAGGTCCCCACCGCGATGGCGCGGGTTGCTGTCAACGCTGAAGAAGCCGCCGATGCGCTCGATACCTTCGGCGCCCCCTACGTCGTCAAGGATGATGGTCTCGCGGCAGGCAAGGGCGTTGTTGTGACCTCCGACCGCGCCGAAGCGCTCGCCCACGCCCAAGCCTGCTTTGAAGCCGGCGGAAGCGTAGTCATCGAAGAATTCCTCGACGGCCCAGAGGTCTCGCTGTTCGTGCTCTCCGACGGCACCAACGCCGTCCCACTCGAACCGGCACAAGACTTCAAACGCATCTTCGACAACGACGAAGGCCCCAACACCGGCGGGATGGGCGCCTACACGCCACTGCCGTGGCTACCGGAGAACTTCGTCGCCCAGGTCATGGAACGCGTCGCTCAACCGACGCTGGCGGCAATGAAGAACCGCGGAACCCCGTTCGTCGGAGTCCTCTACTGCGGGCTTGCCGTAACAAGCCGCGGGCTGCGTGTCATCGAATTCAACGCCCGCTTCGGCGACCCAGAAACCCAACCGGTACTACAACGGCTGCGCTCGCCGTTGGGGCGCATCCTGCTCGCTGCGGCGCGTGGCACGCTCGATACGATCGAGCCGCTCGTATGGGATGAACGCACCGCGGTGGCGGTCGTGTTGGCCTCGGCCGGCTACCCCGAGTCCTCCTCCAAGGGGGATGTCATTACCGGCGTTGAGGCCGCTGAAGCTGACGATGCCGTGTCCGTCCTCCACGCCGGAACCGCACTCAACAACGATGGCGAGCTCATCACCGCAGGCGGGCGCGTCCTCGCCGTCGTAGGGCTCGGCGAAGACCTCAACGAAGCCCGCGAAACTGCCTACGAAGGCGTAGGCAAGATCAGCTTCGACGGCGCGCAACACCGCAGCGACATCGCGCTGAAAGCCGCCCGCGGCGAGATCACCGTCACGAGCGTCGGCGTAGGCCAAGGCGCATCCACGGAAGGAGACGCACAGTGAGTGAGACGGGCACGAACCATCAAGCAGCGCGCGGGTACACGACCAATCCGATCCAGCTGGAAGGGTGGAAGCACACCTATTCAGGTAAGGTGCGTGACCTCTACGTCCCGGAAGATCCAGACATCACCGACCGCGTCCTGGTGGTCGCCTCCGACCGCATCAGCGCATACGACCACGTGCTGAGCACGCCCATCACCCATAAAGGTGAGGTGCTGACCCAGCTGTCCCTATGGTGGTTCGAACAACTCACAGGCGTTGCCAACCACGTACTCTCCACGGACGTGCCGGAGCCTGTAGCGCATCGCGCCATGATCTGCCAGCGGCTGGATATGTACCCGATCGAGTGCATCGCCCGCGGCTACCTGACCGGCTCGGGGCTCGCTGAATACAAGCAGACCCAGACCGTGACCGGCATCGAGCTACCCGAGGGCCTGGTTGACGGCTCCAAGCTGGAGCCAGCGATCTTCACCCCGAGCGCTAAAGCTGAGGTTGGGGAGCACGATGAGAACATCACGTTCGAGCAGATGGCTGCCCGAGTTGGCCGTGAAGCAGCCGAAGAGCTCGCCGAGCTAACCCTGGATGTTTATACGCGGGCCGAGAAGATCGCGCGCGAACGCGGCATCATCCTTGCCGACACCAAGGTCGAATTCGGTCAAGACCCCGTCACAGGCCGCACGGTTTTGGGCGACGAGGTTCTCACCCCAGACTCTTCACGTTTCTGGGACGCCGCGGAATATCAGCCGGGTCAGTCGCAACCGTCCTTCGATAAACAGTTCGTGCGCGATTGGCTGACTTCTGAAGCCTCCGGTTGGGACAAAGCCAGCGATACCGCCCCACCAGCGCTGCCAGACGAGATCGTCGAGGCGACCTCCCGGCGCTATGTCGAAGCGTACGAGCGCCTCACCGGCCGCGAATTCACCCCGCTGTCACAGCCCTACGCGTAAGCAGCGAGATCAAACCTCGCGGGCAACCAGGGTGATGAGGGAGGCGGCCGGTTTGAAACCGGTGCGGAACGGGACAAAGCGGCTCGCCCCAATACCTTGGGAAACATTCAAGTAGGTGCGTTTGCGGCCTGCGATCCACACACCCAGCCCAGCCGCGCGGCCCGCCGGAATATCAGCGTTGGAAACCACGGCGCCGAAACCCGGTAGGGCAAGCTGACCGCCGTGGGTGTGGCCAGCCAAGATCAAGTCAGCGCCCGCCGTCGTGAGCTGGTTCAGAACCCTCCGGTAGGGGGCGTGCGTGAGCCCTAAACGGAACGCGACCGTCCCGATGGTCTGTTCCATAGTTGGCTCCGGCCAGCCCGTGGGCTGATCCAGCCCGATGTGCGGGTCATCAACCCCGGAGACCGCGACCCAGCGCGTAGCCGACGCGGCCTCCTGAGCATTCCTAAAGCCTGACCCAGAGCGCGGCTCAGAACCCGCGACACCCGATGTATTCGCTGCGGGGAGTTTGATCCAACCATTCGCATTCGCGGCGTTGACCCAGCCGGTGTCTTCGAATGCGGCATGCATCCGCCGCCAATCGAGTTCGTCCTTGCGTGCATAACGGATCTTTTCACCCGTTAGGCGCTTCTTGTTGAGGTAGGAGAGCGGGTTCTTCAGCCGCGAGGTGTGATAGCAGTGCGAACCCGGAACGAACGCGCCGGGGCGCTCGAGCAGCGGTGCGAGAGCTTCGATGAGCGGGCCCTCGCCGTTGTGGCGGGCGAGGTTATCGCCCGTGTTGATCACAAGGTCCGGTTCCAGGTCAGCCAGGGAACGCAACCACATAGCTTTCGCGCTCTGCCCGGGAGCCATGTGGATATCCGAAATGTGTAGCAGACGGATCGGCTGGGCACCCGGTTCCAGGACGGGCACGGTGTGCTCTTCGAGTTGGAAATCCAGCGCATTCCAGGCGGCCTTCGCGGCGATGACGGAGCTCAAAGCTACTGCCGAGCCGCCGGCATAGACGGCACAACGTTTCAGTCGTGGCACAGGATCAGTCGTCCTCCTGGCCAGAATTACCCCTGTTGCCGTTGTTGTTCTCCCTAGCCGGTTGCTCGTTCCTACGAGGAGGGTTCGAGCTCTCACTGCGTGAGGCACCACGTGACTCACTGCGCGAGGAAGCAGGGGAAGAGGAGCCGGACGACGATGCCGTCGTCGAGGACTGCGTCGAGTCTGAAGATGAGGAGGACTCAACCGAAGCCGTCTCGCCCTGCGCCGAGCCTAGGGACGGCCTCGGGGAGGATGGAGCCGGCATGCTGTCTACCTCTTCATCAGAGTCATCGGAGGAAGAGGCGTGCGGTTGCTTGACCTCGTTCGGGATCCGACCGTGATCGTAGTTCTGGTACACCTGAGCCATGTACTTAGCCCACATCGGGCCAGCGTGTGTCATCGAGTCACCCTTGCGAACAGGGATACCGCGCAGCTTGATGCCGTTGTTCAGACCAAGCTGGGTTGTGCCGTCCTTACGGCCAATCCAGGCAACAGTCGTCATGCCTTCGGTGTAGCCGGCAAACCAGGTTGAGGTCGCGTTGTCGTTAGTACCGGTCTTACCGCCGGTAGGGGCGCTGAACCGGCCCATGACCACGCGTTCGCGGGCGATCTTAGTGAGGATGCTATTGAGAGTGGAGACGTCGTTTTCTTCGAAGACGCGCTTGCACTCAGGCTCAGGAACCTTGTACTTGGTTCCGTCAGCACCCTTGATCTTGGTGAAGACACGGTTGTTGCAGATCATGCCCTTGTTAGCGAAGGCACCGAAACCGCGTGCTTGGGCCAGAGGTGTCACGGGCTGAGCGCCAAGAACCAACGAAGGGCCGGAGGACGCCAGTGATTTAGCGTCAGCAGGTTCGCCCTGCGTTGTGACCTGGCCCTCGAGCAAGCCCATACGCTCAGCGACGGAGGTGATGTCGCACAAGTCCAACTGGTAGGCCTCAGCGACGGTCGCGGAGTTGATGGACCAGTAGAGGCCCTTATTCATCGGCATGTTCTTGTACTGGTTCGCGATCGCGTTGCCGACGTCCCACTCTTCGAAGATCTTGTATCGCTTGCCCGCCAGGCATGAGGCATCCCACGACGTGCCACTGTAGTCACGGCGGGACGCGTTGACGGT
Organism: Pseudoglutamicibacter albus; assembly: GCF_022346425.1. Taxonomy (GTDB): domain Bacteria; phylum Actinomycetota; class Actinomycetes; order Actinomycetales; family Micrococcaceae; genus Pseudoglutamicibacter; species Pseudoglutamicibacter albus. Next base: position 125,465 of record NZ_JAKRCW010000002.1, read on the forward strand.
GGATTTCACGCTCTTACCGGCTTCGATCCAGGCCATCGCAGTCCACGGCTTAGCGGTAGAACCACCCTGGAAGCCACCGGAGCCGCCGTGGGAGCGGTCCGTGGTGAAGTTGTATTCGGTGTAGGCGGCAGGGTTCTTCTCGCTGGTTCCGAAACGCGTGTTCTGAGCCATCGCGAGGATGTCGCCGGTCTTGTTGTCACGCGAGACGATTGCGGAGCCCAAGCCGCCCTTATCGCCTTCTGGAACTGCCTCGCGGACTTGCTTATTCGCTGCCTTCTGCAGCTTCATGTCCAAGGTTGTGTGGATCTGAAGACCACCGTTGAGGAGCAGGTATTCGCGGTCCTGCTGGGTCTTACCGAACTCCGGGTTCTTCAAGATTTCCCAGTACACGTACGTGCAGAAGTATGGGGCTTCTTTCGCGGCCGTGCAGCCTGACTTGGTGTCAGAAGGTTTCAGTCCCAAGTCCTTCTTGACAGCCTTGTCGTACTGTTCCTTCGTGATCGCCTCGTTGTGCAACATACGGCTCAACACGGCATCGCGGCGCTGCTTGGTCGCTTCAGGGTTAGTGAGCGGGTTGAAGTAGCCCGGGCGCTGAACCATGCCAGCGAGCATCGCGGACTGCTCAATGCTGAGCTTCTTCGCAGGGATCGAGAAGAAACGCTGCGCGGCGGCTTCGACACCGTAGGTGGTTCCGGAGAACAAGACGAGGTTGAGGTAGCCCTCGAGGATCTCGTCCTTGCTCATCGTCTGCTCGATCTCGTTGGCCCACTTGATTTCCCGAGCCTTATCGGCAACGGACTTGTTGCCGGAGATAGTCAGCTCGGAAGCTGGAACGCCGTCAGCGATCTGGTTGAGGATATTGCGGTTGTTGACGTACTGCTGGGTCAGTGTGGACGCACCCTGCTGGCCGCCGGCGCCCGCCAAGTTAGCTACAGCTGCACGCAAAATACCGCGCGGGTCCGCACCACCGTGTTCGTAGAAACGCTCGTCTTCAACGGAGACGATCGCTTTCTGCATCCAAGGCGAAATATTTTTGAGCTTGACTGGCTTGCGGTCTTGCGCGAAGAACTTCGCCACGACCTTGCCGTTGCGGTCATAAACAACCGAGGACTCAGGCACCGACGTCGTCTTAGGGAACGACGGGATCGATGCGTAAGCGTCAGAAGCCATGTTGGTCGCTGTGCCAGTGAATACCACGAGAGGCACCAGGGTGCCTGCCGTGAGCGCGCCAGCGAGGACGCTTGCGAGCAAGAATCCGATGAGTCTACGCACGGTTGAGGTAGACGTGCTCATGAGGGACTTACCTTGGGACATAGGCTCTAGCGTACCGGAGGGACCTTAGAAGCGGGTCAGACTGTGGATGTATTCACACGAGTCTGTGGATGTAGCTTGCATGCGTACGGAAGCGCTCACGTACAAGTAGTTGAGCGGGTTAGGCTTAGAGGCATGACTAAGTGGGAGTACTTCACGGCACCTTTGATGGTGCATAACACTAAAGCTATTTTGGATAACTTCGGCAAGCAGGGCTGGGAACTGGTGCAGGTTGTTTCGATGCCTGCCGCTGGTTCTGCGGCTCCGGCGACCGGCGCTGAGATTGTTTCCGCACCGGCAGTGAACTTGGTGGGCTACTTTAAGCGTCCACTCGAAGCTGAGTAAGCGCTCGGGACTTAAAACACGTAGCTATATAGCTGAGTTGAGTGGGGGATTGTGATGGCATCTGCAGGTCAAGAAGGCAGCGGGAAGCAGGGCTCTTTCGAGCAGAGGCTGAGCGAGTTAGGGATTGAGTTGCCGGAGGTTGTGAAGCCGTTGGCGGCTTATGTTCCTGCGGTGACGTTCAACGGTACGGTCCAGACCTCAGGCCAGTTGCCGATGGTGGACGGCCAGTTGCCGGCAACCGGCAAGGTCGGTGGCGAGGTCAGCGCGGAGCAGGCGTATGGCTTGGCTCGTACCGCGGCGATCAACGCGTTGGCTGCGATCCGTTCGGAACTGGGCTCCTTGGACCGTGTGACTCGCGTTGTCAAGGTCACCGGGTTCGTGGCTTCAACTCCTGATTTTACGGGGCAACCGGGTGTAGTCAATGGCGCTTCCGAACTGTTGGGTGAGATCTTCGGGGAAGCGGGCACTCACGCGCGCTCAGCGGTTGGCGTTCCGGTTCTGCCGCTGGATTCTCCCGTTGAAGTCGAAGTCACCGTCGCATTCGATTGAAGCGTCTGTACCGCCCCTTGGCGCTGAACCGCCGGGTGTATCCGGTTCCACGGTGGGAGAGGGCCGCGGCCCGGAACTGGTTTGAGCTTGAGCATCCGCATCCGGTGAGGGTACGGCACGCGAGCCAGGTCATGGTTTTGGATCAGCAATCCCACGGCCTGGTCACATGGCTTACGCAGCGGCAACCGGACTCGCCGTTGGGGTCGATCGCGCCGCCATCGGCGCTGGTCGAGCCGGTCGATGACGACAACGTGCGATGGTTTGGGCCTTCCGCACGCGAATGGGCTGCCAGGATCGGTACCGATGACGTTGCAGGTGCGCGCCGCTCGGTGATGGCCGCGGTACGGGGGTTGTTCCTGGAGACAGGGATCCTGCTTGCAGGGGTCTCGGATGTGGACATCGTGGATTCGCTCGGTAGCGCTGAATGGACCACGGCACGGTCTGAGATCCAGGCCGACAGCACGCGTTTCTCTCAATGGATCGAGCATCGCGGATGGGGATTGCGCACTGATCTGTTGAGATTCGTGTGCCGGTGGGAAAGCGCCGATTATGCTCTGCGCAGGGTCGAGAGCACCGTATTCGCTATCGCTTTGCCGGTAGGTCAGGAAGTCTCCCTACCCCCAGGCGGCGACGGCTGGGGTGCGTGGGTCTCGGTAGACCGCGATGAGGCCGCCAAGCAGATCGCAGAACCGGACGGCCCCGCACCCAGCATCGAGCCTGGCGCGGCATGGCCTGGCAATGCGGACCCTAGCCGCCCAGCAACGGTGAGCATGGTTGCGAAGAACTCGGCTGCGATGAACTCGGCTGCGATGAACTCGGCTACGAAGAACGCGGCACCTTGGTCTGAGGCTGTAGCCCCGCCAATCCAGGCCGTCATGGAAGAAGTGAACCATGCGCGCGGTCTGGTGGCGTTCATGTCACAACCGCGTGCATGGTCGCACGGGCGTATGGAGCTGATTCACCGGATGGTTGGCGGATTCGAGTGGGGACTAAAACTCGTGACAGACCATCCGCCTGAACAGCGCCGGGACACCTAGGACTCCTGGATGCCTAGCGTGAACGCTGGCGGAGGCGCTGGGCATCGAGGATTACGACGGCGCGAGCCTCAAGCCGTAGCCAGCCGCGCTGCACAAACTCAGCCAGTGCCTTGTTCACGGTCTCGCGGGAAGCGCCAACCAGCTGAGCGAGCTCTTCCTGGGTGAGCTCGTGAGGAACGAGGATCCCGTCCGCAGTCGGGCGGCCAAAACGGTCCGCGAGGTCCAGGAGGGCTTTCGCCACGCGTCCTGGAACATCGGAGAACACGAGGTCTGCCAGCGAATCGTTGGTGCGGCGCAAGCGGCGGGCCAGCGCCTGCAGTAGCTGCGCGGAAACCTCAGGGTTGGTGGCAAGTGCACGGCGCAGGTTTTCGTGGCGCAGGCCAGCGAGGTGGGTCTCGGTTACGGCGGTAGCTGTCGCGTTACGCGGATGCGGATCAAACAGCGCCATCTCGCCGAACAGTTCGCCCGGGCCGAGGAGGGCCAGAAGATTCTCACGGCCGTCTGCGGCAGTGCGACCAAGCTTGATCTTGCCGGAAATGATCACGTAGAGCTGATCGCCTTGATCGCCTTCGTGGAAGACGGACATGCCACGGGTCAGATCGACCTGGGTGAGTTCTTCGGTCAGAACGTTGAAAGCTTCGTCGCTCAGATGCGCGAACAGCGGCGCCCGGCGAAGGACCTCGATGTCCATGGGTCTCCTTCAGAAATTGCAGATTTATGGCCTTCGTTCAATACTATTGTGCCGCATGACACGTCTTGCAAGCAGATTTCGGCCGCGCCTCACTATTTTGAAAACAATTACATAACGTTCTGCAAAGAAGGTGAGGTTGGCCGTGCGTGCTTAGTTAGGATGTTCAGCACGGCAGGTGCGTGTAAAGTTGCGTGCCGTGCCACATTACTGAGCGCCGCGATTGAATTCTTCGCGACTGAAATCGTGTGGCGCCGTAGGAACGTAGCGACGCATGGAGGGGGTGCGGTGTTTCTAGGTCTGCACCTCATCGACTGGATTCTGATCATTCTGATCATCGCCCAGTTATGGACCGGTTGGCGTAAAGCGTTCCTTGTTTCTTTAGGTGCCACAGCGGGTTTTCTGGCTGGGGCTACCGCGGCGTTTTTCTGCATCCCGTTGATGGCCCGCTGGATTCAAGACCCCGCGTGGCGTGCCGCCGGCCTATTCTTGACGTTCGCTGTCTTGTTGGCGCTCGGCCAGGGGCTCGGCGAAGCGACGGCGGCACAGATCCGGCGTTGGATGGACCGTCCACGCCCGCGCTGGTGGGACCGTTTGGGTGGTTCCGTGTTGTATTTCGTGGCGACCTGGATCACTATTTCAGCTCTCGCGTTCACGTGGTCTGCGTTGGGGATGCCATGGCTTTCGCCGCAGCTAGCTAATTCCAAAGTGGTTCAGTCGGTGCGTGACACCACGCCGGAGGTTATGGAGCGTGCTTTCGGTGAGGCTCGCTTGGCGGTGGCCGCGCTCGAGCTGCCGGAAATCTCCGTTCCGAAGCTCTCTCTTTCCGGCCCGGCCCCAGGGGATCCGTCGCCTGCAGCGTCACCGCATGCCTCAATCCCGGAAGGCACCCAGACTACTGAGCAGCAGCACGCCGCGAAAGATTCGATCGCGCGTGTTTCCGGTATCGCGAGCGCGTGTGGCGTGAACCAGACAGGCACCTCGTTCGCGATCGCGCCAGACCGTTTGATCACTAACGCCCACGTTGTGCGCGGCATCGAACAACCCGTTGTCGAGACCCCGGATGGTCGGGCACTCACGGGCCGGACGGTCACCTTCGATCCACGCAGAGACATCGCCGTGATCGCGGTGGATGGGCTCGGAATGCAGCCGCTTGAGATGGGGCCAACCCTGCGCGCTGGGGATCACGCTACGTTCATGGGCTTCCCTGCCGGCGGCCCGTACACGGTTTCGCATGCCGCTGTGAAGCAACGCGCGGCGGCCCAGTTGCCTAACATTTACGGCAACGGCTCATCTTCTGTGGACGTGTACCAGCTCGCCGCTGACGTCAAACGCGGTAACTCTGGCGGCCCGCTCGTGGATGATGACGGCAAGTTCAGCGGAATGATCTTCGCTAAGTCCAAAGATGAAGACAACGTCGGCTACGCGATCACCAACGATGAGCTCAAAACCATCGTTGCCGAAGCCCCGAGCCGGACTGCCGCCGTGCCAACAGGCACCTGCGAGTAGGTGCCGGCCGGTTCCTGCCAGTATCAACCGACGGATTCCTGCGAGTAACAAGGCAACAAGTTTTAAAGGACGATGCGGTGGACAGTTCGTCTGTCCACCGCATCGTTTTTTATGTGGCCTGGCGGGGAAGTTTCCAGCCACGCCGTTTACGCGCGTCGGGGTACCCCGGTGAAGAATTAGCCCTTATTCCGCATCGATTCGGAAATCTGGTTCATCACCGTGGTGTCCGCCAACGTCGAGGAATCACCTGCTGGGCGTCCTTCAGCGACGTCCTTGAGCAAGCGACGCATAATCTTGCCGGAGCGGGTCTTTGGAAGTTCAGGTACTGCGAATACGGCCCTCGGGCGGGCGATCGCGCCGATGTCGGTAGCGACGTGCTGGCGCAGCTGTTCCGTGATGTCTTCAGGCCAGGAATCGGCGTCTCCGCTGAGGATCACGAACGCGACAACCGCCTCGCCCTTGGTCTCATCCGCCGCACCGACCACCGCGGCTTCAGCGACCGCTTCGTGAGCGACGAGTGAAGACTCGATTTCGGTGGTGGAGAGGCGGTGCCCGGAAACGTTCATGACGTCATCCACACGACCCATGAGCCACAGGTCGCCGTCCTTGTCCTTCTTGGCACCATCGCCTGCAAAGTACATGTCGCCAAAGCGGTCCCAGTAGGTTTCCTTATAGCGTTCTGGGTCGTTCCAGATGCCGCGCAACATGGACGGCCACGGTTCCCGGATCACTAGCAGGCCGGCTTCGCCGTTGCCGAGCGGGGTGCCCAAATCGTCCACAACATCGACGGTCACGCCCGCAACAGGGGTCTGCGCGGAGCCAGGCTTGGTTGCCGTGACGCCCGGTAGCGGGCTGATCATGTGGGCGCCGGTTTCGGTCTGCCACCACGTATCCACGATCGGGGCGGGGTATTCCTTGCGTGGGCCCGGCGCGCCATCCGTACCGGCGCCGTTGTTCGCGCCAATGACTTCGCGGTACCACATCCACGCTTCCGGGTTGATCGGTTCACCCACGGAACCGAGCACGCGCAACGACGAGAGGTCGCGGGCGTCAGGGATCTCGCGGCCCCACTTCATAGCGGTACGGATAGCGGTTGGAGCGGTGTACATGATGGTGACCTTGTACTTCTCAACAAGATCCCACCAACGGCCCTTATCCGGGGTGTCCATCGTGCCGTCGTACATCAACATCGTGGCGCCATTGATGAGCGGGCCGTAGGTGACATACGAGTGGCCGGTGATCCAGCCGATGTCCGCGGTGCACCAGTAAACGTCAGTCTCTGGGTGCAGATCGAACGTGTCTTTCGCGGTGACCGCGGCCTGAGTCAGGTAGCCGCCGGTGGTGTGCAGAATACCCTTCGGCTTACCTGTGGTTCCCGAGGTGTAGAGGATGAACAGCGGATGCTCGGCCTCGAACGCTTCAGCGGTGTGCTCATCCGAAGCGTTCTCCACGACCTCGTGCCACCACACATCGCGGCCATCAACCCATGTTTCAGACTCTTCCTTGTTGTTACGTACAACCACAACGTTAGTCACCGTGTGGCCATCAGCCTCAAGAGCGGCGTCCACAACCTTCTTGACCGGATTCGGCTTCCCACGGCGCCAGTTCCCGTCAGCGGTGACAACCAGCTTGGCTTCCGCATCATCCACACGCGAACGCAAAGCATCCGCAGAGAAACCAGCGAACACAACCGAGTGGATCGCGCCGAGGCGGGCTGAGGCCAGCATCGTAATCACGGCCTCCGGGATCATCGGCATGTAGACAGCGATGCGGTCCCCAGAACCAACACCCAGCTCACTGAACGCGTTGGCGGCCTTCTTCACGGCCGTAGCGAGCTCGGCGTACGTGTAGGTTGACGTCGCGCCGGTCTCGTCCTCGAAATAGATCGCTACACGATCACCGTTTCCGGCCTCAACGTGACGGTCCACAGCGTTATACGCAGCGTTGAGCTTGCCGTCCTCAAACCACTTATAGAAAGGCGCCTCAGAATCGTTGAGAACCGTGGTGAAATCCTCAGCCCACGTCAATGCCTCACGCGAACGTTCCGCCCAATAACCCAAGCGGTCCTGCGCGGCGCGCTCGTAAAGGTCTGCGTGTGCGACGGCGTTCTTCACGAAATCCGGGCCAGGAGGGAACGAACGATCCTCATGGCTCAGGTTATCCATTGCCGTGTTCTCTGACATGGAGACTCCTCAGGACAAGTAAGCGATAAGACAACTGGTGATCTGGATCACTTAGCTTCCATCTTATGTGAGGCAGGTCACCCTATAAATAGAGATACACGGGCTTTCTCTCAGGAGCAAATCAGCAGACACAAAACAGAACGCACTAGGCAGCGGCCTACGGGGCCGTTACCGGGCAGGTGTGCAAGACGAGCATCAGGCGGGACGTAGCGGTGGCCTACCGGTAGGGTGAAGTGAGACGCATCATGCTCTCAGAGTATGAAACCGGAACGTGAAACTGCAACGCAAGACCAGAGCATGCCGCCAGCGCATGCCAAGGAAGGGATACCACCGGCATGGCACGCAGACTCACCCCTGCCGAGAAGCGGGAACGGATGTGGGAACGCGAAACCCCATTGGGGCGCAAGAGACGTGCCCGGAAAATCAACCGCGAACTGGCAACGAAATACCCGTACGTGGTTCCGGAACTGGACTTCGAGAACCCCTTCGAGCTGCTCGTAGCGACTGTCTTGTCAGCGCAAACCACTGACGTGAAAGTCAACCAAGTCACCATGGAGCTGTTTCGGCGTTGGCCGGACGCGGCATCGTTGGCTGGCGCGAACCTGAGCGAGGTCGAAGACGTGGTGCGGGCCACGGGCTTCTATAAAACCAAAGCCGCGAACATCCAGAACCTCGCCCGGACCCTCATGGAAGACACCGGCGGTGAAGTCCCGGACGATCTCGACTACCTCGTAACCCTGCCCGGTGTGGGCCGCAAGACGGCTTTCGTGGTGTTGGGTAACGCGTTCGGGCACCCCGGAATCACGGTGGACACCCACTTTGGCAGGCTCGCCCGCCGCTTCGCGTGGACTAAGGAAACCGACCCGGTCAAGGTCGAATACCAAGTGGGGGAGCTGTTCGAAAAGAAAGACTGGACCAACCTCTCCCACCACCTCATCTTCCACGGCCGCCGCATCTGCCACGCCCAACGGCCAGCGTGCGGGGCGTGCCCCGTAGCGCAGTGGTGCCCATCGTATGGCGAAGGGGAAACCGACCCGGAAGAGGCGAAGAAGCTTTTGAAGTACGAGCTCGCCCCAGGCCGCGAAGAGCTACACCGGCTCATGGTTGAAGGCTATTCGCGCCGGCAACTACGCGCGATGGGGTACGGGCTGAACGCATGAGCACAGTACGCGAACAACTCCAGGCCGTTGTCGATATGTATGCAGGCGTGCGCGGGGGTGAATCAGGCCTCGAAGGCGGGCCCGGTGGAAGCGGTTCAGAAGGAAATGTTGAACGGTTGCCGATGTATGCGCGGTTGCGCGGTAAGTTCCCGGTGCGTAAGCGGGCGGCTGTGCTGGTGTTGTTTGGTGCTCTTGACTCGGTGCCGGCGGTGCATTCTTCCGAGGTAGTGCCCGCTGATCTGGATGTCTTGCTGCTACGCCGCAGCGACGGCTTGCGTTCGCATGCAGGGCAGATCGCGTTCCCGGGTGGCGGCTGGGAAGAAGGCGACGCCACACTGGTCGATACCGCGTTGCGTGAAGCAGTTGAGGAAACCGGGCTGGACCCTGAAGGAGTCACGGTTCTGGGGACCCTACCGGTAACACCGACCGTGTCCGGCTACGAGGTCACCCCGGTATTGGCGGTGTGGGAGAAACCAAGCAAGGTCGCCCCCGTTGATGTGAATGAATCCGTTGATGTTTTCCGCACACCCGTGGCCGACCTCTTGAGCGCAGACGTACGGTGCATCACCGAATTCGAACGCAACGGAAAACCGTTCCGCATGCCGGCCTACCGCCTGCAACAGGGCCTCTTGTGGGGCTTCACCGCGACCGTTCTCACCTCGATCCTCACCGATGCCGGTTGGCTCGAAACCGGGTGGATGCGCCCGGCAGCCAACCCCGTGAAGGTCAAGCCTAAAACCTGAAACAGGTATACGTAGCGACCACGGCGGTTATTGGCGGGGGCTCGCGTGAAGGGCGCAGGGCGCTGCGGACCTGCTAGTCCCGGAATCCACACGCGCGTCGATAGCGCCCTTCTTCCACAGTTTTTGATGTGCAGCGCCATTCGGGTGGCACATACGTTGTGCTGGGTGCATGTGGACTCTCACCAACACCTCAGGCGATGCTCGCTCTCACCGCCCGCCCCGGGAAAGGCGCGCGTCTCAAGCGCGCCGCGCCGGCCCCGATCAAGGCCGGGCCTCTGGCGCGGACCCGCGCACAAGTGCGGCACCCACACGCATGCTTCAGACCCACCGGCACCGGCGTGCACCGGCCAGCAAGCCCATCGTGATGTGGCATCCCGCAGCTGAGCCGAAAGGGCCGGACAATCTGGCTGGTATGGCGGTGGGCAGCATGACGCTGGGTGGCGTGGCGGCGAGGAACAGTGGCCTGGGCGGCGGCCGTCCGAACTGTGACGTTCGGGGTGAAGCGGCCGTGGTGGTGCATGGGCTGGGGCTTGAACTCACCGACGCAAACACAGACGATGCGTGCACGTTGCGCGGGAACCCTGATGTTGTGGCGCACCTGGTGGAAGTGAGTGGTGTTCACACGGCGGCACCCCCGGTAGCCAGCGGTGCCGAGATATGTTTCGTTGGGATTGATTCCGCCGCGGTGTATGCGGCGGCGGCCAGGCATCCGGGAGCGCATCCGATCGTGATGCCTGCGGGTGCTGAACTGTTGAGCAAGATCGTGTGGGGTAGCCGGCACGGCCCGGTCATGGGGCAGGTTATCGAGATCGCCGATGGCCCCGGGTCGCGCAATAGCGCGGCGGTCGTTGCGGGTACCGCCAAAGCGATGGGGGACCACGGCTGGTCGGTTGCGATCCTGGACGCGGATCCGTCCTCGGACACGTGTTGGGCAGCCCCGGGCGGACTGCGCTGGCCGGCGGTGTTGGCCGCGATCGAAGACGGCCCAGCGGCCAGCACGCTTGAACTATTGCCTCGGCTGGCGGGCGCATATCTTGTCACCTTCCCACCCGATACGGGCGGCGAACTGGGGGAGGAGAGCCTTTCTCTTGCCGTCGCCGCGTTCTCGAGAGCCGTGGACGTGGTGCTCGTCGATCGCGGACCGGTCTCTCTGCGCGCCTTGAGCGCGGCGGACGGCGCGAGGCGGCACGGCGAGCGCATCGTGTGTTTGCAGAGGCCGTGGGCGGCGGCTGGTGGTGGGGCGGGTGGTCTTGTGGTGGGTCCTGGTTGGAGTGTTGTGGGGGTTGGGCCGCGTGGCTGTGATTCTCGTACGGAGGCCGCGAAGGTGGGTGCGGCGTGGGCTGGGAGTATTCAGGGACGCAGGGTTGTTGCGGGTGCCCGGGCGTTGGCTCGGAAACTGTGGATCCCGCAGATGGAAGAGGGGCGAAGTATTGGACACATGGTTGCCGGTGGTTCGAGGAGGGCAGCCTGATGGGGGCGCCACGTGAACGGGATGGCCGGACGGTGCTGCGGCACGGGGGCTGGGGTGGGTATTCGCACGAGGTGACGAACCATGTGCGGGAGCAGTTGCTCGAGCGGGGTGAGCGGGCCGATCCGTCGGTGATCGCGAGCCTGTTGTCTTCGGACGGGGTGGTGCGTGGGCCGGGTGCTTTACGTGAGGCTGCGCAAACGGTTCAACGGAATCTGACTGGTTTGGGGCCGCTCGCGGAGTTCGCGGAGAAGCCTGGGGTGAGCGATGTTCTGGTGACCTCTGATGGCTGTGTTTGGGTCGATGAAACGGCAGGTTTAGAGCGAACTGGGGTGTGGTTGGAACCTGCGGAGGTTGTGGGTATAGCGGTGCGGGTGCTTGGCAGGGCAGGGCGTGCGTTGGATACTGCCCACCCGTATGGCGACGCGGTGGTGGACGGCTACAGAGTGCACGCTGTGTTGCCGCCCATCGTTGATGCCCCTGTTTTATCGATCCGCGTCCCTAGCCCGGCGCAAGCGCGGCTCGGCGAGATGTTGGCGGGGCCGCAGCAAGCCTGGGTTCCCGTACTGAAACGGGTGGTTGAACAGAGGGAAACATTCATGATCAGCGGCGGCACCGGTGCAGGAAAAACAACTCTGCTTTCCGGGATGCTGGCCGAATGTGTGGCCAGCGAGAGGCTCATTATGATCGAGGACTCGCGTGAACTGCGGCCCCACCATCCGCATACGGTTTCCATGCAGGCGAGGCAACCCAACGCGGAAGGAACGGGCGAGGTCACGTTGCAAGAACTCGTACGGCAGGCGCTGCGTATGCGGCCGGACCGGCTGATTGTCGGCGAGTGCCGTGGCGCGGAAATCCAGGACCTCCTCATGGCGTTGAACACCGGACACACCGGCGCGGGCGCTACGGTACACGCGAACTCGATCAACGATGTCCCAGCACGCCTGATCGCGTTAGGGTCGCTCGCCGGGTGGCGCCCGAGCACCACGGCACTGCAGGCAGCGAGCGCGATCGCCACAGTGATCCACGTGGAACGAACAGATCGCGGACGAGGCCCGTCCGCACTAGGTTCGCTACGGCTCACTAAAGAAGGTTCGCTCGAGATTGACGTCCACTATGTCGCCGATGAAACCGGTGCCCCTCAACGCGTGGATGCACCTGGGTTGGGTGCCGACGGGCTGTGGATCCCCGGGAAGGCGGAGCGGCCGTGATGTACGCGTGGATTGCCGCAACACTCTTGTTCGTCAGCATACTGTCATGGAAGGGGTGGGGCGCCAGGCGCTCGCCGACAGGAACCTCCCTCCGAACGAGCGCGGCCTCCCGTGCCACCTCATCCATCAACCCGGAGACATCAACAGGCAAGGCATCTGAACACCCCTCGGCTACATCGCGGCGTGCAGTGCCACGCGAAGATCGGCGAGAAGAAGCGGGTGAGGAACCCAGCGAAGAGCTCGCAGTCACCTATGACATCGCCCAACGGGTCATCTCAACGCTCGCGTCACTCATGCGTTCAGGTGCGCACCACCGCTACGCGTGGGAAGCCCTCACCTCGGCACTCGAGGTTGAAACCCAAGCAACTGCCGGCCCCGCTTCAACACGGGCTCATGCACGTGAGTTAGAGGCGTGGCATCACGCCGCTTCAATGACCGCATCGCGCATAGCTCTTGGCGCCCCATTGACTCTTACAGGCCTCAAGAGAACGAACCCGGATGAGCATGAACTACCGGCGATGCTGCGGCACGTGTACTGGGCCCAACAGTTGGCAGAAGCCACCGGGATTGCTCATGCTGAATTGCTTGAAGCGCTGGCATCACACGCCCAAGCCCGGGCGGCGGCTATCCGCAGCCAAGTCACCGGGATAGCCGCGGCCCAGACGACCCGCCGCATTCTCGCACTCTTGCCGCTGGGTGGACTCCTCATGGCGCAACTACTAGGAGCCGACCCGGTAGGGACCCTGTTCACGACCACTGCAGGGCACGTGTGCCTCTTCGCCGGTTGCCTGCTCTGGGCCGCATCCCTCATATGGTCGCGGCACCTCATCCGAAAAATGTCCTACAACACCACCGAGGCCGGCTCATGACAACACTGATCCTTACAGCGCAGCCAGGTTCCACGATGACGCTGAGCGCATGGATCTGTGCCGGGATGCTGGCTGTGGCGATCCTGGCGTGGGCCCCGCGATCCAACGGGAGGCAACGCCTAACCACGACGCACCCCAGGGGCAGCGAACAGGTTGCTAGCCCTTCGGCTCGGTCTTCTGCGAATCCCTTGCCGCGCGATCCGGCGAGTTCGTTAGCGGATGATTTTGGGGATGCCGAATATGCGCCGTTGATAGCCGAGGCCCTGGCCTTATGCATCGAATCAGGCATGTCCCTCGAGTACGCGTTGGCGACGCTGGATAACTCGACCGGTAACGCTTTAGGGCTCAACCGGGTCGCTACCGCGCTGGCGTGGGGCATAGAAGGCGAAAAAGCGTTCAGCTACGCACCAAACGCCCAACAACTAGGTTCGTTCATCCAGGTCTCCAGGAGCACCGGAGCGCCCGTGGCCGAACTGTTGAGACAGTCGAGTAAACATCAACGCGCCGCGAACGAAGACCGGATGAAGGCCCAAGCGGAACGCCTCGGTGTGCGCGTGGTGATCCCACTCGGGCTCTGCGCCCTCCCCGCATTTATATGCCTCGGCGTGATCCCGGTAGCTCTCGCGCTCCAACCGTGGAACCAATAACGCAGCATTCTGCATTCACGGCGTGTGCTAGGCCCGGCAGATATGCGGGCGAGTAGGTACAGGTGCCAGTGCAGACGCAGTTCCGTTATCCACGGCTCTGAATTCCAGGTGGGGCCATCCACAGATTCTCTTCCACAACCCAGAAGTATCACCGCAGCCGGAAGACTCTAAACATCGGGGCAACACCCGATAAGAACCGGGTAGTTCCCGGCAGTAAACACGATCCACAACACCTCAAACGGTCAGGAGGACCACATGGAAAAGAACCGCACCGCAACCGCATCGCCACAGCCACAACCGCTGCGGCACACACAGCCGCAGTCACAGCGAAGGACGCAACCTCGGCAGATTCTCGACCCCGAAGCAGGGATCGCGACCGCTGAGTTTTCGATCGTCACGCTGGCCGCCGTTGGTTTTGCGGGGCTGCTGGTGACGATCTTGAGCGGAGGCCAAGTCAAGGGAATGTTGATGGGGTTGATCTCCAAAGCCCTCGGCTCATAGACGGCACAACATCAAGCAGGCAGGAGGACACAATGAACTCGTCATCCGACCAGACCCGCAAGCGTGGCGTGCAGATCCACCCACGCGGCATAGGGACCCACCCGAGCAGGACAGAGGCCCACCCGAGCGGGACACACGCTCACCCACGCAGCGTGGTGGTAGAGCAGCCGCTGGAACCGCTCGGAGTGCCAGCCCCGATGCGGCAAACGCGGAACCATCCTGCACGGGGTTACGCGCCGCAGGGTTACCCGCCGCAGGGTTACTCCATGCAGCGCTGCTCCGGGCAGGGGCGCGCGGCGCGGGGGTCGGTCACAGCGGAGTTCGCTGTCCTCCTGCCTGCTCTCGTACTGTTGCTGGCCTTTGTCGGGGCCGTCGCGACAGTGGGGACTGCGCAGGTGCGTGCCCAACACGCGGCCGGAATCGCGGCCAGGGAAGAAGCCAGGGGAGCGCACGTCGACGTTGCGCGAGTAGCGGGGGCTGGTGCGACCCACCGAGTCCAACGCAGCAACGAATGGGTCACCGTTGAGGTGAAGAACACCGTCAAACTATGGAAATTCCTCGGCCCTGGAATCCCGGTGGAAGCCACCGCGACAGCACGCGTTGAAGAGGTAGTCAGCGATGCGCTCAAATAAACCGCTGAGAACCGGTGAACAACAGCCGCGTGAAGATAGCTCCCGCAAGGAGATCCCACGCGAAGATTGGACGCAGGAAACCGGTGCCGCTACGGCGCTGGTGATCGGCCTCTTGGTCTTCGGCCTTCTGGCAGCACTCAGCGTTGCGATGTGGGCTGTTTCCGCAGCGGACCAAGCGCGAGCTAAAACCGCGGCAGACCTCGCCGCGCTCGCCGCCGCGGACGCACACCGCGGAGTCATCTCAGCAGGAAACCCGTGCGCGCTCGCCGCAACGATAGCTGCCAAGCACGAGTCCGAACTCACCACATGCACATTGTTGGCTGGCGAAGGGGCCACGGTTCGTATCGTCACGAAAGCTCACAGGAGCGGATGGTTCAAAGGATGGCCCCTACCCGCGATGCAAGCTGAGTCTTACGCCGGACCACCAACAATCGAGGAAGCGGAATGAAACACGGAAGAATACGGAGGGGGAGCAAATCGCGCTCAGCGGCGTTTACGGTGAGCGGGTACGAAACGCAGGATTTCGCTTAGCAGAGCGATCGCACCGGCTTTATCTAGAGGGTTGTTCTTGTTACCGCACTTAGGGGACTGAACACAGGAAGGGCATCCGGAAGAGCATTCGCACGAGCGGATCGCATCCCGTGTAGCCTCCAGCCAGAACGGGGCCATCGCGTGAGCACGCTCGGTGAAACCCGCACCACCTGCATGGCCGTCGTAGACGAAAATGGTGGGCGACTCAGTATCAATGTGCATCGCGGTAGAGACCCCGCCAATGTCCCAACGGTCACTCGTGACCAACAACGGCAACAGACCAATCGCGGCATGCTCCGCGGCATGCAACGAACCAGGGATAGCGCCAGCCTGAACTCCAGCCGAATGCAAGCGCGGCTCAGGGATCGTGAACCACACGCCTTTGGTGAACAGCTCACGCGGCTCAAGCTCAAGTGGCTCCTCACTCAAAATCTCGTTAGAAATCAACGCTTTACGTTGGAAAGAAACCACCTGCGTTGTCACCAGTAGGTCCCCGTAGTAGACGCCTATCTCGCCCCATTTCTCCTCATGCGTCACATCCAGGACTTTCACGCTCGTGATATCGCGGGCTTGAGTATAGAAATCAGGCTCAGCTGCGGTAGCGAGGACCACGTGGTTCTCCTCATCTAAAACATCAACCACATAGCGCTTGCCCTGATGCAGATACACGGCACCCTCATGAGCCTGATAGTGCGCCTGTGAAGAGTCCATCGTCGCGATCACGGCACCCGTCTGGGAGTCGATGACCTGCATCGGGTCGCCACCCACCGAACGCAGGTCCACGAACTCGTGAGCAGACTCAGCGTGAACCCAAAACCATCCCGATGGGCGGCGACGCAAAATACCGCGTTCCTCCAGATCCTCAACCAACTCCCGCGCGGTATCCCCAAACAAGCCCATATCGTTGACTGTCAAGGGAAGCTCAGCGGCAGCCGCGACCAAATGCGGCTGTAGAACATAGGGGTTCGAAGGGTCAAAAACACTCGCCTCAACCCCGGAATCCAGCAACGTTTCCGGGTGATGGACCAAAAACGCATCGAGCGGGTCGTCGCCTGCAATGAACGTGGCCAAAGACTCCTGCCCGCCGCGACCGGCACGCCCAATCTGTTGGAAGAACGAGGCACGCGTCCCCGGCCAGCCCGCCACCAGCACCGCATCCAGACCCGCGATGTCGATACCCAATTCAAGCGCGGACGTCGATGCGACCCCCAGTAGCTGGCCCGAGCGTAACGCGTCTTCCAAAGCGCGGCGTTCCTGCGGCAAATACCCTGATCTATAAGCCGCGATGCGACCCGGCAGGGAATCATCGACTTCTTCTAGAAGCCGGCGAGTCGAAGCGGAAATCGCCTCGGCACCCCGCCGGGAGCGGATAAACGCCAGGGTCCGTACATGTCCAGAGACGAGGTTGGCCAGCAAGTCAGCGGTTTCAGCGACGAGGGAGCGGCGCAAGAACACGCCGTTCTCACCACGTTGGTCGGTCAACGGCGGCTCCCACAGCACCACGGTCGTCTCCCCGGCCTCCGAGGTGTCCTGCGTTACCGCGCACGCTTCCCGTCCCGTCAAGCGCGTGAACGTCGCGGCGGGTTCAGCGCTCGTCGCGCTCGCCCCGACCACCCGTACGTCCGCGCCGTAATGTTCGGCGATCCGTAGCAGGCGCCGCAATAGAACGGCAACGTGGGAACCGAAAACCCCGCGATAAGAATGCGCCTCGTCCACCACGATGTGCGTGAGCTTCCGTAGGAACGGCGCCCACCGTGTGTGGTTGGGCAGGATCCCGTAGTGGAGCATGTCTGGGTTGGTGAGTAGAAAGTTGGCGTGGTCCCGTACCCAGCGTCGTTCTTCGGGCGGGGTGTCGCCGTCGTATGTTGCGGCCCTGACACCGGGTACGGCGAGTTCCTCGATGCTGGTGAGTTGGTCGCCGGTCAACGCTTTGGTTGGTGCGATATAGAGGGCGGTCGCTTCGCCGCGACCACCCGACAGGACGCTGGCCGTCGGTGAGGCGGCACCGTTGTGGGGCGCTCTGGCTCCCGCATTGTGATGCGTCGTGTTGATGCGTGCTCCGCGGGTCAGCGCATCGAGCACCGGCATGAGGTAGGCCAGTGATTTACCTGAGGCGGTTCCGGTGGCGATGATGGTGTCGTGGCCGGTGTGGATGAGGTTGGCGGCTTCGACTTGGTGCCGGTAGGGCTGATGGACTCCGGCCTCACCCCAGGCATGGCGGGCATCCGGGTGCAGCCATTCGGGCCAGGGAGCATATTCGGCTTCGCGGGAGGGCATGACTCGGACGTGCCGTAGCGTCTCGGGTTCATCGCCGCGGCCCAGCAGGGGAACCAGTGTCCGAAAATCTTTCATATCCCCTGCATCTTCCCACAGCCACGCCGTCACAGAGCCCCACCCGCCTCACGGCCAGCCAACCCACAGCCAGCCAACTCGCCGCCAGCCAACCCACAGCCGCGCAACAACCGTCTTGTTTCACGGATGTGGGCTTAAAGCCGTGGCGCCGCCCCTCCCAAGGTGCGGGAGGGCGGCGCCGAAATGTATTGCCACAGCTCAACGGGTCAGTTCACGCGTGTTAGTTGGTGTGGTCGGTGCGTGCGGCGTCGTCTGCTTCTTCTGGGGTTTCTACTGCGAGCATCGCGCCGAGTAGGGTCCAGCCGAGGTGGTGGTAGAGCTCGTAGCCGTCGGTTGAGGCGACGAGGAGGCCGTATTCGGCTTCGGTTTCGGTTGCGACGGATGCGAGGTAGCGGGTCACGAGTGTTCCGTAGCCCTTGCGGCGCTGGTCTGGTGCGGTGACGATGCGGTCGAAGACTGCGTAGTCGCCGATGGCCGCCATGTGTCCGGAGGCGAGAACGGCTCCGTCTTCGCGGCGGTGGAGGGAGACCCAGGTGTGGGCGCCGTCGCGTTTTTCATGCCAGACGAGGCTGTCTTCGGTGATGGGTGGTTCGACGTCTTGCGCGGCCATGGGGCTGGTCATCATGACTTCGCGGTTGGCTACGACTTTGAGCCCGACTTCGTGGACTTTCTCGGGCATGCTGTCTGGGTCTTCGGTGAAGACGGTGAGGCGTTGACCGCTGTGTTCGCGCATCATGTGTGCGAGCTTTTTCAGCAGTTCGTTGTCGGGTTCGTGGACTACGTATTCCCAGTGGGCTTCGTCTTGACCTGTTCGGCGGTAGGCGTGGACTGGTCCTTCGTGGTAGGTGTCGAAGCCTCGGGCTTCGGCCCAGCCGTTGACCCAGGTGCCGATGAGCTCATCGCTTGCAATACCGTTCATGTGTTGAGCCTACAACCTACTGGTAGGTAACGAGGAGTGCGCTGAAATGTATGTCCCGTGAACGGCAATAATTCACAGCTTTTACCTAGACTGTTGTCATGGTTTCTCCGGATCTCCCAGTGTTTTCTTCCGTTTCTGATGTTGATGTTTTGCGCGCTGATTTGGTGGCGGCACGCTTCACGTTCGATGCGGTGGTTGCGTTGGTGGGCGAGGACGCGATGGATGCGCTGGTTCGTGAGCAGCCGGCGGCTGCCCGCTGGGCTGTCGAGCAGGCCCGGTCCGCCGGCGCGTCGACCGCCGGAACGGATGCCGGGTTGGCGGCGTTGGTGTGGGTTTTCGTGTTGGGTGGTGTGGTTGAGTCGGCTGAGCTGAGCGCGGCGATGCCGGGTGTTGGCGTTGAGGGTTTGATGCGGCTGGGATTGGTGGAGCCGGCCCCGGGTGGCGGGGTGCGGGCAGCTGTAGATCTTCGCCCGCATGCGGCTGATGATGGGCTTGAGCTGTGGGTGGCTTCGGATGTTGGGGCGCATCATCGTGAGGGTGTTTTGCGTAAGGACCATGTGTTGGGGATTGGTCAGGCGTCGTTGACGTTGGCGGCGAATACGGTTCGCCGTGACGTTGATACGGCGTTGGACGTGGGTGTTGGGTGCGGTATTCAGACGTTTCATTTGTTGCGGCATGCCGGGCACGTCACGGCGACTGACCTTTCGGAGCGTGCGTTGGCGTTCACGCGTTTCAATGCGTTGCTGAACTATGAGCAGTTGGGTATCGATCCCGCTGATATGGATGCGCGCCTCACTTTGCTGCAGGGTTCGTTGTTGGAGCCTGTGGTTGGGCGGCAGTTTGATGTGGTCGTGTCGAATCCGCCGTTTGTGATTACTCCGCGCACGGTGGGGGAATCGGAGGAGGACCGTTTCACGTACCGGGATGGGGGCTTGCCGGGGGATCAGCTGGTTGAGACTTTGTGGCGCGGCTTGGGTGATGTTCTAGCGCCGGGCGGTACGGCTCAGATGCTGGCGAACTGGGAGATCCCTTCCGGTGCTCATTGGGCTCAGCGTTTGGATGAGTGGACTCCTCAGGGGCTTGAGGCGTGGGTGATTCAGCGTGATGTTGAGTCGCCTGCCGACTATGCGCAGATGTGGTTGCGGGATGCCTCTGAGGACCGGGATCCGGTGGCAGCGCAGCGTCGTTTCGGTGAGTATCTTGAGGATTTCGCCTCGCGTGATGTTGAGGGCGTGGGGTTCGGTTATGTGTGGTTGAGGCGCCCGGAGGTGGGGCGTGCGCATGGTGTGGGGCGCGTGTTTGAGGAGGTTTTGCGTGAGGTGGATTCCCCTTTGGGGCCGTGGTTGAAGCGTGAGATTGATGCGGCCGATGCGTTGGTGGGGCTCGATGTGGCCTCAGCGCGCGCTGTCGTTGCCGAGGATGTGACGACTGAGACGTATGGGCGGCCTTTGGATCCGCATCCGCAGATGATCGTGTTGCGGCAGGGCTCGGGGCTGCGGCGTACGCATGCGTTGACGACGGAACAGGCTGGTTTGGTTTCAGCCTGCGATGGTGATGTTCCGGTGGGTGCATTAGCCGCCGCTGTCGTTGAACTCATGACGGACGATGCTCTCGATGCCGATGCCGATGCGGCAGCCGGCCAGCACGGCACGCAACGGCAGGTTCGGGACTTGGTTGATTTTGCGGCCACGTTGGTGCGGCAAGGGCTCTTGGTGATCGAATGAGCGGAGTCTGGAGCTATTTCTGTGACCCATCCCACAATGTGAGATAATTATTTAATCTGTAGTTCTTTCTGCATATTGTGTTTGTGCTGGGTACTTCCTGGCTTTCTCACTGTTGCCAGGGGGATATCCGTGCTACCTACTCCTGAAGCTCCTGAGCCGACATCAGCGAGCCCCGCTGAAACCACCGCTGCGGCAGACACCGCCGCGACACACACCAATGCGGCAAACACCAATGCAGCAAACACCGATGCGCCGGAGCCTACCGGGGAGGAAACTCCTGCCACAGAAACCCCTGCCACAGAGGCCCCTGCTGCAGGGCTCAAGGCTGGTGGTGGCCGCCAGATTGTGGTGACGGACCCGAAAGCGATTAAGGCGTTGACGCATCGGGCGCGGGTTTTGGTGATCGATGAGCTGATAGGTTCGCGAGCTACGCGTACGGCTACTGAGCTTGCGGAGTTGACGGGTCTCACCCCGTCGGCGATGAGTTATCACTTGCGTGAGTTGGAGCGTTTCGGTCTGGTGGAGCGGGTTTCACCACCTAAAGGGGCCAACAGTGATGGCCGTGAACGGCATTGGCGGGCTATGGGGGATTCTGTGGTGACGGCCTCCCGCGGTGGGCAGTACTCGCAGCTGACTAATTATGCGCAAACCCGTCTGGATACCTACCGGGAGAAACTGGTCGCGGAAATCGAGTTCCGGGAGAAGAACCGCCGCCATGATTCAGAGATCCCGGCATCGGCGTACATGTATTTCGGGTCGCTATTCCTGGATGAGGAGAACGAGAAAGAGTTTTTGCGGCGCATCAACGAATTAGAGAAGGAGTTCACGGCTCGTTCGCGTGAAGCTGATGACCCGGCCGTTCCGCGCCGGCGTACATACTATTTACTGTCAGGCTTGCCGGACCGCACGCAGCCGCTCCCTGGTGAAGACGGGTTCTGACGCGGCGAACGCGGCTGCTCAGAACGAACCTCGGGGCCGCAAACGCAACCCAGTACGGCAACCGTAAACCCAGGGCCGCAACCCTAGATTCAGCGCTACAGATTAACTCGTGGTGACACGTGAATGTGTGGTGACAAGCGCGAGATCGGTTTGGCACGCTAGGGTTAGGAACTGTTGAGTAGCGCACCGTTCGGTGTGTTGAACATGTCGGGTTTCAAGGAGAGCAGTGCCCGCCACTAAGAATAAAACCGGTAAAAAACTCGTGATCGTTGAGTCCCCGGCGAAGAGTAAGTCCATCGCTAAGTATCTGGGCGATGGTTTCGTTGTGGATGCGTCTGTGGGGCATATTCGTGATTTGCCGCAACCTAAAGAGTTGCCTGCGGAGTTGAAGAAGACCTCCGTGGGTAAGTTCGCGGTGGACGTTGATCATGGTTTTGAGCCGTATTACGTGGTGTACCCGGATAAGAAGAAGCGGGTCACGGATCTGAAGCGTGAGCTGAAAGATGCTGATGCTTTGTATCTGGCGACGGATGCTGACCGTGAGGGTGAAGCGATTTCTTGGCACCTTTTGGAGGTTTTGAAGCCTAAGGTGCCGGTGTACCGGATGACGTTCACAGAGATCACTAAAGAGTCGGTTCAGCGTGCTCTTGAGAATCTGCGGGATCTGGATATGGATCTGGTGGATGCGCAAGAGACCCGCCGTATTTTGGACCGTCTCTACGGTTATGAGATTTCGCCGGTTCTGTGGCGCAAGGTGGGGCCGGGGCTTTCGGCGGGCCGTGTGCAGTCTGTTGCTACGCGTTTGGTGGTTGAGCGTGAGCGTGAACGGATGGCGTTCGTTCCGGCCGAGTATTGGGATGTTTCCGGTGAGTTCGTTGCTGGTACGGGTGAGGCGTTCCGTGCACGCTTGACGCAGGTTGATGGCCGCCGCGTGGCTTCGGGCCGTGACTTCAACGATGAGGGCCAGTTGCGTCCGGCGGCGGCGAAGGCCGATGTGCTGGTTTTGAAGGAAGCCGATGCGTCGTCTTTGGCTGAGGGGTTGGCTGGGGCGACGTGTTCGGTGGTCTCGGTTGAGGAGAAGCCGTACACGCGTCGTCCTTTTGCGCCGTTTACGACCTCGACTCTGCAGCAGGATGCTTCGCGTAGGTTGCGTTTCTCGTCCAGGGTGACGATGCAGGTTGCTCAGCGTCTGTATGAGAACGGTTTCATCACGTATATGCGTACGGATTCGGTGAGCCTTTCGTCTGAGGCGGTTAGCGCTGCTCGCCGGCAGATCACGGAGCTGTATGGTGCGGATCATGTTGCGCCGAAGCCGCGCGTGTATTCGTCGAAGAATGCGGCGGCGCAGGAGGCTCACGAGGCGATCCGTCCGGCAGGTGATTCGTTCCGTACCCCGGCTCAGGTCAAGGGTGTTTTGAGCCCGGATGAGTTCCGTTTGTATGAGCTGATCTGGAAGCGCACGGTTGCCTCTCAGATGGCTGATGCGAAGGGTTCGACGGCCACGGTCAAGGTTCAAGGTAAGGCCGCGGATGGCCGGGTTGCTGAGTTTTCGGCATCGGGCACGGTGATTACGTTCCAGGGTTTCCTTGCTGCTTATGAGGAAGGTAAGAGCGAGGAGGCGAAGGAGAAGGGTCAGCAGGTCCGGTTGCCGAAGCTGGCTGAAGGGGATTCGTTGACGAGCCAGGACGTCGAGGCGGCGGGGCATAAGACCACGCCTCCGGCCCGGTACACGGAAGCCTCGATTGTGGCTGAGCTTGAGAAACGTGAGATTGGCCGTCCGTCGACGTATGCGCCAACGATTTCCACGATCATGGATCGCGGTTACGTCACTAAACGTGGCGGGGCTTTGGTTCCTTCGTGGACCGCGTTTTCGGTGATCCGTTTGCTGGAGGAGCATTTCGGCCAGTACGTGGATTACGATTTCACGGCTCGTCTTGAGGACGATCTGGATAGGATCGCCGCCGGTCAGTTGAAGAATGAGGACTGGTTGTCTTCGTTCTACTTCGGTGACACCGCAGATGCCGGCTTGAAGAGCGTGGTGGATCACCTGGGCGAGATTGATGCACGGGCGATCAACTCGATCAAGATCACCGATGACATCACGTTGCGTGTGGGTAAGTTCGGTCCGTATCTTGAGAAGTCTCTGCCTGATGATGCTGAGCCGGGCAAGGAGCCGTTGCGTGCGAACGTTCCGGAGGATTTGGCTCCGGATGAATTGACGCCGCAGAAGGCCCAGGAACTCATGGATGCCGCGGTTGAGGGGGACCGCGAGCTGGGCCGCCACCCGGAGACTGGACACATGATTGTGGCTAAGGACGGCCGTTATGGACCGTATGTGACTGAGGTTATTCCGGAGATGACGGAGGAAGAACTTCAGGCTTATTACGATTCGATCCCGACCGAGTATTACAAGAACGGGAACCCGAAACCTAAGAAGAAGCCGGCTAAGAAGAAACCTAAGACGGCGAGCTTGTTTAAGGGCATGAGCCCTGCCACGGTCACGTTCGAGGAGGCCGTGAAGTTGATGTCGCTTCCGCGGCATGTGGGCACGGATTCCGATGGTGCGGAGATTGTGGCAGCGAATGGTCGCTTTGGTCCGTACTTGAAGAAGGGCACGGATTACCGGTCACTGCAGAGCGAGGAAGAGATTTTCACGGTCACTGAGGAGAAAGCCCGTGAGATTTATGCTCAGCCTAAGCAGCGTGGCCGTGGGGCCGCTAAGCCGCCGTTGGCTGAATTCGGTGAGGACCCGAATTCGGGCGGGAAGATCGTTGTGAAGTCGGGCCGTTTCGGTGACTACATCACGGACGGTAAGACGAACGTGACGATCCCTCGTAGCACCACTGTTGAGCAGTTGACCAAGGAGCAAGCGGTTGACTTGCTCATGGAGAAGCGCGCCAAGGTCGCCGCGAAGGGCGGCACTGCCACGAAGAAGACGGCGGCGAAGAAGGGCGCTGCGGCGAAGAAACCGGCCGCACGCAAGAGCACGGCTGCAAAGAAAACCACGGCAACGAAGGCAACCGCGACCAAGCGAACCTCGACTGCTAAGAAGAAGAGCGAGTAGGCTGCGCCGTGCGTTTAGGTGTTTTGGATATTGGCTCCAACACGGTCCACTTGTTGCTCGTGGATGCGTTCCCGGGTGCCCGCCCCACGGCGTTCGCTTCCTATAAGCAGCAGCTTTCGTTGGTGCGCTATCTTGATCCGCGCGGCGCGGTGACGGATGAGGGCCGGCAGGCGTTGTTGTCTTTCGTGGATGAGGCCGTGGATTTCGCCCGCCGCCACAGGGCCGAAGACCTTTTGGCGTTTTGTACTTCCGCGCTGCGTGAGGCGTTGAACGGCCCGGACATTATTCGCCAGGTTGAGCAGTTGTCTGGGGTTAAGCTTCAGGAGCTGACGGGGGAGGAAGAATCGGCGATGACGTTCTTCGCTGCCCGCCGTTGGTTCGGCTGGGGTGTGCGGGATCTGATGGTTTTGGATATCGGTGGCGGCTCGTTTGAGGTTGCGATCGGCCGTAACGAGTTCCCTGATTTGGCGGTTTCGATGCCGTTGGGTGCGGCTCGGTTGACTAAGGACTTTCTGCCGGGCGACCCACCCAAAGAAGCGCTCGTGGGGCGTTTGCGCGAATACATCGCCGGGGTCATCGAGGAGCCGTTGCGTCAGTTCGCGGATCAGGTCGAGCCTGATTTGGTGGTCGCAACATCGAAGACGTTCCGTACGTTGGCGCGCATGAGTGGCGCGGCATCGGAGGCGGACGGGCCGTTCTTGGTGCGCACCTTGACGTTGAAGGACGTTCGCAAGTGGGCTGAGAAGCTGGTCTCGTTGTCCTTCGATGAGCGGGCACACCTGGATGGTGTGTCTCCGATTCGCGCCCCGCAGCTGTTGGCAGGTGCTGTCGCCGCTGAGATGGTGATGGAGAAGCTGGAGGTCAAGCAGGTCCGGATTTGCCCGTGGGCGTTGCGCGAAGGCCTTTTGATGCACCGCTTTGATCGCCTGTTGCGGGATCACGATGTGATCGATGACGAGTACGCTGGTGTGGGTGATGTTGATGCCCTCAAGGAGAACCTTCACCTGGTCCCGCCGGCACGCTAGGAGTTACGTTGTCTGTTGACCCATCGTCATCTGCATCCGAACGAGTTCCGGTTTATCTTTCCACTACGTGCGCGTTCCCGAAGGGGCCTGAGCGGGCGTTCCAGTTGGCGCGGGATCTTGGCTATGACGGCATCGAGGTTCTGGTGACCGGCAATTCGACGACCCGCACCGGGGATGAGCTGTATGCCTTGATGCAGCGGTATCAGGTGCCGGTCGCTGCGATTCACGCGCCGACGCTGCTGTTCACGCAACAAGTGTGGGGTGGTGCGTGGAAGAAGATTCAGCGCTCTGTTCTGTTGGCGCATGAGCTGGGGGTCCGCACAATTGTGGTGCATCCGCCGTTCCGTTGGCAGGGTAAGTATGCGACGGGTTTCGCCGAAGGTGTGCGCCGCTCCAACGAGGAATACGGCGTAGTGATTGCGGTGGAGAACATGTACCCGTGGCGTGCCGCGGGGCAGCAGAACAGCAAAATGTATCGTCCGCATTATGATCCGGTCCCGTTGGACTATGACTTTGTGACCTGGGATTTCTCGCACGCCGCGATTGCCGGTGCGGATTCTCTGGCCGCAGTCCAGGCGTTAGGTTCCCGGTTGACCCACCTGCACGTGTGCGATGGCACCGACAACGGTAAGGATGAGCACCTTCCGCCGGGGATGGGCACCCAACCGGTCGCTGAGACCCTGCAATACCTGGGGGAAACAGGTTGGCGCGGCTCCGCCACGGTTGAGGTCACTACGCGGCGTTGGCGCAAAGAGCCCGATGGTGTTGAGCAGGTCCTGGCCCAATGTCTGGACTTCACGCGAACCCACCTGCAACGCCCTGCCTCGAATGACATACTGGGCCCATGACTGATACGCGGATTGCTTTTATCGGAACTGGGAACATGAATGGCGCGATCCTTGAGGGCGCGCTGAAGGCTGGTGTTTCGAAGGATTCGGTGGTGGTGACCACACGCAGCGTTGAGAGCGCTGAAGCGTGGAGGAAGAATCAGGGCATTGAGGCGTTGTCCCAGCGCGAAGATGAGCGGGCTAACCTGCAGGCGGTTTCTGACGCGGATGTCGTGTTGATGGGTGTCAAGCCGCACATGATGGTTGATGTTTTGGGGGAGCTTGCCCCGCAGCTCAAGCCGGATGCAGTGGTGGTTTCGATTGCTGCCGCGGTGAGTGTGGAACAGCTTGAGGCGGCCGTGGCTAAGGGACAGCCTGTGATCCGTACTATGCCGAATACGCCGCTTCAGTATGGTTCTGGTGTGGTGGGTTTGGTGCGCGGAACCAACGCCACGGATGAGCACGTACGTTTGGTCTCTAGCATTTTCGAGGGTGCGGGCCAGGTGTTTGAGATCCCGGAATCGCACATTGATGCGTTGACGGCGGTTTCGGGTTCGGGCCCGGCGTACGCGTTTTTCTTGGCTGAGGCTATGGCTCAGGGCGGGGTGGAACTGGGCCTGGATCCTGAGTTTGCCCGTGAGCTTGCTGCCGCTACGGTTGCTGGTGCTGGTGCGATGCTGGCCCAAGATGAGCGTGAGCCCGCGCAGTTGCGGCAGGCGGTGACTTCTCCAGGCGGCACCACGGAGGCCGCGATTAATACGATGGGGCGCGAGGGTTTCAGCGAGGCTGTCGTGGCAGGGCAGAAGGCGTGCGCTGACCGCGCCGCTGACATGGCCGGCTGAAGCTGCGCGCTGGCTAGGGGCGCCCGGCGAAGCGTTCGATGAGGTCTACGTGTCCGGAGACGATGAGCATGTCTCGGGGCGTGATGAGGGTGTCGGGCGCGGCGTAGGCGAATTCTTCGCCGGGGGATTTCACCCCGAGTACGGTGACGCCGTATTTTTCACGTACGCGTGATTGGGCGAGCGTGAATCCTTGGGTTTCTTTGGGTGGCTGCATTTTCACGATTGCGAAGTCGTCTTCGAATTCGATGAAGTCGATCATGCGGCCGCCTACGAGGTGGGCGGTGCGTACCCCGGCGTCGGCTTCTGGGTAGATGACGTTGGTTGCGCCGATGCGGGAGAGGATTTTCCCGTGGGCTGGGGTGATGGCTTTGGCCCAGATGTGTTCCACGCCGAGGTCTACGAGGTTCACGGTGGTGAGTACGGACGATTCGATGGAGGTTCCGACGCCGACTACAGCGGAGCTGAAGTCGCTGGCGCCGAGTTGGCGGAGGGCTTCGATGTTGGTGGCATCAGCTGCGACGGCGTGGGTCACGCGGTCGGCGAAGTTTTGGACGAGTTCAGGGCTGCGTTCTACTGCGAGGACTTCGCGGCCCATGCTCACGAGTTGTTCGGCTACGGCGACGCCGAACCTGCCGAGCCCGATCACGAGTACGGGGGAGTGCTTGGGTGTTTGTTGGTCAGCCAATGATTGGCCTTTCTTCTGGCAGCTGGTAGAGCTGGCGGCTTTGCCGCAGGGTGAGCGCGGTTGCGAAGGTTACGGTCCCGAGGCGTCCGGTGAACATGAGTCCGCAGAGGACGTATTTGCCGAAGTCGGGGAGTTCTGCGGAGAGGTTGGTTGATAGTCCTACGGTAGCGAATGCGGAGATCGATTCGAGGAGTACGTGTTCCAGGGGTGCGTCGGGTTTCGCGAAGAGGATGAGGGTGATCCCGAGCGTGATGATGCTTGCTGCGAGTGCGGTCACGGCGATCGCGATGCGCAGGGCGGCTTCGGGGAGGCGGCGCCCGTAGACGTGGACGTGTTGCGTACCGCGGGCTTCGGCGAGGATCGCTAGGAAGAGGATCGCGAATGTGGTGAGTTTGATGCCGCCTGCGGTGGATGCGGAGCCGCCGCCGATGAACATGAGGGCGTCGGTGACGACCATGGTTGCGGGGTGGAGGTCGGTTTGGTTGACCAACGCCATGCCGCCTGAGCGGGTCATGATGGAAGCGAAGAGGGCGTGGACTATTTTCTCGCCTACCGGTAGGTCGCCGATGGTGGCTTTGTTGTTCCATTCGATGCCGCCCCACACGATCCAGCCGGCTACGACGAGGATGAGTGCGGTGGTGATGGTGAGTTTGGTGTGGAGGTTCCATTTGTGCGCGTGGAAGTGGTGGCGCACGAGCACGAGCATGACGGGGAAGCCGAGTGCGCCGGTGAACACGGCGATCATGAGGGGGAAGAGGATCCACAGGTCGTGGCTGAAGCTGTTGAGGTCGTCGAGGTGGGCGGTGAATCCGGCGTTGTTGAATGCGGATACGGCGTAGAAGATGCCGTGCCAGAGCCCGTGGGTGAGGCTTTCGCCGCGGGCCCAGAACCGGATGGTGAGGCAGAGCGCGATCATGAACTGGATGCTGACTGCTGTTGTGATGACGACGCGGAGTAGGGAGCCGACTTCGCCGAGTTTTGAGGATGCGGTTTGGGACATCGCGGTTTGCGCCATGAGTTTGCCTCGGACGCCGAGTTTGCGGGATACCGCCATCGAGAGCATTGAGGCGAGTGTCATGATGCCGAGGCCGCCTACGAATACGGCGATGATCATGATGAGCTGCCCGAAGAAGGTCCAGTGCCCGGCGGTTGAGACGGTGGTGAGGCCGGTGACGCAGAACGCGGATACGGCGGTGAACATCGCGTCAGCGAGTGGGGTTGGTTCGCCGGTGCGGGATGCGATGGGTAGCGATAGCAGGGTCGTGAAGAAGGCGATGCCGACGGCGAAGACGAGGATGGTGAGCCGGGCGGGGGAGCTGGCGATGAGCCGGTTGGTGTGGTTCCGCGCTTGTTGCATACCGCGTAACAGGACATTGTGTTGCCTGTCTTGGGGGGTGCGGATGTAGCGTGGTGTCATGGAGGCCTTCTGCGGGGGTGCGGTACGCTCGCGCGCGTCATAATAGGCGTGCTTACCGGTTCCATTGAACCACCTTGGGCCATGACAATTAAGGTGATGAGTGTGATGTCTTCAGCGAACCCTTCGGTGACTGTTGTTTATGACCGGCATATGAGTGCGTACCGGTTTTCTGACAATCACCCTATGAACCCTGAACGGATGCGGATGACTGCTGATTTGTTGGAGCAGTTGGATGTGATGGAGCAGGTGGGTGGCCGGTTTTCGTCTTCGTATTCGGCTTCTGATGATGAGCTTTTTCAGATTCATACGCCTGAGTATGTTGAGGCGGTGAAGCGTGCGGGTGAGGGGCACGCGGATGAGGCTTTTGGTTTGGGTACGGAAGATAACCCGATTTTCCCGGATATTCATGATGCGGCGGCGAGGTTGTATGGGGCTTCGTTGATGGGGGCTGCCCTGGTTTTGGGTGATTCGGGTGTGCCGGTGGTGAATTTTGGTGGAGGTATGCATCACGCGCATTCGGGCAGTGCGAGTGGTTTCTGTATCTATAACGATGCGGCTGCCGCTATTTTGCGTTTGCTTTCTTCGGGTTTGAAGAAGGTGATGTATATCGATGTGGATGCTCACCATGGTGATGGTGTGCAGGGTATTTTCTATGATGATCCGCGTGTGATGACGGTGTCTTTGCATGAGTCGGGGCGTTCGCTGTTTCCGGGGACGGGGTTCCCGAATGAGACGGGTGGGCCGAATGCACCGAATTCGGCGGTGAATGTCGCGTTGCCGGCTGGTATTCGCGATAACGGCTGGTTGCGTGCGTTTACTGCGATTGTTCCTGCTGTTGCGCGTGCTTTTGAGCCTGAGGTGATTGTTTCTCAGCATGGTTGTGACGGGCATGAGTTGGATCCGTTGACTAATCTGCGTTTGAGTATTGATGGCCAGCGGCAGACTGCGGTTGAGATTGCTTACCTTGCGCAGGAGCTCACGGAGAACCGTTGGCTGGCCACGGGTGGTGGCGGTTATGACATTGCGCGGACGGTGCCGAGGGCGTGGACGCATTTGGTTGCGGTGGCGGCGGGTAAGCCGTTGGATGTTCAGACGCCGGTGCCGCAGAAGTTCCGTGACTATATTTCGGAGCGGTATGGGGTTGATGCTCCGGAAAAGATGGGGGATGAGGCCGAGTTGTGGTGGCGTGGCTGGGAGATGGGATATGACCCGGCTGACCCGGTTGATCGGGCGATCATGGCTACCAGGAAGGAAGCGTTCCCTGGTCTGGGGTTGGATCCGTGGTTCGATTAACCCAGTGTTTTCGATTAACCCAGTGTTTTTGGGTAACTTGATGGGAGAATAACCCCAGGGATTTGAATTTTGGGAGGGTGGCACGCGTGTCGCCCTCCCTTTTCCATGCCTACCCAGGAATATGCTGGGTGTGTGGTGCAGGATATTTTTCATGTTGTGAGTGATCCGACTAGACGGCAGCTTGTGGAGTTGTTGTCTGAAGTGGATGAGTTGAGTGTGTCTGATTTGGTGGCTTCGGTTGAGGCGAGCCAGCCGACGGTGTCGAAGCATTTGAAGGTGCTGCGTGATGCGGGCGTGGTCCAGACGCGGGCTGATGGGCAGCGGCGTTTGTACTCTCTGGTGCCGGATTCGTTGGCGGGTGCGCTGAAGTGGCTGACGAGCGTTCATGATGCGGCGGCGGGGACAGGCTCGGATGCCATCGAATCCGGCGAGGCGGAAGGGGCAGATGAGTCGGCCGAGAGTATCGAGCGCTCGGGGGTCGCTGAGAGCGCTGAGCTTGAGGTTGCCGATGCTGAGAGTGGGGCCGCGGGCGAGGCCGAGAGCGTTGCTGATGATGCGGCTCACCGGATTGTGCAGAATGTGGGCCGTCAGATCGAGTCTGTGACGGAGAAGGCACAGACGTTTTTCCAGCGCTTCGGGCGCCGTAAGTAGCGGTTTCCCGCATGTTTACGCGGGGTTCAGGTGCAGGGTGGAAGGCTTTCTAAGGGTTTTCTCATCCGACACACCAGATAACTGAATTCACACTTGGCACTTCTGCAACGTAAACTGTTGTGTAGAGTCGCCCTGATGTTGGTGGAACGCTTCGTTTTCGTTTCTTTTGGTCAGCGGCGCGGCTTTGTCACTTCACTAGGAAGCAGAGGTCCACTTCATGACTGAACCCAGCAACTTCTCTGATGCTCGTTTCATGACCGTTGCAGAGGTCGCGGACGTAATGCGTGTATCCAAGATGACTGTGTATCGTCTGGTTCATTCTGGCGAGTTGCCTGCGGTTCAGTTTGGTCGCTCTTACCGCGTTCCGGAGTCTGCTGTGCAGCACTATCTTGGCCAGGCCATGACGCAGAACGTTCAGGGGAACCGCCAGACGGGTACTGCCTGATTCGTGCGCAGGGGCTGATTCGTGCGCAGGGGTAGCGTTGAGGCGTCGAGTCGCACCGCGATGAACTTCCTGTAAACTAGGGTGAATGGTGCCCGCGCGGTGCCACGATTCTTGTCAGGCCGATGTGGGACGGAAAGGAGCATCGATGGGTTCCGTCATTAAGAAGCGCCGTAAGCGTATGTCGAAGAAGAAGCACCGTAAGCAGTTGCGTAAGACTCGCCACCAGCGTCGCAATAAGAAGTAAGTAGCTTTGAGCTTTCTACGTGGGTCCACCCTGTGGGTGTGGCCCACGTTGTGTTTAACGGTCGGGATGTTTAATGGCCAGTAGTGACGCGGGCGTGGATGCGGAAGGGGAATCAGTATGAAGGTTGAGTTGTACACCAAGCCGGGGTGTCATTTGTGCGAGGCTGCGCGGGCCACGGTGGAGGAGGTCTGCGCTGAACGTGGGGTGGCGTGGACGGACGTCGATATTTCTGCTGATGCGGAACTCATGGACCGTTTCGCGGAAGAGATACCAGTGCTCATGGTGGATGGCGTGCAGCGCGATTTCTGGCATATTGATCCGGAGCGGCTGCGAAGAATCCTCAGCGAATAGTAGCGCCATCGGCAACCGCCTCATTTGGTGTGGCCGGGTCAGCCAGTGGCCAAGCGACTTGTGCGAGACTGAATCTATGAGCGAGAACAACACTGCGCCCTTGGCCGATGAGCCCTCTGCTGCTGGCCCCTCTGCTGCGCCGTCTGGTGCTGCAGCCTTTGATAGCGTGCCTGGCGATGCTGGAGCTACTGGGGCTGGCTCGTCGCAACCGACGCCGGAACAGCGAGCGAGCCTCGAGCGTTTGAGCGTTGCACAAGAGAATCTTGTGAAAGCGCGAGCTGCTTATGTGAAAGCTGCAGAAGGGCTGCAAGCAATTGAGGCTTTCAGTGCGGCTATGGAGCCGCTCATGGACTATTACGATAACGGCTGGCTAGCTGACGTTAACGCCACTGAGTCGATCTATCAGAGGCCCGAGGCGGCCGGCGAAGACGAGATTTGGAACATGCACGGCAGCCAATATGAACTCATGCGTGAACTGCTAGCGATCTCTTCGAACTTCTTCGTCCGCGTGCCCGACCAAGAAAGCTAGCTAGTCTGATGTAAGAAGGCCCGGCTCATCCCGGTCTCATATGCGCGAATCAGCGCTTGAGGCCGGGATTTAGCGGTTAAAACGGGCAAGATGTCGAGCCTGAGTCCTGCATAAAAAATTTCTGTGTTTCCCTATTGACAGTGACTTACACCACATAGGAATATCTTCTCAACACTAGGAAGGCGTGGTTCATAAATTACTGCGCCGCGGTCTTTTTGAAGAGGCATGATGACTGTTGTGTCTGTGGCGAATGTCCACAAGTATTTGGGTGTTGGGGCTCAGCGGACTCACGTTTTGAGGGGTATTGATCTTCAGGCTTCGGCTGGAGAATTTGTTGGGTTGTCGGGTAAAAGCGGTTCGGGTAAGACGACGCTTTTGCGTGCTATTGCTGGTTTGATTCCTGTAGATAGAGGCCGGATTGATGTTCTTGGTGTAGATGTAGGTCAGGCCAGTGAGGCGCAGATTCTTAGTTTGCGTCGCAACATAGTTGGTTTTGTGCACCAGGATGACTTGTTGATCCAGGAACTGACCGCTGTTGAGAATGTGATGCTGGTGTTGGCTGCAGCCGGGGTTGGCGAACGTGAGGCCGAGCGGTTGGCATCTGATTCTTTAGCACGCGTCGGATTAGATGAGCTGGTAGACCGGTATCCGTCTGAGTTGTCACGCGGACAGTGTCAGCGTGTGGGAATTGCTCGTGCCTTGAGTGGGGAGCGGCGAGTTCTTCTGGCAGACGAACCTTCGGCTGCGCTGGATACGGAGAATTCACATTCAATGTTTGGATTGTTCCGGGATCTTGCTGACGCTGGTAGCACAGTGATTGCCACGAGTCATGATCCGATCATGAACGAGTACTGCCATACCGGCTATGCCTTGGTTGATGGGCGTATTGAAGCTGGTGATATTCGTGGTGGGTAAGTATGTAGAGAAAATTCTGGGTAAGAAGGGCCGGTATCGGTTCATTCTTGTTGTCCTGGCGGTTGTGGTGGGTCTGCTGTCTTGGGTCGCAACAGCTGACCGCCAACTGGTAATGAAACCCGCCGATAAAGCGCAACATCTCTTCGGCGACGCGCAGGCTCTACTTCAGGTACCTCTGCACACAGGTGTGGGGAAGAAAGACACGATTCGCTCTGCTCTTGACCGTCCCGATGAAGGAGTTAGGGCTATATCAACTACGGCTGATATCTACCTAGATGCTAGTAAAGAACGCTACCGGACTATGTTGGAAGGGGACTGGCCTCAGATTGGTGAGCAGTTTGGCTATAACCTCACCACTGGGCGCTGGCCTTCCAAACCCGGCGAGATTGTTGCTTCTGGAGATTCCGGTCTGACGATTGGTGAATCAGTGACCGCAATGGACCACAACATCAAGCTGAGGGTGGTTGGCCTGGCTGGCGAGAGGTTCAGTCCAAAAGCAAACACGCTATTGGCATTCCCAGGTACCTGGAACACGATTGATCCCGCAGCGGCACAGACCCATAGTGCCATGATAAACACCACGCTGTTCTCAACCGGCATCACAGGTAAGGATGCCCTTGAAGAGTATGTTCTTAGGCATGTTGATAAGAAAACGAAAGAGCAGCTGGACTCCCTTGAAGGCGTCACTTTAGGTGAGAGCTACTTGGCTCGTTCTGCTGTTGAGGATCGGCCACACCAAGGTTTCGCTGAGAACTTCTCCTTCATCTTAGGTGTTTTCGCGCTTCTGATGCCTAGTGCGGTAGTGCTGTTCCTCTGGACATGGTCGCGAAAAGCGCTAGCACCGGTCAAAAGCCAGTTATATACGTTGGGTGTAAACTCGACCCCTTTATGGAAAGCAACAGTTAGGAAGAGCTTCATCGGTGTCATTCTGAGTGCTGGTGTCGCGAGCATGCTCGGGGTCGGCGTTGCTTGGCTGATGGCCCCTTTCCTTGCGGACCTTGCTGGTATTCAAGGCCCTGGACCTCAAGTGGCGTGGAAATGGCTCGGCCTTATTTTCACGGGTATAGCAGTCTGTTACATTGCCGGAGCGCTGTGGACCTATCCGTATCCTAAGAACAGGGCAGCGGTGGAAGGGGCACGGATGCAACGGGGTAGTTCCTTCATCGGTTCTGGAATCGCCCTTTGGATGACGGGGCTAGCTTCCGTAATAGTCATCGGTGGCACTGTGCTGGTTGGTCTAAGAACTGGGCCAGACGTCTTCGACGTGTGGGCCCCCATTCCAGTCATCGCGTTCTCTCTGTTTCTAGCCTTGCTCGTGGTGCGCACCATCTCGGCGAAAGTCCCTCTTAAACCTCGGGTTTTCGCTCGACGGCTA
Organism: Pseudoglutamicibacter albus; assembly: GCF_022346425.1. Classification (GTDB taxonomy): domain Bacteria; phylum Actinomycetota; class Actinomycetes; order Actinomycetales; family Micrococcaceae; genus Pseudoglutamicibacter; species Pseudoglutamicibacter albus. The sequence goes on from NZ_JAKRCW010000002.1 coordinate 160,446, forward strand.
GCGGCCCGTCACCGCGTAACAACCGCCATAGCCATTTTTCTTCTGACGGCTTCGTCAGGGATGTTGATTTTCAGTGGAACATTCTCGAAGAGCTTCAACACTGCCGCGAATAAAGATGTGCTGGATGTGATTCGTAGCGACCAAGTGGGTGTTGAACAATCGAATGATCTCGGGCAGAAGACTACCCAGAAGAAAGTTATTGAACTTGCGCATGATCTAGGTATTGCTGAACCGGTTCGCCTGCTTACGGGCAGCGGTTCGCTCGACTGGGTCGAGGGGATGGAAGGCGCCTTCGGTGTCTCTGCCGTTGACGGAGCTGAAGAACTTGAGCGTCTAATAGGTAGAACCTTGGATGCCAAGGAGAGAGCAGTCTTGCAGAGTGGGGGCATGCTCGTGCGTCACCCGGGCTTCTTGCAAGGTTCTCAAGCACTACTTATAACGGAAGTGTTCCCTGACGGACATACGTTGCCGGCTACAGTATCTGATTTCGGTGAAATCTTGGAGCTAGAAGCAGGCGCCATTCTTCTGACTGAGACTCTCGAAAAATACAAAAGCCCCTTGGGTGCGACTAGGTGGGTTTTTACTGAACTGTCAGAACCTCAGAAGAAGGCGCTCATCGAAAAGGCGGTCGAGCAACGTGTTCCGCGTGAGTTACTCCTCATTCCACGCATGCAGGAGCAAGAGATGCCAGAGATTGTCTACTACAGTTTGGCCACTGCGCTGATCGGTTCATGTTTGATTGTGGTTATGGTGAGCCGCGCTAACGCAAAGAGTCTAGAGGCAATCCGCTCAACATTCTGGACCTTAGGTTTGCCTGACTCGTGGCATCGTTGGGTTCTGCGGTGGAGCGTGAGCATCATTGTAGTGAGAGCGTTCGTGCTTGGACTCATCGCGGGGCTTGGTCCTGCAGCGTTGATTGCCGCCACTCAGAGTAGTGCTCTCATATTCACCATCGATTGGCTGACTATTGTGTTCGCTGCCGCGGCGCTCATCATCGGCACCGTGGCAGGGCTCTTGATTGTCGGTCTATCACGAAATCGAGGCAGCGCTCACTCCTAAAGGCCGATCCAAAAACGATGGGTGGCGTGCCCCCTCTAGTTCGGGGGAACGCCACCCATCGATTAACCTTCTCAACGCTCTCAGTGACGGTAGAGGCTCAACCGTTTATAGTCCTTGACCGCCCGATACCACGAACCGGAAACCGACCAACAGATAAGAGAAGTAAGCGGCAGGATTCCAAATAGCAACCAGACTATGTGTGGATCCCGAATCGTGGTAGCAATGAACGGAAGCAACATGAGTGAGGTGGCGACAATGCCGAAAATTCGCCAACCGTTGCTGCCCTTGAAAGCCAGCACGCCAGTGATCAACGCGAACAAAGCGGTGACAATACTAAAAGCGGAGGCGATCCACAGCATGATCCTAATACTCTCCAAGAACTGCTCGGCAGAAATACCCCGCCTCGCCGCTTCCAGTATGTTTTCATCCTTCGTTAGGTGCTCCAAAGCCGAGTAGCTTGCGGAACTCGCGTAAACGAAGATTGCAATGCTGGCCACGACATAGAAGGTGCCCCAAATCCACGCAGCGATCGAAGCGATCACAACACTCGCAGGGCGTTTAGGCGGGCTAGACGGAATCGAGTCACTCGAATAATTCCCCCAGCCAGGCCCCTGCGGAGCATACGCACCCTGAGGTGCCTGGTACATATGCGGATCCTGCGGAACATACTGGGCATGCTGAGCAGGCGGCACCTGATTCGGCATGTGCGGTTGTTGCTGCGGTGCTCCATCCCATCCGAAGCTCTGCTGGCCCTGCCCCGAAGGCTGCGTAGGCACCGGCTCATGCGCAGACGAATGCGGCACATCCGCTTGCCGTTCACCGTACGGGTCAGGGTGGGCTGACCCCGTTTCGTAGGTCCGGTGGTTCTGAGAGTCGTCCTGTCGCCCGAGGGTTCGGGCAGGGAGAATGGTCAGATCATGTCGAACAGCAGAAAGCGTCACACCCCGGAACAGGTCGTCCGCAAGCTCGGGCAGGCCGACAGGATGCTCGCCGACGGCGCGGATGTCGCGGCGGTGTGCCGGGAACTCGGGGTGTCCGAGCAGACGTATTACCGGTGGCGTAACCAGTACGGCGGGTTGAAGGCCGATGACGCGAAACGCCTGAAGGAGCTCGAGAAGCAGAACGCGACGCTCAAGCGGCTGATCGCCGAGGCGGAGTTGGAGAAGGCCGCGCTCAAGGAGTTGGCTGAGGGAAACTTCTAGGCCCGGGCAGGCGCCGCGCCGCCGTCGCTCACTTGATCAGGACACTGCAGGTGAGTGAACGGATGGCGTGCCGTCTGGCCGGGCTGTCCCGCTCCGCGTACCGGCGGCCGCTCAAGGGCGACACGACCGCAGACCCGGACCAAGCGTTGCGGGACTGGCTGCGAGCCTGGGCGAAGAAGCACCCCCGCTACGGGTACCGGCGCGCCTATCACGATGCCCGCGCCGAGGGCTGGGTCGTGAACCACAAGAAGATCCAACGCCTCTGGCGTGACGAGGGCCTCCGCGTCCTGCAGCGGCGGCGTCGCAAACGCGTCGGGTCCTCGACCGTCGGCCCGGCGACAGCGGACGCACCGAACGTGGTGTGGGCGGTGGACTTCCAGTTCGACGCCGACGAGCAGGGCCGGCCGATCAAGATCTGCTCGATCGTCGATGAGCACACCCGGGAATGCATCGGCGGGCTGGTCGAGCGGTCGATCACCGCCGACCGGCTCACCGCGCATCTCGAGGATCTCGTCGCCGTCCGCGGCGCTCCAGCTGTGCTCAGGTCGGACAACGGGCCGGAGTTCATCAGCGAAGCGATGGCCGACTGGGCAGGCACCCGCACCGGCCTGTCCTACATCCCACCGGGATCGCCGTGGCGGAACGGGTACGTCGAGTCGTTCAACAGCCGGCTCCGCGACGAGTGCCTCAACATCAACAGCTACTACTCGCTGCTGCACGCGCAAGTCGTGATCGGCGACTGGAAAAACGAGTACAACCATCACCGCCGACACTCCTCGCTCGGCTACCTACCCCAGTCGAGTACGCTCGGCAATGCACCCATCAAATCGAAACCGACGACTCACAAAACGTCCGGACCGAATGAAGGGGGCGGCCCAGAAGGTCTGGTTCGTCCCGGTCTCATAAGCGCAAGCGTAGCGTTTGAGGCCGGGATTTAGCGGTTAAAACGGGCAAGATGTCGAGCCTGGGTCCTGCATAAAAAAATTCTGTGTTTCCCTATTGACAGTGATATAGGTCACATAGGAATATCTTCTCAACACCACATAGGTGTTTTTAAGACACTGCCTCCTCGTGAGGCCATGCTCAAAAGGATGACGACATGGAGATGAAAAAGCTTTGTGCCGCTCTAGCCGTGGTTGCAGCCGGAATCGGTTTCGCTCAACCCGCGCAAGCCGCAGCTAAAGACTGCGGCACCAATCTAGCTTGCTTGTTCGAACATAGGGACTTCGGAGGACTTCTAGGATCTCGCCGAGCGGGGTTAAAGGTGATGAACCTCTCAAGCGGAGCGAATGACAAGATGAGCTCGTGGATGAACCGCACTAGCCGGAACGCTGCTTGGTATGAGCACGCGGATGGCAAAGGTAAGTGTTACACCATGCGGCAAAATTCGATCCAAAACTCTATCGGATGGTTCGCTAATGATACCGCTACGTCCTGGCGGACGGATCGCGGCTGCTAACTGTTTTTACTGGTTTCCGGGGTGCAGTTAGCAAGCTGCACCCCGGTCTTTTTAAAGAGGCATGATGACTGCTGTGACTGTGGAAAACGTCCACAAGTATTTGGGTGTAGGCGCTCAGCGCACACACGTTTTGCGAGGTATTGATCTTCAGGCTTCGGCCGGAGAGTTTGTTGGATTAGCAGGTAAGAGCGGTTCAGGTAAAACGACCCTTTTACGTGCCATTGCTGGCTTGATTCCTCTGGATAAGGGCCGAATTGATGTTCTTGGTGTCGATGTAGGTCAGGCCAGTGAGGCGCAGGTTCTGGACCTGCGGCGTAACGTGGTCGGTTTCGTGCACCAGGACGACCTGTTGATCCAGGAACTGACGGCTGCTGAGAACGTGATGCTCGTGTTGTCTGCAGCGGGTGTTTCGCAGCGCGATGCTGAAGCTATGGCTAGGGAATCGTTGACTCGCGTGGGCTTGGGAGAGTTACTTGACCGTTACCCAGCTGAGCTTTCCCGCGGCCAATGCCAGCGCGTCGGTATCGCGCGCGCGCTGAGCGGCGAGCGGCGCGTTCTGCTTGCTGATGAGCCTTCAGCTGCGTTGGACACTGAGAACTCTCATGCAATGTTCGGACTGTTCCGTGACCTAGCGGAAGCTGGTAGCACGGTGATCGCTACGAGCCATGACCCGATCATGAATGAGTACTGCCATACCGGCTATGCCCTGGTTGACGGGCGTATAGAGGCAGGTGAGGTTCGTGGTGGGTAGGTATGTGGAGAAGATCCTCGGTAAAAAGGGCCGATATCGCTTTGTGCTTGTGGTGCTAGCCGTTGTGGTAGGCATGCTGAGCTGGGTGGCCACAGCTGACAGACAAATGTCAATGAAACCTGCCGATGACGCCCAGATGCAGTTTGGAGACAGAACAGCACGACTAGAGATACCTCTTTTTTCAAATGCCGGAGAGAAGGAATCTGTGCGGTCGGCGTTGAACCGGCCAGGGGACGGCCTGATTGCAATAGCCACCTCTGCTGACCTGTATTTGGATACTGATCGAGAGCGTCGTAGGGCCATGAGCGAGGGGGATTGGCCACACATTGGTCAGGAGTTTGGGTATAGCCTCACTTCTGGGCGGTGGGCTGATAAGCCTGGCGAGGTCGTAGTTGCCGGAGAATCCGATCTTTCGGAGGGTGAAACGGTAACCGGGTTAGGAGGAAATGTAAACCTGACGGTTGTTGGTAAAGCCAAAAATAGATTCCTGCCCGGAGTAGAAAGGCTTCTGGCGTTCCCTGGCACGTGGAACACGATCGACCCCGCGGCATCGGAGATCAGTGCTGCGGCCATATCGACAACGTTGTATTCCAGCGCTATGACTAACCGTGAGGCACTGGAGGAGTATGTTTATACACATCTCGATGAGAAGACGGCGGCGCAACTCGAGTCACTTGACGGTGTCACGTTGGGGGCCGGGTTCTTACCTCGTTCTTTTGTTGAGGACCGCCCCCACCTTGGGATAGCCGATCAATACTCTTTTGTATTTGGTGTATTCGCACTCCTTTTGCCGATGTCCCTTGTCGCTTTCTTATGGGCCTGGTCTAAGAAACTTCTAGCACCGGTGAATAACCAGTTGTATACGCTGGGTGTGAATCCAGCGCCTTTGTGGAAAACCGCATTCAGAAAGATCGGGCTTGCTGTCGCCCTTGCATCTGTCCTGGGTATGGCGTTGGGGGTTGGTGTTGCTTGGTTGGTAGCTCCGGCGCTGGCTGATCTCGTAGGTATTCAAGGCCCAGGGCCGCAGATCCCAACCAAGTGGTTGGCCGTCATCGCAGTTGGGGTGATCGTCAGTTTCGTAGCGGGTGGCATTATCACGCGTCCGCGAGTAAGCCGCTCCGTTGCCGTGGGCGCTTCCGCGGACAGAGCCCAACGGGTATTTTCTTCCAAGAAATTGCTATGGGGAACGGGTGTTGCAGCAGTTCTCACGCTGGTAGGCGTGGGTGTCGCATCGGTGCAACTAGGAATTGATGTCCTCGAAACGTGGGCGCCGCTGCCGGTAGCTGTGTGGTCTTTGTTCTTGTCGTTGGTAATTACTGGTTATGTGAGCCGAAAATTCCCTATCAAACCACGGCCGCTCGCGCAGCGACTAGCTACGTACCACCGAGCCTTGACAGTTTTTGCTATCGCTCTGCTCAGTGTCGCTATCGGTAATCTCATGTTCAGCTCGACTTTTGCTCAAAGCATCACGGCCGCCCATAACAAGTCATTGATCTCACTCTTGCCTGAGGATCAATTCGGTGTAGAACAGGAGCACCCGAACGGGCTTAAAGCTAGCGAGAAGACAGTCAACGACCTCGCGCATAAGCTCGGGCTCAAGGAGCCGGTGGCAGTGACAAACACAGGAGGCCAGTTCGACATCATAGAGGGCGTCGATGGGTCGTACGGTATCAGCGCTGTTGATGATGCGGACGATCTTGGGAGGATTCTTGGTCGCGCGCTAAGCAGCGAGGAAGCCGCCACCTTGGATAAGGGGGGTCTGCTTGTACGTGATTCGGCGTTTCTAGACGGATCTCAAGCTCGTGTTTTTTCTGAGAGCATTCCAGATGGTGAGCTACTCCCCGCAGCTCAGGCAGATTTCGGCGAGCACTGGGAAGCAAACGCAGCTGCATTCATGCTTACTAAGACAGCTAAAAAGCATCGGCTATCGCTTGAAGGATTGAGGTGGGTCTTCACTGATCTGTCTGAATCGCAGCAGAAAGAACTGCTGGCAGAGGCGTTAGAGAGCCGGATTTCCCGCGATCTCTTGCAGGTTCCTCTCAAGCAAGAAGCGAGCACGCCAAGCAACGTGTATTTCAGCTTGGCGTCCGCGTTGATCGGCTCCTGTGTGATCGTGATCATGGTGAGCCGCACTAATGCGAAGAGCTTGGAAGCATTGAATTCAACGTTCTGGACGCTGGGCCTGCCGGCCTCGTGGCAACGCTGGGTGCTCAGATGGAGCATCGGCAGTATTGCGGTCAAGGCGTTCGTGCTGGGGCTGATTACGGGCCTTGGAACCGCAGCTCTGATCTCACAACTCATGGGTGATGTGTTGCCTTTCACCATTGACTGGATGACTATCCTGTATGCTGCGGCAGCACTGGTTCTAGGGTCGATTGTGGGCCTACTTATTGTGGGGCTATCAAGTCGGAAGAACAACGCTCACTCCTGAAGGTTGACCCAAAAACGATGGGTGGCGTGCCCCCTCTAGTTCGGGGGAACGCCACCCATCGATTAACCTTCTCAACGCTCTCAGTGACGGTAGAGGCTCAACCGTTTATAGTCCTTGACCGCCCGATACCAAGAACCGGAAACCGACCAACAGATAAGAGAAGTAAGCGGCAGGATTCCAAATAGCAACCAGACTATGTGTGGATCCCGAATCGTGGCAGCAATGAACGGAACCAACATGAGTGAGGTGGCGACAATGCCGAAAATTCGCCAACCGTTGCTGCCCTTGAAAGCCAGCACGCCAGTGATCAACGCGAACAAAGCGGTGACAATACTAAAAGCGGAGGCGATCCACAGCATGATCCTAATACTCTCCAAGAACTGCTCGGCAGAAATACCCCGCCTCGCCGCTTCCAGTATGTTTTCATCCTTCGCTATGCGTTCCAAAGCCGAGTAGCTTGCGGAACTCGCGTAAACGAAGATTGCAATGCTGCCCACGACATAGAAGGTGCCCCAAATCCACGCAGCGATCGAAGCGATCACAACACTCGCAGGGCGTTTAGGCGGGCTAGACGGAATCGAGTCACTCGAATAATTCCCCCAGCCAGGCCCCTGCGGAGCATACGCACCCTGAGGTGCCTGGTACATATGCGGATCCTGCGGAACATACTGGGCATGCTGAGCAGGCGTCACCTGATTCGGCATGTGCGGTTGGCGTTCACCGTACGGGTCAGAGGAGTTAGGAGTGTCAGGTGTGTTCGTCATGTTTTCTCAAAGCTCCGGTTCCGAAGAACGTTGTCTAGCGGCGTGAACGTTTAAGTTGGGTCTGATGCCGGATCCACGTGTTTGTTGCCGGGGTAGTCCACCCAACAACCATGATGACGGTCGCCGCGAGCCACAGGATGGCCACAAGTGGATTTTCTGTGAAGCCGAAAAGAGCCAAGACTCCAGCTACTGTAGCCAAGATCACCCCGACGATGCGCCACGCGTTGGAGCCAGTGATAATGAAAATCGCGGCAACAGAAAGCAGCGCGCAAAACACGAGGAGCCCGATACCCAATCCGCGCATCAGCCCTGACAAGGCATCGAAGCCACCCATACTGTCCACACTGCGGTGGAACTCATCAATCAGCTCCGCCGGCATCTCCTCAACGAGGACGCGTTCAAGCTGTTGCGGCGAGAGATTCGAAACCATAAACAGACCGAAGCTTGAAAGAAGACCGAGCGCGGACAAAACCCACGCGAGCACACAACCGGCGATCATGAGTCCGGGCCGGCGCATCGGCTGCTGCTGTTGTTGCCAAGAGTTGTTGACCGGCCAGCCGTTCTGGTCATAACCGGAACCTGGTTGCCCCCAGCCAGGTTGCGGATTCGAATCCCAGCCGTTCATAGCGTTGTAGTTACCCTGCCGCGGCTCAGACGCACTCTGCTCAGGCATAGGCTGCTGCGGATTCACCGGTGGGGGATAACTGCCCGGAGGAACATCCTCGCGCCGGACTCCGTAGCGAGGCTCATCCGGGGTGCCGCCAGCGGGTCCCTCAGGATTGCTACTTCGGTTAACGTCAGGGGTTTCGCTCATACCTCCATGCTACTGGTATGAGCGAAACCCCTTGAACCTTCCGTAACTCTCGAGGCAAAAACGCCGCAGTTACGGCATATGCGCAGCTGTTGGACTATGCGTTGTCTTTGATGAACTCCGCATCGATCTGTAGGCGGACCTTGTCTCCAACCATGACGCCGCCGGTTTCGAGTGCGGCATTCCACGTCAAACCGAATTCCTTACGGCTCAGCTCCGCGGTCGCCTCGCCACCGCAACGGGTAGCGCCCATCGGATCAGTTACCACGCCGGCGAATTCAACCTCAAGAGTCAAAGGCTTGGTGGTGCCGCGGAGAGTGAACTCGCCATCAACGGTCAAGGCGCTACCCTCGCCGCTGATCTTCGTGGAAACGAAGTGAGCCTTCGGATGGGTTGCCGTGTCAAAGAAGTCGGCAGAACGTAAGTGTTCGTCACGGCCCTCGTTTGACGTGTTAACAGAAGCGACATCGAGGGTTACTTCTAGCTTGGTGTCTTCCAAGCTCTCACCCACGGTCAGCACACCGGAATCGGCGGTGAAGCGGCCATGCGTGCGGGCGATTGCCGCGTGGCGAACCGAGAAACCAATCTCAGTGTGTGCAGCATCCAGATTCCAGGTGCCAGGTGTCAGGTTCAATGGAAGTGCGCTCATGGCGGCCTCTCCTTCATAAGTTCGAGTTCAGAAGACCAAACAGAACTTGATAGATCAACTGTTGATATATCAACTACTTTGGCTGAGCGAGGCTCACCTGTCCACCTAGAAGGAGCGGTTCAAGCCCTGGAGAGCTAAGAAAAACAACCTGAGCGTTCCCTGAATCTCCACCTGAGCGTTCCCTCTGAGACAATGGGGATTATGTCCCATGCTGTTGTCCACCTTGTCCGCCATGGTGAAGTCGAAAACCCTCACCGCGTGCTCTACGGGCGCCTGCCCGGATACGAACTTTCACAACGCGGCCACAACATGGCCCGCCTGGTCGCCGAACACTTCGCGGAACAAAAAGAACACGGAACCAACCTCGTCTCGCTCATCAGCTCACCACTGATCCGTGCGCAACAAACCGCGGCCCCCATCGCACAAGCACTCGGCCTACCCATCACAACCGAACCAGGAGTCATCGAAGCCGAATCCCAACTCGAGGGATACAGCAACATTAAGGACACCCTGCTCTCAACGCCACGCCTCTGGCCGCTCGTACGTAACCCACTGACACCATCGTGGGGAGAGCCTTACGCCCACCAAGCCACCCGTATGGCCCAAGCCATCAGCAAACACCGTGACCATGCAAACCAGCAACACGGGCCCGGCGCCAACATCGTGGTCGTATCCCACCAGCTACCCATCTGGGTCACCCGGCTAGCAACCGAAGGCCGCTCACTCGCGTTCAACGCATTCCGCCGCGAATGCACTCTGGCCTCGGTCACGTCCATCTCTTTCGACCGCAACGGTGCCGCCGTAGACCTCACCTATTCAGAGCCAGCAGCAGAACTCCTCCCAGGAACCATCAACGTTCCAGGGGCATAAACCATGAATCACACCGGAATGAACGCTCCACACACCCCGAACCCCCGCTACGGCCGCCGCGCCGTACTCGGGCTCATGCTCGCAACAGCAGCCGCAGGGCTCGCCGCATGCTCCACCGAATCCAGCGACCTCGCTAACCAAAACAAAGAAGGAAGCGGGAAAGGCTATGTTGCTGGCGACGGCTCCGTGAGCGAATACGCACCCGAAGACCGCGGCGAAGCAGTCGAATTCACCGGCACAACCTTCAACGGAACAGACATCGACGCCGCAACGTACGCGGAAGGCGACGTGCTGGTTTTGAACTTCTGGTACGCTGCGTGCTCCCCGTGTCGCGTGGAAGCCCCAGCACTGAAAGCCGTGGCAGACGAATTCAAGAACAAAGGCGTGACCTTCCTCGGCATCAACGTACGCGACGAAAAAGCCGCCGCAGAAGCGTTCGATAAAACCTTCAAAATCCCGTACGAATCCGTCCGCGACCTCGACGGCGGCGTACTGCTCGCGCTATCCCAATACGTTCCGCCGCAAGCGGTGCCCACAACACTCGTACTAGACCCAAACCGCCGCGTATCGGCACGGGTGCTGGGCGTTGTTGAAGAATCCACGCTGCGCGCCCTGATCAAAACCGCGCAAGAGACCCCCGCAGACGCCACATGATCAACACCGCACTGGCGGCGACAGCAGTCCCAGCAACCGCGGTCACGGCAACAACGGCCGCATCAACAGCAGGTAACCAAGCAGCCGCATCGATCGCCGACGGCTCGCTGCTGGTTGCGCTACCCATCGCCGCACTCGCAGGCCTCATCTCATTCCTTTCCCCGTGCGTGCTACCGCTTCTGCCCGGATACATGGGGTACGTGACCGGGCTGACCGGCATGGAACTCAACCAACACAAACGCGGCCGCGTCTTCGCAGGCATCGGCCTGTTCGTGCTGGGTTTCTCCGTAGTGTTCGTGCTAATCGGGGCGGTGTTCACGCGCGCCTACATCTGGATGATGCACGAAGGCCAATGGGTCACCCAAGCGCTCGGCGTTATTGTCGCCCTGCTGGGTGTTGTGTTCATGGGCGGTTTCGGCTTCATGCAACGCGAACGCCGCATCACCAAACGCCCGCCCGCCGGGCTATGGGGTGCACCCCTTCTAGGGATGACGTTCGCACTCGGCTGGGCACCCTGCATGGGCCCCACCCTGGCTGCCGCACTAGCCCTGACAACCGGACCCAACGCGAACGTCCCGCGAGGCGCGCTGATCACTTTCGTGTACTGCCTCGGGCTAGGCATCCCGTTCCTGCTCGTTGCGCTCGGCCTCTCCAAAGTCACACGCGCGGTGTCCTTCTTCCGCAAACACCAACTCGCCGTGATGCGTACCGGCGGCGTGATTCTGATACTCCTAGGGATAGTGATGGCCTCAGGCTTGTGGAACACGTGGATTACCGAACTGCAAAACTGGTTCGCTAACGAAGTGAGGTTGCCGCTGTGACCAAAAAGGATGCAGCGAAGAAAGCTGCGGCAAACGAGGCCGCCACGAAGAAAGCTAAGGCCAAGAAGAAAGCGAAGCAGCAGAAACAGCTGGCGCCAGCTCTCGGCCCGATCGGCATGATGCGGTGGGCATGGACCCAACTGACAACCATGCGCACCGCGATGGTCTTGCTGATGCTGCTCGCGGTAGCCGCGGTTCCAGGCTCCCTGTTCCCACAGCGCAACCAAGACCCACAGAGTGTGGCCCAGTACATCGCAGAGCACGAGGTCGCAGGCCCCATCCTGGACAAACTTCAGCTCTTCGATGTCTTCACATCCGTCTGGTTCTCAGCGATCTACCTGCTGCTGTTCGTTTCCCTCATCGGTTGCGTGATCCCACGCGCCCGCCAACACGCACGGGCAACGGTACGCCCGCCAGCACGCACACCAGTCCGTCTAAACCGGATGCCAGTCAACGGCGTCATCGAGCTGGAAGCCAACCAAGGCGATAGCGAAGAGATCGCGCAAACCCTGCGCAGCATCTTGCGTAAACGCCGCTACCGGACCTCCATAGAGGAAAACAAGGGGCAGGTCTCGGTTGCCGCTGAACGCGGCTACTTACGCGAATGGGGCAACCTCACGTTCCACGTCTCGCTGATCGGCGTGCTGATCGCCGTGGCGGTAGGTGGCCTGTTCGGATACAACGGGCAACGCATCATCGTGCAAGGGGAGGGGTTCACGAACACGTTGATCGCCTACGACCAGTTCTCCCCCGGGCAACGGTTCAAAGCTGAAAACCTGCAACCGTTCCAGCTGAAACTCAAGGATTTCAAGATCCAGTTTGACCGCCAAGAACGAGCGGACGGCAAATACGGGCAACCGATCGACTATGAAGCGAACCTGGATGTTCGCCACAGCCCCGATGCCGAATGGGTCACCGAAAAGCTCAAAGTCAATGAGCCGCTCCGCGTAGCCGGAACGGACATTTACTTGCTCGGTAACGGTTACGCCCCGATGATCACCGTGACAGACGGGGAAGGCAACGTCGCATTCTCCGGCCCCGTGGTTGCCCAACCACAGGACCCGTCCTACATGTCGCTCGTGGTTTTGAAGGTCCCTGACGCCAAGCCAACCCAGCTGGGTTTCCAGGGTTTCTTCCTCCCAACAACGGTGATGGGCGAGAACGGGGTTGCCTATTCAGGCGACCCGGAAGCGCTCGCACCATCCCTGAACCTGGACTCCTACTATGGCGACCTCGGCCTTGAGACCGGCGCCCCGCAGAACGTGTATGTGCTCAAAACCGAGAAGATGACCCAGCTGAACTCCCGCAAACTAGAGGCCGGCGGCATCGTGCTGGGACTGAACCCGCAGAACCGCGAATATAAGCTGCCGGAAGGTAAAGGGACCATCCGGTTTGATGGGCTGAAGCGGTTCATCGGCATCGAGGTCCACCATGATCCGGGCAAGCCGTGGTTGCTCGGGTTCTCGATGCTCGCAGTGGCCGGCCTATTGGCCTCTCTGTTCATTCCGCGCCGCCGCGTATGGTTCAAGGTTTCAGACCCCGATGAGGCCGGCAAGCGTAGAATTGAGTATGCACTCCTAGCGCGCGGTGAAGACCCGCGCCTGCAGACTGAAGCGGAAGCGTTGGTGAAGGCTGTTTCCGGCCGGTACACGCTCGCTGAGTGAATGCAGTAGCTGAGGCATTTCAGCGGCTGAGTGAGGGTGCTGATCACCGAGAGAACGGATGACTGTGACGACTATGTTTTCTTATCTCCCCGCGTATACCCCTAAAGGGGAGTTGAACCTTTCTTTGGGTTCAACCTCCGAGCTGCTGATGCTTTTGGCGGCGATGGCATACTCGGTGACGTTCGTGGTGTTCGCCTACGACTTGGTGCGTTCCTCTCAGACGATTCAGGACATCGAGAAGTCCCTTGTTAAGCAGGAGAAGCGTGCCTTAGCCGCCGCGGCAGCAAACAAGGGCTCCGCTGGGTCTGTCGCGCTCGCCGAACGTGAAGACAAGGAAGAAACCGGCCGTATCCGGCACCGCAACGCGACGGTGGATGGTCAGCTCGTCGATGACGACATGGACTATGACGAGAAAGCACCAACCCGTCGCTTGGCTCGGGTTGCTATCGCTTTGATGTGGCTTTCGTTCGCGATCCATGCGGCCGCTGTGGTGACGCGTTCGATCGCAGCGCAGCGCGTCCCGTGGGGCAACATGTACGAGTTCATGACCACGGGCGCACTCGTGGTCGTTGCGGTGTATCTGGTTGCGCTCATGATCAAAGACATCCGGTTCATGGGTGTGTTCATCTCTGGCTTGGTCGTTGCGATGATGTGTTCGGCCACCATTGCGTTTCCAACTCCCGTTCAGCACCTGCAGCCGGCGCTACAGTCGCCGTGGCTCATCATTCACGTTTCGATCGCGGTCCTGGCTTGCGCATTGTTCACGTTGACCTTCGCGATGGCTGTTCTGCAACTCATTCAGTCGCGCCGCCAGGCTGCTTTGATCGCCGGCCGTGAGGACAAGCTTCCGTGGCTGCGGTTGGTTCCTTCCGCCGTGACCCTTGAGAACGTCGCCTACCGCATCAACGCGGTCGCATTCGTGGCCTGGACCCTGACCTTGATCCTCGGGGCGGTGTGGGCTAACGAAGCGTGGGGCCGCCCGTGGGGGTGGGACACCAAGGAAGTCTGGACCTTCATCATCTGGGTTGTCTACGCAGGCTACCTGCACGCGCGAGCAACTCGCGGCTGGACCGGCGACCGCTCCGCATGGCTGAGCATCATCGGCTACGGATGCATCATCTTCAACTTCACAGTGGTGAACACCGTGTTCGCGGGCCTGCACTCCTACGCAGGGATCTAGAAACCCTTCACCGCCCGTGGGCTGCTGACGCGACGCGCTTAGCTCGCACCAGTAACGACGTGTGGCCGGGGCTTCCGTACTGGAAGCTCCGGCCACACGTTTTGTGTATTGCGTGTTCTCTTGGGTTATGCAGAGTGAGGAATGGGCTTGCGCTTACGGACCACCACGATGCCGATGACCGCTAGTGATACCGCTAGAACGAGGTCCACAGGAGTGACGAAGTAGGCGTCATAGAGGACCTGTTCTGCAACGAAGAGTGCGCACCGCAGAACCGCCAGGACTGCCACGGTAGCCACAAGAGCCGGGGCGTAGCTGGTCTTATCGCGCGCCATGAGCGCTACCGCAATGAACGGGATAATCAGCGAGATACCCCAAAGGGTGAGCATGATGCCCCGCGGCGGAAGCGCAGAGCTCACAATGATAATCAGCAGGAACACGTGATACACAGCCGGCGCGAAAAGAAGCGCGGCCATCGTTTTAGAATTCACTTAGCTGCCGTCCCAGTTTGCGGTCGCAGTCAATACAGCTGACTGATAGATGTGGGTTGCCCCGTTGCAGTGACTTCTGCCTAGCGTGCCAGCGGGATAGAAGTATGCGCAGTTGGTCCGCAGGTTGGCACCGAAACGATAGTCATGCATCCTTCGCTCATTACGCTTCTGCTCAAGGTTCATCGGCTTCTTCCTGGTTTCCTCGATCCCCAGGTCATGAATCGCGCAAGGGCCACGGAAGTCTGCTTTGAACCACTGATCAGGTGACCAGGTGCAATAGTCGTGAAGTGACTTCGGCTTGCACCAGTGTGGGCAGTACCTGTAGTGGCTAGGGACAGTCACGAGGTGGGCAGACGTGGTGCGAGGATCCGGTCCCACCGATGAGCGCAGGCGCTCAGACGCCTTGGTGTTATCGAACGAGAATGACACGGAGCCAGACATTTCCTTGTTCGATTTCTTGATGGAAGCTGACGCCTCTTTGATGATGAGCTCACTGTTGTCACTGATGACACCGGTGGCTAGCGCTTCGGCTTTCTCTGAAGTGTAGGTTAGGCCGAGGCCTTCGGGAGTCGAGGTCAACGTCCATGGGATTTTGCTGCCGTCAGCTCCCAGAACTACTGGTGCGAATTCTTTTGTTTCCCCATTGCATGTGAGTTTCACGCTACCGCTTTTCGCTGGAAGGTTCCCTTTCACTGTGCAGCCGTCGGGTAGATCGTACTGCAGGGAAACTTTCGCTTTAGGTTCGCTGACCATGGTCTCGAAGATCACCAGGTCTTCCGCGAGCCCGCTAGCATCTGTAGGGGCCAGGGTGATGGTGTCCTCTTGTTGGACACTATTGGATGATTCTTGCTGAACACTATTGATTGGTTCCGCTTGATTAATGGGTTCCGCCTGAGCGGAAGGCAAGACCGCCAGAGAAGTGCTGAGCGCTGTAATAGATAGGACTGCCCAGACTCGAGAAGGTTTTTTCATGATGCCTCTTTAGTTTGGTAAGTAATCCACATCACCTGGTGGTGATGCAGATCACGCTACCGCTGGGCCTCAAAGGAAACCAGAGTTAGTCAGCAAGAATCGTGAAAACTATAGTTAATCAAAGCCAATTCTAAAATAGCTTAGATTCATAACGCCTAAAGATGTTGCTAGTCGGACAGGGCCATCGAATAACTAGCTGTCTGAGTTGCCTTGGTCGGTATGGTTTTTGCGTCGGAACTGTTCCTCGTATGGATTCTCCCGCGTCTCAAAGAACGGGGATTCCTCCAGGTGCAGGCCCGCCTCTTTATCGCGTCGATCACCGCGCATCAGCCACACGATGAACGTCGCGAAAATCGCGATCAAAACTAGAACGCCCACAGCCCCCAAAATCACCGGCAGCCACGTCGGCTGGCTATCGGTGACCGGTCCATCGTAATGGGTGGGATTGAACGGCAACCACACAGAAGGGAACAACACGGTAAGCGCGATCATGGCCGTTCACCGCCATCGGAATCCTCAATGTCGCCTGGCTGGCCGCTGCCTGGCTGGCCGCTGCCCGGCTGGCCGTCGTCGCGCTGACCAGGGCCTGAACTATCACGGTGAGGGTTAACAGCTTCGGCGTTGCCGCGCTGGCGATCACGTTCGGCGGCCTGCTCCCGCTCACGCAACGCGGCCTCACGCGCTTCAAGTTCCTTCTCACGGCGCAACGCATCCTGCCGCATCTTCTTGCGGTCACGCTCAAGGTTCAACCGTTCAAGGAAAGCCGCATCATCATCCGGGCCCTGCCCGCGAGGAGTAGGCACCGGCGCGGTCTTATCCGAACCCAACGTCAACCACAGCACCGCTCCAACCGCTGGCAACACGATGATCGCAGCGATCCACACACCCTTCGGTAACGAACGCACACGATGCTGAGGCGTGCCGATCGCGTTGAACAACGCGTACAGAATGAAAACAAGAACCAGCGGAACGATGAAGACGAGCCAACGCATACCGTCCATTCTAGTTTGCGCTCAGTACGGGCACCCCGCTGCTCACCTATAGACTAGAGCGGTGAAGGTTTTTTGGATGGGTCTGATCCGCGCCGTCATCCTGATCGGCGTCTCGATGCTCGTGTACTATTTTTTCGCGTTCAACCGCTGGCCGGTCGGTGGGGCGATCGCGTCCGTAGTGGTAGGCGCGGTCTTCTCGTTCGCCGTGACGTTCCTCTTCATGAACAAAGCACAAGCTGAAGCGAGCCAACAATTCCGCCGCGCACTCAACCGGCGCAAAGCCGAAACCAAAACCGCCGGTGTAGCGCCTGAGGCGGACGCAGCAAGCGACGAACACGTTGAAGATGCATACCTCGGCGCCCAAGAAGAGGGCGCCCAGGAAGAAGACGGCGTGCGGGGCAGCGACGGCGAAAAAGACGAAGGCGTGCCAGAGAGCACACCCCGCCAGAACAAGGCCGATACCACTGACCTCGCAGACCGCTGAACTACACGTATAAACAGCCTTAAACTGCGCGGCCGCGGCATCAACTCCTCGTTGATCCGCGGCCGTCGCCGTATCCCGCGGTTAGGCCATCAAAAGCTTATGCAACACGAGCGCAAGCGAGAACAGCACAGCGAAAACCACCTGGATCAGGCTCGTTTTAGCCAACGCAGGGATGAGGTCGCGGCGGTCTTCGGCAGTCAGGACCGCCGCACATGGCTTGAACGCAACCACGAACGTCAATAACACCACAAAGAACCACACGTTCGTGACAAACCCGAGTGCCACCGGCCCCACGATCGAAACAACGATCATCAGAACATAGACCAACCGCGCAAGACGATCCCCAAGACGCACCGCCAACGTCCGCTTCCCGGCAACACGGTCAGTCGGTAGGTCGCGGATGTTGTTGACCATCAGCAAGGCGGTCGCGATCAACCCAACCGAAATCGCGCCAAGCCAGGAATGCCCAGACAAATAACCCAACTGGGTGTAGGTTGTCCCGACGGTTGCTACGAGCCCAAAGAAAATGAAGACAAACAGCTCGCCCAAACCCAGGTAACCATACGGGTTCTTACCACCCGTATAACCCCACGCGGCCGCGATCGCGAGCGCCCCCACGATCAACAAAACCCACGTCTGTGTCATCCACACAAGCCCCAGGCCCGCCAGGGCCGCGAGCCCGAAGCATAGGAACGAGGCGTACTTGACCGCCCGCGGGCTCGCCGCACCAGACCCGGTGAGCCGGAACGGACCCACACGCTCGCTATCGGTGCCGCGCACGCCATCGGAATAGTCGTTGGCGTAATTCACACCGATCTGTAGCAGCAGCGAGACCACCAGGGCAAGCAACGCCGGAATCCACTTGACCGTACCCGAAGCCGCGAAACCAGCCGCGACACCCACCAGCACCGGTGAAACAGCCATCGGCAACGTCCGGAGGCGGGCGCCAGAGATCCATTGTGAGGCAGTGGCCACGAAGAACGAGGTCCTTTCGATAGGAGAGCGGGCGGACATACCCGCCCGCTAGCTAGACTAGCGCGCTTAAACGCGAAACAGCGGTTTGACGGTCCGGTTTGTGATTACTTAACCGCGGGACCGCATCAGTCTGGATCACGACGCGGGGCACAGCAACCGCTGAAACCTGCCGCCTCACAACCGTTGCGATCTCTTCCTCGGTTGCATCCCCGGAATAGATGAGCCCTACTGTTTGCCCCCACTCAGGATGGGGGACCGGAACCACGATGGCTTCACGAACCGACGGCATCGACTCGATCGCCGCGAGAATCCGAGCAGCAGACACCTTAACGCCGCCGGTGTTGATGACGTCATCGACCCGGCCGCGGATCTGGAGCGTTCCATCAGGCAGCAACGTGCCGAGGTCATCCGTGACATACCAACGCATCGGCCGGGCGTGCTTCAAACGAGGGTCAGGGGAGTAGGTCGCGAAATGCTGTTCGGTACGTTCAGGGTCCCCGATATACCCCGTGGCGACCTGCGGTCCACCAAGGCTCACCCGGCCCGCGGAATCGATCGAGATTGAAACACCCGGCAACGGCTTTCCGTCATACACGCACCCACCGCAGGTTTCTGCCGAACCGTACGTCAAAACGACCGGGACGCCCAACTCGCGTGCCCTTTGGAGCGTGGCCGGCGGGGTAGCGCCTCCACCCACCAGAACCGCTGTATAGCGTTTGAGCGCCTCTACGCCCTGGGGTGATTCCAACAAGCGCGTCAACTGAGTAGGTACGAGCGATGTCAACAGCGGCGGGTGCGAGGAAGAGGCGTTCGCGCCTGCTGAGCCTGTCGCTTGCGGGTGTGCCGGTTGGGAGCGCGCGGTTTGGGCAAGCCTTTCTGTCGCTTCGGCGAAAGCCTCAACCGTGAAGCGCCAACGCAGGTCCATCGTCACCAGCGCGGTGCCCGCGAGTACGGCACGCGAAACCACTGCAAGCCCAGCAACATAATGCAAAGGCAGAGCAAGCAACCAATGGCCCGAACCAATCCGCTGAGAAGTCGCGGCAGCTGAAGCCTTGAGCGCCTCAGCGCCTAAACCGGTGCGCTTCGGCATCCCGGTAGAGCCCGATGTGCGGATCACCGCCGCCGTACCCTCCGGCGCATCTTCCGGATGCTCGACCACGAACGGGATACCGGCTTCCGTGCTTGTGCCAGCGGTGCCGGTAATGGAGCCAGCGGGCGCCTCAACGATCTCGACCGCAGGGCCAGTACCATCCAGCGCGGCGGCGAGCCTTGCACGCACGTCCGCTACAGCATCTGCGAACTCATGCCCCGCATCGTCAGGCAAGACAGACACCGGATCAGAAATAGTACGGGTGAGCCGACCAGTCCGGGTCACGCTTCTCAAGGAACGCGTCCCGGCCCTCAACGGCCTCATCCGTCATATAGGCAAGGCGCGTGGCCTCGCCAGCGAAAACCTGCTGACCCGCGATGCCGTCATCGACCGCGTTGAACGCGAACTTCAACATGCGGATAGCCTGCGGGGACTGCCGCGCAATATCCGCGGCATACTCCAACGCGACCTTCTCAAGCTCGGCATGCGGAACCGCCACGTTCACCGCGCCGGCATCCACCATGTCTTGAGCCGAATACTCGCGAGCCAAGAAGAAAATCTCGCGCGCCTTCTTCTGCCCAATCTGGCGCGCCAACAACGCCGAACCATAACCGGCATCAAACGAACCAACAGTGGCATCCGTCTGTTTGAACTTACCGTGCTCAGCCGAGGCGATCGTCAAATCCGCAACCACATGCAACGAATGACCGCCACCAGCAGCCCAGCCGTTGACGACCGCGATCACGACCTTCGGCATCGTGCGGATCAGACGCTGAACCTCAAGAATATGCAGGCGGCCTGCGCGCGCAGGGTCGATCGTCTCCCGCGTCTCACCCGCGGCATAACGGTAACCATCACGGCCGCGAATACGCTGATCCCCACCCGAGCAGAACGAATGGCCACCGTCCTTAGGTGACGGGCCGTTACCCGTGAGCAGCACGGTTCCCACATCGCCAGTCATCCGAGCGTGATCCAACGCCCGGTACAACTCATCAACCGTCCCCGGACGGAACGCGTTACGCACCTCAGGACGGTCAAACGCAATCCGGACCGCACCCAGATCACGCACAATGCCGCCCTTGGCATCCCGCTCAACCTGGCGGTGATACGTGATGTCCTGGAAATCGAAACCCTCAACAACACGCCACGCGTTCGGGTCGAAAACGTCAGAAACCTTCTCAGGCAAAACGGAATCTTGATCAGTCACACGCCCAGTCTAGTTGACACAACACACAGCCGCCGGGCGCGCAGAAAAGCCGCAGAGGCTAGACCGTGACCCCGGACTGCAGTAGCGCCCACCACGCGAACCCGAATATAGCGAGGTGATACGTGACCATCACAGCCACCGAGTTCGTTTGATCCCGGCTCACAAACTGCTTCCACCCCAGCAGTGCATCCGAAACATAGAACAAAAGGGCCGCCCCAATAACCCACCAGCCACCAGGCTGACGAACATGAAGGGAAGCCGCCATAACCATCACTGAAATCAACACGATATAGAACGTGACCACCAGGCCCAGCCGGTCACGATGCGCGGCCCGAATCAACCGAATCCCCACAGCTAGGAAGCCAGCCACCACCACTACCGCGGCAACCCCCAGGCCAGTCCAGCCGCCCTCGGGGATCCCCGGCACAGAGTTCTGCTGAACCGGCCCAGCCCACGCACGCCACGCCAACGTCACCGCCAAAACGGTCTGCGCCCCCGCGAACGCCAACGCACCATACATGAAACGCCCGCGGTCCAACAGCAAAAGATCGCCCAGCAACGCCAAACACAGTGCACCCGCCACAAACGTTGCCGCCCACGCCGGATGCGGACGAGCCAACCCCGTCAACACCACGCTCGCCGTCAGCAACGCAGGAACCGAGGCCTTCGTGACCCAACGCCACGTATCATCAGTACGCGGAGTCAGAATCCAGTCCACAACCGCGACAACCCCGGCAAGGACGAAACAGACAATGGCTATAAGCGACATTCAGAACGCTCCTAGACGTCCAAAACGAACAGGCTCGACGTCGCGCTAGCCAGCAGCGTCCCGTCTTCTGCAAATAGCTTGCCAGTAGTCACCGCAACCGAGCGGCCAGACTTCTCCACCTCACCCACAACACGTAACACACCCGAGGCCAACGTGACAGGCCGAAGCATCCGCACATGCAGATCCATCGTCGTGAAAGCGTGCCCGGGGCGGGATACCGTATCCGCAGCCAGGCCGCACGCGTTATCCAAAAGACTCGAAATGAAACCGCCATGTCCCGAACCGATCTTGTTCAGAAACTCTGGCTTCATCTGGCATGTCAGCTCCACTGCGCCCTCGCGGGCATCCACCAAACGCACCCCCAACAACTGGTTATACGGGGCCGGCTCGATATCACCATTGATCTGAGTGTGCAACACCTCAAGACCCGAACGAGTGATATGGAGATCGCGGTGTTTGGAATCTTCTAAAGCCATGAAACCTAGTTTAGGCGGCGCAGAGGCCTAGCTATTTCTCGGTGAACTACTACTCCTCGGCAGGGCATGGCTCAGCGACGGTTCACTGCTCCTCGACGAACTCCGGCTCCTCCACCGTTGCGTTGTCCGAGCGGTTACGAGCCAAACGGTCAACGATCATCGCGATGGCGCCATCGCCGGTCACATTCGCTGCCGTACCGAAGGAATCCAGCGCGATGTAGGTAGCGAACATCAACCCGATCTGGGCCTCGTTGAAGCCCAACATCGAACCCAACAAACCGGATGCGGCAGCGATCGCGCCACCGGGAACACCCGGGGCGGCGATCATCATGACACCCAACATCAAAACGAACGGCAAATACTGCCCGAACCCGGTGTCCACACCCGAAAGCATCATGACAGCCAACGAGAACAGAACGATCTTCACCATCGAACCCGAAAGGTGGATCGTTGCACACAACGGGATCACAAAGTTACACACCGGATCCGAAATCTTGTTCTTCCTAGCTGCCTCAATCGTGACCGGAATCGAGGCGGCACTCGAAGCCGTCCCCAAAGCCGTCACATACGCCGACCGCATATTCCACAGCGAACGCAGCGGGCTGCGCCCCGCAACAGCACCAGCGATCAGATACTGAAGAACCAGAACCGCCAACGTCAAAACTAACGCGACCAAAGCAACCAGCAAGAAGTTTCTGACCACATCGCCCACAGCACCCGAAAGGGTCAGGTCCATGAAAATACCGAAAATGAACAACGGGAGACCAGGGATGATGATGTTGCGGATCAGCTTGTCCACAATCTTGCGGAAATCAATCGCCGCATCGAGCAAAGCATTCGACTTGATCGCCGTAAGCCCCAAACCCAGAATGAACGCCAAAACCAGCGCCGGCAAAACCTCAATAGCTGGCGGCAACACGATCTCCGGAACCACCGGCTCCTCGGAAGCCTGCTGAACAATCGCGAAATAAGGGTTAATGTCCGCGCTCGCCTCGCCGATCCTCGGGGCATCACCGCCCAAGAATAACGGGAACACCGAATGAGCCACCGCATAAGCCAACAAACCGGCAGCGATCGTGGAACCATAAGCGATCCCAGCCGTCATCCCCAAAAGCTTGCCCGCTCCACGACCCAACTCAGCGATCGCCGGTAACACCAGGCCCAGAATGATCAGAGGGATCGCGAACGTCAGAATCCCCGAAAACAGCGAGTTGTACGTCATGAAAACCCGGGCAAGCCAGCCCGGCATAATCGAGGCCCGCTCAGCCCCCTCACCATAGGTCGGTAACGAAAACGCGATGCTCGCCGCAATAGCGAGCAACACCCACACCAGCAAAGGGATTCGACGCAACACAGACATGATTCCTTCTAACAATTGGAGCAACGAGCCGCCTGCGGTCAGCCTACTCACAATGATGCCGAATAGTCACAGATCTCCCACTGCGCCGCGGCTCGTGAAACACTTGAAGAAAACACCCATGACACCGTGGCAGTGAATCCTCTACCCAAGGTGTGAACCCTCTACTAAAGGAGAACCATGACTGAAGCGATGCTGGTGGGCGGCGTACGTACTCCCGTTGGACGCTACGGAGGTGCACTGTCCTCTGTCCGTCCCGACGATATGGCAGCCCTCGTCATCAAAGAAGCCATCGAGCGTGCAGGCATCGACCCAGAAGTAGTCGACGAAGTCATCCTCGGCAACGCCAACGGTGCAGGCGAAGAAAACCGCAACGTAGCCCGCATGGCATGGCTGCTCAACGGCTACCCAGACTCCGTGCCAGGCATCACCGTCAACCGCCTGTGCGCATCGGGCATGTCCGCGATCGCGATGGCAACCCAGATGATCAAAGCCGGCGACGCCGACATCGTGGTTGCCGGCGGTGTTGAATCGATGTCGCGCGCCCCATGGGTCATGGAGAAACCAGCCAAGGCTTTCGCAACCCCAGGCAAGGTCCACGACACCTCGATCGGCTGGCGCTTCCCGAACCCTAAGTTCCTCTCCGGTGAACTCTCCCGCGACGGCAAATTCACCTACTCCATGCCAGAAACCGCGGAAGAAGTTGCACGCCAGTACAACATCTCCCGCGAAGACGCCGACGTATTCGCCGCCGCATCCCACGAAAAAGCGCTCGCCGCAATCGAAGCCGGCCGCTTCAAAGACGAAATCGTCCCGGTCTCCGTATTCGACCGCAAAGGCAATGAAACCGTCGTGGACACCGACGAAGGCCCACGCCCAGGCTCGACCCCAGAGGTGCTCGCCAAGCTGCGCCCAGTCGTCAAGGGCGGGGAAGTCGTGACCGCAGGTAACGCATCCAGCCTCAACGACGGCGCATCCGCGATCATCGTCGCCTCCGAAGAAGCCGTCAAGAAATACGGCCTCAAGGCACGCGCACGCGTCGTATCCAACGCCGCCGCCGGCCTCGCGCCGGAAATCATGGGTATGGGTCCAGTCCCATCCACCCGCAAGGCACTCAAAAAAGCCGGCCTTGAGATTTCCGACCTTAAAGCAGTCGAAATCAACGAAGCCTTCGCAAGCCAGTCGCTCGCCTCAATCCGTGAACTCGGCCTCGATCCAGAGATCGTCAACCGCGACGGCGGCGCGATCGCACTCGGCCACCCACTCGGATCCTCCGGCGCGCGCATCGTCATCACCCTCCTGGGGCGCATGGACCGCGAACTCGGCGAAACCGAAGGCCGCAAACTCGGCCTAGCAACCCTGTGCATCGGCGTAGGCCAGGGGCAAGCGATCATCGTGGAGGCCGTCTAAACCATGAGCTTCGACGCAACGGGCTTCACGGCCCTTGAGATCACCGAAAGCGAAGACCGCGTTGTAGCACGCATGAATCGCCCAGAGGTTCTCAACGCGATCGACCAAACCATGGTCGACGAGTTCCATACCCTGTGCGGATACCTCGAACGCACCCCGAAGATCCTCATCATCACCGGGGTAGAAGCCAACGAAGAAACCGGCCAGAGGGGTATCTTCGCATCCGGCGCCGACATCGCCCAGCTACGCGAACGCCGCCGCGAAGACGCCCTCGCCGGCATCAACTCGCAGATCTTCTCCCGCATCCACCGGCTCCCGATGCCAGTGATCGCAGCGATCGACGGTTTCGCACTCGGCGGCGGCGCCGAACTCGCCTACGCGGCCGACTTCCGCATCGCGACCCCTAAAGTCAAGATGGGGCAGCCAGAAACCAACCTCGGCATCACCGCGGCGGCAGGTGCGCTGTGGCGGCTCAAAGAACTCGTGGGCGAACCAACCGCGCTCGAACTGATCCTCGCAGGCCGCATCCTCAACGCAGAGGAAGCGCTCGAACTCAAGCTCGTGACCGAACTCCACGAACCATCCGAACTCATGGCTGGCGCCCACGCGCTCGCCGACCGCATCGGAAAGCAAGACCCGCTCGCGGTCCGGATCTCCAAGCGCGTGTTCACGATGCCGCGGGACGCCCACCCTGCCGTCGATGAGCTCGCCCAAGCGATCCTGTTCGAATCCCAAGCGAAGTTCGACCGCATGCAAGCGTTCCTTGATCGCAAGAAGAAGAAGTAGAAGGTTGCAACGTAGATGAGCGATTTTCCAGCACAAGTTGGTGTGATCGGTGGCGGCCGTATGGGGGCCGGCATCGCGCATGGTTTCTTGACCTCCGGCAGCGAGGTCATCGTCATCGAAGCGAATGACGATGCGGCCAAGGCGGCAACTGAACGCGTCGCTACCTCGGTCCAGAAGTCGATCGACCGCGGCCTGGACGGCAGCGTTGATGACTGGATGGCTAAGTTCAGCGTCTCCACGGACAAGGCTGACCTTGCAGGCCGCGAGCTCGTCGTTGAGGCTGTTCCGGAGATCTGGGATCTGAAGGTCCAGACTCTCCAGGACGCCGAGAAGAACATGGACGAGACCGCGGTTTTGGCCTCGAACACGTCCTCGCTCTCGATCGACGGGCTCGCTAAGGAACTGGCCCGCCCAGGCCGTTTCCTGGGCCTGCACTTCTTCAACCCCGTTCCAGCGTCCAAGCTGATCGAGGTTGTTGTAGGCCAGCAGACTGACGAAGAGCTCGTGGACGCGGCACGCGGCTGGACCGAAGGGCTCGGCAAGACCGCGGTTGTGGTCAAGGACGCCCCAGGTTTTGCGTCCTCGCGCCTCGGTGTCGCCTTAGCGCTCGAAGCGATGCGCATGGTCGAGGCCGGCGTGGCATCCGCCGAGGACATCGACAACGCGATGGTGCTCGGCTACGGGCACGCATCCGGCCCGCTCAAGACCACCGACATCGTGGGCCTGGACGTGCGCCTTGGTATCGCCGAATACCTCGAAGAAACCCTAGGTGAGCGTTTCGCTCCGCCGCAGATCATGCGTGACATGGTTGAGCGCGGTGAACTCGGCATGAAGTCCGGCAAGGGCTTCTACGACTGGAGCAAGAAATAAACGAACGCTCCCGGCGGGCGCGTGAGCGCGTGCTAGCTAACAACTGATCAACGATGCGGGTCCGGTAGTAACCGGGCCCGCATCGTTGTTTAACGGCGCTGTGACGGTGCGTTTGCGCCGCCAGAGAAGTTTCGCCTTGTGAGTGATCTGCGACTCATGCGCTGGTAGTCTGGTAAGGAAAACTGACCGATCGTTCAGGAAAGGGATGTTGCATCCTTATGAGCACTTCCACGGTGACCGACGTTCTGCCAAGTTACGCTTGCGACGAATGGTGGACCCCGGCTGCTGAAGCCAAAGCAACCCCGGTATATGATGCATCGACCGGTGAGGCTATTGGCTCCGTCTCCGCAGAGGGCCTCGACCTTGAAGCCATGATCCACCATGCCCGCACAGTGGGGCAGAAGAACCTCTCCGAGCTGACGCTGCACGAACGTGCACTGATTCTGAAGCAGCTCGCCCAGTACCTTCAGGCCAACCGTGAAGAAATGGACCGCCTGAACCTCACGACGGGTGCCACCGCTCGTGACGGCATGATCGATATCGACGGCGGTATCGGTACGCTCTACACGTTCTCATCCAAGGGCCGCCGCGAGCTGCCGAACTCGAACGTGATCGAAGAAGGCCCCGTCGAGGTCCTCTCGCGTGACGGCTCCTTCCTTGGAACACACATCATGCAGGCCCTGCCGGGCGTGGTGGTGCAGATCAACGCGTTCAACTTCCCGGTGTGGGGCTTCCTTGAGAAGTTCGCTCCGGCCTTCGTTGCGGGCATGCCGACCATCGTGAAGCCAGCAACCCCGTCGGCTCAGCTGACCGTTGAGGTCGTGCGCCAGATGATCAACTCTGGGCTGCTCCCGAAGGGCTCGCTGCAGCTCATCACGGGATCGGCACGCACTGTGATCGATCACCTCGACTACCGCGACATCGTCGCGTTCACGGGTTCGGCCAGCACCGCTCACGCGTTGCGTGAGCATCCGAACGTGACCCGCGGCGGGGTCCGCTTCACCGCGGAGACTGACTCGCTCAACGCAGCGATCCTCGGTACTGACGCGACCGAAGGATCCCCTGAGTTTGAGGCTTTCGTCAAGGCCGTTGCCGTTGAGATGACCGCTAAGGCCGGCCAGAAGTGCACCGCTGTACGCCGCATCTTCGTTCCGAAGGGCCTCAAGGGCGCAGTTGTGAAGGCGCTTGGCGCTGAGCTGGATAAGCGCGGCAAGGTCGGCGATCCGCGCGTTGAGGAAACCCGTATGGGTGCCCTGGTTTCGATGGATCAGCTCAAGGACGTCCGTGGCGCGGTCCAGAAGCTCATCGACGCCGGCGCGAAGGTCGCCTACGGAACCCCGGAAAGCGCTGACGATGCGTTGGTTGCCGAAGGCGGCAAGGTTGAGGACGGCGCGTTCATGTCGCCAGTCATCCTCGACTTCGAGGACGCCGAGACCCCTGAGCTCCACTCGGTTGAGGCTTTCGGCCCGGTCTCCTCGATCGCCGAATACGAAGACGCAGCTTCCGCGGTACGTTTGGCCGCGATGGGCGAGGGCTCCCTGGTTGCGACCGTGTGCTCGAACAACCCGGAGATCGTCGCCGAGGTTTCCAAGGGCATCGCTGGCCACCACGGCCGTGTGCACGTGCTCAACCGTGACACGATGAAGACCTCGACCGGCCACGGCTCCCCGGTTCCACACTTGATCCACGGCGGCCCGGGCCGCGCTGGTGGCGGCGAAGAGCTCGGTGGCGTGCGCGCTATCAAGCACCACATGTCCCGCACCGCACTGCAGGGATCCCCAGACATGCTGACCGCCGTGACAGGCGTGTGGCACACCGGGGCGGAACAACGCCTGGCTGGCGACCCAGAGTTCGGCGGCTCGGACAAGTACCGCCACCCATTCCGCATCCCGCTCAACGAACTTCGTGTGGGGGATGGCTTCGCATCGGGTCTGCGTAAGGCAACCCGCCAGGAGATCACCGACTTCGCGAACACGACCGGTGACACCTTCTACGCGCACACCAACGACGAGGCGGCGGAAGCCAACCCGTTCTTCCCGGGCATCGTCGCTCACGGCTACCTCTTGGTCTCTTGGGCGGCGGGCCTGTTCGTGGAGCCTAAGCCGGGCCCAGTGCTGGCTAACTACGGCCTCGAGAACCTCCGCTTCATCACCCCGGTGGGCATCGATGACTCGGTGCGTGTGACCCTGACCGCCAAGCGCATCACTCCGCGCGTGACCGACGAATACGGCGAGGTCGCGTGGGATGCTGTGCTACACAACCAGAACGGTGACATCGTGGCAACCTACGATGTGCTGACCCTGGTCGAGAAGGAAAACACGACCTATAAAGACTGGAAGTAACCTTCCCTAGACACACGTAAGGGGCGTGCCAGCCAGCTAGCTGGCACGCCCCTTCAACGTTCAAGTCCGCTTAGTAGGCACCGTGGCTTTGCCGCTTAGTAGGCGCGACGGCTTCGCCGCTTAGTAAGCCTTGTGGCGCTGCGGGACCTTGAGGTGGATCAGCGCGAACTGGCCGCCTTCAACGGTTTCCACGGCGTTCTTGACGGCCTCTGGGAGCTGGTCGTTGGTTTCAACGAGGAACCCCTTACCGCCGAAAGCATCCGCCATTTTCGCGAAGTTCGGGTTCTTCAACTGGGTACCGGATACACGCTCTGGGTATTGGCGTTCCTGGTGGGTGCGGATGGTGCCGTATTCGGCGTTGTCCATCACCACCACGAGGATCGCGGCGTTGTACTGGGCGGCAGTTGCGAGCTCTTGGCCGTTCATGAGGAACTCGCCGTCACCTGCGATGGTCACGACGAAGCGCTCTGGCTTATCCAGTTTGGCGGCCACCGCGGATGGGATCGAATACCCCATTGAGCCGTTGCGTGCGGAGATCATCGCGGTATAGAACTCGGTAGGGAAGTAGCGGTGCGCCCAGTTGGTGTGCTCGCCGGCGCCCAGGGTCACCATCGCGTTCTCCGGCAGTGCTGGGACCAGGTGCGCCATGAGGGCATCCATCGTGGCTTGTTCGTTGCGGGTCGAGGCCTCCGGCAGGGTAGCGAACTTCTCCTGTTCGCCGCGCATGCGCTGGGTGAACGCCTTCCATTCGGGCTTCACATCCAGATCCATGCGGACGAGGTCGCGCACGAACGTGTCTGGTTTAGCGACGATCTGGTGGGTCACTGGGCCGGAGCGGCCGCGCAGCGACGGGTCGATTGAGACGATGAAGTTTTTCTGTTCCCAGTTCTGGCGGATGTTGAACCCGTCGGTGATGACGTCGCCCGGCACGGTTCCGACGAACACGAGCAGGTCGGTCTCTTCGAGCAGATCGTAGGTGGGGCGTGGCCGGCCGTAGCCGATCGGTCCAACATAGGACGGGGAAGAGAACGGCACGAGGCCTTCGCAGCGCCATTCGGCGGCCGCGGCGAGCTGGTGGTCTTCAAGCCACGCGGTGAACGTCTTGGCGCCTTCCTCGCTCCAGTCGTTACCGCCGAACACGAACAGCGGCTTTTCCGATTCCAGCAGCGCGGACTTCAGCGATTTCCAGTCCTCAACCGTCATACCGCCGGTTGCCACTGGGATCGGTGGGTGCACTGGAACGGAGACTTTCTCGCGGATCACATCTTCCGGCAGACCTACGACGACCGGGCCAGGGCGACCAGAAACCGCGGCGAACATCGCCTCGGCTACGATCTCGGAGGCACGCTCAGGATGGTCGAGGACCATGACACGCTTGGCGCCGGTACCGAACCACGCCTTAGGGTCGAACTCCTGGAACGCCTCGCGGTCCCGGTGCTGGAACGGGACCAAACCAACGAACAATACGAGCGGGGTCGAATCCTGCCATGCGGTGTGAAGGCCGACGTGTGCGTTAGCTGCGCCGGGCCCGCGGGTCACCATCGCGACACCGGGGACCTGGTTGAGCTTGCCTTCTGCCTCAGCCATGTAGGTTGCCCCACCTTCGTGGCGGCACACGATGCTTTCGATACCGGAGTTGTAGAGCCCGTCGAGCACATCGAGGTAGCTTTCACCCGGGACCACGTAGGTGCGTTCTACACCGTGGGCCTTGAGTGATTCGACGATGAGGTGGCCAGCAGATTGCTCAACTGCCTGCGGCTTGGACATAGAGACCTCCCACTAGGTGTTCCTGCCACCGGCCCACATGGCACAGGTGGTTCTTGCGTTACAGACACTTTTGCAGGTTTTGAGGCAAAAAGGTGAAATCGTGTCTTGTGTGACGAGGTTTAACTTGTAGAGATTTCTAATAGGGCAATAAATATTGCCAACAAGCCGCGCTCCAGGGACAAGCTAGGTCGTGAGAGCAGGTCGTGCTGCAGAGATCGACCAGCGGCGAAGGCCGCTTCAGTCGTCTTCGTCTTCCGACTGCGGGAGGGGCTCTGGGGTTGGGCGGAACCACATGAGCCACGCATAAATCGCGCTGATGGTCACCAAGACCATACCGAACAGTTGGCTCAGCAGCGGCTGCGGCCCACCGGTCAGGTGTGGCAGCAGTGCGGAGGCCACGGTCATGCCGATGCCGCCGATCGCGGTGAGTGACCATGCCCATCGCGATCCGAAAGCGACACCGAGCAGGCCCGCCATGATGAGGGCGTTGAGGCCAAAGTTCAGCCACGCGATGTGCATGGTTTCGGAGAAGATCAGTTGCGGATAGGCAAGGTCTGGGCCGAACTGCAGAAGCGCTACCACGCCCGTGTAGATGAGCAGCATGATCGCGCCCATGATTGAGAAGTTCGCGACCGGTACCGAGCGGGTGAACTTACCTGCCAGCGGATGCTTAGCCCACAAAGCAAGACCCACCGCGCCAACGGCGAAGAGCGGCACCGCGCCCAGCAAGAGCATCCAGTTGGCACTACCCGGGTAGAGAGCCACCGCGATGAAACCGAAGAACGTTCCGAGCATGCTGAACCACCAACCGAGTTCGTTGCGGTGAGCAAGCATGAGGTTGCCGATCGCGACGAAGACGAGGAAACCGATGTTCAGCAGGGTCAAGTTGGAGGACACGCTACCGGCGGGCGCGCCGGAAAGCTCAGAAATCAGGTGATCCACAAGGGTCCATTCTATCGAGTGGGCTATTGCAGGGTTGGCCGGGAGGTTTCGAGGCCTTCGAATAGCAGTGAGATGACGCCGCGTTTGGCGCTTTCGGTGGACATCGAGTCATCCACACGCAGCCATTCCACGAGCGAGTTGATGGTACCGAACATGTAGCGGGCAACGTTGCCGGGGTTCAGGTCGCCCCTGATGCTGCCTTCGGCGATGGCTTGCTCGACGATGGTTGCGGTGAGCCGGTCGAGCTTGCGGCGGCGCTGCATCGCTGCGACTTCGATCTCGGAATTGCCGCGCAACCGTAGCAGGAGCAGGACGTAGGGGCGGCGCTCGATGAGGACCTCGATGGTTTCGGCCATGAGCGCTCGCAGCGTCGCTAGCGCTGTGGGTTCGGGGTTGGCCAGATGCTGCTGGAACGCTTCTTCGAGCGGATCGAGCGCGGCGTCGAGGGCTTGGCGGAGGATGTCGAGTTTGGATGGCACGTGGTGGTAGATCGCTGACTTGGAGATGCCGAGCCGTTCGGCGAGCATCCCCATGCTGGTTGCGTCGTAGCCGTGTTTGGTGAACATGTCGACGCAGATGCGCAGCACCGTTGCGGTGTCGTAGCCGGGGCGTCCGCGGCGCGCGCCGGTTCCCGCCGCTGGCTCTGAAGAGAGTTCGGATCGGGAATCGGAGCGGGGGTCAGTTCCGGGGGTGCTCGTCATGTGTGCTGTCCTTGATCTTTAGCCCGTGTGGGTGGAAACCGTGTGGGTGGTAGCCGTGGGCTTTAAGCGTATTGGGGTGGCTTCCGTCGTTGGAACGGAAGCCACCCCTCCTCTGTGACCTACCTTAGCGGGTAGGGCAGGGTTTTACTGGTTGCGCAGGTCGTAGATGCGCTTGAGCTTACCCATCGAACGCTCCAGGGTGGCTGGATCGACGACGTCGATGCGGCATGAAGACCCGATGTGGATCTTGATGAGACGCTGAAGTTCCTTGCCGGCTTCCTCGGCTCGGTCGCTTGTGCAGTCGTCGCGGCGTTCGACCTTGACGGTGAGTTCGTCCATGCGCTTTGGTCGGGTGATCTCGAGCTGGAAGTGAGGGGATAGGCCCTCGACCTTGAAGATGAGCTCTTCGATCTGGGACGGGAACAGGTTCACACCGCGCAGGATGATCATGTCGTCGGAGCGGCCGGAGATGCGGCCGATGCGGCGGTGGCCTTCGCGTGCGGTACCCGGCAGCAGACGTGTGAGGTCGTGCGTGCGGTAGCGGATGACCGGGAGGGCCTCCTTGGTGAGGGTCGTGAAGACGAGTTCGCCTTCTTCGCCGTCTGCGAGCTGGCGGCGCTCATCGAATGGGTCGATGATTTCTGGTGCGAAGTGGTCTTCCCAAATGTGGGAGCCGTCCTGCAGTTCGTAGTTCTCGCCGGCAACGCCTGGGCCCATGACTTCGGAGAGGCCGTAGATGTCGGATGCCTTGAGATCGAACATGTCCTCAAGCTCGTCGCGCATTTCCTGGGTCCACGGCTCGGCGCCGAGGATCGCATAGCGTAGCGAGGTTTTGCGTGGGTCGAGGCCCTTCTTCTGCATCGCGTCCCCGATGGTCAGCAGGTAGGTCGGGGTCGATGCGATCGCGTCTGGTTTGAAGTCTTCGATCAGCGTGATCTGCTTGCCGGTCTGGCCGCCAGACATAGGGATCACAGTTGCGCCGACCGCTTCGATCGCGGCGTGTGCGCCGAGGCCGCCGGTGAACAGGCCGTAGCCGTAGGCGTTGTGGACCTTCATGCCTGGGCGGACACCAGCCATGCGGAAGCAGCGTGCACCCAGGCGTGCCCATGTGTCGAGGTCGTTCTTGGTGTAGCCGACCACGGTTGCGCGGCCGGTGGTGCCGGAGGATGCGTGAATGCGGGTGACCTGCTCCATCGGTACAGCGAACATACCGAACGGGTAGGTGATGCGGAGGTCTTCCTTGGTTGTGTACGGGAACTTCGCGAGGTCGGATAGTTCCTTGAAGTCGTCAGGGTGTACGCCCTGGTCATCGAACTTCTTGGTGTACAGCGGCACGTTTTCGTACGCGTACTTGAGGATCTTGGCGGTGCGTTCGGTCTGGATTTCGCGGATCTGATCCGCGCTCATTTTCTCTTCTGGGTCCAGCTGACCCTGATCGGAGAGAGCGATCTTTGACATGGTGTCCTCCTGGCGGGGAGATAGGGGCGTCTTCTAGGTCTGTAAAAGTCTGTGGTGGGGCGGGCTGGTGCGGGTTGGTTAGCGCACGGTTGGTGGGGCTGCGTTGATGGTGCGGGAGCGGCCCCGGAACTCGAGGATGGTTTCGGTTGAACCGTCGGCACGCTGTTGGGTCACGGTGATGTCGTAGAGCCCGGAGCGGCCGGCTTGGTTCACGACGCGGGCGACGGCTCGCAGCGGGAGGTCGGGTAAGCCTGGCTTGAGGAAGTTCACGTCAACACCCTGGGCGACGGTGTAGCTGGTTTCGGAGCCTGCTGGTTCGTTGCAGGCCATAGCGAACGCGACGTCGGCGAAGGTGAAGAGCATTCCGCCTTGAACGATGCCGAAACCGTTGAGCATCTCTTTGCGGGGCGTCATCTCGACTTCTGCGTAGCCGGGCTCAACTTTGATTGGCTCGATCCCCATCCAGTGGGTGCAGTGATCGAATTCGAGGATCTTGTGGTGCTTAGCCAGACGCGAGCCGAGCTCGGTGTTCGTTTCTGTCATCGACGCACTCTTTCACATCGGTATACATTCAAGCGCTGGTTCGGCAACGCTGGATGTTGGATCGGTGTACGGAATCGGTGTGCGCCGGCGGGCGGCGCGTAGGCTATCCCGGCCGTGTTCGGGGTGGGTTTAAGGCAAGCTCATTCATCCAGCCTGAACGAACGGTCGGTTATTCGATCTTAAGACTGGCCCGGCAACGTGTCAAAAATCACGTTGCCGGGCCAGACATATATCAGCGGGCTGAGCTCACTTGGCGCGCATCGTGCCTATTGCGTGATGCCGATCGCGCTGAGCATGAACGCGTACTCCCACGAACGGTCCTTCCACAGCTCGTAACGCCCGGAGGCCCCACCGTGTCCACCGTGCATTTCACACGTGAATAGCACTGGCTTGTCGGAGGTCGTGTGCTCGCGCAAACGCTGAACCCACTTGGCTGGCTCAACGTAGAGAACGCGCGTGTCATGCAGCGATGTGCGGGCCGCGATGAGCGGGTAGTCCTGCTTCGTAATGTTCTCGTAAGGGGAGTAGCCGAGCATGTAGCGGTAGACCTCTTCGTCCTCGATCGGGTTGCCCCACTCTTCCCATTCGAGTGCTGAAAGAGGAAGGTCTGGGTCCAGGATCGAGGTCAGCGGGTCAACGAACGGAACCGCTGCCAAGACCGCCTGGTAGAGCTCCGGCGCCTGGTTCAGCACAGCCCCCATGAGTAGGCCGCCCGCCGAACCGCCGAATGCGGCGATGCGCTTTGGATCAGCCCATCCGGCCTCGATGAGCCAGCGGGTCGCGTCCACGAAGTCATTGAAGGAGTTCTCCTTCTTGAGCTTCTTGCCATCGAGGTACCAGTGCCGGCCGCGCTCGCCGCCGCCGCGGATGTGCGCGGTCACGAACACGACGCCGCGGTCCAACAGGCTCGGGACCATGTAGCCGAAGCGGGGGTCGTTCGAGATTTCGTAGGAGCCGTAGCCGTACACGATCGTCGGAGCCGTGCCGTCAGCTTTCACATCGCGGCGCCGCAAGACCGTGAGCGGGATCTGCTCGCCATCGCGGGCGGTGGCCCACTCGCGGGTCGCAACATAGTCTTCCGGTGAGTAGTTGTTGACCGGCCCGGTGTGCAGAAGCCGGCATTCGCGAGTGGCTGGGTCCGCATCGTAGGTCTGATTTGGGGTGGTGTCGCTTGCCTTCTGCAAGCGGATCACGGGTGCTTCGAAGCTGTTCGAGCTCGCTTCGACCGCAACCGGGGCATCGCCCGCGTCTTCAATAAGCGGCTCCCAGAACTCCAGCTCTGTACCAGAGGCGAGAGCTTCATCGCTGAGCGCGGTCAGCGGGAAGATGCGGATGCGTGGGGTCGTCTCAGCGCGGACCGAAAGCACAGCGTGGGTGCTGGTTGTTTCTAGACTGTTGAGCTTGGTCTCGGGGTGCTCGGCGATCACCGGACGCCACGTGGAGCGGTCCGTGACCGTTGCGAGGTCTGCGATGTCGAGGCGGCCGTTCGGAGCCTCCGCATCGTGGAGGATGAGGGCCTGGCGGCGGCCATCGACCGTCACCGGGGCCACGCTGTTGAGGATGCGCTCTTCGCGTGAAACCAGAAGATGCGGCTCGGTTCCAGCCTCCATGCCTTCCCAGATCCAGGTCTCAGCGTATTCGGAGTTACCGGCTACGATCACGAGGTCCTGCTCATCATCGCTCGGTGCCGCACCGAGCCACATCTGGGCGTCATCCTCTTGATACAAGACCGTGTCTTCGGCCGTATCCGTGCCGATCGTGTGGACCTTGATCTGGTGCGGGCGCCACGTCTCATCCACCACCGTGTAGACGATGCGTTGCCCGTCCGGGGTGAAAACCGGCTCATAGAACGCGCCCTCTATGCGGTCGGCAAGCAACTGCCCCGTCGTGAGGTCCCTAACAAACACAGTGAATCGTTCATCGCCCGTGAAGTCCGCGGCGTAAACCAGCTTGGTGCCGTCGAGGGACACATCAAGCCCGCCAAGCGCGAAGAACGTGTGGCCTTCGGCGAGCGCGTTGCCGTCCACGAGGATCTCTTCGCCCTCGACTGGCTCGCCTGGCTTGAGGGCAGGCGGAGTCCAGTCCGCGGCTAGGTTCCCGGTGTCCGCGGCCTTGACGCGCGCGTGGATCGGATACGCCGATCCCTCAACCGTCCGAGCGTAGTACCACCAGCCGCGCGAACGCTTCGGGACCGCAACATCCGTCTGTACGACGCGGGCTGCGATCTCTTCATAGATTGCGTCTCGCAGAGGCTTCTGCGCAGCGGTGACGGCATCGGCGTATGCGTTCTCAGCCTCGAGATGCTTGATGACCTTAGGGTCTTCCGAGTCGCGTAGCCATTCGTATTCATCCGTGCGAGTGTGGCCGTGATGCGTGACCGAAATGGGCCGCTTCTCCGATACCGGCGGTTGCGGAGCGCTCTCCGTTGCGGCGGTCACTTCCGGCGCGGTGGTGGCTTCCGGCGTAGAAGATTCAGAATTCGTAGTCATAGGACTAATCCAATAAGTTCACGCACACTGGCGTCAACCAACTCCGCTCACGGCATAGCGCGCGGCTACACGAGAGTCAGTAGACCCACGATGCATGAAGCCGAGAGCGCAACCACGCCCACAGCCCCGCCGATGAGTGCACGCTTGCGCCGCCGCCTACCCTGCGCGGCGTGCGCGCGGGCGGCAAGGACCGCATCGGGCGCTGGGCCCTTCAACCGCGGGGCGTGGGCGAAGACCTTATCCAGGTCCTCGCGCAACTGGCCATGGAAGGCCTCCGGAGAGCACACAACAGGCCGCATCGCAGCATCGAACCACGTATGCGGGCCAGACTCATCCTCGATCACAGCACCCGGGAGTTTGATGGACAAACCGTGCAACGACTCAACCTCAGACGTACTGCCGGGCTCCATTCGGGCCACCGCGAACGTGTCCTCGCCGATGGTCGCGAGCACATCCGTGTCCCATCCCCGGTATTCAGTAGGGAACTCGTCGATGTGCAGCGGCGGCACAATCCACTCTAAAGACCCGACCCGCCACTCTAAAGACCTGACCCAGTCCCGGCCTTCCGGGGCAGTGGTGCTACTGAACGGCAGATGGACGGTCTTGCGAGCCATCCCCACAACCTTCGCAACAGCATCCGCGTTGACTACTGGCTCAAACGGCCGCGAACTGAACGCCCGCTCAGGTGAGAAAGGCGGGCCGGAGAACGCACCGCGCTCGCCGGCGGCTGCGGTGGCCCCGGTGTGCCCGGCTTCGGCGGCCCCGGTGTGCACGGCTGCGGCTTCGGCGGCTAGGTCCTCGGATGGATTCGCGAAGGCGTGCTCAAGCAGTGCGGCGCGTTCCGCATCCGCTACCGGGGCGGGCGTGAGTGCGGTGACGCCGAGGGTGTCGCCGAGCGCGGTGAGTTCGAATTCGGCCTGGCCCGTGGCCTGTTGTGCTAGATGGGCGTTGAGCTGGGTGCGGATCACGTGGGCGGCGGCGAACCCGGTCTCGGAGTGGGGTAGTAGCGCTGTGAATGCTACCTTCGTGGGTTTCATCGCGAATAGCCCTGCCCGCTGGAGGTTTCCAGAAGTGCTAGTCGTACTGGATCCGCCGCGCAAAACCGACCCCGTAGCCGCATCATCTGCATGGGTGGTGGCGGGGCTGCTGAGGCTCACGAGGTTGTGCTCCTCGGGCGCATCGTGTCCCGTGAACGTGCACAGGCGAGCGACGCCGGGGCCGAAAAGTTCGGTCACCACGGAGGTTGACGGGGCGGTGCCCCGTTGCGGTTCGACGACCGGGAGGGCCTGCGCCGTCCATTCCGTGAAGCCCGTGCGGATCGCCGCATCGGCGACCCAGTGCTGCGGGCAATGATGCGTGAGCGAGACCCGTTGAAGGGAAGCCTCGGTTGCGGCCTCGACCTCAGCATCTCCGGAAGCTAACCGAACGAGCCGTGCCCAAGCTGTCTCCACCTCCGATGCTGGCCCCGTGAAAGAGACGCGGTTATGCGTCGCGTGCACATCGACGTGCACATCGACCTGCGCATCGACCTTGCCGGCAATGCACCAGGAGGCAATCGCGATCAAATTGTTGCAAAGCGAATCTTGCTCCTGGACCCGATAATGCGCAGAACCACGAGCGAACCACACGGAAGCTTGAATATTACGAGGCTCGATGACGCAAGAATTGCTAGCAGGCGTTAAGAGCCACCCTCCATGCAGTGCTGCATCCCACGGATTTCCTGGCATCGGACCTCTTCTCTCGAGCCTCAATACGGTGTCAAATCGACCGACAATGGACGGCTAGAAAACCGGTATAACCATCATCTCAAGTGGATTGAGAGCCTCAGAGCCGCTAGGCTTGCATCCTTGTGACCTTCCTCACCCACGGGTGAATGCCGTTGGTTCGTCATCGCCTCGGGTGTAGGGCCGCCGCGCTTTAGCGACGGATCGAACTTGAGACAAAAGAAACGGACCCGATATGAGTTACTCGCACTCTTATGCAACCGGGACACAGAGTCAGGAAGGCAAGCTCCCGCTGACGCGGATGACCATCTGGGCGATGCTTGTCGCTCTAGTAGCAGCCATCCTGGTGCCAGCCGCAACAGCTAACGCCGCCACTGGACTCCAGCCATCGGCAACCGTGCCGGCCACCGCATCGCCCGCTGAAAAACAAGGCGAAGAATCCGTGGAAGGTAAAACCTTCACGATCGCAACCGACACCACCTTCGCGCCTTTCGTGTTCCGCGAACCAGGAACCGGCGAGATGATCGGTATCGACATGGAGCTGCTGGATGCGATCGCTCAAGACCAAGGCTTCAAAGTCAATCTCAAATCGCTTGGTTTCCAGGCCGCGGTCTCATCTCTGACCTCCGGCCAGGCCGACGGCGTCATCGCCGGTATGGGTGTCACGGACGAACGTAAGAAGATCTTCGACTTCTCGGATGCTTACTACGAGTCCGGCTCTGTGATGGCGATCAATGAAGACGATGACGAAACCAAGGGGTATGAAGACCTCAAAGGTAAGACCGTTGTCGCCAAGGGCGGCTCCGAAGGTGAACGCGCCGCCAAGAAGCTCGCTAAAGAATACGGCTTCAAAATCAAGCCTCTCGACCAGTCCGCCGCGATGGTCCAGTCCGTCAAGAACGGCTCCGCAGTAGGTGTCTTCGATGACGACCCGGTGCTGCGTTACGGCATCACCCAGGGCTCCGGCCTGAAAATCGTGACCCCAAAGATCCCAGGCGGCGACTACGCTTTCGCGGTCAAGAAAGGTCAGAATCAGGACCTGCTGAAGGCCTTCAACCGCGGCCTTGCCAACCTCAAGGCTTCTGGCGAATACCAGAAGATCATGAGCAAGTACCTCGACCCACAGGAAGCTGAAAACGCCGGCAACATCATCGGCCTGCTCAAGCAGTCCTGGCCAGCGCTTCAGAAGGGCCTCATCAACACCCTGGTCATCACCGGCGTCTCGTTTGTGATCGCGATGGTGCTGGGCCTCATCTTCGGGTTCATGCGCATCTCCGGCAGTATCGTGCTACGCGGCATCGCACGCGCCTACGTCGCGATCTTCCGCGGAACCCCGCTGCTTGTGTGGGCGTTCCTGTTCTACTTCGGTGTGCCACAGCTCTTCGACGTCAAGGGCGACGTCTTCGTTGCCGGTGTCGCAACGCTGGCCCTCAACGCGGGCGCCTACCTCACAGAGATTGTTCGCGGTGGCCTCCAAGCCGTGGACCCAGGCCAGATGGAAGCTGCGCGTTCCCTCGGCATGGGATGGGGTAAGTCGATGCGCCGGGTCGTAGTCCCGCAGGCAGTCAAGATCTCGACCCCATCGATCATCAACCAGTTCGTGATCACGCTCAAAGACTCCTCGCTGCTACTGACCATCGGTTTCGCAGAACTGCTCTACCAGGCGCAACAGATCTACGCAGCGAACTACCGCGTGACCGAAACCCTCATCATCGTCGGCATTATGTACTTTGTGGTCATCACCATCCTCACGTGGATTGCTGACCTCGTGGATAAGAAGGTGAACAAGTGAGTACCCAATCACACGGCAATGAAGCAACCGAGAAAAAAGTAGACGAGGCAGCCGCGCAGGATGCAGCGGCACAGGATGCGGCGGCGGAGGCAGCCGCGCTGGAGCCAACTGTGTCCGATGCGGCGGCCGAAACCGTCATCGAGGTCACCGACCTGCGCAAAGCCTTCGGCAAGAACGAAGTGCTTAAGGGGATGAACCTCAACGTCAAGCGCGGCGAAGTCATCTCGATGATCGGCCCATCGGGTTCCGGTAAGTCCACGTTCCTGCGTTGCCTCAACCGGCTTGAGGAAACCACGGGCGGGACCGTCAAGGTGCTCGGTCGAGACATCACCAGCCCCAAGGTCAACATCAACAAGGTTCGTCAGAACATCGGTATGGTGTTCCAGCACTTCAACCTGTTCCCGAACATGACAGTTGAAGAGAACGTGATGCTCGCCCCGGTTGAGCTGGGACGAGTGAATAAGCAGGAGGGTCGCAAAAAAGCCGCGGCACTGCTTGAGCGCGTAGGGCTTGGGGACAAAGCGAAGGCCCGCCCGCAGGAACTCTCCGGTGGCCAGAAGCAGCGCGTAGCGATCGCCCGCGCGCTCGCTATGGAACCGCAGATCATGTTGTTCGACGAAGCGACCAGCGCACTCGACCCTGAAATGGTCGGGGAAGTGCTCCAGGTGATCCGCGAACTCGCGCAAGAAGGCATGACCATGATCCTGGTGACCCACGAGATGGGCTTCGCCCGCGAAGTCTCCGACCGCGTGCTCTTCCTCTCCGACGGCGTCATTTGCGAAGAAGGCCCGCCAGAGGAGCTGTTCGGTAACCCGCAACAGGAACGCACCCAGAGCTTCCTCGCCAAGGTCCTCTAACAAGGTCCGCGACAAGCGGCCCACATGACGATGCGGTGGCCGGCACACCTAGCGTGTGCCGGCCACCGCATCGTTGTTTATAAGGCCACCGCATGGTTTACAAGGCCCACGCTAGGCGGCGATTATTAACAGTGTTAGCACCGCCTGAGCACAGCGAAATAACTTGCCTTGTGAGAGTGCTATCACATATCCTGAACGAACGGTCAGTAAATCTAACTGGCCCCTCATACCCTTATTCATCGGAAGCAGGAGCTGATCATGAGCACCACCGTGACCGAGCAAACCGGCCAGGACTTTGATCCGCAAGCCGAGTTTGAGGCCCTGATCGCACAAGACGGACGTGTAGAACCGCGCGACTGGATGCCCGAGGCCTACCGCAAGACGCTGGTGCGCCAGATCTCCCAGCACGCACACTCCGAAATCATCGGGATGCAGCCTGAAGGCAACTGGATTACCCGCGCACCAAGCCTCAAGCGCAAATCCATCCTGATCGCCAAGGTCCAGGACGAAGCCGGCCACGGCCTCTACCTGTACTCGGCAGCAGAAACCCTCGGTACTCCACGCGATGAGCTCGTTGAGCAGTTGCTCGACGGCACCGCGAAGTACTCCTCGATCTTCAACTATCCAGCCAAGTACTGGGGCGACATCGGCGCTATCGGCTGGCTCGTGGACGGCGCGGCGATCGCCAACCAGGTTCCACTGTGCCGCTGCTCCTACGCTCCATACGGCCGCGCGATGGTCCGCGTCTGCAAGGAAGAGTCCTTCCACCAGCGCCAGGGCTTCGAAGCCCTGCTTGCGCTCGCCCGCGGAACCGAAGAGCAGAAGCA
The DNA here is from genome assembly GCF_022346425.1 of Pseudoglutamicibacter albus. Classification (GTDB taxonomy): domain Bacteria; phylum Actinomycetota; class Actinomycetes; order Actinomycetales; family Micrococcaceae; genus Pseudoglutamicibacter; species Pseudoglutamicibacter albus. The sequence goes on from NZ_JAKRCW010000002.1 coordinate 202,079, forward strand.
GATGGCCCAGGACGCCATCAACCGCTTCTACGAGCCAGCACTGTGCATGTTCGGCCCACCAGATGCTGACTCGAAGCACTCCAAGCAGTCCATGGCCTGGAACATCAAGCGCTTCTCCAACGACGACCTGCGCCAGCGCTTCGTCGGCATGATCGCAGAACAGGTCAAGTTCCTGGGCCTAACCCTGCCAGACCCAGACCTGCACTACGACGAAGAAGCCGGCAAGTGGATCCACAAGGAACTCAACTGGGACGAGTTCTGGCGCGTCGTTAAGGGCGGTGGCCCAGCTAACGCCCAGCGCCTCGAGCACCGTCGCCAGGCACACGAGAACGGGGCCTGGGTACGTGAGGCCGCCGCAGCATACGCACGTAAGCAGCAGGAAAAAGTGAGGAAGGCAGCCTGATGAGCGCAGAGAACCCAACGAACGCAACCGGCGCATCGCTCGCAGACACCAACGAATGGCCTCTCTGGGAGGTCTTCGTCCGTTCGTCACGTGGCCTCTCCCACGTGCACGCCGGATCCCTGCACGCACCGGATGCCGATATGGCGGTCCGCAACGCACGCGACCTCTACACCCGCCGCAACGAAGGCGTATCCCTGTGGGTTGTTCAGTCCGACGACATCATTGCCTCGGACCCGCAGGACAAGGGCGCGTTCTTTGAATCGCCAAAGGGCAAGGACTACCGCCACGCCATGTACTACACCGAGTCTGAAGGGGTGAAGCACCTGTGAAGTCTGAGGAACTCGATGAGCAACTGGCTGGCTACGGCGACTCCGTCGCCTCCGCTACTCGCGTCACCCCAGGCCACGCTCTGCGCCCGGAAGACATCGCGTTCAAGGAAGCCCCAAGCTCCGAAGACGTCGCCGAATACGCGCTCTGGCTTGGCGATGATGCGCTTATCCTCTCGCAACGCCTGCAGAAGTGGGTCTCCAACGCCCCAGAAATGGAAGAGGACATCGCCCTAGCCAACATCGCGTTGGACCTGTTGGGCCATGCCCGCTCCTTCCTGACCTTCGCAGGTAAGTTCTGGGACAAGGACGAAGACGAGCTCGCATACTTCCGTGACGAAGACGACTTCCGTAACCTCGTCATGGTTGAACAACCCAACGGTCACTTCGGCGTGACCATCGCACGCCAGCTGCTGTTCTCGGTCTACCTTGAACTGCTGTACTCGCGGCTGGTGAACTCCGAAGACGAGCTGATCGCGGCGATCGCTGATAAGTCCCTGCGCGAAGTCCAGTACCACGTGGACCACGCCCAACAGTGGACCCTGCGCCTTGGCCTGGGAACCGAAGAATCACACGAGAAAATGGTCCACGCGTTCCGCGTACTGTGGCCACACGTCGAAGAGATCTTCATCGACCATCCACTGCAGGAACGCCTCGCCGAAAAGGGCATCGCCGTACTGCCATCAACCCTCCGCGAAGAGTGGGACACCCGTATCAAGGCCGTCCTCGAAGAAGCCTCGCTCGAGGTCCCAGAGGAGCCCGGTGCCCTGGTTGACGGCCGTTCCGGCAACCACTCTGAACACTTGGGCTACATCCTGATGGAAATGCAGGTGTTGGCCCGCCGACACCCAGGAGTTAAGTGGTGACAACTGATCGACGTAGCGCGCCGGCAACCGAGCAAGACACGGTAGCCGACAAGGACACGCTCTGGAACATCGCATCCAGCGTGAACGACCCGGAAATCCCGGTGCTCAGCATCCATGACCTCGGTATCCTGCGTGACGTTGAGCTCGACGGCGACACCGCCGTCGTGACCATCACGCCAACCTACTCCGGTTGCCCGGCCATGGATACGATCGCCGATGACCTGCGCCTCGCGTTCCGCGAAGCAGGCTATGCCGGCGCGCGCGTCGAACTCACGCTGAGCCCAGCGTGGACCACCGACTGGATGACCGAAGAAGGCAAGAAGAAACTCGCTGAATACGGTATCGCTCCACCAGCCGGGTTATCGAAAGATGGCGGCAAAGTGATGCTCGGGCTGAGCGTCAAATGCCCACGCTGCCACTCACTGAACACCCGCGAACTTACTCGTTTTGCTTCGACGGCATGCAAGGCGCTGTACCAGTGCAATGACTGCCACGAACCGTTCGACTACTTCAAGGTGCACTGACATGACTGAAGCTGCTTCCACTACACGTAAACGTGCCCGTTTTCATACGCTCAAGGTTTCTGAGATCCGCCGCCTGACGGCCAACGCTGTTGAAGTCACCTTCGATGTTCCAGAGGAAATCGCAGATGAGTTCGACTACGCGCCCGGCCAGTATGTAGCGTTGCGCGCCATGGTCCCGTCCTATGACGGCACCCCCGTCGAGCTGCGCCGCTCCTACTCGATCTCCCAGGCCCCTGTGCGCGGGGAGATCAAGGTGGGTATCAAGAAGGACCAGGGCGGCCTGTTCTCTACGTGGGCCAACGAAACACTGGCTGTGGGTGACGAAATTGACGTCATGAGCCCGCAGGGTACGTTCGTGTCCAAGAAGGATCTGGTCCGTCCAGGCGAGGCCCAGCACCTTGTAGCGATCGCGGCGGGCTCCGGCATCACCCCTGTGATGGCTATTACCCGCTCGGTTTTGGAAGCAGACGACCGTTCCCAGGTTGACCTCGTGTACGCGAACCGTTCCTCCTCAGACGTGATGTTCGTTGAGGAACTGGCTGACCTGAAGGATAAATACCCGTCCCGCCTGGCGGTGCACCACGTGCTCTCCCGTGAACAGAGGATCTCGCCGCTACTGACCGGCCGCCTGGACCAGGAGAAGCTTGAACTGCTGCTCAACAAGGTTCTGCGCACCGACTTGGCAGACGAGTGGTTCTTGTGCGGCCCGATGGAACTGGTTCAGATGGTCCGCGACAACCTCGCAGAGCAGGGAGTCGAGGCCGAACGCGTCCGCTTCGAACTGTTCACGACCGGCCAGGTGGGCGACCCAACCGGCCAGCACGGCAAGCCAGTCAAGATCGAAGAAGGCGAGCCGACCCGTGAGATCGAGTTCCAGGTCGACGGCCTCAAAGGCACCGTGGAATCGCCGATCGAAGCGCGCGAAACGATCCTCAACGCGGCACTGCGTGCCCGCCCGGACGTCCCGTTCGCTTGCTCGGGTGGCGTGTGCGGTACGTGCCGCGCCAAGCTTGTCAGCGGCAACGTGGACATGGCCGAGAACTACGCGCTTGAACAAGACGAACTGGATGCCGGCTACATCCTGACCTGCCAGTCCGTCCCAACGACCGATAAGGTCGCCGTCGACTTCGACGCCTAATCAACCTAGACGGCCCGCCCACCCGGCGGGCCGTCCGCTTTCCACCCGTGTTTTCATAACCGAAAGGTCCACTACACGACATGTCGATGATTCGCACCGAGAGCAACCAGCAAGGTGTTCTCGAGATTGTTCTGGATGCCCCGAAGAAGCTGAACTCGATCGACGAGGCCGGTCTTGAAGAACTCAAGACCACGCTCGCCTCGGTCTCCGAGCAGGTCAGCTCCGGTTCGGTGCAGGCCGTGATCCTTCGCGGTGAGGGCCGCGCGTTCTGCGCAGGCCGCGACATTTCCCAGGTTGATCCGCTCAAAGACGACGTCAACCACTACCTGGGTGAGCTCACCGCCCCAGTCATGGACGCGATCCACGAGCTACAGGTCCCGACGTTCGCCGTCGTCACAGGCGCATGCCTCGGTGTTGGCTTGGGACTCGCGGCATCCTGCGACGTCGTCTACGTCGCTGAGGACGCGAAAATCGGTTCCCCGTTCGCTAACCTCGGTGCCTTGCTTGATTCGGGCGGCCACCACTTGTTCGTGACTCGCTTGGGCACGCATCGTGCCCTGGACCTGATCTACACGGGCGAGCTGATCTCCGGTGAGCAGGCCGTGCGCGAAGGCTTGTTCTCCCGGTCCTTGCCGGCCGATGAGGTGCTCGAATTCACGCGCAAGACCGCCGGGCGTGTGGCCCGGGGTGCGCTGGATTCCTACCGTGCATCCAAGCAGCTCGTGTTCCAGATCCGGGACGAAGACCTCGGCTTCAACGCATCCGTTGCCGAAGAGGCCCGCTTGCAGGAAGTTCTGCGCACCACCGATAACTACCAGGAAGGCTTCAAATCCTTCCAGGAGAAACGCAAGCCGGAGTTCAAGCCGACGCCGCCACGCGAGAGCTGGTAGCCAGCAAGGACGCTAGCTAGATACTTCGAGGCTCTGGCCGGAGCATGAGCTCTGGCCAGAGCCTCGGCGTTTAGCAGCGCCGGTGTTAGCCGCTGGTTGCGTCCGGGTCGGTTTCGTCCCAGTGGCGTTGGCTTGCCTCCAAGATGAGCTCGATGGCGCCCAACACCTGCTGCGCTTGTTCAGCGGTGAGGCTCGCGGCTACTTCAGCGGCCCATTCCGCTTGGGCGGCTTGCGCGGCTTGAACCGCGGCGCGGCCTTTCTTGGTTGGCGCCAAGAGAGAAGCGCGGGCGTGCTTAGGGTTGGTGCGGTAGGCCGCCAGCCCTAGCTTGACCGCATCGTCGGCTACGCGCTGGACGGACTGGCGCGTGAGCCCGAGCACCCGGGCGATCTGAGAGACAGTCGCTGGGGTCTGGGCCGCGGCGGAGATCACCTGCCAGCGGGCGGGAGTGAGGTCATTGTGGGAGGCCACAACCTCGGCGGAATACACGAACTCGGAGTGCGCTTGAGAGACAGCAGAAATGAGCGCCCCGAAATCTTCAGGGTTCATAGGCTGAGTGGTCATGTGGCGGGAGTCTCGGGTTCGTGGTCTTCGAAGATCAAGTGGGTTTGGGTGTCCATGACCTCAGGCATCGGCTGGAGCACCTCGAAAATAAATCGCCGCAGCGCCTCGTTATCGGCCGCGCGCACCAGAAGCATCACATCGAACGTTCCGCCCACGAGGGCCACATGGTGGACCTCCGGGATCTGGCGGAGCTGCTCTTGCAGGGTGCGCCACGAATGCTGACGCAACTTGAGGGATACGTAAGCGGAAGAGCGCAGACCCATCGCGGCATGGTTCACGGTTGCCGTATACCCGGTGATCACGCCGCGTTCACGCAGGCCTGCGATCCGTTGATACGCGTGCGCCCGTGAGATGTGCACATTGCTTGCGATAGCGGAAACCGAGGCCCGACCGTCTTTGAGCAGTTCGGAGACGATAGCTGCATCCACCGCGTCTAAAGCGGGAGCAAACGCTGGGTTTTTAGCCACTGCACACAGCTCCTTGAAGCACTAGACAAAATGACAACAACCGCCAAGTTGCGTAGACAAATTTCTGAGCACGCACTGCGGAGCGACAAATCCTCTGATCATTTTCGCACACATGGCGACGAAAAGCTCAAGCAGGCATCATATAGACCATGACTGATCATGTGAGCCAAACCACAAGCTCGGGGGCTGAGGTGACTCAGCCGCTCGATGAAACGCGCGTAGGGGACTCGGTCTCCCGCGCATCGGACTCCTTCGGTATTTCCGTTGAAGACTACCTTTTGCCCACGCGCGGCCGCGTCCAGATGGTGGACCAGCAGGGGCGGTTGCGCCCGGTAGAGGAACAAGGGATCGCCCCGGGCCACGAATACCCACTGCCGGATGGTGCCCGGTTGCTTGACGCGTATGAAAAGCTCGTCATCGGCCGCCGCATCAACGATCAGAACGCGGCCCTTGTGCGGCAGGGCCGGATGGCGGTCTATCCTTCCAGCCACGGCCAGGAAGCGTGCCAGGTTGCAGTCGCGGTAGCCCTTGAGGAGCGCGACTGGCTGTTCCCGACCTACCGTGACACGGTCGCCGTGATTTCTCGCGGCGTTGTCCCGGAGGAAGTCATGACGGGCTTCCGCGGTGAATGGCATCAGGGCTATAACCCGTATGACCACAACACCGCTGTTCAGTCCACCCCTCTCACAACCCAGCTGCTGCACGCCGTGGGTGTTGCTCACGCGGCACGCATGCGAGGTGAAGACACGGTCGTGATCGCGCTGTGCGGTGACGGCGCGACCTCGGAAGGTGATTTCCACGAGGCGCTGAACTTCGCGGCCGTGTACAACCTGCCTGTGATCTTCTTTGTCCAGAACAACGGTTACGCGATCTCGGTTCCGCTCTCACAACAGTCCGTAGCGCCGTCGCTTGCCCACAAGGCTGTCGGTTATGGCATGGCAGGGGAACGCGTGGACGGCAATGACCTCGCCGCTGTTTTGGCTGTGCTGGACCGTGCCGTCACGATCGCCCGCGAAGGCTCCGGCCCGCTGCTGATCGAGGCGGAGACCTACCGCATGCAGGCGCACACCAACGCCGATGATGACACGCGCTACCGCGAATCAGACGAGGTCCAGGAGTGGCTAGCGAAAGACCCCGTGGTCCGTATGGAAGCGTACCTGCGTAACGAGGGCCTGCTCGATGACGAAAAAGCCGAGCAGATCAAGGCTCACGCCGAGCAGGTAGCCAAAGAGCTTCGCGACGCGATGAACCGCGAGATCACACCTGACCCGAAGGATCTCTTCACATACGTCTACGTTGAGCAGACCCCACAGCTCGCCGAGCAAGCCGCAATGCTCGCCGAAGAGCTGGAACGTGACTCTGCTTCCCAGGAAGGTGAGGCCAAGTGAGCCCCAAGCAAATGTCCCCTGAGGAAAAGCAGGCGGAATTCGGTGGTGTAGCGGATTCGGTGCGTGGCAAGGACGAGCCGGCGGTCCCGCCAGCCCGCGACCCGCGCCCGGCTGGCCCCACATCGTTCGCAGCGGCCTTGAACACCGCGCTCGCTGATGCGATGGAAGCAGACGATGCGGTGCTGATGTTCGGTGAAGACGTCGGTAAGCTCGGCGGCGTCTTCCGCATCACCGATGGCCTGCAGGAGCGTTTCGGCAATAAACGCTGCTTTGACACACCGCTGGCGGAATCCGGCATCGCCGGTATGGCGGTGGGCATGGCGATGAACGGTATGCGCCCAGTGATCGAGATGCAGTTCGACGCGTTCGCATACCCGGCACTCGAGCAGATTCTGAGCCACATCGCGAAGATGCACAACCGTACCCGCGGCCACGTGCGCCTGCCGCTGGTCATCCGCGTACCGCACGCTGGTGGTGTGGGTGGTGTAGAGCACCACTGCGACTCCTCGGAGTCCCTGTATGCGCACACGCCGGGTTTGAAGGTCTTCATCCCGTCCGGTGTTGAAGACGCCTACCTCATGTTGCGTGAGGCGATCGACTCGGATGACCCAGTGGTGTTCTTCGAACCGAAGAAGCTCTACTTCGGCCGTGAACAAGCCGACCTAGAGGCCCTCAAGAACGAATACGAAACGAAGAAAGCAGAGCGCCGCAACGGGACCGCGCGCGTGCTACGCGAAGGTAAGGACGCGACCATCGTGACCTACGGCGCTTCCGTTTCAACCGCGATGAAGGCCGCGGAAGCAGCCGTCGAGGAGGGCTTCGACCTCGAAGTCATCGACGTGCGCACCATCGTTCCCTACGACGACGCAACCGTGGACGCCTCGGTCCGTAAGACAGGCCGTGCGCTGGTGGTCGCTGAAACACCGGGCTTCGCATCGATCGCATCTGAACTTGTGGCGCGCATCCAGGAGCGGAACTTCTTCTCGCTCGCCTCGCCAGTCAAGCGCGTCACGGGCTTCGACATCCCGTTCCCATCACCGATGCTGGAGAAATATCAGCTGCCAAGCGTGGACCGCATCCTTGATGCCGTCGATGAGATGACGTGGGAGGACTAATGGCACAGACGTTCACTCTCCCGGACCTCGGGGAAGGCCTCACCGAAGCTGACCTGGTGGCCTGGCACGTCGCCGAAGGCGACACGGTCGAGATCGACCAGATTGTCGCCGAAGTCGAGACAGCTAAATCCGTTGTTGAGATCCCGTGTCCGTTCGAAGGCACAGTCCTGAAACTCTATGGAGAACCTGGCGAGACGATGGTCGTGGGCGATTCGCTCATCACCGTAGGCGAGCCTGGCGAAACCACGGACGGCGGCGCTGATGACGACGGCGCCGGTTCTAGTAGCGGCGGCGCTGATGCCGGCGCGGCTTCCGGCGTTGAGGTGTTGCGTGAAGGTGCGCAGTCCTACCGCGAAGAAGAACGCGCCGGAACGGGTTCTGGAAACGTACTGATCGGCTACGGAACGAGCGAAGACGAAGGTGGCGCTCGCCGCCGCCGTCGCGGCCGTCACCGCGCCGAGGTTCCGGTTGCTACGGGCCAAAGCTCGGAACCTGTCAACCAAGGCACGGCACCTGTGAGCCGGGACTCGGAGCCTGTCAACCAAAGCTCGGCTCCGGCACAGGACCACACCCAGCCCCAGGCAACACAGCATGAGCCCCAGCCAACACAGCCCCAGGTAACACAGCGTGAGCGGTCGGCGCCGCGAGTCATCAACCCGCTGGTGCGTAAGTTGGCTCGCGACAACGGCGTGGACATCGCCGCGCTGGAAGGCTCTGGGGCCGATGGTCTGATCATGCGTGCGGATGTGCAGGCAGCGATCGACGGCGGGGCACAGTCCGCACCTGGCGTGCAGTCCGCACCGCACACATCGGGCGCTATCCTGGGCGCCGCTGTACCGAACAACGAAAAGGCACCGGCTGCATCGGAGGGTGCTGGCGCCGGCGAGGTCGATGCGCGTACCGGTTTGACGGTCGAGTCCCGCACCCCGATGACCGGGGTCCGGAAGGTTGTTGCGGAGACGATGTCGCGTTCGCGCCGTGAGATTCCGGAAGCGACCGTGTGGGTCGATGTGGACGCAACCGAGCTGCTTGAGTGGCGCAAGAAGCTCAAACCGAACGCGGAAGGCCGCGTTCCGGGTGTGCTTTCGCTGATCGGGCGTTTCGTCACGGCTGGTTTGATGCAGGTTCCAGAACTCAACGCCCGCATCGATGAGGCGGAAGACGGCACCTCGGAGATCGTTCGTTTCGAAGGGGTGAACCTGGGTATTGCGGCGCAGACGGACCGTGGGCTTGTGGTGCCAGCGGTGGCTGATGCGCAGAAGCTTTCGGCACGCGAACTGGATGCCGCGATCGGTGAGCTGGTCGCGACCGCGCGCGACGGCAAGTGCACCCCGAACGAGTTGATGCGTGGCACGTTCACCCTCAACAACTACGGCGTGTTCAACGTGGATGGTTCCGCAGCGATCATCAACCATCCGCAGGTCGCGATCATGGGACTGGGTCGAATCAAGGAGCGCCCGTGGGTAGTTGACGGTGAGATCACGGTCCGCTCGATCATGGAGCTAACCCTGGCATTTGACCACCGCGTATGCGATGGCGGTGCCGCGAGCGCGTTCCTCCGCTACGTTGCCGACGCGATCGAAAACCCGGCGGAGGCCCTGGCAAGCCTCTAGCCGCTACGGTGCTTGAGTATCGAAGAGACGACTGCGGGTCCTGACACGTGACGTGTCAGGACCCGCAACTTTACAGGGCCCACAGTTCTAGAGGGGCCGCGGTTCTGAGCCTGAGCGTACTGCCGCCTTCAGCGGGCCGTGCGGGCGGGCATCGCGAGCCGTTCGATAACACCGAAGAGTGCGAGCGCGGTGCCTACGATGAGGCCCACCGCGAGCAGGGTGAACAGTTGGCTGGCCATAGCCGCGGCGTCATCGGCTGTTGTGGTGAGCGGGCGGGACTGGGCCACGTTCACGAACTCCGGCAACAACATGGCCGCAGCAGTCAGCGCGGCAAGCCCCATCCCCGTCACGGTGCATGCGATCGCGGAGAACGTGACGGCGGGGCGGTCGTTGTCGATCCACCCGATGATGCCCGCGGCGAGGATCGCGAAGAAGCCCACCACAAGGTAGGAGCCCACAATGTCTGCTGGCCGGTGCCAGGACATGATGAAGGTCACGGAGCCACCAGCAGCGGCGATGAGGGCGCCGATGATGCTGAACCATGTGCGTGAACGTGCCCGCATCGACAGCAAAGCAGCGAACATCCCGCCGATTGCGAGTGCTGAATGCCCGGACGGGAAGCTATTGATGTATGCCTCGGAGACGCCGGTGAATGGTCGTTCGAGGAGGGTCTGTTTGAGGATCCGCACGCATACGATCCCGAAGCCTGCCGACGTCAGTGCGATCGCTGGGATGATCACGGAACGGCGGATGAATACTTGGGCGATGGCTACTGCAACCCCACCGATAGCGATCGCGAGGGGGATATAGGTGAACCACCCGAGTTCGTTGTGGAGCGCGGGGGTTTCTTGAACGAAGCGGCGCGCACCGAGTAGAGCGCGTTCGTCGAGCCATTGACCGCGGACTGTCTTGATGAAAAGCCAGTATGTGAGCGAGAAAAGCCCTAGGGTTCCGAGGCTGAGCACGGTGGTTGCTAGGGCGCGTGGCCAAAGCCTCGATTGTGACACGGCACGAATATGTGCGGTGTCTGTCGAGAGGTTAGGCATGTTCCTAGAGTGTCACGTTCTTCTGGGTGGAAGCTGATGCCGCGCCGGGTGTTGCATGCCTTGCGGGTGTGAGTTTGGATAGAGTGCGCCGGGCGAGCCATCGCCGCCGGATATCGTGTTTTTTATGAGTGAGTTTCGGGGGAATAACATGCCGTGGGGATCGAAAGTGGGGTTTCCTTCGCTGGAAGAGCTGAAGGACGCGGCGGTGGTGGTGCGGTTGCCGATGAATGTGCGTTTCCGCGGGGTCGTGGAGCGTGAGGTGTTGTTGTTTGAAGGGCCTGCAGGCTGGGGTGAGTTCTCGCCGTTCCTCGAATATGGGCCGGCGGAAGCATCCCGCTGGCTTGCTGCCGCGATCGAGGCCGCGTGGTGTGGTTGGCCCGATCCGGTGCGTGATGTGGTGCCGGTCAACGGGACCGTTCCTGCGGTTGAGGCGGGCCGGGTGCCTGAGGTTCTAGCGCGTTTCGACGGTGTGGGCACGGTCAAGGTCAAAGTCGCCGAGCGCGGGCAGTCAGTCGATGAGGATGTTGCCCGGGTTGCCGCGGTTGCCCGTGAGCTTCCGGGGGCCCGAATTCGGGTGGACGCGAATCAGGGCTGGGATCATCACACCGCGGTGGATGCGTTGACCCGGCTCGCGGAGTTCGATCTTGAGTATGCGGAGCAACCCGTCGAGGGGATCGAGGGGTTAGCCCAGTTGCGGGAGGCGCTGGACGCCCGGGGCGTGGACGTGCGGTTGGCCGCGGACGAGGCGGTGCGTAAGTCCGATGACCCGTTGAAGGTTGCGCGCATGGGCGCAGCTGAGGTGATTATCGTCAAGGCTCAGCCGCTGGGTGGTGTGCGTGCCGCGCTTTCGATCGTGGAGCAGGCCGGCCTGGATGCTGTGGTGTCTTCCGCTTTGGATTCCTCGGTGGGTTTAGCTGGTGGGATCGCTCTGGCGGCAGCGTTGCCGGAGTTGAAGTATGCGTGCGGGCTGGGTACAGGAGCGCTCTTTGCCGACGACGTGCTCACGCCTGGTCTGAAACCTCGCGGCGGTGTTCTGCCGGTGGGGCCGGTAGTTCCGGATCGTGGGAAACTGGAGGCCCTGGCAGTCGGCGCGCATCGGCGCGCGTGGTGGATGGATCGGCTAGAGGCCTGCTATGCGCAGCTAATGATCTAGCGCTGGTGAGCGTTGATGAGGGTCTCGTTACCGCACACGAAAGCGGGATAAAATCGAGCTATGACTTCCCCGACCATCTGGATTGATTGGCCCGCCCCGGTCCCGAACGCCGCGGACTATGCGAAACGCCGCCGCATGATCACTTCACCGGTTACCACAGTGCTCCTTGTGGTGGTCACGGTCCCGGTGCTTGTCATCGGTGTTCTCAGACTTGCCGGAGTGGGGCTTTCGGGGGTCTGGATGGTCATCATGATCCTGTGCGGGCTTGTGGGCGGGTTCTTCGTTGCTCCACGGCACCGTACCCTGCATTTTTGCGGCAACGAATTGCATTTCACCGGCGGGGCACCTTTGGGTGCCAAGCTGCCGTGGCGTGACCTCGACCAGGTGGTGCTCTGGCTGGTCCAGGATCGCGAGCCAAACGGGGCGCCACGTGGCGATGGAACCTGGATGTTGAACATCTACGATCAGCATGGCCGGCTTCGTTATTCCCTCACCGAAGGGCCGCTGGTGCCCGCGAAAATGCTGTTCGATGCGATGGATGCCTTCCCCAGTCCGCGGCGTAGGCTGTTCTTGATCCCGATGCGGCCCGGGCTGGAAGGCATTGCGCCGCCGGGGTCCCACCCCGAGTGGGAAGCGATCGCCCGCATGGAGCCGACACCGCGGAAAGTCCAGGAGCTGCTGGCCCAGAAACAGGTACCTGGAGTGCCTCCGCACGCATAACCCCGCTCATACACTGGGGTTATGCCTTCTATGTCTGTTGGGCCGTCTGTGCCTGCTGTTGAGTCTGCGCGGCTGATCGTCCAGGGATGTGTCTCCGCCGGGATGCGGCATGTTGTGGTGGCGCCTGGGTCGCGTTCGGCGCCGTTGGCGTATGCGCTCGCCGAGGCCGAGCGCGACGGTGTGCTGTCGGTGCATGCGCGGCTCGATGAGCGTGAGGCGGGGTTCCTCGCGCTCGGGCTGTCTTTGGCCTCCAACGCGCCGGTTGCGGTTGTCACGACGTCCGGTTCTGCTGTAGCGAACCTGTTCCCGGCGTTGATGGAGGCTACGCACGCGGGCGTCAAGCTCGTGCTGTTGACAGCCGACCGGCCCGAACGTTTGCACGGTACGGGCGCATCACAAACTACCCAACAGGCCGGTATCTTCGCGCACCACACGCGTTCAAGCGTGCACATTCCGGCGGGCGAGGACCCTACAGCCGCAGTAGCTGAAGCCTTGGTGGCGACGCTTGGCAACAAGCAGCACGCTCCGGGCCCGGTACACATCAACTGTGCATTCGAAGACCCGCTCTACCCGCCGAATGACGCGATGATCACCGCCGCGGAACAACCCGCCGAACGTGTAGCCCGCCAACACCCCGAACTCAGCGATGTTGAGCTACTCGAGATCGATGCGCTCGCAGCCGCAGTACCGGTCCCGCGCGTCCTATCCCGCGAAACACTCAGGGGTGCCGCGGCACGGCGTACGGAACACGGCGCTGAACACGGTACGGAACACGGCGCTGAACGCGGCACGGAAGGGACCACAGCACACGGCACGGAAGGGACCACAGCACACGGCACGGAAGAGAGCGCGGTACACCGCACAGGCAGCGAACGCCCCGATGTTCACCGCAGGACTGTTGTGGTTGCAGGCCACGATGCGGGGGAGGAAGCCGCGCATTTCGCTCACGCTTTAGACCTGCCGCTTTTAGCGGAGCCCTCTTCGAATGCACGCCACGGCGAGAACGCGTTGACGGCGTATCAGTTCACGCTGGCGGCGTTCGCGGACCAGATCGAGGCGGTGGTCTTGTTTGGCCGCCCGACTCTCTCACGAACAATCAACGCTCTACTTGCCCGTGATGACATCGACTCGGCGATCTATGCGCCGGGCCCGCTAGCGTGGTGCGAACTGTCCAAACGCCCCGAGACGCCCGTGCGTAGTTTCGCTCAAGCCGCCCAGTTCGCGGGTATAGGCCCGCAAGGCTGGGTCGAGGCGTGGCGTGAGGCCGATGAACGTGTCGTGGCGGCCGTGAACATGGTGGTCGCAGAACGCGAACACGTCACGGGTAGGCTCACGGGCCCATCGCTGGCAGCCGACGTGTGGTCCGGGCTATCCGGGCCAGCCGTGATCGGGTCATCACGGCCGGTGCGAGACATGGACATCGCCGCAACCCCGCGGCGGGGCCGCGGCCCGCGCGTGTATGCGAACCGCGGGCTCGCTGGCATCGATGGCACTATCTCCACCGCCGCAGGGATCGCGCTCGCCGAACGCCGCCGCACGCTCGCGTTCATGGGGGACGTCACGTTCCTCTACGGGGCGGCGGGAATGCTGGTGCCCTCGCTCGAAGCGGTTCCCCAGCTCGATGTTGTGGTCGCCGACGACGGCGGAGGCACCATCTTCTCAACGCTGGAGCACGGCACTGTCGCTGCCCGCGGAGGCTACCAGGAAGCCGTCGACAGGTTCTTCCGTGTCCCACATGGCCTCGACGCGGTCGAGCTAGCGCTCGCCTACGGTTGGGACGCGCAACGGGTCAGCTCACACGAACACGTGCGTGAATGGCTCGACGCCGGACGCACCGCACACGGCTGCCGCCTGCTTGTGGTGGACACGGAACGCGAAAAGCCACGCGAACTACACCGCGCGCTCGCCGCGGCCGCGGCTGAAGCCCTCGCCTAGTTGCGGGCGGGGGCGGCTACGCCGAGTGCTTGGAGCATCGGCCGCATCTTCGCCCACGTCTCCTGCAGTTCGGCTGCTGGCTCGGAGTCCGCGACGATCCCGCAGCCGGCCCACAAACGGATCCGCTCCGGAACCGGCTCGCCAGTATCACCATCGCCGGGGCGTGTCAGTGTGACCTCGGTCGGGAACGTGCCCTGGCCAACGTACGCGGCCGTCGGCTCGGTGGGGCCGTAGCCTTCCAGGACCCCGCATCGCAAAGCGATACCGAATTCGCCGTTGCCGCGGGCGTCAACCCACCCGACGGGGCCGGCATACGCTCCGCGGTCAAGACGCTCGATCTCACGGATGATACGCCCCGCATGCAAACGCGGAGTCCCGCACACCGCCGCGGTAGGGTGCACGGCACGCAGCAGGTCCAGCACACTGTAGGGGCCGGTTTCGCTCGCGCCGATGCGTGCCCGCACGTCCGAGGCGAGGTGCCACACGTTCGGTAGCGTCAAAACGAACGGGGCGGCGGGGGAGTGCAGTTCGGTCACGAACGGTTCGAGCTCTTCTACGAGGGAGTCGATCGCGTACTGGTGCTCTTCAATCTGTTTCTGGTCATTGGCCAGCTGGAACGCGCCGTCTTCACCGTGGTTCGCGCGGTCGAGTGTTCCGGCGAGCACGCGGGCGCGCGCGATGCCCTCGTGCGCTTCGATCAGCATTTCGGGTGTAGCGCCAATGATCCCGTCCACGGAATACACCCAGCAGTCGGTGTAGCGGGCCGCCAACGCCTGCAGCGTGGGGACTACCTGAACGCCACCTGGCACGTCCACGGTGACGTCGCGGGAGAGCACCGCTTTCGCTAACTCACCGGAACGGATCCTCTGGATCGCTTCGCGGACTCCGTCTTGGAAACGGGCCTCACTTGTGTGTGCATCATCGACGATGCGCGCCCCAGCACTGCCAGCCAACACAACACCGTCGGACGCGCGAGCATCGCTGGCCGCCGCGCTAGCTGTCTCACGGCGCACCTGTGCGGCGTAGGTTTCGAGGTCGTCGCGGCTCGGGTCCGGCCCGAGCGCGCCGACTTCTTCGGGGTCGAGGATGACCGTGATCCAGGCAAGGTCCCCGTTGCGGCCCCACACCACACGCGGGACAATCAGCACCGAGTCGCGGCCTGATGCGCGGGAGAAAGCCACCGAGGAGAACGCGGCGAGGCCCGTGCCGGAGGTCGCGACCGCATCGTCCACTGTGGCGGCGGAGCTCAAGGCGCGCCACGCGGATGCCAACGCATCGATGCGGCCATCCCCGCGGGCCTGCAGGCGAAGAACCTCGCCGGCGCCGACCATCGAGGTTTCGCCACGGGCCCACACGTGATCCCACGGGCCTGCAACATCGGCGAGGGTTGCTGGGGCGGCCATCGCCGGATGGGTGCCGCGGGCGCGGGTGATCACGCGCAAGTGGGGGAGGGACGGCAGGCTGAACGCAGGCTCGTCAGTGTTCACGGAAGTAGTCATGTCGGCACTCATTGTATTAGCCCGCCACAATCGAGCTGGATGTTCTTTGCCGCCGCACCCCACCTTTGGTGCTATCACAGGGGTTGTGTGGTGTGAACGTTCAGCTAGTTTCGGGCTAACGCACCGGGCCGATGGTTTCGACTGCGTGCGAGTCGTAAGAGACAATAGCTAGCGTGATGAGAGCTACTCTGCAGAAAAACCCGGATGACGTCGCCCGCATGTTCGATGGCGTGGCCGAACGCTACGACCTCACTAACGATGTGCTCACGTTCGGGCTGACCCCATACTGGCGCCGTGTTGTGGTGCGCGCCGTGGATGCCAAACAGGGGGAGAAGGTCCTTGACCTCGCTGCAGGTACCGGCACGAGCTCGGAACCGTACGCGGATGCCGGGATTGATGTTGTGGCATCGGATTTCTCGGAAGGGATGCTCGCGGTGGGGCGCCGCCGCCGTCCGGACATCAACTTTGTTCAGGCGGACGCGATGAACCTGCCGTTTGAGGACAACACGTTCGATGTTGTCACGATCTCTTATGGCATCCGCAACATCCATGACCCGCACAAGGCCCTGCGTGAGATGCTGCGTGTGGCTAAGCCGGGTGGCCGCCTTGTGATCGCGGAGTTCTCTGACCCGACGTTCACCCCGTTCCGTGTGGTGTATAAGGAATACCTCATGAAGGCT
This sequence comes from Pseudoglutamicibacter albus, assembly GCF_022346425.1. Classification (GTDB taxonomy): domain Bacteria; phylum Actinomycetota; class Actinomycetes; order Actinomycetales; family Micrococcaceae; genus Pseudoglutamicibacter; species Pseudoglutamicibacter albus. Next base: position 218,404 of record NZ_JAKRCW010000002.1, read on the forward strand.
CTGCCGTGGGTTGCCTCCAAGGTGTCCTCGAACGCTGAGGCGTACCAGTATTTGGCGGAGTCGATCCGTGACTGGCCGGCTCAGGACGAGTTCGCGCACTGGATTGAGGATGCAGGCTGGCAGAAGGTTCAGTACCGCAACATGACCGGCGGTATTGTGGCGATCCACCGCGGGTTTAAGGCTGCCCAAGATTCATGACCCTCAATGTTGTGATCGCCGGTGGTGGTCCGGCAGGTGCCACGGCCGCCACGTATTTGGCTCGCGCCGGGCATCGTGTCACGGTTTTGGAGAAGACGCGTTATCCGCGTGAGAAGGTCTGCGGGGATGGCCTGACCCCTCGTGCTGTGCGGGAAATGAACTACCTCGGCATGGCTCACGATGAGGCCGACGGCTGGCAGCGCACCCGAGGCCTGCGTTTCGTGGCTGGTGGGCGCGCATCGACGGTTTCGTTTGAGGGGTTCAGCTCGGACATCCCGTCTTATGGTTTGACGCGTACCCGCGCCGATTTCGATCAGCAGTTGGCGCGCATGGCGGCCGCGGCTGGGGCTGAGGTCCTGGAGGGCCACACGGTGCGCGGCGCGGTCCGGGATGACGCGGGCCGCGTTGTCGGGGTCACAGTTCAGCGAACCACACCTGAAGGTAGGCGTGATGGTGAGCCGTTCACGGTCGCCGCCGATGTGGTGGTGGCCGCGGACGGTAACTCTTCCCCTGTCGCGAAGTCGCTGGGGATCCTGCCGCGGTCCGACCGCCCGATGGGTGTGGCTCAGCGCGTGTACTACACCTCGCCGATGTCCTATTCACCGTGGATGGAGACCTGGCTTCAGCTACCGGACCGTAACGGGGATTTGATGCCCGGCTACGGTTGGGTTTTCGGTGTGGGAGATGGCACCGCGAACGTCGGCTTGGGGATTTTGGATACCGCTAAGGATTTCCGAAGCATCGACTTGCGCTCAACGTTGAGCGAGTGGGTCGAAGTCATGCAGGAACACGAGCCGACCCGCGGTTTCGTCCCGGAGAACCAGGTGGGTGTGGTGCGCGGGGCGGCACTTCCGATGGCGTTCAACCGCACCCCGCACGTGGTTCCGGGGGCTGTGTTGCTGGGGGATGCGGCAGGTTTGGTTTCCCCGTTCAACGGTGAGGGGATCGATGCGGCGATGGAGTCGGCGCGGATCGCAGCTGATGTGATTGATGACGCGGTGATCGCGGCCCGCTACCGTGGCGGAACACCGGCTCAGGTGCGCGCCGCGTTCGATGCCGGGCTTCAGCGGTATCCCGAGCTGATTCAGCAGCACTTTGGTGCACATTATGGTGCGGGCAAGGTTTTCGCTCACATGGTGGGTAACCCGAAGATCATGCGTACCGCGGTCCGGTTGGGGATGGGCTCGAATGCGTTGATGCGTTTTGTTGTACGCGCCATGGGTAACTTGTCTGACCGGAATTCACCGGCTTTGGTGGATAGAGTAGTTCAAGCATTAGAACGTGTTGTGCCTCCCGTGCGCAATACTGTGAGCACTCCGGGGCGGAACTCGGGGAAGCACTCGGCGAAATTCTCTCCGGAAGAAGTAAGGCTGAAAGTATCGTGACAGAATCCTCTTGGACGTCTGCTGGCCATGACGTCGAGAAGTCGGTTGACTTGGATCCGCAGACCCAGGCTCTTGCTACGACTATCCAGTTGCCGCAGGGTTTCCGTGCTGTAGCGGATGATGTCGAGTTCGCGCCGCAGGTTTTCGAGGCTCTCGCGCGGGTCGAGAAGATGCTGTTGAACGCGGTCGCGAATTCTGATCCGATTATTGACCGTGCTTCGCGCCACCTCGCTGAGGCGGGCGGTAAGCGTGTGCGCCCGCTTTTGGTGGTTTTGTCTTCCCTCTTGGGGGAGCGGGGGATCACGGATGAGGTCGTTAAGGCCGCCTGCATTGTTGAGATGACGCACCTTGCGACGCTGTATCACGATGACGTCATGGATGATGCCCCGATGCGCCGCGGTGCCCCGACGGCGCAGCATGTGTGGGGGAATTCGGTTGCGATCCTCACCGGGGATTTGATTCTTGCGCGGGCTTCGGTGCTCGCGGCTCAGCTTGGTCCGGGCGCTGTTGAGGTTCAGGCCCGCACGTTTGAGCGTTTGTGCTTAGGCCAGTTGCACGAGTTCGCTGGCGTGCGCGCGGGGGAGGACCCCATCGCGCACTACATCCAGGTTTTGTCCGATAAGACGGCGTCCTTGATCGCGTGCGCCGGCTATTACGGCACGTTCTATGGTGGCGCGAGTGACGAGCTGCGCGATGTGCTGGTCGATTACGGCGAGAAGGTTGGGATCGCGTTCCAGCTGGCTGATGACGTCATCGACATCATGGGCCAAGAGAAGGCATCGGGGAAGATCAACGGTACGGACCTGCGTGAGGGCGTGGATACGCTCCCGGTCCTGTATGCGCGCCAAGATGCCGCTGCCGGCGATGCGGAAGCTCAGCGGGTTGTTGAACTGGTCGATGGCGACCTCACTAGCGATCAGGACCTCAAGACCGCGGTTACCGCGCTGGCTGCTCACCCGGCAACGCAACGGGCGTGGGATGAGGCCCGCGCTTGGTCGCGCAAGGCAATCGAGGCGCTTGCCCCGCTACCGCACGGGACGGTGCGTTCGGCGCTTGAGGCGTTCGCTGACGCGGTGGTGACCCGCGAAGGCTAGCCGCGCTATGGCCTCACTATGGCCCCGCTAAGACTCGTGTCGTGAGGGCCTATCGCCGCGAAAACTACCGCGTTTAGCCCGTGATGATTCCGTTGCTGTCGCGGCCTTCCTCGTTGAGGACTTCGCGCAACGCGGCGGCGAGTTCACGGGCTTTCAGCGCCCGGAAATCAACCGGCAACCGGCGGCGTAACTGCCGGTACAAGTCATCTGCGGCCCAACGCGGAAACACGTGCTGGTGGTAGTGCCACACGTGCTGATTACCGGACGGCTCGTTGTGTTGGCGCGTTGAAATCCCTTCGGGAGACCACGCGCGCTTCATCGCGACCGCAACCAGGCGGGTCATGACAGCTAAGGCCGCGTTCACATCGTCGGGTAAGTCATACAGCGCCTCATAGTGGCCCGAAGGGATCACCATCGCGTGCCCGGCGTGCTCACCGAACCCATCACAACCGATGATGACCGAGACCACCTCATCCCGGTACACCAAATCACTCGGCACACACAGGTTACCTTCCGAAAACGGGCGCACGCCGCCAACGATCTCGCAGAACGGGCACGCGTAATCGGCTGGAGCGTGCGAGGCCCATACCCGCGCGGAACCATGTGGAGTAGCGGTCACAGGTCTTCATCCACCGCCGGCTCAACCTCGGTGAACACCCACTCGAAATAATCCAGGAGGTACTCGGAGATGGTCGCCCCGGTTTCAGCCCAGGAGTCTTTAGCGTTGAAACGCCGGAACACCAGCGGGTCAGGGACACTCAACGATTCGACAGGGAAACCCCACGTGTAACGGTCGTCTTCATCTTCCATGAAGCACACGTAACCGTCCTGGATCTCAAGCTCATCGGGATCCCACACGAAATAGTAGGCCTCCATGATGTCCTCGACAGCGCCCACGGAACGGTAAAACTGCTCCAACGCGGCAGGCAACACAGAGACATCAGATTCAGCCAAAGCGTCTGCGTATTCTTGCTCGCTCAGGCCGTCATCTGGTTCCCATTCACCTTCGAAATGGTCGGTCACAAGGTTCCGGTAGGACTGCGAAAACAGCTCAGACATACCTCCAGTTTGTCACGTTACGGGCACGCGTGGGGCGCGAATGACGAAAAGAATCTCAGACAGCGCCACCGCAGAGAAACAGCGAAATAGAGCGTCGTTTAGTAGAACACCGCGTGGAATCGTCATAATGTATGGCGCATGTCTCAAGCAAGCACCAGTCCCGCTTCAGGCATGGCGGGGAACAAAGGTAAAGCAGGGAACAAACGCACCAAGCGTGAAGCGTTCGGTTCCCGCAACGTCTTCATCCTGTCTGCGATCGGCTCCGCCGTGGGGCTGGGCAACATTTGGCGTTTCCCATCGGTCGCCTACGAATCCGGTGGCGGCGCGTTCCTCATCCCATACCTGTGCGCGCTACTGACCGCGGGTATCCCGTTGCTGTTCTTCGATTACGCAATCGGGCACAAATACCGTGGCTCGGCACCGCTTGCGATGCGCCGGCTCAACAAACGCACTGAAGCGCTCGGCTGGTGGCAGGTCCTGATTTGCGTGATCATCGGCATCTATTACGCCGCGATCGTCGCGTGGGCTGCCGTCTATACCGTCTACTCGGCGCGGCTCGCGTGGGGTAAAGGTAGCGAACAAGAGTTCTTCCTCGAGAAATACCTGCAGATGGAAGCCCCGGAAGCTGGCCTTTCCACCTCGTTCCCTATGGGCGTGCTGATCCCGATGATCCTCGTGTGGGTTTTCATCATCATCGTCATGAGCGCCGGCGTCCGTAAGGGCATCGGTCGAGCCAACAACATCTTCATGCCGCTGTTGACCGTGATGTTCATTCTGCTGGTCATCCAGTCGCTCATGCTCCCGGGGGCTGCAACCGGGCTCAACGAGTTCTTCACACCCAACTGGGAAGCACTCAAAGACACGAGCGTGTGGATCACCGCCTACGGCCACATCTTCTTCTCGCTGTCGATCGCGTTCGGCATCATGGTCACCTACTCGTCCTACCTCAAACGTAAGACGGACCTGACCGGTTCCGGCCTGGTTGTCGCCTTCGCGAACTCGTCCTTCGAAATCCTTGCCGGGATCGGTGTCTTCGCGGCCCTCGGGTTCATGGCCCAAGCGCAAGGGGTGAGCGTGAGCGAAGCCGTCACGAGTGGTCCGATCCTCGCGTTCGTAGCGTTCCCAACCATCGCATCCAATGCGTTCATGGGCCCAGTTTTGGGTGTGCTGTTCTTCGGCTCCCTAACCTTCGCGGGAGTGACCTCGATGGTCTCGATCCTCGAAGTCATCGTCTCCGCGTTCCAAGACAAGCTCGGTTGGGGCCGCGTGCAGACCACGCTGGCCGTGCTGGTCCCGCTGTCGATCGCATCGACCCTGCTCTTCGCATCCACCACGGGCTTGCCGCTACTGGATGTTGTCGATAAGTTCGTCAACAGCTTCGGCATCACCTTCGTCGCCGCCGTAACCCTGATCGCGGTTACGTGGTTCTCCCGCAAGCTGCCGGTGCTTGCCGAACACCTCAACCACCGTTCCTCGTTCAAGGTCGGTAAGTTCTGGATGTTCCTCGTTGGCGGTCTGCTGCCGATCCTTCTGACCTACCTGTTGGCTTCCGAATTCGTGAAGCTCATCCGCAATTCGTATGCCGAAGCCAACGGATACCCTGAATGGTTCGTCTACGTGTTCGGGTGGGGCATGGCCGGTGCATTGGTCGTGGCCGCCATCCTGCTGAGCCTCATCCCGTGGTCGGCTAAGTCCAAGGACAAATTCGATCCAGAGTTCGAAGAGTACACGCGCCGCGACGCCGCAGAAAAAGACGCCGCCGAAGAAGGTAGTGCAGGCAAAGATGACGCTGGAAAGGACGCTGTTGACAACGGCGACCAGAAAGGGGCAACAGCATGACACCGGCTGCTATCGGTTTCCTGATTCTTTCGATCGTGACAGTGTGGGGCGGGCTCGCGGCCGCCATCGTGAACCTCATGGTTCGCCCTGACGAAGCCAAAGAAGACGACCTCTAGTCTGGGCTGGGTCAGTCTGTGCCCGATGCGGTACGGCCTTCCGGGGACGGACCGCATCGGGCAGTTGCACCCCCAACGGCTGGGATGGATCGTTCCGTGAGGCCCGCCCATTAGAATAGTGGGCGGATGTTTTCCGTTCCCTCACCCCGCGCATCACGCGTGCGCGCCGGTTCGCAAGGGCGCGCTACAGAACGCAACGCTATAGAACGCAACGCTGTGGACCGCAGCTTTGTAGAACGCAGCAAGACGAGCCGCAAGAAGCGTGCCCGCCAACCCGGTGCGTGGCACGAGGGACATTGCCGAAAGGATTGACGTTGAAGCAACACCTCAGCCAGCGTCCACTGCGTGTGGCGATTATCGGTGCCGGCCCGGCCGGCGTCTATGCCGCGGATATCCTCACCAAAGCGGAACGCGACTTTGAGGTCAGCATCGACTTATTCGACCAGCATCCTGCGCCATTCGGACTGATCCGCTACGGAGTGGCACCTGACCATCCACGCATCAAGGGCATCATCAACGCCCTACATAAGGTCCTGGACCGCGGCGACATTCGCTTCATCGGGGACGTGACCTACGGCCGTGACCTGACCCTTTCTGACATTCGCGACCTGTATGACGCAGTGATTTTCGCCACCGGCGCCAACGACGATGCCGACCTCGACATCCCAGGCATCGACCTCGAGGGTTCTTTCGGTGCCTCGCGCGTGGTCTCCTGGTACGACGGCCACCCTGACGTGCCACGCGACTGGCCGCTGAATGCCAAGGAAATCGCCGTGATCGGTAACGGCAACGTGGCTCTCGATGTGGCGCGTGTCCTCTCCAAGCACGCTGATGACCTCTTGGTCACGGAGATCGCAGACAACGTGCACGCGGGTCTGAAGAAGTCCCCGGTCACCGACGTGCATATTTTTGGTCGCCGCGGCCCGGCCCAAGTCAAGTTCACTCCGCTCGAGTTGCGTGAGCTGTCCCATTCCCGTGACGTGGACGTTGTCCTGTACCCGGAGGACTTCGAATTCGATGACGCCTCGGACGAGGCGATCCGGACCAACAACCAGGTCAAGACCATGGTCAACACGCTGACCAACTGGGTTGTTGAGCAGGAAGAGGAAGAACAGACCGCATCGCGGCGCCTGCACCTGCACTTCTTGCAGGCCCCAGTTGAGATCCTGGGGGAGGACGGCAAGGTCGTAGGTATCCGCATGGAACGCCAGGAGCTCGATGGCACAGGTAACGTGCGCGGCACCGGCGAGATGATCGACTACCCAGTCCAGGCCGTCTACCGGGCGGTAGGGTACTTCGGCACCGAAATCCCGGAGGTAGCGTTCGACGATAAACGCGGCGTGATCCCCAACGAAGGCGGCCGCGTACTGGACGAGGACGGCGCCGTGGTCCCGGGCGTTTACACGACCGGATGGATCAAGCGCGGCCCGGTCGGCTTGATCGGCCACACTAAAGGTGACGCCCTGGAGACGATCGGCAACCTGCTGGAGGACCACGAGAACCTGGCCCCGGCATCGAACCCTTCCGAAGACGCCGTGGTCGATTTGCTGCGTGAGCGCGGCGTTGAGTTCACCACGTGGGAAGGCTGGCTGGCCCTCGATGCGCACGAACGCAAACTCGGTGAAGAGTGGGCCGCCGCAGGCAAGGGGGACCGCGAGCGGATCAAGGTTGTTCCACGCGAAGAGATGGTTGAAATCGCACGCAAGGGGCAGTCGCTCAAATAGACCTCAGCCGCTTCTACGGCTCGTCATCGGATCTTCCCAGCTTTCATTCAGGTTTTTGGGAACGTTTTTGAACATTGATGCGTTGTAATGATTACAGCCGGGTTAAACCGCGTGAGCGGAACCCGGGTGTAACCGGTAACAAGATTGCCGGTATAACACTGCAACGATCGAAAGTTTTAGCGTGAAGTCCTCGTTCAACGGCTTGAAAACGGCTCTCCTCATCGGAGGCATGTTTGGTCTTTTGCTGATGATTGGCGGCTTGATTAGCGCCGGTACCGGCAATTCGGTGTGGCTGTTTGGGTTCGCGGCTTTCGGTGTGGTGAGCACAGCGATCGGTTACTGGAATTCGGATAAGATCGCGATCCGCGCGATGCAGGCCCGCCCGGTTTCGGAGGCGGAGCAGCCTGAGATGTATGCGATTGTGCGTGAGCTGTCTCAACGTGCGGGTAAACCGATGCCGCGGCTGTATGTTTCGCCCACTATGAACCCGAACGCGTTCGCGACGGGCCGTAACCCGGAGAACGCGGCGGTGTGCTGCACTGAGGGTATTTTGACGTTGTTGAACCGCCGCGAGTTGCGTGGTGTTTTGGGGCACGAGTTGATGCACGTCTATAACCGCGACATTCTGATTTCTTCGGTCGCGGCCGCTATTGCGGGTGTCATCACATCGATTGCGCAGTTCCTCATGTTCTTTGGCGGCAATAGCCGTAACCGTGATGGTGGCAATATTCTGGCGATGCTCGCCATGGCGTTCCTCGCCCCAATCGCGGCTTCGATTATCCAGATGTCTGTTTCACGGACCCGCGAATATGATGCGGACGCGACCGGCGCGGAGCTGACGGGGGACCCGGCGGCTTTGGCTTCCGCGCTCTTCAAGATTTCACAGGGCATCCAGGATGCCCCGTTGCAGGAGACTCCCCGTACGGAGTCTGCTGCGCACATGATGTTTGCCAACCCATTTGGCAAGATCAAAGGTTTGTTCAGCACCCACCCACCAACGCGTGACCGCATCGAGCGTTTACGGGCACAAGCGGAGGAAATGGGGCAACCCTGGGGATGAACAAAACATCTGTGTGATTAGTCACACGAATGATGCGGTGGGAACATTGACGCGGTTTCTGCCGTTATGCCAGACAGGCATGGAGTGAAGTGACTCAAGGAGGTCTATCAGCCATGAATCGTCAGGAGCGAGCGGAGTACGACGCAGCGGTTGTTGAGGACGTTGAATTCCTGTTGGATACCCATGCGGAACCGGATACGATCCCGGAACGTTCGGGTTACCCTTACAGCTTCAGCGCACTGTATTCGCTGTTGCGCCGCAATGGTCGCCCGGAACTGGCTACACGTCTGATGAACAGCCGCCAGGAAGCCCGCAACGCCGCCTAAGGCCCGGTTACTGTCAGACGCCCGCGTCGCCTTCATGGTGGACGTGTTCCGTGTAGTGTTTGTGGCGTTAAACATCGGGGTGAGGTCGCCTCGTGATCCTGTTAGGATCGCTTGGCTACCTCACCCCGGTTTTGTTTAATCCATGTTTAGCGCATGTTGACGAATTGGAGGTCTGCGTCTTCGAAGTTCTTCAACAGCGCGATGGTGGCCTGCAGGTCGTCGCGGGACTTCGAGGAGACACGGAGTTCGTCGCCCTGGATGGTGGCTTTGACGGATTTAGGGGCTTCGTCGCGGATGAGTTTGGAGATCTTCTTGGCGGTCGCTTGATCGATGCCTTCCTTGATGCTGGCGTCGATGCGGACCTCCTTGCCGGAGGCGTAGGGGTCGCCAACCTCGAGCGACTTCAGCGAGATGCCGCGTTTGACGAGTTTAGATTGGAAAACATCCAAAACTGCCTTGGCGCGCTCTTCAGCATTGGCCTTGATCAGCAGTTTGCCTTCGCCAGCGAAATCGATTTCGGCGCCGACGTCACGGAAGTCGTAGCGTTGCGCGATTTCTTTCTGTGCCTGGTTCAGTGCGTTGCTGACTTCCTGTTTATCGACCTTGCTGACAACATCGAACGTTGAGTCTTTAGCCATCGTGGCCTCCTCGGGTGAGTTAGTTGAGCCAGCTGAAGCTGGGCTGGATGGTTATGCCAGCTGAAGCTGGGCTGTGTTATTGAGTAAGTGTTTGCTTTCAAGCCTAGCTGGGGCCGGTGCTGCTGCGGGATCCACCACGGCCGGCCGGTGGCGGTTGCTGGTTGGGGTTGGCCCCGAATTGGTGGGGACTGGGATGGTTTGGTATGGTTATGAATCGTTCGTTTGAACAGCCCATGAACGGGCGGGCAAGCGGAATAAATGAATATGGCAGATTACCCAAGCGGCCAACGGGGGCTGACTGTAAATCAGCTGGCACTGCCTTCGGGGGTTCGAATCCCTCATCTGCCACTTTGTAATGTGTCGGGACATCGTTCACACGATGTCCCGACATTTTTTATGTCCAGGGGCTTTGATGTGTCGCGACGAGACGGTCTCCGGCCTACTCTGCTAGCTGCGTGTATTCGGCCTCAGCAGCCTGATTCATCACCTCGCTGCCGGGGTAATAACCGTATGCGATCGGGTTCGCCGTGGGCTTGCCCGGCGCGGTGAACTTGTTGCGTAACACGGACGTACCTGGGATGAAGTAGTCATCCCAGGTACGAAAGGTGGTATTGCGAGCCATCAGCCCTGCACATGACGGCGGATCGCGGCGACCGCCTCATCTCCCGTCAGCTCGTCTCGCGCAGCACTTTCGAGAATGGCGCGCAATGCAGGGTCGGTCACTTCAAGGCCGGCCAGCGCGAGGGCAGCATCCGCGAATGCCAGGTGTTCGTCGACAACGGCCTGTGTCGACCGGATATCGTCTATGGCGCGAGCCAGGATGTGCCCCTTTCGTGAAGTGGTTCTAATTCAACCGGCGACGGCATGCTGGTCTTGGAACGAAAAGACAACGGCTGGAAGATTAGGGGGGTTCTACGGTGTCGAGCGCTAGCGAGCGAGAACAGATCGCCACAGCCGCTACCGGACCGGGGGCGCCCGTCCACAAGCCGGCGGCTGCGCCTGAGTCTTTTGCAAACCGTCCCGTGTGGCGCCAGGCGTGTACCGCTTCTGCGTTGGACCGCTCCGATTTGTTCGACACCACCAACACTCCCAACCGCACAGCTATCCTGCCGGGCCAAAGCAAACCCTGTAAAAACGACGTGCAGGCTCAGCAGGCCCCGCTCACTACCACCGCCGCCTGGACCATCTTCAAACCCCGCCAAACATGCTAACCCCAACACACGCAGCGGCACCTCATAAAACAGGCTAACTCCCACGTGAATGACCGCGGTCAAGTTTCTTGTTACTCTATCTTTATGAGTTCGAGTGATCGCGTCGCCCGTCGTAAAGAGGCGACCCGGAAACGGATCGTCGAAGCTGCAATGCAGCTGTTTCTGAAGCAAGGATTCGAGCAAACCTCGGTTTCCCAGATTTCAGAGGTTGCCGATATAGGGAAGGGCACGTTCTTTACCTACTTCGCAACCAAACAGGATGTCTTGTCATTCTTGGGTGAACAAGTGATGGCGGTCATGACAGATGCTGACACTCCAGGCGCCGGTGCCGCGGTTCGTTTGCAACGAGTGTTTAGCGCTGCTGGTGAGTGGTACGTAGAGAATGAGGCACCCGCGCGGCAAATGTGCATAGCTCGGATTTCATCCTTGAATCAAGCAGGTGTGTCCTCCTCACGTGAACCCTTGATGGCTTTGCTGCGATCGATCGTCAGCGAAGGTCTCGCCTCAGGTGAGTTTCGTCCCGTGGACAGGGAGGCCGCGGTGACGATGCTTGCATCGGCGTACTTCGCGCCCGTGGCGCAGTGGACGTGGCAGCAAGGCGGACCGACGCTACCGGAGCGACTCACACAACAGCTGGAACTCGCACTCGCTGCAATGGTGGATACCTCTTCAGCAAGGGAAGCCTCATGATTATCCCGTTCACTGAAGCGACCCTGGCCACTGGCGGTGGTAAAGCAGTGAACCTCGGTGTGCTGGAACGAGCGGGACTGCCCGTCCCTGAAGGTTTCGTTGTGTCTGCAGACACATATCGCGAAGCAACCGCCGGCCTAGATATAGATGCGCTCCTCTCACAAGGGCCAGACGCCGTCCGGGCAGCTGTAGAAGGTCAAAACGTGCCAGACGCCATCGCCCGGGAAATCGGCAACCAGTTGAGCACGTGGGGTGAGAACGTAGCGGTGGCTGTGCGATCTTCGGCAACCGCAGAGGACCTCCCCGAAGCATCTTTCGCCGGTCAACAGGACACCTTTCTTGGGATTTTCGGCACGGACGCCGTATTGGAAGCGGTCCGTAAATGTTGGGGATCACTCTGGACCGCTCGAGCCGTTGACTATCGACGCCGTCACGGTATTGAGCATCATGACGTTGCTCTAGCTGTGGTTGTTCAGAAGCTCGTCGACGCCGACACTGCAGGAGTCTTATTCACCTGCGACCCAGTCAGCGGCGGAGAAGAAACACTCATCAACGCCTCCTGGGGACTAGGGGAGAGCGTGGTCTCAGGAGCAGTGACCCCAGACGAATACCGTGCAACGACCAGCAGTGTTCTGGAGCGGCGACTCGGGGCAAAACAGACCCGCATCGACCGCCATGGTTCTTCCGCCCGCATCGCTGACGTTCCCCAAGATGACCGGCACCGCCTCTGTCTCACTGATGACCAAGTGCTTGAGCTCGCCCGGCTCGGGGAAACCGTGCAAGAGCTTTACGGTGCAGGCATGGACCTCGAATGGGCTTACACAGACACCACTTTGTGGCTACTTCAAGCTCGACCTATCACCACTACTGCGAGCACCGAGACGGCTACACAACAGGTTCCACAACGAACCGTCTCTGGCCGACGGATCGGTAGGGCATCCCGTGTATTCCACACTGACCTCGTCGAACACTACCCGGGGCCGTACCCCCTCGACCTTTGCGCGATCCTTCCTATGCATCGGCAACTGCAGGCCGGGATGGCGAACATCGGTATCACTGCGACCCCCATCGAGCAGCTCCTTGAAATGAAACCCGATGGAACTATCACAGCTGCCTACCCCGACATCCGTGTGGGTTGGCGGCTGGTCCGCCTCCTTGGATACCGGTCCCCAGACCCGGCTGACTGGCCCACCGTGGAAGCTGATTACCGCAGGAAACTAGATAGCTCTCTGCCCTCGGAACTCGCCCCGGTTGCAGACCAAGAACTCCTGGCACTCCTCGAGAAGATTTTGGGTCTGGTCAGTGACATAGCGCGGGTGAGATTTCTCGACTATGTCGGGCCTGCACAACTCACAGCGCTCAAAATCGGCTACTACTTGGCTCTGGCCAGGAGACGAGACCTCGATGCATACGACCTACTCGGAGACCTCGACTACACTACGGTGGTGATCGACAAGGAACTCCATAAGCTCGCAAGCCTCGAGCCAAATTCCTCTACCTATCGCGACATGCGGCGGCGTTTCCTCGACGAGTATGGCGCCCGAACTGCACAGCTGTACCTGCCCTTTTCTCATAGGTCTTGGAGAGAAGACCCCGCTAGCCTTGATGCAACGCTGGACGCTGTGCGCCGTTCGCCGCGTGGCCTTGCTGATAAACCTTCCCATCAAGAACTCGTCGAGGAAATCAAGGGCCGGTTACCGGCCCTTGCCCGCCGCGGGTTCGCCCGTACCCTGACGGCCTGGCGGAACGGTCACGTCGCTCGTGAAGCATCGGTATACCTCATTGAGGAGGCGTACGTGATCGCGCGTCGCGTGACCGATGAGATCGCAAACCGACTGCACCGGCGTGAAGCCCTCGAAACTGTCGAGCAGTTGAAGTACCTTACGTTGACCGAAATCCAGGACACACTGGTCAGGGACACGTCCGCTCATCAGACGCGACTGATCGCCAGCCAACGCGAAGCCGCACGGCCACATGCCGCCGCAGCGTGGTGGACTCACACCGATCAAACCAAAGCGTCGAAGCTTGCCGGGACAGCAGGAAGTCCCGGACTGGCCACGGGCCCTGTACGGGTCATCACAGGGCCTGAAGACTTCAACCAACCCCAGCCGGGAGACATCCTGGTGTGCCACTACACGGATCCATCCTGGACGCCATTGTTCGGCCTGGCGGCCGCTGTCATAGCCGATACTGGAGGTCGCCTCTCCCACGCTGCCATCGTTGCTCGTGAATACGGCATTCCCGCCGTGATGGGCGCGAGCGGAGCGACCAGCGCACTGAAGAATGGACAGATGATCACTGTCAACGGGACCAAAGGCACCATCAGCGCTGGGTTCTAGTGCCAGCGGTGATCGTTCGCGTGGAGCCGGGGTCCCATGCGTTGTTTGGTTGCGCCGCCTTCCGCTAGCAGCCGCACAACCCGTTGCCGGTGCCCAGTCCACGGGGCCAGAAGTTGCTCCATCTCCCGGTCGGTGGCTCGGCGGCCGGTCAACGCCCACCCCACGTTGTGTGCCACATGGTAGTCCCCGAAAGACACGTTATCGCCTGAACCGTGGCTGCGTTGCAGAACCTCCGCGGCCGTCCACACACCAACCCCCGGGATGCTGCGCAACGCAGACTCGATCTGCAGTAGACCACTGTTCGGCCCACCCGCCGGGACGCTGGCTTGTAGCCGCCGCAGTGCCGACTCACGTTCAAGAGCGCGCACCAGAGTATTGCGCCGTTTACTATCCACGCGCGCCTGATGCCACTCCCACGACGAGATCCGTGTCCACCCAGCCCCGGTGGGAGGAACGAACAGTTCACCGGTTCGGCCCATCGGCCCGGGGGAAGGGTCCCCAAAACGAGTCACAAGTCGTAACCACGCCCCGAACGCCTCGTGCGCTGTGACCTTTTGCGCCAAGATCGCCGCCGCGAGATGCTCAGGTAACGCACCAGAAGACCCCAACAACAGGCCCGGACGTTCGGAACGCATCCGCTGAACCAAGGCAGGGAGGTCGGGCAAAGAATCGAACTCGGTCCAGTCATCACTACGCCCCAGCCAGTCGGGAGCATCCTGCAGGGCTTCTACCGCACCAGGGCCCCACGCCTGAAACCTGACCTGACGTGCCAACGGCCCACCCATACCGCGGGCGGCACCCCGGTTCGCTTGCGCCGACCGCGCCCGCACCGCCCCGCCGGCAACCGCGGACGCGCTCACCCCTTCCGGCACAATCCTGACCTCAGCGATCCCGGACGGATAACGCACAGCCCGCCACGCATCGTGCGCATTGATCCGCAACGATGGGTCACGCCGCCCATACTGAAAAGCGGACACCACGGCACGCCACTCCAACGGGACCGGCGGAACCCAGCTGGCCTCAGCATCGGGGGCCATACCTTCACCGGATACAGGAACGCTCATATAGATACTGTTGCATGCGCCCCTGACAGTTTCGCGGCGAGCGTGCGGCGCCGGTACCGTGGACTTATGCGTTACGCGAATTCCGTATTGGACCTCATTGGTGGCACCCCGCTGGTCAAACTCAACTCGGTCACGGACGGCATTAAAGCGACCGTGCTCGCCAAGCTCGAGTTCTTGAATCCGGGCGGTTCGATCAAAGACCGTATTGCGTTGAAAATGATCGAACAAGCCGAGGAAGCCGGGAAACTCAGTGCCGGCGGAACGATCGTTGAGCCGACCTCCGGCAACACTGGCGTGGGGCTTGCGATGGTGGGGCAGCTCAAAGGGTACCGGACGGTATTCGTGACCCCGGAGAAGGTCGCGGAAGAGAAACGCTCCGTCTTGAAGGCCTACGGGGCAGAGGTTGTGGTTACCCCGAACGGTGTGGCACCTGATTCACCGGAGTCCTACTACGGGGTTTCGGACCGTCTGGAACGCGAGATCGACGGCGCCTATAAGCCGGACCAGTTCTCTAATCCTGCCGCCCCGGAGTCACATTACGAAACTACCGGCCCCGAAATCTGGGCTGATACCGAAGGCCGCGTCACCCACGTGGTCATGGGTGCGGGTACCGGCGGCACAGTCACGGGTACGGGCCGATACCTCAAAGAAGTGTCCGATGGCGCAGTCCAGGTGATCGTCGCTGACCCGGATGGCTCGGTGTATTCCGGCGGCACGGGCCGCCCGTACGCGGTCGAAGGTGTTGGCGATGACATGTGGCCGGGCAACTATGATCCCGAGATTCCCGATGCGGTCGAAGCTGTGAGCGATGCCGAAGCGTTTGCGATGGCGCGCCGCTTGGCTAAGGAAGAAGGCCTTCTGGTGGGTGGGTCATCCGGGCTCGCCGTGGTCACCGCGCTGAATGCGGCCCGTGATCTTCCCGAGGACGCCGTTGTGGTTGTGGTGCTACCGGATTCCGGCCGCGGCTACATGGGTAAGTTCTTCAACGACACCTGGATGCTCACCAACGGCTACAGCATCCAGGTGCCCGATGAGGCATCCACTGTTGGTGCGCAACAACAGCTGCCAGGGGTGCGCGGCGTGGACGAAGGCGTTACGCTCGCTGAAGCGAAGGAAGCGCTGGATGCCGCGGGTGTGAACGTTTTGCCTGTTGTTAGGGGCGGGCATTGGCCGGCCCGCGTAGGGGAGTTGGTGGGGTCGGTCACGCGCGAATCGGTGCTCTCCGCGCTGGATGCGGGCTCATCCCCGGAAACCTCGATTGATGCCGCGCACGCGGTGGGGCAGCACATGCCCACGATCGGGTGGTGTCAACCAGCCGAATGTTTGCACGAGCTGTTACGCGCCAACTCTGGCGTGGTGCTCTTACGCGATGGCGAAGCCATCGACGTCCTAACCTGAATTGAACCTTTGAGATTGCATGGAGCGTGGAATGAGCGAGAACAAAAAAGACCACAACAACGAACACAAGACCACCGACCACGACGCTACTGAGCAGGGCGGTGCTGCGCAGGACGCTACGGAACAGGACGCCACGGAGCAGGGCACCGCTGAGAAGGGTGCCGCTGAGCAGGGTGTTTCTGAGCAGCGGGCCAAGGACATGCAGGGTTTGGGTTTCTCGACCCGGGCCGTGCACGCAGGTCAAGAGTTCGATCCGATCACTGGCGCGGTGATCCCGCCGCTGCACATGTCCACGACGTACCACCCGCACTCGGTGGGTAACCTGCGTTTGGGGTACGACTATTCGCGCGGCACTAACCCGACCCGCGATAACTGGCAGGAGCAGATCGCCGCCCTGGAAGGTGGCGCCTACGGTATTTCTTTCGCCTCGGGCTTGGGTGCTGAGGACGCGATCATCCGGAGCTTGCTTTCGCCGCGGGACCGCATCGTGATGGGTAACGATGTTTATGGCGGCACGCATCGTTTGATCGATAAGATCCACGGCCCTAACGGCATCCGCCACACCCCCGTGGACATGACGGACACGGCGGCCGCTGTGCAGGCGATCCGTGAGGATGCGACCGCGATGGTGTGGATTGAGACTCCATCGAACCCGCTCATGAAGATCGCGGATATCGAGGCGTTGACAGCTGCCGGGCATGAGGCTGGCGCGATCGTTGTGGTGGATAACACGTTCGCTTCCCCGTACCTGCAGTCCCCCCTCGCACTCGGGGCGGACTTGGTGGTTCACTCGACCACTAAGTACCTTGGCGGGCATTCCGATGTGGTGGGCGGCGCAGTCGTTACCAACTCGGAGGAGCTAGCGGATAAGGTCCGGTTCATCCAGTTCGCTGCGGGCAACCAGTCCTCACCGTTCGATGCGTACATGACCACGCGTGGCGCGAAGACACTCGCGGTGCGGATGGAGCGCCACTGCGATAACGCTGAAGCGGTAGTGAAATGGTTGCGGGGCCGTAAGGAAGTCACGAAGGTTCTATATCCGGGACTTGCGGATCATCCGGGGCATCATGTTGCGGCACGGCAGATGAAGCGTTTTGGCGGCATGGTTTCCTTCCGGCTGGCAGGCGGTGCGGTTGCGGCACGGGCTGTTGCGGAGAGCACGGAACTGTTCAGGCTCGCGGAGTCGCTGGGCGGGATCGAATCCCTCATGAACTATCCGGCTGAGATGACCCACGCTTCCGTCAAGGGAACCGAACTAGAAGTGCCGGACGATCTGCTGCGGCTATCGGTCGGTATCGAGGACGTTGAAGACCTCATCGCAGACCTCGAACAAGCCTTCGCGCGGCTATAGGCCAGCACCCGGTGCGCGCCGCCGGTGAAAGTATCCGGTGCGCGCTGCCGGGAGCGCTGCCCGGTGAGCGCGGCCGAATTGTTATCTAAAACCGCTTGTGGGTGGTAGGCGGGCGCATTACTGTTCTCGCTATAGCTGTTGAAACGGGCAGTGGAGGTTCTTTAATGGCTTATTCAGCGAACGCAAGGAAACTACTCGCGAGTACTGGTGTGGTTCTTGCCGTTGGGGCAGGGCTGACCGGGTGTGATGCGTTTGGAAACGGTTGCGGTAAAGGTGCAGCTTCGCCTGAGGAAGCCGTTGAGGAATTCATTTCAGCTGCAGTGGCTGAAGATGCCCAGAAAGCGTGTTCAGTCGGCGAAGAGGTCGCGACCACTGAGAACATCCAGCCGGTCATGGCGAAATACCGCGAAAAATACGCGGACCGTGACCTCAGCAAACTGACCTTCGAAAATCTCCCCGACCTACGAATGGGAAGCTCATTCGTTGTGAAGGTCGCTGAGAATGGTCGCGAGATCGAACGCATCAACGTCGCAGCCTATAAGGACAAGTACCAGTTCCCGACCAACCCGTCAGAAGACGGGGAGGACCAGAGTTCTCCCGCAGATTCAGAGCAGCCATCCGCATCAACGGAACCGGCAGCGTCTAAGGAATCATCAGGGGATAAATAAACCAGCCGGAGGCGGGACTCTTGTGAGTCCCGCCTCCTTTATGGGTTCCGCGGCAGGCTGCGGGGTAGACTGGATTATCCGCCGATATCCGGCTTTCCCTCATTAAATGCATGCCCCTTCGAACGGGGTCTATTCGCATGTGGTTTGTGTGCCTCGCCCGATGCGCGGCACTGTGTGTCGTGGAGGGAGTGAGCCGGTCACGGGCGTAACGCCCGCGTCCCGCGCACCCCACGAGTGCACGGTTGACGCCTCCCGCAGAAACAGGAGGCCACCGAGATGGCTCAAACTGACATGGCTGAAAATCGCGAAACCACCAGCACCGAAACCAAGCCGGAGGGCCCGACGTTCGCTGAGCTGAACATCGAACCCCGCGTTCTGGCAGCGGTGGAAGACCTCGGCTACGAGCGCCCTTCACCTATCCAAGCCGCGACCATCCCGACCCTGCTTGAAGGCCGCGACGTCGTGGGACTCGCACAGACCGGAACCGGTAAGACCGCGGCGTTCGCGATCCCCGCGCTCACCAAGATCGCCGAAATCAACGACGTCAACGGGCCAGCCGAAACCCCGCAGATCCTCGTGCTCGCACCAACCCGCGAACTCGCGCTCCAGGTAGCGGAAGCGTTCTCCTCCTACGCACGCTACTTCGACGACCTCACGATCCTGCCCGTCTACGGCGGCTCCCCATACGGTCCACAGCTCAAAGCGCTGCGCCGCGGGGCGCAGGTTGTGGTGGGCACCCCAGGCCGCGTTATCGACCACATCGAACGCGGATCACTCGATCTCTCCAGCATCCTCTACGTGGTACTCGACGAAGCCGACGAAATGCTACGCATGGGCTTCGCCGAAGCCGTGGACACGATCCTCGAATCCACGCCGGAAGACAAGCAGGTCGCGCTGTTCTCCGCGACGATGCCCAAGCAGATCCGCCGCATCGCCGACACCTACCTCCGCGACCCCGAGCACATCGCAGTGGACACCGCATCGACCCCTGGCGCGAACATCCGTCAGCGCTACATCCAGGTCATGCACCAGTACAAGCTCGACGTCATGACGCGCCTGCTGGAAACCGAAGACACCGACGGCGTGATCGCTTTCGTGCGCACCCGCCAGGCGACCGAAGACGTCGCAACCAAGCTCAAGGCCCGTGGCTTCCGTGCCGCGGCGATCAACGGCGATGTCCCGCAGGTCCAGCGCGAGAAGACGGTGGATCAGCTCCGCGACGGCGTGATCGACATCCTCGTTGCGACCGACGTTGCCGCACGCGGGCTCGACGTTGAACGCATCTCTCACGTGTTCAACTACGACATCCCGCACGACACCGAATCCTATGTCCACCGCATCGGCCGCACAGGCCGCGCAGGGCGTACCGGGGACGCGATCCTGTTCATGACCCCGCGCGAACGCTACCTGCTCAAGCACATCGAACGCGCAACTGGCGGGACCGTCGAAGAAGCACAGATCCCGGGGATCGAAGCCGTCAACTCGTCCCGTCTGGGCCGGCTCGCTGAGCGCCTCACACCTGCGCTCGAGCAAGAAGATCTCACCCCGTACCGCGAACTCGTGACCGACTACGTTGCCGAGAACGACGTTGACGCCGTGCAGGTTGCTGCTGCGTTCGCTTTTCTCGCTCAGGGCGGCAAGCCTCTGCTGACCGAGGAAATTCCGACCACGCCGCCAGCGAAGAAAAAACGCACCAAACGCGAACGCGCACAGCACGATGCGGTGGCGGGCGAGCGCGGTGCCGCCGAGTCCCGTAGCCGTGGCAGCCGTGGCAGCCGGGACGACAGCGACAAGGTCACCTATAAACTCGCTGTGGGCCGCCGCAACCGCGCCATGCCTGGCGCTATCGTTGGCGCGCTCGCCAACGAAGGCGGGCTCGTATCCAGCGATATCGGCCACATCGACATTCGTGAAAACTTCACACTCGTGGACCTGCCAGCGGATATGCCGGACTCAACCCTGGAGTTGCTGGCAGACACCCGGGTGGCCGGGCGCCGCATCGACATCCAGCTTGATCACGGCGGGCCATCCCGCGCGCCACGCGGTGGGGGCCGCCCACACCCTGAGCGTCGGGGCGGGTACCGCGATGAGCACCGCGAAGACCGGGGCGGCCACGGAGGGAAGTATGGCGGCCGTGAGAATCGTCACGCTTCCGGTTCCCGCGGTAAAAAGTCCTGGGACCGTGACGACCGCAAGGGCAGTTTCAAGCACAAGAAGAAGGACTCTGCTGCCCGTAAATTCAAGGATTCCAAAGACAAAGGCGCGCCTAAGTGGAAGCGCCGTGGCCGGTAAATGTCCGGCTACAGGTGAAGAGCTCGATGCGTTTTTGGCGTTGGGAATAAACCCTGGTAGAGTCTTCATCTGTTGCCCCCTTAGCTCAGTGGTAGAGCGCAGTCTTGGTAAGACTGAGGTCATGGGATCGATTCCCATAGGGGGCTCTGAATGAGAATCCCGCAAGGCCCCCTCCGGTTCGGGTCGGGGCCGGCGGGATTTTCTCATTCGTGGCGGTGTAGCTCAGCTGGTTAGAGCGCACGACTCATAATCGTGAGGTCGCGGGATCGAGTCCCGCCACCGCTACAAACAAAGACCCTCAGCCTCAGGCTGGGGGTCTTTCTGTTATAGCTTTAGGGGAAGGGGGTAACCATGACTGACCGTGCTACGGGCCAAGGGCCGAACCTTGATAGGGGAGGGCGCGACGAGACGCAGAGCGAAGGCGCGCAACCTCTGAACATCAAAGCGAAAGAAACGATGAGCCGGGAACAGCTCGCCGATCTCCTCGAAGGGCTCGCGCAGCGCATCCGCACAGGCGAAGCCACCGTCTCCGACGGCGTGACCGCAGAAACCCTGCAGCTCCCGCACACCCTCAAGGTCGAGCTCGAGGCCAAAGATGTAACCCGCCGCAGCGGCCGCATCAAACGCGAATTCGAACTCGAAATGGAATGGTACGTCGACGCCCACGGCCAACCAGAGCAAGGCACCAAGCCCACCGGCATCTCGATCAGCTAAACCCGCGCATCGGCCACTAGACTGGTAACTATGCTCAACTGGGACTCCGCCTCTACACTCACGAAGGCCATGCTGATCGCGACCATCGCCGCGGTCCTCATCGGCCTCGTGTTCCTCATTATGGGCGCCATCCAAGA
Source organism: Pseudoglutamicibacter albus (assembly GCF_022346425.1). Taxonomy (GTDB): domain Bacteria; phylum Actinomycetota; class Actinomycetes; order Actinomycetales; family Micrococcaceae; genus Pseudoglutamicibacter; species Pseudoglutamicibacter albus. The sequence continues at coordinate 239,707 of NZ_JAKRCW010000002.1, forward strand.
CAACACCGGTCTGTTCACCGCCGCATCCGTGTTCCTCATGATCGGCATCATCGCCCACGTCATCGGATTCGGTTCTCGCATGCGGGACGGCCGCCGAGCACTCAAACAGAAAATGAACAGCGCCGGACCGCGGCGCGGAAGGTGAGCCACATGGGCGTGAATGCAGACCTGCAGGGCCACACGTACCCTGCCGCCGCACCATATTCGGTCGGACGAGAAGCAATCCGCGACTTCGCACGCGCAGTCAAAGCAACCCATCCACACCACTACGATGTGAAAGCCGCGCAAGCCGCCGGCCACGCCGACCTCGTCGCCCCGCCAACCTTCGCGGTCGTGATCGCACAGCGCGCCGAAGCCGCCTACATCACCGACCCGAACTCCGGCATCGACTTCTCCCGCGTCGTCCACGCAGACGAACGCTTTACCCACGTCCGCCCGCTCGTCGCCGGCGACGAAATCACCGCCACCGTGACCGTGGACCGCGCCCGCGCCGTCGGAACCGGCGGGATGGTCACCACATCAACCGTGCTCACAGACGCAAACGGCGAAACCGTCAGCACCGTACGCTCAACCCTCATGATCCGCGGGGAGGACGACTAAGAATGGCTGCCTTCGAAACGGGCCAAGAACTCGGCCGCACACAGATCGAACTGACCCGCGCCGACCTCATCCGCTACGCCGGCGCATCGGGCGACTTCAACCCGATCCACTGGAACGACCGCTTCGCAACCGAAGTAGGGCTACCCGGCGTGATCGCGCACGGAATGCTCACGATGGGCGCTGCCGTTCAGCTCGTAACCGACTGGGCAGGGTGCCCCGGCAGGATCGAGGACTACCAGACCCGCTTCACCGGCATGGTCCCAGTGGCCGATGAGGCCGGCACGAACCCCGCCGAATCCGTAGGCGCAACCCTCGATGTGGTTGCCACGGTCGGCAAGGTTGTGGACGAAGACCGCATCCGCGTGGACCTCGAAGTGACCTTGGACGGCGAGAAAGTACTCAACCGCGCGCAAGCGATCGTGAATGTCGCCGGACGCTCCGAGGCCGCATGAGCCAGCAGGTGCAACAGGGCCAGCAGCAGGGCCAGCAAGAACCAGAGGGCCAGCGGAATCTCAGCGAGATCACAACGATGGGCGTAGGCGGGCCAGCCGACCGCTTCATCGTGGCCCGCACGCGTGACGAAATCCTCGAAGCAGTCCAAGAGGCCGACGCCGCCGGAACCCCGCTGCTGATTGTTGGCGGCGGCTCCAACCTGGTGATCGCTGACGAAGGCTACCGGGGGACCGTCCTGCAGATCGCAACCCGTGGCATCACCGTCGGCGAAGAAGATCAACCGGGTCAAGACGCCGCTGGCGGTGGTGAAGGGGCTGGCACTTCTGATGCCACCCAAGCCGCCGCCGGGGATGGCATTGTTCCGGTGACGATCGAGGCAGGGCATCCGTGGGACGAGGCCGTCGCGTGGACCGTTGAACACGAGCTCGGAGGGCTTGAAGCCCTCTCTGGCATCCCTGGTGCGGCTGGTGCGACCCCGGTTCAGAACGTGGGCGCGTACGGTGCTGACGTCTCCAACACGTTGCTCTCGATCGAGGCGTGGGACCGGCACGAAGGCAAGCTCGTGACCCTGCAGGCCTCCGAGCTGGAGTTGACCTACCGGAACTCCGTGTTGAAGCGCGCAACCCAGAACGGTTCGCCTCGCTGGGTCGTGTTGGCCGTGACGTTCGGGCTCAAACGAGGCGAGGCGTTGCCTGTCGCTTACGATCAGCTCGCTCGCGCACTCAACGTCGAGCTCGGGACCCGGGTCTCGCTGGCTGAAGTCCGTACCGCCGTGTTGGGTTTGCGGCGCTCTAAAGGGATGGTCTTGGAGGCGGGGGACCCAGACACGAACTCGTGCGGTTCATTCTTCATGAACCCGATTGTCGAGGAATCGCTCACTGCCGCGTTGCCAGCGGATGCTCCGCGCTATCCGGCGGGCAAGGACGGCTACGTCAAACTGTCTGCGGCGTGGCTGATCGACCACGCGGGCTATCACAAGGGCTTCGGAATGAAAGGCCAGCCGGGCGAGGAGGTCGCCGGCGGCCGCGCATCGTTGTCCTCTAAGCACACACTTGCCGTCACCAACCAGGGTGGTGCCTCGTGCGCTGACGTCGTGGCGCTCGCCCGTGCGGTACGCGACGGAGTCAAGGAAGCGTGGGGGATTGAACTCCACCACGAGCCTCTGCTCATCGGGACCTCGCTCGGCGCATGAAACGCGACGCATGAATCGCGACGCCTAAAACGCGACCCCTGAAGCGAAGCCCGCATAGCGCGTTAAACGTGTGAGCGCTCAGCCACCGCGGCTGAGCGCTCACACGTTTAAGGACAGCTACGACCGCCTATAGATCGCCTTCTACAGGTTTCCGAGCGCGATCTGGAGCATGCGGCGCAGCGGCTCTGCCGCGCCCCACAGCAGCTGGTCGCCGACCGTGAACGCGGAAATGTACTGCGGGCCCATCTCCAACTGACGCAAGCGACCCACCGGGATGTTCAGCGTTCCGGATGCCGCGACCGGGGTCAGCTGATGCATGGTCGCTTCCTTCTCGTTCGGAACAACAGTGGCCCATTCGTTATCGGAGTCGATCAGGCGGGCGACCTCGTCGAGGCCCACGTCTTCACGCAACTTGATCGTGAGAGCCTGCGAGTGGGACCGCATCGCGCCGATGCGCACGCATAGGCCATCGACCATGATGTGGTTCTCAGCCGTGGTGCCCAGAACCTTGTTGGTCTCCACGCCGGCTTTCCACTCTTCGCGGGACTGGCCGTTGCCGAGGTCGGAATCGATCCACGGGATGAGGTTGCCCGCCAGTGGCACACCGAACTGGGTTGCGTCGAGTTCACCGGAACGCTGTTTACGCAGAACGTCGGTGTCGATCTGGGTGATCGCGGACGCCGGATCATCCAGCAGCTCCTTGACGGATGCGTTGATATCGCCGAACTGGGTCAGCAGCTCACGCATGTGGCGCGCGCCGCCACCCGAAGCCGCCTGGTACGTCATCGAGGTCGCCCATTCGACCAGGCCGTTGCGGAACAGGCCGCCTAGCCCCATGAGCATGCAGGATACGGTGCAGTTACCGCCCACAAAATCCTTGACGCCGGTCTCAAGGCCGCGGTCGATCACGTTCCGGTTGACCGGATCCAGCACGATGATCGAGTCGTCTTCCATCCGCAACGTGCTCGCTGCATCGATCCAGATGCCGTCCCAGCCTGCCGCACGCAGCTTGCCGTGCACAGCGCTCGTGTAGTCGCCGCCTTGCGCGGTGACGATGATCGGCAGCTTGGCGAGCTCATCGATATCGTGAGCATCCTTGAGCGCTGGCGCGCCCTCAGCGAACGATGGGGCGGCCGCGCCAGCCTGGGACGTCGAGAAGAACACCGGGTCAATACCGGCGAAATCCCCTTCATCTTGCATACGCTGCATGAGGACCGAACCCACCATGCCGCGGTAACCGACAAAACCTACAGCCTTAGAAGTCATAGCTTCAAGGCTACGCGAGAACGCTGGCGCTAAGCCCGAATCTTTCGCATTATGATCCCGGCAGGCGTTCGGCTCGCCAGGGCAGGTCAGAGCCTCACTGCTGCAGGAACTCCCACAGCATCTCAGATGCCTTGATGAGGTTCGCTGTGAACTCCTCGGGTTTCTCCGCGGTATCCACATTCCACGAGACACAGAACTCGGTGGCTTCCGGCAACGGAGTATAGGAGATGCCGAAACCCTCCGGCCGGGTGGGTACAAAGCAGTAACGCACAATCTGCTCGGGGCCACCCACCGAGGTCGTGGAGAGGAAGTCCCGGCGCGCTGCCAGCACGGCGTCATCGGTGAAGAACGGATCGCTGCCATCGATCGTCGCCATCATTTGGATGTGGCGATCGAATCCGTTACCGGACTTGCAGCGCTTGACCCAGCCGCGGTGTGCCTCGACGGCGGCCAGCAGATCCTCATGAGTCGCGGTGCCTGCAACGAGTTTGTGAGCGAAAGCAACGGCCTCGCCGGTAGCGGAACGCAGACATTCGGTGCGGCCAGCACGGTATTCACGCATATCCACGGCCTCATAGACCGCGCGGACGCGACCATAAGTGAGCTGCTGCGCGATGTGCATGGTCAGCTGAGCAGCCGCGTCACGGCTGATCTTGAACGGCATGTGCGCAGGTGGTCGATGCGGCGCGGTGACGATCTGCACCGTGAACTTCGAGGCCAGCTCCGTGTAGGCGGCAACCCGCTCACGGAGCTGCGCCGTGGTCGCCTCATCGAGCGTCCACACAAGCTCCTCGGCATCGAGCCGTGTGAGTTCTTCTGAGGTTTCCGCCGGCAACTGCACGGTCTGGAGGCGTTTCATGGCGGTGACCAGCGTGGCGCCGTCGATGCAGGAGTGCTCCACATGCACCGCGGCCCACGCCTCGTGAAGGCTCACCTGATAGCTCAACGGCTTATACGCCCATGCCCCGCGCGGGGTGAAGGTTGCTTCACGGATGCGCTGGGTATCACTGATGCGCTGAAAATCACGGATGCGCTGGGTATCTGTGGCGCCGCCGTCGGTCAATAGCTCGTCGGTCAATAGCTCAACGGTGAAGAGCATGTCGGCTAGACGGTCATACACCAGATGGTTGCCGCTGTGCTCCAGCATGTCTGGAAGCAGATCGTCAAGAACACCGGAACCCAGCAGGGAAGGGGCGTTGAAATCGAGCTCTGGGGGTTTCGTTGCCGCTGCTTGAATGTTCTCCAACGCGGCCCGCAGCGCTTCGGCGCAAGCCGGCTTGCCGGCACTGTCAGTGATAGGTACGGCGAAGAGGCGACCGTTGACGAAAACGCCGATCTCCCGGTTCGCCTCATCTAGCGTGCATGGGAAGACCTGATCTTCTTCCTCCAACGGGAGGCGTATTGAGCCACCGTAGACGAACCATTGATTCAACGTGATGCGGTTGCCGCGGGCATCCACATCCTCCGGCAGATTCCCAGAGGCCACCTGCAGGTGCACCATAGCTGCACGCTGGATGAACTCAACCGCTCCATCTAAGCCTAGAGGTGTGTGCTCGCGGGGGAGAGCGAGCTGGAAGCACACATTGGTGCTCAGAGGCAGCGGCTCACGGACGGTGAGGTAGCTGGAATACCATTCCTCGTGCAACCAGTTGGTGCCTTCAGCGGTGCGGGCCTCGGCGCGCTCACGCAGAGCGGCATCGAGCTTAGGGCCGGCGCCCGTGCGGAATTTCTCGACGATTTCGTGAGCGTGTTCCAGTTCAGCGCCTTCGAGTACTGAGCAGAGCGCATGCTCGTACGCATCGAGAGTGCCGTCCAACGGCGGGACCTCGAGCGGCTTCAGATCCAGTGTTGCAGGATGCGGGATGATCCCGGGATGCCTGGTCATGCTTCGAAGCCTCCTACAGCTAGATCTTCGCTACAGCACTGCGCTGAATCCTTATGGAACGCGGCCCCTAACAAACCCGGGACCTTAGGAATCGCAGGACGTAACAAGCCCGAGCCCTTAGGAATCGCGCTGTTTCTGCTCGGCCTGTTCTTGAGCCGCTTGTTTCTCTTCAGCTTGTGCGCGTTCGGTTTCGAGGCGCTCGGCTTCGCGTGCATGCCAACGGTCGATTGCTTCTTGACCGGTATAGAACTCCTCGACCGCTTCCATCCGTTCGGCAACGAGTTTCTTCCGGATGCTGATGCTGCGCACAGCAGCCCACACGAACGCCTGGACCACAACCACTAACAGGATCACGCCCGCGATCTTGTTGCCAACGATCACAGCCCACACACCCGCCGCCGCGCTCGCGAGCGCGAGCACCGGGAACAACATGTAGCCCAGCAGGAAATGCAGCTCCGGGCGTGGAGTGCCCAGAACCAGATCCTCGCTAGCGTCAGCTTCTGCGCTCGCCGCGTCGTTGTTCACTGACGCGCTACCCGCTGGGCCTTCCGGGGTCGTGTTTTTCTCCGGGGTCGTATTCATGTCAGCCTTTTCGTTGGTACACATCCACGCGGTAGCGCAGCTGTTGTTTTTCGCTCTCGATCCAGCCCTCACCGGCCGGGCTTGAGGTCACGTGTTCCCACCCCACACCGAGCTCGGGAGCGAGGGTGTCGCCTTCGACCTGGGTGTCAACCGTCGTGACCACCGCGAGGTTCGCCATCGGCTCCAACGCTTCGTAGATCGCGCCGCCACCAACAATCCAGACCTGCTCGCTGCCCTCGCTGTTGTAAGCGATGTCGAGGGCCTCAGCGATCGAATCCACAGCGTGTCCGCCCGCGGCAGCGACCTGGTGACGGGTCTCTGCTTGGCTGGTCAGCACGATGTTGGTGCGGTTGGGCAACGGACGGAACGCGGCCGGGATGGAATCCCAGGTTTTGCGCCCCATAATCACGGGGTGGCCTTCGGTCACGTGCTTGAAGAACGCGAGTTCCTCAGGCAGCCGCCACGGAATGTCACCGTCAACACCGATCACGCGTTCGGCCGACTGCGCCCAGATCATCCCGATCTGGCGTGCCGATTCGTGCGGTATGAAGTCGTCAGCGAAGTGTTGATGCATGGAACTGTTGGCTCAAAATCCTTGGAATCAGTCAGCCGGCTCGATCACACAGCGATGGGCGCCGCGATGCCCGGATGGTGTTGGTAGTTCTCGACGATGAAGTCTTCGAGCTCGTAGTCGAAAATGGACTCCGGCTTCCGCGCGAAACGCAACGTCGGGTACTCGTATGGTTCCCGTTCAAGCTGTGTTTTGACCTGCTCGATGTGGTTGTCATAAATGTGCACGTCGCCGCCGGTCCACACGAACTCGCCCGGTTCCAGGCCAAGCTGCTGAGCCATCATGTGCACGAGCAGCGAGTAGGAAGCGATGTTGAACGGGACGCCCAGGAATGTGTCAGCCGAACGCTGGTAGAGCTGGCACGAAAGCTTGCCGTCGGCGATGTAGAACTGGAAGAACGCGTGGCACGGAGGCAGCGCCATGTTCTTGATCTCGGCGACGTTCCAGGCAGAAACGATGTGGCGCCGCGAGTCAGGGTTCTCACGCAGCTGCTCCATGAGCTCTGCGATCTGGTCGATGTGCCCGCCGTCGGGAGTTGGCCACGAGCGCCACTGAACGCCATAGACCGGGCCGAGTTCGCCGTCTTCATCAGCCCACTCATTCCAGATGCTCACGCCACGTTCCTGGAGCCAGCGCACATTGGAATCGCCACGCAGGAACCACAGAAGCTCCAGCGCAACCGACTTGAAGTGCACCCGCTTGGTCGTGATGAGCGGCAGCGTTCCGTTGCTGAGGTCGTAGCGGATCTGCCGGCCGAAAACCGAGATGGTGCCAGTTCCGGTGCGGTCCGATTTCGGCGTCCCGTTCTCCAGGACGTCCTTGAGCATGTCTTCATATGGCGTGGGGACGGTCATGAGACTCGATTCTACGCAGGGAGTAGCCAAAAACACGGAAGGCTGTGGACAACGATGCGCCCCATGGCTGGCTGTGGATGCTGGGTTTAGCGGGCGCGCAACACGGCGTACTGCGGGTGCTTCTCAAGGTAGTCGGCAGTGTAGGTGCACACTGGATCGACGGTGAGGCCCAGCGCCCACAAGCGTTCCAGGACGATCGTGGTGAGCGCGCGTGCATAGCCGCGGCGGGAAAACTCTTCCTTGATGATCGTGTGGATGAAACTCAAAACGTCGCCGTCTTGTTCGTACTGAATGAACCCGATGAAATCATCGCCATCGTACAGATTGAAACGAGACTGGACCTCGTCCTGCTCAACACGGAGCGTGTGCTGCTGAATCAGTGGAGGTTGCGGCATGGCAGGTTCCTTTCAACACGGCGCAAAACACGCCACGAACGCTGTGGGTGCTTCACCTCCGAGCCTACCAAGCACACGTTTGAAGCGATCTAGTCGCTCGAGCAGACACTCGTGAGCCGAATCAGTCTTCGAACGGCTTGTGGATCTCCACCGCAACGGCTCGCCACCGGCGTTTAGCATCCAACGCCCGGTGCAAGATGATCGCTTCCCCCGGAGCCAGGTACGGGTTCTCTTGAGGCAAGAACTCCCGCAGTTCTTTAGGCGTCACCGTCTTCAGGGCCTTCAACAGGGTTGGCATCACGGGGCGATGCGAACACACCAACGTAGACTTCGGGTTGTTGAACTGCTTCAACAGGATCCGTTGAGCCTTATCCGGGTCACGGTCAGCGGCGTGCTCGGTCAAAGCGGTCTGCTTCTTGATGCTCATATCCATAGCCGCCGCATACGGCTGAACCGTCTGAACACATCGAGTCCAACGGCTTGAAACCAACCGTTCCGGCTGCCACACCGTCAACATGCGAGCCAAGGCACGTGCCTGCGTGAAACCAGTTCGAGCCAATGTGCGCTCACCCTCGGAGCGGGTCCAGCTGTTGCGCGGCTTCGCTTTCGCGTGTCGCACCAAAAGGAACGGCGTCGTCTTCAAAAGCCCCTGCTCATACGCATCGACCACGGCCTTGATAGGGGCCTGATCCGCATCGTTGGTGAGCTTCTTCAAAGCCTTCGACGGCGAATACCAGCGGGCAATATCGACCTCTTTGCCGTCGGGGCTAACCCGCCGCAGCTTCTCCACGTGAGCCGCCCAATAGTACACAACCTTCGATTTCTTGCCCACAAAGTAATGGGTGCACGGCAACGGGATCCCCAAAGTGACCTTGAGGTTGGCTTCCTCTTTAGCCTCACGGACCGCAGCCTCAGCGATCGTCTCGCCATCATCGACCTTGCCTTTCGGCAACGACCAATCCTTGTGCTTAGGCCTGTGAATCAACAAAACCTGCAAACCATCATCGGGGTCGATACGCCACGGCACAACACCAGCGGCAACGATATCGGGGTTGCTCTCGGCGATTTCGCCGATCGGTTCAGTAGAGCGCACAGGAAAAGAAATTGATGCTGACATTATGCGTTCGGTGTTCCTCGACGAGCTCGGGTCTTCAACAAGTATTCCTGAATATCCATCAGACGGTTGCCGTCGGCATCCTTATGAACACGGTTCCAGGTGCCGTCCTGCTGCTGATGCCACGATGAGGTCTCATCAGACAAATACAGGTCCATCAACTCGATCAAGCCGCGCTTATCGTCCTCGTTCTTGATCGGGACTAACGCCTCAACACGGCGATCAAGGTTGCGGTGCATCATGTCAGCCGAACCGATATAAACCACCGGATCGCCATCGTTATGGAACGCAAACACGCGAGAGTGCTCCAAGAACCGGCCCAGAATCGAACGAACCCGGATGTTCTCCGATAAGCCCGGAACATTGGCGCGCAACGAACAGATACCACGCACAATCACATCGACCTGCACACCCGCCTGCGAGGCACGGTAGAGCGCGTCGATGATCGTCTCATCCACCATCGAATTGACCTTGATGGTCACACGAGCGTCCTTGCCCGCCTGCTTGTTCCTGATCTCTTGCTCGATACGCTCAAGCAAGCCAGAACGCAGCGAACGCGGAGCAACTAACAGGCGATCGAAGGTGGTACGCGGCGCGTAACCGGAGAGCTGATTGAACAAACGCGTGACGTCCTCACCCACGCTAGGATCACACGTCAACAGGCCAAGATCCTCATAGAAACGAGCCGTGGACGGGTGATAGTTACCGGTACCGATGTGGCAGTAACGCACCAACTGATGACCCTCACGGCGCACCACGAGCGAAAGTTTCGAGTGAGTCTTCAACCCCACGATCCCGTAGACCACGTGCACGCCCGCCTGCTCAAGTTTGCGGGCCCAGGAAATATTGGCCTGCTCATCAAAGCGGGCCTTGATCTCAACCATCGCAAGAACCTGCTTGCCGGCCTCCGCCGCATCGATCAGCGCATCCACGATCGGGGAGTCACCAGAAGTCCTATAGAGGGTCTGCTTGATCGCAACAACCTTCGGGTCAGCTGCCGCTTGGGACAAGAACGCCTGCACCGAAGTCGCGAAGGAATCGTAGGGGTGGTGCAACAGGATGTCGCGCTCCTTGACGGCCTCAACCACGTTCGCTTCCATCGCGGTCTCGGCCTCGTTCAGGAATCGTGACGTGCGGCCGATAGCCCGCGGATAGCGAAGGTCCGGGCGCTGAACCTGGGACAGCGCGCCAAGTCCGCGCAGATCCAGCGGGGTGGGCAGAGCGAACACTTCAGAGTCCTCAACACCAAGCTCACGCACCAGCAAAGTGCGGACCTCATCGGACATCTCTTCATCGATCTCGAGGCGAACCGGCGGACCAAAACGGCGCCGCAACAGTTCCTTCTCGAGCGCTTTCAGAATGTTCTCCGCATCGTCCTCTTCAACCTCGAGGTCCTCGTTACGGGTCACACGGAACGTGTAGTGCTCCATGATCTCCATGCCGGGGAAAAGCATGTCGAGCTGGGTTGCGATGATCTCCTCGAGCGGGACGAAACGCACCCCAGCCGATGGGTCATGAGACGGCGGGTCAACACGGACCAAGCGGGGTAGAACATCCGGGACTTTGACGCGAGCAAACAGGTGCTTGCCCGTCTGTGGATTCCGCACCAAGACAGCGAGGTTGAGCGACAACCCGGAGATGTAGGGGAACGGGTGGGCCGGGTCCACCGCCAACGGAGTCAGAACAGGGAAAACCTGTTCGGTGAACCAGTCCCGCAAACGGTGATGTTCCGAATCGGTGAGTTCGTCCCACCGGATGATCGTGATCTTCTCTTTAGTCAGTTCCGGCCGAACCTGCTCAGTGAACACGCGCGCGTGCCGCTGCTGAAGCTCTTGAGCGCGCTCGAGGATGGTCTCGAGCTGGTCCTGTGGACTCAACCCGGTCATCGATGGGACAGCCATGCCGGCTGCGATGCGCCGTTTGAGGCCCGCAACACGCACCATGAAGAACTCATCAAGGTTGGAACCGAAGATCGAAAGGAAGTTGGTGCGCTCCAGCAGGAACAGGTCAGGGTCTTCGGCCAGTTCGAGCACGCGCAGGTTGAAATCCAGCCACGACATTTCCCGGTCCAGGAACCGCTCCAGGCCAAAATCACCGTCCGGAGTAGTGTGGACGGAGACCTCTGGGGCCTCTATCCGGTCAGCGGTCGGCTTGACACGCTTCGGTTTGCTCGCAGGTACGGTTCCGGCGTGATTCTCCACGCGATCCTCCTTGTGATGCCGGGCCTGTTCGACGCCGGGCATGGCATGGGTGTCGTGCAGTGATCGGCCCTGCTCTTCACGAGCTATACAGGCTCATGCAGAGCGGGTGGAATCACCTTCAGGATACCGCTCGTTTAGCGGTGTTTTTCTCCAGAAGGGCGATATAGGTGAGATCTTGGGGCAGATGTCAGCCAACTGTTACCTGAAAGTAGTTTCTAGGCGTCTTTCGTATACATCACGTCTACGTCCCAGCGTTCAAAACCGAGGCTGTCATACAGGGCGACCGCTGGGGCGTTATCGGCGTCCACGTACAACATGATCGTCTGGTGTCCCTCGTCTTTGAGATGGTTCAAACCCGCCAGGGTGAGCGCCTTGCCCAGACCGCGGCCCTGCGCATCCGGTGAAACACCCACCACGTAGACCTCACCGACTGCAGGGTGTTCAGTCCCGCGCTCATCCGTGTGAGCCGCGTGCACCTTAGTCCAGTGGAAACCCAGTAGCTCACCGGACTCGTCGTCCGTGGCCAGCAGGAAACCTGCCGGGTCAAACCAGTCTTCAGCGAGCCGCTCATCCAAATCCGAACGCGTGAGTTTGCCCTGCTCGGGATGCGACGCGAACGCCGCCGCGTTCACGTCAAGCCAGGCATCGGCATCCTTGTTAGGGTCGAAAGCCCGGATGCTCACACCAGCAACCTCAGGGGTGGCAGGCAGCGACGCAGGGTCGCATAGCCGCATGCTCCACAACTCACGCACACGCTCCAAACCGACGCGTTCCGCTAGGGTGCGTGCCGCATCGTGGTCCCCGTGAGCCCACACGTTGACGGTGCGGCCCTCAAGCTGGGTCACCAGCATGTCCGCGAGGGCCTGGCCCATACCGAAACCGCGGTTGTTCGGATGCACGGCCATCTCCACGGTTGCGGGTTCGCTCGACCCGCCGGTCACGATCGCGGCCGCCACCACGCTCTCACGCGGCTGGCACTCTGCATTCGCCGGGCCTGCTGCTTGATCGGTCGATGCTGCCTGGTCCGTTGAGACGATCACACCCCACACGTCCTCGCCGCGGCGCAGCTCAATGCGGGTCTGTTCGTTGAACGGTTCGTGACCATCGGCGTCCTCAGCCGCGCGAGCGACCGCGATGATGCCATCCAACACGGCATCAGACGGACGGCCATCAAAGCGGGACAACGTCCACATCGTGGAATCGGTGCTGGTGGCGTCAGCGTCCTGTGCGGCAGGAGCCTGCTGGCCGCGTGCATCGTGCTGGTTGTTTGAGGCGTGCTGGCCGTGTGCAGCGTGGGATTCATGCGTGCTCATAGTCATTACGCTAATCGAGTTGCGGCGCAATGAACATGCCTGTTCATGTCCAGCGAAGTCATCCCCAGCGGGTTCATGGCCAGTGAACGTGCGCCCAGCGAGGCGCAGTGCACAACCCGGCGGCGCGTTTCCCGGCACGCATGCCCGCTGTTTTGTGCTGGTTTAGCTCATTTGTGGTGGATTGACTGGGGCGGCGTGGTTCGATGCGGCATGATGGAAGGGTGCGTTATCCGTTGCTACTGATTCTGTCCGGGCTGGTGTGGGTTGTTCTTACGGCCCCGGTTTTGTTGAGCCTGGGGGCGGAGTCAGGCTCAACTCAGATGGAATCGAGCGCGGGTTTGTTTACGACCGCGTTGGTTTTGCTCGCGATGTGTGTTTTGTGGCCGCGCCGCCAGCATGCCGTGGGTGGTTCCACGGTCCGGATCGTGATGTTCGTGACGATGGCGGCTTCGCTGGGAATGATGCTGTTGCTTCCGGAGGAGCACGGGTTGGCGTGGTGGCCGATGGGCGCGGCAGTCGGTGTGCTGCTGAGTTTCGTGTTGCAACTGTTCTCTGTTGAGGAATCTCGCGAGAAGGTAGCGGTGCTCGCCGAATGCATTGGCGCCTCACTGGTCGTGGCGTTGGGTTCCGGCTGGTTTGTGTGGGTCCGGGAGATCCGCTTGGAAGGTGCCTCGGTTTCGACAGCTTTGTGGGTTTCGGTTGCGCTCGCCGTGGTGGGTGTGGGGCTGGGTGTCTGGCTGATCACCTTGAGCCGGCCTAAGGCGTTGGGTCAGATCCCGATGTGGACATTCGCTATCGCTGGGGCGTGCGGCGTGGTTGCGATGGGTATGCCCACTGCGCTTGTGACCCGGTATTTGATCTATTAGAGCGGTCATAGTTGCGGACGGTTTCTGGCCTGGTGGGGGAACGGGGCTAGACTAGAGGCATGAACGATTACTTGGGTTATGAGATTTTCTTCTACGGCCTGATCGGTGCTGCCGGCTTGGGCATGTTGAGCTTCGCGATCGGCACCGTGCGTTACCTGTTCCGGGGTCAGAAGTAATTTATGGCGTTTGAGCTTCCCGTCGATCTCACGCCGGAGCTTGTCCCGTTTTCGTGGCTTTTGGGCCGCTGGGAAGGCTACGGGATGCTGGGAGAGGGTGCCGCTGATGATCAGCGGTTCTTCCAGCGCGTCACTTTTGAGCAGATTGGTTTGCCGGTTGTTGAATACCGTGCAGAGACGTGGCTAGCTGATGACGAGGGCCAGGTTATTCGCCCGATCGCCGTGGAGACCGGTTTCTGGCAGCTGGAACGTGAGCTGACTGAATCGGATGGCGGGCCTGGCTTGATTCCGGGTGACGTGGTTCCTGCGTTGCGTAACGCGGAAGACGTCGAGAAGCTACGCACTGAACGGGACGGCCGGGAGGGCTTTGCCCTCAACGTGACGATCGCGCATCCTGGTGGGATCACCGAACAGTATTCGGGGCACATCGCTGGCCCGCAGGTGTTCCTCGAAACCGCAGGTGTGCAACGTTCGCAGTACGCGCATCCGTATGATCGGGCGACCCGCATTTACGGGTTGGTCAACGAGATGCTGTTCTGGCGTTGGGACGTCGCAGGCGATGCCGGTGAGGAGCTCGCGGCGCATGGTTCTGCCCAGCTGAAGCGCGTTGCCCCGGGTGGCCGCCGACACGCCGCCGACAACAACGGCTCTAGCAACGGCGATGCTGCTGAGGGGACTGAGGAATCAGCCGGCGGCGAAGGCACTGACTCCGCCGAGTAGGCGTTGTTGCCGAGCTGCTGTAGAAGCTGAGTTTGTTGACATGCTGAGTTTGTGTAGATGCTAGACCCGCAGCCTGTTGATCTTTCCGCGGTTGAGCCGACCTCGGATTCCGTGTTCTTGAGCCTTGAAGGCGCAGTGCGTGCCTCGGGTGTGGACGCCGGCATTGCTCTGCACTATGGCTCGCCTTTGCGTGAGGGCCGCGACGTGGATGAAGCCCGCGCGGTCGTTGATTTGTCCTCGTGGGATGTGGCCCGGGTGAGCGGCCCGGACCGTCTCACGTGGCTGAACTCGCTGGCTTCCCAAAAACTCGACACGCTGACACCGAGTGTGCCGACCCCGGACGAGTCCAACCAGGGCGTTGAGTCGGTTCAGAACGTGGCGGTGCGGGCCTTGTTCTTGAATCTACAGGGCCGCATCGACTTTGATGTGCGTGTTCTCGATGACGGCGAAGCCACGTGGCTTCTCACCGAACCGGGCTATGTGGGTAGCTTGGTCGAGTGGCTGGGCAAGATGCGTTTCATGAGCCAGGTCGAGGTTGCTGATGTGACCGCCGAATGGGCCGTGGTGGGGGCGCGTTGTGTGTTGCGCGAACGGCTCGCCGATGCCGATGGACAGCAAGCCGGGGTGGTAGGACAGCTTGAGGACGCGTGGGGCCCGGTGTTGCGGGATCCGTGGCCGGATGTGTGCGTTGGTGGCTGGCCGTATGGTCCGGTCGGCGGTGAGCATCCTGGTTCTGATGGTGAATGGTTCTTCTCGCTGGTTCGGCGCTCCCGTATGCCGGAGGTATTGAGCGCGGTGCAGGACGCTGGGCTGCGCATCGGCGGTCTGATGGCGTATGAACAAGTCCGCATCGCGGCCTGGAATCCGAGTATCCGGACAGAAGTGGACTATAAGACGATTCCTCACGAACTGGACCTTCTACGCGTGGCAACCCACCTGAACAAGGGTTGCTATAAGGGGCAAGAGACGGTGGCTCGCGTTCACAACTTGGGGCATCCGCCGCGCCGCATCGTGTTCTTGGACCTGGACGGTTCCGAACACACGTTGCCTGCGGCCGGCGCTGAAGTGAAGGCGGGTGAGCGCACGGTTGGTACGCTCACAAGTGCTGTCTTGCATCACGATGCCGGCCCGATTGCGCTGGCGGTGATCCGTCGGAACGTCGGTGTCGATACGGAGCTGACTGTGGTGGACGGCGAGCAGACCTATCAGGCGCTACAGACCGTGATTGTGCCCCCGAACGCTGGCAATGTGGTGGGCCGCCCGAAGGACGTGGGCCGGTTGGGTCCCGGCATGGGTAAGGATCTGCGCGGATAAGGCCTCCCCAGACGCCCGGCGCGCGCGTTAGTCTTATTCCTAACTGCCGCCGCACCGTCTTATGCGCCCGGCCCGTGTTTTTCGGCTCGCGCCCTTTCTCTTCTGGGAGGACTCCATGAAGGCCCTGTATAAGTCTGGCCCGCACGCCGGTTTCGAGTTCACCGACCGCCCCGTTCCTGCCCCGGGCGCGCACGATGTTCTGATTCGTGTTGCGATGGCGGGGATCTGCGGTACAGACCTGCACATCGAGGCCTATGATCAGGCGGCCCAAGACATGATCGCCCCACCCATGATCCCGGGGCATGAGTTCTATGGCGAGGTCGTCCAGACCGGCGGTTACGTGACCGATGTGAAGGTCGGGGACCGGGTTTCCGGTGAGGGGCACGTGGTGTGCGGTATGTGCCGCAATTGCCGTGCGGGGCGCCGCCACATGTGCATCAACACGCAGTCGGTTGGGGTGCAGCGTGATGGCGCGTTCGCTGAGTATGTGGTGATTCCCGAATCGAATGTGTGGATTCACACGGATGATTTCGTGACCCCGGAGCTGGGCGCGATCTATGACCCGTTGGGCAACGCGACCCACACCGCGCTTCTGAATAACCTCGTGGGCGAGGACGTTCTGATCACGGGTGCTGGCCCGATCGGTTTGATGTCTGCCGCTATCGCCCGTCATGCTGGCGCGCGCAAGATTGTGGTCACTGACTTGAGCGAGGAACGCCTCAAACGTGTTGAGGGCATGGGCGCGGATGCAGGGGTTCTTGCAGGTCGCGAGAAGATCGCCGATGTGCAACGCAACCTGGGGCTGGTTGAAGGCTTCGATGTCGGCTTGGAGATCTCAGGAGCCCAGCCGGCGCTTTCGGAAATGATCGAGAACATGAACCACGGCGGCCGCATTGCACTTTTGGGTTTGCCTAACGGCGCGTGGAGCGTGGATGGTGGCCGTATTGTGACGCGCATGCTCACGTTGCAGGGCGTGTATGGCCGTGAGATGTATGAGACCTGGTACGCAATGACCGCGATGCTCCAGAGCGATGAGCTGTTCAGGCAACGGATCGCTTCCGTGATCTCCGATGTGGTTCCGGCCTCCGAATGGCGTGAGGCTTTCGATATTGCCCGCTCGGGGCAACGCGGCAAGGTCTTGCTGGATTGGCGAAACGTTTAAGACACTCTACTTAGACACACTGCTTGTAAACGATGAGGTTGAGGGGAAGGGCTGAGGAATTATGACGAATGCACGTGAGGCGATGCTTGCTGATTTGCAGGCTGAACTGGATGAAATCGAGGCCTCGGGCCTGACCAAACGGGAGCGGACCATCACGACCCCGCAGTCAGCCCACATCACCGCTAGCGCGAACGGCCAAGCCCGCGAGGTGCTGAACTTCTGCGCCAACAACTACCTTGGCCTGGCCGATGATCCGCGGATCATCGACTCCGCACGTGAAGCCTTGACCGAACGCGGTTTCGGTATGGCCTCGGTGCGGTTCATCTGCGGAACCCAGGACCAACACCTTGAGCTCGAGGGCAAGCTCGCTGACTGGTTGGGAACCGATGACGCGATCCTGTTCTCTTCCTGCTTCGACGCCAACGGCGCCGTGTTCGCGCCGCTATTCGGCGAACAGGACGCAATCATCTCGGACGCCCTGAACCACGCCTCGCTCATCGACGGGATCAGGCTCTCTAAAGCGGCCCGCTTCCGCTACGCCAACCGCGACATGGAAGACCTTAGAGCCCAACTCGAAGCGGCCAAGGCCCTCAACGATGGCGCGGGCGCTCGCCGCACCGTGATCGTGACCGATGGTGTGTTCTCGATGGACGGCTTTCTTGCTCCGCTGCGTGAAATCTGCGACCTGGCCGATGAGTACGGCGCTTTGGTCATGGTCGATGATTCGCATGCGGTCGGTTTCATGGGGGAGACCGGCGCCGGAACTCCTGAACATGCGGGGGTTTCTGACCGCGTTGACATCTACACCGGAACGTTCGGCAAGGCCCTGGGTGGCGCATCGGGCGGTTATGTCGCGGCTCGTCAGCAGATTGTCGATATTTTGCGTCAGCAAGGCCGCCCGTATTTGTTCTCCAACTCGCTGGCCCCAGCGATCGTTGCCGCAACGATCACTGCCCTGGACTTGGTTTCGGGGGCAGCTGACTTGCGTGAAAAGCTCTTCGAGAATGCCGCGCACTTCCGCCGCCGCATGGACGAGGAGGGCTTCGAGCTGCTTGAGGGCGAGCATGCGATCATCGCAGTCATGTTCCACGATGCCGCGCTTGCGGCCAAGATTGCCGACGAGATGCTCAACCACAGCGTGTATGTCACGGCGTTCAGTTTCCCGGTGGTTCCGCGCGGTGAGGCCCGCATTCGCGTTCAGCTTTCAGCGGCGCACTCACCCGAGGACATCGAGGCGTGCGCGGACGCATTCGTGGCGGCCCGCACAGCGGTTGAGGCCGCCAGCTAGAAGGCTAGGCGCCGGCGCGAAAGCGGCACTGAAGAGACCGCCGCACTGACGGGAACGCTGCGTTGACGGAAAAGCGCGGCATCTGCTCTCAAGCAGGTGCCGCGCTTTCTTATCCGCGTTGAGCTATTTCCGCACTTTATTGGCGCCCCAGTTCATGAGTTTTTCTAGCAGTAACGGATCGTATTCCCGCGGCGGGATGGCGACGGTCTTGCGGCGTCGCGCAGCACGCTCGGCGGCCTCGTCGCTGGCGCCCCACGGGATGAGGACCCATGCGATGAGGTAGGCCGGTAGCGAGATGACCGGCAGGATCAACGCGATGAGCGTGATGAGCCGAACCATCCCGACGTCCCAACCGGTTTTGTGTGCGATGCCGCCACACACGCCACCCAGCATCCGGCGGGGGCCGCGGCGTATCGGCATGGCTCTAAGCCACCTGTAGATCGGATCCATGTGGAACACTTCCTGAAAGGTCGGTTTCGTCAAAGGTCGGTGTTGTGAAAGGTTGCTGTCGTGTTCGGTGAAATTCGTTTCTGGCCGCGAAGTCGTTCCCAGAGACTAGCCAGCGCCGTTGATGAAGTCACGAACGCGGCGGAGGCCTTCTGCGAGGTCGTCGTCGCCGAGCGCGTAGGAGAGGCGCAGGAAGCCCGATGGCCCGAACGCTTCGCCTGGTACGAGCGCTACACCGGTTTCTTGGAGGATGAGTTCGGCGAGCTGGCTCGAGGTGGTGGGGGTTTGCCCGGCGTAGGTTTTGCCGAGGGCTTCGCGCACATCCACGTAGGCGTAGAACGCACCCTTTGGGGTAGGGCAGTGGAAGCCGTTGATCTGGTTGAGGGCTTCGACCATGGCTTTGCGCCGGCGATCGAAGCTTTCTCGCATCGTGTGGACCTCATCGAGCGTCCCGGAGACTGCCGCGATCGCTGCCCGCTGGGACACGTTGGCGACGTTACCGGTTGAATGCGACTGGAACGTTGAGACCACCTTGATGAGGTCGCTTGGTCCGATGAGCCAACCCACACGCCAACCGGTCATCGCGTAGGTTTTAGCTACACCGTTGAGGATGACAACCTTCTCAAGGCCTTCCGTTACAGCGGCGATGGATGTGAACTCGGCTTCGTCGTAGACGAGGTGTTCATAGATTTCGTCGGTGATAACCCAGATGTCGTTATCGCGGGCCCATTCGCCGATCGCTTTGGTCTCTTCCGGCGTGTAGACGGCACCGGTCGGGTTGGATGGGGAGACGAACAGGACCGCTTGGGTTGAATCGGTGCGCGCGGCTTCAAGCTGTTCGACTGTGACTTTATATCCGGCCTCAGGGCCGGCGAAGACCTCGACGGGCACGCCGCCTGCGAGTTTGACCGCCTCGGGGTAGGTGGTCCAGTAGGGGGCGGGGATGATGACCTCATCACCGGGGTTCAGTAGGGCCTGGAACGTGTTGAACACCGCTTGTTTGCCGCCGTTGGTAACCACGATGTTGGCCGGATCAACCTCGAGCCCTGAATCACGCAGGGTCTTGGCGGCGATTGCTTCTCGCAGTTCGATGAGGCCGTTAGTCGCGGTGTAGCAGTGGTTTTTCGGGTCGCGGGCGGCAATAACTGCGGCCTCGACGATGTAGCCGGGAGTTGGGAAGTCCGGTTCGCCGGCACCGAATCCGATGACGTCCTCGCCTTGTGCTTTCATGTCCTTGGCGCGGTTGGTTACCGCGAGGGTTGCCGATGGTGCGATGGCGGAAAGTCTGGCTGAGAGACGAGCTGGCATGAACAGTCCTTCAATGATGCGGTTCGGGTGTGCGTTGGGGCGTTTCCGAGCCACCAGATAGAGATAATGTGGAGCGCTTCCATCCTAGCGAGGCGAGTGGGAAAATGAGGCATGCATTCAGAAATGACGCCTCAGTTTTACAGCCGCAAGAATCCTAGAACGCCGGGCGCGGCGCGGCGGCTTATTCCCGCGTGTGTGCTCGCGTTGTCCTTATCATTCGTGGCGGCATGCTCAAGCAGCCCTTCCCAGAACGAGGCTGAGCAGTCGGCTACTGAGTCGGCATCGCCCGCGGAAACAGGCTCGGCGGAGCCTTCAGCCAATGAGTCAACGCAGCCTTCAGCCAGCGAGTCAGAGGAGTCTACGACCATGCCCCCTTCAGCTTCTGCTTCAGGTGGTCCTCAGGACGGCCCGTCTTCGAGCAGGCTTCCTTCGATGCGCGGCCCAAAGAATGATCCTTCGCTGCGGCATCATGGTCCGCCAGCGGTTGGTCGGGGGACTATTGACGGGTTGATCCTGCAGGTTAAGAAGGGTTCTGACCGCGACGAGGTGGATAAGAAGGTGGCTCGGGCCCTTGAGAAGTTCGATGTTGCGGCTAAGCCGGGGCTCACGATGTTCGACGGCTCGTTCGTCTACAGCTTGGAGCCTGGTTTCAAAGAGACCCGGTTGGATGAGGTGAGCGAGGCTTTGGAAAAGCTGCCGGAGGTCACCTCGGTTGAACCGGATTCGCAAGCACGCATGCAGTAGGCGGTGCCTGTAAGAGGAACGAACCGATAAAGATGCGGCCGGCCTGGATTTCTCCAGACCGGCCGCATCTTGCTCTCTTGTTTTATGGTGCTCTACCGCCTGCACGGTAGAGGGTCTCTTATTTGACGGTGACCTCTACGTCATCGAGGTTGAACGCGGTAGCGAAGAACAGCCCTTCGCGGCCGATGAAGCGTAGCTTGATCTGCTGACCAGCGAACCGGGAGAGGTCGATGTGGTGCTGGCGGTAGCCGCCACCCTTCTCTGCGTTGGAGTGAGCTTTCAGGGTGGTCCAGCGTTTGCCGTCCCACACCGAGACGGTGAGGGTGTCGCTCACAGCGGGCATCAGTTCGTTCGAACGCACCTTGAGCCAATAGCTCAAAACCGCGTTGGATTTAGCGGGCACGTTAACGCTCTGTTCCAGCGTGTATCTCGAGGGGCGGCCGTTGCCGTTGAACATAGCCGAGTGGTCACCGGAGCGAGCATGAGTGCTGTTGCGGGCCAGGATGTTGCGAGCGTTGCTGGACCACGGCCCGAGGCCTTCCTCGAAGCCGCCGTTACGGATCAGCTGACGCCCAGGCTCAGGCTCAGAAGTCTGCTCCGTTGTTGGTTCCGGGCTCGGCTGAGGGTTTGGTGCCGTGGTTGGCGAGCTACTTGGCTCGGTGGTTGGCTCGCTGGTTGGCTCCGGGGTCGGCTGAGGGTTTGGTTCCGTGCTTGGTTCTGGGCTCGGCTGAGACGTTGGCTCCGTTGACGGTTCAGGGGTCGGCTTTGGAGCTGGCGCATTGTTTCCGGCCGCAGCCTTGACCGCACGCCCAGCGTCGACGAGCCCTGCGCCGCACGGACGCGGGCACTTGCCATTCGGTGCCTTCACGGTCTCTTTGAGGATCTTCTCGATACGAGCTGGGGAGATCTCTGGGTTCACGGACTTCATGAGTGCGGCAACACCTGCAACGTGCGGGGTAGCCATCGAGGTGCCCTGGTATTCCGAGTAGCTTGGGCCAACGGGACGGGTCTTGCCGGAGTTCACGGTGGAGAGGATTCCGCTACCGCGAGTATGGGTTTCACCGCCGGGTGCAGATACGTCCAGGGTGTCACCGAAGTTCGAGTAGTGGGCTGGCTTGCCTTGTTTATTGGTTGCACCAACGGTCACTACGTTTTGGCAGTTAGCTGGCTGGAAGTTCGCGGCGTTCGTGGTGTCGTTACCCGCAGCCACAACAACCACGGCTCCGCGGCTGTTGGCGAGGTCGATGGCACGCTGGTAGCTCGGCATGCAGGTTCCGCCACCACCTAGTGACATATTGATCACATCAGCCGGGTTCTGGTTTTTAGGGGCACCTTGCACGTCTACTCCGACTGACCAGGCGATAGCGTCAGTGAAGTCAGACAAGCGTCCGCCGCACTTACCGAGCACACGCACAGGCACGACCTTAGACTTTGGCGCTACGCCCACAACACCTTTCGAGTCTGCAACTGCCGCGATGGTGCCGGCTACGTGGGTTCCGTGCCAGGAGGAATCACGTCCGCGGGGCTCGCCGCATTCTCCAGCTACTTGCCAGTCACCGCTGTCGGTCGGGTCGTTATCGCGCCCGTCGCCATCGGTGGCTGTTTCTGGATCGGCGATGAAGTCATAGCCCGGCAGAATGTTGGCATCCAAGTCAGGGTGGCGGGTGATGCCGGAGTCCAATACGGCGACAACCGCACCCTCACCTTGCGTGTACTTCCACGCTTCCTGCGAATCCACTCCGTAGGTGCCGTGAAGACCCCACAGGTTGGACCAGTCCTGATCGCGAGGCTCAAGGCTCACCGGGTACAACCGGATATCCGGCTCAACGGATTCAACTGCAGGGTCAGCGGCGAGCTTGTCCATGAAGTTATCGGCCTTCTTACCTTTGAGGCGCTGATCCCCAAGATCGATCACGTGTGATCCGGTCGCGGTCTTGCGCACTTCCTCGGCATCTACTCCGTAGGACTTACCGGCTTTCTCCCAGGCCTTGGAGCGCTTCGCCGCCTGATTGGTGGCACGAACCGACGTCTTATAGGTCACGATGAAGCGGTCATAGCCATCGGCGTTGAGCTTCTCGATCGCCTCCTGTTTGCGTTCAAGGTTCTCTTGAGCCTTTTGCGAATCCTCATGGGACCGCTTGTCGGTTTTAGCAACAATGACGCTTTGCGATTGCACCGATGCTTCAGGCTGCGATGCGACAGGGGTCGCGTGTGCCATCGTCGGGGGGATAGCCAGAGTCAGTGTCGCAACGCATGCGCCAAGAGTTCCAAGGAATCGAGTGCGCGACGCGCGACGGGCGTGGACCCGGCGAGGGCGCGGTGTGGATAAAGTCACTATGATCGTCTTTCGTGTTCGGGGAGGGAGCACTGTGGATCGCTCACGGTGCATCAACGGTAGACGTGAATAAATCTATTGGGAAGACCTAACTCGCACTTCTTATACGATCCTCAGTAACTGCATGAGGGGTGCATCGAGAGTGCACGGTGTACTCATAGGTAACTGTCTGTGGTGTGTACTGAGCGCATGAGTTCGACTTATCGCGCGTGTTCGGTATAGACTGGACATTCGGTGTTCACCGTTTGCGGATCAGCGCGCTTAGGTGGGTGGCTAAAATCGGTGGACACGGCTCATAGGGCAGTGGCGCAATTGGTAGCGCAACGGTCTCCAAAACCGTAGGTTGCAGGTTCGAGTCCTGTCTGCCCTGCGTTTGGGCAAACGCCCGGCGATGACGGCGTGGACCCCGCACCCCAGGATCGGGGCCGCGGGGCCATGTTGTTTCAGCAAGAGATCTTAGTAAGGGATCTGAGTGAAGGATCTGACACGTGCAGATCGGAAGGTGAACCAGTGACGGAAACCACGGCACAACGCAAGAAGCGCGGCTTCTTCGGTGCGATCTCTCTGTTCTTTGCCCAGGTAATCCAGGAACTGCGCAAGGTTGTTTCACCAACCCGCAAGGAACTGGTGAACTACTGGTTTGTTGTACTCATGTTCGTTGTCATCGTCATGATCATGGTGGGTCTGCTGGATTTCGTGTTCGGTAAGGTCGCCGTCTGGTCGTTTACCCGATAACTACGCTCGAATGAGCCGCGCGCAACCGGGCGCGGCCAGCCGCAGAGCGCACCAAGCAGAAAGTAGGAGCGAGTGTCCGAGCAGGAACTGGAAGCTAACGAGTCAGAGCCACGCACCGAGGTTGACTCGACCGTCGACGCCTCCGTCGACGCTGCCCAGGATGCGGACAGCGATGCTGCAGCCGAAACCGATGAGCTCACCGAACTGCGTCGCAAGTTCCGTTCGAAACTACGTCGGCAACCGGGCCACTGGTACGTCATCCACTCGTACGCAGGCTACGAGAACCGCGTGAAACTCAACCTGGAAACCCGTATTCAGACCCTGAATATGG
This sequence comes from Pseudoglutamicibacter albus, assembly GCF_022346425.1. GTDB lineage: Bacteria > Actinomycetota > Actinomycetes > Actinomycetales > Micrococcaceae > Pseudoglutamicibacter > Pseudoglutamicibacter albus. The sequence continues at coordinate 263,559 of NZ_JAKRCW010000002.1, forward strand.
AGGACTACATCTACGAGATCCAGGTTCCAATGGAAGAAGCCGTTGTCGTGAAGAACACGGTTTCTAAAAAAGTTCGTCGAGTCCGCATCCCGGGCTACGTGCTGGTCCGCATGGACTTGACGGATGAATCCTGGGGCGCTGTACGCCACACCCCAGGCGTGACCGGCTTTGTCGGCAACGCATATGACCCAACCCCGTTGAGCCTTGACGAGGTGTACTCGATGCTCGAGCACACCATCGAGGTTGAAGCGGAAGCCGAAGAGACCGGTAAAGAAGCAAAGGTTCCTGTCACAGAGGTCAAGGCAGACTTCGAGGTTGGCGAGGCCGTCATCGTCAACGACGGCCCCTTCGAATCGATGCCAGCAACCATCTCCGAGGTCAAGCTCGAAACCCGCCAGCTCGTGGTCCTGGTTTCCATCTTCGAGCGCGAAACCCCGGTCACGCTGCAGTTCAACCAGGTCACCAAAGTCAACTAGTCCAAGCGGGCTACATAGACAACACAAAAGTTTTCGTCGCCCCGGCTCGCTTAGCCGGGACCGACGATCCGGTCGCCGCGCCACGGCGGCCAACCGGCCCTCGTACGCTCCTGTGCGAGGGTGAAGTTTGAGAGAGAAGGACCATACATGGCTCCGAAGAAAAAGGTCACTGGCCTGATCAAACTCCAGATTCAGGCAGGTCAGGCAAACCCGGCCCCACCAATCGGCCCGGCACTTGCCCAGCACCGTGTCAACATCATGGAGTTCTGCAAGGCTTACAACGCTGAGACCGAATCCCAGCGCGGTAACGTCATCCCAGTAGAGATCACGGTTTTTGAAGATGGCTCGTTCACCTTCATCACCAAGACTCCACCAGCGTCCCAGCTGATCAAGAAGGCAGCTGGCGTTGCTAAGGGCTCCGGCGTTCCACACACTGACAAGGTGGGTAAGCTCACCAAGGATCAGGTCAAGGAGATCGCTGAATACAAGATGAAGGACCTCAACGCTAACGACGTTGACGCTGCGTCCAAGATCATCGCAGGCACCGCCCGTTCGATGGGTATCGAGGTCGAGAAGTAATCGCGCTTCTCGCTACACGCCCTCGCGTGTGGCGCGCGGTTCAAACACGCGAACCAAACACACAACGTGAGCGTGGACTGAACCCGTTACAGATATAAGCATCATGCCCCGTGAAGGGGAGTGGGAAGGGTCGAGCGCGGCCCGGGTACCACAACTGCACAAGGAGAAAAGACGCAGATGGCAAAGCGCAGCAAAGCATATTTGGAAGCAGCCGCCAAGATTGAAGACGGCAAGCTCTACCAGCCGAAAGAGGCTCTGGCTCTGATCAAGGAGACCACGAGCGCTTCGAAGGGTAACGCAACCGTTGAGGCTGTATTGCGCCTTTCGGTTGACCCTCGTAAGGCTGACCAGATGGTTCGTGGCACCGTGAACCTCCCACACGGCACCGGTAAGACCGCCCGCGTAGTGGTCTTCGCTGCTGGCCCGAACGCTGACGCAGCTCGTGAAGCTGGCGCAGACTACGTTGGTTCCGATGACCTCATGGAGAAGATCCAGGGCGGTTGGACCGACTTCGACGCCGCAGTAGCCACCCCAGACATGATGGGTAAGGTTGGCCGCCTCGGTAAGATCCTCGGCCCGCGTAACCTCATGCCAAACCCTAAGACCGGCACCGTCACCATGGACGTTGCTAAGGCTGTTGGCGACATCAAGGGCGGTAAGATCGACTTCCGCGTTGATAAGCACTCCAACCTCCACTTCATCGTTGGTAAGGCTTCCTTCGACCAGAACGCTCTGGAAGAGAACTTCAAGGCTGCTGTTGAGGAAATCAACCGTCTGAAGCCATCCGCTTCCAAGGGCCGCTACATCAAGAAGGCCACCCTGGCTACGACCTTCGGCCCTGGCGTTCCACTGGACCCAGCAACCGTCACGGTCCGCAGCTAGCACCACGCGGCTAGTCGCCGACGAAACATAGCGTTTGTCCCCGGTCATGCGAATGACCGGGGACAACATCATTTAACGACAATGCATATAACCCAGCATGGACGATGTGCGGGTGGGCTCGGGTGCCGAACAGGGGCGAAACAGGGCGGTGGCGTATTGAACGGTGGTGCCTTCCGCTCAGCCGTGAAGCGTTGCAAGCGCTAGCCGATCGTAGTGCCTCATGTCAAGTTGATCGCGTAGTCCTAGTCGTGCCTCACAGAGATTGATCGCGTAGCCCTGCTTAGGCAGTATGGAGTTTCACCCCACCGGTTTGTCGTTTCCGTCGGTTCTGTTTCGCGTCTTCGACCTCAGCTGTGAGGACCTTAGTCTTCCAACTGGCTTTGGTGATGAGCATGTCCTGATACCGGACAATGTCACGCGTGAGTTCGACCGGGTTGAGCTTCGCGTACTGCGCCCGTAGCGCTCGTTCTTGAGCTACAGAGAGC